>NZ_JBLWIG010000001.1:0-134792 GCF_048381605.1 Microbacterium sp. S1037
ACGCGGATCCCGCGCACTCGTCCAATCCACACCACCGCCCGGGCGTGTCGCACCCCCGAAACCGCGGAAATCCGCGGATTTCACGTCCAGCGCTCGGCGCCGCCCCATCGGCCCACCCACGACTCGAGGTGCGGCTCGTCACCCACGGGAAGGACTCCGTTCGTCACGACGGTGCCCGTCGTGAACCCGACCGCTCCGTGCCATCGCTCCTCACGGCGCCGCGCCCGACGGGAGGCCGCCTCGCCGATGGCCGTCCCGTCCGCAGACCGGACGATGAGACGTCCCTCGTCTCCCTGGCCGAGCATCGCGAGTCGCTCGCGCAGTTCGTCGGCGTCGAGAATGACGACGGGCTGTGTCAGCCGGAGCACCACGCGAGCGTCGGGGACGTTCCCCACCACGAGCCGCGGGTCGGTCGTCAGGACTGGCACGGCGGGGGCGGCATCCAGGATCACCGTTGCACGAGGAAACGCCTCCAGGACCGAGTCGACGCACAGGAAGGTCGCTGCCGACGCGAACTCTCCGTCCAGGTGGATCGCGAGGTCGGGGGTACTGGGCAACAGGCCGCGACCGGAGGATCCGTCGACCGGGATCAGGTCGGCGAGTAAGAGCGTCTGCGCGTTGCCCTCGCGGGCACGATCGACGCCCGTTCGTTCGGCCCACTCGGGTCCGTCGTGCCAGGCGACGGCATCCGGGATGTGCGCGAAGACGGCACCCGCCTGCCAGGCGCGATGCGCCCATTCCCAGTCCTCGCCGCCATACGACGAGAAGCTCTCGTCGAATCCTCCGACGTCGTCGAACATCACGCGCGAGCAAGCCATGACGGCACCGATGATGTACCGGTAGCAACGGTCGTCGGAGAGCCGGAGGTTCTCGGTTCGGGCGTACGCGTCGAGAAGCCACTGCGGCTCGGACAGCTCGACGGTCGGAGCGATCTCGGCGATCGGCGCGGACGGGTCCACCCCCGCGAGGGCGGCGTGCCGGCGTCGCCCGACCGTGACCGCCTCGGGCAGAAGCGCGGGCAGGCGCGTCATCGCTCGGACGTACCCCGGCTCGGGGGCCGTATCGGCGTCGAGGAAGCACAGGACCTCGCCCGTACTGGCGGCCACGCCACGGTTCCGCGCGGCGGCTGCGCGGAAACCGAGGTCCGGCTGGCTCACGACCCGGACGCCCGGGGGCACGATCGGCGCGGAGGGAGAGCCGTCGTCGGCGACGACGATCTCGACGAGGTGCGCGGGATAGTCCTGACGCGAGAGCGCGAGGAGCGTCCGGTCGAGTTCGGCCTGCTGGTCGTAGTGCGTCACGATGACGCTCACCCGCGCGAGGCGTGACGGCATGTCCGCGATGTCGTCCCATCGGTTGCCGACCACCCACCCGGGTGTGCTCATGAGAGCACCTCGGCCCACCACCGGAGGTACGCGCGGGCGGCTTCGGCCCGGTCGAACGGGATGGGGTCGACGCCGTGCCAGGTCGAGGACGGGTCGTCGACAGCCTCACGAATCGCACCCGGCAGGGCCTCCGGTTCGACGGAGCGCAGTGTGCCCGGACGCAGCGCGGACATCTCGTCGATGTAGCGGTTCCGGACCGCGACGGGTCGACGGCCCCAGCCGATCCACGACGCCAGCGACCCGGACGCCGAGACGTGCCGATGGGCGATCACCGGAACCGCGACCGTGCGCGCCTGCACCGCCATCTCGGCTTCGTCGAGCCAGCCTGTGACCTCGGTCCTCACCCCGAGATCGCGGGCGCGCCGGACGAAGGCGTCGAGTTCGTCGGCGTGACCGTCAGATGCTCGCCCGAGTACGCGAAGCCGGGGCAGTCCCGCCGCGACGGTCGCGGCGAGCGCTTCGTCGTGTCCCTTGCCCGGGTAGAAGTACCCCAGAACCCCCACGGCGTCGTCGAGTCGGGGACGGGTCGACAGCGTGTGCGCGGTGACGGGAAGCGGCACCACGGCGACGGGCCCGCTCCACACGCCCTCTTCATCGAGCAACGCGCGCTCATGCTCGCTGTTGACCGCGATCGCCCGTGCCGCTCGGGCGACCGCCGCGTAGAACGCTCGCCTGCGGGGCCGGTTGCGCTCCCCATCCGAGGCTTGCGGAACGTCGTGCAGGGTCACGGTCAGCGGATGACGGGCGGCCAGCGCCAGGACGTGCTCGGTCGCGTGCTCGGGCGACGTTCCCCACAGCCGGTCGGTGATCTGGGCGTGAACAGGGGTACCCGGGGTGAGGGATGAAATCGCCACCGGGTCGATCACCCGAGGATCGGCCCCGAGATCCGTCAGCGCCTCGGCGAGGTCACGCCCGTAAACCGCGACCCCGTGGGGGCCGGGGTGGACGAGGAGGACCGGGGCCGTCACGCCGCCCGCCAGCGGTGCAGGAGCGGGGCAATGCGCGTGACGGCAGCGGCGACGAACTCCGGCCGCTCGGCGTACCAGGCGCGGTGGGCCTCGGACACGGTCGCGGTGGGGAGGATCTCGCCCTCGACGGTCCAGTCGGGCTGGGGCTCGGTATCCAGGTTCCAGGTATCGACCACCCACTCCTCGAGCGGGGCGCGCACCCCGGCGAGGATCGGACGCCCGGGATCGACCGCTCGTCCGGACTCGCCGAGGGCCGCGACCACCCGCTCGCCGAGAGGGAGGAAGACGGCGTTGCCGGGGTGGTTGACCGTGCGGGCGAGGTCGGCGACGACGGGGGTGAACAGGTCGGATGCCGCGACGTCGAGGCCGAGCGCCTCACGCCGTCGCAGCTCGGCGATCGAGTCTGCGGCGACTTCGCGGACGGACTCCGCCGGCAGCTCGCGGGCGACCGGAAGGCCCGCAGCCTCGGCCAGCAGTCGCACGTCGTGGTAGGCCACCAGCGGCGGATCGGACTCGAATCCGGGCACGCGCAGCACGGCCTGGAACGGGTGCAGGCCCGCGTAGCGGATCGAGGGGACGAGGACCACGCGGGCATCGCTCGGGAGAGACGCGCGCAGCTGCGCGGTACCGAGAGGGAGGCCCCGGTAATCGTCACGGACCGGCTGTGCGACGAGGAACGAGGCCCGTGCGAGCACGTCATGCAGGCGCGCGGCGTCGGTTGCGGTGAGCTCGTGCACGGCCGGAATCCGGATGGCGGGGAGCGCCTCGGAAGCGATCACGAGGCGCAGGGACTCGGCCTGGCAGTTGCCGACGACCACGCCGAAGCGGGCCGGGAGCGGGGCCTCGCCGAAGAACTCCGCGTAGTGGCGACGGCGCGCTATCACCGTCCCGCCGTGGTCCGCAAGGCTCGTCTCGCCACCCTCGTCGCCGCTCATGCTGTGAACGTATCCGTCGGTGCCGTCGTCGTCCCAACCGCCCCGTTGCATTGCGATGTCTCCGTCGATGCGGTACGCGCACCGACGAAGTCCACTGCACGAGGAGGAGAAAGAATCGACGCCCCCACCATCCCCCCGATCCGGGTGGCCGCCGTGCCGTCCTCGCATCCGTACGTGGACGCCGTCACGGACCGCCGAGCGGTGGACCTGCTCGGCGACCCCGCGGTCCCCGGTGCGCCCGAGGGCCAGTGGTGGCCGCCGCAGGTTCTGCTCCCGGCCTGGCTGGAAGCACACGCGGCGGAGTTCGATCTCGTGCACCTGCACTTCGGGATCGAGTCGTACAGCCCGGACGACCTCGCAGAGACCGTAGCCGCGCTGCGGCGGGTCCGGCGTCCGCTCGTGTACACCGTCCACGACCTGGAGAACCCCCAGCTCGCATCGCAGGACGCCCATCGCGCATCACTTGCCGTCCTGACCGCCGCGGCGGACCAGCTGATCACCTTGACCGAATCCGCCGACGCCGAGGTGCGCCGCGTGTACGGCCGGTCGACGACCGTCGTCCCGCACCCGACGCTGCTCGGCGCGGAGGACCCGCCCATCGGTACGCCCCACGCGACGACCCGGGTGGGCGTGCACCTGCGCGACCTGCGACCGAACATCGACGGGGTGGGCACCGTGGCAACCCTGGTGCGGGCGATCGCCGACCTCCGCGCCGAAGGCGCGCGCGTCGAGGCCGTGGTACGGGTGAACGAGCGCGTCCGCGACGCGGAGGCGGCGGCATCCATCGACCGACTCGCCGCGGAGGCGGACGGCGTGACGTTGGAGCGCGGCGACCGTCTCGACGACGACGCGCTCTCGAGCTGGCTCGCCGCCCTCGACGCGTGTCTGCTGCCGTACCGGCACGGCACGCAGTCGGGGTGGGCGGAGCTGTGCTTCGACCTCGCGGTACCGGTGATCGGCACGCGCGTCGGTCACATCTCGGCGCAACACCCGGACGACTTCCACGCGTTCACCGTGGGGGAACCGGTCTCGCTCGCGCGGGCGATCACGGACGCCACCGCTCCGGCGTGGTCGACACCGGGATCGCCGCGGAGAGCAGCGGAGGTCGCGCGGCGGCGAACCGAGCGGTTCGTCGAGCGCGATCGCGTGCGCGCCGCCCACGTGGAGATCTACCGCCGGGCTCTGCAGACGACGGACGCCGCATGAACCGCGCGGCGCGTCCGCTGCGCGTCCTCGTCGTCGCGCCGTCGCGCTATCCGCTTCGCCAGCCGCACGCCGGCGGGCTGGAGGCGTGCGTCTGGGACCGGGTGCGGTGGTTGCGCACGCGAGGCCACGACGTCACGCTGTGCGCGGCGGACGGATCGGACTACCTCGGCGACGTACCCGAGTTCCGCCTGCCGACGCCCGCGTGGACACGCCCCGAGGAGTCGTCGGATACGGACTACCCCCTCGGCTACGCCGGGGCGGTCGATGCGGCCTTCGAGGCCGCGCGCGATCGGCTGATCGCCGACCGCCACCTTTACGACGTCGTCGATAATCACAGCCTTCATCCGGCGCCGATCCGGTGGAGTCGAGAGGCCGAGATCCCGGTCGTCACGACCCTGCACACCCCTCCCCTCGAACCGCTGCTCGAAGCGGCCGGGCAGGTGCGTGACAGCCCTCACCGCTTCGTCGCCGTCAGCCAAGCGACCGCACGCGCGTGGTCGGTGGAGGGGGTGGACGCGTTCGTGTTCCCGAACGGCATCGACACCGAGCAGTGGACGCGCGGCGACGGCGGACCCTCGTGGGTGTGGTCGGGTCGCGTGGTGCCGGAAAAGGCCCCTCACCTGGCGATCGAAGCGGCGCGCGCCGTCGGGGCGCACCTCGTGCTGGCCGGGCGGATCGGCGACGTCGACTATTTCGAGCAGGAGGTCGTGCCCCGGCTCGGACCGCACGCGCGCTACGTCGGGCCGCTGCGCCAGCCCGATCTGTGCCGCCTGGTCGGGTCGTCGGCGGTCGCCCTCGTGACGCCGATGTGGGAAGAGCCTTTCGGGTTGGTGATCGCCGAAGCACTGGCCACCGGAACCCCCGTCGCCGCGTTCGACATCGGCGGGGTCTCGGAGGTCCTCGCGGGGATGCCGGGATCGGCGACCGTCACCCCCGGCGACGTCGTCGCGCTCGGGAAGGCCGCCGCCGAGCTCGCCGCCCGGGGAGCGCGTGAGCCCCTCACCCGGGTATGGACGCGGCGGGCCGCGGTGCGCCAGCACTCTCTCGCGCAGCGCTACCGGGAAGTGGAGCGCGTGCTGTCGCACACCGCACAGCCCGTCGCCGCGCGACGCGCGCCGGCGGTGTCGTGGTGATCGGCTGGTACGTCCACCACCACGGATTCGGGCACGTCGCCCGGTTCCTCGCCGTGCAGCCGCACCTGCGGGTTCCCGTCGTGGCGTTCTCGTCGTCGGCGCGACCGTCCGGACTCGACCCCGCGGTCGAATGGGTGAAGCTGCCCGCGGATGCCGATGCCGTCGAGACCGCGGACGGTACCGTGCTCGATCCGCGCAGCGCCGATCCGACGGCACGCGGGGCGCTGCACTGGGCGCCGCACGATCACCCGGGTCATCGGGAACGGCTGGCGACGATCGCCCGGGTCGCCGCCGAGCGACACCTCGGCGCCTTCGTCGTCGACGTGAGTGCCGAGGTGGTCGCTCTCGCTCGCCTCCTGGGCCTGCGCACCGTCGCGGTGACCCAGCCGGGGGCGCGGACCGACGCCCCGCATGCCCTCGCCTACCGCCTGGCGGATCGCATCGTGGCGCCGTGGCCGCACGGCGCGGTCCCGACCCCCGGCCTCACGGCGCATGCCGATCGCCTCGTCTGGACCGGGGGGATCTCGCGATTCGACGCGCGCACGCACGACAACGCCCGCGAGCCACGGGCGGTTCTCTTCCTCGGACGCGTCCTCGACCCCGCCGTGCACGCCGAGCTGACCACCCGGCTCTCGGCCGGCGGATGGGATGTCCGCTCCATAGGACACGACGACCACTCCCGCGTCGACGATCCGTGGCCCCTGCTCTGTCGGAGCACAGTGATCGTGAGCGCGGCCGGGCAGAACAGTGTCGCCGACCTCGCGGCCTCCGGGGCTCGAGCCGTCGTGATCGCTCAGGACCGCCCCTTCGACGAACAGCGGGCCACCGCGGACGCTCTCGAGAGGTGGGGACTCGCCCGGACCGTGGATGACACGATCTCGGCCTCTGACCTGGCCGCGGTCATCGAGCAAGCCGGGGGCGACACCCCCGATTGGACGCGCTGGCAGGCCTCGGGGGCCGCGAAGCGAATGGCCGCGGCCGTGGAAGGGATCCTGCCGTGAGGACCGCTGTCATCACGGTCGCCTCCGCGGCCAGGCGCGAGCATCTCGAGCGTCAACGACGGGTGCTCGCCGAGGTGGCCGACGACATCGTGCGGGTGGAGGCCTGGCTCGACGAGACGTTGCCGGATGGCATCCGGGATGCCGGGACCCACACGCTGCACGTGCCGCCCGGACCCCGAGGAATCAGGGTCGGCGAGGGACGGAACCGTGCCGCCGAGCGGGCGATCGACGCGGGAGCCGAGCTGCTCGTCTTCCTCGACGTGGACTGCCTGCCGGGTCCGGATCTGCTGCCCGCGTACCGGGCGGCAGCGCGGACGGATCCGGCCGCCCTCCTCTCCGGCCCGGTGACCTACCTCGCGAGCGTGCAGCGCCCGGGAAGCGCCTCCGACCTGCCGTTTCTCCGGCGCCCGCACCGCGCGCGACCGGCGCTTCCTCTCGGTCAAGCGCGCGCGGCGACCTCCGCCGAGTACGACCTGTTCTGGTCACTGTCGTTCGCGGCGACGCCCGCGACCTGGGGACGGATCGGAGGTTTCCACCCCGGCTACGAGGGGTACGGTGCCGAGGACACCGACCTCGCGTGGACGGCGCGCGAACGAGGCGTCGAGATGCGCTGGATCGGCGGGGCGGATGCGTTCCACCAGTGGCATCCGGTGTCGTCTCCCCCGTGGCAGCATCTCGACGACATCCTGCGCAACGGCGCGACGTTCCACGAGCGGTGGGGCGAGTGGCCGATGGGCGGGTGGCTCGACGCGTTCGCCGCGGCCGGCGCGATCGAGCGCCGGGGTGACGGCTGGACGCGGGTGGGCTGAGCGTCGCGCGTAGCGCTCCGCGGGACGGGGCGCAGGCTGGCGGGGCGCGGTTCCGCTGAGTGTCCAAGACACCCGGACGCTCGCGAAAATCGCCCGGGTGTTTTGGACACTCGACGGGCGCGGCCGGCGGGACGGGGCGCAGGCGCGGTGCGGAGAAGCAGGGTTGCGCGACCCCACGGACGACCGCGGAAGCCCCGGCGCGAGCAGCGCCGGGGCTTGCGTGGTCGGGCGGGTCGGGCCGTCAGGCGCGGCGGAGCCAGACCGTCGTCTCGGCGGGGAGCGCGTCGCCCTCGAGCGCGGTGCTCGACAGCACGATCTCGCCCGCGGGGAGAGGGGCCGGCTCGGTGCCGAAGTTGGTCACGACCGTCCATCCGTTCGGGCGCTCGAACGCCACCACGTCGTCACGGCCGGTGTCGATCCACTCGAGCTGCTCGTCGGTCTGCAGCTCGTGGCGCAGGTCGAGCGCGCGGCGGTACAGCGACAGGGTCGAGGCCGGGTCGCCGTCCTGGAGGTCGACCGCGTACGCGCCGAACCATTCCGGCTGCGGCAGGTGCGCGCCGTTCGCACCGAAGCCGAACGCGGGACCGTCCTCGGTCCAGGGCAGGGGCACGCGGCATCCGTCCCGCCCCTGGTCGATCCCGGGGCTGCGGAAGAACGTCGGGTCCTGGCGATCGGCGTCGGGGATGTCGGCCACCTCGTGCAGGCCCAGCTCCTCCCCCTGGTACAGGTACGCCGAGCCCGGCAGGCCCAGCACGAAGGTCGCCGCGGCGCGGGCCCGGCGCTCACCGCGCGCGGTGTCGAGGGCGGGCGACTGGCCACCGGAGAGCAGCCATTCGTTGCCGTGCTTGAGCGTGGGGCGACCGTCGGCGCCGCGCTCGGCATCCGGGAGTCCATAACGCGTGGCGTGGCGCACGACGTCGTGGTTCGACAGCACCCACGTGGTCGACGAGCCCGACTCCGCGGCGAGCGCGAGGTTGTCGGCGACGATCCGGCGGAACTGCGCGGGGTCGAAGTCGGCCTCGAGCAGGTCGAAGTTGAACGCCTGGCCCAGGCTCTCGGCGCTGGCGTACAGCGGCACCCGAGAGGGGTGCACCCACGCCTCGGCGACGGCCGTGCGCGGCGGGTCGTAGGAGTTGAACACGGCGCGCCACTCGGCGTAGACCTCGTGCACGTCGTCGCGGTCGATCAGCGGGTGCTTCCCGTCGAAGGGCAGCGCCTCGAGCTCGGCGCGCGAGGGCAGCGGCTCGGTGAGGTCTTTGGTCAGCATGTGCGCGACGTCGATGCGGAAGCCGTCGACACCGCGGTCGCTCCAGAACCGGAGGGTGGTGAGGAAGTCGTCGCGCACTTCGCGGTTGTCCCAGTTGAGATCGGGCTGCGAGACGTCGAAGTTGTGCAGGTACCACTGCCCGTCCTCCACGCGCTCCCACGCCGACCCGCCGAACAGCGACTCCCAGTCGGTCGGCGGCTCGGCGCCTTCGACGCCGGTGCCCTCGCGGAAGATGTAGCGCTCGCGTGCCGCGGAGCCTCGTCCTGCGGCGAGCGCCTCCTGGAACCACGCGTGCTTGTCCGAGGTGTGGTTCGGCACGATGTCGACGACGATCCGGATGCCGTGGGCGTGGAGTCGCTCGATGAGCTCGTCCATGTCGGCCAGGGTGCCGAGCTTGGGGTCGACGTCCCGATAGTCGGCGACGTCGTAGCCGCCGTCGGCGAGGTCGGAGGGGTAGAAGGGGCTGAGCCAGACGGCATCCACCCCCAGCTCGGCGAGGTACGGCACGCGGGACGTGATGCCCTTGATGTCGCCCAGGCCGTCACCGTCGGTGTCGGCGAAGCTGCGCGGGTAGACCTGGTAGACGACGGCCTGGCGCCACCAGTCGGGAGTCTCGGAGAGCTCGCGAGTCTGGGCGGAGGGAGCGGTGGTGGTCACGTACGGGATCCTTTCGAAAGGTCGGGGGTGGGTGTCAGCCCTTGACGGCGCCCTGCGTGACGCCGGCCATCACCCATCGCTGGGTGAACAGGTAGGCGACGATCGCGGGAGCCATGGCCATGAGGTAGGAGGCGAAGGCGACGTTGTAGTTGTTGCTGAACTGCGTCTGGAACAGGTTCTGGCGCACCGGCAGGGTCTGCAGGGCCGGATCGCTGATGATGAGCGAGGGCATCATGAAGTCGTTCCAGGCGTAGAGGAACGCGAAGATGCCGACGGTGGCGCTCATCGGCGCGAGCAGCGGGAAGATGAGCCGCCAGAACGTCTGCCAGGTGGTGGCGCCGTCGATGCGCGCGCTCTCTTCGAGCTCGAGCGGGATCGAGCGCAGGAACGCCGTGAACAGAAGCACGCTGAAGCTCAACTGGAACATCGTGGCGAGGATGATCACGCCGACCGGGTTGTCGAGACCGACCCGGCCGGTGAGCTGGATCTGCGGGAGCGCCACCACGGGGAACGGGATGAACATCGCCGCGAGCAGGTAGAAGAACGAGTACCGGAAGAGCTTCCGGTCCCAGTTACGGGCGATCGCGTACGAGGCGAAGGCCGCGAGGATGATCGTCGCCGCGACCGTGCCGGCGGTGACCAGGAGGGAGACCGCGAGCCCCACGGGGAACTTCGTCAGGGTCCACGCCTGGACGAACCCGTCGAAGCTGATCGGCGAGGGGAACGAGAAGGCGTTGCCATCGACGACCTGCGTCCCGCTCTTCAGCGCCATCGAGATGGTCACGTACAGCGGCAGCAGCACGGTCAGCGAGCAGAGCACGAGGATGGTCGTCGCCGACCAGTTGATGCGCTCGGCGCCGACGCGACGGATGCGGGGACGGGTCCGCTGCTTCGCCGGGACGGTGAGCTCTGCCTGCTCGAAGGCGAGCGCGGGCTGATTGAGAGCGGTCATGACAGGGTGTTCCTTCCCCGGGTCAGGGAGAGCTGGAGGAGCGAGATGACGACGGCCACGACGAAGAAGAGCGCCGCGTTGGCCATCTGGTAGGCGTAGTCGCCGCCGTTGAAGCCGAGGATGATCGACATCGCGACGCTGCGGGTCGCGGTGCCCGGCCCACCACCGGTGAGACCCACGATGATGTCGTAGGCATTGAGGAAGCCTTTGAAGCCGAGGATGACGTTGATGACGACATATCCGGCCACGAGCGGCAGCGTGATGCGAAGGAGCTGCTGGGTCTTGCTCGCCCCGTCGAGGCCGGCGGCCTCGTAGACGTCGCCGGGCACCGACAGCAGTCCCGCGATGTAGATCAGCAGCGTGCCGGGGATCGCCTGCCACGCGGTGACGATGACGATCGCGACCCACGCCAGATCGGGATTGGCGAGCAGGCTCGTCTCGAGCCACGGGATGCCGAGCGAGGCTCCGGCCTGCGGGACGGAGTTGCTGAAGAGGAAGTTGAAGACGTAGGCGATGATGATGCCCGAGATCACCATCGGGATGACGAAGACCGTGCGCAGCGCCTTCTTGAAGCGGATCTGCGCGGTCAGCCCCACCGCGAGCAGGAACGCCGCGACGTTGACGACGATGACGGTGGCGACCGAGAACCCGAAGGTGAAGAGGTAGCTCTGCAGGATCGCCGGGTCGCTGAAGATGGCGATGTAGTTCGTCAGCCCGGTGAAGTTCCACTCGCCGAGTCCGATGGAGTCGGTGAAGCTGAAGAAGATGCCGATGATCCCGGGCACCGTGATCGCCAGCGTGAACAGCACGAGCGTCGGCAGAAGGAAGAAGTAGTAGATCGGCTCGACCCGGCGGGTGCTGCGACGCGCGGTCGCCTTCCCGCCGGTCACGATCGTGGTGGTGGTGCTCATCGCGCGGCCTCCTCGCCGGATGCGTCGTTCGTCGAGGCCGGCGGCTGGCGGAAGGCGAGCCGCGACCAGTCCTGGTCGAGGGTGTTCAGAGTGGCCCGCGGGGAGGCGCCGAACAGCATCGCCTGCGCGTAGTTGAAGACCGGGATGGTCTTGGGCACGAGCACCGAGGCGCCCTGGTAGACACGTCCCTCGTCGTAGTAGGGGATCATTCCGGCGACGCGGGGGTCGCTCGGTGCGGGAGCGTCCTTCGTGGGCGCGAAGCCGAGCTGCGACTCGTTGTACGCCTCGATCACCTCGGGCTGATACAGGTACTCGAGGAAGTCGCGCGCGGCGTCCTTGTGCCGGGACGCTTCGGGGATGATGGCCGCGAGGTCCATGTTGACGCGGACCTTCAGGTCAGCCGGGTCATCGGTCATGGGCAGCGGGAAGGTGCCGACGGGCAGGTCGGGCGAGGTCTTGGCGATCTCTCCGAGCGCCCACGGACCCTGCAGGTACATGGCCGCCTGCCCCTGGGCGAACGCGAGGTTGCCGTCGCCGTACGCCCGGCTCTCGGCATCCGGGTTCGTGTAGTCCCGAGCGAGCTCGAGCATGCGGTCCATCGGCTCGCTGAAGTCCTTCGCGAACGACACCGCCGACTGCGGCCCGACCTCGTCGCCCTCGGCGGCGAGCGCGTCGAAGAAGTCGATGACGTCGAGCGATCCGCCGACGGAGTAGTCGTACCAGCCCTGTCCGACGGTCCAGTCGTCTTTGAAGGTGCCGTAGAAGGGCGTCACGCCATTGGCCTTCAGCGTGTCGGAAACCTGGAGCAGCTCGTCCCACGTGGTCGGAACCTCGAGTCCGTACTGGTCGAAGATCTGCTTGTTGTAGATGACCGAGGCCGCCATGACCGAGTAGGGCAGCGCGCTGGTACGCCCTTCGCAGGAGCCGTACTGGTCCATGAGGGGCTGCAGGTCGTCGCGCACCGTGCTCGCGGCCGTCGTGCCCGAGAGATCGCTCAGCGCGCACCGCTGGACGAAGCGGGCGGTCTCGTAGTTGTAGTTGGCGAGCATGATGTCGGGCGGGTTGCCGCGGACGAAGCTCGCCGACACGACGTCGACGCCGGAGCTGTCCATCTCGACGCGCACCTTGTCTTGAGAAGCGTTGTACTCGGCGACGACGTCGTTCATGAACGACAGCGCCTCACGCTTGCTGAAGGTGAAGCGGATCGTCTCGCGACCGTCGGCGGAGCACCCGGCGAGCATCGCAGCCCCCAGCACCCCCACCGCGGTCGCGGCGACCCATCGTCGCCCGGCCCTCGTCTTCGTCGACACCAGCTGCCTCCTCCGCTGCGCTGCGAATATGTTGTGTCGGCGAGTAAATCTACTCGCCAAATCAATGTGATGCAGGCAGTATTGCAGGAGAACTCAGGGGGGGTCAAGAGAGCCGATGGATGCCATGACGACGACGCCGTCGCTGCGCCGCCACAACCTCGACGCGGTGTTGACCCGTGTCTGGGACGAGGACGCCTTCACCGCCAGCGATGTGATCGCCGCGGTCGGTCTGACGCGCTCGACGGCAATCGACGTGCTCGACGAGCTGACCGCACGAGGGCTCCTCGCGGAGATGCCCAACGCCCGCGCGGTCGGCGAGTACTCGAAGGGGCGTCCCGCCCGCCGCTTCGCCTTCCAACCGAGCGCAGGACTCGTGGTCGGGGTCGACGCGGGACGCGGTCACCTCATCGCGACCGTCGCCGACCTCCGTGGCACGACCCTCGCGACCTCGCGGCTCACCGTCGACCCCGAGCTCGACTCACCCGAGCGGCGCCGCCGCGCCGCCGAGGCGACGGTCGACGCGGCCCTCACGCGCGCGCGGCGCTCGCGCGACGACCTCGTCGCGCTGTGCATCGGCGTGCCCGCGCCGGTCGACCGGGCGGGGCGCTCCCCCGTGCACCACGACGGCTTCTGGGCGCGGATGAACCCCGACTTCGTCGACACGTTCGCCGCGTGGGCGCCCGTCGTGCGCGTCGAGAACGATGCCACCCTGGCCGCCGTGGCCGAGCGCACG
Organism: Microbacterium sp. S1037; assembly: GCF_048381605.1. Lineage (NCBI taxonomy): Bacteria > Bacillati > Actinomycetota > Actinomycetes > Micrococcales > Microbacteriaceae > Microbacterium > Microbacterium sp. S1037. The sequence goes on from NZ_JBLWIG010000001.1 coordinate 13,268, forward strand.
CGCGGCGCGGCCGTCGGGTGCGACGACTTCGTCGCCCTGCTCGCCGGAGAGAGGTTCGGCGCGGGGATCAGCGTCGACGGCCACCTCCTCCGCGGCGCGCACGGAGGGGCCGGCGAGACCGTGGCCTTCGACCAGGTCGAGGGTGTCGGCAGCGCGTGGGGCCTCGCCCCGCGGTGCGTGGACGCGGCGCGGGCGGCCCTGGCATCCGGGACCCTTCCGGTCGACAGCGCGTTGCGCGGGATCGATCCGGAGAGCATCGACGCCAAGACCGTGCTGGATCTGGCGGCCGCGGGTGATGCCGGCGCCCTCGCCGCGGCACGCGCGGTCGGCCCGGCGCTCGCCGGGGTGGCCGCGATCTTCGGCAGCCTCTTCGACGTGGAGCGAGTGGTGGTGTCGGGCGCGATCGCCGCCGGAGCGGACCCGATCATCGCGGCGGCGATCGAGTCGTTCCCGGATTCCCTGCACCTTCCCGCCCCGCGGATCGTGGCCTCGACGCTCGGGGCCGACATCGTGTCGATCGGGGCCGTCTCCGCCGCCGTCGAGTCGGCGCGCGCTCGCGCGCTCGATCTCGAGGCGTTCGCGCTGCCCGAGGACCGGGCGCGGGCGTGAGGGTGCGACCTTCGGACGATCCGGGCGAGCGAATCGACTTCCTAGGCTCGCGCACATGACCACTTCATCCTCTCCCCGCCGCTCTCTCTGGGGCGAAACCGGGCGCCTCGCCGCGGTGACCGCCGCGGGCGTGCTCTTCCTCGTCATCAACGTCGGCTTCAGCATCGACCTCGGCGCGGACGCCGACTCGCTCCGCTTCGGCGGGCTCGTCGCTCTCGACCTCGCGGTGGGCGTCGCGGCTCTCATCGTCGTGCCCTTCCGTCGGAGCGCACCGCTCATCGTCGCGGTCGCGCTCGCCCTCTGCGGCGCCGTGTCGTCTCTCGCGGCGCCCGCGGCCCTCCTGGCGCTGGCGTCGCTCGCCACGCGTCGTCGCCCCGGTGAGATCGCCCTCGCGGTATCGGTCTGGATCGCCGGGGTCGCGGCGGTCGGACTGAGCGGTTTCGATCTGCTCGGCCGGCCCGCACCCCTTGGCGAAGTCGCTCTGCTCCTCGCCATCCTCGTCGTCGTGCTCGCGGCGACCGTCGCGGTGGGCGTCTCGATCGGTGCGCGACGCGCCCTGGTCGTGTCGCTGCGCGAGAGAGCACTGCTCGTCGAGGAGGAGCAGCGTCTGCGCGAAGCCGCCGCGCGCGACCACGAACGCACCCGCATCGCGCGGGAGATGCACGACGTCCTCGCCCATCGCCTGTCGCTCACCGCGATGCACGCGAGCGCCCTGCGCTACCGCGATGATCTCGACGACCTCGAGCGTGCGGAGGCCGTCGAGACCGTGCACGAGAACGCGCGCGGCGCGCTCGGCGAGCTGCGTGGCATCCTGGCCGTCGTTCGCGACCCGGACGCCGCCGACGCGGACCGCCCGCAGCCGACGCTGGCCGACCTCGACGAGCTGCTCGCCGCGGAGAGCGGCGTCGATGCGCGAATCGACGTCGCTCTCCCAACGCTCGATCCGGCGATCGGTCGACACGCGTACCGGATCGTCCAGGAGTGCCTGACCAACGCCCGTCGGCACGCGCCCGGCGCACCGGTGACGCTTCACCTCGCCGGGGTCGAGGGGAAGCGCCTCGAGATCGACGTCGCCAATCCCGTCTCGAACCCACCCTCCGGACCGCGAGGCTTCGGGCTGGTGGGCATCGAAGAGCGAGCGCGAGCGGTAGGCGGAACTGCGGTCGTCACCGCGGGGCCGGCCGAGCACCGTGTGCACGTGGACTTGCCGTGGAGTCCGGCATGACCGGCGGCGCGAACGTCTCGGTCGTCGTGGTCGACGACGATCCGCAGGTGCGCGCGGGGCTCCGGCTCGTGCTGGGTACCGATCGCGGCATCCGCGTGATCGGCGAAGCGTCGGACGGCCTCGAAGCCGAAGCGGTCATCGCCCGGCATCAGCCCGATGTCGTCCTCATGGACATCCGGATGCCGCGCTGCGACGGCCTCGCCGCGACCGCGCGCGAGGTGGCCATCGACCCTTCCCGCGCGATCATCGTGCTGACGACCTTCGACGCCGATGAGGACGTCGTACGGGCGCTGCGTGCGGGAGCACGCGGGTTCCTGCTCAAGGACGCGCCTCCCGCCGACCTCGTCGCGGCGGTGCGCGCAGCGGCATCCGGTCGCCCGGTGCTCGCCCCGGGCGTACTCGACCAGGTCATGCGGCTCGCCGCCGACCACGCCCGCCTGCCGACGGCCCTGGAGCAGGAGGCCCTCGCGTCGCTGACCCCACGCGAGCGAGAAGTGGCCACCGCCCTCGCGCGCGGGGCGTCGAACGCCGATATCGCGGCCGAACTCTTCCTCTCGCTCCCCACGGTCAAGACGCACGTCGGGCGGGTGCTGACCAAGCTCGACGTCGAGAGCCGGGCGCAAGTGGCGGCCCTGTGGGCACGGGTGGGTTCGGTCGAGCGCAGACGCTGACAAGCCCCCTCGCCGTGTCGGACCCTCGGGATAGCGTCGGGAGCCTCGCCCCCCGATCGAGAGGAGACCGGATGCCCTCGTGGCCCGAACACGTGATCTGGTGGCACGTCTATCCGCTGGGCTTCGTCGACGCCCCGATCCGCGAGAACGAGGGTCCGGATGCCGCGCCGGTGCACCGGCTGGACCGCCTCGAGCCGTGGCTCGATCACGTCATCGAGCTGGGGCTGAACGGCCTGTTGCTGGGTCCGGTGTTCGCCTCCGAGACGCACGGCTACGACACCGTCGATCACTTCCGCATCGACCCTCGGCTGGGCGATGACGGGGACTTCGACCGACTGGTCGCGGCGGCGCGGGAGCGTGGCATCCGGATCCTGCTCGACGGCGTGTTCAATCATGTTGGGCGCGGTCACGCGGCTTTCCGCGACCTGACCGAGAACGGGCCGAGCCTGTTCCGCGGACGTTGGGTCGGCGGACGGTTCGAGGCCGACGTGTTCGAGGGGCACGATGCGCTCGTCGCGCTGGATCACTCCTCCCCCGCCGTGGTCGACCTCGTCGCCGAGGTCATGTGCCACTGGCTCGAGCGCGGTATCGACGGCTGGAGATTGGATGCCGCCTACGCGGTGCCGTCGTCGTTCTGGGCCGAGGTGCTCCCCCGCGTGCGCGAGCGCTTCCCGGAGGCGTGGTTCCTCGGCGAGGTGATCCACGGCGACGGTCCGGCGATCGTGCGGGAGTCGACGATGGACTCGCTCACGCAGTACGAGCTGTGGCAGGGGATCTGGCACGGCATCGCGGACCGCAACCTGTTCGAGCTGCGCCACGCGATCGAGCGGCACGACGAGATGCTGCGGACCTTCGTGCCGCAGACGTTCGTCGGGAACCACGACGTCACGCGGATCGCCTCGGCCGTGGGTCGCGACCTCGTGCCGCACGCCCTCGCGGTGCTGTTCACGGTCGCCGGGACACCCTCGGTCTACGCGGGCGACGAGTTCGGGTGGACGGGAGTGAAGGAGGAACGCGTCGGGGGCGACGACGCGGTGCGACCCGCGTTCCCCTCGACCCCCGGGGAGGCGCGGGGCGACGAGCGCATTCTGCAGGCCCACCGCGCGCTCATCGCGCTGCGGCGGCGGAAGCCCTGGCTGTGGCGGGCGCACACCGACGTGATCGAGGTCGCCAACACCGCTCTCGCCCTGCGGACGGCGGTCGGCGATGACGCGGTCGTCGTCGCGCTGAACGTGGGCGACGACCCGGTGTCGCTGCCGGTGGCGGACGGGCTGACCCCCGTGGCCGGCGAGGGGTGGCCGACGGACGGGCGCGTCGAGCTCGGGCCGCGCGGGTGGGTCGTGCTGGAGGCGTGACCCGGCGGCGTGCTGCCGCACGGCGGCGTGTCCCAAAATGTGCGATATCGGCGCCGCTGAGCTGCACAAAGTGGGACACGCGTTCGTCAGCGACACGCTGCCACCCGGGGGCATGTCCCAAATGTGCGATATCGGCGCCGCTGAGCTGCACAAAGTGGGACACGCCTGCGTCGGGGCGCGCGGGTCAGGCGCCGGCGCGGAACCGGTGCTCGGGACGACCCGTCGAGCCGTACCGGAGGCTCACCTGCACGAGCCCCCGCTCGGCGAGAGCGGTCAGGTGTCGTTGCGCGGTCGCGCGCGAGACGCCGATGCGCTCGGCCACCTCGGTCGCCGAGGCCTCGTCCGCGCCGAGAGCGGCGAGGACCGTCTGCTCGGTGGCCGAGCGCGCGAGCGACGGCCCCTCGCGCTCCCCGCGCATCACGGATGCCGCGCGGTCGATGTCGTCCTGAGACAGCGGCCGTGAGCTGGTCAGCAGATTGCGGTACCGCGCGTAACGGTCGAGCCGCTCCGCGAGCACGCGCGTGTCGAAGGGCTTCACGAGGTAAGCGAGCGCCCCGGCGGTGAATGCACGCCGGACGGTCTCGGCATCCGTCGCCGCCGAGAGGACGAAGGCGTCGATCCCGGCCGAGCGGACGAGCTCCACGCCGTCACCATCGGGCAGGTACACGTCGGCGACCAGCAGATCGGGGCGGTGCGCGGCGAGGGCGGCGCGGGCCTCGCCGACCGTGCGCGCGGGCTCGAGCGCGACGAAGCCGGGGCGCGCGGCGACGGCGTCACGGTGCAGTCCCGCGACGCGGAAGTCGTCGTCGACGACGAGGACACGGATACCGGTCATTCGCTCTCTCCTCGCAGGACTCCGGGCAGGCGGGCGGCCACGACGGCACCGTGCCCGTCACCGCCCGGATCGACGACCCACACGTCCCCGCCCCGGCGCCGCGCGAACTCGCGCGAGAGCGGCAGGCCGATACCGAGGCCGTGCACCGCCGCGGGGTCGTCGTCGCGCTCGCGCGGGGCGAAGGCGGCGTCGACGTCGGCGATCCCGCCCCCGGTGTCGGCCACCGTGAGCACGATCGCGTCGCCGTCGCCGAGCACGGCGACCTCGACCTCGCGGGGTTCGGGACCGGATGCCGTGGCGGTCACGGCGTTGTCGACGAGGTTGCCCAGCACCGCCACGACGTCTTCCACGTCGTCGACGGTGCCGCGGAGATAGGTGTCGTCGGAGACGCGCAGAACCACTCCCCGTTCGCGCGCGGCGAGCGCCTTCGCACCGAGGAACGATTGCAGCATCGCGTCGCCCACGAGGTCGATTCCCGGGACGGCCCAGTCCACCGAGCCGCGGTCGACGAGGTCGGCGAGGAACGCGCGTGCCTCGACCGTGCGGCCGGCGTCGAGCAGGCCCACCGCCGCGTGCAGGCGGTTGGCGTTCTCGTGCCGCTGCACGCGGAGGGCGTCGCCCATCGCGCGGACGCTGTCGAGCCGCCCCGACAGCGCGGCGACGTCGGTGCGGTCGCGCAGCACCGCGACCCGGCCGAGCGCGCGAGCGCCGCGGCGCACCGGGCGTACGTCGATGAACACCACCCGCCCTGCGACCGGCAGCCCCGTACTCGCACCGTCACCGGCGAGGGCCGCGGCGACGGCCGGCGCGAGATCGAGGTCGGAGAGGGGGCGGCCGCCGGCATCCGTGATCCCGAGGAGGCGCTCGGCGGTGAGGGTGCACACCCGCACGACCCCCGTCTCGTCGATCGCGAGGACGCCCTCGTCGGCTCCCTCGAGAACGGCGGTCTGGGTCTGCACGAGGGCGACGAGCTCCTCGGGCTGGACGCCGAGAGTGAGGCGCTCGAGTCGGCGGCGCATGAGCAGCGCGACGAGCGCCCCGATCGCGACGGCGAGCGCCACGGCCACCGCGATCCCGGCGATCAGCGCGGGCAGGTCGTCGAAGACGCTCGCGCGTTCGAATCCGACGCTCACCTCACCGACCGGAGCGCCCCCGTCGGGCGCGTACACCGGGACTTTCGCGCGCGCGGACTCGCCGAGCGTTCCGGTCTCCCACGTGACGACCTCGCGGCCCGCGAGTGCGTCCGCGAAACTCGTGCTGACGACCTGGCCGAGGCGGTCCGGGTCGGGGTGGGCCAGACGGATGCCGTGGTCGTCGGTGATCACCACGAACAGGCCGCGCGTGCGCTGGGTGACGTCGGCGGCGTAGTGCTGGAGCGAGCCGTCGCGGAGGGAGGCGGCATCCGGAGTCCCCGGGTCGGCGGAGTACCGGGCGACGAGGTCACGTACCTCGGGGGCCTCGGCGACCGCGCGGGCGATGTTGAGCGCCGACGAATCGGCCTCGGCCTTGAGCTGTTGCACGCCGAGCCAGGCGAACACCGCGGTGCACACCGCGACGACGGCGATCTGGGTCGCGATCTGCACGACGAGCATCCGGGTGGCGAACCGCATGGGGACCTCCGGGTTCGGCGTCGTCGCGCGCGGCGGTGACCGCGACGGCGTGCGCGAAATGCGCAGAACACACGGTACGCGCATAACCCCGCGCAATGCGAGCAAGCGCGCGGTCGAGGTCTCGGCATCCGTAGGGTCGCCGCATCGAGAGCGCGAGAGACGCGCCCGTCCCGACGAAGGAGTCGCGATGACCCCCCTGATCCTTGCGGCCGAAGCCGAAGAGTACGCGGTGGCCTACACGCCCGCCGACGGCGTGCTCGTCGCCCTCGGCTTCCTCATGGTCCTGTCGTTCATGGCGCTGATCATGACCCGGCGTCTCACCCCCATGGTCGCCCTCATCGTCGTCCCGACGATCTTCGGCCTGATCGCGGGGGCCGGCCTCGGACTCGGCGACATGGTGATCGACGCGATCAGCAAGATGGCGCCCACGGCGGCCCTGCTGATGTTCGCGATCATGTACTTCGGCATCATGATCGATGTCGGCCTGTTCGACCCGCTGATCCGCGTGATCACGCGCGTGCTGGGCGACGACCCGGCCAAGATCGTGCTCGGCACGGCGATCCTCGCCGGCGCCGTCTCGCTCGACGGCGACGGCTCGACCACCTTCATCATCACGACCTCGGCGATGCTGCCGCTCTATTTGCGCCTGGGGATGAGCCCCGTCGTGCTCACCTGTGTCGCGGGCCTGATGAACGGCACGATGAACATCGTCCCCTGGGGCGGCCCGACCGTCCGCGCCGCGACCGCGCTGGGACTGCAGCCCACGGACGTCTTCGTGCCGATGATCCCCTCGCTCGCCGCGGGTCTCGTCGTCTCGCTCGCCTTCGCGTGGTTCCTGGGCCTCGCCGAGCGCAAGCGTCTCGCGGGCGTCGTCGACACGTCCAAGCTCGACGCCCCCGGTGGCTTCGGTCGTCTCGGCGCCCCGAAGCTGTTCCGCGGAGCGGAGCCCAAGCCCGGCGCCGTCGCGTCGCTGCGCACCGGCAACATCGTCACCGTCCGCGGGGGCCGCGACGCCGTCGCCGCGACCCAGCTGGTCGACACCGCCGACACCGCGATGGCCGACACGATGCTCGACCCGCACCGCGCCACCCTCCGCCCGAAGCTCATCTGGTTCAACCTCGCGCTGACCGTCGCGGTGATGGTGCTTCTGGTGATGGACATCTTCCCGCTCGCGTTCGTGTTCATGGTCGGTGCGGCGCTCGCCCTCATCGTGAACTTCCCGAAGCTGCGCGGACAGGCCGACGAAATCGTCGCCCACGCGCCCAGCATCGTGGGGGTCGTGTCGATGGTCCTCGCCGCCGGCGTCCTCGTGGGCGTGCTGAACGGCACCGGCATGGTGACCGCGATGGCGTCGTGGATCACCGAGGTGATCCCGTCGTCTATGGGGCCGTTCCTCGCCGTCATCACGGGCGTCCTGTCGATCCCGTTCACGTTCTTCATGTCGAACGACGCGTTCTACTTCGGCATCCTTCCCGTGCTCGCCGAGAGCGCCGCGAACTACGGCATCGCGCCGGTCGAGATGGCCCGCGCGTCGATCACGGGCCAGCCCGTCCACCTGCAGAGCCCGCTGGTCCCCGCGATCCTGCTGCTCGTCTCGCTCGCGGGCGTCAACCTCGGCGACCACCACAAGAAGGTGCTGTGGCGCGCGACGATCGTGTCGCTCGTGATGCTCGCCGTCGGCGTGCTGGTGGGCGCGGTGCCGCTGTTGGGCTGAGCCTTTCGTTCGGAGAGGGGCCCCGGATGCCATGGCATCCGGGGCCCTTGCCGTGTCGGGGCGGGGGTGGGTGGCATCCGTCTCCCGCCCACGGCGAGCGCGACGCATAAACGCGATCCGCGCGCAGAAACACGTGCACAGCGCGTTTATGCGCGTGGATAGCGTTTATGAGCGACGAAGGCCGCGCGGCACTGCGGACGCACGCGGGCGGCGGCACGCGGTGGCGGGCAAAGCGGCGGCGGGCAAAGCGGTGGCGGGCAAAGCGGCGGCGGGAAAGGCGGCGGCGGGCACCCGCGCACCGGCCGCGGAGCCCTCACTCAGCCGAGAGCGCCGTGCGCACCGCCGCGACCACCTCGGCCCGGGCGCCGTCGCGCACGAAGACCGGGATCCGATCGAGCGGGGCGTCGACGTCGATCTCGATGCCGCCGGAGTGGACCGTCCCGCTCCACACGTCGGTCCACTGCGCCCCGGCGGGCAGCACCACGCGGCGCGAGCGCGCGCCCGCTTCCATCACGGGAGCGACGAGCAGGTCGGGGCCGAAGAGGTACTGATCCTTCACCCGCCAGCAGCGCTCGTCGCCGGGGAACTCGTGGAAGAGTCCGCGCAGGACGGGCTGCCCGTCGACATGCGCATCGCGCATGACCTCCCGCGTGTACGGGCGGAGAGCCTCGCGAGCGAAGAGGTACCGCTCGAGCACCGGGGTGACGGCGTCGCCGAAACTCCACACCTCGTTCGGGCCACCGCTCGGCGAGCGCCGCGAACCGTCGGCCGCGTGAACGGGCGTCGTCGGGAGTCGATCGCCGTGCAGACGCATGACCGGGCAGAACGTCCCGAACTGGAACCAGCGCACGAGCAGTTCGCGGAAGTCCTCGGCATCCGGATCACCGTGGTGGAAGCCGCCGATGTCAGTGGTGAACCACGGGATGCCGGCGACGCCCATGTGGATGCCCGCGGTCACCTGCGCCCGCAGCGCTTCGAACGTCGAGGCGATGTCGCCCGACCACACCAGAGCGCCATAACGCTGGCTGCCGGCCCACGCCGTGCGCAGGAGGTTCACGACCTCGGTCTCGCCGTCGGACCACTGCCCCTCGGCGAATGCCCGCGCGTAGTGCTGCGGGTACAGGTTGCCCACCTGCAGCACGGAGCCGGCGTGATAGCGGAAGTTTTCGTAGTCGTAGAGGCCGTACTCGGGCTCGGCCTCGTCGAGCCAGAAGGTGCGGATGCCATGGCCGCCGTAGTTCTCGCGGCACCTGTCCCACACGAAGGCGCGCGCACGCGGGTTCGTCGCGTCGAGGAAGGCGCTGGGCCCCTCGAACGACATGTGCACGTCGAGGCCGCGCTCGGCCCGGACGAGGAGGTTCTCCTTCTTCATCCGCGGGTAGTTCTCGCTCTCGAGCGACACCTGCGGCCAGACCGACACCATGAGCTCCACACCGAGCTCGTCGAGCTCGCGCACCATCGCGGCGGGGTCGGGCCAGAACTCGTCCTCGAAGCGGAAGTCGCCCATTCGGGGCCAATGGAAGAAGTCGGCGACGATGACGTCGAGCGGAAGTCCGCGCCGCTTGTGCTCGCGGGCGACCTCCAGCAATTCCTCCTGCGAGGAGTAGCGCAGCTTGCACTGCCAGAACCCGAGACCGCGCTCGGGCATCATCGGCGCGTGGCCCGTGGCATCCGCGTAGGCACGGGAGATGTCGCGGGGTGTCGCTCCGGCGGTCACCCAGTAGTCGAGCTGGTCGGTCGACTCGGCGAACCACTGCGTGCCGTTCGCCGCGAACGTCGCCCGACCGATCGCCGGGTTGTGCCACAGGAAGCCATACCCGCGGTCCGAGAGCACGAAGGGGACGCTCGACTGCGAGTTGCGATGCGCGAGCTCGAGACTGCAGCCCTTCAGGTCGAGCACGTCCTGCTGGTACTGCCCCATGCCGAACAGGCGCTCGTCGGGTGCGCTCTCGAACGACGCGGTCAGGCGCACGTCGCCACCGGGGATGGGGCGGTGTTCGCGGGCGATCAACGCGAGGGAACCCCCGGCATCCCTCTCCTGGAAGAGCAGCCGACCGTCGCTGTCGAGGAAGGCGAGGTGACAGAAGTTGCGGTCGTACCCCGTCTGCAGCTGGATGCCGGAGCGCGAGGTCGCGACCACGCGGAGACGACCACTGGTCAGGGTCGCCGTGTCACCGTCGACGACGATGTCGGCTTCGGCGTGGGAGGGCGGAAGCAACGCCCAGTCGTGGTCGACGATGTCGTGCATGAGCCGGGACCGCACGCGGACGCTGTCGCGTCCCCATGGTTCGACGATCACGGTCTCGCCGTCTCCGCGCCAGATGAGCCGCGCGCCCTCGACCTGGAAGTGCGCGGTGATGCCGCTCACGCGTCGACCCCGCCCGTGCGGAGCACGTGCTCGTGGGCGAAGACGAGGTAGACGCTCGCCGTCCACGTGTACGCGCGGTCGCGCAGGCCCGCGCCCGTGCGCGCGTCGAAGTTCTCGGCGAAACCCGACGTCTCGCAGAGCGCGCGGAAGCGCTCGTTGATCGTGTCGGCCAGCTCGAGATGGCCGCCGCGACGCAGCCCCTCCTCGATGAGCATCGTCGACGGCGCCCAGATCGGGCCGCGCCAGTAGCCGTCGTCCTCGTACTCGGGGGTCTCCACGAGCTGGGTGGCCGGGCCCCAGGTCGTCAGGTGCTCGGCGATGCCCGCCGCCAATCGGTCCGCGACCTCGGATCCCAGGCGGTCGGCGGCGAGGACGGGCAGGAGGTTCAGCAGACTGGATCGTTTGCTCACCGTCCCGGTGAGCGCGCCGACCGCGAAAAACCCTTCGTCGTCTCGGAGGTCTCGCAGGAGCGCGGCCTGCACCCGATCGCGTTCGACCCGCCACGCGTCGCCCTCGCCCGTACCGAGCTCGTCGGCGAGGTCGGCGAGCACGTCGAGCTGCACGACGAGGAAAGCGGCGAGGTCAGGTGACTCGATCACGCGGTCGTGGTCGAAGGTCGTGGAGTTGTCCCAGCCGCTGTCGTTGCCGTGCTGGTAGTAGGGCAGGTCGTGCCCGGGGGCCGTGCGATAGTCCAGCCAGAACCGCGACCACCGCGAGAGGCGGGAGTAGGCAGCGAACATCTCGTCCTCGGTGAGGGGCCGTGCGAGACGCGTGCGCAGCTTCGCCCACGCCCACCCGTGGATCGGCGGCTTGACGTAGTTGTAGAGCACCTCGGAGTGAGTGATCGAGTCGGGCATCGCGCCCGCGGCATCCTGATGATCGAAGGGCGCGAAGAACTGGTCGAGAGCGGCGTCCGGCAGACCGGGCGCCAGCGCCAGGGCGTTGAAGGTGTGGTCCCAGCTCCACACCTTGTCCATCCAGTGCTTCGACATGAGCACCGACTCGCGCGTGACGAAGCCGGCCGGGGCGACCGTGGCCGACCAGAGCACGTAGGCCGCACGCGCGACGGCGGGTGTCGCCTCCATTCGCCACCCCGCGATCGCATCAAGATAGTCAGTGAACTCTGCCGCGACACGTGCGCGGACCTCGCCGAAGGCCTCTTCGGTCCGATAGGGCGGGGCCGCCGCCTCGATCTGCTCGATCGCGATCTCCCACTCGTCGCCGCTCACGGTGAGGGCGCGGACGCTCTGTCCCAGCGCCTCGGCGCCCGTGGCCACGAGCGACCCCGACAGCGACGTGACGCGGTATCGCCGTCCGGTCTCGTACGAGGTGAAGACGTACGCCCCGTCGAGAGGGTCGCGGAAGAAGTACGAGCCGGTGAACGGCGTCAGCTCTTCGACGGCGTCGGCGAGTGTGAACTCCGACCCCGCCCCCGCGATACGGACGACGTCGGTCGACTCGAACACCGCGGTCGCGACGACGCTCTCGCCCACCACCCACGACAGCGAGGCGGCGTCGGCCCGCGTCGTGGCATCCGCTCTCCGCCCGTCGGTCGTCGGGGTGAGCCGGAGCACGGCGTGCATGCCGTTGACGTGCGAGACGAGATGCACGTCGTCGACCTGACGGTGGAGGCCGATGACGGGCGAGAAATCGAGCCACGAGCCGCGGATGCTGAAGGGGATTTCGCGCACGTCGAACGTGGGCAGGGAGGGATGCGACACGAAGAACCTTTCGAGGTCAGTCTTTGACAGCACCGGCGGTCACGCCGGCGGCGACGTAACGCTGGGCGAGGATGAGCAGGACGGCGGCGGGGATGGATGCCACGACGGCGGTCGCCATGATGGCGTTCCACTCCTGGTTGTTGTTGCCGATGTAGCGGTAGATGCCGATCGTGATCGGCTGTAGTTTGCCGCCGCTATTGAGCGTCGAGGCGAAGATGAAGTCCGACCACGACCACAGGAACGCGAACAGCGAGACCGTGACGATCGAGTTTCGGCTCACCGGCAGCACGATCGAGCGGAACGTACGCCAGGTGCCCGCCCCGTCGATGCGCGCGGCGGAGAGCAGTTCGTCGGGGATGCCGCGCATGAACGCGGTGAAGATGAGCACGCCGAACGGCACCGCGAGCGTGGAGTCGGCGAGGATCAGACCCGGTACGGAGTTGAGGATCCCGGCGTTCAGGTAGATCGCATAGAACCCCATCGCCATGATGATCCCCGGGATCATCTGGGCGATGAGCAGCGCGAAGCTGAGCGCATTCCCCCCGCGCGGGCGGAGCTTGGCGAGGGAGTACGCCGCCGGGGCCGACAGCAGCAGGGTGAGGACGACGGTCCCGACGCCGATGACGAAGCTCGTGCCGAGGTAGGGCAACTGGTCGGAGAGGACCTTCTCGTAGCCCTCGAACGTCGGGGTGAGCGGGAAGAGATCGGGCGGTGACTTGCGCATGTCGCTCTGCGGGGTGAGCGACACGTTGATCATCCAATAGATCGGGAACAGCATGATCGCGGTGAGGACGATGCCGATCGCCGTGATCCACCAGGGACGACGCCTCATGATCAGACCTCCAGTCGGCGCTGGGCGCGGATGTAGATCAGCCCGAAGACCAGGGCGATCACGATGAGCAGGTTGCCGACCGCCGCCGCGGGGCTGAGGTCGGGGAGGGCCGAGCCGAAGCCGAGGCGGTACGACCAGATGGCGAACGTGGTCGAGCTCGACCCCGGCCCCCCGCGGGTCATGATCCAGATGATGTCGAACACCTTGAGCGTGTAGACGAGCCCGAGCAGGATCGTGATCGCCGAGACCGGGCGCAGGAGCGGGAAGGTGATGCGCCAGAACTTCTGCCAGGCGTTGGCCCCGTCGATGGATGCCGCTTCGTAGATGTCGCTCGCGATGTTCTGGAGGCCGCTGTACAGGATGACGAGATTGAACGGCGCGCCGATCCAGATGTTGGCGATGAGCACCGACACCAGCGCCCATTGCGGCGAGGTGAGCCAGTTGACGGCGTCGACGCCGACGAGGCTCAGGAGGTAGTTGACGACGCCCGAATCGGAGTTCAGCATCCACGACCACGCGGACGCCGAGACCAGCAGGGGCAGCAGCCACGGCACGAGGAACAGCGCGCGCAATGTCGTGGACAGCGGGAAGCGCTGGAAGAAGAACACCGCGAGCGCCATGCCGATCGAGTACTGGAAGACGATCGACACGAGCGTGAACGTGGCGGTGTTGGCCAGGGCCGGCCAGAAGGTGGGGTCCTGGAAGACGGTGACGTAGTTGGCGAACCACACGAACGGTGCCGTGCCGTCGATGAACGAGCGGACGGTGTAATCGCGCAGGCTCAGGTCGAGGTTGCGGAACAGCGGATAGGCGTAGAAGACGACCAGGTAGATCACGACGGGGGCGAGAAACGCCCAGGCGGCCCACTGGCCCCGGCGCCGCGGACGGCGGTCCGGGGTGGGGAGGGCGACGGCGACCGCCGCCCTCCCGGAATCGCCGGTGCCCGTCGAGGCAGTGAACTGCGTCGCGGTCATGTCGGCGTACCCCTTTCAGGAATCGAGTGTCACTTCGAGGAAGCGGCCTGCTGGGCGGCCTTCAGAGCATCCTGCGGCGACTGGGCGCCGGTCAGGGAGTTCTGCACGGCTGTCCACAGCTGCTCGGAGATCACCGGGTACTTCGTGCCGAGGTTGTCTCCCGTGCGGGCCTTCGCCGCGTTGACGGCCTCGACCCAGGGCTCGAGCGTCGGGTCCTGGGCGAGCTGCTCCTTCTGCGCCTCGGGGGTCGCCGCGATGTAGTTCAGCGTGTTGTCGGTGCCGACGACGTTGGCCGTGCTGGTCAGGCACTCGACGATCTTCGCCGAGGCGGCGTAGCGGCCCGCGTCCTTCTGCACGGGCAGCGTCAGGAACTCGCCGCCCGTCGGCGCCGGGGCGGCACCACCCTTCGCCGCGGGGATCGGAATGACCTCGTAGCCGGCCTTCGCGGCGCCCGCCTTCTGCCAGGTGCCGTTCTCGGCGAAGCCGAAGTCGCCGGTCTCGAACTCCTGCCAGCTCGTGGTCTGGGTGTTGTTGATGACCGAGTTCGGCGCCCAGCCCTTCTGCACCCAGTCGGTCCACAGCTGCACGGCCGAGGCGGCCTGCGTGGAGTCCAGCTCCGTGAGGTCGGCACCCGCGCCCCAGAACCAGGGCAGGAACTGGAAGCTGCCTTCCTCGGTGCCGATGCCCGAGAAGGTGATGCCCTTCTTGCCGGATGCCACGACCTTCTCGATCGCGGCGTTGAGGGTCGACCAGTCCTTGATCGACGAGGGATCGACCCCCGCCGCGCTGAGCACGGTCGGGTTGTAGTACAGCGCCAGGGTGTTCGCGCCGATCGGGACGCCGTAGGTCTTCCCGTCGACGACGGAGGCACCGAGGATGTTCTCGGCCACGTCGCCGACTTGCAGGTTGTTCTCGTCGGTCGAGGTGATGATCCCCGCCTCGACGAGCGTCGAGACGGCGGGGTTGTCGATCAGCAGGATGTCGGGCGAGTCGCCCTGCTGGCCGGCGAGGAGCGCCTTCGAGGTGAGGTCGCTGGTGTCGAAACCGGTGCGTTCGATCGTGACGCCGGCGTCGGCGGCGCATTTGTCGATGACCTTCGCCCAGTCGGACGAGGCGTCGTACTGCGGGTACGGGTCCCAGAAGGTGTAGGTGCCGCCGGCGCTGCCGTCGGTGCTGGTGCCGGTCGCTCCACCGGAGCATCCGGCCAGGACGCCGACGGCGACGGCGCCGACGGCGATCGCGCCGAGAGCGCGGGTACGGGTGTTGTTCGTGCTCACTGTTCTTTCCTCTCTGAAATGTGACTGCGTTGTCATGCTGGCGGTGGCGTTGAACCGGTTCGACGATGGACCGACGAGAACGGGGCGCGCCGTCGCCCCGTTAAGCGGTGCTCCCCCTGTCGGTGAGCTCCGGCTCGATGAACCCGACCACGGGCGGCCCGTAGTCGGGGTCGGCGATGCGCCGGACCAGGGACTGGACCGCCTTACGACCCAGCCCGTCTGGAGATGTCTCGACTGCCGTGTACGGCAGGAGGAACGTGCGTCCGAAGTCCTGTGAATACAGACTGACGACCGACAGGTCACGCGGAACGACGACGCCGCGCTCGCGCAGCACAGCCGGCAGCGCCGCGATGGAGGCGTCGTTGTGGACGACCAGCGCGGTCGCCTCGGTGCGGGCATCGAGGATGGCGTTGAGGCTCCGCTCGATCCCGGGTTGCTGCGACTCGCCGTAGTACGGACGGACCTGGATGCCATAGCGCGCGGCCCGCTCGAGAGCGGCATCGCGGTAGCGCCAGGCGTAGGCGCCCCCGCGCTCGAACACGTGGCGGGGAGGAGAGACGAGCACGATGTCGCGATGCCCGAGACCGTAGAGGTGGTCGATGGTCAGACGCGCGGCCTCGCTGAAGTCCAGGTCGAAGACGTCGACGCCGTCGGTGTCGCGCGGCAGCCCGACGAGCGCGCCCGGTTGCCGCGCCTGGCGGAGAGCCTCGAGTCGCGGGTCGTCGTGCGTGACGTCGAGCAGGACGACGCCGTCGACCATGTTCGACGACGTGATCCGACGAATCGCCCCGGGTCCATCGCTGTCGGTCACCATCAGGATGTCGTAGCCGAGCTCGCGCGCCGCGTTGGAGACGGCCAGGATGTACTGCAGCATGGCCGGGGGGAATTCGTCCTCGTGGAACTGCAGGAGGAGTCCGAGCACCATCGTCTGCGAGGTCGCGAGTGCTCGCGCGCCCGCGTTGACGGTGAACCCCAACTCCGCGATCGCGAGGTCGATGCGCTCGCGCGTCTCGCGAGAGATGGGCCGGTTGCCCGAGAGGGCGTAGGACACGGTACTGCGCGAGACACCCGCCGCTTTGGCCACGTCGCCGATCGTCGGCATCCGTCTCCCCTTTCCTCATCGAACCGGTTCGACCACTGTAGAGCGGGTGCGACGTCCGTGCAAGAGGCGATGTCGTCGAATGCGGTGACGGGTGTTCGCGCGGGGCGCGGGGGCGGGGCTGCGGGGTGGGGCCGGGACCGGCGGCGGGGTGGGGCCGGGACCGGCGGCGGGGTGGGGCCGGGGCCAGGGCCAGGGCCAGGGCCAGGGCCAGGGCCAGGGCCAGGGCCAGGGCCAGGGCCACGCATAAACGCCATCCGCGCACAGAAACACGCTCTCCCCGCGTTTATGTGAGTGGATCGTGTTTATGCGCAGCGGGAGGGCGCGAAACGCTCCCGAAACCCGCCCCGGCAAGCGGCACCGCTCGCCGCCCGAACCATCCGCCCGGCGCGGGCCCCCGTGGCATCCGGGGCCGTCGCGAACCGCCCATAAACGCGATCCGCGCACAGAAACACGCTCTCCCCGCGTTTATGCGAGTGGATCGTGTTTATGCGCAGCGGGACGGCGCGAAACGCTTCCGAAGCCCGCCCCGGCGAGCGGCACCGCTCGCGGCCCGGCAAGCGACACCACCCCGCGGCCCGAACCATCCGCCCGGCGCGTACCCCCGTGGCATCCGGGGCCCTCGCGAACCGCCCATAAACGCTATCCGCGCACAGAAACACGCTCTCCGCGCGTTTATGTGAGTGGATCGTGTTTACGCGCAACGGGACGGCGCGAAACGCTCCCGAAGCCCGCCCCGGCAAGCGACACCACCCCGCGGCGCGAATCACCCGCCGGCGCGCAAACCCGTGGCATCCGGGGCTCTCTCCGAGGGCGCGAACCGCCCATAAACGCCATCCGCGCACAGAAACACGCTCTCCCCGCGTTTATGTGAGTGGATCGCGTTTATGCGGGGCCGGGCCCGGCGCCCCACCGCGCGGAACGGCGGCCCGGCCCGACGCGCCGCGCCCCAGCGCGCGAGCGGCGCCGACCACCGCACGACCAGGCGCGCCGGCGCCGCGCCTCAGCGCGCCAGCGGCGCCGACGACCGCACGACCAGGCGCGTCGGCAGCGGCGTGCTCTCGGTCACCGTGTCGGGCTCCTCGACGAGCAGCAGAACCTTCTGCATGAGGATCTCGCCGAGAGCGGCGAAGTCCTGGCGCACGGTGGTGAGCGACGGGTAGACGTACGCGGCCTCGGGCACGTCGTCGAAGCCGACGACCCCGACGTCCTCGGGCACGCGCAGACCACGCTCGCGCAGCGCCGAGAGCACGCCGATGGCCATGTGGTCGTTGGCGACGAAGATGCCCTCGCCCGGCGACAGATCGGCTTCGGAGGCGATGCGGTAGCCGCTCGCCGCCGACCAGTCGCCGTGCACGGCCGGAGTCGACTGCGCGCGAGCGGCCGCGATCTCTTCGCGCCACCCGCGGATGCGCTCGACGGCATCGGGGTTGCGGGCGGGGCCGGCGATGTGGCGCACGGTGTCGTACCCGGCCTCGAGCAGGTGCCGGACGGCGCTGCGCGCCCCGCGGTACTGATCGATCGCCACGAGCCGCGGGTGAGGACGAGCGCTGGCCGCCGCCGCGACGATCGGGACGTCGATGTCGAGCGCCTGGACCGCCGCGAGCACTTCGGTGTCGACCACGACGAGGACGATGGCGTCCACCCGCTGCTTCAGCAGACCGTCGATGGCCGCGCGGACGGGGGCCACGTCGCTCTGCGGGGAGCTGATCGCGTCGACGTTGTAGCGCGCCGCTCGCGCGGCGAAGTTGAAGTTCGTCGCGATCGACGTGGGACCGTAGTCGACCGTGCCCGGGGTGACGAGGCCGATCGTGCGGGTGCGGCGGGTGACCAGGGCGCGAGCGGCGGGCGAGGGGCTGTAGCGCAGCTGGGCGATCGCCTGTTCGACGCGCGCTCGGGTGGCCGGCCGCACGTTCGGCATGTTGTTGAGCACGCGCGAGACCGTCTGATGCGACACACCGGCGAGACGCGCGACATCGAAGATGTTGGCGGTCCGTGAGGATTTGTCGTCAGGCACCGCTGCCCTCGTCTCCGCTCGTGTGGCCGGCCACGAGCGCGAGCAGCGCGTCGGAGGTGAGGTCGGCGGCGGGCACGATCTGCGCGAGCACGCCGTCGCGCATCACCGCGACCAGATGCGCGACGCGCAGCACCTCGTCGAGCTCGGCCGAGATGTAGACGATCGACAGGCCGTTGTCGCTCAGCTCGCCGACGAGCCGCTGGATCTCCGCCTTGGCCCCCACGTCGATGCCGCGCGTGGGTTCGTCGAGCACGATCAGGCGCGGCGACAGCGCGAGCAGACGCGCGAGGAGCACCTTCTGCTGGTTGCCGCCCGACAGCGTCCGAACAGGCCGGTCGATGTCGGCGGGTCGGATGTGGAGCGCCTCGACCCAGCTCATCGCCAGCTCGCGACGCCGTGCGGTGCTCAGCCGATGGAAGATCCCGCGCTGCGCCTGCAGCGCCAACGTGATGTTGTCGAGGACGCTGAGATCGCCGATGACGCCCTCGGTGCGACGGTTCTCAGACGAGTAGGCCACGCGACGGCGAATCGCCTCGCGCGGCGAAGACAGGCGGACGGGCTCACCGTCGATGAGCAGCTCCCCGCCGTCGGGGCGGTCGACGCCGGTGAGGGAGCGCGCGAGCTCGCTCCGGCCGGATCCGAGAAGACCCGCGACCCCGATCACCTCTCCCTCGGCGATGTCGACGTCGGCTTCACGAAGACGGACCCCGGATGCCAGCCCCCGGGCACTCAACACCGACGGCCCCTCGGTGGTCTCGACCTCGCGTTGGCCGAGCGGGGCGAGGACGTCGGCGGTCGCGCCGAGCATCTTCTCGACGAGGTCGATGCGCAGCAGCTCGCGGGTCCCGTACTCGCCGACCAGGCGTCCTCCGCGAAGGACGGTGACCCGGTCGCAGATCTCGTACACCTGGTCGAGGAAGTGCGAGACGAAGACGATCGCGATGCCCTGCGCCTTGAGGTCGCGGATCACGCGGAACAGTTCGGCGACCTCATCGGCATCCAGGCTCGACGTCGGCTCGTCGAGCACGAGCACCTTGACCTCGGTCGAGACCGCGCGCGCGATGGCGACGAGCTGCTGCACCGCGAGGGGGTGCGACGACAGGACGGAGGCCGGGTCGACGTCGACACCGAGCGAGCTCAGCGCCTCGACCGCCCGCTCGCGCATCGCGCGATGGTCGATGACGCCCCATCGTCGGGGCTCACGGCCGAGCGAGATGTTCTCGGCCACCGTGAGGTTCGGCAGCAGGTCGATCTCTTGGTAGACGGTGGAGATCCCGACCGCCTGCGCGTCGGCCGGGGAGGAGAACCGCACCTCGCGGCCGTCGAGCTCGATCACCCCGGAGTCGAGGCGGAGGGCTCCGGTGATCGCCTTGATCAGCGTGGACTTGCCGGCGCCGTTCTCGCCCATGAGCGAGTGCACCTCGCCGGGGAGAAGGCGGAAGTCCACGTCGGACAGCGCCGATTCGACGCCGAAACGCACCGTCGCTCCGCGCACCTCGAGGAGGGGCGGAGCGACGGTGGACATGGGGTCAATCATGCCCGCGCGAAGCGGTGATCGCTAACACGGCACGGGAGCATCACCGGCTGAGCGCGGAGCGCGACACGATGATGCGCTGCACCACCACGAACAGCAGCAGCAGGGCGCCGACGGTGATGCGCGTCCACGACTGCTCGGCCCCCGAGAACGAGATGATCGTGCGGATCAGACCGTAGACGAACACGCCGATCATCGAGCCGAGGACGAAACCGCTGCCGCCGGTCAGGAGCGTGCCGCCGATGACGACCGCAGCGATCGTGTCGAGCTCGGTCCCCACGCCGTTCAGGGGGTATCCCGCACCGGAGTACGCCGTCAGCACGATGCCCGCGAGGCCCGCGCACACCCCGCTGATGACGTAGACCGACAGCTTCGTCCGCACGACCGGGAGACCCATGAGTCGTGCCGACTGCTCGTTGCCGCCGACCGCGTAGACCGTGCGGCCGAAGCGCGTGTACCGGAGCACGAAGGCTGCGATCGCGACGGTCAGGAGGGCGATGATGCCCGTGGGGGTGATGTACCAGCCCGCGAACGAGAATCGCGTGGACTGCAGCCACAGGATGCCGTCGTTCTCGACCTTGATCGACTCCAGGCTCACCACGAATGCGAGGCCGCGGGCGAGGAACATGCCGATCAACGAGGCGATGAACGGTTGCACGTCGAAGAACTGCACGAGCACACCGATCAGCAGCCCGATCGCGGCACCGATGAGCACCATCGCGGGGACGGCCACGGCCACGGGGACCCCGTCACCGAGCAGCTTGGCGCACAGGATGCCGGTGAACGCCATGACCGCGCCGACCGACAGGTCGATCCCCCCGGTGAGGATGACGAAGGTCATTCCCACGGCCAGAACGAGGAGGTACGCGTTGTCGAGCAGGATCGACGACATGATGCGCGGCAGCTGGAAGTTCGGGAAGTAGGCCATCGAGCCCGCGATCATGATGATCAGGATGGCCACGGCGGCGAACACCGGGACCCACGAGATATGGCGGCTGAGGAAGCGCCGGTACGCGCTCGCCGACGACGCGGCGCCGCGCTCCGGGGCGGTGAGAGTGGTCATCAGGACAGCACCTTTGCGTCAGGACGGCGGGTGAGCGGGCGGGCGGCGGAACGGCCGGCCGCGTGGAAGAACGAGCGGAACCGCGGCGATTGCAGCAGCACCACGACGAGCACGGCCGCGGCCATGAACACGGGGCTGACCGCGGGCGGGACGCCCAGGAAGGTGATCGTGCTCTTGAGCGTCTGGATCGTGAACACGCCGACGACGGTGCCGGCGATGCTGAACTTTCCGCCCGCGAGCGAGGTGCCGCCGAGGACCACCGCGAGGATGGCATCCAGTTCGATGTAGAGCCCCGCGGCGTTCGCGTCGGCCGCCATGATGTTCGAGCTGTAGAGGATGCCGGCGATACCCGCGAGAGTGCCGCTTGCGATGTACGCGCCCCAGATGATGCCGCGCGAGCGGACGCCGGCGAGACGGCTCGCCTCGGGGTTGATGCCGACCGCTTCGGTGAGCATGCCGAGAGCGGTACGACGCTCAAGCACCCCGACCACGATCACGGCGACGATCGAGACGTAGAACGCGAAGGGCAGGCCCAGCACGTATCCCTGCGCCATGAACTGGTACGGATCGCTGTTGATCGTGGTGATGAAGCCCTTGGTGATGAGCAGGGCGACCCCGCGGCCGGCGAGCATCAGCACGAGGGTGGCGATGATCGGTTGGATGCCGAGCACCGAGACGAGGAAGCCGTTCCAGACCCCGAGCAGCAGGGCCGTGCCGACCGCGGCGACGATCGCGATCATCACGACGCCGAGGTTCCCCGGTTCGGGGGACGCCTCGATGATCGTGAGCGCGACGGCGCCGGAGACCGCCATGATCGCACCGACCGAGAGGTCGATACCGCGCGTGGCGATGACCAGCGTCATGCCGAGCGCGACGAGCATGAGCGGTGCGCTGTTGCGCAGGATGTCGATCAACGACCCGTACAACTGGCCGTTCTGCACCGTGATACTGAGGAACGAGGGCCGCGAGATGGTGTTGACGGCGATCAGCGCGATGAGCGCCGCGATCGGCCAGACCAGGCGGTGCGTGAGGAACTTCTTCATGCGATCTTCTCCCGATCGGACGGCGATGTCTCGGGGGCGGTTGCGGGCGTGGTCGGCTCCGCCTGACCTTCGGCGATGTACGCCACGAGGCCGTCGAGATCGACGTCCTTGGTGGCCAGTTCGCCGATCTTACGACGGTCGCGGAGCACGGCCAGGCGCTGGGCGAGGCGCAGGACCTCTTCGAGCTCGGAGGAGATGAAGATGACCGACAGGCCCTTCTCGGCGAGCTCAGCGACCTTGCGCTGGATGTCGGCCTTGGCGCCGACGTCGATGCCGCGCGTCGGCTCGTCGAGAATGAGCAGCTCCGGTGCGGTGGCGAGCCAGCGGGCGAGCAGCACCTTCTGCTGGTTGCCACCGGAGAGGTTGCGGATCAGGGCGTTCGGGTTGGCCGGGCGGACCCCGAGAGCGGTGATGTACTCGTCGACGATCGCCTGTTTCTCGGCGGCGCCGACACGACGGAGTGCGCCGCGACGGGCCTGCACACCGAGGATGATGTTCTCGGCCACCGTGAGGTCGCCGACGATGCCCTCGGCGCGACGGTCCTCCGACGAGAAGGCGATGCCGCGGTCGAGCGCGTGGCGGGGCGATCCGGTGCGCGCTGATGTGCCCGCCACCTCGATCGATCCGCCGTCGGTGCGGTCGGCCCCGGCGATGAGTCGCGCGAGCTCGGTACGGCCGGAGCCGAGGAGTCCCGCGAGCCCGACGACCTCGCCCCCAAAGACTTCGAGGTCGACGGGCTCGAGGGCGTTCTTGCGGCCGAGGCCGACGGCGCGCAGCACGGGGGTGCCGGAGCGGTCGATGGGGCGCTCGGCGCTGGCGGAGATGGCATCCAACTCGCCGAGCTCGCGGCCGATCATCTTGGCGACGAGTTGTTCACGGCCGAGTTCTTCGACCGGGTACTCCCCCACCAGCGTGCCGTTGCGGAGCACGGTCAGGCGGTCGGAGATCTCGTAGATCTGGTCGAGGAAGTGGGAGACGAACAGGATCGCGACGCCGCGGTCGCGCAGGTCGCGCACGACGCCGAAGAGCTGCTCGACCTCGCCGCGGTCGAGGCTCGAGGTCGGCTCGTCGAGAACGAGCACTTTGGTGTCGACGACCATGGCACGGCTGATGGCGACGAGCTGCTGGATCGCGATCGAGTGGCTCGCGAGGATGGACCGGGTGTCGATGCGCACACCGAGCTCGGAGAGATGACGCTCGGCGGCCGCGTGGGTCGCCTTCCAATCGATCATGCCCGCGCGGCGAACCTCTTGACCGAGCATGACGTTCTCGCCGACGGTGAGGTTCTGGCAGAGGTTGACCTCTTGATAGACGGTGGCGATGCCCGCCGCCTGCGCGTCGGCGGTGGCGCGGAAGAGCCGCTGCTCGCCATCGACGCGAATGGTGCCGGCGTCGATGCCGTAGACACCGGTGAGGGCCTTGATGAGCGTGGACTTGCCGGCGCCGTTCTCGCCCATGAGGGAGTGGACTTCGCCGGGGTAGAGGGTGAAGTCGACCCCGTCGAGGGCCTTCACTCCGGGGAAGGAGATGCTGATTCCTCGCATCTCGACCACGGCGGCCCGCGGGCCGGGGGCCGCGGCAGCACGTTCGGATGTCATGCTCGATCGCTTTCTGGGGTACCGGGAGGGTGTGCGGGGCCGGTCACGGCCCCGCACACCCCGGGAGGGAGGGATCAGTACTTGCGGTCGGGCAGAGCGGCCTTGGCCTGCTCCTGGTCGAACGCCTGGTCCTCGACGATGTAGCTCTTGTCGACGGACTCGCCGGCCACGACCTTCTTGACGACCTCGGCCACCTTGTCACCGAGCAGCGGGTTGCACTCGACGATGTAGTTGAACTCGCCGTCGGCCAGAGCGGTCATCCCGTCCTTGACGGCGTCGATCGTCACGATCTTGATGTCGGTACCGGGCTTGAGACCGGCGGCCTTGATCGCGTCGAGGGCACCGAGGCCCATGTCGTCGTTGTGCGCGAACAGCACGTTGATCGTGGAGCCGTACTTCTGCAGGAAGCCCTCCATCACCGTCTTGCCCTCGGCGCGGGTGAAGTTGCCCGTCTGCGAGTCGAGGACCTTGATGTCGGTGCCCTTGATGGCTTCGTCGAAGCCGGCGGCACGGTCGGTCGCGGCCGACGAACCCGTGGTGCCCTCGAGCACGACGAGGTTGGTGGGCGTCTTGCCGAAGTTGTCGGCGACCCACTTGCCCGCGGTCTCGCCCTCCTTCTTGAAGTCGAGGCCGACCCAGCTCGCGTACAGGTCCTCGGGAGCCGAGACCGTGCGGTCTTCGAGGATGACGGGGATGTTGGCATCCTTCGCCTCCTTCAGCACGTCGTCCCAGCCGTCGGTGACGATCGGCGCGAGCACGATCGCGTCGACGCCCTGGTTGATGAAGCTGCGGACCGCGGCGATCTGCGCCTCGGGCTTGTTGTCGGCCGCGTTGAAGATGAGGTTGAAGCCGTTCGCCTCGCTGAACGCCTCCTTCATCGACTCGGTGTTGGCGCTGCGCCACCCGCTCTCGGAGCCGGTCTGCGCGAAGCCGACGGTGATGACCTTGTCGTCGCCGCCCCCGCCGCCGGCGGTGTTGCCCCCACCGGCGCAGCCGGCCGTGGTCAGAGCGATCGCGCCCACCAGAGCGAACCCGGCAAGAATCTTCTTCGCCTTCATGTTGAAACCTCCTCGTTTCGCCGGCACCGCTGCCGGTTCATGTGATGCAGCCCCCTCGGGTGGGCTGACTCGTGAATGTTAGCGCTCACACAATCAGCTGTGTCAAGAAATATCCGCGGCTCAATCATCACGAATTGATAAATGTGAAGCTTCACACGCCATGACTCAGGACCGCGGTGGACCGCGCGAAGCGTGTCGCCGTGTTGCACGCGACGACGCCGAGGCACGCGGAAGCGCCTACCGTTTGAGGTATGACTTCCCTTCCGCATGCAGCCCCCGAGAGCACCCCGGCCATCGGCACCTCGGTCTCGGCGGACGACTTCAAGCGCGCGTTCCGCGGGCACCCGGGCGGCATCGCCGTCATCACCGCCTACGGCGAGAACGGGCCCGTCGCGCTGACCGCGTCGTCGGTGTCGTCGGTGAGCGCCGACCCGCCGCTGCTGATCTTCTCGGTGTCGGCGCTGTCGTCGGCGACCCCGACGATCGTCGCGGCCGACACGATCGTCGTGCACCTGCTCGACGCCGAAGACATCGGTCTCGCACGCACCGCATCGACCAGTGGCCTCGATCGCTTCGCCGACACGTCGACGTGGTCGCGTCTTCCCACCGGCGAGCCCGTCTACCACGGCGTGCGCGCCTGGCTGCGGTGCAAGATCGTCAGCCGAATGGATGCCGGCGGCTCGACCGTGATCGCCGCACAGGCCCTGCAGGTCGACGTCGAGCGCGACCTCGAGCCCGGCGAGCCGGGCGCCGCGCTGGTCTACCACAACCGCACCTGGCACCGCCTCGGCGAGCACTCGCGGCTCGACTGACCCCGGCTCCGCGCTCCGCCGCGGCACGCGCCGCCGCGGCACGCGCCCGCGAGACTGCATACAGCTGACATCTCCACTGCACGCTGCAATGGAGATGTCAGCAGCGTGCAGTCTCAGCCCCCGGCCGCGAGCGCGCGCCGACCCGGCCTGGTCAGCTCGTGACGATCTCCACCACCGCGTCGCGACCCACGGGGGCCACCACGCGCGAGACGCAGCAGCACATCTTCGAGCGCGCGTCCTTCTGACGCTCGCTGTAGAACACGTCGCGGTGGTCGATGTCGCCCGAAAGACCCAGCACCCGCACCTCGCACAGGCCACACTCGCCCTTGCGGCAGTCCCACATCATGTCGGCCCCGGCGGCCTCGAGAGCCTCGAGCATCGACTGGTTCGGGCGCACCCGCGCCTCGATGCCCGTCGCCGGGATGCGCACGGTGAACTCCTGCGCGTCGAACCATCCGCTGTTGCCGAACGTCTCCATGCGGAGGTCCGCGATGGGGCGGTTCTGCCTCATCCACTCCCGGCGGATGGCATCCATCAGTCGGATGGGACCACAGACGTAGACCTCGGTGCCGGGGTCGATGCCGGCGACCAGGTCGGGGATCGACAGAGAGGTCGCTTCGTCCCGCACGTGCAGGCTCAGACGATCGCCGTGCGTGTCGCGCAGTTCGTCGACGTACGCCATGAGCGGGCGGCTGCGACCGGCGTAGAGCAGACGGTAGTCGGCTCCGCGAGAGCGAAGGCTCGCCGCCATGCCCACCATCGCGGTGACGCCGACCCCTCCGGCGATGAGCACGTAGCGGTCCGCTCCGGGCCGCAGCGGGAAGTCGTTCAGTGGTTGCGTGAGTTCCAGTCGGTCGCCCGGCGCGAGGGCGTTCATGACGGCAGCGCCGCCGCGGCTCACCGGCGAGGTGTAGACGCTGAGCGCGATGCGGCGGCCGCCGTCGGCGGCATCCACGATCGAGTACGACCGCCGGTCCCGCTCGCCCGCGATCGTCAGGCGCACGTCGATGTGCGCACCGGGGGCGACCGGCGCCGGATCGTCCACGTCGATCTCGATGCGGCGGATCTCGGGCGTCAACGGCCTGGATGCCACGACCGTGCCGCCCTGCCAGACCTCCGTGCGTGAGACCGCCACGTCAGCGCACCAGCTGAGCGCCGCGGCGCGGGGCGGGCGCGTGGTCGCGGCCCTCGGCGAGCAGCATCCGCTCAAGGATGCGGCGCACCCACATGCCGCCCGCGTCGATGTTCAGGCTGTAGAACTCGTAGTCGGGGTTGGCGTCGATCGCGGCCTGCTGAGCGGCGAGCATCGCCTCGTCCTCACCGAAGACGCCGTGCACGCCGTCGCGCAGCTGGGTGGTGATGAGCTGGCTGTCGAGACGGTAGTTGCGCTGGAACGACCAGAAGTAGTGGCTCGAGCGCGCGGTCTCGGGGGTGATCGTGTTCATCACGTAGCCGTTGACGCCCTGCGAGCGGTCGCCCTCGGGCGCCCCGGTGCCCGCCTTGGCGACACCGACGTCGATGCAGATCGTCGACGGTGCTTCGAAGTGGATGATCTGCCAGCGGTCGACGCGGCCCGAGAAGCCGGGGAACTTGTCGCGCATGTTCTTCAGCCAGAACGGCGGCGCCTCGATGTCGTGCATCCACCGCTCGACGGTGACGGTGGTGTCGGTGTGGCTCGTGACGAACTCGCTCTCGCTGAGCTCCTTCTGGCCGATGCTGCTGGAGTGCACGAATTCCTCGTGCGTGAGGTCCATCAGATTGTCGAGGATGAGCTGGTAGTTGCACGGAGCGTGGATCGTCAGGCCGTCGCCGGTCCACGCGGCATCCGTCATCTGGTGCATGTCGGGGATGAGCGCGGGATCGGCGAGAGCGGGGTCGCCCACCCACACCCACACGTAGCGGTACCGGTCGACGACGGGGAACGAGGGGACGAGGGCACTCGGGTTGATCGTCTCCTGCGCGGGCATGCTCGTGCAGCGTCCGCGGGCGTCGTAGGTGATGCCGTGGTAGGGACAGCGGATGTCTTCCGGGCCGACCAGCGCCCCCTGCGACAGCGGCGCGAGGCGGTGCCAGCAGGCGTCGGCGAGCGCGACCGCGCGGCCGTCCTCGGTGCGGTAGAGAGCGAGGGGACGACCCGCGACGGTCCGGGCGAGGATCTTCTTGCGCCCGACCTCGTGGTCCCACGCGGCGACGTACCAGGCGTTGCGCGGGTGGTCGAGCAGTTTCGCGGTCACTGCCTCCTGCATGGTGCACTCCCTTGTCCACTCACTATCAAGATAGTTATAGCGGAGAAGATACGGTGGAAGCTCGGCATCCGCAAGCGCGAAGGAGGCGGCCGGTGAGCCTGCGATACGCCCTCCTGGCCCTGCTGACCGCCCAGCCCATGACCGGATACGACCTCGCGAAGGCCTTCCACGTGTCGGTCGGGCACGTCTGGCACGCCCCCGACTCGCAGATCTATCCCGAGCTCAAGCGCATGGTCCGCGACGGCTTGCTGGTCGATGAGTCGGTGCCGTGGGGCGAGAAGTCGACGAAGACGCGGTACTCCGTCACCGACGAGGGCGTCGCCGCGTTCCGCGCGTGGATGCGCGAGCCGATCGACTACCCGAACGAACGCGATCCGGCGCACCTGCGTGCGGCCTACTTCGAGTGGACCGAGCCCGAGGTCGCGCGGCGCCATCTGCAGGAGCACATCGCGCAGTACGAGCTGCGTCGCGCCCAGTGGCAGGCGCAGCTGGACGCTATCCGCCGACGCACGCACCCGATCGTGGAGCGTCGCCTCGCGAGCGACACCGAGCACGACCACGACGCGATCGTGGCTTTCAAGGTGTTCACGTACGAGGGTTTCCTCGACCGCGCGGAGGGCGAGATCGCCTGGGCGCGGCATGGGCTGGAGCTGCTGGAGCGGCTGCACCCGGGGCGCGAACCCGGGGCCTGAGCCCGGGGCGCGGATCCGGAGCCCGAGCCGCGGGCGTGAACCCGGGCCTGAACCCGGGGGGCGCGCCTAGGGGCGAGAGTCCCGGGCACGTGAGCCGGGAGCGGGCGCCCCTCAGCCCTCGGCCGGGAACGCCGCCGCTCGCAGCAGCCGCGCCAGCTCCGCCCGATCGGCGCGTGAGAGCGCCGCGTGCGCGCGCCGCTCCCCCGCCTCGACGTCGACGAGCGCACGACGGTAGAGCGCCCGCCCTTCGAGGGTCGCGGCCACGACGTTCGCGCGGCGATCGCGCGGGTCGGGCTCCCGCGTGACGAGCCCGCGCCGCGCGAGATCGTCGATAAGGGCCACCACCTGGCTCGGGTCGAGTCGCAGGAAGGCCGCGAGCTCGCGCTGCGAGGGCCGCCCGCCGGTGACGGCGAGGGCGAGCACCGAGTACGACCGCACCTTCAGCCCGTGCGCCGCGAGCGCCTCGTTGCCCGCCGCCTGCGACATCGCCGCGGCACGCGCGAGCAGGAAGCCGAGGTCGTCCGCGAGGGGAGCGTGCTCCAGCCGCGACGCCTCGCCGGCACCGTCGTCGGCCGCGGGAGTCATGAAAACAGTGTAGCGAGATTCAATCATTGACATTTTCAACGAATGGATGCCACGATGGCGACGACACGAAGGAGTTCACCATGTCGCTCACCGGCAAAGTCGCCATCGTCACGGGTTCGGGCCGCGGCCTCGGCCTCGCCTACGCCCAGGAGCTCGCCCGACAGGGGGCCGCGGTCGTCATCAACGACGTGGATGCCGCCACCGCCGACGCCGCGGTGAAGACCATCGTCGACGCGGGCGGACGCGCCGTCGCCGTCGCCGCCCCGGTCGGCCCGACCGAGACCGCCGATGCCCTCGTCGCGGCCGCGGTGGAGAACTTCGGACGCCTCGACATCCTCGTGACCAACGCCGGCGTCCTGCGCGACACGGTCCTCTGGAAGATGAGCGACGACGACTTCGACACCGTGATCGGCGTGCACCTGCGGGGAACGTTCACCACGGTCCGTGCCGCGGCCACCTACATGCGCCAGAACGAGATCCCCGGGCGGATCATCTGCATCGGCTCGCCCACGGGCCAGCGCGGCAACTTCGGCCAGACCAACTACGCCGCCGCCAAGGCCGGCATCGTCGGAATGGTGCGCACCTGGGCGCTCGAGCTCAAGAAGGCCGGCATCACCGCGAATGCCGTGATCCCCGTCGCCGCCACCGCGATGACTGCGACGGTCCCCTACTTCGCCGCCGCCGTCGAGGCCGACGCTGCCGGCGAGCCCATGCCCGTGTTCTTCCGGCACGACCTCGGCTTCGGCACCTCCGACGACGTCGCCGGTCTCGTCGCCTATCTCGCCTCCGACGCCGCCGCCGGCGTGACGGGCCAGGCCATCGGCATCGGCGGCGACCGTCTCCAGCTGTGGTCGCACCCCGAGCCCGTCGCGACGGCGTACCGCGAGGGCGGATGGACGTTCGAGGCGCTGCACGAGGGCTTCGCCGACGCCGTCGGCGAGCTGCAGAGCGTCGGGGAGCGCTTCCCCGCTCTGCCCGCCGACCTGCAGCGCCCCGCTCCGACCGCCTGACCGCGATGACTCGCTACGAATCCGCGATCGACGTCGCGGCGCTGACGGCCATCGACGTGCACGTGCATGTCGAGATCGACGGGCACGGCCATGCCTCGCTGCCCGACGATCTGGCGGCAGCTGCGAGTCGCTACTTCGCCGTGGACGCCGCACGACCCGACCTCGACAGCATCGCGGAGTACTACCGCGAGCGGTCGATGGCCGCGGTCGTCTTCACGGTGGATGCCGAGAGCCACCTCGATCACCCCCCTCTCTCCAGCGCGGACATCGCCGCGGGGGCCGCGCGCCACAACGACGCCCTGATCCCCTTCGGCTCCGTCGACCCGAACCGCGTCGACGCGGTCGACCGAGCGCGCCGACTCATCGAGGACTCCGGGGTCCGCGGGTTCAAGTTCCACCCCACCGTGCAGAACTTCGACCCGAGCGACGAGCGCCACTACCCGCTCTACGAGCTGCTGCAGGCGGCGGGCGTGGTCGCGCTCTTCCACACGGGCCAGACCGGGATCGGGGCGGGGATGAAGGGCGGGCGGGGCCTGCGCCTCGGCCTGTCGAACCCGATGCTGCTCGACGCGGTCGCGGCCGACTTCGGCGACCTGCAGATCATCATGGCCCACCCCTCGGTGCCCTGGCAGGACGAGGCGATCTCGGTCGCCACGCACAAGCACAACACGTGGATCGACCTGTCGGGCTGGAGCCCGAAGTACTTCCCCGAGCAGCTCGTGCGAGCCGCCAACTCCTTCCTGAAGAGCCGCATCCTGTTCGGCTCGGACTTCCCCCTGCTCACCCCCGACCGCTGGATGCGCGACGTCGAGCAGACCGCCCTGAAAGCCGAGGTGATGCCGGGGATCCTCAAGGACAACGCCGCGCGCCTCCTCGGTCTCTCGACCCCCTCCAAGGAGAACGCATGACCACCACCATCGCCTACGACGACATCGCGGGCCTCGCCGGCACCGACCTCGGCTGGTCGGACTGGCTCGAGATCACGCAGGACCGCGTCGACCTCTTCGCCGACGCGACCGATGACCACCAGTGGATCCACACCGATCCCGAGCGCGCGAAGGACGGCCCCTTCGGCGGCGCGATCGCCCACGGTTTCCTCAGCCTGTCGCTCGCCGTGAAGTTCTGGACCGAGCTGCTGGACGTCACGGGCGTCACCACCAAGGTGAACTACGGCCTCGACAAGGTCCGATTCATCTCGCCGGTGAAGGTCGGCGCCCGCGTGCGCATGAACGCCGTCGTCGCCGAAATCACCGAGATCGCCGGCGGCTACCAGCTCGCCGTCGACCAGACGATCGAGATCGAGGGCGGCAGCAAGCCCGCCGTCGTCGCGCGCGGCCTCTACCGCTTCTACGCGTGAGCCGCCCGGGGCCCGCCACGCGCGGGCCCCGACCCCCTTCGCGAAATCCGCACTCGAAGAAGAGACCGCGCATGAGAACCCAAGGACTCGGAGCCTGGCTCCCCCGCCGCCGGCTGCGATCACCCGAGAAGACCGCCGTGGTGTTCGGCGAGAACCAGCGACTGACCTACCGGCAGCTCGCGGACCGCGCCGAGGCGGTGTCCGCCGTCCTGGTCGAGGAGGGCGTCGGCACGGGCGACACCGTCGCCTACCTCGGCGAGAACAGCCCCGATTTCCTCGTCACACTGTTCGGCGCGGTGCGCATGGGCGCCGTCTTCGTCCCGGTCAACACCCGCCTCGCGGGGCCCGAGATCGCCCACGTCCTCACCGACAGCCGCGCCCGCGTGCTCATCCACGACGCCGTGTTCGACGACCGTCTCGACGCGATCGAGAGCGGTCTCGCGAGTCCGCCACGACGCATCCGCACCGGAGCGTCCGGCCGCAACGGCGAAGCGGGCTTCGATCGGAGAATGGATGCCGCCGGCCCCGCCCCCGCTCTCGTGATCGCCGAACCGGACGCCCCCGCCGCCGTCGTCTACACCTCGGGCACGACGGGTCGGCCCAAGGGCGCGGTGCTCACGCACGAGAACCTGACCGCGGTGGCCGTGTACACGATCATCGACTACGACGTCGTCTCGGACGATGTGGCGCTCATGATCTCGCCGCTCTTCCATGTCGCCTCTCTCGGCATGGGCGCACTCCCCGTCGTCCTCAAGGGCGGGACCCTCGTCCTCGAGAAGGGGTTCGAGGCCGGCCGCGCGCTCGACCTCGTCGAGCAGCACCGCGTGACCATGATCTCCGGGGTCCCCACGACCTTCCAGCTCATGGCCGACCACCCCTCCTGGGCGAGCACCGACATCTCGAGCCTGCACACCCTCACCTGCGGCGGATCCGCCGTCCCCGACCGCATCCTGCGGGCGTGGGAAGAGCGCGGACTGTCGTTCTCGCAGGGGTACGGCATGACCGAGACCTCGCCCGGGGCGACCTCGCTCGCTCCGCACATGACGCGGGCGAAGCAGGGCAGTGTCGGTCTCCCGCACTTCTTCACCGAGGTGCGCGTCGTCGACGACGAGGGGCGCCCCGTCCCCGCCGGCACCGTAGGAGAGATCCACGTCACGGGACCGAACGTCTTCGCCGGCTACCTCGGTCTCGACGAGGCGACGCGCGCGGCGAAGACGGACGACGGGTGGTTCCGCTCCGGCGACCTCGGGTACCTCGACGCCGACGGCTACCTCTACATCTGCGGACGATCGAAAGACATGATCATCTCCGGCGGCGAGAACATCTACCCGGCCGAGGTCGAAGCCCTCATCGCCGACATACCCGGAGTCACGGGCGTCGCCGTCATCGGCATCCCGGACGACCGGTGGGGAGAGGTTCCGTTGGCGGTATTGACCGTGAGCCAGGGGACGACGGTCGACACGGCCGCCGTGCGCGCACACCTCGACGGGCAGGTGGCGCGGTACAAGCTGCCCAAGGATGTCGTCGTCGTCGAGGCGCTTCCCCGCACGGCCTCCGGGAAGATCGTCAAGGCCGAGCTGCGCGAGCGCTTCGGAGCTTCGCCGATCTGAACCCTCCGCACCGATCAGCTCACAGGGACCAGAGCCCGAGCACGAAAGTGATCACACCGAGGACGAGGCTGACCCGCCGGACGCCGCGATGCTGCCCTTCGTTTCCAACGAGCAGGGATGCCGAGAACAGCAGCGCCGCCAGAGACAACAGCACGACGCCGGTCGAGACACTCGCAGCCTCCGCGAGGGCACCGAGAGCGTCAGCGGGCGGGAAGCGCAGAAGAAGGACAGCGAGCGCCACGGCGACGACGAGCCAGGCCACGACCAGGGCGGCACGTCGAGCGGCGGGGCTCTGGGGCGTCACGCTCAGTCGGTCGGAGGCGGGGGCCAGTCGGTCGGTCATACGGCCCCACGCTATGTCGCGCGCCACGGCCGTTCAAGGCCTCCCCGCTCGGCGACGGAGGTCAGCCGTCGACGTGCGAGGGAGCGGGGGCGCTCTCGTCGGAGTGCCCTCCGCGCTTCGTCAGGCGCGTGATCCCGGTGATCACGGCGACGATGACGAGCCCGATCGCCAGGCCGAACACCGCGGACATCGCCGTCTCGACGATCCAGACGATCACGGGTCCCGCGGCCTCGATCGCGTGCGTCACGACGTGCACGAGGTCGTACGGCCCCGCCCACAGCGTCTCGGCGAGGTTCTGTAGCAGAAGGTGTCCACCGACCCAGAGCATCGCGACGGTGCCGACGATGCTGATGACCCGGAACACCGCGGGCATGGATGCCACGACCCGCACGCCGAAGCGGCGGACCCCGCGCGAGGGGCTCTTCATGAACCGCAGCCCGATGTCGTCGATCTTCACGAGGAGCGCCACGGCACCGTAGACGACGACCGTCATGGCGAGACCGATGATGAGGAGGGCACCCAACGTCATCCAGATCCCGAAGTCGGGGTCGAGACTCGACAGCGCGATCAGCATGATCTCGGTGCTGAGGATGAGGTCGGTACGGACGGCGCCGAGCACGAGCTTCTTCTCGTCGCGCGGGCCGTCGTCGTCGTGCTCTCCGTGGCTGACGCCGAACCACTCGAGCACCTTCTCGGCGCCCTCGAAACAGAGGAAGGCGCCACCGACGATGAGGAGGTACGGCAGCACCATCGGCGCGAAGGCCTCGAGCAGCAGCGCGATCGGGATGATGATGACGTACTTGTTGATGATGCTGCCGAGCGCGATCTTCCAGACCACCGGGAGCTCGCGCGCGGGCGTGAGCCCCTGCACGTACTGGGGAGTGACGGCGGCGTCGTCGATGACGACGCCCGCGGTCTTCGCGCTCGCCTTCATGGCGGCACTGAGGATGTCATCGACGACGGCGAGCAGACCGACAGACATGGAGATTCTCCGGGGGTAGGGGAAGGCGACGAGAGTCTTCAGTGAGGATATCGGCGCTGCCGAGACGGAGGGGCCCGTCGTCGCGGACCGGACCCTCCACCGCAGCGGCCCAGGGAGCAGGTCAGGCGGGAACCGGACTCGTCGGAGCTGTCGGCTGCGTCGCGGCGGCATCCGACACGCTGTCGTCGGGGAGCGGGGGCGCGGGATGCTTCTTCGCCACATGACGCCAGATCGGCACGCCGATCGCGATCACGACAAGCGACCCGCCGAACTCCGCGAGCAGGGACAGAAGGTCGCTTCCCGTCAGAGCGAGGACGATTCCGCCCGACCCATCCCATGCACCGTGCAACAGAGCGACCCCCACGTACGTCCCGAGCACAAGCCACGACAGGCGGAAGCGACCCGTCTTCGCCGCGGCCGTGAAGAGCGCCGCACCGAAGAGCGAGCTCCAGAGGACGTGGCCGAACGGAGCGAGCAGACCGCGGCCGACGGCCTCCCGCGCAGCGTCGATGATCGGGTCAGCGCCGCCCACCGACGAGGCGATGTAGAACATGGTCTCCAGTACCGCGAATCCGAGGCCGACGGCACCGCCGACGAAGAGACCGTTCCGCGTGCTCTTCGCGAGCTTCCAACCGACGATGACGATGACGATTCCCTTGCACAGCTCCTCCACGAAGCCGGCCATCGACAGCGCGAGAATGCCCTTCCCCCCGAATTCCGCCTGCGGGATCATCCCGATCAGCTTGTCCAGGGTCGCTCCGGCGGTGATCGCGAGCGTACCGCCGATCACGGCGGCGACGACGAGATTCACCGCGGTGATGGTGTCGGTGGTGCGCAGCCGATGCACCATGATCCAGAAGATCGTCGCCGGAACGAGCGCGGCGCCGACGAAGATCCAGGTCTCCTCCACCGCCGTGTTTCGCAGGATGTGCAGCACGACGATCCCGAGGTAGAACCACACCGCCAAGCCCCCAAGGAAGAACCAGATGGTGTGGGTGCGGCGATGCTCGCGGCGCAGCGGCGCGTGTCTGTGTGAACGAGTGATGTGCTTCTCCGCCGTGGTCACGGCTCTCCCCCTGTCCGGAACGCCCAGCGCGCCCTGAGTCAGAGTGTGGCAGAGCACATCACCCCGCCGTGGCCGAATTTCACCCGGCACGCTCCCCCGTCCGCTCCCGGGCGAAGCGATGCTGAAAGGATGCCCGTCCTCACCACGCTCCCTCCGTTGCTGCTCCTCGTCGTCCTCGGCGTCAGCGGGGTGAGCAAGCTCTTCGATCTCGGCTCCGCGGCGACGACGATGCGCGCCCTCCGACTCGGCGCTCTTCCCGCCCGGCCGACCGTCGCCGCGGTGGCGTCGGCGGAGCTCGCCGTCGCCCTCGGGCTCGCCTTCGGCACGCGCGAGCTCTCCTCCTGGACGGCCGTCGCCTCCCTCGTCGTGACGCTGGCTTTTCTCGCCGTCGCCGTCCGCGCGCAGCAGCAGCACTCCACCGACGAGTGCGGATGCTTCGGACGGGTGGCATCCACCCGGGTCGGCCCGTGGATGACGGCGCGCAACGTCGCCCTCACCGTCCTCGCCGCGGCGACACTCGCGGGGTCGGTCGTCGACCCGCCCTCGATCGCCCTTCTGCCGCGAACCTTCGGAGACCCCGTGTCGATGCTGGCCCTCGCCGTGACCGGCGCCGCGGTCGCCGTGATCGGAGCGTCCTTCCGGCCCGATTCGGCGACGGCAACCTCGGCGGCGGAGTTGTCCCTGCTCACCCCCGACGGAACGGTGGTGGTTCCGCGGCAGCGCGCACTGCGCGGGCGCGCGCAGCTCCTGCTGTTCGTGCGCCGCGGCTGTGCGCCGTGCGAGGCGCTGATCGAGCGCGCGACGACCGACCTGGCCGAGCTGGGTGCCATCGACGTCCGCCTCATCGCCGCCGTGGGCGACGATCGGCGCCCCGCGACCGACGAACCGATCCACACCGATCTGTCGGGGACGTTCGCCGAGTCCCTCGGCGTTCCCCCGGAGCGGCCCGCCGGCATCCTTCTGACGACGACCGGCGATCGACTCCTGCCTTTCGCCGTGGGCTCGGACGAGACGAATCTGCTCATCGACACCGTCGTCGCCGCCCTCCGCGAACAGAGTCTCGACTGACGCAGCAACGAGAAAAGCCCCGGCGAACCGGGGCTTTTCTCATGGTGCGGAGACGGAGGGATTTGAACCCTCGGTCCCCTTACGGGGACTCCACCTTAGCAGGGTGGTGCACTAGGCCTGACTATGCGACGTCTCCAGGTGATCGACGCCGGAGGCGCGAGCACACCGGTTCATACTACCCGCTCGCGCCCTGGCATCCGAATCCGAACCGGCCGGGATGCCAGGGCGAGAGCGTCAGCGGACGTTGCCGTTCGAGCAGGTCGCCTGCGCCGCGGTCTGACCCGCGATCTCCGACGGCAGGGTGATCGCCGACGAAGAGGGGTCGGGGGTGGGCGCGGCGCTGTCGGTCGGTGCCGGGGTGGCCGTGTCGGTCGGCGTGGGCTGGACGTTCTCGTCGACGACCACGCCGTCTCCGTCGCTCAGGTTGCCCGAGAGCTGCAGCGGCTGGTTCGCCGCGAGGGCGGCCCAGAGCGTGTCGGCCGCGTCGTAGTCGGGCACGACTCGGTTCGGGTCGGCCGAGTCCGTGAACGTCGGGTACTGGATGAAGACGATCTCGCTGAACGGGACGTCCTTCACGGCGGACGCGATCTGAACGAGCGTCAGCGGGTTGGTCAGCGATGTCGACGGGTCGACGTTACGTAGCGCGGTCGAGGCGAGCTTGTAGAGGGTCGCCGGGTTCGACAGCACCTCCTGGCTCTTCAGCTTGTTGGCCAGGCGCGACATGTACTGCTGCTGGTTCGAGATGCGGCCGAGGTCGCCCCCGTCGCCGACCCCGTGACGGGTGCGCAGGAACTGGAGCGCGTCGAGGCCCTGCACCGTGCGCATTCCTGCGGGCCAGTCGATGCCCGTGTACGGATCCTTGATGCCGTTGGCGATACACACGTCGACGCCGCCGATCGCGTCGGTGATGTTGATGACGCCGCCGAAGCTGACCTTCGCCGCGAACGGGATCTCGAGTCCGCTGAGCTTCGAGATGGTCTGCACGACGCACGACAGACCGCCATACGAGAAAGCGCTGTTGATCTGCTGCTTGCTCATCGCGGAGGTCTCGTTGCCGTTGGCATCCGTGCACGAGGGGATCGGAACCATGAGGTCGCGCGGGAACGAGATGACGGTCACGCGTCGCGGCTCGTCGGAGATGTGCACGAGCATGTTGACGTCGTTGAGACTGCCCTCGGAGTCGTCGCCCGAGCAGCGGTCGCCGAAGAGCGAGGCGAAGGCGGGCTCGCACTCGTCGGTGCCGACGAGCAGCATGTTGACGCCGCCCTTGAGCTCGCCGATGTCGGGAGGAACGGCGGGCTGGCCCTTCAGCTCGACCGCGTCGGCGGTGAAGCTCGAGGACAGGTCGTAGATCGCGTACGCACCGACTCCGAAGCCCGCGACGAGAAGAACGGCCAGGCCCACGGCGACGCCGCGGAGGATCTGACTGGCGGGGCTGAGCGTCCGCAGACGTCCGTGACGCGCGACGGTTCTCTGCCCGCGCGGGGTCGTGCTCTTGCT
This sequence comes from Microbacterium sp. S1037, assembly GCF_048381605.1. Classification (NCBI taxonomy): domain Bacteria; kingdom Bacillati; phylum Actinomycetota; class Actinomycetes; order Micrococcales; family Microbacteriaceae; genus Microbacterium; species Microbacterium sp. S1037. Next base: position 51,142 of record NZ_JBLWIG010000001.1, read on the forward strand.
CACTCGGGTCCTTTCGGGGACGGATGCCATCCGGCCGGGCATCGCATCGCACCTGGGCCGCGGCCACAGGTCGGAGCCATCTTAGGGACGCGCGGCTGAGAATCGTGTGAGGGTCAGGGGAATCTCACACGGAGCGGGGACCGACACGGCGGACGAGGCGCCAGAGATTCCCCCGGCGGCGCTCGACCGAGAGCTCGTCGCACACCGCAGCCGCGATCGCGAGACCGCGGCCCGATTCGGCGAGCGCGTCGGCCATCGTGGCGGCGGTGAGGTCGAGGTGCACCGGCGGTGCGGAGTCGCGCAGGACAGCGCGCAGTTCGTCGCCGGCCGACAGCTCCACCGACAGCGAGACCTCGTCACCGCCCCGGGGTGCGTGCACCGCGATGTTCGTGGCGATCTCGATGACCGCGAGAGAGAAGAGCGAGAAGTCGTCCTCAGCGATGTGCGGAACGCTCTGAGCCAGTTCCTCGAGCGCGCCGTGCAGCCCTTCGACGAACGCGAGAGTCGCGGCCCCCTCGCGGGTGACGGTGATCTCAGACACCATCGAACGCACCGTCGGCGTCGGGGTACACATGGAGGACCCGATCGAGGTTGGTCAGGCGCAACACCTGTCGCACCTGTTCCCCCGCGGCGGCGATCCTCAGGTCTCCCCCGGCGACGCGTGTCGCTTTCAGGGCACCGATGAGTGCCCCGAGACCAGAGGAGTCGATGAAGTCGACTCTCTCGAGGTCGACGACGAGCCGGGTCCGACCGGCCGCGACGAGATCCGAGACCTCCGCTCGGAGCTGCGGGGCGACCGCGGCCGTGAGCCTTCCCTCGACCCCCAGGACGACCGCGTCCGCAGACTCGCGTCGTTCGATGTTCATCGTGCTCCTTCCCAGGCGACGTCGCCGTCGCGCGCCACCACCATCACCGTCACGTCGTCCGTCGCCGTCGCGCCGCGCGCGAGCCGCGCGGCCTCGTCCAGGGCGCCGACGATGCCATGCTCGCGAAGAACGCGCCGTACGTGCCCGAGGGGATCGGACGGATCCAGCACATCCAGCAGACCGTCGCTGCACACCATGAAGATGTCGCCCGGAGCGAGCCTCGTCTCGGCTTCGGCGCGCGCGTCCGCCAACCCCATCCCCAGCGGCATCCCGGTGGAGAAGAGGTGCTCCCACGTGTCGTCCGCGCGCAGGATGTAGCCGAGGCTGTGCCCGGCATCGACGAAGCGCAGGATGCCCGTACCCGCCTCCAGCTGGGCGTGGAACGCGGTGACGAAGGTGCCGAGGTCGGCGACGTCCGCCTCCAGCAGGCGGTCCGCCTCGCGGATGGCATCCAGGAGCTCTCGATCGGGGAGCGTGCGTAGCGAGGCGCGCAGGCCGACCGCCAGGAGGGCCGCGCCGAGGCCCTTGCCCATGACGTCGGCCAGAGTGAAGCGAACCCCCTCTCCGACCGGGTACCAGTCGTAGAGGTCGCCCGACATCTGGCCCGCGGCGACGGTGACGGCCGCGATCTCGTATCCGGGGAGTTCCGGCGCCGTGCGGGGGCGCAGGGTGCTCTGCACCGCCACGGCGTCATCGAGCTCGTTCTGCCGGAGGATCTCGGACTGGACCCACGCGGCCAGGTCGCGGAGCAGGTCTTCCTCGCGCTCGTCGAGCGAGCGGGGTTTCGTATCGAGCAGGCAGAGGGTCCCGATGCGTTCGCCCCCGGCCGCTTGCAGGGGATGACCGGCGTAGAAGCGCAGGTGCGGGTCTCCCTCGACGAAGGGGTTCGCGGCCCAGAGCTCGTCGGCGCTCGCATCGGGGATGACGACGGTGCGCCCCTCTCGCACGGTGAAGTCGCAGAACGCATCTTCGCGCGGCGCCTCGCGCCCGCCGAGACCGATCTCGGACTTGCGCCACTGCCGGTCGCGGTCGAGGAGCGTCACGCTCACCATGGGCACGCCGAACACCTCCTGGGCGAGGCGCGTGACGCGGTCGATGCGCTCGTCGCGCGGGGTGTCGAGGATGCCGAGCTCCTCGATCGCCCGCTGCCGGGCTGCATCGTCGAACTCCGGGATGGTCACACTCATCGGCGCTCCTTTCGCGACGACCGCCGCCCGTGCTCGGCGAGCCGCTCAGCCTCGGCGACGGGGTCGTACCCGGTGAAGGTCGCCGCCTGGAAGAGCACGCTGAGCACCACAAGATCGTAGATCGCCCACGCGATGTTGACGGCGGTGCCGATCGGCTCGGCACCGTTGACGAACAGGCGGATGGCGCCGACGATGATCGCCACGACCAGCAGCCCCATGACGACCAGCTGGGTCTTGATGAGGTGCCACTGCGGCCCGTTCGTGCTCGGACGCGTCTTCGGGGTCACGGCGAAACCGAGCGGAATCCGCAGGACGACGTTCGTGAACGCCGTCGAGCACGCTTTCAACCACACCGGGAACAACGCCAGGCTGTACTGCTGCCCGCGCCACGTGGGAGCCCCCTTCGCCGCGACGAAGAACAGCAGCTGATTGACGAGCATGAACGGGATGAACCGCGCGAAGAAGTCCCCCGCGTACGCGTGGACGGGAAGGATGCCGAGCACCAGGAAGATGATGGGGGCGGCGAAGTAGACCACGGCGGCGTACCCCGACAGGTAGCTCCACATCGTGGCGAAGTACATCAGCCGCTGGGGTAGCGACATGCCCCACTGCACGAGCGGGTTCTCGCGCAGGAGAACCTGCATGGTGCCCTGCGCCCAGCGCAGCCGCTGGGTGAGCATGGTGCCGAGGTCCTCCGGCGCAAGACCGTCGGCGAGCAGCTCGTGGTGATAGACGCTCTTCCACCCCATGCCGTGCATGCGCATCGACGTCGCCATGTCCTCGGTCACCGAGATGGTCGCGAGCGGCATGACCGGCTGCGCCTCTCCGGCGCGGTCCACGCCGATGGTGCGGAGCACCGCCTGCACGGCCTCGAGCGCGTTCAGCGGAGACAGTTCGCGCGTCGCGAGCGCGGCGACGGCCTGCTCCACGTCGAACGCCTGCTCCTCGGGCGTCGATCCCGCCCCGGCGGGCCCGGCCAGGGCGGCCAGCTCCCGCAGGTCGTCGTCGATCCCCGCGACGTCGGACGCCACGATCGACTGGGTGGCGGCATCCACTCGGCGGTGCAGGCGATACGTGACCTCGCCCAGCGGCTCGCGTGCACGCAGACGCGAACGGGCCTCCGCGACCCCGGCCGCCACCTCGTCGAGAGCCGCCGAGACCGCGGGGTCGGATGCCGCGGGTGAGGAGCGCGCCTTCTCGATCACGCGCGTCGCGCTGCGCAACGCGCGAGCGACCGATTGATCCAATTCGCGGACGTACCCGACGATGCCGAGCTGCATGAGGGCTTCGCGTCGCAGGATCGCGTTCGAGCCGCAGAAGAAGGCGGCGTTCCAGCCGTCCTTGCCCTGCTGGATAGGACCATAGAACAGCGGCGCCTGGCTGCCGAGGGGATCACCCGTGGCCACGTTGCTGAAGACCTGCGGCGTCTGGACGAGCGCCACCAGCGGGTCGCTGAAGTAGCCGAGCGTGCGGTCGAGGATCTCGGGTCGGGGGATCATGTCCGCGTCGAGGATGAGGATGAACTCGCCGTCGGTTGCCTGCAGGGCGTTGTTGATGTTCCCGGCCTTCGCGTGCCGCGGACGATCGTCCCACTCGGCCCCGCGCGAGATGTACCCGATGCCCGCGGCCTCGGCACGCTCGCGCATCTCGGCGCGTCCGCCGTCGTCGAGGATCCACGTGTGGTGCGGATAGCGGATGCGCTGCGCGGCGAGAGCCGTGGTCATCACGAGGTCGATTGGTTCGTTGTACGTCGCGATGAAGACGTCGACGGCGAGACCCTCGGCGGGTGGGGGCGGCGCCGGTCGGCCGCGGGCCTTCCACATCATCATCCCGAACAGACACACGTCGATCAGGCTGTAGGTCTCGGCGGCGATGAGCGGGACGGCGATCCACCACGCATCCCAGTTGAGCGAGAACAGCCATCGCCACGAGACGTAGTTGACCCCGAGAAGGATCGTGAGCACGACGACGATCCGCAGGACGAGCAGTCGGCCTTCGCTGATGCGAGTGTCGTCGGTCACGGCATCCGTCCTTTCCGGCCCGTTCATCGCGGCACCACCGCGAAGAGGAATCGCGTGCGCACCATGACCCACAGGAGGGCCAGGACCACGACGTTGGCGAGGGTGTCGAGCAGGAGGTCGCCGCGTGTGAGGAACGGGATGCTGGCGACCGCGAGGGCGAAGAACACGTGCATGACGAACACGTACAACGTGGACTGTCCGAGCGGGATGAGGAAGCCGCCGGCGATCGCGGCGATCGGCTTCCAGAAGGCCGTGAGCAGCGCGTAGAGCGCCACCACGAGCACGAGGACGTTCATCAGCCGACCCGGGGCGAGATAGGTGCGTTCGAACAGCGCTCCATAGACGCCGCGGAACGTGTTGTCGGAGATCAGGGCGAGGCGCGGGTCGCCCGGGGCCGGCGCGTACGGGTTGTTCCACGAGAACAGCATCAGCGCGACGGCGACCGCCACGATCGCGATCAACGCGACCCGGCCCGCCCGCGTGGCGAACCAGGCGAGGATCTCTCGGCGATGGAACCCGGCGACCATCCCGACGACGAAGAGCAGCTGCCACACCAGCAGCGGGAAGGAATCCTCGAACTGGGCGGGGACCAACCGGAACCGCGTGACGTGGCCCACCACGTAGAGCGCGAGACTCGCGCCCAGCACCCCCGGCCACCACCGCCGCCCGAGCGCCCACAGCACGAGCGGGGAGATCAGCAGCAGAACCACGTACAGCCCCATGACGTTGAACTGCCAGGGCCCCATCCGCAGGAGGAGGAAGTCGATCACGACCTGCGGATCCACGGGGTACTGCAGCAGTCGGTCGGCTCCGGCGTAGAGGTCGTACACCCGTCCCGTTGCGCCAGGACCGGCTGCGCCCGTGCCCTGATCGGTGAACGTCGTGACCGCCCGACCGTTGAGGAAGGGCAGGAGCGACAGGAAGAAGATCAGCACCACGACCACCAGCGCGGTGCGGTAGAGCTTCCACGAGCGCCCGGCGGTGCGGATCACGATCTCTCCGATGCCACCCGACACGAGTTTCGGCCGGTAGACGAGACCGAGCACGGCCCCCGAGAGCAGAACGAACAGCTCCGCGCCCGACACGACACCCAGGAACTCCTGCGTACCGATCTGCAGGTAGCTCGCGAGACCGAGGTGATTCACGACGACGAAGACGATCGCGAGACCGCGCAAGAGGTCGATGCGGGCGTCTCTCGAGGGCGAGCCGGCGTACCGCAGTCGCTGAGCGCGGGTCGAGCCGCGGGCCGCGAAGATCACCAGACCCGCGATGAGGGCGACGACCACCGCGACGAGGACCCAGCCCGCCCACCCCTCCACGGGGGTCGATACGGCAGACGATCCCGAGGGCTCGCGCACCGGGCCGAGCACCAGGTCGGAAGAGCGCAGGTCGCTGACGAAAGCCGAGCGCACGGCATCCGACGACAGGGTCACGGACCAGTCGATCACCGTCTCGCCCACGACGCCGCGCGTGGTGGCGGTGTCTTCCCAGATGACCGCAGCGAGCGAGGGAAGGCGACCGGATGCCACCGCCCCCTCGATCTGCCGCCACCAGGCCGACTTGACCTCGAGCTCGGAGGCACCGCCGACGCTCGCGCTGTAGAAGGCCGCCGTCTCGATCAGCAGGGGCCGGTCCGGTGAGGAGTACACACCGGCGAAGTCCGGGGTGCCGGATTCGTCAGCGCCGGTCAGGCGCGAGACGAAGGCGTCCGGGGCCGGCACCACGTTGCGGGCCTCCACTCCGCCCGTCTCGTCGAAGTAGAGCGACAGCCCCACCGCGTCGACCGCGGAGTCGCCCGGGTAGTAGGGCGCGTACGGATCGTCGGCGGAGGTGAGAGCGCCGTCGCCGTCGGTGTCGGTCCCCGCGGGTGCGGGGGTGGACGTCGCCGCGAACGGGTAGTCCCCGCCCCAGAACGGCGACCACACGAGAGCCGCGTCGAGGAGTCGCTCGTGCACGACGTCGGCGAAGAGGGTGAATGCGTCGCCGTATTCCTCGGGTCGCTGCCCCCACCCCACCCACGTCGTGTTCATGTCGGGCGCGAAGCTGAGGTACAGGGGGGCGCCCGTGGGCCGGGCGATCTGGTCGAGCGCGTCGACGAAGGCCTCGGCGTCCCCGCGGTCGAGCTCGGCCAGCGGCACCGTGGGGTTCACCGCGACCACCGCGATCGCCCCAGCCTCAGCGGTCTGGTCGAAGAAGCCCGCCAGATACCCCTTCTCCACGTCCGTGAGGGGGTACGAGACATCGCGCTGATAGATCGCGCTGGGTGCACCGAGTCGTTCGGCCTGGTCGGCGACGCTGTCGCTGCTCCAGTCGAGGATCGACCCGAAGTACGCGCCGTCTCGCGGGATGAGGTCTGTCGGCTCTCCTCGATCGGATGCCAGGGCCGGCGGCGCGCTCAAAAGAACGACGAGGAGAGCGGCGGGGAGGGCGATGACACACCGGGCGATCCGGGCCGGCGAGAGGCGGCTCTGCGGAGCCGCACGCTCCTCGAATTCCCGATTCTCCACGTCGAGCCAGCCCCCGTTTCCGTCGACTGAATGGACCCTATCGAAAGGCTGTGAGGGTGAGGGCGGGTGGTACGGAGAACGCAATACAGGCGTCCGGAGCCGCAAGCGGCGGAGGGTTCGGAGCTCCCGTCGCCGCCCCAGGAGAAACGCAGCGCCTGCTCGGCTGGATCACGAAGCGGGCCCTGCCACGTCGGCGACGTCGTAGAACGCGATCGGCTGCCCGGGGCCCAGCGCCGCGAAGCCATCGAGACCGGTGTTCGCGTACATGCGCAGGGATGCCGCGCCACGAAAGCCCGCCATCGGTCCGAGTTCGTTCCCGAAGGCGACATCCATGTGTGCACCGTCGGGGTGAATCCGGCTCACCTGACCCGGGACATTCACCTCCGCGACTGACCCGCGGCGGCTGAGGCTCGCCGGATCCGACTGCTTCTCTCACGGCCATCCAGACGGCACCGACAACGTCTTGGACCACCGTGACGACGAGCGAGGCCCCGATCGCGCACCCACGCCTCGAAGGCGAGAGTCTCGATTAGGTGCCGCCGACCGGAGCGGGATTACCTGACTGGATCAGCGGCGATAAGCGTCGCGACGATGAACGACGGAGACGGCCTCGATGATCAGGCGCTCATCGACGATCCGATAGAGCACTCTGTATTCGCCCCGGCGAGCCGAGTAAAGCGGCGCCAAGGGTTCCCGGAGCGGCTTCCCTACTCGTCGCGGGTTTTCGCAGAGCGCGCCGACGATGAACTCGAAAGCCGCAGCCGCCACCTTCTCGAGAAGGTCGTGCTCGAGCGCGTGACGGGCGCTCCGAGTGAAGACGACCTCGCAACCGTCGCTCATGCAGAAAGGCGACCTCGCGCGCGCATCGCAGCACGCACCTCCGCAGCCGAGAAGACGTCTCCAGCCTCGAACTCGGCGAGACCACGCCTGATTGCATCGACCTCGTCAGGGCGACTCAGGACATCGACCGTCTCGAGCAGCGCGTCGTAGTCGTCCGCGCTCAAGAGAACGGCGACTCGGTCTCCGTTCTTGGTCACGTCGAAGCGCTCGTGGGTCGTCCGCGCCGACTCGACCAGCTTCGAGAGGTTGGCGCGTGCGTCGGCCAGCGAGAGCGTAGTCATGTACAGAATTATAGCGCACTCGCTTCGCGCCGCTGGGGTTGGGCGATGTTCCGCGCACGGGACGGCCGTCCATATCAACCGAGACACGCCCGGCGCCCCCGACGACCGCGGCCTCCCGCTCAGCCAGCCATAACGACGGAAGCGGCCCCCTGCGGGAGCCGCTTGCGTCGTTGCGGAGGGTGTGGGATTCTCCCCACCGCCCCTCCACGCGCCGCTGTGCGACGCGCGGAGCCTCCGGCGGCGTGGGCCCAACTCCGTTCGCCTCCCGCTCAGCCAGCCATAACGACGGAAGCGGCCCCCTGCGGGAGCCGCTTGCGTCGTTGCGGAGGCCACGCAATGGCTTTCGAACCCCTCCTGGGAGACAAAGCGGTTGCTCGACTGGATCGACTCCCGATCCGCTCGCTAGCCCCAGCGAAGGACTCCTAGGGGGTGTTTAGTGATCATGTAGACGCCTCGCCCTCAGATAATGGAGACTCGGCCCATGGAAAGCCTGAGCGTGCCGCGACCGCTATACATCGTCGCCTGCGATCTACCGGGCGCAATGGACCGACCACGCCAGCCCCTGCTGCTGACGGGCGAGGGGACACCGCTACTCGACGCCGCCGGAGTGTTCGATGAGGAACTCCTACCGGCACTCGTCGGCATCCGCTATGCGCTGCACCTTCCGAAGACGCGCTTCGAGACGCTCGACCTGCCACTCGCCGCTATCCAGGAAACCCGGGCCACCGCTGCCAAGCACCTCATTCTGCTCGCCCCGACGGAGCTTCTCGCCATCGATGACCACCTGGCAGCCCTGGCACAGCTTTACGACCTCGTCCTCACGATCTGCCCCCCTGAGGCTTTGACCGTGGCCCAAGAAGCTCATAGCAAGTTCACTTTCACTCTGCCACCTGTCGCGTTCGACCAGATATCTCAGGCCTCTCTCGACCAGCACTGGCTCGACCTGACCGATCGCTGGAAAGGCGAGTGGCCCGTGGGAGCGCCTCTGGACCCCGCAGCCCCAAGGTGGATGGAAGTGCCACTCACAGGCGGGTCGGACCTCTCATACAAGCGGCTCGCCCGACTAATGGGACATCCACACACGCAACCGGAGATGTACGACGACGTTAGTGCTGGCGCCCTCGATCTCCTCACGTTGAAAACCCGACTTCGAGCACTCGTTGAGCTTGAAGACGTCGAATTCGACCCGAAGGACCTTGCAACTCTGCTTCCCCAGACCGCGCGGAAGTTGGCCCCGTCGATGAGGTCGCAGCTATCCCTCGCGGCGCCTGGTGTAGCACCCGGTTACCGGAAGAAGATGATCGCGAACGCCAGCCGCCCGCCTGGCGACGGCGTATGGGACAAGGATCAGGAGGAGGTGTTCAGCCTGCTTGTCGCTCACGACGCCACCGCGACCGACGCCATGGGGGTGGTCTTGCCTCCGCTCAATGACGCCTTGTTCCATGGGCTTGCCGCATTGGAAAAGCACTGGGTCGAAGGGGCTCGTCCCACCGCCGTGAAGGCCCTAATGCGAAAGCTCAACACCGCGGCCGCCGACCTATGGTCTGGCTCGCTTCCCACGGTGCTAGCGCGCGCATCCGATATCCACGCGTTCACAAATTTCCCCCTTGGCCTCCTAACTCTCCCCGGTGACACCGCCCCGCTTGCGACGATCACACCGATCGCCTACCGGCCGATCAACCCGCTGACCCGGGCTCTGCAGGTCGAACTGAGCCCAGATGCCGAGGTCCTGATGGACGGCAAATTGCGAGTCCTAATTGCAGAATGCATCCCCGACGACGACCCGGTCGGCGCGGTGTCACGTCGCGCATGGGCCTTTACGGCGACCACGCTCTCCTCAAACGACATCGAGATTGACGTGAGGGAGACGCTGAATGCCAGGGCGCTTCGCGAGGCGATCGCAGAGGTGAGGCCCTCTGTGCTTGTCATCAGTGCCCACGGCTTCCAGCAGCCCGACGCGAACATTGCGGGCCTGATGATTGGCAACGAGCCGGTCATTGGACTGGAACTTGGCCAGATGCCCCCGCTAGTCATCCTCAGCGCCTGCCACACCGGTCCGCGTGGCGGCGGAGTGGTGGCGGTATCTGACATGATCGTCGCGTCCGGCGCCACGGCTGTCCTGAGCACCCTCGTACCGGTCGACGTATTTCATAACTCGACTTTTACGATGCGCTTCCTGTTGTACCTCGCAATGGCTGCCGCCGGCGAGGAACCGCAAACGAACGTACTGGAGGTCTGGCATCGGGTGCAGGCCAACTCAGTCATCCAGGACATCGCTTATGGCAACGACCAGCTCCGGGAATGGGCGCACCGGAAGGTGGGAGAGAAGTCTCCCATCGAGGAGTTCATGAGCGACGCTTCGCGGGGGCGGCTCCGTCGAGGTCATTCTTACCAGGACGCAGAAACAGTCATCTCTGAGATCGCAGATCGCCAGGGAGACGGCCAGAAAGTCCGTGCGTGGCTTAAAACCCCCGGGTACCTGCCCGAAACCATCATGTACACCCTGGTCGGCTACCCCGAGCTGATTCGCCTACAACCCGAGCACAGCGAAGACTAGTTGAGAGGGTAAAGATTCCACCCTTCGGACCTTCGGAAAGCTAGCCGAAGGGAGTGAAAATTCAAGCCTGAATCCAATCTAATTCGAGCGAAAAGACATGGGAACGAGCCAAACCATGTGAAGTTTCTGGGCTGTACTTCGTGGTGTATGGAAACAGCATGCTCGTCGGCTGATACCGTTCATCAGTCAGAAAGTACCAACCAAACCCAAGGACCTGCGTTTTAGGTCCGACGGGTGCCAGATAAAGATTGACCGGCCGGAGACTACGTTCGTCGCGCACGATATCCCGCAATGTCGCGGCCGTAACCCACGGATCGCTAGCCGCACAGTAGACGAAAGATCGGTCACTCAGCCGGGTTAACGATTCGTCAACCTCAGCCACTCGAAGTTGACTCTCTTGGTACATCTGAGGTTGCAGCCCAGGGAGCCCGAGAAGAATCTTGTGTTTCGCTCGCGCCCGACTCTTCGCCAGTTCCGCCACTAAGCGAGAGTCGTAACCGGCACCAATGATTAGCACTTCATCTGGAATACGCGCGTCGTGCGCACCCTCGAGGGCTGGCACCTGCGCCACCAAACACGCAGGTGGCCGGATGGGCGGGAAAGAACGCATGATCCCGAGCGCGAGCTACTCGTTAGGCGACCGCGCGCGGTGCCGATGGGGCCGCGGATGATCGCATAGTGGCTCTTCGCAAGACCCTTCTCAGCGTGAGCAACTCGCGCCGTTTGACAAACGCCAACTTGAGCTGTGCATGACTCTGAATCTCCGGCCCTCGGCTGCGAGCGAGAAGAACCACCCGCGACGAAGAGCGCATGACGATCGCGACCTTGTTCACCGCCTCCGCGAGCCCCAGCAGTTCGATGCCTGCCGCTAGGGGTCATCGCCCTCAACCACTACAAGGTCTACGAGTGGATGGAGGACTACTGCGACGAGTCTGTCCCCGCACCCGTGAAGATAACCCGCCATGAGCGCACCGAGCGCCACCCGGTCATGACACCGCGCCGCCGGAACAAGGGCATGAGAGCCGGCATTGGCATACTGATGCTGATGAACAAGCGTCTGGTCGCCGTGCTTCACAGCCTGCCCGTGACAGCAGGAGCCCGCACCTTGGACCGTGTTGATCTGGCCCGGCGCACACTCGGCTGCAGCACGGCAATCGTCGCCAACCTTTACCCCGCCACGCTCCGAAATGTTGGAGCGCTGCACGGGATCACTGCGAACGAGAAGGTGTGGCAGACAGGCAGGAGCGACATCCTCAACGCGCTGAACGGTGAGGCAACAGACGTCCTCTTGGGTTTCGGAGTTCAACTGCCAACCGGGCAGAACCGCGCCCTGTTCAAAGAGCAGCTTTATTGGCTGAGCACCGAGCTGGCGACCCGCGAGCTACGCGTGTGGGGCTTCGGTCGTCGGCCAAGTCATCCCTCTCGTTGGCAGCGACTGGTTCACCGGGAGCAGCCGGGAGGATCACTGGACGAGTTTGCTCACCAACTGCTCCAACCTCTGGCTACGGCGGACTATCTGCCTGCACGGCACGGCAGAGCTGCCCCAGGCGTGATAGGAATCACGTGAGAGCGCCGTCCCGCGAGAAGAGCACCGTGCAACCAGAACCCACCATGAACGTCGACAATGTGGAATCGGGCACCACCATGCACTTCGACGTACACCCGTCCGTACTGTTCAAACTCGGCGAAGACCTCATCACAGATGACGCCCAGGCACTGTCGGAGCTCATCAAGAACTCCTACGACGCGGATGCCCGCACGGTGCGCGTGACCATCGACACTCTCAACTGGTACTCGCTGGACACGGGAGAAGTCGTTGAGGACGGCGACAGCCCGAATGCGGTCCTGGGCATGCTGCGCGTGACGGATAACGGCACCGGTATGACGCTTGACGCCATTCGAGACGGTTGGTTGACTGTCTCGTACAGCCAGAAACGGGAGTTGAAGGCCGCCGGCGGGAAGACCCGCGGCACCCGCGTCCCCCTCGGAGACAAAGGCCTGGGCAGGCTCGGCGTCCAGCGCCTCGGACGAGCGGTGATGCTCGACACCGTCCCAGCCAGCCGCTACGACGACCCAGCCAAGCCCGGGGCCGTCGCGCAGGGATACGGCCGGGAACACCACCGGTTAATCATCGACTGGCACCGTTTCGCGCAGGCACAGACGCTCGGCAGCGTCAGCCTCGGCGTAGAGACGGAATTTTCCGACGAGCTGCCCTCAGGCAGCACAATTACGGTCCTCGGACTGGCCAGCCGTGGGTACTGGACGAGCCAGGCCGACGCCGACTTGCAGCGCGAGTTGGCGACCGTAATCTCCCCCTACCGCGGCGCGGCGGACCTCACTGTCAGCGTCAGCCGCGACAAGCGGGCCCTCGACGTGCGGCAGCAGGCTGAGGAGGTGCTGAGCAACGCGCCCTGGCACATGACGTTCTTCTACAACGCTGGCGCGCTGACCGTTCGAAGCGAGATGCGTCACTCCGTCCTCGGCGGCCGTAACGCCGCGGAACGGCGTGCGTATCGTGAACTCATCGTCGCTGACGGCGGCTTCTCCTTCGCCGAATCACTCCGCGCCACCAAGCCGAAACGCGCCGCCGAAGTCGGGCTGATGCTAGGCGATGACGAATACTTCCTGCGTTTTGAGAGGACCATCCAGCTCGCCGACGTGGCTCCCCAGGCATCGTTCGCAGACCCAGGACCGTTTCACGGGGAGATCAGCTCCTACTCACTCAGTGAAGGTAGCGCCGCGGAAGACCTCGACGGGCAGCCAAGCTTCACCCGCGCCGACTGGGCGGAGTTCGGGGCTGCGCTCAGCGGCATACGCGTGTTCCGCGACGGCTTCGGAATCCGGCTGCCACAGGACTGGTTGAACCTCTCCGCTCAACAGACGTCGGGGTCATCGTTCTATGGCCTGCGCCCCAAGAACACTGCCGGTTACGTGAACCTCACAGTCGAGCACAACTCCGGACTCGAGGAGACCAGCAACCGAGAGTCCTTCCGCGACACCCCCGCATGGCGGGCGTTCTTCGCCTTGATGACGGCCGTGACCAACGAAGCGCGCCGCTGCTTCGACTTGGTCCGCCGCGAGTGGAATGAACGCCGCCGCGACTACCTCACGCCCGCGCAGGTACCCGAATCGTCCACCCCGGCTGAGATCGTCGAGCACATCGAGCGTCAGCTGGTCGCCGCTCAGGGCGCACGACAGGCGAGCACGGGCGCCCGGGAGAGCGTGACCGCGCTGGCGAAGACCGTGGACCGGCTGGTCGCCTCCAGCAGAGAGTCCGAGGACTCGTTATGGGCGGATAGCGCGCTGCGCGGTGCCGTCGAACTGGTAGCCCAGGAGGTTCAGGGCGCCCGGGAACGCATCGACGCGTCGCTTCGTGAGGTCGATGCGACCTGGGCGATACTCCAAGAACTAGCGGGGTCCGCAGCTCTGCTGCAGCAGAAGCTGGACACCACCGAGCGACGGCTGGCCGGGGCCTGGGAGTCAGTCGCGCTTGGGCTGAGCGCCGAACTCCTCGCGCACGAAGTCGACAACATCGGCGAACGCTTGCGCGGCCGCGCCTACCAGATCACCGATTACCTGCGCAGTCTCGAACCGAGGGATCCGCGGACACTGGCTTTCGCCGAGCAGGTGCGCGCGTCCGCCAACGAGTTGCTCAAACAGTCCGCCCGGCTCAACCCCGCCCTGCAGTTCCGCCGCGACCGCAAGACAGTGGCCAACCTGTCTTCGTTGCTGACGCCCATCGTCGAGTACCACGCTGAGCGGCTCGCCGTGGCAGGCGTCGAGGTCTCCTTGACGGTGGCGCAGGACTTTCGGGTAAGAGCCAACGAAGGAAAGCTCGTTCAGGTCCTCGATAACCTCATCCTCAACGCCGAGTACTGGGTGAAGCGTTCATTGCAGCAGGAGAGGATCTCCGTCGGCCGCATCGAAGTGAGAGTCGCTGAGCCCCGCTTCACTGTCACCGACAACGGCCCAGGCGTCGACCCGTCCGTCCAGGACTCGCTCTTCGACGCGTTCGTGACCACGAAACCCGAACTGCACGGCCGGGGGCTCGGGCTCTTCGTAGTAAAGCAGCTCCTGGCTGCCGAAGACGCCAGCATCGAGCTCCTCGAGGACCCCGGCGCTCAAGGGCGGCCGAGCACGTTCGAGATCGACCTGCGCAACAGTGTGACCAGCGACGCTCCGGAGGAAGTGGCGAATTGATGGATCCAGCAGCTCGTGAGCAGGCGCAGCAGACCATGTCCGGGCTACTTGCTGCGCTCGGCATCCGGCGCGTCATCAGCATCGACGACTTCAACGCCGCCCAACTCGACGGCGAGCTGAGCCTTAGCGATGCGACTGGCGTCACCGGTCAGCTCCTTGCAGATGACGCCCTCCTGGAACCTGTCGTGCAGATCCTTAACAACAAGGAAGCGGACATAGGATTCGCCGCCGTCGACCCGGACGAAGTGGGCGAGGTGACGACCTACCTCACCGACAGCTGGGACGTCCTTCCTCGTTCTATTAAGCTCGCGCTCGTTCAAGCCACCGCTCTTCAACGCGACGGCCGCGACTCACTGGCCGAGGAGAAACTCGCCGACGAAGTAAGCGCCCCCGAGCTTCTGCGAGAGTTCCTGCGAGAGGTGTCCGACTTCAAGCAGTACTCCCTCACGGAGTGGCGGAAGAAGAGCGCTGCTGAACTGCGCAACACGACGCCCGTCCTCATCCTCATCGACCGAAATTTCGAACGCGAGCCGGCCGCAGGCGGTTCAGGTAATTCGGGCGAGCAATTGCTCGGCGATGTCTTGGCAGGCAGCGGCACACACGTGCACGCTGGCCTGTTGACGAGGGATGCCGTCGACGGTCAGTCCGAACGCGATTTCACCGATCTACTCCGCCAGAAGTTCGCCGGCAGCGCTGACCGGGTACTCGCCATCGGAAAGTTTCGCCTAAAGGACCCCGCTCAGTTTCCGGCAGCGGTGCGCACCCTGCTGCTCGTTGGCGAGATCCGCGAATACCGCGAGCTCGCGCGTCAGGCGCTCACCGACGCGCACCGGGAAGTGCTCGCCAGCTTCGAGGAGCTGGAGGATCACACGCTCATCGGGGCGGTTTCGGTTGCCCAAGGGGAAGGCACATACGAGCTGGAACACCCGCTGAGGCTGTCACAACGCAGGTACCAGGAGCTGCTCACCGCCGCCGTCAGGTCCGACAAAGCGAAGACACTGCTTCCCCGTCTCCGCAAGGGATCCGTCGCAAAGTACTTGAAGGCGGAGAAGCCCGGTGAACAGATCCGTGCTCTGCAGCATGCTGATGTGTTCGAGCCAACCGACGCCTTCAACACACTCGGACTGCCGTTGGAAGTCGGCGACATCTTCGAGCGCACCTGGGCACCGCAAGGCACCGACGTGGCGGTCGGTGAGGGCAACGGAAAGTACTATGTGCTACTTGCCCAAGCCTGCGACCTCTCCATCCGCCGCGGCGGAGATAGGCCGAACGTCCTCGAACTCGTCTTGCACCCGGTCGAGATCTATGACGAAGCGGAGTTCGAGGATAAGCCGAACAAGCGGAATCTCTACCACCGGCTCGGTGATCTCCATCAGGACGAGCGGGTGTGGGGCGTGCGCTACACCGGCAGCATCGTCGTGCCGGCCGAGGCGCTCGACGCCACGGTGTTCCGTGCCGATGGCAGGGCCATCCTCACGGTTCGCAAACCCGACGGGCGGCCGTACTCGGAAGGCTGGGGACAGCGCCAGAAGGTGCTCCTGAACTTCGCAAAGAAAGCCGTGAACAGCTTCACCGACGCCGAGAAACTCTTCCGGGAGGTCCCCGACGCCGCTGAACATCTGGCTCGCCTGGCGGCGTCTTATGGCCTCGGGAGTACAGACGAAGCACGCGGAGTCTCTGTGCGGATCGACACAGAACAGCGAACCCTCGAGTACGGGATGCGCCGGGTCGCCAGGGTTCGCTCCGATGTGGCCGTCAATGTCGCCGCCCTCGCCACCCGCTACGCGACACGTCCCGCATTCGAGCTGGAGAGTGTCCCTAGCGCTTGACCATCGTCAACAGGTGTTCGGTCGCCATCGTCGCACCCACACTGTTGCGCACCGGCATGCGTCGGCTTCGCGGGAGCTGGCGGATGATTGTCGTCACCTCGTCATGCCCGCTGGCTTGCAGGAACTCCGCCGTCATCCGTACCAGCGGCAGGGTCTCCCCGCCCACGCGGCGCTGCCCGAGGGTCCAGAAACTGAACCCTCCCGGCTTCAACGGTGTGCTCACCCTGCGCAGCGCACGCTCGTAGTCTTTCGTGAAGGCGAGCACCTTCTTCAGCAGGGGACGGGCACCCTCCAGTTTGACGAGGAAGTCACGCAATGCCGGCGACAGGCTCTCCAGGCGGTCACGCTCCTCCTGGTCCAAGGCGTTGCGGATCGACCCGCCCAGGCTTGCTGAGTCCAACCGGAGTGTAGAGCGCAGCAGGTCGGGGTCGAAGTCCTCGCCGAGGTCGTGGTGTGCGATCCATTGCAGGGGCAGGTAGCTGTGCTGGCCGTAGGGGACGGTGGTGTCGTTGTCGCCGTACGGCGGCGACGTCATCAGCGCGTCCGCCTGCAAAGGGATTCCGACATCGTCGAGGACGGAGCCGCGCACGATGCTGACGGCCGGCGTGGCCTGCTGGTCTTTCAGCTTTACCCAGTGCTCCCCCGCCCGGGTGGCGTTCGAGGCACCGATAGAGGAGAACATCTCCAGCGCCCTCGGCTTGCGCCGTTCCAGGTCCTCCGCCGCGTACACGTGGAGCTTGAAGGTGGAGGTGCGGGAGTTCGATGCCAGCCGAACGGTCTCCGCCAGGCACACCCACAGGAACCGCCGCGTCACCAGATCCTGCTCGGCGATGATGGCGCGCCGCAGTCGGGTGAGCTCGTGGGCGACGTCGTCCATGAACCACTTGTCACTGTTTGGGAAGATGTGGAGCTCGCCTTTGCGCAGCCGCTTCGCCCGTTCGACCACCCGGGTCACCGCGGCGGCCGCCTCCTCGCCCTGCGGCGGGTTCGCTTTAACCCGGCTGAGCAGTGTCGCCATCGGGTTGATGTCGGTTCCGAAGAACGACAACCCACGGTAGATCGATTCCAGCAGCACGGTGCCCGAACCCAAGAACGGGTCGTAGACGAGCTTCGTCTCCGGCGCTACCGACTGGAGCGCATCCAACAGCGTCCCCTGCAGCTCCGGCACCATCATCGCGGGATACTGAAAGAAGGCGTGGCTGCCCTGGCGCCCCCGGTTCTCGGAGAAGTCCCAGTATCCGGGCTGCTCGGCTTCGTAGCGCGCCAGTTCCGTCGCCAGCAGATGGGCTCGTGACTGCCCCGACTCAGCAGTTGCTGTCTGCACGAACCCTCCTTGCTGTCGTTGGATTCTATGACACCTGTGGCCGGGGCTCTGTCCACTACCGCAAGCGTGTTCCCACCCGAGTTCACCCGCTTGCCTCGCTAACCGCGAGGCGCTGAGCACCCCGCAGAGCAGAGGGCTGGTCCCTCCATTCGAAAGAACCAGCCCTCGCGCGGGCAGGAGCGTCAGACCTGCTGTCGACGTGTCCGACGGGCGATGATCAGGGCGGCAATGCCTCCGAGGATCAGGATGCTCGCTCCAACCCCCGCAGCCGCGGTATCGGTGCGGTCGAAGCCGGTAACTGCCAGGCCGTCGCTGACGGTAAGGGCTGCATACGCGGAACCGCTGGTTGCTCCGCGTACCTCGATCTTGTGTGCACCGACTGTCGTCCCAGAGGGGATGGTCACGGTCTTCGAGATCGTGCCGTCTGCGCTGGCGGTGGTGGAGAGCAGCTTGACTGGCGTGGAGTGCAGCCAGATCTCGACCGACTCGCCGGGTGCGAAGCCGCTGGCCTTGACCGTGACCTGGTTCCCCGGGACGACCGTGCTCGGCGAGAGCGAGATGACGATCGGCGTCGAGGTAGCGGTGGGTGAGGGGGACGTGGTGTCAGTCGGCTGCGGTGTAGGTGTCGCCGTCGGGGTGGCCGTGGGCTCGGGCGTCGGAGTCACCGTAGGCGTCGGCGTGGGGGTGGGGTTGACCTTCTCGGGCACGGTGAAGGTGTACGGCTCGATGATGTCTTTGGTGCCGAAGCAGTCGCAGTGTTGGACGAACGAGCTGGTGATGTGGCGCGTGTAGGTGCCGGGGGCGAGGGTGATGGTGTCCGTAAAGATTCCGGGGCCGTCGACGTTTGTCCACTGCGAACCGCTCGGCGGGTGGAACCAGGTCCGCTTACCGGCTTCGTCGTCGACGTAGGACTCGAGGAGCGCGCTGGCTCCCGTTTGTTCCACGTTGGGTCGGAGATCGTAGCCGAGGGTGAGGGTGACGTCGCCGCTGTCGTTCACGGTCTGCTCGGGGCCGCTCGTGATCATGACGAAGGTGTCGCCGTACGGCACCGCGATGACCGTGAAAGCCCCTTCGTAGAGAGGCCGAACGTCAGAGCAGTCCACGCCGCATTCGAACGAGCCCTCGATCTTCAAGGGATACGTTCCGGCGGGCAAGGACACGGTTTCCGAGAAGGTCCCGTCCTTGGTGAAGTGGACGTCCCAGGACTTCAGCGGAGGTCCGTCAGCCGTGGGGATCTGGACGAACAGGTTGGTCTCGTCCACGCCCGGCGTGATCTCATAGTTGAAGCTGATCGTGGCCGTCAGCGGAGTATCGATGTCGACTCCGACTCGGGAGATTGACGACCACGGCGTTCCGTTCGGCAGGCGAGCCTGGTCAGAAGACGCAGCCTCCACAGCAGTAGGGCTGGAGGTGGTCGACGCCTGCGCAGCCCCTCCTAAACCGAGAACGACTAGTCCGGAAGTGATGAGGACGGCGGCTACAGCGTGGCCCGCCCGTCTGGCATGGCGAGTGAGTACAGGTCGGGTCATGACGGTTCCCCCAGGGAAGAGTGCGCGGGCGGGTACGTGCGCTCAGCAAGTCGTCAGCGGATGCTGAGGCGACTTGAAGATATTTCACGCACCCTTCATTATGCATAATTTATCATCCACTGCACCTGCGGCGATGACGACCGTAGAGGAATGGCCAAACGCGTCCCTCCCGAGAAGTGGGCACCATACGTACGCGAACTCGGTCTGGAGCTTCACCGTCGACGCATCGAGGCAGGCCTGAGCCAGGAGCAGCTTGCGGCGGCAGCAGGGATCACAAGGGCGACGTACGCCCAGCTGGAGAAGGGCCTGTCTCGCCCGGACGTAGCTGCCAACCCGTCTCTCTATACGTTGGTGGCGCTGAGCAACGTCCTCAAAATGGAGGTAACCGACCTCATACCCCGAGGCGCGCCTGATGTTTCAGCGTGGCGCTGATACGTCAGGCGACAGCAGGTCCGACGCTCAATCCATTCGCAAGCAAGACGGGAGCGCATCATGGAGCCACCCAGCCTCGACCCATTCTCCATCTTCGTCAGCTTCCTCAAGGTGCTGACGGGGCCCTCAAGCGCCCTCGTGTGGGTCGTCGTCGGCCTAAACACGATCATTGCGTGGGTTTCTTTCACGAGAAGGACCGTGCGGGCGGCGAGCACCAGCGCAGATTGGCTCGCACGATACTGGTCTTATTTGCCACGCTTCCTACTAGTTGTGGCCGTTCAAGCAGTGTTCTCCGTGCTCGCTATCATGATTGCCCTGCAATGGGGTGAGATACAAATTCTAGACATCAGCCTGGGCGAGGGGCCGACATTTCTTGGCGGAGATTTTGAACTTGCGAAACAGTCCTTCATCTTCTGGATTCTGATTGCGTTCAATGTCGCTATCCTCGCCCTTGCGTGGACGGACCTGGACGAGTCTATTCTTGTCGCGGGCGGGTTTTATGCAGTAGGAACCCTCGTGGTGCTAATCGTCAATCACAACCCGATCTCCATCGCTATCCACCTGCTTTACGTGGTCGCGACAGCCGCGGCGCTTTTCGCGCCGAGGCTACTACTGGACGTGTAGCCCGCGACGATGACCCGTTAAACAGCGCACGTCTCGACAGCCACAATCCAGCTCGATCATGCCGCGATGATTCTCGGTGCAAATGCCGCTCGGACGCGCACTCCGCCCGGCGTCGCGGTGAGAGCCAAGTCGGGACAAAGCCGCTCCCCAGCACCCCTACAGGAATCGCACTTAGAACCATGCCTCGGTGATGTCGATGCGCTCCAGCTTGTTCGATCCGGGGAGCTGAACGGCGACGCTCCATTGCGGGCTCGTGCGTTGGAAGTCAGTAGCGATGACGACATCGTCTGGCTGGATTGAGATCATGTGCTTCCCCGTGATGAACGCCTCCTTGTCGAGGATCACCCGAGTGTGCGAGCCCGTCGTGCTACATGAGAAGGAAGCCGCCTTGAACGAGACAAGCTTCCGCACATCCACCTGACAGAGGTATGGTTGACCATCTTCGTCTCGGTGGTCGAGCTGAAACGCCCACGGATAATCGGTCGATGCGACCTGCTCGGCCCCTACCAGGTCACCGGAACCCAACCAATCAGGATCGACAGTCCCTGAGAGCAGCACCGATAGCGCACGCCCGGAAAAATTAGACCCTAATCCTTCTACATCTGGGCACACTGCTCGATCAGATTCCGTGAGGAAACACGGGTCGCGCAAAAAGTTCGCAACGAGACACATGCGAGCATCGGTGCGCGCTGAGCTATAAGAACGGGCGGCGCACTCCGCGTGAAGCCCGTCATCGCCGAGATCGGCGGCAGCTTCGATGTCGGCTTCGCTTGGTACAAACGTCTCGACAACGGTGGTCGACTCGGACTCCGAAAAGAGCGCCTTTACAAGGGGCGAGGCAACTACCACGGCGGCGGCGGCGAGGATGACGCCCCCAGCGACCAGAGCACGCGACATTCTTCTGCGAGGCGTCGTCTTGGGATTGGGGTCGACGACGGCAACAGACTCGCCCTCAGAATCGCGCGACGAGGCGTCCACGCCCTCCGGTTCAGCTACGACCGCATCCTCGTCACGAGACTCTTGCTGGAGGTCCAACCCTTGATCTACAGGGGACGCCACCCCCCGATGAACCCTCGTCAACAGAGGGGGCACGGGTGATCACCCAACCCTCCGGATCACCATTCGCGCGGTGCCAGTCCGGACGCCCGTCTGATAGAGCGTTCTGCCGTAGGTCCTCAAGCTGATCAGGGGTCAGCTTGGTGAACTCGACCTTCATAGCCGACCAGACTGCCGCAGCAACTTTTGGTAGCTTGGATCCCTTGCCTGATAGCGTCGTCCGGCTGCCATAGCGTGCCTCGCTCGCGGCTATCTCTTGCCGCGCGCCAATCTTGAACGTGCGAAACTTGTTTTTTCCTACGTTCTCTTTCGTCAAGCGCCCGCGAAGCGACTTTTTCGCCACCCCAAACGGCTCTTCTGGATCGACCGGATAGGCGTAAAAGCCCAGAAGGTGGCGCGCAGCGACCAAAGGAGGCTCGGCGGTCTCTTCGTCACCGGTCACGGCGGTACTCAATGCCCACCAGACGATACGCTCAGCTACCCAGTATTCATTAATACGGAACTGCTCTCTGGCGTAACTGGCTAGAGCCACTGACTGCGCTGCGTGTTTTGGCGCGAGGGGAGAACTAAGAAGCACATAAACATCCGCCTCCTCGACACTAAGACTCGAAGGTATGTCGATATTCCGCAATAACGTCCCCCAAACCTATTGACGATATATGCATTTGAATGTATAATATGCTGCGGGTTGGCCCCCAATTTCAAGGAGGGCCACCATGGGCCTAAGCGATCTGCAATTTACCACGCCAAGCATGCTCAGCTTCGAGTTCTCAGACTGGCTCGACAGCGATGAGTTCACCACCATCGTCGACGACTACCGAAGTAGCGGACAGGAACCGACCTGTCTGCTCGACATCATCACCCTCTGGGTGATGCGAACCGACGCGCTCTTGCGGTTCCCGACGTTCTCGTCGTTCTTGCTCACGGTCTTGGAGATCACGAACGAATGGCAGCGCGACCCCCAGGTGTACGCGAGCTCGTTCCTCTGGCCGCTCCCCCCAGGCAGTGACGAGGATGGTCTGATCATCACTTCGCTCGCCGGCCCCTGGGAAGGCAGGCGGTACAACAGGAACGTCACGAGTCACGACATCATGCGGGAGGAGAATTTTCTCCTCCGCCAGGCGGAGCTGCGCTACGAGCGCGACTCGATCCATCCGTAGTGGAACACCCCAGCACAATCAGCATCCATCAGGGCCCAACCTAACCCGCTCAGCAATGAGCGGGTTTTTCCTGTTCAGAGGCCATTTCTTGCTTGTGCCCGCTTGTGCCACTTTGTGCCAAACAGCACAGCACAACAACCTCAGCTCATTGGCTGGACGCCCGTGATCGTTGCGTGATTTCCTTTTCCTCCAGTCGCAGCAGAAGCACCACCGCGACTCAAAGCGGTTGGCGACCACATGGGCTACACGTGGCCGCCAACCATCCCAAACGCCGAGCGATCCAGCTACCAACTTCCATCTATCGGCGACCACTCCTAACCCAGAGAGGAACAGTCGTGGCGAATTCGACTGTACTGCCCAGCGCCGTACCCCAATATGGCTTCAACATCTACAAGGACGGCGTGCGCGTGCGCGAGCAGATCGTTGAGGCCACCAGCGCGGCCTTCGCCGAAGTCAGTGTGTGGCGTTACCTCAGACCCGACGAGTACCCCTGGTATTCAGTGCCGCGTCTTGTCGGAGCCGACGAGGAATGCCCGTGATAGATCCCGTTGTCATATGGAGCATCGTCGGCACCGCCTTAGGGAGCGCTCTCTCGGGCGTCATCGGTTTTGCAGTTGCACGCTTATTTCGCGGAGTTGACGAGCTATACCGAGAGGATGTTGAGGCCAAACGAGACCGGATTCAAGCCGAAATCCGTCATGGGGTCCTAGAGCTGGCAGCACAAGCTCGCCGTCAGGCCGATACTCCACTTCGCGGGGTAGTCAGCGACTGCTACCTCGCGCGTGGGGAACGTCCAGAGCAGTAGTAGCGATCTCTGGGTGACGCGAATGCGCTCGTTCGCGTCACCCAGAGCAATCAGAAATGGGGTTGACAACAATGCCCGAAAATTCATCCAGCACTACGAAAAAGATTGCCCTCTTCGGCTTAGCGGTGTTGTTCACCGCGTGGGCCATGACCGTCGCCGTCGACCTGCTCGTCAGCATTTGGTGGCAGCTGCTCGTAATCGGTGCCGTCCTCGTCGGCGTCGTTGTCGCAATTACAACATGGAAATCGCGTCGCTAATCCTCAGCTAATACTAAGGAAACGGAATGTCCGTTCGGTGTTGTGAAATTCGCGTTGAGCAAGCATTTCCCGTTTACCACAACACGCGTCTCCCTCATAATGGGTGAGGAATTCGCGAATCACATCATTCGGGTCGCGGAAATTGCATCGACTACGACCCAAACCCAACCTTCTCGATGCAGACCAATACATCAGGTACTAAGTCGGCGCTCCACCCACGGTGGGGGCAGATGTTCTTCGTTCGCCCTCAAGGGGAGCAGCGACAGGCATAACGACAGGCGAAGGGAGGGCATATGAACGAGCAGCGCGAGGAAAAGGTAACCGTAGTGAACGCGGAGGAGACGTCCGCGCGAGACGAGATGGCACTCCGAAAGGTGGCCCGCGCCGTTCTAGCCATCGCTCGTCGGCAACTTCATCAGGAGGCTCAGGAGGTGGAAGATGCCGAAGCCTAAGCCGTTCGTCTGGCGCGAGCTGATCGTGAAGCGCCCGATGAGCGAGACCGTGGCTGTCGAGATGCTGCGGCGAATCGCCAACGACACGTCACAGCCCCGCATTGTTCTTGAACTTCGCGGAGACGGCGACGGCCTACGACTTCTCCTGCGTGCTCGTGTCGACGTCGTTCCGCTACTCGATGCGGCTGCCGTCAGAACCCGTCCGCGGGACGCAATCTCGGTGGCATGGACGGTCAAGCCTCGTCCGGCGAACCGTGCATTCGCCTCAGACCCCTTGGAAGCCTCAACCAGCGAAATCTATCGAGCGGTGAGTCGCGCGCGGGAAGGGGAGACGGCCGCCCTGCAACTATTCATCGGGCCACGGCATCACGGTTCGACGGCCAACGACGGCGACGCGGTGGCAAGTCCCACCGTGGTCGACCAACTCTTCGGCATGAGGCCCTCACGACCAGAACGGGTCGTGACTGATCAGATCCACCAGAAACGTCACCAACCCGGCGTCGCCGCCGTCATTCGGATCGGAGCCAGCGCCGCAACTCCCGCACGTGAGCGAGCGCTTATCCGCGGGCTCCACTCCGCACTTCGACGCGCGGAAGCTCCCGGCGTTCATTTGATGGCTGAAGCAGCCTCGGGGTCGTCTTTCGACGAGGCGCGGGAGCCGTGGTGGTGGTCGACTCGACTCACGGTGCGCGAGGCCGCTGCCTTGAGCGGACTCCCCATCGGGGAGGAGCTACCGGGATTGCCGCCGCTTCATCCCGTGCAACTTGCACCAGTCGTTGACACGCCGACGGACATTCGTGGTCGCGTCGTGCTGGCAGAAGCGACGGCACCAGGAGTGAGGCTTCCGCTCTCGCTGAGCCCGGATGCCGTGCTCCGTGGCGTTCATCTGCTCGGACCCGTCGGCGTCGGCAAGTCTGACGCCACGGCACAGGTTGTGGTGCAGTGGGTAAACCAGGGCAACGCCGCACTGGTACTGGAACCCAAGGTCGATCTGTCCGATGCCGTTGCTTCGCGGATAGCGCCCGAACACCGCGACCGCCTGGTGTACTTCGACCTCCTCTCCGAAGAGGGGGTAATCGGGCTCAACCCGCTCCGGCTCGGAGACCAGTCCCCCGAGTTGGTCGTGGACAGCCTGGTCAGCATCTTCGCGTCCGTACTGTCGGACGTCATCGGCGTCACCACGCGCGACCTCCTGCAGGCGTCACTGTCCTCATTGGTTCAGTACCCGGGCGCGACGTTACTCATGTTGCCGTTACTGCTCTCAGACTTGAAGTTTCGCCGCAAGGTTGTGGCAAACGCGGCGGGCGACGTGTTTCTCCAGGCGTACTGGGCCGAGTTCGAGAATCGGAGCGAACAGGCGCGCTCACAACTTGTCGCCCCCGTACTCACACGCCTACGAGGTCTCATCCTTCGGCCTTCGTTTCGGCGCTGCCTCGGACAGGCTGAACCGAGATTCGATGTGCGGCAAGTTCTGGGCGCCGAGAAGCGGGTGCTGCTCGCGCCACTTCCAGAAGCGCAGCTCGGCAGGCAGGGCGTGGCGCTGTTGGGGGCGCTGCTCCTTCACGAGTCGTTCTCCGCGATCAGAGAACGCGCAATCTGGCCCCCCGAGCAACGGCACCCGGTCATGTTCGCCGTCGATGAGTGGCACCGCTTCACGCATGGCAACCAGGACTTCGCCGAAGCGCTGACCCTCTTTCGCGGGTGGGGAGCGGGCTTCGTGCTCAGCAACCAAGTGATGAGCCAGCTAAGCAGCGAGCTTCGCGATGTGGTCACCGGCACAGTGCGGAGCCGGGTGTACTTCCAGCTCGGGGCCGACGACGCCGTGGCCTTGTCGCGACACTCGCCAGAACTCGATGCCATCGACCTCATGCGCCTGGAGCAGTTCCACATCTACGCCGCGCTTTACGAGCAGGGAAGAACGCAACCCTTCGCGTCGGGCCGAACTATCCAACTGCCTGAGCCACTGATTGACCCCAAGCAAGTGCGCGCCGAGGGTCACCGCCGATACGGAATTCCTCCAGCAGAAGTGGACCGCGCAATCGCCGAACTCTACGGAGCCGACGCGACGGTGCCAGGGGATGAGGGCCGGCCACCACCCGCGATTGGTCGCCGCCCACGCACGACTGACAACAGCTAACTAGGAGACCTCTCGCAATGAACACCCCTTCAAAAAACGACCTGTCATCCAAACCCAACGTGACCGATCGGCCTACCGATCGGTCGCTCCTCAACCCCAATGAGCCCCGCTCAATCACTACCAACTCAGCCGATCAAGGGATCGACAGTCATGCCTCTGGCATGACGCCCAGCATCCGCCCGGGCCGGGTAGGGAAGCTTCGACTCGATCAACTCCGCATGAGCCTCACCGAGCGCGACTTCCGCATCATCAGGACCCTGAAGCAGCATCGATTCCTGAGCACCAACCACCTCGAACGCTGGCACTTCTTCGACCACGCCAGCCCCCTCAGCGCCGCGCGCAGCACGCGCCGGGTGCTGGCCAAGTTGAAGCGACTGGGCATTATCACGGCACTGCCGCGCACCCTGGGTGGAGTGAACGGCGGCTCCTCGCAGCACGTTTGGCACCTCACTCCCGTGGGAGAGCGCCTCGGTTCCAGCCGCACTGAGCGAAGAGTCCGTGAGCCGTCGACCGCCTTCCTCAAGCATGAGCTCGGGGTTGCCGGTATCCACCTGAGCCTCATCGAAGCCGAACGCGCCGGGAAGCTCAAAGTCATCGACTTCACGACTGAACCACGGTGCTGGCGTCCGTTTCTGGGCGCTGGCGGCAGTCTCGTCATGTTAAAGCCCGACTTCTTCGCGATCGTGGCGGCGCATGCGGACTGGGAGACGTTGGTCTTCGGGGAGTATGACCGCTCGACGGAATCACTCAAGACCATCGCAAAGAAGAAGGCGGACGCATACGAGGCCTACTGGCGGACCGGTATAGAAGACAAGCGTTCGGGCGGTTTCCCGCAGGTGCTTTGGATCGCGCCGGACAACGAACGAATCACGCGTATCCGCAGAGAGCTAGGGCGGACAGCGGGGGTCACGATGGCACTGCACGCCTTCACGACGCCCGACGACATCGTCAAGAAGCTCACCGCCGAGAACCGGGAGGCAGATCATGCCTAGTGAAGATCCAAGACTTCTCGTCGGCGATGCGATCAGCACGCTCCACACGCTGCCGCCAAACTCGGTCGACATGGTGCTCACCAGTCCGCCGTATGCCAACGGGCTCCGCGACTACGGGATGGACGGACAGCTCGGCAACGAGGCAAACGTCCAGGCGTGGGTGGACAACATGCTCAAGGTCGTTGCGCCGCTGAAGAGTGTTCTGAAGCCGACCGGCACCTTCTGGTTGAACGTCGGGGACAGTTACTCGCGGACGCCCGGAAATGGGGCTCCGAAGAAGAGTCTGCTGCTCGGTCCAGAACGGCTTGCTATCGCGATGGTTGACTCAGGCTGGGTCGTCAGGAACAAGGTAGCTTGGGCCAAGCCCAACGGGCTTCCCACGGCCGTGAGCGACCGCCTGCGCAATCAATGGGAAGTTGTCTACGTCTTCGCACTGTCATCGAAGTACTTCTTCGATCTCGATGCTGTACGTCGTCCTCATCTGACGCGCCCACCGAAGCGACGGGAGCACCTTCCTGCGCGCACCGGTCCAGATCCGTGGCAAGGAAAGCACGGCGACCGCGGCGACGGGCTGAAGCGAAACCGAGCGCTCGGACGGGTGGGTCACGATCTCGGAGCGAACCCCGGGGACGTATGGACCGTCCCCGTGAGCGCCTGGAAGGGCGATCACCACGCAACGTTCCCGGTGACTCTGGCTGAACAATGCGTGCGTGCCGGGTGCCCTGAAGGAATCTGCAAACAGTGCGGGGCTCCTTGGAAGCGCGGCGTGGTTCGAAAGCTCGGAGCTGCCGCTGTTCGCGGCGCATTACGGCAAACCTGCCAGTGCCCGGACGCGCTGCCTCAGCAGGGAGTGGTGCTCGATCCGTTCATGGGGTCGGGCACGACGGCGATCGCTGCCGAGAATCTTGGACGCGACTGGCGGGGTATCGAGCTGAACCCGAGCTACGCCCAGCTCGCCGTTGATCGGATCCAAGGCGCGCGGGCTGCCCGAGTGCAGACATTGCCCAGAAGAGGTCGGCACTGAATCGCATATGTATTCACTTGCATGAATATGCGTCGCGTGGTCCACTGACCACGACACCCAGCGAAAGGAGGTGAACATGCCCCGTAAGGATGCAAACCAAGACCCGACCGCGAACACGAAGGTGATCCGCTATGGTCACTCCACTCATCGACCGAAGCGCAAGGAGAGTGGGACCTTGATCCCTCGCTACGACGCCGCCACTCAGGGAGTCGCGGACGATCGCGGCTCGACCGACCCCAAGTGGCGTACAAGAAAAGGCTTGTACCAGGGCGCTCACACCGACCTCGTGCAGCGCCTCCGAAATGGGGAAACGCCGACGTCTGAACCGCTGCTCACACCGGCAGCGGAGGCCCAGAGGCAGCGTCGCGGCCGCGCTGCCGTCTACGCCCGGGTCAGTACCGAGGAGCAGGCCCGAATGGGTGGAGGCGAGTACGGACTTTCGATTCCGTACCAGCGCGAGGCCTGCGAGCGTTACGCCCGCGAGCACGACCTCGAAGTCGTTGACGTCTACATCGACCCAGGTCGAACCGGCACGACAATCAACCGCCCCGCCTTCAAGCAGATGCTGGCGGACCTCGCTGAGCGCCGCATCACGCACATTGTCGTTCACAAGCTCGACCGACTGAGCCGCTCCCCCAAGGTCGACTACGTCGTGGACGACGCCAGAGAGAAGACGAAGACCGCGCTCGTATCTGTCACCGAGTACATCGACGAGACACCGCAGGGCCTACTGAACCTCCAGTTCATGCGCGGGGTGGCCGCCTACTACTCCAACAACCTTGCGAGTGAGGTCCAAAAGGGGATCACGACGAAGCTGAAGGAGGGCGGCACTCCCTCCCAAGCGCCCCTTGGCTACATCAATAAACAGCGCAAGGAAGGCCGCGCCGACATCCGGTGGGTGGAGATCGACGAGCGCCGCGCTCCCCACATCAGGTGGGCATTCGAAGAGTACGCGACCGGCAACTGGAGCCTTCAGAATCTCTGCGCTGCACTCGAAGCGCGCGGTCTCGTCAACCGAGGCGCGCATAACCGACCGGAACGACCGATCGCAATCTCCACCCTGAACCGGATCCTGTCGCACCCGTACTATGTCGGCATCGTCGTCTATAAAGGCGGCTTCTACGAAGGCGCGCACCCGTCACTCATTCCGCGCGAACTGTGGCTCCGCGTCCAGGACGTGCTGGCATCCCACAACTCGTCCGGCGAGAAGGATCGTCGACACCCGCATTACCTGAAGGGCACGATCTTCTGCGGCGAGTGCGGCAACCGCCTCGTGTTTACCCGCAACAAGGGACGGCTGGGCGCTTACTACGACTACTTTTTCTGCCTCGGACGACGAGCCAAGGCTGCACCGTGCACGAGAAAGTACGTCAGCGTTGAGGCGGTGGAGAAGGGGGTCGCAGACTTCTATCGACAGCTTCGTTTCACATCGGAACGCATAGAGGCGATCCGCCGAGTCGTCCGCGAGGAACTGGCGAACAGCCAGGCCGATGCGCGCTTCACTCTCGATGAGGCGCGCCGACGACACCGGGCGCTGAAGAACGAACAATCCGCGCTCATGAAGGCTCACTACGCCGGGGCTGTTCCTCTCGACATCCTCAAGAGCGAAATGAACCGGATTACTCGCGAGGTAGATGCCACCGAGCATCAGATCGCCAGTTCCGAGCAGGCGCTCGAACAACTGGACGACCAGCTTGAACGCGCACTGGAGGTCGCTCGCCTCTGCCACGAGCAATACGTCAACGCCATCCCTGCCGAGCGGCGGCTGCTCAATCAGGGGCTGTTCACGAAGCTGTTCATCGGCCAGGACGGCTCGGTCGAGGACGCCGAAGTGCAGGAGCTGTTCGCGGGGCTGCTGTCCAAAGATTCGACGCTCGCCGTCGAAGCCCGCGAGGTCGCCGTGGTACCGGTTCCACTTCAACTGGACGCCGCACACAGCGCTACAGGAACGGACGGAGCGCTCGTGCCAGTCCGAGAGTGGGGGAACCGTCCAGAGCGTCGCTGGAGCCCGTCCGCAGTGCTCCTCAGCTTTCAGCGGGACGAAGAAGGCTTCCAAGTAAGAACCCCGCCCAAACTTTCATTTGGGCGGGGTTCGAATAAGCACCATCTGGCGGAGGGTGTGGGATTCGAACCCACGGGACATTGCTGCCCACTGGTTTTCAAGACCAGGTCCATCGGCCGCTCGGACAACCCTCCCGGTCGTCCGAGTCTACCGAGGGCGCGGCGGACCGCGCGTCCAGCCCCCGTCGCCGTTGCGAAGCCGTGAGTAGCGTCGAGGGTATGGCGAAAGCAGTGCGCGGGTCGGTGGCATCCCTCTTCCTCCGTCTCGGGCGCCAGGTGTGGGTGCGCGCGGCGATCTTCACCGTGATCGCGGTGCTCGTCGCGCTGGCCGCGCGGTTCCTGGGACCGCTGCTGCCGTTCTCGCTCTCGATCGACCTCGGGCAGAACGCGGTCGGATCGCTCCTGCAGATCATCGCCACGGCGATGCTGACCGTGAGCACCTTCTCGGTGACGGCGATGGTCACGGCCTTCTCCTCCGCGACGACGACGGCGACCCCGCGCTCGACCTCGCTGCTCATCGCCGACCCGACCTCGCAGAACGCCGTGTCGACGTTCGTCGGCGCCTTCGCGTTCTCTCTCGTCGGAATCGTCGCGCTCTCGACCGGGTACTACACCGACCAGGGCCGGACGATCCTCTTCGTCGGCACGATCGTCATCATCGCGATCGTCGTCGTGACGCTCCTGCGGTGGATCTCGCACCTCGCCACCTTCGGGCGCATGGCCGACGTCATCGACCGCGTCGAGAAGGCGGCGACCGCCTCGCTCGAGGTGTTCGCCGCCTCCCCCGCGCTCGGTGCACGTCGAAGCACCGGCATCCCGGCGGATGCCGAAGCCGTGGTCGCTGAGGAGGTGGGCTACGTCACGCACGTCGACATGGCCGGCCTCGATCGACTCGCGCGCTCCCATGACGTCGACCTCCACGTGCACGCCGCACCGGGGCGCATCGCCGACGCACGAGTGCCCCTCGTGTTCGTGCGCGGGACGATCGACGACAGCCTGAGATCCGGCATCCGTCGCTGCTTCCGGATCGAGCACCACCGCACCTACGAACAGGATCCCCGGTTCGGGGTGATCGCCCTCACCGAGATCGGCAGCCGCGCGCTCTCGGCCGCGACGAACGACCCGGGCACGGCGATCGAGGTGATCGCGGCCCTGCAGCGCGTGCTCACCCGCGCCTTGGTCACCGAGCCGACGCACGATGTCGAGTACGAGCGCGTCTTCGTGACCCCGCCGACGTGGGAAGACCTCGTTCACGACGCCTTCCGTCCGCTCGCGCGCGACGGGGCGGCCGACATCGAGGTCCAGGTGCGCCTCCAGAAATGCCTCGCCTCACTCGCGGCGACCGCACCGGCCCGCGCCGGAGTGTTTCAGGATGCCGCTCGCGCGGCGTTCGACCGCAGTCGCCGCGCTCTCGACCGGAGCGATACGCGGGTCCTGCGCGCGGCGATGCGCGAGGCCTGGGGGTGGTCCGGCATCCGTTCCTGAGCGAACGCTAAGCCGCGGATATCGGTTCACCCAGCGCCGTCCACCGGCGCTTGAATCCGCCGGACGGCAGGCGTAGACCGAGAGAAACAGCCCACCGCCCTCCGCAGCGGGCCTTGTTCGACAAGGAGGGGAACCCCATGCTCATCGTCTTCGCACTCATCTACGCGGCATCCATCTGGGCCACCGTCGTCACGATCCGCGACGCGCAGGTCTCCGTCGGGCTCAAGGCCACGTGGGCGACGGCACTGCTGCTCCTGCCGCCGTTCGGGCTTCTGGCGTGGCTGGTCGCGAGCGTCGTGAGCCACCGTCCGGGGCACGCCGCGCACATCTGAGAGCTAGAGAGCGCGCAGCACCGCGGCGACGCCGCCCTCGGTCACCGAGAGGCCGACCTCGCCCGCGGCCGCGTGCACCTCGGGCGGGCCCTGGTGCATCGCGATCGCGCGGCCGCCGTTGCGGACGGCCCACTGCATCATCTCGATGTCGTTGCGACCATCGCCCATCACGAGCACACGCTCGGGCGGGATGCCGAGCCACTCGCGCACGAGTTCGAGAGCGGTCGACTTGTCGACGCCCTGCGGGGCGATGTCGAGCCACGCCGTCCAGCCGATCGCGTACGACACCTGGCTCAGGCCGATGCGCTCCACGAGCTGGAGGAAGTCCTTGTCGGTCTTCTCGGGAGCGACCACGACGACGCGGCACACCGGCTGCTCGGACAGCTGATCGAAGGTCACCCGGTTGGCGCCCTCGAGGTTCCAGTCGTCGAGGTAGTCGGTGAACAGGCGCGAGCCGTCGGGAAGCTCGACCAGGAAGTGCGCTCCGGCGAGATGCTCGCCGAGGAGGGTCAACACCTCGGTCGGATCGAACGTCTCGACGTGCGCGCGCTCGTAGGGCGCGGCATCCCCTTCTCCGATGCGACGCATCACGATCGCCCCGTTCGAGCACACCGCGTACTCGGGACGGATGCCGAGGCGGTCCATGATCGTGTGGGTGCTGTCCCAGCTGCGACCGGTCGCGAGCATGACCTCGTGCCCGGCGGACTGAGCGTCGGCGACAGCCTCGACGACGCCGGGGCTGAGGGTGTCGTCTTCGAGCAGGACCGTCCCGTCGATGTCGAGCGCGATCAGCATCCGCTCGACGGGGGCGTCGGCGAGGTCGGCGACGGCGTCAGCCGCCTCCTGCTTCGGCGCGCTCTCGACGGCGCCGGTGTCGGGGAGAGCGGCCTCGTCGGTCACGCGATCGGCTCCATGATCTCGAGCCCACCCAGGTACGGGCGGAGCACCTCGGGCACCGTCACCGAACCGTCTTCGCGCTGGTGCGTCTCGAGGAGGGCGACGATCCAGCGGGTGGTCGCGAGCGTGCCGTTGAGCGTCGCGACCGGCTGCGTCTTGCCGCCACCCTCGGGGCGGAAACGCGTCTCGAGCCGGCGCGCCTGGTAGGTCGTGCAGTTCGAGGTGCTGGTCAGCTCGCGGTAGGCGTCCTGCGTCGGGACCCAGGCCTCGATGTCGAACTTGCGCGCGGCGCTGGAGCCGAGATCGCCCGCGGCGACGTCGATCACGCGGTACGCCAGCCCGAGGTCTTGCAGCATGCCCTCCTGCATCGCGACGAGACGGTCGTGCTCGGCCTCGGCATCTGCCGGGTCGGTGTAGACGAACATCTCGAGCTTGTTGAACTGGTGCACGCGGATGATGCCCCGGGTGTCCTTGCCGTAGGAACCGGCCTCGCTGCGGTAGCACGTGGACCACCCGGCGTAGCGCTTCGCGCCGCGCTCGAGGTCGAGGATCTCGTCCATGTGGTAGCCGGCGAGCGGGACCTCGCTCGTGCCGACGAGGTAGAGGTCTTCCTTGTCGAGGTGGTAGACCTCGTCTGCGTGCTGGCCGAGGAAGCCGGTGCCGCGCATCACCTCGGGACGGACGAGCGTCGGGGGGATCATCGGCGTGAACCCGGCCTGCAGCGCCCGGTCGAGGGCGAGGGTCATGAGCGCGAGCTCGAGACGCGCGCCGATGCCGGTGAGGAAGTAGAAACGACTGCCCGACACCTTCGTGCCGCGCTCCATGTCGATGGCGCCGAGCTTCTCGCCGAGCTCGAGGTGATCGCGCGGCGCGAAGTCGTAGGTCGGGATCTCACCGTGCGTGCGGAGGGTGACGAAGTCTTCCTCGCCGCCGGCGGGGACTCCCTCGAGCACGATGTTCTCGATCTTCGCCAGCGCCTCATCGGCGGCGGCCTCGGCCTCGCTGACCTCGTGCTGCGCGGCCTTGACCTGCTCGCTGAGCTGCTTGGCCTCGGCCACGAGGGCGGCCTTCTCGTCTTTCGGCGCCTGCGCGACGCGCTTGCCGTGCGCGTTCTGAGCGGCGCGCAGCTCTTCGAATTCGGTGATTCGGGCGCGCCGCAGCTTGTCCGCCTCGATCGCGTCGTCGACCGACGCGGGCGATTCCCCGCGGGCGATCTGGGAGCGCTTCACGAGCTCGGGATCTTCACGCAGCAGAGTCAGGTCGATCACGCGTCCATCCTACGGTCGGCGCCGACTGCGAATCCGCGCCCGGACGGCACGCACCGAGCTCGGGGACCCCGGGCGCGTCGCGACGGCTATGGGCCAACGGCATCCGGTCGTCAAGCCCGGACGATTCGCCCGTTCCGCAGTGGATCGCGGTCCTATGGTTGACGCATGGCCGCCCCTGACGAGCCGCGTGACGACGCGGAGTCCCCCGAGAACGTCCCCTCCGACGCGCCCGACGAGGTGAAAGCCGACGCGGCCGCGGCCGACGGCTCCCACGAGCACTTCGACGCCGCTCGGTTGGGCGACGACGTGGCCGATCATCCGCGCAAGGACGTCCCGCATCCGAAGGACGCCGCAGAGCCCGACGACACCATCCGTCAGCCGGAGGACATCGCCCCCGACACCTCGGACGAGATGCCAGGCAAGACCCAACGCGTCGACGCGCAGGGCGACGAGGCTCCGATGGACGCGGAGCCCACGCAGAAGAAGCGCGCTGCTCTCGTCTACAACCCCACGAAGGTCGAGCCCGAGGTGCTGCGCGCCCGGGTGGCCGAGCTCGCCGCCGACGCCGGGTGGGCAGAGCCGCTGTTCTACGAGACGACCGTCGACGACCTCGGCGATGACGCGACCCGCGCCGCTCTCGACGAGAAGGTGGATGCCGTGCTCGTGGCGGGCGGCGACGGTACCGTGCGCGCGGTCGCCGAGGCTCTCACCTCCACCGGCGTCCCGCTCACGATCGTGCCCAGCGGCACGGGGAACCTCCTCGCGCGCAACCTGAACCTCCCGCTGACCGACACCGACGCGATGATCCGCGCCACCTTCGAGGGCGACATCCATTCCATCGACACCGGGCTGGCTCGCATCCGCCGCGCCGACGGCGAGGTCGAGGAGCACGGGTTCTCGGTCATGGCCGGCATGGGCCTGGACGCCGCGATGATCCAGAACACCCGCGACGACCTGAAGAAGCAGGTCGGCTGGGTCGCGTACGTCGACGGCGCCGCCCGCTCCCTCGTGAACGCGAAGCCTTTCCGCGTGATGTACCAGTTGGACGAACACCGCCTGCACTCGGCGAAGGTGCACAGCGTGCTCTTCGCGAACTGCGGCGCCCTGCAAGGCGGCGTGGCCTTGATCCCCGATGCCTCCATCGCCGACGGTCGCCTCGACGTGGCCGTGCTCCAGCCGACCGGAGTGCTGGGCTGGCTGGGCGTGTGGAGGAGCATCGTGTGGGATAACTCCGTTCTGCGCCGCTTCCGCGCCGGTCGCCGTGTGCTCGAACGCCGAAAGGACACGTCGGTGCGGTACCTCCGCGGCACGGGCATCGAGCTGGCGACGGCACCGGCACAGCCGATCGAGCTCGACGGCGACGAGTTCGGCGAGGCGACGCGCATCTACACGCGCATCGTGGCGGACGGTCTCGTCGTGGCACTGCCGAAGGGGCACGACGTCTCGACGCTCTGACGGGGCCGGCGGGCCGATCGCGCGGGCGGGTGTCAAGCCCGGACCGACGGATGCCCCGGTGGATAGCGTCGAGGGATGGCTTCGCCCTCGATCGTGTGGTTCCGTGACGACCTCCGACTGACCGACAACCCCGCGCTGCGCGCGGCCCTCGACCGCGGGGAGCCGATCGTGGCGCTGTACGTCCTGGACGAGGAGTCCGACGGGGTGCGCCGGATCGGCGGGGCGGCCCGTTGGTGGTTGCACGGGTCTCTGGCATCCCTCGGCGAACGTCTCGAAGAGCGCGGCGGTCAGCTGGTGCTGCGTCGAGGCCGCGCGGCCGAGGTCGTACCGGCCGTCGTCGACGAGGTCGGTGCGGGGGCGGTGTTCTGGAACCGGCGCTACGGCGGAGTGGAGCGCGAGATCGACGCGGGGCTCAAGGAGAAGCTGCGCGACGACGGCGTGACCGTCGCGTCGTTCGCGGCGAACCTCCTCTACGAACCGTGGACGGTGCGCACGCAGTCCGACAAGCCCTACGGCGTGTACAGCCCGTTCGCCCGCGCGGTGCAGAAGCTTCCCGCGCCGCGTCCGCCGATGCCGGAGGCGCGCAAGGTGCCGGGGTTCGACGGGCACGTCGACGGCGACGAGCTCGGCGCCTGGGACCTGCTGCCCACGAAGCCCGACTGGGCCGGCGGTCTACGCGAGACGTGGGAGCCGGGCGAGCCCGCCGCGAAGACACGGCTGCGGGAGTTCCTCGACGACGACCTCGGCGACTACTCGACCTATCGCGACGAGTTCGCGGGAGGCGCGACCTCGAACCTCTCGCCGCGCCTGCGCTGGGGCGAGGTGAGCCCCTACCAGGTGTGGCACGACACGATCGAGCACCGCGGCTCGGGAGAGCACGCGAAGAGCGCGAGCGGGTTCCTGTCGGAGCTCGTGTGGCGCGAGTTCGCGTGGCACGTCACCTACCACTCCCCCGACATCGCGACCGTGAACTGGCGCCGCAACTTCGACGCGTTCCCCTGGCCGCGCCTGAACCGCGCACACCTCGAGACCTGGCAGCAGGGCAGAACGGGCGTCGCGGTCGTGGATGCCGGGATGCGTCAGCTGTGGAAGACCGGCGTCATGCACAACCGGGTGCGCATGGTGACGGCATCCTTCCTCATCAAGAACCTGCTGATCGACTGGCGACACGGGGAGCAGTGGTTCTGGGACTGCCTCGTCGACGCGGATGCCGCGAGCAACCCCTTCAACTGGCAGTGGGTCGCGGGATCCGGCGCGGATGCCGCCCCGTACTTCCGCGTGTTCAATCCGGACACGCAGCGCAAGAAGTTCGACCCGCACGACGAGTACGTGCGGGAGTGGGCGCCGGAGTTCCTGAGCGAGAATCCGCCGGAGCCGATGGTCGATCTGAGCGAGACCCGCAGGCGCGCGCTCGACGCCTACGCGCACGTCCGGCACGGCGGCTGAGCCGAGCCTCCTTCGCCGTGGCGTCGCGGCCCCGGACGGCCGGTCGCTCGACGTCGCGGCATCCGGGCACGCGAAAGGGGCGCCGCCTCTCGGCGACGCCCCTTCTCACGATGGATGTCAGTTGACGCGAGCCTCGTCGGCGTCGTCCTCGTCGTCGTCGCCCGGGATGTAGACGTCGACCACGGTCACGTTGATCTCGGCGACCTTCATGCCGACGAGCTCGGTGATGGCCTGGTGCACGGCCGCGCGGACGTTCGACGCGACACGCTGCAGCTGCTCGGGGTAGTCGACCTGGATCGCGATGTCGGCGGCGACCTCGGTCTCGCCCACCTCGACGCTCACGCCCTGGGCGTAGTCCTTCGCGCCGACGGCCTGGCGGATGTTGCCGATCACGCGGGCCGCACCGCCCCCGAGGGCGTGGACGCCGGGAACCTCGGCCGCGGCGATGCCGGCGACCTTTGCGACGACGGCGTCGACGATGACGGTCGAGCCGCCGTCCTTCGTAGCGGTGGTGGGGGTGGTGGTGGGGGTGGCCATGTCACTTTCCTTCCGTCGTCTCCGGGACCGTGTGTCCCGCGATGTCATAGATGAGACGAGGCGGGAAGCGGATTCGTCACGAGGATTTCCTGAGAGAAAGCTGGGGATGGATGCCGCGGGTTCAGGCGTCGAAGAATCCGCCGTACGGGTCGTCGGAGTCGCCGGTGTCGCGCGCGTCGTATGGGACGGTCTCGACCGAGAGGATCGCGCGCGAATGCGCGGTGAAGAGGGCGCTCACCTCGCGGTTGCCGACGACGACGAACGACACGAAGCCGCCGCCCGCCTGGACCGCTTCCTCGATTCGCGCCTTCAGCGCGACGAGGTCCTGCCCCTGCGCGAGGAAGAACGATGCCTCGTCGATCGCGATCTGCGTCCGCACCATCGTGTGTCGGTCGGGCTGCATGTCACCTGCCTGATCGTGGCTCATGCCGGGAGGCTAGGCGGCTCGGGTGAAGACCGCGAGGGGGGTTGCCGTGTGCACGACGACGGAATACACAGCGCCTCCGCGGGGTTCTCTCCACCGTGATGCCCTCCCTCTCTGTTCTCGACCTCGTCCCGGTTCGTGCGGGACAGACCAGCGCTCAAGCCGTGGCTGCGGCCCTCGACTTGGTGGAGCGCGCGGACCGCCTCGGCTACCGCCGGTACTGGTTCGCCGAGCATCACAACATGCCCGCTGTCGCGTCGACGACTCCCCCCGTCCTGATCGCCGCTGCCGCCGCTCGCACCTCGCGCATCCGCGTGGGGTCGGGCGGCGTGATGCTGCCGAACCACTCGCCGCTCATCGTGGCCGAGCAGTTCGCCGCACTCGAGGCGATCGCCCCCGGCCGCATCGACCTCGGGATCGGCCGCGCGCCCGGCAGCGACCCGGTCATCACGCAGCTGCTGAACCGCTCGGGCACGACGAGCGACGTCTCCCGCTTCCCCGACCACGTGACCGACATCATGGCGCTCACCTCACCCGAGGGGGCGACCGTCCGGTTCACCTCGGGCACCGAGTATCAGGTGAAGGCCACGCCGTCGGCATCCGGGATGCCACAGGTCTGGCTCCTCGGTTCGAGTGACTACTCCGCGCAGCTCGCGGCTTCGTTCGGTCTGCCGTACGTCTTCGCCAACCATTTCTCGGGCGAGGGACTCGATCACGCCCTGCGCCTGTACCGCGACCAGTTCGTCCCGAACGAGTCGGGCGAGGGACCCCGCACCTTCGTCACCGCCAACGTCGTCGCCGCGCCCACCGCCGAAGAGGCGGAGGAGCGGGCGATGCCGCAGCTGCGGATGATGGCGCGTCTGCGCACGAACCGCCCCCTGACGCCGCTCGAGACGGTGGAGCAGGCGAAGGCCGATCCGTTCGACGCGATGGCGGAGTCGATCATGGCCTCGACGCGGCAGAAGTGGTTCGTGGGCACGGGTGCTGACGTTCAGGGGCAGCTCGCCGCGTTCGCTGCGCAGCACGGCGTCGACGAGATCATGGTGTCGCCCGTGGCGGGCGCGTACGACGGCGAGGGTTCCGAGGGGCGCGCGCAGACGCTCGAGCTCATCGCGGCGCCGGCGGCCGTGGCGGCCTGAGGGTTCGCGGCCGGGGCCGATGGCCTGTGGCCTGTACCGTCGGGCGGAGTCCGTCTCCGACACGCCGGGGCACGGCATCCTGAACCGGCGTGCCCCGCAGAAACTCCGCCGGACGGTACGGCCGGCAGGGGTCGGCGGAAGGGCCGTCAGGCCTCGGGCTCGCCGCTCAGCAGGCCGCGGAGCCAGTCGCGGGCCTCGACGAAGACGTCGTCGCTGTACCGCTGCGGGTAGCGGACGATCGCGCGGTCCGCACGCGCGTACGAGCCGAGGAAGATCACCTTGGGGCTGAACCGGCGAAGGCCGAGGAGGGCATCGGCCATGCGCTCGTCCTGCACGTGTCCGTCGGCGTCGATGACGAAGCGGTAGCGGCCGAGTGCGTCTCCGATGGGGCGGGATGCCAACAGGCTCAGGTTGATGCCCCGGGTGGCGAACTGCTCGAGCAGTTCGAGAAGCGCACCCGGGTGGTCCTCGGGCAGTTCGACGATGAGCGAGGTCTTGTCGGCGCCCGTCGGAGGAGCGGGGGCCACGGTGCGGCTCACGAGCACGAAGCGCGTCACCGCGTTGGGGTTGTCGCCGATGTTCTCGGCCAGCACCGCGACATCGTGGTGGGCGACGATACCGGGGGCGGCGATCGCGGCATCAGCGGCGCTCGTCCCGTCGAGCACGCCGAGCGCGCTGGCGACGTTGCTCTCGGCGGGCAGGTGCGCGTGGGCGGGAACGTGCTCGCTCAGCCACTTCAGGCACTGGCCGTACGCCACGGGATGCGCGGCGACGAGCGAGACGTCGGCGAGGGTCGCGCCCGGACGCCCCACGAGAACGAAGTTCACCGGCACGAGGTACTCGCCGACGATGCGCAGGCCCGGCACCGTGGCCAGGGCGTCCTGCGCGGTGGAGACGCCCCCGTCGACCGAGTTCTCGATCGCGATCATCGCGGCATCCGATCGCCCCTCGACGACGTCGGCGAGCGCCTCGCCGACGTTGCGGACGGGCCGCCAGATCTGATCGCGCGCCTCCGGCACCTGAGCGAGCGCGGCCTCGGTGAAGGTTCCGGCCGGGCCGAGGTAGCTGTAGGTACGGCGGGCGAGGGTGTGATCTGTGTCGGGCAGCACCGGCTCAGCCTAGTGCGCCGGGATCGAGCGGGGTTCCGCCGACCCCCTCGGTCGCGGCGACCCCTTCGGCGGCGGGGCTCGGCATCCGTTCGCAAACCACCTGAATCGGTGGGCGAACCGACCGTGCCATCGACGACGAACGAGGACGATACGACGTAGGCGTCGACCCCCACCGATGCCTGCCCGGCGGGACCCGACCCGCCGGGCACTCGCTCGAAGGCCAGCCACCATGCCCGAGAAGACCATCGTCGTTCCTCCTCGCCGTCAGCGCGGAACCGACCGCGACGCGACACCGCAACCGGTCACGCACACGCGCCCCTCCGCGCAACGCATCGCCCGGGCGCGCCTCGCCGTGGTGCTGTGCGCGCTCATGTGGGTGCTGTACTGCGCCACCGTCGTCGTCGCCCTCTCCCGCGGCGGGGCGCTCGTCGACGCCGCCCAACTCATCACGACCGCGGTGTTCCTCGTCTCGGTCACGTTCCTCACCCTCTCGGCGTGCATGCACCTGCTCGCGCGCTCCGGCGCCCTGCCGCGATTCGCCGCCCACCGGCGGACGCGCCGCATCGTGCTCGACGAGCACTTCGCCGGCCGCGAGCCCCGGCTCACGGCGCTGCTGCCCTCGCGGGCGGAGGATCCCGCGCTCGTGCGGATGGGGCTGTGGTCGGTGGCGCTGCAGGAGTTCCCCCGCATCGACATCGTGCTGCTGCTCGACGACGACCCCTCGCCCGTCGACGACGACGCTCGGGCGGGGCTGGAGGGATGCCGTCGGCTCACCGGCGAGCTCACGGCGACGCTGCGTCCCGTCGTCGACCGGGTCGAGGCTGCCGCTTCCCGGATCCGGGACGAGGCGGTCGGCGACGCGGAGGCGTCCGAGGTCGTCATGCGCGAGCACGCCGCGTGCGCCCAGTGGCTGCGGGCTCGCGCCGCGGAGGAACCCACGACGACGCACGTGGAGGTGTTCTTCGTCGAACAGGTCCTGAGACGCCTCGCCGACGAACTGGATGCCACGGCCACCGCGCTCAAGGAGGCCGCCGAGGCCGGGGAGCCACCGCTCGCCGTCGAGCGCGCCCGTCACCTGATGGATCGGCTCGTGCGGATCTTCGGCTTCCGAGCCCGGACCTTCGAACGGCGCCGGTACACGAACCTCCCGCACACGGCGAACAAGGCCATGAACCTCAACGCGTACCTCGCGCTGATGGGCGGCCGGTACCGCGAGCAGGCGGGGGTCGGGGGTGTCGCCCTCGAGCGGGTCGACGAGGGCCCCGCGGATCTCGACGTTCCCGAGAGCGACTACGTGCTCACCCTGGACGCCGACTCGATGCTGCTGCCCGGGTACTGCATGCGTCTGATCCACGCCCTCGAACAGCCCGAGAACGCCGGCGTCGCCGTGATCCAGACTCCCTACTCGGCGTATCGCGGAGCACCGACGCGCCTGGAACGGCTCGCGGGGGCGACCACCGACCTGCAGCACATCGTCCACCAGGGGCTGACCGCCTTCGACGCGACCTTCTGGGTGGGGGCGAACGCGATCCTGCGGTGGGAAGCTGTCCGCTCGCTCCGGCGTGAAAGCCGGGAGGACGGCATCCGCATCGTCCGGTTCATCTCGGACCGCACCGCGATCGAAGACACCGAGTCGTCGATCGACATCGCCGCGCACGGCTGGTCGCTGCTGAACTACCCGGAGCGGCTGAGCTACAGCGCGACGCCTCCGGACTTCGGGACGCTGGTGATCCAGCGGCGACGGTGGGCGGACGGCGGACTGCTCGTGCTGCCGAGACTGCACGCGTTGGCGCTCCAGCGTCGGCGCGAGGGGCGGCCGCTGGGGCTCGCGCAACGGCTGCTGAGGATGAACTACCTGGGCTCGGTTTCGTGGGTGACCCTCGGGCTGCTCGCGGTCCTCACCCTGTACCCGATGGACGGGCAGTTGGTCACGCTGCTGCTCCTGCTCATCGCGGTGCCGTACTTCACCGAGATGGCCTCCGACCTGCACGCGCTCGGCTATCACCGCCGGGACGTCGCCGCGATCTACGGGCTGAATCTGCTCCTGCTGCCCGTGAACCTGGCGGGAAGCGCCGCCTCTCTCGTCCAGGTGCTGAGCGGTCGACGAGCCCGATTCGCCCGCACGCCGAAGGTCTCGACGCGAACCCGCGTGCCCGCTCTGTATCTGCTCGCTCCGCTCGCGATCGCGGGCATCGCGATCGCGGTGGCCGTCCGATCCGTGTTCACTCAGGCGTGGGGGACGACGGTGTTCGCCGCCTTCACGGCGCTCGCGATCCTGTGGGCGATCACGCGGTTGATCGGCATCCGGCACACGGTCTCGGACCTGTGGTTCGCGTGGCTCGACTGGATCTGGGTCACCCCGGTGGTGCCGGCGCCCGCGCCCGATCTCGGTCGCGCGCGCTGGGCGGCCGTGCTCGACGACGGCCCGCTGGACGCGACCGGAGCAGTCGCGTGAGCCCCGTCATGGCACCCGCCCGCTCGCGCTTCGCGGGGCGACGCCTGTCGTTCGGGCGGCTCGCGTTGACCGTGCTCGCGGCTCTCGCCGTCGTCGGGGTCGGGGCCGCGGCCGCCGTCGTGCCCGTCCTCACGACGCCTGCCACCGCGCCGGGCTCGGACCGGTGGTTCGCCGGCTACTACGACGTCACCCTCGACAGCGGCGAGCATCTCGCGCGGAGCACCATGGCCGAGGGACCCGGCGGGATCGTGCTCGCGTTCGTCGTGGCCGCCGGAGCCGCCGACTGCACGCCGACCTGGGGCAAGGCCTACACGCTCGACGACGCGGCATCCCGATTCCAACTCGACCGCCGCGTGGAGCGTCTGCGCCGCGAGGGGCGTCCGCTCGCCGTGTCGTTCGGGGGCGCGATCAATACGGAACTCGCGTCGGCCTGCTCCACCGTGGACGACCTCGCCCGCGCCTACGGTCTGGTTCTCGACCGGTACGGCATCGACGTCGTCGACCTCGACATCGAGGGCGACGCGCTTCGCGACACCGCGGCGACGGCGAGACGGGCGGCCGCGGTCGCCCAACTCCAGCGGGAGCGCGCCGCGGACGGACGCCCGCTCGACGTCTGGCTCACCCTGCCCGTGGCCCCGAACGGACTGACCGACGACGGTCTCGCGCAGGTGTCGTCGTTGATGGATGCCGGGGTGTCGATCGCGGGGGTGAACGCGATGACCATGAACTTCAACGCCGACGACCGCTCGGTGTCGATGGCCGACCTGTCGATCGGCGCGCTGCGAGCGACCGCCGCGCAGCTCGAGACCGCGTGGAACGAACGGAAGCTGCCGCTGCCCGCCGGAGGGGCGTGGTCGCTGCTCGGAGCGACGCCGATGATCGGGCAGAACGACGTCGAGCACGAGGTGTTCAGCCTCGACGACGCGCACGCTCTCGCGGCGTTCGCCGACGAGGTGGGTCTCGAGCGCATGTCGTTGTGGTCGGTGAATCGCGACCGTACCTGTGGCACCAACTACCCGCATCCGCGGACCGTGTCGGTGTCGTGCAGCGGTGTCGAGCAGGCGGGAGAGACGTTCTCGGACGTGCTGGGCGCCGGGCGCGACGGCACCCCCTCGGGGCGGATCGCGCCCGAAGACGACTCACCCGTCATCGCGGACGATCCCGAGACCAGCCCCTTCCCCGTCTGGTCGTCGCAGTCGTTCTACTCGGCGGGCGTCTTCGTCGTGTGGCACGGATCGGTCTACGTGTCGAAGTGGTGGAACGAAGACGGCGCGGTCCCGGATGACCCGACCCTGGATGCCGCCGCCTCGGCCTGGACCTACGTCGGTCCCGTGCTGCCCGGCGACAAGCCCTACGCCCTGCCTCAGCTTCCGGCGGGGACCTATCCCGAGTGGGTCGCGGGCGACCTCTACAACCAGGGCGACCGCGTCATGTACAACGGCAGCGGGTACGAGGCCAAGTGGTGGTCGCGGGGTCAACGCCCCGACCGATCCGTGACGGACCGGGACTACTCGCCCTGGAAGCTCGTGACCGAGCCCTGAGCGGCGCCCTCAGCGGCCCCGTGAGCGGCATCCTCGAAGAGGAGCGGCCGTCCGTCGATCGTGACGCTCGCCACCGTCTGTCTTCCCGGCGGAAGGAGCCGACCGACGACACTCCGCTGCGCCTGGGCCACCGCGTCGACCATCCAGGTCGTCACGGCGCGGATGTCGGTGTCCGACAGGCTCTGGTCGCTGTCGTCGAGCAGGACCACGTCGACGCCGCGACCGCGCGCCGCCGCGACCGCTCCGCGCAGAGGCTCGCGAGACAGAGCGCCCGCGCGCAGGCCGTCGCGCAGGGCTCCTTCGAGCGCGGCGTACTCCCGCCGGTCGGCGTCGGACACCGGGTGCCCCTCGCCGATGCGCGAGAGTAACGGGACCACGGTGCGCGCGAGATCGTCGGTGCGCTCCCGCAATTCGGCGCGCGCACCGCGCGACCAGCTCTCCTGCTCCGCCGCCGTCACGGCCTGGTGATGGAGCGCGGCGATGCGCCGTTGCATCCGTCGGACGACCAGCAGCATCACCGTCGCGATGACGACGATGAGGGCGGGGCGGGTCGTCAGCGCGAGGATCTGACCGAGGGAGGCACCGTCGACCAGCCCACCGGCGATCACGATGGCGATCACGACCGCTCCGGCCACGAGGGCGGTCGCATATCTCCCCCGGATCGCGAGCCCGACGAGAAGGAACGCGAGAGCCA
Source organism: Microbacterium sp. S1037 (assembly GCF_048381605.1). NCBI lineage: Bacteria > Bacillati > Actinomycetota > Actinomycetes > Micrococcales > Microbacteriaceae > Microbacterium > Microbacterium sp. S1037. The sequence continues at coordinate 96,065 of NZ_JBLWIG010000001.1, forward strand.
CGACGGGCCAGAGATCGCCGTACGTGGTGGGAGCGGCGACGACGGTGATGACCGCACCGAGCACGGCGGCCGCGACGACGACGGCCGTCCGCCCCAGGCCGGGGACGAGTCCCGGAGACCGCCGCAGCGCTTCCGCCGCGATGACGACGACGAGGAGGATCGCGAGCTGGCGCGGCCACGACGACGGGTCGGCGACCACCATGACGATGGCGCACGCCACCTGTACGACGACGAAGCCGGCCCCGATGAAGGCGGCTCCGCGCCGCAGAGACCGCCGATCGCCGGGCACGGCGACCTCGACGGCGTCCTCCGGGACGTACGACAGGACGACACGCGTCCCCTGCCCGGGCGCGGATTCGACGCGTGCAGCGCCGCCGGGGATGCGCGCCATCCGACCCACGATGCTCTGACGCACACCGAGACGATCGTCGGCGATGCGCGTCGGGTCGAACCCCTCGCCGGTGTCGGCGATCTCGACGTCGACGGCCCCGCCGCTCACGCGCACGGTCATCGAGCGCGATGCCCCGGAAGCGTGACGTCGGGCGTTGTCGAGGGCCTGGCGGGCGGCGCCGAGAATCGCCTCCCGCGCCGCCGGCGGCAGCGGCGGCACACTCGACGTGGGAGGGGTGTACTCGGCGCCGAAGGCGCGGGCTTCGGAGGAGAGGGCGGCCTCGAGGGGCACCACGCCACCGGCGTCGTCATCGACGAGGCGCGTGAGCATGTCGACCGCGCGCCGTGCCTGCGCGGCCAGTCGGTCCGTGGGCACCGGCAGCGGCGACGCCGCCAGCGCGAGCGTCGCGAGGGCTTCGTCGTGCACGAGCGCCGCCGTGCGTGTGCGCGCCGCGAGTCGACCGCGCTCGGCGTACTCGCGTGAGCCGGCCTCCCGTCGGGCGGCCGCTGCCTGGTCGAGGCCGGCACCGACCGAGAGGACGTACCCGCCGAGGACGCAGATGACCGAGGCGGTGAGCACTGCGTGCGCGTCGTTGATGACCCCATCGACATCGAAGCCGCCGAACCCCAGGCGATAGAACACCCCCGCCGTCGCCCCGAAGAGCACGGTCGCCCAGCCCCACCGGACCCCTCCCGCGACGAGAGCGGCCGCGACGGCGGCACTGGACGCGGTCAGGAGCCATGGCATCCGCTCCACATGACCGACGTGCGCGGCGAGCGGGAACAGGGCGACGAAGATCAGGTACGTCGCCAGCGCCACAGCGGCTCCGGTGCGCAGGGGGGGCGCCGGGAGCAGCGGCGCGATGAGCCCGACGAGGAGCGTGATCGCGCCCGCGCTCGTCCCGAGCGCGTTGTACCAGAGGGGGAATCCCTGTTGCTCGCCCTGGCTGAGGAACCCCGCGTTGACGACCGCGACGACGACGATCAGGAACGCCGACGCCCGGATGACGACGAGGCGGGCGGCGCGCAGCCCCGACCGCTCGTCAGACACGGCGCGGGCCCGGCACGAACCCGTCTTCGATGCCGCGCTGATAGAGCTCGACCTTGGATGCCGCCGGCCGTCCGAGCAACTGGTAGACCGCCCGGATGCGTCGCAGGTGATCGTTCACGGTGTTCTCGGAGATGAAGAGCTGGGCCGCGACCTCTCGCGCGCCGAGGCCGGACGCGTAGAGGCCGAGCACCTCGCGCTCACGCTCGGTCAGGGGCGCGCCCTGCAGCAGCGGATCGGCATCGACAGCCGAGGCCCACTCGGTCGTCGCGACGTGCTCGCCCGCGACGGCCGCGGCGATGGCCTCGAGCAGGGCGGCCGGAGGGGCGGATTTGCGCACGATCCCGGCGACATCGGCCCGTGACGCGGCGCGCACGAGGAAAGGGTCCTCACCCGACGTCAGCACGAGAACGTGCGCGCCCCACCTGCGCAAGGATGCGACGTTCTCGTCCGGGGTGGAGCCGTCGCGCAGGCTCAGGTCGAGGAGCACCAGGTCGGCGTCGAGGGCGCGGGAGGTCAGCGCCTTCACGGTGCCGGCGTGCCGTGCGAACGTCAGGCCCTCGGCATCCGCGAGGAGGTTCCGGACCGCGAGGGCGACGAGTTCGTGATCGTCGACGATCGCCACGCGCGCGTCAGTCCCGGCACCCATGGCGATGAGTATGACGTATTCGCGTGCATGGGGTGAAAAGCATTTCGACACGGATTCCCTTGGATTGTGTCGTCGCGTGTGCGCATGTCGGATACAGCGGGCAGACTGGGCGCATGAGCAGTCGCGCAGGGCAGCCCGCAGAGGCATCCGATCTCATCGACATCGACGAACTGATCGCGGCGTACTACGACCGCAGACCGGATGCCACGGTCCCGGAGCAGCGCGTTGCGTTCGGCACCAGTGGTCACCGCGGATCGTCGCTGAGCACGAGCTTCAACGAGGACCACATCCTCGCCACGACCCAGGCGATCGTCGACTACCGCGCGGCGCAGGGCATCACCGGACCGCTGTTCCTCGGGCGTGACACGCACGGCCTGTCGCTGCCCGCCGAGCGCAGCGCGATCGAGGTTCTCGTCGCGAACGGCGTCGACGTGCGCGTCGACTCGCGCGACTCGTGGGTGCCCACCCCCGCGCTCAGCCACGCGATCCTCACCTACAACCGCGGCCGCGCTCTCGACGACCCGGGCCGTTCCGACGGCATCGTCGTCACCCCGTCGCACAACCCTCCGCGCGACGGCGGCTTCAAGTACAACCCCCCGCACGGCGGCCCCGCCGACACCGACGCGACCGGCTGGATCGCCGATCGCGCGAACGAGCTCATCGCCGCGGGTCTCGAGGGCGTGAAGCGCACCCGTCACGCCGACATCGACCTCGACGGCCTGGGCCAGTACGACTTCCGCGACGCGTACGTGCGGGATCTGGCATCCATCATCGACGTCGACGCGATCAAGAGCGCCGGAGTCCGCATCGGCGCCGACCCGCTCGGCGGAGCGTCGGTCGAGTACTGGGCGCTCATCGCCGAGGTGTACGGCCTCGACCTCACCGTCGTGAACCCCGAGGTCGACCCGACGTGGAAGTTCATGACGTTGGACTGGGACGAGAAGATCCGCATGGATCCCTCGTCGCCGTCGGCCATGGCGTCGCTCGTCGCCGCGCGTGACGAGTACGACATCCTCACCGGTAACGACGCGGACGCCGACCGCCACGGCATCGTCACCCCCGACGCGGGGCTGATGAACCCCAACCACTACCTCGCGGTCGCGATCGACTACCTGTTCTCGCACCGTCCGAACTGGCCCGCCGACGCCGCCGTGGGCAAGACCCTCGTGTCGTCGATGATCATCGACCGGGTGGCAGCGTCGCTCGGGCGGCAGTTGCTCGAGGTTCCGGTCGGCTTCAAGTGGTTCGTCCCCGGGTTGCTCGACGGCTCCGTCGCCTTCGGCGGTGAGGAGTCGGCCGGCGCGTCGTTCCTGCGCAAGGACGGCACCGTGTGGACCACCGACAAGGACGGCATCCTGCTCTGCCTGCTCGCCGCCGAAATCCTCGCGGTCACCGGCAAGACGCCGTCGCAGCGGTACGCCGAACTCGAGGCCGAGTTCGGCGCCTCGGCCTACCAGCGCGTCGACGCCCCCGCGTCGCCCGCACAGAAGTCGGCGCTGTCGAAGCTGTCGCCGGATGCCGTGACCGCCACCGAACTCGCGGGTGAACCGATCATCGCGAAGCTGTCGCACGCGCCCGGCAACGACGCCGCGATCGGCGGCCTCAAGGTACAGACCGAGTCCGCGTGGTTCGCCGCACGCCCATCCGGCACCGAAGACGTCTACAAGCTGTACGCCGAGTCGCTCCGCGGCGAGGAGCACCTCCGCGAGGTGCAGGAAGAGGCCCGCGCGGTCGTGTCGGCCGCGCTCGGCCAGGCGTAACGCTCTCGTCGAAAGCGGCGTCGCCCTGCGGGGCGGCGCCGCTTTGGCGTGTCGGGGGGGGGGCGGGGCGCGGGCCGGGCGCGGGCCGTCAGGCGGAACCCGAGAGAGACACGCCGATGGCCGCGGCCCGGCACACGGCGTGTCGCCCACGAACTCCGCACGACGGCACGGGGACAGGGATGCCGCGGACCCGACGACCCGAAAACGTCGAGGCCACGGCATCCGGAACCGCGAGCCGTCAGGCGGAATCCGTGAGAGACACGCCGGCGGCCGCGGCACGGGTCGCGGCGTGTCGCCCACGAACTCCGCACGACGGCACGGGGACAGGGATGCCGCGGACCCGACGACCCGAAAACGTCGAGGCCACGGCATCCGGAACCGCGAGCCGTCAGGCGGAATCCGAGAGAGACACGCCGGCGGCCGCGGCACGGGTCGCGGCGTGTCGCCCACGAACTCCGCACGACGGCACAGGGCAAGGGATGCCGCGACCCCGGCGACCCGGAAACATCGAGGCCACGGCATCCGGAACCGCGAGCCCTCAGGCGGAATCCGAGAGAGACACGCCGGTAGCCGCGGCACGGGTCACGGCGTGTCGGGCACAAACTCCGCACGACGGCACAGGGCAAGGGATGCCGCCGCCCCGGCGACCCGGAAACATCGAGGCCACGGCATCCGGAACCGCGAGCCCTCAGGCGGAATCCGAGAGAGACACGCCGGTGCCCGCGGCACGGCACACGGCATGTCGCCCACGAACTCCGCACGACGGCACAGGGCGAGGGATGCCGCGGCCCCGACGCTCGAGGGAACGTCGGGGCCGTGGCATCCGGAGCCGGGGTCAGGCGGGGGCGAAGGTCTTCGCGTCGATGACGAAGCGGTAGCGCACGTCGCTGTTCAGCACGCGCTCGTAGGCTTCGTTGATCTGGTCGGCCGAGATGAGCTCGGTCTCGGGCGCGATGCCGTGCTCGGCGCAGAAGTCGAGCATCTCCTGGGTCTCGCGGATGCCGCCGATCGACGAACCGGCGAACGAACGGCGGTTGGTGAACAGCGTGAAGACCTGGATGGGCAGGGGCTCCGGCGGGGCGCCGACGTTCACCATCGTGCCGTTGAGCGTGAGCAGGCCGAGGTACTTCCGCAGCTCGAGCGGGGCGCTGACCGTGTTGATGATGAGGTCGAAGCTCTTCTTGAGCTTCTCGAACGTCTCGTCGTCCTTCGTGGCGTAGTAGTGGTCGGCGCCCATCTTCAGGCCGTCGTCCTTCTTGCTGAGCGTCTGCGACAGCACCGTGACCTCGGCACCCATGGCGTGGGCGATCTTGACGGCCATGTGGCCGAGTCCGCCGAGACCCACGACCGCGACCTTCTTGCCGGGGCCGGCGTTCCAGTGGTTCAGCGGCGAGTACGTCGTGATGCCGGCGCAGAGCAGCGGAGCGGCCTTCTCGTAGGGGATCGACTCGGGCACGCGCAGCACGAAGTGCTCGTCGACGACGATTCTCTCGCTGTAGCCGCCCTGCGTGATGGTGCCGTCGACGTCCTTACCGGCGTAGGTGCCGGTGTTGCCCTTCTCGCAGTACTGCTCCTCGCCCGCGAGGCAGTTGTCGCACTCGCGGCACGAATTGACCATGCAGCCGACGCCGACGCGATCGCCGACCTTGTGCGAGGTCACCTCGGAGCCGACCTCGGCGACCGTGCCGACGATCTCGTGGCCGACGGTCAGGGGGTAGGGCACGTCGCCCCACTCGCCGCGGATGGTGTGGATGTCGGAGTGGCAGATGCCGGCGTAGGCGATGTCGATGAGGACGTCCTTCGGGCCGACGTCACGACGCTCGATGGTCGTGGGCTCGAGGGGCGAGGTCGCGGACGACGCCGCGTAGGCGTTGACGTGCATGGGTCTCCTCAGGAGGGTCGATGCGGATGCATCCATCCTCCTCCTCGCCGCGATTCCCGGCGCGGGCTTGCACGGATGTGCGCGAACTGTCACGGACGCGGCAGCGGCGCTCGCGCAGTGTGCCGTCAGGCGGAGTCGGTGGGCGGCGCGCGGGCGGGGACGGGGCCTGGGCGGCGTGTCGGGGACGGAGTCCGCGCGACGGCCCGGGGCCTCGCGACTCGTCTCAGTCCCTTCGACGAGCTCAGGGACCTCGCGAGCGGGCAGGGGCACGGTCGACGGCGCTCTCGGCGCACGGCGCGCTACGGTGAACCCGTGCCCTCCCTCTCTCCGCGTGCCCGTCGAGCACCCGTGATCCTCGCGCTCGCCGGGGTGATGTTGTCGATTCTCACGGCGTGCGTTCCGGATGCCACGCCCTCGGGCGATGCAGCTCGGACCACCCCGCCGACCGTGGCGGCCGCCACCCCCACCCCGAGCGTCAGCGCGACCACCGATGCGCGTCTCACGGCTCCGGCCTCCGCGCGCGTGGCCCCGACGTGCGACAACATCATGGATCCGGCATCCGGGAAGACGGTGCGCGACGTCGTTCTCCCCGAGGGGGCCGTCACACTCCCGGACTACCCCGCGATCGCACAGGGTCCCAGATGCTCCACCGATGGGTCACCCGCCGGCGACTACTACACGTGGTCGCCGGCGTCGCGGACGGACTGGGACGCCCTCGTCGCTGAGCTCACCACCGACAGCGCCTGGTTCACCGAGGAAGGCCCGCGCGGCACCTACCTGACGTACAAGATCGACGGCCGTTACAACCAGACGTTCCTCTTCACGGGCGACGCCGTCATCCTGGCCCCGTGGAAAGCCGCGACCGACTTCGTCATCGGCCCGCCGCTCGCCTGAGGTGACGCTCTCCCGCTGGACCTCGGCCCGCTGAACGCGACCGGACACGGCGACGCCCGCGTCGAGACGGGTCAGCTCGGAAGTCGTCTCAGTCGGAGCCTCGGCGCGCCCCGGAGTCGTCCAGGGAGTCGCCGTAGGTGCGAAGCGTCAGGGCCGCCCTCTCGTGCCCCGCCGCGAGGCGAGCCGCGGGATCGCCACCGCGAGCGCGCGCCGCGAGATACCCGCCGGCGAAGGCGTCGCCCGCGCCGACGGCGTCGAGGACCTCGACGCGAAGAGCGGGGACGAACGTGCGCTCGGCGCCCGCGAACACGGTCGCGCCGATGTCGCCGTCCTTCACGACGAGTTCCGGAACGTCGGGGAACAGGGCGCGGACGTCGACGTCGCGGGGTGTCTTCCAGAGGGTCTCGGCCTCGTCGCGTCCGACGAAGACGACGTCGGCGCGGGCTGAGAGGTCGGCGAGCACGGGGGCAGCCTCGGCCGCCGACCAGAGCGCCGACCGGTGGTTCACGTCGAAGCTCACCGTCACGCCCCGCGACCGGGCGCGGGCCATCGCCGCGACGAGAAACCCACGCGCGGAGGTCGAGATCGCCGCCGTGATCCCCGACACGTGCAGCACGGAGACGTCGTCGAGGGCGAGGACCTCGGCATCCGTCGACGAGAGGGCGGATGCCGCGGACCCGCGCCGGTAGTACCGCACACCGCGGCCGGGGTCTTTGACGTACAGCCCTGTCGGGCGCTCGACGTCGCGCACGACCCCCGCGGTGTCGACACCGCGGGCCGCGACCTGCCGCAGCACCCGATCGCCGAGCGCGTCGGCGCCGAGCCTGCTGAACCAGCGGGCCGTCATTCCTCCGGCGGCGGCATGCGCGGCGACGTTCGACTCCGCGCCGCCCGCGTCGACGAGGAAGTCCACGGCATCCGCCACTCCCCCGCCGTCGGCGGGAGCCAGCATCGCCATCGTCTCGCCGACCGCGAGCAGCACGGAGCCTTCCGCGGGCGTGCGAGCGTCGTCGGGCGTCACGGCCGCCATCAGCGCAGGTCGGTGATGGGCGCGGCATCCATGTCGTCGAAGGCCTGGTTCTCGCCCGCCATCGCCCACACGAACGAGTACGCGGCCGTGCCGACGCCGGAGTGCAGCGACCAGCTCGGCGAGATGACGGCCTGGCGGTCGCCGACGATGAGGTGACGCGTCTCGTCGCGCTCGCCCATGAGGTGGACGACGCGGGCATCCTCGGGGACGTCGAAGTAGAGGTAGCACTCGGTGCGGCGGTCGTGGGTGTGCGCGGGCATGGTGTTCCACATCGAGCCCGGGTGCAGCTGCGTCACACCCATGACGATCTGGCAGCTCTTCACGCCGTTCTCGTGGATGTACTGGTTGAGCGTGCGACGGTTGCTCGTGAGCTGGTCGCCGAGCTCGCGCACGGTTCCCTCGCCCGGAGAGACCAGGGCCGCGGGATAGGCCGTGTGCGCGGGGGCCGAGAAGAGATAGAACTGCGCGTCGTCCCCCGCGAACACCACCTCGCGGATCCCCCGGCCGAGGTACAAGCAGGCGCCGGTGACGAGCTCGAACACCTCGCCGTCGGCGGTGACCGTGCCCGGTCCCCCGACGTTGACGATGCCGACCTCGCGGTGCTCCAGGAAGTACTCGCTGCGGATCTCGGGGTAGCCGGTGAGCGGCAGGTCGCGGCCCGCGGGGACCGCACCGCCCAGCACGATGCGGTCGTGGTGCGTGTACGTCAGGCGCACCTCTCCGGCGACGAAGACGTCGTCGATGAGGAAGCGTGCGCGCAGGTCGGCGGTGTCCATCCCGGGGATCTGCTCGGGGTGGGTCGCGTAGCGCTGGGGGATGGAGGCGGTCATGCGGTTCTCCTGGGTTCGGGGCCCGGCGGGCCGGGCGGGTCGGGGCGGCGCTCGGGTGGAGTGCCGAGCGGGGGCGGTGGGGGCGGCGCTCGGGGTCGAGCGCGGGGTGTGGGTGGAGCGCGGGATGGGAGTGGAGCGCGCGGCGCGGCGCGGCGGCGCGTCGGCGGGGTCGGCGCGGCGGCGGGTCAGCTCACCGCACCAGCCACCCGCCGTCGACCGGGATCACCGCCCCCGTGACGTAGGCGGCGGCGTCGGATGCCAAGAAGACGAACGCCCCCTGGAGGTCGGCGGGCGTGCCCCAGCGCCCTGCGGGGATGCGCGCGAGGATCGAGGCTTCGCGGTCGGCGTCGGCACGGATGGGCGCGGTGTTGTCGGTGGCCATGTAGCCCGGCGCGACGGCATTCACGGTGACGCCCGAGGCCGCCCACTCGTTCGCGAGGGCCTTGGTCAGCCCCGCCACCGCGTGCTTCGAGGCGGCGTAGCCCGGGACGAGGATGCCACCCTGGAACGACAGCATCGAGGCGACGTTGACGATGCGCCCCCACCCCTGCGCGATCATGCGCCGCCCGGCGGCCTGCGAGAGGTGGAACACGGCGTCGAGGTTGACCGCGAGCACGTCGTCCCAATCCTGGGCGGGGTGATCCGCGGCGGGCGCCCGGCGGATGGTTCCCGCGTTGTTGACGAGGATGTCGACGCGCCCGAGCACCTCGGCGGCCTCGTCGATCGCGGCGGCCAGCTCGTCGCGGGACGCCGAGACGAAGTCGCGGTGGATCGTGTGTACGCGCCGGCCGAGGGCGCGCGCGAGCTCGGCCGTGTGCCCCGCGTCGCCGCGGTCGATGAGCACGAGGTCGGCCCCGGCCTCGGCGAGCGCGAGGGCCGCGCCCTGGCCGAGGCCGCGGCTGGAGCCGGTGACGACGGCGACGCGGCCGTCGAGGCGGAAGGTGTCGAGGATCATGCCGAAGCTCCCGGGGGTGCGATGAACGTGGTGGTCAGCTCGCCGATGCCGGCGACGCGGACGGTGACCGCGTCGCCGGGGGCGAGCGGGCGATGGGCGTCCTGCGCGGCGGCGAGCTTCTGGGGTGTGCCCGTGGAGATGACGTCGCCGGGCTCGAGCGTGACCACCTGGCTGAGGTAATGCACGACGAAGGCGACCGAGAAGATCGTCGTCGCGGTGGACTGCGACACGGTGACCTCGCCGTCGCGCACGACTTCGACGAGCAGGTCCTGCGGATCGATCTCGTCGGCGGTCACCAGCCAGGGCCCGAGCGGCGCGAAGCCGTCGAAGCACTTGCCGAGCGCCCACTGGCTCTGCCGACGCTGCCACGAGCGATCGGACACGTCGTTGAGCAGCGTGTACCCCGCGACATGAGACAGCGCGTCGTCGAGGGGGACCTCGTGGGCGCGCCGACCGATCACGACGGCGATCTCCCCCTCGTAGTCGACGTCGTCGGCCACGGTCGGCACGACGACCGGATCGTTCGGCCCACCGAGGGTGTTCGGCGTCTTGACGAAGACGTCGGGGGTGGCGGGGTCGTCCGCCGTCGGGTCGACCCCGTCGGGGACGTGCCCGCGGTAGTTGTACCCGAGGCAGAGCATCGTGCGCGGCACGACGGGGGCCCGCAGCGCCGCGATGTCCAACGGCGGGAGGGCGTCGGCATCCGTTCTCTCCACCAGATCCCGGATGCCGTCGAGCTCGGCGAACAGCTCGGGCAGGGGCCGCGGGCCGAGGTCGAGCGCACGATCACCCGCCGCCCCCGCCAGCACCGCGACCGAGCGATCGCCGACGCGCGCGAGCCTCACCACGCCGGCCGCCACTCGGGCCGCGCCGCGCGGGCCAGGGCCTCGAAGTAGAAGTAGTCGCCCCAGAGCGTCCCCTCGTCGACGCCGACGTTCTTCGGCAGGTCGTAGACGCTGTGCAGCAGTACGGTGTCGGCATCCGCCGCGGTCGCCGGCGTGTAGTGGGCGATGAGCGAGGCGAGGATGCGATCGGCCGCGGAACGCCACCGCTCGGCGTTCTCGGTGTCGACCTCGGCCAGCTCGTAGAGACCGCACACCGCGATCGCGCCCGCCGAACTGTCGCGCGGGGCGTCGGCCCCGTCGTTGTAGACGAGGTCCCAGTACGGCACGTCGTCGGCGGGCAGGTGCGCGAGGAAGTACTCGGCGCAGATGCGGGATGCCTCGAGCAGGTCGGGGTCGCCGGTCGCGCGGTGGTTCATCGCGAAGCCGTAGATCCCCCAGGCCTGTCCGCGCGCCCAGCACGAGTCGTCGAAGGCGCCCTGCTCGGTCGCTCCGCGCACGGGCTCGCCGGTTTCGGCATCCCAGTAGAAGGTGTGGAAGGTCGAGCCGTCGGGGCGCAGGATCTGTCGGCGCAGCTCGGCGGTGTGCCGGGCGACGACGTCGCTGTAGCGCTCGTCGCCGGTCTGCTCGGCCGTCCAGGTGAGCAGGGGCATGTTCATGAGGCTGTCGATGATCGTGCGGCCGCGCTGCGCGGGGTCGGCGAGGTCACCCCACGCCTGGATGATCCCGGCCGACGGCAGGTAGCGGGTCATCAGGTGGTCGGCGGCGGCGAGCGCGCTGGCGCGGGCGTCCTCGTCGCCGAGCAGTCGCGCCGGGGCGACGCACGACAGCGTGTAGAGGAAGCCGAGGTCGTGGGTGTCGAGATCCTCCCCCTCGCGCACGCGGCGACCGAAGTCGGCCGCGTGGGCGAGGGCGGCATCCCGGTACACGTCGTCGCCGGTGAGCTCGTACGCGATCCACTGCATGCCGGGCCAGAAGCTCGTCGTCCATCCGCGGTTGGCGCCCTCGGCGAAGCCGGCGACGGCGGGCCGCAGCGCGTAGCGGTTGTCGCGGGTGGTGTCGTCGGGGTACCGCGTGCCGAAGGTATCGATGTTGGCACGGACGGTGGCGAGCACCTGCGCGATGGCCCGGGCGGTGTCGACGCGTGCAGGGTCGACGCGGGCGGGGTCGACGCGGGCGGGGTCGACGCGGGCGGTGCCCGCACCGGTGGTGGGAGGCGAGGTCGTCATGCGGGGGAATCCTTCGGATCAGACGGCGGCGACGGTGACGTCGGCCGGAAGCACGGGGCGGAGGGTGTAGCGGGCGTTCGCCCAGATCAGGTACAGCGCGGGTGCGGCTGTCAGGCCGAGCGCCAACGCGGGAGAGGCCACGAACAGCGCCGCCTGACCGGCGAGCACGAGCAGGCTCACCGCGCTGAGGTACCAGCGGCGGACGGCCAGGACGGCGCCCGTCGACAGCAGCACCCGCAGCGGGGTGGCCGGAGCCTCGGCGAGCGCGGTGAGCGCCACGGGAGCTGCGGCGAGAGCGAGCAGCGCGATCGTGGCGCAGAGCGGGACGACGAGGACGGACCAGGATGCCGCCGACACGGCGCGCACGTCGACCAGCACGATCGCGAGCACGACGGCCACGATCGCGCCGACGGCGAGGGCTCTGAGGGCCGCGCGACGCCAGCCGGCCACGAAGGCGCGGACAACGCGTCCCTCCCCCAGGCCGTGCGCGCGGAAGGCGGTGAAGGCCCCGACGAGCGCGGGCCCGCAGAGCGGCGTCGCGATCAGCAGGAGCGGCCACGACGCGGCAGGGTCGGTGGTCACCAGCAGGAGCACGAGGGGTGCGCAGCCGACGAGCAGCAGCACGTTGACCATCAGCCCCAGGTAGACCGTCGAGAAGATGCTCGCGTAGGTGTCGTGGGAGATACGGCGCACGGCTCAGCCCTTCATTCCGCTGGTCGCGATGCCCTCGACGAAGTACTTCTGGCCGAGCAGGAAGACGACCGCGATCGGGACGACCGACATCGTGAGTCCGGCGAACAGCAGCGCGTAGTTGGCGTCGTAGAGGGTGCTGACGAAGCTCTGGAGCCCCAGCTGGATGGTCCAGAGGTCGGGGTTGCGCAGGTAGATGAGCGGGCCGAGGTAGTCGTTCCACGTGCTGACGAAGGTGAGCATGGTCAGGCTCGCGATCGCGGGGACCGAGAGCGGCAGCATGATGCGCGCCCAGATGCCGTACTCGCTCAGGCCGTCCAGGCGAGCGGCCTCCGACAGATCCTCGGGGATGGTGTCGTAGTACTGCTTCATCAGGAACACCCCGAACGCGCCGAACGCCTGGATGAGGATGATCGCCCAGAGGGTGTTCGACACCTTGAGGTTCGACAGCAGGATGAACTGCGGGATCATGTACGACTGCCACGGCACGGCGATCGTGCCGATGTAGACGAGGAACAGCACGTCGCGACCGGGGAAGCGCATGCGCGAGAAGCCGTAGGCGGCGAACGAGCCGGTGAGCACCTGCAGGAACGTCACCACGACCGCGAGCACGAGCGTGTTGCGGATCCAGGTGAGCATCCCGGACTGCGTCCAGATGTCGACGTAGTTGCTCCACACCCAGGTCTCGGGGAACCACTTCACGGGGGCGCTGAAGACGTCGTTCGGCGTCTTGAGCGAGCTCATGATCATCCAGAAGAACGGCAGCAGCAGGGCCGCGGCGGCAAGGATCATCACGGCGTAGCCGATGACGCGGCCCACGCGCCGGGCGGGGTGGGCGCCGGCGACCGGGCGGCGGCGCGGGGGCTTCGCGCCCGCGGTGACGAGCGTGCGGGTCGCGTCGGGGACGAGGAGATCGGTCATCAGGCGTCTCGCTTCTTGTTGATGAAGAACTGCACGAGCGTCACGACGATGCACAGGAGGAACAGGACGATGGATGCCGCGGACGCGTACCCGAACTGGTTCTCCTGGAAGCCCTTCTGGTAGATGAACTGCGAGAGCACGAGCGTCGACTGGCCCGGTCCGCCCTGGGTCATCACGAGGATCAGGTCGAAGATCTTGAACGAGTTGATCGTGAGCATGACCGTCACGAAGAACGTGGTCGGGCGCAGACACGGCAGGGTGACGTTGACGAAGCGCTGCCACACGTTGGCTCCGTCGACGCGGGCCGCCTCGTGCAGTTCGCGCGGCACGGTCTGCAGCCCCGCGAGGAAGAGGATCATGTAGTAGCCCATGTCGCGCCAGGTGCTGATGATGACGACGGCGGGCATCGCCCACTCCGACGAGGTGAGCCACCCGGGCGGGTTCTGCAGGCCGAAGAAGCGCAGGATCTCGTTGATCGGGCCGTACTCGGGGCTGAAGAGCAGGTTCCACACCACGGCGATCGCGACGATCGAGGTGATGTAGGGGAAGAACGCGGCGGTGCGGAAGAACGCGACCCCGCGCAGCTTGTTGTTGAGCAGGAGCGCGAGCCCCAGCGCGACGACCATCGTCAGCGGGATGTGCAGGACCGCGTAGTAGAGCGTGTTGAGAAGGGCGATGCGGAAGCTGCCGTCGCCGAGCAGGCGCTGGAAGTTCGCGAGGCCCACGAACGCCGACGAGCCGAAGACGTTCCAGTTCGTCATCGACATGTAGAAGAGCGTGACGACGGGCACGAGCGTCAGCGCCGCGAAGCCCAGGAAGTTGGGGAGGATGAAGCTCCACCCGATGAGGGTGCTGCGAAGCGTCAGGCGCGACCGGCGGCGCGCGGGGCGGGGCCCGCGGTCGCGCCCGGTCTTCGGCGCCGTCGGGCGCGTGTCGGCGATGGTCGCCATGGGGTCTCCAGATCGTGAGGGGATCTCAGGGGCGGTCGGCCCGGGACGGTGCCCGGGCCGACCGGTGAAGGGGCGTCAGCCGACGCCGACCTCGCTCTTGACGCGGTCTTCGGCGGTCTTGATCGCGTCGTCGATCGACGTCGATCCCGACATGACGGCGGTGTGCAGGTCGAGAAGGATGTTCTGCACGGCCGCGGTCTTGGCCGAGGTGGGGTTCTCGGGCTTGGTCTCGTGCGTCGACCACGCGAACGACGACAGCTCGTCGGTGGGCGCTCCCTTGACCGCGAAGTACGTCTTCGCGACCGCATCGCTCGTCAGTGCGGGGGTGATCCCGAGACCGGCGAGCACCTGCGCGCCTTCTTCACCCGAGGCGAAGGCGAGGAACTTCTTCGCGGCGGCGAGCTTGGTGGCATCCGCTGCCTTGTTGATCGCGAAGCCGGTCGGGTCGCCGAAGGTCACCGGGGTCTTCGAGGTGCCGGTCGTCGAGGAGTCGTACTGCGGGATCGGCGCGAAGCCCCACGAGAAGGCGTCGGCCTCACCCTTGGCCTGCTGGGCGATGAGGGTCGCGACGTACCAGGTGCCCATCGGCATCATTGCCGCCTGCTGCTTGCCGAACTCGGCCTGGTAGGTGAGCTTGTTGGCGGTGACGGTGTTGTACTCGACCTGCGCGCCCGCGCTCTGCAGCGCGAGAGCCCGCTCGTAGTAGGGCTTCAGGTAGCCGTAGTCGCCGTCGAGGATGTTCGCGTCGGGGCTCTGCGCGTTCGCGAAGCCCTGCACGGTCGACTGCCAGCTGTGCTCGTAGGTGCCGAGGGCGGCGGAGCCGGCGGCACCGAGCTTGGTGGTCAGCTGCTCGGCGGCCTTCTCGTAGTCGTCCCACGTCCACGACCCGTCGGGCTCGGCGACGCCGGCCTTGGTGAAGAGGTCCTTGTTGTAGAAGAGCACCCAGGAGTCCTGGCGGTACGGCACGGCCCAGGTCGACCCGTCGACCTTGTACGCGTCGGCGCCGCCGATCCCGTCGGGAAGGGTCACGTCCGAGACGTCGGCGAGCTGGCCGCCGGCCTGGTACGTGATGAAGGTCTTGAGGTTCTTCTGGGTGATGATGTCGGGACCGGTGCCCGCGGCCAGGTCGGCCGTCATGAGGGTGTCGTAGTTCGCGGAGTCGTACTCCTTGACCTCGATCGTGACGTCGGGGTTCTCTTCGTGGAACTTGTCGGCCAGGGCCTGGAACTCGGGGGTCGTGCTCAGGCTCCACCCCGACATCGTCAGGGTGACGGGGCCGCTGCTGACGGCGTCGGACGATGCGCCGCTGCAGGCGGTCAGCGACAGGGCGGCGACGATGCCCACCCCGGTCGCGATGACGATCTTGCGCTTCATGCGTGCTGCTCCTTTGCGATTGCGTACGGGACACCGGTGCGGGCCCGAGAATGCCGGTGCGCCCATCGGGAGGCTCCGGAGTCTGTGAGAGGGGTGCGTGTCGACCGGCCGTCGGGCCAGGTGACGACGGCGACGGACTCGTCGCCCTCGAGCTCGAGCGAGGCACGGGCGTCGAGGGCGGTCGCGTCGCCGGTCAGGGTGACGAGGGCCGTGAACGGCACGCCGACCTCCGCGTCCCACGTGAGCACCGGCACGGCCGCGATCTCGCCCAGCGGGCTCGCGTTGCGGCGGACCACGACGCTCGAGACCGCCTCGGGACGAAGGGCCCGGATGCCGGAGACCCGGCCGTCGAGATGCACCTCGGCGCTCCCCGTGTCGGTGCCGTGTCGCGGCTCGTCGCCCGCGAGGGGCCAACCGCCCACGCGCAGGCGCAGACCCTCGAGCTCGACGCCGACGGCGAGGTCGTCGATCGAGGTGAGACGCACCTCCCAGGGGCCGCGGACGAGCGAGCGCACGGTCACGCGCGCGATGTGGCGCACGGTGCCAGCGAGCCCCGCGCCGTGGCGGTGCGTCGTGGGAGCCACGTCGACCACGTGCACGTCGGAGGTCGAGGCCGCGATCCCGACGCCGTCGACGACCTCGGCGCCGAGGGGCGTCAGAGCGGTGCGATGGGTCGCCCGTCCGCTCGCGTCGACGAGGGTCACCGCCTGCTCGAGAGGATCGGTCCACGCGAGGTCGTCGAGCAGCGGAGCGGTCGCCGTGGAATAGCCGATGCGCGCGTAGAGGGGCGAGTCGGCGGTGTGGTCGCCGGGCCGCGCCTTGTCGGTGCCGTGGTTCACGACCCGGACGATCCCGTCCGCGCGAGTGCCCGAGACGATCCATCCGGCGGCGGTGATCGCCCGCAGGTCGTCGGCTTCCGCGATCGGGAGAGGCTCGTCGACGGCGCTCCAGACGGGGTGGTCGGCCGGGAGCACGATGCCCATCAGGCCCTTCACCGCCCAGTAGGGCGAGCCGGGGCCGGAGTACGACTGGGCGAGAGCGGGCCACTCGCCGTGCCACCCGAGTGTCAGGACGCCGTCCGCGTCGGGGGCGCCGTGCGCGACGAAGTGGTCGACGATCGCGCCCGCCGCGTGCCGCAGTCGTCCCATCCCGGTCGACGGGGCGCCCGCGATGATGCCGGCCCAGAACGGGGCCGCGGCGGCGAACCGGTAGATGAGGCTCCGGCCCTGGAGGAGCGGCGAGCCGTCGACGCCGATGAGCCGCACGGCATCCTGGAGGAAGCGGTCGAGGCGAGCCACGTCGCCCGCGGTGCGGTGGCCGACGAGATCCGCGGCACCCGTCATGCGGGGCCAGAGCACCGGATAGACGTGGAGAGCCCAACCGACGTAATGGTCGAAGGCGCGCTCCTCACCGTCCGAGAGCCACCCGTCGGCGCGGACGAAGGAGTCGTGGCGAGCGAGGTCCGCCGCGATGTCGTCGGCCGACCAGGGGCCGCCGACGGAGCGGAGGAACGTCTCGACGACGATGCGGAACCACACCCAGTTCGTGCGGGGGTAGGTGTCGTCACCCACGACGGGAGCGAGGTAGGCGATCACCCGTTCGCGGGTCTGCGTGTCGAGGGCGTCCCAGATCCATTCGCGCGTGAGATCGAGGGCGAGCGCGAGGGAGGCCGCTTCGACCTTCGCCTGAGCGTGCTCGTCCATGCGCGCCCACCGGTCGGCGGCATCCGGATCGACGCCGGTGCGCACCCCGTCGGCGAAGAACGCGATGAGCTCGTCCACGCCCTCGCCGCGCGCGCCGGCGATGCGGAAGCCCGCGAGGAGGAACACTCGAGCGAAGCCCTCGAGGCCGTCCACCGCCGCGCCGTAGCCTCCCTCGGCGCCGGGGAACACGATGCGTCCCCGGCCGGGGGTGGCATGCCGCTGCGCCGCCGAGAGGAGCGCGTCGGCGACGGCGAGCCAGTCGCTGCGCTGTCCGCCGGCGAGGCGGGGAAGGGCGGGAGTCGCCACGGATTCTCCTTTGAAGACCGTTATCTCACCCGAATCGGACGGGTGAACGTTGGCGAGCGTATCAATCAGAAAACAACATCACAACATCTTTTCTGAATCTTCATGATCGTTTATGATCGATTTAGGCGGGAGAAGCCCGCTCGAAGGAGACCGATGTCGTTCCCCACCGCCCCGTTCTCGGGGCCCCTGGCCGCCCACCTCGGCGGCATCGCCGTGCGCTCTCGAGACGACGCGCTCCCGGTCGCCCCGGCATCCGATCGCTCCGTCTGGGACCGTCGCTCGGGGACCGCGGACCGGGTGGGCATCGAGGCGATCATCGCCCGCGCCGAGGCCGAGAGACCGACCCCGTGGCCGCACCCGCGCGCGAGCGACGCGGCCCGCGTGCACCGCGACGGCGACCGCACCGCGTGGGAGGACGCCGCCTTCGAGAGGCAGCGCCGGTTGAGCCGCGCGACGATCGCCGCGGCCGCCACCCTCGACGACGCGTGGATCGACGAGGTCGTCGACGGCGTCGTCCTGCTGTGCGAGCAGAGCTCGTGGTGCTGGCCCGCCCACGACGACACCCTTCGCGCGCACGGCGCGGTCCTCGCGACCGTGACCGATCCTTACGTCGATCTCGGCGCGGGCGAGGCCGTCGCGCAGCTCGCGTGGATCGATCACCTGCTCGGTGCGCAGCTCGACGCGCGCGCTCCCGGCGTGCGCGCGCGTATCCGGCACGAGGCGCGGGTGCGCGTCTTCGAACCCTTCCAGCGCCGGCGCGACTGGCACTGGATCGGCCTCGACGGCGACGTGCACAACTGGAACCCCTGGATCCACGGCAACGTCATCGTCGCCGCCCTCGGCCTGCTCGACGCTGCCGACGAGACGGTCGAGCGCGACCGCGTCATCGCCCTCGCGATCGAGGGGCTCGATCGTTACGTCGCCGTCCTGCCCGCCGACGGCGCGATCGACGAGGGCTACGCCTACTGGTGGAACGGCGCGGCGCGCGCGCTCGAGGTGCTCGACGTCCTCGCGCACGCGACCGACGGGGCCGCCGATGCCACCGCGGTGACGTCGCTGCGCGAGACGGTCGCGTTCCCCCACCGCTCGCACCTCGGCGGAGACTGGTTCGTGAACCATGCCGACGGGCAGGCGAAGCCCCCCGTCGACCAGCCCTGGCACGCCCTGCACCGCGCGGCCCGTCGCCACCGCGACGTCGCGGCCGAAGCGTTCGCCGCGTCGCACCGCCGCCCGGGCGCCCCCGCCGCCACCGAGCGCGAGGGCCTCGGCCGACTGCTGCGCGCCCTCACCGATCCGGCCTGGGTCGCGGCATCCCCCGCTCTCCCGCCCCTCCCGCGCGATGTCTGGCTCGCCTCGACGGAGGTGTTCCTCGCGCGCGGGAGCGCCGGGTCGAGTGACGGCCTGACCCTCGTCGCGAAGGGAGGCCACAACGGCGAGCACCACAACCACAACGACGTCGGCTCGTTCCTCGTCGCGGTGGACGGCGTCCCGGTGATCGTCGACGCCGGCCGCCCGACCTACACCGCGGCCACGTTCGGCCCCGACCGGTACGACATCTGGACGATGCAGAGCGCGTGGCACAATGTCCCGGTCGTGCGCGGACGCACCCAACCCGCGGGGAGGGATGCCGCCGCCCGCGGTGCCACCGCCGAGATCGGGGATGACGCCTCGACGTTCACGGCCGACCTCGCGGCCGCCTACCCCGACGCGGGCTTGGACCACTGGCGACGGCGAGCGCGACTCGATCGCGTGGCCGGACGGGTCGAGATCGACGACGCGTGGCGATTCGCGGACGACGCCCCCACCGGCGACGACACCCTCCTGCACCTGCTCGTCGCGGGCGAGGTCCGTCTCGAGACCGGGGGCGCGCGGGTCATCCCCGAGGGCGGCGCTCGTCCGGTGCGCCTGCGCTGGCCGGAGGACGTCGCCGCGACGGCCGAGGTGCGCCATCTCGACGACCCGATGCTCACCGAGGTGTGGGGCGGCCGTCTGACGCGCCTCGCCCTGCCCCTGGCATCCCGCACTCAGCTCCAGGTCACGGTAGAACTGGACACACCGATCGAGGACTCCCCATGACCGACACCACCCCGCACCAGCCGCTCGCGGCCGAGCGCCGCGCCCACATCCTGAGCGCCCTGCACAGCGACGGCGCCGTGCGCATCTCACAGCTCACCGACGAGCTCGGGGTCGCCACCGTCACGCTGCGCCGCGACCTCGCTCAGCTCGAGAAAGAGGGGGTGCTCCGCCGTGTCCACGGCGGCGCGGTCGCCGGCGAGAACACCCCGGCACCTCCCGAACCTCGCGCCGACGAGACGTCGACGGGGTCGATCGCCGTCCTCGTCCCCTCGCTCGCGTACTACTGGCCGGGCGTCGTGCGCGGGATGGAGACGGCCGGGCGCCGCCTCGGCTACAAGATGCTCCTGCGCGGCGCGTCGTACGAGCTGCAGGACGAGCGGCCCGTGCTCGAGCGCCTCGTCGCCACCGGAGACGTGCGCGGGCTCATCGTCGCCCCCAACACCGACACCGCTCACGCCGCCGACGTGATGAGCTGGCTCTCGGAATGCCCCGTGCCGAGCGTGCTCGTCGAGCGCGACGCGGTGACCGGGGCCGGCGGCATCCCGATGGAGTCCGTCACGACCGACCACGCCCTCGGCGCCCTGCTCGCCGCGCGGCACCTCGCGACGCTCGGACACCGCAAGGTGGGGCTGATCCTCTCGCGCCACTCGCCCACCTCGCGCAAGATCGCCGCGGGATGGCAGACCGCGTGCGAAGAGCTCGAGCTCACCCCCGCCGACCACTTCGAGCAGACGCTCCCCGACCGGACGAGCCCCGACTTCTCGGACGTCGTGAACGCCACGCTCGACTCGGCCCTCGCCACGGGCGTCACGGCGTTGCTCGTGCACTCCGACCCCGAAGCCATGGCGTTCGTCGATCTCGCGTTGACGCGCGGCATCTCGGTGCCCGACGACCTGTCGATCATCGCGTACGACGACGAGGTGGCCCAGCTCTTCACGCCCGCGCTCACCGCGGTCAGCCCGCCGCGTGCGAGCGTCGGCGAGGCGGCGGTCGAGCTCCTCGCGCGTCGCATCGCCGAGCCCGACCGGCCGGTGCACCGCGTGCAGCTGAGCCCGCGGCTCAACGTGCGCGCTTCGACGGCGGCACCCCGGTCCTGACGCGGCCTCCGGCGCGCGGAAAGGGGCGGCCCGCACGCAGCGGACCGCCCCTTCTCTCACGCTCGCACGCGACTTCTCACGCTCGCGCGCGACTTCTCACGCTCGCACGCGACGGCGACGCACCAGCAGCGTCGCCGCGCCCAGCGCGAGCAGCAGCAGCGCCGCACCGACCGTGACGGCGAGGCCCGTGGTGTCCTGACCCGTCGAGGCCAGGTCACCGCGCCCGGGGTTCTGCCCGGTGGCGGAGTCGTCCCCGCCGGGTGCCGCCGGCGCGGGAGTGCCCGGCTCGTTCGGCGTCCCCGGCTCGCCGGGCGTTCCCGGCTCCCCGGGCTGGCCCGGCGTGCCCGGCTCGGCCAGGGCCACCGTGACCGTGTAGGTGCGCGTCGCCCCGTCGGGGGCCGTCACCCGGACGGTGCCGGTGCCGTCGGCATCCTGAGGCTGCACGATCGTGACGACGGCGTCCTCGTCGACCGCGAGAGCGAACAGCTGCGGCAGGGTGTCGCTCTCGACGGTGACGGCGTACTCGGTCGTCGCCGGGTCGAATCCCGCGACAGCGTCGTCGCCGACGGTCAGTCGCGCGAGGTCGGCGATCCCGGCGGGTGCCGGGGCGTCGGCGAGGATCTCGACCTCCGACACGATCATGTGCTGGTCCTCGCGGGCGGTCAGCACGACCCGCACCTCGTCGGCCCGCGCACCGTCGACCGGCACCTCGACCCGCGGGGCGCCCTGCTCGGGCACGGGAACCGCGACCGGCTCGCCCTCGACCCAGGCGCCGTCACCCGCGCGATGGTCCACGCGGAGCGTGTCGGCCCAGCTGGGGCCGCCGTCGCGGTAGAACTGCACGGCGACGCCGCGCACGGTCTCGTCCGCGGCGAGCGCGTACGTAAGCGTGTCGGACGGGTTCTTGGCATCCGGTCGCCAGTTCGACCAGCCCTTGTCGGTCGTGTCGCCGTTGATCGTGCGGTCGACGCCGTAGCCGCTCTCGGTGTAGCTGGCGGACGGGGTGCTCTCGGGCGCGACGTTGCGGTCGACCGCGGCGGTCACGATCACCGTGAGCCGGGCGTCGAGGCCGTCGTCTGTCGTTCCCTGGACCTCGACGGCACCGGGCTCGGCGAACGCCGCCTCGTCGATGTCGCTCCAGTCCCACGAAACCGGTACCGCGTAGCCCGCACCCGAGGGACGCAGCTCGGCGAGCACGGTGTCATCGGCTTGCGCTTGCACGGCGGCGAGCGCGCTGCCGGCGACCACGGTCACCGAGCGCGGACGGGTCGCCGTGAACGCGCCCACCTCGACCTCGGCGCGCGCCTCGACCGACGCCCCGAACACGTCGGAGGCCGTCCCGGGCACGGCCACCGTCCCCGCGGTGCCGAAGTCGAGACCGTCGGTGTTCCAGGTGACCGGGGCCGCGCGGCCCACACCCCCGGCGTAGCGGACCGTGACCGTCCCGGGGAGCTCGGGAGCCGTGCCGACGGGCGTCGCGGCCGACACGGGGTCGGTGCCCACGGCGGTCGTGCTCGTCAGGCGCCAGGCCTGGTTGGCCGCGCCGCTCGAGGTCCAGAGTCCCACGGCCGTCCCGGCCGCCGTGGCCGCGCCGTCGACGTCGAGGACCCGCTCGGCCGCGACGTTGAGCACCGAGTACGTCTCGCCATCGAGCGTCGAGCCCATCCACTGGGTCGCCGGGTCGCCCGCCGCCGAGGCGGCGTCGGTGTCGATCAGCGCCGTCGCTCCGTCGCGCGAGCCGAGGAACAGCCCGTCGCCGTTCTGGAGCGTAAAGCGGTGGCGGTTGGTCCCGGCGCCGTCGATCGTGCGCACGGTCCAGCCCTGGGCACGCGCCGCTTCGGGCGTCGCGGCATCCGTCTCGATCGTGAGATCGTCGTCGCCGTTGAGGGCAAGACCGCTCTGCACGCCGACGAGCTGCACGGTTTCGCCGTCACGGAACGCCGGTGCGTCCGCGGCGACACCCGAGACGCCGTCGACCTCGAAGGTCACGACCGACTTCGCCGGGATCGTGAGCCGGGCGATTCCGGATGCCGCATCCACGGCGACCGCGTCACCGGCACGCAGCGCGTTCACCGAGGGCTCCTCCGCGGTCGACTGCGTCGTCACGATCGGGGTGACCGTGGCACCGGGTGCGATCTCGCCGAAACGGCTGAGGTCGACCTCGACCACCTGCTCGGCGTCGCCCGCGTTCACGTGGACGATCGACGCCCCCTGGCCGTCGGCGTCGATCGCCGCGGTGGAGTTCGTGTCGTTCGTCGCCATGAGCCGGTCGCCGGGCTGGATGTAGTGCGTGAAGTTGCGCACCGTGTTGAACTTCTCGTTCGTCAGCACCTGGCAGCTCGGGTCGGCGTCGCCGTCGGCGATCCGGCGCTCCGAGAGCCCGTCGGCGTTGCAGTCGAAGTCGATGAAGACGCTGCCCCAGTTGAGCTTCTCGACCTTCTCCATGTTGTAGAGGTCTTCGACGGGCTGCCAGAACACCCACGCCTCGGGCTCGAGCTCGCGCAGATCGCCGACGATGTGCGAGGCCATGCCGAGGCCGTTCTCGATGTCGTTCGTGACGAAGCCGCGGCTGGTGTCGGTCCAGTTGCCCTCGACCTCGCTCATCCACAGCGGCTTGTCGGAGGCCTTCGCGATGTCGCGCACGACCGGGCGACCGCCCGTGCCGTACGTGTGCACGTTGAGCTGGTCGACGGCGGCCTTCGAGGCGTCCGACCAGGTGTCCCAGTTGCGCACGAACGTGCCGGGGTTCGTCTCGTCCATCGCCGAGATCACGGCATTCGTCGTCGTGTCGTCGCGCCCGAGTCGGTCGGCGAGGACCTGGATCATCTCGTCCTGGCGTTCGGGGCCGATGTGCGCACCCTCCTGCCGACCGCCCGTCGGCCAGGCCGCCCCCTCGGGGATCTGCGTCTGCCAGTAGTTCGTGTTCGGCTCGTTGAACGGGTCGATCGTGTCGAACCGGATGCCATGGGCCTTCTCGAGTTCGTCGACGACGGTGACCATGTACCCGGCGAACTTCTCCATGTCGGCCGAGCGGAGCTGCTCACTGGTGGCGTCGTTGATCCCACCCGAGACGAAGCCGCTGTCGGTGAGGAAGTACGGCGGGGAGTTGCTGAACGCCTCCCAGTGGGTGACCTTGTCCTTCAACGCGTCGAGCCACCAGCGCTGGGCGGAGTCGGCGTCGAAGTCGTAGTGGGTCGGGTCGTCGGGGTTCCACGCGTCGCGGTAGCGGTCGCGGGCGGCGTAGGTCGAGGTGATCTCGCCCTCGGCATCCGTCGCCGGAAGGTCGGGGTTCCAGAATCCCGGCACCGCGCCACCCGCGCGGAGGTACGGCGGCACGTCGGTCGCGTTGCCGCCGCCGACGTTGTACCGGGCGATGTTGAGGTTCAGCCCCTCATCGCCGAAGACGGCGTCGAAGAGTTTCTGCCGCACGTCGGCGGGGTAGTTCCCGGTGGCGTTGGCGAACCACACCAGGCTCGTCCCCCAGCCCTCGAAGGCCTCGGTGGCCGAGGCGGGGTTGGGGGTGATGCGCACGGCCGACGGGTCGTCGGCGGCTCTCGCCGGGGGTGGCGCGGCGGCCGCTCCGGCGGTCAGGACGCCGGCGACCAGAGCCGCGGCGCACGTGGAAGAAAGGACTCGAGACGTCATCGTCGTTTCCGTTTCCGGCCGCGTCGGTGCGACCTGTGGGGGGATGTTGACGTCAACATGTTGACGTCAACACCGAGCCTAAGCCGATCCGCGCGCTGCGCGCAACGATTCCGTCGTGTGCCGGGCGGGGGCGCGAGCGGAGCGCCGCGTGACGGAGGGAGGGTCAGGGACGGAGGGAGGACGAATCCGCCGCGCTCAACCTCCGCTCGCCCCAAACCCTCCGCCCGTCACGCGCCGACGCCGACGCGCGTGGGGACGCGCGACGGACCAGGGACGGAGGGAGGACGCGATCTATCGCGCGCGACCTCCGCTCGCCCCAAACCCTCCGCCCGTCACGCGCCGACGCCGACGCGCAGCGCCCCGCGAGTGCGGGCGATTCCGGGGCAAGAGGACGCGCGCCGTGGCATCCGCCCTCCCCTCCACAGAGCTCCTCCCTCGCGGCAAGGCGCCGCATGCTGCACGGACCGAGTACCACGCCACCGCACCGGCGCCGCACCGCGTGACGGGCGGAGGGTCAGGGACACAGGGAGGAGGAATCCTGCGCGAAGATCCTCCGCCAGCCCCAGATCCTCCGTTCATCACGCGCACCCGCACCTCGGACCGCGCCCACCACCGCAGACCCAGCCCCGGCCCCCACCGCACCCTCAGCGTGGGACTGCCGCGAACCTCAGCGCCGCGGGCCGGAGCTCGCCCGCACCACGAGCGAGGTCGGCACGAGGGTGCGGGCGTGCTCGCCGCCGGTGCCCTCGATGTCGGCGATCAGGGCGCTCATCGCCTCTTCACCGACGCGCTCGAAGCGCTGACGCACCGTGGTGAGCGGGGGCCAGAAGTTCCCCGACTCGGGCGTGTCGTCGAAGCCGACGACGCTGACGTCCCCCGGTACCGCGCGCCCGGCTTCGTGCAGCGCCCGGATCACCCCGAGCGCCATCTGGTCGTTCGCGGCGAACACCGCCGTGACCGCCGGATCCTGCGCGAGCGTCTCGCCGATCGCGTGTCCCGACTCGGCCGTCCAGTCGCCGATCTGCACCGCGGGCACGTGGCATCCGCGGTCTTCCAGGGCGGTCCGCCACGCCGCGCTGCGGCGCTCGGCGGCGAACGACTCGGGCGGGCCGGACACGTGCCACACCGTCTCGTGGCCGAGGTCGAGCAGGTGCTCGGTGGCCAGGCGCGCGCCCTGGGCCTGGTCGTTGTCGACGACGGCGTAGGGATAGTCGGCGCTCGAGTCGACGACCACGACCGGCAGCCCCGACGGGATCGAGAGCTCGTTCTCGCCGAGGCGGTGGGTCTCGATGAGGATCACGATCCCGTCGACCGCGTGCTCGCGCAGGCGCAGGAACGCCCCCGACACGTCGGACTGCGACGCGGACTGCACCGTGATGAGGGTGATGGAGTATCCGGATGCCGCCGCCATCGACGCCAGCGCGTCGAGTGTGCGCGTGTTGCCGTACGAGCTCAGCGAGAACATGATCACGCCGATGCTGCGGAAGCGCCCCGAGCGCAGAGCGCGCGCGGCGCTGTTCGGTCGATAGCCGAGCGAGGTCATGGCGTCCAGAACCCGTTGCCGGGTCTCGGGATCGACGTTGGTGCGGCCGTTCGCGACGCGCGAGACGGTCTGTCCCGACACGCCGGCGGCCGCCGCGACGTCGGCCATCGACACCTCGCGCCGTCGTCCGCGCGGCGCAACCACGCTCGACGTCGTCGTCGTCTCGGTCACGGTGACCTCCTGGGATGTTGACGTTGACACACTAGCGCGGCGGAGTTATGTTTACGTCAACATCTCGACGACCCGGCCGGGATGCGCACCAACGAAGAGGCTCTGGACGATGACGACCACCGCGGCACCCCCGCCTGCTCTGCGCCCCCCGCGTCGCAAACGCCGTGCACGTATCGACGATCGCGGCTGGCTCTTCGTCGCTCCGTTCGCCCTCGTGTTCGCGCTGGTCTTCCTCGCACCGCTGGCGTACTCGGTGTACCTCAGCCTCTTCCGCGACCAGCTGATCGGCGGCAACGCGTTCGTCGGCTTCGCCAACTACATCACCGCGTTCGGCGACGAGAAGTTCTGGGACGGGTTCGGGCGCGTCGGCATCTTCCTCGTCGTGCAGGTGCCGATCATGCTGATCCTCGCGCTCGCGGCGGCCCTCGCGATCGACAGCGCACGTCTGCACGCCGCCGGCTTCTACCGGATCGTGATCTTCCTCCCCTACGCGGTGCCCGCGGTCGTGGCGGTGCTCATGTGGGGCTACATCTACGGCGACCAGTTCGGCCTGACCCGCAACCTCAACGACCTGCTCGGCGGGCAGTTCGTGCAGCCCTTCCTCCCCGAATGGATGCTGCTGTCGATCGGCAACATCGTCACCTGGCAGTTCGTGGGCTACAACATGCTCATCTTCTATTCGTCGCTGAAGACGATCCCCACCGAGCTGTACGAAGCGGCATCCATCGACGGGGCCGGCGCGTGGCGCACGATCTTCTCGATCAAGATCCCCGCCGTCCGCGGAGCCGTCGTGATCGCGACGATCTTCTCGATCATCGGCAGCTTCCAGCTCTTCAATGAGCCGAACATCCTCAAGCCGCTGGCCCCGAACGTGATCTCGACGTTCTTCACGCCGAACATGTACGCCTACAACCTCTCGTTCGCCGGCCAGCAGTACAACTACGCGGCCACCATCGCGATCATCATGGGCGTCATCACCGCCGTCATCGCCTACGTCGTGCAGCTGCGCGGCTCTCGTCAGGAGGCGCGATGACCACCGCGACCGCACCCCGTACCGACACCGTGGCCGTGACGACCTCGCGCGGCCCCCGTCTCGCCCGCCGCTCCCCCACGAGCAGCAAGAAGTCGCTCGTGCTGAGCATCGTCATGGGCCTGTACCTGCTGTACACGCTCGTGCCGCTGTTCTGGCTGCTCATCAACGCGACCAAGACCCAGGCCGACCTGTTCACGACCTTCGGGCTCGGCCCCGGCAACAGCTTCGCCCTGTTCGACAACATCGTCGAGACGCTGACCTACCGCGACGGCATCTTCGTCCGCTGGCTCGGCAACACGCTGCTCTACGTCGTCGTCGGCGCCGGTGGCGCGACGCTGCTCGCGACCCTCGCGGGGTACGGACTGGCGAAGTACAACTTCCGCGGACGCAAGGCCGTCTTCGCGGTGGTCCTCGGCGCGATCGCCGTGCCCGGCACGGCTCTCGCGGTGCCGACCTTCCTGCTGTTCAGCCAGCTCGGGCTCACCAACACGCCCTGGGCGATCATCATCCCCTCGCTCATCAGCCCCTTCGGCCTGTACCTCATCTGGGTGTACGCGACGGATGCCATTCCCACCGAGCTCCTCGAAGCCGCCCGCATGGACGGCGCCGGCGAGTTCCGCACCTTCTTCACGATCTCGATCCGGCTGCTGACCCCCGGCATCGTGACCGTGCTGCTGTTCGCGGTCGTCGCGACGTGGAACAACTACTTCCTGCCGTTGATCATGCTGAGCGACCCGCAGTGGTACCCGCTCACCGTCGGCCTCAACCAGTGGAACGCCCAGGCCACCGGGGTCGCGGCGCAGCCGATCTACAACCTCGTCATCACGGGCTCGGTGCTCTCGATCATCCCGATCGTCGCCGCGTTCCTCGTGCTGCAGCGCTTCTGGCAGTCCGGGCTCAGCGCCGGCAGCGTCAAGCAGTGACCCTCGATCTCCTCCCGAACCCGGAGCGTCCTGCCCCGGAAACACGCAACACCATCCACAACAACGAAGTGAAGGAATCCCGATGACATTCATGGGCAAGGGCACCGCCGTGCGGCGGGCCGTGTTCGCCGTCGCAGCGACCGCGCTGACGGTGGGCGCGCTGACTGCCTGCTCCGGCGGCAGCACGGGCGGCGGAAGCAACGGCGGAAGCGCCGACGACATCGAGAAGGCCCTCGAGGCCGGTGGCGAGATCACGTACTGGTCGTGGACGCCCTCGGCCGAGGCGCAGGTCAAGGCGTTCGAGGCGAAGTACCCGAACGTCAAGGTCAACTACGTCAACGCCGGCACCAACAAGGACGAGTACGCGAAGCTCCAGAACGCGATCAAGGCCGGCTCGGGCGCTCCTGACGTCGTGCAGATCGAGTACTACGCCTTCCCGCAGTTCGCCCTGTCGGACTCGCTCGTCGACCTGTCGTCGTACGGCTTCGCCGACCTCAAGGGCGACTACAGCCCCGGCACCTGGGGCTCGGTCGACTTCGACGGAAAGATCTACGGCCTCCCGCAGGACTCGGGCCCCATGGCCCTCTTCTACAACAAGTCGGTGTTCGACCAGTACGGCATCTCGGTGCCGACCACGTGGGACGAGTACCTCGCGGCAGCGCAGAAGCTGCACGCGGCCGACCCGACGAAGTACATCACCGCCGACACCGGCGACGCGGGCTTCACCACCAGCATGATCTGGCAGGCCGGCGGCACGCCCTTCACGACCTCCGGCACCGACGTGACCGTCGACCTGCAGGACGAGGGCTCGAAGAAGTTCGCCGACAACTGGAACCGCCTCATCGAGGGCGGCCTCATCTCCGACACCCCGAGCTGGAGCGACGAGTGGTTCAAGGGCCTCGGTGACGGCTCGATCGCCTCGCTCGTGATCGGCGCGTGGATGCCGGGCGTGCTCGAGTCGTCGGTTCCCGACGGCGCCGGCAAGTGGGCCGTCGCACCCATCCCGACCTACGACGGCAAGGCCGTCACGGCCGAGAACGGCGGCGGTGGCCAGGCGGTCACGAAGCAGAGCAAGAACCCGGCTCTGGCCGCGGGCTTCCTCAAGTGGCTGAACAACGACGAGGAGAGCCTGAAGATCTTCGCCGAGTCCGGCGGCTTCCCGTCCACGACCGCTCAGCTGAGCGACCCCTCCTTCGTCGACAAGGCGTCGGACTACTTCGGTGGCCAGAAGATCAACGAGGTCCTCACGCAGGCCTCGAGCGAGGTGCGCGAGGGCTGGAGCTACCTGCCCTACCAGGTGTACGCGAACAGCATCTTCAACGACACCGTGGGCCAGGCGTACGCCACAAAGGGCGACCTGAACAAGGGCCTCAGCGCCTGGCAGGACCAGCTCGTGCAGTACGGCAACGAGCAGGGCTTCTCGGTCAACAAGTAAGCACGATCATCAGGGGGCGGGTCGCAACGCGCGAGCGAGCGACCCGCCCCTTCCCTTCCTTTCCTCCAGGAGACCCGCATGACCTCCCCCACCCGCATCGCCGTCGACCGGGACGCCCTCGGCGCCGCCGTGCCGCGCCGCCTGTTCGGCACGTTCGTCGAACACATGGGCCGCTGCGTGTACGACGGCATCCACAGCCCTGGACACGAGACGGCGGATGCCGCGGGCTTCCGCGCCGATGTCCTCGAGCTCGTGCGCGAGCTCGGTGCCACCGTCGTGCGCTACCCCGGCGGCAACTTCGTGTCGGGGTACCGCTGGGAGGACGGCGTCGGCCCGCGCGAGGAGCGTCCGGTGCGCCTGGATGCCGCGTGGCACAGCACCGAGACCAACCAGGTGGGCCTGCACGAGTTCGCCGAGTGGGCGGATGCCGCCGGGCTCGAGGTCATGGAGGCGGTCAACCTCGGGACGCGCGGCGTCGCCGAGGCCGCCGACCTGCTCGAGTACACCAACCACCCCTCCGGCACCGCGCTGAGCGAGCGCCGCCGCGAGAACGGACGCGACGAACCCTTCGGCATCCGTCTCTGGTGTCTCGGCAACGAGATGGACGGTCCGTGGCAGATCGGCCACAAGACCGCCGACGAGTACGGGCGTCTCGCCGCCGAGACCGCGCGCATGATGCGCTTCATCGACCCGACCGTCGAGCTCGTCGCCGCCGGCAGCTCGAACCACGAGATGCCGACGTTCGGCGCCTGGGAGCGCACGGTGCTGCGGCACACGGCCGGTCTCATCGACCACATCTCGGTCCACGCCTACTACGAAGAAGACCCCGAGGACCCCGCGAGCTTCCTCGCCAGCGGCGCGGCCCTCAACCGCTACATCGTCGAGGTCGCCGGCATCATCGACGAGGTCGGTGCGACGACCCCCGACGGTAACCCGATCGGCATCAGCGTCGACGAGTGGAACGTCTGGAACCAGACCCGGTGGAACGAGGTCGACAAGCCCCGCGTCTTCACGGGCGACTGGCCGATCGCCCCGCGCCTCATCGAGGACGACTACACCGTCACCGACGCCGTGGTCGTCGGCTCCCTGCTCATCACACTCCTGCGCCGCGCCGACCGTGTCTCGATGGCGAACCTCGCGCAGCTCGTGAACGTCATCGCCCCGATCCGCACCGAGCCCGGCGGCGGGGCGGCATGGCGCCAGAGCACGTTCCACCCCTTCAGACTCACCGCGGAAGCGGCATCCGGTCGCGTCGTCGTACCGCACGTCGAGGGCGCGACGATCGACACCGCCCGCCACGGCGCCGTCGACGCAGTCGACGCGATCGCCACCGTCGACGGACGCGACGTCACCGTGTTCCTTGCGCACCGCGACCTGCACGCGGCGACCGAGATCGAGCTCGACCTCGGCGCGGTCGAGGGCGTCGACGCGGTCGTCGTGACCATCCCCGAGGGCGGCGACCGCCACACCACCAACTCCGCCGACGCCGAGCCCGTCGCCCCCGTCGCCCTGGACGTTCGCGTCGGCGACGACGGCATCCTGCGCTTCACCCTCCCCGCTCTCGCCTGGGCGCGCGTGCGCGCACGCTCGCTCGCCTGACCCCCGAAAGACACCGTGACGACCTTCACCATCGGCGAAACCGACTTCCTGCTCGACGGGCGACCGCACCAGGTCATCTCGGGCACGCTGCACTACTTCCGCATCCACCCCGAGCACTGGGCCGACCGCATCCGCACGGCGAAGGCGATGGGACTCAACACCATCGAGACCTACGTCGCGTGGAACGCCCACGAGCCCGTGAAGGGCGAGTGGGATGCCACCGGGTGGAACGACCTCGGACGCTTCCTCGACCTGATCGCCGCCGAGGGGCTGCACGCGATCGTGCGTCCGGGACCCTACATCTGCGCCGAGTGGCACAACGGGGGCCTCCCGGTCTGGCTGACCTCGACGCCGGGGATCGGTCTGCGCCGCTCGGAGCCGCAGTACCTCGCCGCCGTCACGGATTACCTCGAGCGCGTGTACGAGATCGTCGCCCCGCGCCAGATCGACCGCGGCGGCAACGTGGTGCTCGTGCAGATCGAGAACGAGTACGGCGCGTACGGCTCCGACAAGGAGTACCTGCGCGAGCTCGTGCGGGTGACGAAGGATGCCGGCATCACCGTGCCGCTGACCACCGTCGACCAGCCCATGCCGTGGATGCTCGAGGCGGGGAGCCTGCCCGAACTGCACCTCACCGGCTCGTTCGGCTCACGCTCGGAAGAGCGCCTGACGACCCTGCGCGAGCACCAGCCGACCGGACCACTCATGTGCAGCGAGTTCTGGGACGGCTGGTTCGACTGGTGGGGCAGCATCCACCACACGACCGACCCCGCGGCATCCGCCCACGATCTGGACGTCCTGCTCGCGGCAGGAGCCTCGGTCAACATCTACATGGTGCACGGCGGGACGAACTTCGGCACGACGAACGGCGCGAACGACAAGGGCCGGTACGACCCCATCGTCACCTCCTACGACTACGACGCCCCCATCGACGAGTCGGGTCACCCGACGGCGAAGTTCCACGCGTTCCGCGAGGTCATCGCGAAGTACGCGCCGGTGCCTTCGGACGTGCCGTCCGGGCGGCCGGAAGCGCCGGTCCTCGAGGTGGCGCTGTCGGGAGAGGGCGACTGGATGCCGGCACCCACGGGTTCCGTCTCGGACGACCCCGCGACGTTCGAGGAGCTCGGACACCTCGGTCCGCTGGTGCGATACGACGTGGAGCTGCCCCCGTTCTCGGGTCCGGCCGCGCTGGTCTTCGGCGAGGTGCGCGACCTGGCGTGGGTGCACGTGGACGGTGTGTTCGTCGGGCGCCTCTCGCGGACACTGCACGAGCGGGCGCTCGCCATCCCCGCGGGGTCGCGACTCACCGTGCTCGTCGAGGACCAGGGGCGCGTCAACTACGCCGACCGCCTGGGCGAGGCCAAGGGCCTGATCGGTGGGGCGACGCTGGGCGGTGCCCCGCTCGTCGGCTGGACCGCGACGCCGGTCGAGGTGGCATCGGCCGCCGGCACCGGGGAAGGCACCCTGGGGCGGGCGCTGCTGCGAGGCACCTTCGACCTGGGCGCCCCCGCAGACCTGTTCCTCGACACGGGCGCCTGGGGCAAGGGCTTCGCGTTCGTGAACGGCTTCTTCCTCGGCCGGTACTGGAACAACGTGCCCCAGCGGACGCTGTACGTTCCCGCCCCCGCACTGCGCGCCGGCGCCAACGAGATCGTCGTCCTCGAGCTGGAGCATGCCGTCGATCCCGTCGCGCGCTTCGTCGCCGCCCCGTCGCTGGGGCAGCTGGAGGAGTAATCCGCCCCGAGCACGGGCGCGCGTGAGGTGTGCCGCGCGCTCCGCGCGCGTGAGGTGCGTGAGGCTCGCGACGCGCTTGAGTTGCCAAGAATTGTCGCTTCCGGAGCGCCTGAAGCGACAATTCTTGGCGACTCGCGCGGGGAGACACGGGGCAGGATGGGGGCATGACGATGGCCGCCTGGCTCCGCTCGCTCCCCTCCCTCACGGGGACTCCGCCGGCCACGGATGCCGAGCCCCTCCCCGACCTGCCGGAGCATCTGTTCGCGCGTTGGATCCGGGAGGCCGTCGAGGCCGGCGTCGCGGAAGCCCATGGCGCCACTCTCGCGACGGTCGATGCCGATGGCATCCCGGACGCGCGCACACTGATCCTCAAAGATCTCGGACCGGACGGGTGGGCCTTCGCCGGCCCCCGCGCCTCGGCGAAGGCCGGGCAGTTGTCCGCCCACCCCGCCGCAGCGCTGAACTTCTGGTGGCCTGCCGTGCTGCGGGCCGTCCGTGTGCGGGGCAAGGTGGTCGAGGCCTCGGCGGAGGACTCGGCGGCGGATCTCGCCGCTCGCTCGGCCGCCGCTCGCGACGGCATCGGCCCCGGCGAGTGGGTGATGTGGCGTCTGGTCGCCGATCGCGTCGAGTTCTGGCAGGGCTCCGCCGACCGCAAACACCTGCGCACGATCTACCGTCGCACCGACGACGACTGGCAGCTGATCGACCCCGAGAGCGAGACCCGATGAGCGACTACGAGATCACTGAGATCGGCGGGCTCGATGCCTGGCGCGATCACTTCGGCGGCTTTGCCCCAGCCCGCTCGCGCGACGGACGCCGCGTGGTCGATCACGAGTTGACGATGCAGTTCATCGGTATGACGGCGAACGCGCTCCTTCCCGGGGAGGAGGCGGGGTACTGGCATACGCACACCCGCGTCGAGGAGCTGTACGTGTTCCTCGAGGGCCGTGGTCAGATGGGGCTCGACGGCGATGTCGTGGACGTCGGACCAGGCAGCGTGGTGCGAGTCGGCCAGAACGTGTGGCGCACCTGGCGCGCGGACCCCGAAGGAACGGGTGAACTGCGCTGGCTCTGCATCCGGGCAGGAGGGGAGGCGCTCCCGCACCTTCCCGACGACGCATCGCGGGACACCGACCGTCCGATGCCCTGGGGCCCCTCGGCGTGACGGGCCGGATGCCGCACCTGTCGTTCGTGGCATCCCCGGCCGTCGTCGCGCAAGCCTGCCTGCGCGGCGATCGTGTCGAGTACGGTCGGAGCGCAGAGAGGAGGGGCGCGTCGATGCCGTTGTTCGAGATGGAGGCCACCCCTCGCGGGCGGTCGCGGGTGTTCCTCCGCGCGCAACTCCCCTTCGTGCTCGCGGTGGTCTTCCTCGTCGGTATCGCGGGTCTCGCCCAGCCCTCGACCCTCACCGCGGGCGTCGTCGTCGCGGGGGCGGTCCTCAGCATCATAGCGAGCGTCCTCGCGCTCGCCGTACCCTGGGAGCGCCTCCCTCGCTCGTGGATGATGCTCGTCGCGGTGCTCGATCTGCTCGCCGTCGCCCTGATCCGCGCCGAACTCCTCCCCACCTTCCCCTCCGTCTCGGTGCTCGCGATCTTCCCCGTGCTGTGGCTCGCCTACGGATTCCCCTGGTACGGCATCCTCGTCGGCGTGTTCGGAACGGGCTTCATCACCTCGTTCCGCTTCGTCTACGTCGGAGCCTGGCCGTCGTCGCCGGTCGAGTGGGCGAACGTCGTGATCATGCCGACCCTCGTCGTGGGGGTCGCCGTCATCGTCTTCGTCGCCGCGCGCCACCTGCGGCGCAACTCGCGGCAACTGGCGCGGGCGTCTCGCGCCCAGGCCGAGGCCTTGGATGAGGCACGGGACACCCAGTCCGTCGCCCTGGGCATCGTCGACACCGTGAACGCCGGGGTCATCTTCTACGACGCCCAGGGGCGGTTGGAGATCGCCAACGCCCGGGCGCACCGCTTTGCCGAACTGGGCGGCTTCCGCCTCGACGAGCCGCCGATGGCCGGGGACGCGGTCTTCGACGCCGACCGCACCAGCGTCGTCCCCGCGAGGGAACAGGTGATTCCGCGCGCTCTCGCGGGCGACGCCGTCAGCGACGAGTTCGAGTGGTGGGGCCCCGCGGACGCCCCCGTCGCCGTGGTCGCCTCATCGGGCCGGGTGCGCCGAGCCGACGGCGACGTGCGCGGAACCGTCATCGTCATCTACGACGCCACGGTTCTCGCCGAGACGATCGAGGTGCGCGAGCAGTTCTTGCGCACGGTGTCGCACGAACTGCGCACGCCGCTCACGAGCATCACCGGATTCCTCGACCTCATCGACGACGAGGTCGGACCCGAGGACACCCGCCTGAAGCGCTACGTCGACGTGGTCACCCGCCGCACCGCCGATCTGTCGCACCGGGTGCGCGATCTCTTCGCGGCGAGCGAGAGCGAGAAGACGCTCCACCCGGACGACGTCGACCTCGGCGAGATCGTCGCCACCGCGGTCGCCGAGGTCGCCGCGTTCGCCGACGCCCGCGCGTTCCTCATCGAGACGGCCGCCACCGGCCCCACGTCCGCCCGACTCGACGGCACACAGGTGCGCCTCGCGATCGTCGAGCTGCTCACGAACGCGGTGAAGTTCGGCATCCCGTCGTCCGCGATCACCGTGTCGTACGGCGTCCACGACGGCCGCGCGGTGCTGGCGGTGACCAACGACGGCCCCGGTCTCGGGCCGACCGAACAGCGTCGAGCCTTCGACCGCTTCTACCGGGGTTCGCTTGCGCGATCGGGTGAGATCCAGGGTTTCGGCCTCGGGCTCACGACGGTTCGCGCGATCGCCGTCGCGCACGGCGGCACCGTCGGGCTCGACAGCGCTCCCGACGGTCGCACGACCGTGACGATGGATCTCCCGGCCGCGTAGGCCGGGCGCACGGCCTCACGGGCGCGGGTTCCCCCGCGGATGGTGCGGGCGATCGACGCGGCGGTTCGGCCCCTTGCCTAAACGCGATCCACGCACATAAACGCGAGCTGCTCGTGTTTCTGCGCGTGGATGCCGTTTATGCGTGATGGCGAAGCGACAGCTGGTCGGCGACCGCGCCGAGCCGGTCGTCGAACGTCGCGAGCGGAGCGTCGAGGTGCGTGGCGGCGGCGAGAACGCACGTGTCGGGCATCTTCAGCGAGTGGCGAGCGCGCAAGGTCGCCACGAGCACCGGCTCGTCGGGGCCCATGTCCACCGCCTCGACCCGCAGAGCGCGCAGGGCTCGCCACATCTCCGCCTCTCGGCCGACGCGTGCCGCCCCGACCAGCGTCTCGGCGACCGTGAGCGGGTGCATCAGAAACGGACCAGGGTCGTCGGCCAGCAGCTTCTTGGCGCGATCGTGATGGGCGTCACCGGGAGTGAACAGAGCGATGATGACGCCGGCGTCGAGAACGATCACTCCGGCCAATCCTCGCGGAGTTCCCGCAGGTAACCCTCGGGGTAGATCCCCGCGAACTGGTCGATGACGAGGTCGATGCGGCGACGCTGTGCGGCGGAACGTCGAGACTCCTCGCCGCGGAGGGCGCGACCACCCGCGACGACGAGATGCGTGATCAGCGCGCTCGGCGACTCATCGGGCCAGCGGGAACGCGCGATCTGCAGCGCCTCCTCGATCTCGACGGTGTGCGTCACCTGGGTGCGGGGACGGGTGGTCGGCATGGCTCAAGTGTACCACCTGAACATTCGGTGTACCACCGCTCAACTGAGGGTCACACGAAGGGCGACACTCACCGCACAGCGGTACTCTCGCGCACCACCAGTGTCGCCGGCACCGTCTCCGCGACCGGATCGCCGCCCTCGATCGCCGCTATCAGGGCGACGACGGCGCGACGGCCCAGCGCGTCGAAGTCCTGGCGGACGGTGGTCAGCGGCGGGCGGAACTCCGCGGCATCCGCGATGTCGTCGAAGCCCACCACGGAGACATCCTCGGGAACACCGCGGCCCTCGTCGGCGAGAGCGCGCAGAGCACCGAGGGCCATCTGATCGTTGGCGACGAAGATCGCCGTGGCACCGGTGAGGCCCGCGACGGCGGAGTACCCGGATGCCGACGTCCAATCGCCGCGGACCGGTTCGGGCGCGACGAGCCCGCCGTCCGCGAGCGCCTCGCGCCATCCACGCTCGCGCTCGGCCGCGGCGAACGAGCCGCGCGGTCCGGCGAGGTGGTGCACCGTGTCATGGCCGAGGGCCAACAGGTGGGCGGTGGCGGCCCGTGCGCCGCCGGCGTGGTCGGTCTGCACGATCGAGAACCGCGCGTCGGCCGGGGAGTCGACCACGACGAGGTGCAGATCCGCGGGCGGCTGCGCGTCGCGCGCGAGCTCGGTCGCCTCGTTCAGCACGACGGCCCCATCGACGCCCTGCGACCGCAGGCGGGCGAACGCCTCGCGGATGCCTCGCTCCCCGACCGTCACGACGGCGAGGGCGTAGTCGCGGGTAGCGGCGGCCTCGGAGATCGCCTGGAGCATGCGCGAGTTGCCGACGGACGCGAGGGTCGACACGACGAGGCCGATGGTCGAGGTCTGCCCGGTACGCAGCGCCCGCGCGGCGCGGTGCATGCGATAGCCGAGGTCGGCCATCGCCTTCTCGACGCGCGCCCGTGTCGCGGGGTCGACCCGGGGGCTGCCGTTCGCGACGCGCGACACCGTCTGCGCCGAGACCCCGGCCCTCGCGGCCACGTCGGCCATGGATACGCGCATCACGCCCCCTCGATGTTGACGATATCACGCGCCGGATGTAGCGTGTTATCGTGAACACGGACATCCTCTCCGCGGTGCCTCTGGGCGCCGGCGTCGTCAAGCGGCCCACGCACCTGGCCGACGGACGCGAGCTCATCTACTTCGACGACCCCGACACGACGCTCGGCGCCGAGCGCGCGATCGACGCCCGCACCCTCGACCCCCGGCCGATGACGGCGACCATGCGGCAGGACGTGCTGACGGGCGACTGGATCACCGTGGCATCCAACCGTCAGAACCGCGCGTTCCTGCCCCCCGCGCACCTCGACCCGCTGTCGCCGCAGACGCCGACCAACCCGTCCGAGATCCCGTCGCTGTACGACGTCGCGGTCTTCGAGAACAAGTCGCCGTCGTTCGGTCCCGCGCTCGACAGCGCGGTCGGCGACGCTCCGGCCGCGGTCGACCCCCCGCGCGGAGACGACGACCTCGAGCACCTCGGCCTGGGCCGCACGCGCACCTCGGTCGGACGCTGCGAGGTCGTGTGCTTCAGCCCCGCGCACGAGGGGTCGTTCGGATCGCTCTCGCGCACCCGCGCCCGCACCGTCATCGAGGCGTGGGCCGATCGGACCGCGGCGCTCTCGGCTCTGCCCGGCATCCGTCAGGTCTTCCCGTTCGAGAACCGCGGGGAGCAGATCGGGGTCACCCTGCCCCACCCGCACGGGCAGATCTACGCCTACCCGTACGTGACCCCGCGCACGCACCGCCTGCTCGACACGATCTCGCGCACCTCGAGCGACCTGTTCGCGCGCATCCTCGACTTCGAGTCCGCCGGCGAGCGCGTCGTGCTGCGCGGCGAGCACTGGACCGCCTTCGTGCCGTTCGCGGCCCGCTGGCCCATCGAGGTGCACGTGCTCCCGCACCGCCACGTCGCCGATCTCGCCGAGACGACCGACGCCGAGCGCGACGAGCTGGCGCCCTTCTACCTCCGGCTGCTGCGCGGCATCGACGCCCTGTATGACACCCCCACCCCCTACATCGCCGCCTGGCACCAGGCGCCGGTCGGACGGGCGAGGGATGCCGTGCGCCTCAACCTGCAGATCACCTCGCCGCGCCGTGCGGCCGACAAGCTGAAGTACCTCGCCGGATCCGAGGCCGCCATGGGCGCCTGGATCGGCGACGTGACCCCCGAGTCGCAGGCCGAGCGCCTGCGCGCCGCCCTCGACACCGTTCCGGAGGTGACGGCATGAGCGCCGTCGACGACGCCCTCGCCCTGCTCGCCGCTCCCGCCGTGGGCGTCTGGTCGGCCCCCGGCCGCGCCAACC
>NZ_JBLWIG010000001.1:134844-1397424 GCF_048381605.1 Microbacterium sp. S1037
CGCCCAGCGCACGGCCGCCGCGGTCGCGCTGCGCGACGACGACGTGATCCGCGTTCGGTCGACGTTCGCCGACGACGCGGTCGAGGTCCCGCTCGCCGAGCTCGACGCCCGCATCGCCGCCGGCGGCCTCGACTGGGCGGGGTACCCGCTGGGCGTGGCGTGGGCGTTGCTTCGGGAGGCCCCGGATGCCGCGCCTCGCGGCGTCGACATCGCCCTGGCGTCGGAGGTGCCGGTGGGGGCGGGCCTGTCGTCGTCCGCCGCGATCGAGGGGGCCGTGGCATCCGCCCTCAACGACGTGTGGAACGCCGGTCTCGACAAGGTCGCCCTCGCCCGCGTGGGACGCATCGCCGAGAACGACGCGGTCGGCGCCCCGACCGGGATCATGGACCAAATGGCGTCGATGCTGGGCGTCGCCGACGCGGCGACGTTCCTCGACTGCCGCACGCTCGAGACCCGCGCGGTGCCCCTCGGGTTCGCCGACGCCGGGCTGTCGATCCTCGTCACCGACACGCTCGTCGAGCACGCGCACTCCTCGGGCGGATACCGCGAACGCCGCGAGGCGTGCGAGCGCGGGGCGGCCGCCTTCGGCGTCGCCGCCCTCCGCGACCTCACCGTCGACGACCTGCCCCGCGCCCAGGAGATCCTGGACGACGTCACCTTCCGCCGCGTGCGCCACATCGTCACCGAGAACCAGCGCGTGCTCGACACCGTGGCCGCGCTCGACGCCGAGGGCCCGACGGCGATCGGCGACCTGCTGACGGCATCGCACGCGTCGATGCGCGACGACTTCGAGATCTCGGTGCCCGAGCTCGACCTCGCCGTCGAGACGACTCTCGCCGCGGGCGCCCTCGGTGCCCGCATGACCGGCGGCGGCTTCGGCGGGGCGGCGATCGCGTTGATCCCCACCGGCCTCATCCCGGCGGCGACCGAGGCGGTTCTCGCCGCGTTCGCGGCATCCGGTTTCCGCGCCCCGAACGTGTTCACCGTGACGCCGTCCGAGGGCGCGCGCCGCGACGCGTGACGGGCCGGGGCGCGGGTCGGCGTCGGCTCCCCCGGCCGGCGGCGGCGCCGCGGCGGGGGCCCGGGGCGGGGCGCGGGGGCGCGGGACGGCGCGCATAAACGCCATCCGCTCACATAAACGCGCTCTCCACGTGTTTCCGTGCGCGAACAGCGTTTATGCGTGACGCGGCAGCCGCCGCCCACGGCAACCACGCCGCCGCGAGCGCCGCGGCCCACCCGGCCCCCACGCGCCACGGACCGGTCGAGCAGGCGCACCGCCACGGCCCCGGCCCCCTCGCCATAAACGCTCTCCGCTCACATAAACGCGCTCTCCACGTGTTTTCGTGCGCGAACAGCGTTTATGCGTGACACGGCCGCCCCCCCCACCCCGGGCATCCGCCCCGCCCGACCCCAGCCACCGCACCCCGCCCGGCCCCGCGCACTCAGCCCACCCAAAACCTGTACGCACCGCGGCTACGGGCGTAACCTGCCCGGATGACCGACGACGACGTCCTCGCCTGGCTGGCCGACAGCGACCCGGCGCTGCGCTGGAAGGTCGAACGCGACCTGCTCGGCGCGCCCGAGGAGCAGTGGCGAGCGACGCGGGCAAGGGTGCCGCACGAGGGTTTCGGGGCGCGACTCCTCGCCGCTCAGGGCGAGGACGGGCTCTGGGCCGGCGGCGCGCACTTCCCCGCCGGCTTCGAGTGGGGTGATCCGCAGCCGTGGACCGCGACCTCGTGGTCGCTGATGAGCCTGCGCGAATGGGGAGTGGATGCCGAGGCCCTCCGCCCCGACACCGTCGGGCTCATCGACCGCAACGTCCGCTGGGAGTACGACGACCTGCCCTTCTGGGGCGGAGAGGTCGACGCGTGCATCAATGCCTTCACCCTCGCGAGCGGAGCGTGGTTGGGGGCGGATGTCAGCGGCATCCGGAACTGGTTCGTCGAGCATCAGCTCGGTGACGGCGGCTGGAACTGCGAGTGGGTGGACGGGTCGACGAAGTCGTCGTTCCACTCCACCCTGAACTCCGTGATCGCGATCCTCGACGACGAGTGGCGCACCGGCGGCACCCCCGAACTGCACGCGGCCCGGAAAGGCGGGGAGGAGTACCTGCTCGAGCGGAGGCTGCTGTACCGGCTGTCGACCGGAGAGCGGCACGCGTGGGCGCATCACCTGGGCTATCCGTTCCGTTTTCGCTACAGCGCGCTCCGCGCCCTCGACCACTTCCGCGCCGCGTCCGAACGCGACGGCACCGAGCCCGACCCGCGCTTGGCAGAGGCGATCGACCGGGTGCGCGCCTCGCGCGACACCGACGGCACGTGGCGTCAGGCCTCCCCGCTCGAGGGGGCGGAGTGGTTCGCCGTCGACGTCCCGGCCGGCGAGCCCTCCCGCTGGCTGACGTTCTTCGCGCTGCGGGTCCTGCGCTGGTGGGACACCGCTCGCGCGTGAGCCCGACCGGGCAGGATGGGGGAATGGATGCCACCGTGCTCGCCGTCACCTCGAAGGGAACCGTGCGAGGGTTCCGACGGGGCGGGACGGCGGTGTTCCTCGGCATCCCGTTCGCGCAGGCGCCCGTGGGGGCCCTGCGCTTCGGCGCGCCGACGCCCGTCGCCCCCTGGGACGGGGAGCGCGACGCGACCGCGTACGGGCCGACGGCACAGCGGGGTGACGCCGGCATCACCCTCATCCCCGAGCCGAGCGTGCCCGGCGACGCCACGCTGAACGTCAACGTCTTCGCCCCCGCCGATCGGGATCCGGATGCCACCCTCCCGGTGCTCGTGTGGATCCACGGCGGGGGCTACACCTCGGGGTCGCCCGCGAGCCGGTGGTACGACGGCGACGCGTTCGCACGCGACGGCGTCGTCGTGGTCGTGATCTCGTACCGGATCGGCTTCGACGGGTTCGGGCTCATCGACGGCGCACCCTCGAACCGCGGGCTTCGGGATCAGGTCGCCGCCCTCGAGTGGGTGCGCGACGAGATCGGCGCCTTCGGCGGCGACCCGGCGCGCGTCACCGTCGCAGGACAGTCGGCGGGCGGCGGGTCGGTGCTCGCGCTGATGGCGAGCCCGGCGGCATCCGGTCTCTTCCACGGCGCGATGGCGATCTCGCCCGCGATCGGGGCGGTGCCCGCCGACACCGCTCGACGCTTCGCCGCGCGCGTGGCGGAACTCGCGGGGGTGTCGGCCGACCGTGACGGGTTCGCCGGCGTGACGGAGGAACGACTGGTCGAGCTGCAGAAAGCCGCGGGGAAGCCTCCGCGCGGACGCGCGATCGCCTCGGTGACGGCGCTCCTCGACAACGGGTTGCCGCTCGGACCGGTGATCGACGGAGACGTGTTGCCGCGGCATCCGCTCGACGTGCTCG
Organism: Microbacterium sp. S1037; assembly: GCF_048381605.1. Lineage (NCBI taxonomy): Bacteria > Bacillati > Actinomycetota > Actinomycetes > Micrococcales > Microbacteriaceae > Microbacterium > Microbacterium sp. S1037. The sequence goes on from NZ_JBLWIG010000001.1 coordinate 138,208, forward strand.
CCGAGGAGACGGGCGTGCCGCTCGTGATCGGCTCGACCGACGACGAGTTCACGATGCTCACCGCTCGCTACCGCGGCCTGCTGCGGTTCGTGCCGGTGTCGCTCGCATTGGCGGTGCTGGGTCTCGGGCGTTCGCGTCGCCGTGCGTACCTCGCGCGCACGCGGCGACAGGGAACGGCGGCGATCCTCGGTGGGTACGCGACCGACCGGGTGATCCGCGCGACGGTGTCGCGCGTCGCGCGGGCGCGGGGTGTCGCGCCCACCTGGGTCTACCGCTTCGCGTGGGCTTCACCGAGGTTCGGCGGGGCGTGTCACTGCCTCGACGTGCCGTTCTGGTTCGACCACCTCGACGCGGACGGGGTCAGCGCGATCGCCGGGGATGCGCCTCCGCGAAGCCTCGCCGCGCAGCTGCACGGGGCGGCCGTTGCATTCGCGCGCGACGGCGATCCTGGCTGGCCCGCGTGGGATGCCACGGCACGACGGGCGCGGGTGTTCGACGGCGCGGCATCCGTCCCGTTCGTCGAGACCGACGCGTACGCCGACGTGGCACCGCTCGTGTGATTACCGTCGCGTGAGGGAGCAGCTTTCGTTGCCCGGGAGCAACGGAGGCCGACCCCTCACGCGCCGGGGTCAGAGCGCCGGAATCACCTCGCGCTCGAACAGCGAGATGCCGGAGGTGTCGTAGGCCGCCTCGGGGAAGTAGTGGATCGCGTAGCCGAGGCCGTGGGCGGCACGCTCGCGCAGCCGCTCGACGATTCGCTCGGGCGTGCCGAAGCCGTCGGAGGCGCGGTAGTCGGCTTCGATGGCATCCGCCCGCTCGTCACCGACGTGGGGGCGGAGACGGGCCACGACCGCGGCGAGACGATCCTCGGCCTCGGACTCGGTCTCGGCCACGATCGTGTTGAAGTTGGTGGACTGCGTGATGTCGCTCACGTCGCGACCGAGCGCTTCGCAGTGACCGCGCAGCACCGCGGTCTTGTGCTCGAACTCCTCGATCGAGCCACCGAAGTTCGTGTACGAGGCGTACTTTGCCGCGATCTTCAGGGTCACCTTCTCGCCGCCGCCCGCGATCCACAGCGGGATGCCGCCCTCTTGGAGCGGCTTCGGCTGCACGATCGCGCCGTCGACCTCGTAATACTTCCCCGACAGGGTCGCTTCGCCCGTCGTCCAGGCCTGGTGCATGATCTCGACCCCCTCGCGCAGGCGCCCGAGGCGCTCGCCGATGGGCGGGAAGCCGTAGCCGTAGGCCTTCCACTCATGCTCGTACCAGCCGCCGCCGATGCCCATCTCGGCGCGACCGCCCGAGATGGCGTCGACCGTCGCCGCGACCTTGGCGAGGTACGCGGGGTTGCGGTACCCCATGCACGTGCACATCTGGCCCAGGCGGATGCGGTCGGTGGCGGCGGCGAAAGCGGCCATGAGGGTCCATGCCTCGTGAGTCGCCTCGGCGCTGGGGACGGGCGTCGTGTGGAAGTGGTCGTAGACCCACAGCGATTTCCACGGGCCGTCGTCGGCGCTCTGAGCGAGCGCGTTCATGACGCGCCAGTGCTCACTCGGATCGATGCCGACGAGGTCGAAGCGCCAGCCCTGGGGGACGAAGATGCCGAATTCCATGGCCTCACCCTAGGCGCGGCCGCCGACATCAGGGGCCGCACGGTCGGTTTCGGTCTGTCCGGGTCGAGGTCCGCGCGCGGGGCGGGGCGGGTCGCGGTACCGTCACGCGGAGTTCTCCGGCGACACGCCGTGCGGGGCGTGCCGTCATCGGCGTGTCGGCCCCCGACTCCGCGTGACGGTACATCCCACCGCGAAACGACACCGACCCGCGCCCGGCCGTACCGTCACGCGGAGTTTCTCGACGACACGCCGCTCCCGTCGCGCCCTGAGCGGCGTGTCCTCCCCCGACTCCGCATAACGGCACACCCCCGCCGGGCACATCCCCGACCCGTCACGCGGAGTCACCGGGCGACACGCCGCCACGGCGGCACCTCCCACGGCGTGTCTACCCCGAACTCCGTGCGACGGCACACCCCGCCCTCAGGGCAGATCCGCCCTTCGCTGCCACGGGAACGCCCGCATCATGCTGAGCACCGCGACGATCGCCAGCCCGAGCGCGGCGGCGGAGCCGAGGAGGGGCCCCACCAGAGGCGAGAGGCCACGTCGCGACTCGGGGACCAGCCCGGCCGCCTGCGGCTGTGTCGTCAGCGGCGCCGCGACCGGGAGGAACTGCTGCAGCGGCGCGGCGGCGGCGATCGTCCCCGGCGCGCGCCGCAGCGGGTTGTTCGGTGCGTCCGCAGGAGTACCTCCCGTCCCGGCCGACGGCGGCACGGCGACCGGCGCTGCCGACGAGTAGCTCACCGTGAGGGGCGACGCCGGCTTCGCGGCATCCCGGACCCCGCCCGTCGTGAGCCAGTACCCCTGCTGTCCCGTCAGGCGGTGGAAGTCGACGAAGGACTGCGGGAAGGACCCCCAGTACGCCTCGTTCGTCCCTGAGCGTGCGACCTGCCCCGCCCCCACGCTCAAGACTCCGAGGTACTGCGGGGTGACCGTGAAGCCCCCGGTGCTCGAGAGATCGGCCGCGCGGATGTCGGCCAGCACGATGGTCTGCGCAGCGATCGGGCTCCATTTCGTCATGTCGTCCATCGAGGTGCCGTAGCCACTCGCGCTCGCCGTGAGCTGGCCGTTGCCCGCCGCGTCGAGGGTGAGTCGTGGGTCCGTCACGCTCCAGTAGGTCATGCCTCCGTAGAACACGATCGTGAACGAGCCCGACCACCGGATGTCGAGCGTGCCGTCGCGGCGCGTGCCCGTGCCGCCGTCGATGACGACCTGGTTTCCGCTGGTGCTCGCGGTCGAGGCGACCGACACCGCCGCGCCCGTCGGATCCTGGCATTTGGTGGCCCACGACGCGGTCGCCCACTGGCCCCCCGCCGTCGGCTTCTCGATGCGCACCCGGCCATCCTCGGCGCGGTAGAGGCCGTCGTTCTCGCCCCAGACCCGGGCGCCCCCCGCGTCGCCGGCGACACCGGCGCTGAGGAAGTTGCATCCCCCCGCGAAGGCTCCGCCCCCAGATTCGGCGTTGAGACCCCACCGCAGTTGCGCGTCGACGATGGTGCCGTCTCCGCCCCCGGGGTCGCCCCCGGGCCCGGGCACTGTCACGATGACGTCGTCGGGACCCGCCGCAGCCGCCGGGGCCGCGCCGAACCCCAGCAGCAGGGCGGCCACGAGAGCGACCCGCAGCGCCGTGCGCGCCCTCATCGCAGCGTTCCCGTGGGCAGCAGCTCGGTCGGCGCGTCCGGAGAAGCGACGGGCTCGCCCACCGGCCCCGTGTCGTTCGCGGCAGCGGACGGCGCGGCGACGGCTGAGGCGGTGCCGACTGACGCGGCGGCGGGATGAGCGGCAACGTCCGGTGCCGGCGCGGCGGGAGGTGGTTTGGCACCGGAAGACGCGCCGCCCGGCGTGGCCGGGGTGCCCGCCGCCGCGGCATCCGTCCGCACCGTCGCGGCAGCCGCGCGCTTCCGCTTCGCACGACGCCGTGTCCGCGCGCGCACGATCGCGGTGACGATGCTCGTGATGATCAACGCGACCGACAGCGCGATGCACGCCAGGAGCAGCACGAGCACCCACGTCGGCGCGGTCGGCGCGTCGGAGACCGCTGCCACCGCGGTCCCGCCGCTGACGGCGACCTCGGTCTCGGCCACCGCGCCCGATCCTGCCCCGCGCAGGGTGACGAGGTGCGTGCCGTCGCGGATCTCGCGCGGCACCGGCAGAGCCGCGGCGACCTCGCCCTGCGCCCCGGCGGTGAGTGGACCCACGGCCGTGAGCCCGCCGTCGAGCGAGGCGACGACCTGTTCGCCCGGGGTGAAGCCCTGGCCGGTGAAGACGATCGACGTTCCCGCCGTGACCGCGGCCGACTCGACGCCGACGCGCACGGCACCCGCGGCGGCCGGCGCGCTCGCGGCGGCAGGGGCCTCGGTCGCGGAGGCCGCTGCGAACCAAACCGGCGTGAACGTCTCGTTGTTCGCGTTCTTCACCCCGTGCGCGCCGATGGTGATGATGCCGCAGGTGACGCGTCGGCAATCGACCTCGGTCACGTTGCCCTCGCGGTCCTGGCTCTCGAACACCGCCCCGGGAATCACCATCGACACCGACCACGATCCGTCGGCGCCCAACGTGCCGTTCGCGGAGCTCTCGGTCTGGCTGCCCGGGAACGCCAGGAAGCGCTGGTACCCGTTGTTGTCGGCCGATTCCGCGTCGGGCACGTACCGGTAGTCCGCCCCGACCACTCCCCCGGCGCTCGGGCGCCACGACCCGCCGCTCGGGTCGTCGACCCACCCGAACAGCACGTAGATGCCGCCGAAACCGTTCGGGATCGACTGGAAACCCGAGCCCGAGACGGTCACGTCGGTGGCGTAATCGGGGCTCGCGGATGCCGCGCCCTCGGGGCCGGCGACCGTCACGGTCCCGGCGGCCCACACGGGGGCTCCGGCGACGACGACGCCCGCAACGGTCAGGGTCAGAGCGGTCGAGAGAGCAGCGAGACGACGAGTCAGAGGGTTCATACGTGTTCTCCGGGGATGGGGGATGCCAGGGGCGAAGCGTCGGCGACGACGAGCAGTGTTCCGCGGGGCCCGTCGACGACGTCGATCGGATGCCGATACACCCGCGTGAGCAGCTCGGCATCGAGCACGTCGCGCGGCGGCCCGATCGCGACCACCCGCCCGTTCTCGAGCAGGACGACGCGGTCGGCGTACGCGGCGGCGAGCCCCAGATCGTGCAGGACGACGATGGCCGCGCCCCCGGCGTTCACACGATCGCGCGTGCGGGCGAGCACGCGGTGCTGGTGGCGAATGTCGAGGCTCGCGGTGGGTTCGTCGAGCAGCGCGATCGCGCACTCCTGCGCGTACGAGCGGGCGAACGCCGCTCGGGCGCGTTCCCCGCCCGAGAGCCCCGTGACGGCCCGGTCGGCGAACGCCTCCACCTCACCGGCGACCAACGCCTCGGCCACCGCGTCGTCGTCGCGCGCGGCGGCAGGGTGCCGGCGCCACGGCGCCCGCCCCATCCGCACGACGTCGCGGACGACGAAGGGGAACGACACCTCATTGCTCTGGGTCAGGACCGACCGGCGGCGCGCACGCTCGGCGACGGGCCACGAGTCCAGGACCGCCCCGTCGAGCTCGACGGATCCCGTCGCGGGGGTGCGGTCTCCCGCGAGCACCGACAGCAGCGTCGACTTGCCCGCGCCGTTCGGACCGACGAGCACGACCATCTCTCCCGCGGCGAGGTCGAGGTCGACGTCGTCGAGCACACGTCGACCGCCGACGTCGGCTGAGATCCCGCGCGCACGCAGCACCGGCGTCATCCCCATCCCCCCGACCGGCGGCGCGTTCGGCGCAAGAGCCAGAAGAAGAACGGCCCGCCGATGAGGGCGGTGAGCATGCCGATCGGCAGCTCCGACCCGGGTACCGCGGTGCGCGCGACGAGGTCGGCGGCGAGCAGCAGCACCGCGCCGCCGAGGGCACTCGCGGGCAGGAGCAGGCGGTGACCGGGCCCGAGCACCATGCGCATGAGGTGGGGCACGACGAGACCGACGAAGCCGATGATCCCGCAGAAGGCGACCGCGGCGCACGTGAGCAGGGCGATCACGACGATCGCGATCACGCGCAGCCGCTCCACGCGCACGCCGAGGTGCTCGGCCTGCCGCTCGCCGAGCGCGAGGAGGTCGAGGCTCCCGGCGAAGAACAGGCACGCGACGATGCCGACGATGGCGAGCGGGGCGACGACGGCAAGGTCGTCCCACCGGGTGCCGTTGAGCGAGCCGAGCTGCCAGAACACGATCTGCTCGCGCTGCTGCGTCGACCCGAGGTAGGTGAACAGCGCGATCGCGGCACCACCGATCGCGTTGACCGCGATACCGGTGAGCACGAGCGTGACGACCTCGGTGCGTCCGTCGGCACGCGCCGAGGCGTAGACGATCACGGTCGCGGCCAGCCCTCCGGCGAACGCGAGGGCGGGCAGGGTGAGCGGGCCGAGGAACGTGAGCCCGAAGACGATGGATGCCGAGGCCCCGACCGCCGCACCCGACGAGATGCCGATGACCCCGGGCTCGGCCAGCGGGTTGCGGAACACGCCCTGCATGACGACACCGGCGGTGGCGAGCGTCGCCCCCACCAGCACCGCCATGAGCAGACGCGGCATCCGGATCAGCCACAGCGTGGCCTCGCCGTTGACGTGCTCCATGACCGCGCCCGGCCCGACCGACAGCACGCCGAGTCCGATCCCGCGCACCGCCTCGTTCCAGGCGCGCGCGAAGGCGCCGACGACCTGATCGGGCGGGATCGAGAGCTGCCCGCTTCCGGCCGACACGACGACGAGCACCACGAGGGCCACGGAGAGCGAGCCGAAGACCGCCGGGACACGCGCGCCGATCCGTGCTCTCGGTGCGGCGACGGGTGCGGCCGCGACCGCCGTCATCCCGTCGCCTCAGGCGCGTAGACGGCGACGGCGAGCGCGTCGAGCACGTCGGCGGCGGCGGGCCCGAAGCTCAGCACCGTGGTGTCGGACATGTCGACGATGCGTCGGTGGCGACCGGCATCCGTCTGGGCGACCGCGGGGAGGTGCTCGGTGAGACCGTCGACGCCGCCCACCGATTCGAGGCCCTTCGTCATCATGATCAGCAGGTCGGGGTTCGCATCGACGAGGGCCTCGTCGGTGATCGGGCGCATGCCCTTCCAGCCGATCTCACCGGCGACGTCGATGCCCCCGAGGGCCTCGATCAGGCTGTCCGCTCCGGACTCCTCGCCGAACAGGTAGTAGACGCCCGACTGCCCCCGGACGTAGAGGAACATCATGCGGAGCTTCTGAGCGGGGTCACTCGGCGCGACGGCGGCGATCTGCGCGATCTTGGCGTCGACCGCGGCGGTGCTGCGCGCGGCGAGCGCCGCCGCCCGCTCGGGTACGCCGAGAGCCGCTCCGACCTGCTCGATGAGCGATCCGACCGATTCGAGCGACCGGTGCGAGTCGACCACGACGACCGGGATGCCGGCATCCCTCATCTGCAGGATGGTGTCCCACGGGCCGAGGCTCGTGTCGGTGAGGATCACCGTGGGGGCCGCGTCGAGGATCGCCTCGGCGTTGAGGTCGTGACCGTTCTCGGTGACCACGGGCAGGTGCGCCGCCTCGGGGAATCCCGTCGAGATGTCGCGCGCGACGACCTGGTCGCCGAGGCCCAGCTCGAAGACGATCCGCGAGAGCGATCCGTAGATGTCGAGGGTGAGGATGCGCGAGGTGTCGGTCACGGTGACTCCGGTGCCCTGCGAGTCGGTGACCGTCGCGGGCAGCACCTGCGCACCGTCGGTGACCGGCACGATCGGCGCGGCGGCCGCGACCGCGGTCGACGGCCCCTCCCACGACAGCGGGTCGGCGAGCGGCGTCACCTCGGCCAGTGGGGGCGTCGAGCCGGCGACGTCGCCGTGCGCGGTTCCTGCGGTGTCGCATGCGCTGAGTCCTGTGGCCATGGTCAGGGCGAGCGCGAGCGCGACGATGCCACGAGTCGTTCGACGGATCATGAACGTACCTCCAAGTAAGGTGAGCCTACCCTTAACATTGCCTGGAAGCGGACTTCATGCTTAGGTAAGCCTAACCTGCCTTCCAGCACCCCACCGGGGTGCACCCGCGCATGCCGTCGGGACCCGTCGGAAGGTGGAGAAGGGAACGAACGTGGATTCCTCCACGCACAGACGCCGGTTCGTCCGCGTGACCACCGCGAGCCTCGCTGCCGCGGCGATCGCCCTCGGCGGGGCTCTCGTCGCCGCCCCCGCGCACGCCGCCGACACCACCGTCGACGGCGCCGTCTTCCGCTGGGGCATCAACGCCGAATCCAACGCGGCCGCCTTCGCCCCCGGCACGGTCAACCTGCTGTCGGCCGGAATCGTCACGGCGACCTCGTCGGCCGACCGCGTCACCACCTCGAACTGGAAGCAGAGCGACGGCAACACGCAGATCCTGAAGAAGCAGTCCGATGGCAGCTACGCCGCAGCGACGTTCGCGGGCCTGCGCACCGACGCGAACGGCACCACCATCACCTCCGGGAACGGACTGAACTCGGGACACATCGCCGAGATCACCGGCGGCACCGGCACGGTCGACGTGGATGCCAACACCGCGACGATCCAGTGGACCGGGTCGTTCACCTCGGCGTACTACTCGGGCATGACCCGCTCATGGATCACCGACCCGAAGCTCACCGTCGCGAGCGACGGCACCGGCACGGTCACCGCGACCCTCGGCGGCTACGGCACCTCGATGGACGATCCCGACAAGTTCGAGACCCTCACCCCGGAGCCGAATGTGGTGATCGCCACGCTGACCGGCGTCGACGTGACCCCCACCGGATTCACCGTGACCCCCGACTACCTCGGTCGCACGATCACCGTCCCCGAGGGCTCGGTCGCCCAGGTCACCTCCGGTGCGAACGCCGGGGCCTTCCCGCAGTCGTTCGTCGACTTCCAGGTGAAGACCGGTCAGGGCTCGTACTGGTACTCCTCGGGCGGTTCGGCCGACGCGCGCAAGCCCGCGAGCCCGCTCTCGGTCGCCTACACGGCCGCGCCCGTGGCATCCGCTCCCACCGTCACCGTCTCGAAGAGCAGCGGTCTCACCCAGGGTGAGACGGTCACCGTCACGGGCAGCGGCTTCCTGCCGTCGGGCACCGCCACCAACGGCACGCGACCGCCCCTGGCCGGAACCTTCAGCGGAACGTACGTCGTGTTCGGCAAGTTCGCCGACGTCTGGAAGCCCTCGGCCGGCGCGGCCTCGTCGGCACGCTCGGTGATCGCGCAGAAGTGGGCGGTCCCGGCCGCCAGCATGGCGACCGTCGGCGGCGCGAACAGCGGCGCGATCGAGCTGAAGGAGGACGGCACGTTCTCGGTCGACCTCGCCCTGAGCACCACCGAGGCGCAGAACCTCGCCGCCGGGAACTTCGGCATCTACACGTACGCCGGCAGCGGCACCGTGTACGCCCCCTTCGAGACGTTCACCCCGATCGCCTTCGCCTCGTCGACCGACGTGATCGTCGAGGTCCCGGACTGGGTCGACAACCCCACCGGCTCGTTCGGGTGGGCGTTCGAGGGCACCTCGCCGGCCAGCCTCGGCACCGCCGTGCAGGACGGCGCGAACTTCACGGCATCCGGATCGCTCACGAACATCGTCGTGACCGACACGCGCGCCGGAGGCACCGCGCCGTACACGTGGAGCATCTCGGGCCAGGTCGGGAACTTCGCGTCGAGCACGGGCGGGTCGTTCTCGAGCGACCTGCTCGGTTGGAAGCCCAAGCTCGTCACGGCCGGGCAGACCGTCACCGCCGGCGCGGAGGTCGCGTCGACCCGCCTCGGCGGCACCGGGCTCGGGGCGTCGCGCGTGCTCGCGTCGTCGACCGCGGCCGCGAACGCCACCGTGGGAGCCGACCTGTCGCTCGTGATCCCCGGCACGACCCCGGCCGGCGACTACACCGCGAAACTCACCATCACCGCCCTGCAGTAATCCACCCGACGGGGACTCCGACGCGCGTCGGGGTCCCCGTCGCCCGTCCCGCAGAAAGCCCGCCCGTGTTCCGACGCCCTCTCACGTTCGCCCTCCTCGGCTCCCTTCTCCTCGCGATCGTCGCTCCGGCACCCGCGACGGCCGCCGACGGCGGTGTCGCCTGGAGCGTGCAGACCGCCGACAACGCGCAGGGCGCGGGTCGCGCGAACTTCACGTACGACGTGGTCGAACCCGGGAGCGTGATCTCCGACGCGATGACCGTGGTCAACACCGGCACCGAGCCCCTCCCCCTCGCCGTCTATGCCGCCGACGCCTTCACGGCATCCACCGGCGAGATCGACGTCCTCGTCGACGGGCAGCCGTCGCAGGGCGCCGGGACGTGGGTGTCGGTCGCCACGACATCGCTGTCGCTGGCGCCGGGCGAGTCCGCCGAAGTGCCCTTCACCGTCACGGTGCCCGCCGACGCGCGCCCAGGCGACCATGCCGCGGGCATCGTGACCTCCCTCACGAGCACCGACGCTTCGTCGACGCTGTCCGTCGACCGCCGCCTGGGCACCCGCATCAACCTCCGGGTCGCGGGCGAGCTGGTGCCGGCAGTCGCGTTGTCCGCGGTCTCGACCCGGTACGAGGCATCCTGGAACCCGTTCGACTCCGGGCGCCTCGTCGTCGAGTACGCGCTCGCCAATACCGGCAACACACGACTGACGGGGGCTGAGACGGTCGCCACCGCGGGCCTCTTCGGCACCCGCACCCCGCCGGCGCAGCTGACCGAGGTGCTCCCGGGGTCGACCGTGGAGATCGCGCGCGAGGTGCCGGCGTTCTCGCTCGGGTGGGTGTCCGGCTCCGTCGACATCGCGCCGGAATCCGTCGGCCTGGGTGCCGCACCCCTCGCGCCGGTGACGGCCGAGTTCTCGGTCGCGGCCGTGCCGTGGAGTCTGTACGCGCTCCTGGCGGTGATCCTCGCGACCGTGCTCGTCGCGGTGTTGCTCGTACGGCGTCGCCTGCGCGCGACGGCGCCGGACACGGCAGTGCCGGGTGGCGAGGCGGCGGCGTCTTAGGTCGCGCCGGAGCCCGTGGCATCCGGTCACTGCGTCCGCGACGCCGGGAGAGACTCAGGCCGACTGAGCCGCCTTCGCGCGCGCGAGGTCGACGAACAGCTCGGTGTTGAACCGGTAGGCCACCAGCACCTCCTCGATGACGCGCTCCTTCTCGTCGTCGTCCCAGGGAGCGGCATCCAACTGCTCGCGGTACACGTTCTTGAACGCGTCGGGGTCGGCGATGTCGCCGAACAGGTAGAAGCCGATGCCGTTCGTGTCGAAGCCGAAATGCCGCTGCATCAGTCGGCCGATGAACTGCCCGCCCGACAGGTCGCCGAGGTAACGGGTGTAGTGGTGGGCGACGAAGCCACCCGGCCAGGTCGCCGCGACGCGGCGGATCCGCGAGACGTACGCCTGCGTCGTCGGCAGCGGGGTGATGCGCTCGCGCCAGTCGGCTCCGATGAGGAACTCCAGGTCGGCCTCGAGAGCGGGAAGGCGCGTGAGCTTGTCACTGAGGAATACGGATGCCACGGGGTCGACGCGCATGCGCTCGGTGGCCTCTTCGAGCGCCTCGTAAATGAACCAGTGCTGCACGACGAGTGCGACGTAGTCGTCGCGCGTGCCCGACCCCTTCATGAGGTTCGTCATGAAGTCGGCGCCCTCGCTCGAGGAATGGGCAGTGCGCGAGCGCTCGCGCAGGGCGACGGAGAACGGGATGACAGCACTCATGGCGCCATCATACCGAGAAGGTTAGGCGAGCCTAACCTTCTTTCTCAGTGTGGTCGCGGCTCGACCCCGAGCCGCCGGCACGCCTCGTCGTAGAGTGCGACGATCTCGCGGCGCACCTCCCGGCGCTCGGCGATCGACCCGCCCGGCCACGGCACGCGCACCTCGGTGACGGCGCCGCCCTCATCGGTGACGACCCATTCACCCCCGTCGCCGTCGAACCCGGTCATGCGCGCCGACCCGACGGGCGTCACCGGACCGAACGCGCGGGCGATGAGCACGTTGTCGTCGCGGTGGTCGTCGTTCATGTGGGCGAGCACGGCTCGCTGGATCTCGGGGTCGAACACGTACGTCATTAGGTAAGCCTAACTTCGCGGACCGCCCGCCCGTCCGCCGTTCACTTCCGGTCCGGCATCCGATCGACGTTCCGCGCCGGGACCGAGCAACCGCGACCCGTCACGCGGAGTCGCCGGGCGACACGCCGCTCGAGCCGCGCCCTGAGCGGCGCGTCCTCCCCCGACTCCGCATAACGGCACGACCCCGCCGGGCGTAACCCCGACCCGTCGTGCGGAGTTCCCCGGCGACACGCCGCCACAGCGGCACCGCCCACGGCGTGTCCACCCCCGACTCCGCATAACGGCACACCCCACCGCGCGGCGCCGACTCCGCACGACGGCACGCCCCGCGGCGCAGCGCCGGCCCCGCACGACGACCCGCACCGGTGGCGACCGGCCCGCCCACTCAGTCCGCGAACGGCTCCAGACGCTTGTGCATCACGGCCACGGCGTCGGCGTTGTCATCGATCAGCACGGAGTGCCGGCCGAGCGGCGCGGCGACGGCGCCCAGCGTGCCGCTGCCGGCGAACATGTCGAGCACCCGGTCACCGGGGCGGCTCGAGGCCTGCACCATGCGGCGCAGCACGCCCTCGGGCTTCTGCGTCGGGTAGCCGGTCTTCTCACGTCCCGTGGTCGGGACGATCGTGTGCCACCACACGTCGGTGGGCATCTTGCCGCGCGCGGCCTTCTCGGCCGTCACGAGGCCCGGGGCCATGTACGGCTCGCGGTCCACGGCATCCGAATCGAAGAAGTACTTCGCCGGATCCTTCACGTACACGAGGATCGTCTCGTGCTTCGTGGGCCAGCGGCGCTTGGTCTTCGCGCCGTAGTCGTACGCCCAGATCAGCTCGTTGATGAAGTGGTCGCGCCCGAACAGCGCGTCGCACATGACCTTGGCGTAGTGCACCTCGCGGTAATCGAGGTGCAGGTAGAGCGTGCCGTCGTCGGCGAGCAGGCGCCACGCCTCGATGAGCCGCGGTTCAAGGAAGCCCCAGTAATCGTCGAAGCGGTCGTCGTAGGTGCGCAGGTCTCCGCGCAGGCGCGCGTACTCCCGCCCGTGGAAGCCGCGCTGCACGACGGGGGCGGGAGGCGGCTCCTCCTCGGGGAACGTCAGCATGTTCGGATCGTCGACGGATGCCGTGTCCTCGGGCTGCTCGGCATCCGGGGTCGAGGCGCCCTCCGACTCATCGGCAGCGGGCGTCCACGTCGCCGACTCGACGGCCTTCGAGCGGGTCCGCCCCGTGTTGAACGGCGGATCGAGGTAGACGAGCGCGAACGAACCGTCGGCGTAGGCCGGGGTGACGGTGAGGTTGTCGGCGTGGTGGATCTCGACGCGGCCGGGTTCGGGGGCGTCGGGGAGGACCTCGGTGCTCACGGGACGCGCTGCAGCCACGCGTCGGTGGCGAACTTCGTCTCGACCAGCGCCTCGGCCTCGGCGTACTCCTCGTCGGTGATGTGCCCCTCGGTCGCGCCGTACAGCGTCGTGAACGTCTGGATGAAGCGGTCGATGACCTGGTCGCGCGGGAGGCCGGTCTGGCTGCGCAGCGGGTCGACGCGCTTGGCGGCCGAGACGGTGCCCTTGTCGCTGAGCTTCTCGCGGCCGATGCGCAGCACCTCGGTGAGCACCTGTCCGTCCATGTCGTAGCTGAGCGTCGCGTGGTGCAGCACGCCGCCGTTGGCGAGGCGCTTCTGCGCGGCCCCGCCGATCTTGCCGTGGGGCCCGGCGATGTCGTTGAGCGGCTGGTACACCGCGTCGATGCCGAGAGAGCGCAACGCCTGGAGCACCCAGTCGTCGAGGAAGGCGTACGAGTCGGCGAAGGTCATGCCGGCGACGAGGGATGCCGGGACGTACAGCGAGTACGTCACGATCGAGTTCGCGGCCATGAGCATCGCCCCACCGCCCGAGATGCGGCGCACCACGTCGAAGCCGTGCTTCTCGGCGCCCTCGGGATCGACCTCGTTGCGCAGCGACTGGAAGGAGCCGATGACGACGGCGTTCTCGTTCCACTCCCACAGGCGCAGCGTGGGCTTGCGCAGCCCCGCACCGACGCGGCTGGTGAGCACCTCGTCGAGGGCGAGGTTCATGCGCGGGGAGACGGGACCGTCGTGCACGACCTCCCACTCGAAATCGGCCCAACCGGGAGCGGTCACCAGCGCGCGGCGGATCGCGGTCGCGACCGACTCGGGCGTGAACCCGAGCAGCTGTGCTCCCTCGGGCAGCGCCGCGCGGATCGCCGCGGCGATCGTGGGGACGTCGGACTCGATCGGCAGACCGTTGACGGCGGCGTCGATGTCGTCGAGGGCGTCGTCGGGCTCGAGGAAGAAGTCGCCCGCGAGGTGGAAGCCGTGGATGCGACCCTCGCGCTCTTCGAGGTCGACGACGACCAGCTTTCCCCCGGGGACCTTGTACTCGCCGTGCATACGTCCAGCCTACGGCGGGGGCGCGGCGGCCGCGGCGGGTCTGGAGGCGCCTGGGTTGCCGCCGTCCGCCGCCGAGACTGCGTCGAGCTGACATCTCCCCTGCAGCGTGCAGTGGAGATGTCAGCTGCGTGCAGTCTCGGCGACCCTCTCGACCGGAGCGGGAGCGGTCGCGGCGCGGTGCCGCCGCTCGATCGCCTGACCGGCGTACGACGCCGCGATGATGAGCGCTCCGCCGGCGAAACCGGGCAGACCGAGGGCCTCGCCGCCGATCACCACCCCCACGGCGAGCGCCCACACGGGCTCGGTGCCCATGAGGATGCTGGCGCGGGTCGCCGACGTCCGACGCACGGCCCACAGCTGCACGACGAACGCGAAGACCGAGCACATGAGGCCGAGGAACAGCACGTCGAACCATCCGGATGCCGTGAGCCGACCGACCGCGAGGGGAAGGTCGACGCCGGCCACCGCCGACGACGTCAGCGCGCACACGACGAGCTGTACGAAGACCACCGCGAGGGTGCTGTCGTCGCGGCCCCGCGTGAGCCGCGCGCTCGCCGTGACGTGGACCGCACGCACCACCGCGGCCGCGATCACGAGGGCGTCGCCCGCCGTCGGGAGACGGAATCCCGCGCCCGACACCAACAGCGCGACCCCCACGACGGCGGCGATCGCGGCGACGAAGTACGACCGCGGCAGCCACGAACGCGCGGCCACGCTCTCCAGAAGCGGGGTGAAGATCAGCGCGAGGCTGATGAGCAGCCCCGCGTTGGTGGCCGAGGTGAGGTGCACGCCCCACGTCTCGAGGCCGATCACCGCGGCTTGCGAGCACCCGAGGAGCGCCGCGATCGCGAGGCCGCGGCCGCGTGGCATCCGTTCCCTCCGTGCGAGGCAGATGACCCCGAGCGCGGTCGCGGCGACGAGGAAGCGTAGCGCGACGGCAGGGGCGACGCCCACCTCGTCGGTGAGCTCTTTGGCGGCGAGGAAGCTCGCGCCCCACACCGCGGCGACGGCGATGAGGAGGACGTCGACGAGGATCTCGGGAGGGCGGCGGGTCACGCATCCACCGTCGCCTCCAAAACCCGGAAGAACAATGGGCACTTGCTTCATCGTCCCGTAAGTTCGGACTTATGGATGCCACCCACCTCCGCCTGCTCCGAGAGCTCGGCGACCGCGGCAGCGTGGCAGCCGTCGCCGCGGCCCTGCACATCTCGGCGTCGGCGGTGTCGCAGCAGCTCGCGCACCTGCAGGCGCGCGTTCCCGTCCCGCTGACCGTCCGGCGCGGGCGCGTGCTGACGCTGACGGCGGCGGGCGAGGCTCTCGCGGCGGCGGGGACGCGCGTCGACGAGGCGTTGACCGCGGCGCGAGAAGCGGTCGGGGCGTTCCTCGACAGCGACGACCGGCCCGTGCGGGTGTCGGCCTTCCACAGTGCGGGACTCGCGCTGTTCGGTGCGCTGTTGCGCGAGCTCGACGGCATCCCTCCCCTGCACCTGTCCGACGCCGATGTCGCGCACAGCGACTTCCCCGGGCTCACCGCCGACAACGACCTCGTGATCGCGCACCGGCTCTCGCACGACGCGCCCTGGCCCGCCGATCGCGTGGTCTCGACACCGCTGCTGACGGAGCCGCTCGACATCGCCCTGCCCGCGGCGCACACGCTCGCCGCGCGGGACCGGATCACGGCGCGCGACCTCGCCGACGAACGGTGGGTGTCGGTGCATCCGGGGTTCCCGCTCGCCGGGGTGCTCGATCACCTCGCGGCGCACCTCGGTCGCCCGCTCGACATCGCCCACCGCATCAACGAGTTCTCGGTCACCGCCGAGGTCGTGCGTGCGGGCGCGGCGATCGCGGTGCTGCCGCGCACGACCGGGCTGCCGCCGGCCGTGGACGGACTCGTGCTGCGTCCGCTCGCGGACGTGGCGCTGGTGCGGCACGTCGACGCGCTCGCGCGGCCCGATGCCCTGGCGTACGCGTCGGTGCGGAGCGTCCTCCGCGCGCTGCGGACGGTCGCGGGGCGCGCGACGGAGGCCGCCGGCTGACGCGGGCGCGGGCTGACGCGAGCTCGGGCCGCGCGCGAAGGGGTCTCCGCCGCGCGCGAGGCGGCCCGAGCCCGGGCCACGCTCACAGTGACTTGCGGCATATGCACGCGGGGCGCGTGCTCGGGCGAGCATTCGGCGCACGTCACGGGATACGGCGCTGCCACCGGTCCCTTCGACAAGCCGGGCGGGAACTACGCCAGGCGGCGCGAGAGCTCCCGGAGGGCGATGAGCTGGTGGTGCGGTCCGCCGCCCTCGTGGCCGTTGTAGGGGTACACGCGGATGCTCTTCTCCCCCGCGTAGTGGTTGTACGCGGCGAAGACCGTGGACGGCGGGCACACGGCATCCCGAAGTCCGACCGAGAAGAGCGCGGGAACGCTCGAACGGGCGGCGAAGTTCACCCCGTCGATGTACGACAGCACGCGGAAGACCGCGTCCTCGTCGCCGCGTCGCGTCTGCAGGTAGGTGACGAGCTCGCTGTACGGAGCCGCGTCGGTGAGGGCGACCGCGCGACGGATCGCGCTGAGGAACGGGAAATCGATCGCGGCGGCGACGAGCCCCTCGGCGAGCGCCGCCGCGGCGAGCGCGATGCCGCCGCCCTGGCTGCCACCCCACACCGCGATGCGGTCAGGGTCGATCGCGGGATGCTCGCGCACGGCGTCGACGGCGCGGACCGCGTCGCAGAACACGCGGCGGTAGTACGAGTGCGCGGGGTCGTCGAGGCCGTCCGTCAGCCGACCGGAGGGGTGCGGGGCGCTCCCGACCGGGTCGGGGGTCGCGCCGGGGAGGGCGCCGCTGGTCTGTCCGCGCGTGTCCATCACGAGGACGGCGAGACCCGCGCTCGGCAGCAGCGTGTGCTGGTGCGCGAGGCCGCGACCGGAGTTGTACCCGATGTACTGCACGACGCAGGGAAGCGGACCGCTCGCCCCGCGGGGCCGGAGCAGCCACGCGCGCACGGGGTGGCCGCCGAAGCCCGCGAACTCCACGTCGTCGACCTCGACGCCGCCGACCCCGCTCTCCGCGGCCGGAACAGAGCGGAACCGCGGCTCCCAGCCTTGCCCGCGCGCCTCGGCCAGGGTGTCGGCCCAGAAGCGGTCGAAGTCGGCGGGCTCGTCGCGCGGCGGACGGAAGGTCTCGAGCTGGTCGAGCGGGAGATCGAACTGCGGCATGGGGCTCCTCAGCGGTCGAGAGAACGGGAGATGTGGTCACGGGTCGCGGCGAACGCGGCGGCGCGCACCTCGGCGAGGCCGTCGTACTCGCGGTGCCCGTACGGGAGGACGGCGAGCTCGAGCTCCGCTCCGGAGGCCGCGGCGATCGCGTTCGCGACGGCGAACTGCCCGGGCGGGGGGACGTGCCGGTCGCGCAGCGCCGCCTCGACCCGCACCGGCACGCGCGCGAAACCCGCAGCGGTCGACGCGTCGAAGAAGCGGAGCACCTCGCGCGCGGACGGGTGCTTCGCGACGTATCGCCGCACCCGCTCGCCGCTGCCGTCGCACGGCATCCGCAGCCGGAGGTCGTACTGCCCGAAGCTCGGCACGATCAGCGTCGCCCCGACGAGCCGCTCATCCCAGGGCAGCGCAAGCGCACCGATCCCTCCCCCGAAGCTCTCGCCGACGAGGTACAGGGGCAGGTCGCCGGCGAGCGCGCGCAGCGCGGAGCCCGCGTGCCACAGGTCGACCGCGCACCGGCCGAGCACGTAGTCGTCGATCGAACGGATGCCGTGCAGCACATGCCCCTCGGCGGGGGTGGGCGCGCCGATTCCGGCGTTCAGGCGCCCCTGCCCCCGTGCGAGGGCGAAGAAGACCGCCGCGTCGTCGGGGACACGGTCGAACTCCGGCTCCTCGCGCCCGCCGTAGCCGTGGCTGTGCACGATCCCGACGCGGGTGGGATGCCCGTCCACCGCGGTGGCGAACCAGCCGCCGAGACGCAGGCCGCCCGACACGACGTGCTCCACCGCGAAGAGTTCGCGTCCCTCGCGGCGTCCGAGCGGGCGCACGCGAGGGTCGGGGTCGATTGCGAGCGCCTCGTCGTGCCACGAGCGCCACCGCTCGGCGAAGCCGGGCGGTGGCGGCACCGGCGGCACGGCCCGCAGAGCCGCGAGGTCGAAGCCGTAGTCGCCGTCGCCCGGTTCGATCGTCGCGCCCGTCACGAGCGGACTGCCGTGGAAGACTGGAGGCCCGACCGAGAGGAGCGATCGTGCTCGCCGCCGAACGCCGATCCCGCCTGCTGGCGGAGGTGCGCCGTCATGGAGCCGCGGCCGTGCCGGACCTCGCCGCCGCTCTCGGCGTGAGCGAGATGACGATCCGCCGCGACCTCGACGTGCTCGCGGCCGACGGTCATGTCGACAAGGTGCGCGGTGGCGCGCGTCACCCGCGCCCCGGCGACGCTCCGGCACGAGACCTGACCGCGCAGTCGCGCCGCAACGGCGCAGAGAAGGCCGCGATCGCCCGCCACGCGGCATCGCTGGTCGAACCGGGCATGGCCGTGGGGCTCAGTGGCGGATCGACGACGTGGGCGCTCGCCCGCGAGCTGCGGGGCATCGCCGATCTCACGATCGTCACCAACTCGCTGCCCGTCGCCGACGTCTTCGCGCGTCCGGACCGTGCCGACGAACCGTACACGCAGACGGTCGTGCTGACCGGCGGCGTCCGCACGCCCGCCGACGCTCTCGTCGGCCCGGTCGCCGTGGCATCCCTCGAGCACCTGCACTGCGATGTCGTCTTCCTCGGTGTCCGCGGAATGGAGCCGACGGCGGGTCTGACCACCTCGAACCTCCTCGAGGCCGAGACGAACCGCGCGCTCGTCGCGGCCGGAGGTCGCGCTGTCGTGCTCGCCGATCACTCGAAGTGGGGCGCGGTGGGGCTCACGACCATCGTCGACCTGAACGAGGTCGACCTCGTGGTCACCGACGCGGGCATCGCGGACGACGACGCGGAGGTGCTCCGCTCGCACGTCGCCGAACTGTGGGTCGCGCCGCTCGCGTTCGCCGACGAGTAAGGAGCGCCGCCCCGCGCGATGGGGGACGGCGCCGGGTCGACACCTCACCGGGCCGTGCTCGCGCGGGCGATCACCGTGGCATCCACCACGATGTGCCGCACGGGGACGTCCGCGCCCGGAGGGGCGGCCATCTGCCGCTCGAGCTCGGTGAAAGCCGCCTCGACGATGCCCTGGTCGTCTGGCGCGACCGAGGTGAGCGCCGGTACCGAGTAGCTCGCGGCGTGCACGTTGTCGATGCCGATCACCGCGACGTCCGCCGGGACGGTGAGTCCCACCGCGTGCAGCTCGGCGAGCACGCCGAAGGCGACGGAGTCGTTGGAGCACACGATTCCGTCGAACGGGGTCCCGCTCGCGTGCAGCCTGCGGAGCGCCGCCGCGCCCTCCTCGGCAGTGAACGCGTCGACGGCGACGATCAGCGCCGCGTCCTCGGCGATACCCAGGCGGGCGACGGCGTCGCGGTACCCGGTGAAGCGCTGGTCGGCGGCATCCGAGGGTCGGGAGAGGCGCGGACCGATGAAGGCGACCCGACGGCATCCGACGGATGCCAGGTGCGAGGTCGCGAGGTCGGCCGTGCGCCGGTTGTCGATCGAGATGTGCGTGAACGGGCTCACGGCGATGTGCTCGCCGAGGAGCACAAGCGGCCCCGGCGAGGTGCGGCGCGTGAGGTCTCCGACGGTGAGCGAACGCGGGATGTGGATGAGACCGTCGGTCGCGGGAAGGCCGACACCGTTGGCGATGTCGATCTCGCGCTGGTGGTCGCCCTCGGTCTGCTGGATGAGGATCGACAGCCCCCGCGCTTCCGCTCCGCGCGCCAGGAGCGTCGTCAGCTCGGCGAAGTAGGGCTCTTCGAGGTTGGGCACCGCGAGTGCCACGATCCCGGTGCGCTCGCGTCGGCTGAGAGGGGACACCCGCCGCACCGTCGAGGGGGAATCGGTCATCGGTGAACTCCTCGCGCGCCTGGTCGGCCGATCGACTCTGGGGGATACGGTATCGCGGGGCATCTCACTCCTGGACGCGGAAGGCGACGACGCGCGCCTCGGGGGATCCATTGGTCGCCGTGACCGTCACGCGCGCCGCGGTCACCGCGCCGATCTCGGGAGCGACGGGGTGCGCCCGTCGGCGCCGGCGGTTGTCGGCGACCTCGGCCACCGTGCGCCAGTCGCCCTCGACGGACTGCACCTCGACGCGGTAGTCGCGCGCGAGCGAGGGCATCACGAGGTGCGGGTCGCGGTGGTGGTGCAGCGTGTTCAGCTCGACATCGGGATCGTCGTCGAGGACGAGCACGATCTCCCGCGGGCGCACGGGCTCATCCCAGTCGAGCCGGATCCACGCCGGCCCTTCCGACAACGGCCGCGACGCCCAGAGGTTCGGACCGCCGAAGGGGCGCTGATACCCGCCCACCGCGCGCTCGGGGGCGAGCGCCTCGGACGGAGCCGTCGAACGGAACACGATCGAGCGACCGCGCAGGGGCTTCGTCGGCCATTGCACCAGCAGTTCGTCGAGGCTGACGTGCACGTTCTGGTCGTCGGCATCCGAGGTGTGGACCAGGGTCAGGATGCCGGGGGGCAGATCATCCGTCGTGAACAGCGTCACGCCGGGCTGCGCGCGAACCACGATCACGGCGTTCGCGGGAACCTCGGGCTGCCAGCTCACGGGGGCGGTCACCCAGCGGGCCTCCCCCGCGGAGACGGGGACCGAGACACGGTGCTCGACGTGCTCGGGGACGACGTTCTGCGCGAGACCGGTCGAGAACACCTCGACCTCGAGCTCGGTGTCGGTCTCGCTCGCGACCAGGAGGTCGATGCCGTCGAGGTGCGGGTGCACCGGCACGACGATCCCAATGTCGTGCGTGAGGGGATACGGCTCGCGCGGCGCCGACTCTTGCGGGCCGAGGCCCTCGCGCACACCGGACGCCGAGACCCGCGCGGCGAGCGCGAGGTCGGACGGGTCGGCGTCGGCCACGCCGATGAGCGGAGCGTCCTGCCGGAGAAGCAGCTGACGCAGCTCGGCGCGATGGCTCTCGTACACCCCGCGCGGCGAGGTGCCGTGGGCTAGCGCGAGCGCGGCCGCGGTGCCGGCCGCCTCCCCCATCGCGGCGCACGTCGCCATCACGCGAGCCGCTCCGAAGGCGATGTGAGTGGCCGAGACGTCGCGGCCGGCCATGAGCAGGTTGTCGACATCGGCGGAGTAGAGGGAGCGGTACGGGATCTCGAAGACGCCGTTCGAGAAACGCTGCACCGCGCCGGCCCCGGTGGAGTACATCCCCTCGGTCGGGTGCAGGTCGATCGACCAGCCGCCGAAGGCGACGCCGTCGTCGAAGCGCGTCTGCTCGAGCACATCGCGCTGGTGCAGCGTGTAGTCGCCGACGAGGCGGCGGTACTCGCGCTTACCGGGCACGTTGCCGATCCACTCGAGATCGAGGGTCTCGGCGTCGAACTCGCCCGAATTCTTGATGTGGTCCCAGATTCCGAGGATCACCGAGCGCAGCTCGTCGCGGATGCGCTCGTTGTCGTGGACGATGTCGAGCTCGCCACCCCACTCGATCCACCAGTAGTGCGCCCCGCTGTCGCCGCTGCGGATGATGCGCGACGACGGGATCGGGGTGTCGAGGATCGACTTGGCGGAGTCGGGCGCGACGAAGCGGACGGGGTGGCCGACGTCCTTCGTGTAGAAGAGGAGCGTCGAACCGAGGAACGTGCGCTCCGCCTCCTCGGGCGCCCAGTCCTCGTCGAACTCGTCGCGCGCCTCCTTGCCGAGGCGGGCGCGCGCGCCGGCGAGGTGTCCGATCAGTCCGTCGCCGGTGCCGTCGAGGAACAGCGGCGCCCGGAACACCGTCTCGGTCTCGGCCCCCATCGTCCAGCCGGTCACCGACTCGATGTGACGGGAGCCCTCGGGACCGCCTGCGACGACGTCGCGCACGTCGGTGTTCAGCAGCAGCGTGATGTTCGGCTCGGCCCGCACGGCGTCGAGCACGACGTCGTCCCAGTGCACGGGGTTGCCGTCGGGGTTGCGGTACTGGTTCTCGAGGTAGAGCTCGCCGATGATGCCGTTCTCGCGGGCCCAGCGCTGGTTGCCGTGGGCGGTCGCGCCGCACACCCAGACGCGCACCTCCGAAGACGAGTTGCCGCCGAGCACCGGGCGGTTGTTGATGAGGGCGACGCGGCGACCGAGGCGCGCGGCGGCGATGGCGGCGGAGACTCCGGAGAGTCCCCCGCCGACGACGACGAGGTCGAAGTCGGCTGTGTGTGTACGCATGTCGCGTGAGTCCTTCCTGCGGACGTCCGGGGGTCCGTCCCGATGTGCGGGGGCGAGCGGGGCGCGGTCGGCTCAGGGGCGAGCCGACCGCGCTCCCCTCAACCGACCAGCTTCTGTGCGGCCTCGCCGGCCTTCTTCATGGCATCCTTCGGCGAGGCGGACCCGACCAGGACGGCCTGCACCTGATCGGCGATCGCCGACTCGATCTGCGAGTAGGCGGTGAACTTCCACAGGGGGTTCGAGCTCGCGGTCGCGGTGATGCGCTCGCTGAACGCCGCACCGAACGTGTCGGACGAGACCTCGCTCGACGCGAGCGCCTCGGTCGTTGCCGGCGGGAGCCCCCGCAGCTTGTAATCGGCGAGGATCGCGTCGAGGTCGCTCGTGGCGTACTGCGCGAAGTCCCCCGCCGTCGGCGCGCCCGCCCCGTTGACGACGGCGATCGCGCCGCCCCACACGAGGGCGCGCGGGGTGTCGCCGGCCTTCAGGACCGGTCGCGAGACCGGAGCGAGCTTCGCCGCGAGGTTCGCGTCGGGCGACTCCTTGGTCACCGCGCCGCGGCCCACGGGGGCGTCGTCGTACATCGCGGCGCGGCCCTGCGCGAACAGGCTGCGGGCGTCGAAGCGGTCGACATCGGCGGCGATGAGGCCCTGGTCGTAGAGGCCCTTGTACCAGGTCACGGCCTCGACGCTCGCGTCGTCGCCGATCGTGATCGTGTCGCCGTCGACGAGCGGGCTGCCGAAGGTCTGCATCCAGATGAGGATGTCCTTGAGCTGCGCGGCCTTGGTCGAGGCGGCGTAGGGGATGAGCCCGCCGCCGAGACCCTTGAGGGAGACCAGAGCTTTCTCGAACTCGTCGACCGTGGTCGGGAACGCGTCGGCCGACAGGCCCGCCTTGCCGAGCGTCTCGGAGTTGGCGATGAGGCCGATCGCGCCGATCGTCCACGGCAGGGCATACTGCGTGCCGTCGAAGGTCGCGGCCTGCAACGCCGACGAGGTGTACCCGCGACCGGATGCCAGCGACGAAAGGTCCTGGAGCTTGCCGGTGGCCGCGAGGCTCCCGAGCCACGCGACGTCGACGTGCGCGGCGCCCGTGAACTGCCCGCCGGTCACCTGCAGCATGAGCTGGTTGATGTACTCGTTGTACGGGAAGGCGGTGCGCTTGATGGCGACGCCCTTCGCCTTCTCGTAGCTCGTCAACGTCCCCTCGAGGGCCGGCTTGGCGGACTCCTCGGTGAGCGACCACGACGCGAACGAGAAGTCGGTCGGATCACCTCCGTCGAGACCCGCGGCACCGGCCGCGGGGCCGGCGGTGCCGCTGGGTACGCAGCCCGCGAGGACCGCGGCTCCGGCGCCGATGCCGAAGAGCTGCAGCGCGCGACGGCGGCTGATGAGGGGATTGGGCAGGGATGAAGCTGACATGGGTGTCCTCCTTGACGGTGCGAGCTTGACGGTGCGAGCGCGACGGTGTGAGCGAAGAGTGAGTGGGAGCCGGTCAGCCCTTGACCGCGCCCGCGGTCATGCCGCTGACGAGGTAGCGCTGGAGCAGCATGAAGGCGATGGCCACGGGCAGCGACACGACGAGCGAGGCCGCCATGAGCTCGGGCCACGCGGTCGCCGCCTCGCCGACGTAGGTGTTGACGAGTCCCGGCGGGAGCGTCTGCTTGTCGGGGCCGGCGAGCGTGAGGGCGAAGATGAAGTCGTTCCAGCCGCGCACGAAGGCGAAGAGGCCCGCGGCGACGAGACCGGGAGCGGCCAGCGGCAGGACGATCGAGTGGATCGTGCGCAGGCGCGAGGCACCGTCGACGCGCGCCGCCTCGATGAGCTCGTCGGGGATCGTGTCGAAGAACCCCTTCAGCATCCAGACGCACAGCGGCAGGGTGAAGGTCGTGAACGAGAGCACGAGGGCGGTGTAGGTGTTCAGCAGCCCGTAGGCGCTGAAAACGCTGTAGAGCGTCACGAGCAGAAGGGCCTGCGGGAACATCTGCGACGCGAGCACGAAGTACATCAGCTGGCGCCGTCCGCGGTACCGGAACTTCGAGAACGAGTACCCCATGTAGGCCGAGACGATGACCGAGAGTACGGCCGTGATGACCGACACGATGATGCTGTTCTGCAGGTAGGTGAACAGCTGCGGGTTCGCCACGAGACCCGCGTAGGCGTCGAACGTGATCTCGGTCGGGAAGATCTTCGGCGGGTACGAGAAGACCTGGTCGCGAGGGGTGAGCGACGTCGCGAGGAGCCAGTACACCGGCAGCAGGGCGAAGCCTCCGCACACGATGACGGCGGCCCACGCGGCGAGACGGACGCCGGGACGGTCCGAGCGGAGACCGGATGCCAGCTGCCGTCGGCGCCGGCGCGGAGTCGGGGGCACCACGGGTGGCGCGTCGGGGGTCGGGGTGACGGTGGGCAGTGCGGTGCTGGTCATCGCTTCTCGCCCCTCTCGGAGAATCGGACGTAGACGACGACGAGCGCCATGAGCAGGACCATCCACAGCAGGCCCAGGGCACCGGCGTGACCGAGGTCGAAGCCGTGGAAGGCCGTCTCGTACACCGCCGTGGCGAACGTCTCGGTGGAGCCGGCGGGGCCACCGCCGGTGAGGACGTAGATGATGTCGAAGTGCTGGAAGTTCCAGATGAACTCGAGCAGCAGGACGAGCCCGATGATCCCGCCGATCTGCGGAACAGTGATCGAGAAGAACCGGCGGACCGTGCCCGCGCCGTCCATCTCGGCGGCCTCGTGCAGTTCGCGCGGAACCGTCTGCAGGCCGGCGAGGAGCATGACCATCATCCAAGGGAAGGACTGCCATGTCTTGGCGACGATGACGGCGAACATCGCTGTGCCGGGCTGGGCGAGCCACGCCTGCGGAGCGACACCGAGCGGTTCGAGGATCGCGTTCATCACGCCGTAGTTGGCGTTGAAGATCCACATCCAGAGGAACGAGACGACGACGCCCGGGACGAGCCACGGGATGAGCATCAGGCCGCGCATGACCTTCGAGCCGCGGATCTGGGTGTTCAGGGCGAGCGCGAGCGCGAAGCCGACGATGAAGGGGGCGATCGTCGTGCCGAGGGTGAAGACGAGCGTCTGCCACAGGAGGCGGAGGAAGTCGCCCTCGAGCACGTCGACGATGTTCTGGAATCCGACGAACTCCCGGCCGGGGAGGACGAGGCTCTGGCGGAAGAACGCCGTGACGAGCGCCGAGATCAGCGGATACGCCACGACCACGGCCATGAGAGCCATGCCGGGCACGACGAGGAGCAGCGCGAACATGCCGCTGCTGAGGCGCTCGGGACGGGTTCCGGCCGTGCGACGCGATCCTTGGAGCGGATTCGATCTGTTTGCTTTTGTTTGTTTTTGTTTGAGTGTCGTTGTCACGTCCGTGTGCACTTTCCTCGGCATTGAGGGACCGAAAGGCCCGGGGGATGCGGATTTCTCCGAATCGGACCGCCCCAGCTTCGCGGCTTCCGCGGCGCTGGTCAATTCGAGGAGGTAACGCTTAGGTCACGGCGTGTTTATTGTCGTTTGATTCTGTTTCTTCCTGTTTGCGCACATCGGCGAAGTCGACCCGCCCTTCGACGAGCTCAGGGACCTCGGCCGCGCGAGAGGCCTCGGCCGTGCGAGGGGCCTCGGCCGCGCGAGGAGACCGCGCCGCGGCTTACGCCGCGGGGAGGCGGGCGTCGAGCCAGGCGAGGAGGTCGGCGCGCACCTCGGCCTGCTGCACCTCGGCGAAGATCTCGTGCCGGGCGCCGGGGTACACGAGCACCGTGACGTCGGTCAGGCCGGATCGCGAGCGATACGCGTCGGCCAGCAGGTGCACGCTGCGCGGGCCGCCGACCGTGTCGTCACGTCCGACCATCAGCAGCACGGGGACATCGCGCTCGAGGTTGCGGCGCGGGCGACCGAAGAGCTTCGCGGCCTCGATGGGACCGAACAGCTTCGCCAGCGGCACCGAGGTGGTCAGCGGATCGGCCACGAAGTCGCGACCGACCTGCTCGTCGCTCGAGAGCCACTGCATGCCCGAACCGCCGAGCTTCTTCCACGGGCCGTTCAGATCGCCGGGGTTGAGAGCCCCGGGCCACCGCAGGGCGGAACCGCTCAGGACGACCGCGTCGAAGGCATCCGGATGCCGATCGAGCAGCATCTGCGCGAGGAACGAGCCCCACGAGTGCCCGAGGAGCACGAGCGGGAGTTCGGGGTGACGCTCGCGGATGACCTGCGTGAGCGTCCAGACCGCGTCGCGAGCGGCGCCGAGGCCGCCGGGACCGAGGCGCCCGAGCTTCGCGTGATCGCCGTCCCACTGTCGAAGGCCCGTGCGTCCGTGCCCGCGGTGGTCGTCGGCGTACACGGTGTAGCCGTCGGCGACGAGCGCCTCGATGAGCGCCGCGTAGCGACCGGCATGCTCGCCGACGCCGTGCAGCAGCTGCACGACGGCGCGGGGATCCTCTGCCTCGTACACGTCGTAGACGATCGTGATGCCGTATGCGTCGACGAACTCAGGCATGCGCCGATCCTAGGGTCAACCCGGCGACCTCGGTTTATTTAGCAAAACTAATGAGCTATGCTAACGAATAGAGGAGACGGTATGCGCGCGAACGATCCAGGTCCGGACACGACCCTCACCTCGGTGGCATCCGAGCTCCGCATGGCGACGTTCCGCCTGGCGCGACGGCTCCGCGCGCAGCGCGCGGTCGACTCCATGAGCGACGGACAGTTCGCGGTACTCGCGGCCCTCACGATCCACGGCGAGCACACTCTCGGCCAGCTCGCCGAGCGCGAGCGCGTCACGGCACCCTCGATGAATCGCACGGTGTCACTCCTCGAGGACGCGGGATACGTCACGCGCACCCCGCACGAAGACGATCGGCGCAAGGTCACGATCGCCCTGACGGATGCCGGACGCACCGTCGTCGACGAGACGGTCCGGCGGCGCGACGCCTGGCTCGAAGAGGCCCTCGACGGGCTCACCCCGGCGGAGCGGCAGACCCTGGCCGCGGCGGCCGAGATCATGAGGAAGGTGGCGGAGAGATGAGCGCGATGTTCCGATCCTTCTCGGTCTTCAACTACCGCGTCTGGTTCATCGGCGCCCTGGTGTCGAACATCGGCGCGTGGATGCAGGCGACGGCGCAGAACTGGGTCGTGCTGACGCAGCTGACGGACAACGACGCGGCGGCGATGGGCGTCACCATGGCCCTGCAGTTCGCCCCTCCCCTCCTGCTCGTGAGCGTCACGGGATGGGTCGCCGACCGCTTCGACCGGCGCAAGCTCATCATGTGCACGCAGTCGGCGCTGCTTGCGCTGGCTCTGAGCCTCGGCATCCTGATCCTCACCGGCGTGATGACGCTCCCCCTGATGTACGGCTTCGCTCTCGCGCTCGGCGTGGTCACCGCCTTCGACAACCCGGCGCGGCAGACCTTCGTCTCCGACCTCGTCGAGAAGGAGAACGCCTCGAACGCCGTGGCGCTGAACGCGGCGTCGTTCAACACCGCACGACTCATCGGCCCCGCGGTGGCCGGCGTCATGATCGTGGTCGTGGGCACCGGCTGGGTGTTCCTCGTCAACGCCGTGACTTTCCTCGCCATGCTCGCGGCCCTGCTGATCATGCGGCCCCAGGAGCTGGTGGTCCACCACCGCCGCGGCGGTCCCGCGCGGCTCGCGGACGGGTTCCGCTACGTGGCGAGGCGCCCCGACCTCGTCGTGACATTCTCGATGGTGTTCCTGCTCGGGGCGTTCGGCATGAACTTCCCGATCTTCGCGTCGACCATGGCGCTGGAGTTCGGCCGCGGCGCCGACGGCTTCGGCCTGCTGAGCTCGTTCGTCGCGATCGGTTCGCTCGCCGGCGCCCTGCTCGCCGCGCGTCGCGAGCGCGCTCGGATGCGCGTCGTGATCCTCGGCGCGGGCGGGTTCGCGGTGGCATCCACTCTGTCCGTTCTCGCGCCGAGCTACGGCGCCTATGCCGCGACGCTCGTGCTCACAGGCTTCTGCGTGGTGACGACGCTGACCACCGCGAACGGCTACGTCCAGACCACGACCGATCCCGCACTGCGCGGACGGGTGCTCGCTCTGTACATGGCGATCCTGCTCGGCGGCACACCCGTGGGCGCGCCGATCGTGGGCTGGGTCGCGAGCGAGTTCGGCCCGCGCGTGGCCATCGGCCTCGCCGCCGTCGCCGCGATCGTCGCGTGCGGGATCGGCGTCGCGTGGACGCTGTCGTCGGGACGCGTGCACCGGCACGAGAGCAAGCGCTTCCGCCTCACTCTCGACGAGACGCGGCCCCTGGCGGTCGTCTCCCCGGAGCCCGAGGACTTCAGCGACGAGGTGGCGGGAACGACGCCGATCCCTCTCGCCACCGGCGAGCGCGCGCCCCGACCCGGGGTGCATCGCCCCGCCTCGCATCACCCCTGAGCCTTCCGGTCAAGGGATAGCCGCCACCCAATGTAGCTAGATAAGCTAGCTACATGAACGAACGCATGGCCGGGCGCCGCTGGGCGGGGCTCGTCTTCATCAGCATCGCCGTCTCGCTGATCATCGTCGACTCGACGATCGTCAACGTGGCCGTCCCCTCGATCGTCGAGGATCTCGGGATCTCGTCGACCGAGGTGCAGTGGGTCCAAGAGGCCTACACCCTCGTGTTCGCCTCGTTCCTTCTCGTCTTCGGCAGCCTCGCCGACCGGTTCGGCCGACGACGCCTCATGCTCATCGGCGTCGTCGTGTTCGCCCTCGCCTCGATCGCGGCATCCCTCGCCCCCACCGGCGGAGCCCTCATCGCGGCCCGACTCGTGCAGGGCGTCGGCGGGTCGATGATCCTGCCGACCACCCTGTCGCTGATCAACGCGACCTTCCGCGGGAAGGAACGCGGGATCGCCTTCGCCGTGTGGGGCTCGACGATCGGCGGTATGGCGGCCGTCGGGCCCCTGCTCGGCGGGTGGCTGACGACCGCCTTGTCGTGGCGGTGGGCGTTCGGCATCAACATCCCGCTCGGCATCCTGATCCTGATCGGTGTGCTGCTGACGGTCGCCGAGTCGCGCAGCGAGCAGCGCGCGGCGATCGACGGCGTCGGCGCCCTGCTCTCGGTGCTCACGATGGCCCCGCTCGTGTTCGCTCTCATCGAGGGGCGCACGTACGGCTGGTGGACGGTCGACACCGTCCCGACGATCGGTTCGTGGGCCTGGCCCCTCGAGCTCTCGCCCGTCCCGATCGCTTTTGCGGTCGCGGCGATCGCCCTGGTGGCCTTCATCGCGTGGGGCGTCGGGCGCCAGCGGCGGGGCCTGTCGACCCTGCTGGCGTTCGACCTGTTCCGCATCGGGTCGTTCCGCAACGGCAACATCGCGGCGGCGGTGGTGTCGCTCGGCGAGTTCGGCATCATCCTCGCGCTGCCGCTGTGGCTGCAGTTCGTCGTCGGCTTCGACGCCCTGCAGACGGGGCTCCTCCTCCTCTCGCTCGCGATCGGCTCGTTCGTCGCGAGCGGGGTCGCGGGAGCCCTCAGCGGCAAGGTCGCCCCGGTGTGGGTGGTGCGCGGCGGCCTGCTCGCCGAGATCGTGGGCGTCGCCGGCGTCGCCCTGACGATCGGACCGGATGCCACCTGGGGACCGCTCATCCCCTTCCTCTTCGTCTACGGTCTCGGTGTCGGGCTCGCCACCGCGCAGCTCACCGGCGTGGTCCTCGCCGACGTCCCGCCCGCGGCGAGCGGTCAGGCATCGGGCACGCAGTCGACCTCGCGGCAGCTCGGCGCGGCCCTCGGCGTCGCGATCCTCGGCACTGTCCTGTTCTCGACCACCGCGGGCGTGCTCGCGGGCTCGCTCGACGGTCGCGGCCTCCCCGCCGCCCAGCGCGACCAGGTCGTCTCGCAGGTGGTCGACAGCGCTGGCGCGGCGATCGCGGGCCTCGGTCAGTCCCCCGCGACCCAGGACATCGCGGCGGACGCGCGCGCGGCGTTCAGCGACGGGACGCGGGCCGCGGCGTTCACGGCCGCGGGCTTCCTGACGCTGGGGCTGGTGTCGACGGTGGCGCTGGGGAGGCGGAGAGAGGGGCGCTAGGAGCCCGCGCGCACCGTCGCCCGCGCCTCGGGGTACCCCGGCGCCGTGACCCGCACCGTGACATCCCCGACCCCGGTGGGGCGCACGATCGCGAGAGCGCGGCCGTCGTAGGTCGTCACCGAGGCCGCCGACAACGGCTCCTCGGTGCGCGCCCGGCCCGTGCCAAGCCCCGCGAGCACGCCGGGGCCATCGACGCTGACGCTGACCACGACGTCGCGGTCGCAGGGCACGACGCCGGCCGCGTCTTCGAGGGCGATCCGCACGAAGGCGAGGTCGTCGAGACCGGCCCCGATGACGGGGGCCTCGGCCCGCGCGACGAGCGTGGGGTCGCCGACGGTCGAGCGGAGCGTCGTGCGACCCACCTCGACGCCGTCGCGGCGCGCGATCGCGGTGAGCTCGCCCGGCACGTAGACCGTGTCGAAGCGCGCCGTGTATTCGCGCGCCTCTCCGACCGGGGCGACACCGACCGTCACACCGTCGCGCTGCAGCTCGACCTCGTCCGCGTCCGCGTAGACGTCGACCACGACGGGCGAGCCCGCGGGGACGTCCCACGTCCAGCTCGCCACGGTGTCGTCCCACGACCACGGGGTCACCGCCGTCGCGCGGCCGTAGTGCTGCGGGCGGTGCACGGCGAGGAACGGCTCGGTGCGCAGACCGTAGACGATCTCGCGGAAGAACGAGACCGTGCGGCGGTGGCCCGTGGCATCCAGGTCTCCGGACTCCGCGAACAGGTACGGGTAGGGACCGGCCGTGTCGGTCGGGGCGTCCGAGACGGCATCGACGTGATCGACCCGTCCGATCCCGGCTTCGCCGAGGTAATCCCACCCGGTCCAGGTGAAGTCGCCGATCACGTGCGGGAGCGACGAGACGAGCGGCCACAGGGCGCCGATGCGCTCGGGGAAGGTCTCGGACCCGACGATCACGCGATTCGGGAACAGCTCCGCGTCGAGGGCGTACCGCGAGTCGGCGTAGTTGAAGCCCACGACGTCGAGCACCGCCGCGGACTCCTCGATCGTGCCGGTGACGAGCTCCGAGGCGTTCATCGCGGCCATCTGCGCCCCGAGGCCGGCCATGAGCGTGTTGGGGTCGGATGCCGCGAGCTCGGCGCGCGCCTCGGCGATGCGCTCGAGGTTCGCGATGATCCCGTTGATGCCGTTCGTGACGAAGCGGGTGTCGTCGAGAGCGCGCACGGCCTCGGCGAGGCGACGGCTCCACGCCGCGCCGTGGGGACTCGCGACCTCAAGGATCTCGTTGCCGATCGAGTACATGATCACGCTCGGGTGGTTCGCGTCCTTGGCCACGAGGGCCTCGACGTCGGCCCGCCAGTCGTCGGCGAACCGAACGGAGTGGTCGAACGCCGTCTTGGCGCGCGTCCACACGTCGCCGAGCTCGTCCATCACGACCATGCCGTGGCGGTCGCAGGCATCGAGCAGCGCGCGGCCGGCCGGATTGTGCGAGCTGCGGATGGCGGTGAACCCCGCCTCTTTCAGCAGCCGCACGCGGCGGTCCTCGGCGGCCGCGATCGAGACGGCACCGAGGGGGCCGTTGTCGTGGTGCACGCAGGCGCCCCGCAGCGTCACGCTCTCGCCGTTGATGCGGAGACCGTGCGCGGGGTCGAGCTGGAGCGACCGGATGCCGAACACCGTGCGATCCGTGTCGAGGGGCGCCGCGTCGGCCTCGTCGGCGAGCGCGGTGTGCAGCTCGTAGAGCGCCGGGGTGTCGATGCTCCAGAGCTGCGGGCGCTCGACGGTCAGGCGGGCGCGGGCGACCGCGTCCTCCCCCGGCAGGACGGTGACCGGCGAGGACCCCGTCGCGACCGAGCGCCCCGCGGGGCCTCGCACCTCCCACGTCACGCGCGTCGTCCGCGTGTGGCGGGTCGTGTTGCGCACGCTCGTGGCGACGGCGACGATCGCCCGCTCGTCGTCGATGTCGGGCGTCGTCACGCGCGTGCCGTCGAGCGGCAGGTGCACGGGATCGGCCACGACGAGGTGCACGGGACGATGGATGCCGGCCCCGGTGTACCAGCGGGAGTCCTTGTGCACGCGGGCCTCGACGCTGACACGGTTCGTCTCGCCGAAGCGGAGGAACGCGTCGGCCTCGACCGTGAAGGCCGCGTAGCCGCTGCCCTCGTGGGCCGCGCGCTCACCGTTCACGAAGACGACGGCGTCGCGGTAGACGCCCTCGAACTCGAGAACGACGGTCTTGTCGCGCCACGACTCCGGGACCTCGAACTCGCGGACGTACTCGAAGACCCCGCCCGGGTAGTAGCCGGACGTCACCCCCTGCGGACTGTCGGGCGAGCGCGGCAGATCGCGGAGGGCGTCGTGCGGAAGCGTGACGTGCGTCAGGGTCGCGGCATCCTGTGCTTCGAAGGCACCGCGCTTCGGACCGACCGTCCATCCCTCGAGGAAGGGCTCGCGGATCATCGGGGGTCGCCCGCCTGCAGGTCGAGGACGTCCTCGAGGGCCTGCAGGTCGAAACCGCGGACCAGCAGCCGGAAGTGGGCAGCGAGGTCGTGGGCCATGTCGGTCGAGGAGGGGTCGAGGAGCCACTGCACCTGCAGGCCGTCCATGAGCGCGGTCGTCGCGACGGCCGCACGGGCGGGATCGACCCCCTCGACGAGGCGCCCGGCCACCCGAAGACGCTCGAAGGCATCCGTGAGCCGGGTGCGGACGTAGATGTACCGGTTCTGGAAGTACTCGTGCGCGGGGTGCGTGGGAGACGTCGCCTCGGCGGAGAGGGTGCAGAAGAGCTCGACGACGCCCGGCATCGAGGCGTTGATCTCGGCGAGCTCCACGAGGCCCTGGAGGGTGGCGGCGCCGTCGGTGAGGTCGAAGTCGACCACGGCTCGCGCCGCATCGTCGCGGTGGTCGAGCACCGCGAGCAGCAGGGCGCTCTTTCGCGGGAAATGGTGCAGGAGCCCCGCCTCGCTCATGCCGACGCGCTGGGCGATCTCGCGGAGAGAACCGGCTCGGAAGCCGGACTCGGCGAACACCTCCAGCGCGGCGTCGAGGATCGCCTGTCGGGTCGCCTCGCTCTTGGCGTACTCCCCGCGCGGCTTGCGCGGCGTGCGCGTCGTCTCGGTCATTGAGCCACCGTATCCGTTCGCTCAGTGCCCCATCGGCTGAGCGAACGACCTTCCCGTGAACCGTTTTATAACGAATTCCTAGCGACCGCTAGTTTTTAACGCCAAAAATCTAGCGGGCGCTCGGAATTGCTGTTACCGTCTCGGCGCAGGGCGATCCACTGGGGTTTCGCCACGATGAAGGGACCAACGATGTTCCGATGGAAGGCCACAGCAGCCCTCGCCGTCGCCGCAGCTCTCGTGCTGACGGGATGCTCCGGCGGAGGGTCGGGGAGCGAAGGCTCCGGCAGCGCTGATCGACTCACGCTGACCGCGATCGCCTCGCCCACGAGCTACGACATCGCCGCCGGCGCCGAGTACGGCAACCGGAGCCCGTTCTTCCAGGCGGTGTTCGACACGCTCCTGCAGAAGGACTCCAAGGGTGAGATCCAGCCGTGGCTGGCCACCGCCTGGGAGTACAACGACGACAAGACCGTCCTGACGCTGACCCTGAAGGACGGCGTGAAATTCACGGATGGCACGCCCGTCGACGCCGAGGCGGTCGTCGCGAGCATGGAGCGCTTCCGCGACGGCACCTCGCCCCAGGCGGCGACGCTCGCGGGCAAGGAATTCGCCGCGGTCGACGCCACCACGGTGACCATCACGCAGGCCGCTCCCGACCCGTCGCTGATCAACCTGCTCTCGATCGCCCCCGGCCTCATCGAGGCGCCGTCGTCGTTCGGCAACGCCGACGTCGCGACGAACCCGATCGGCTCGGGCCCCTACATCCTCGACACCGCCTCGTCGGTCACGGGCACCACGTACAACTACACCGCGAACCCGGACTACTGGAACAAGGACGCGGTGAAGTACCAGAACCTCACCATCAACGTCCTCGAGGACCCGACCGCGACCCTCAACGCCATCCGCGCCGGTGAGGCGAACGGCGCGAAGATCGCCGACAACAACACCATCTCCGAGGTCGAGGGCGCCGGCTGGACGATCGAGTCCAACGAGCTCGACTTCCAGGGCCTGCTCCTGCTCGACCGCGCCGGGACCATGGCGCCCGAGCTCGCCGACGTGAAGGTGCGACAGGCCATCAACATGGCCTTCGACCGCGAGGCGCTGCTGCAGTCGCTGCAGAGCGGCTACGGCACCGTCACCGAGCAGGTCTTCCCGAAGACCTCGGTCGCTTACGACGAGTCGCTCGACAGCACGTACCCGTACGACCCGGCCGCCGCCAAGAAGCTCCTCGCCGACGCGGGGTACCCCAACGGCTTCACGCTGAACATGATGTCGACGCCCGCCTTCCAGCAGACGTTCGACCTCGTCGCCCAGCAGCTGTCGGACATCGGCATCACGGTCAACTACACCGACCCCGGTACCGGCAACTTCATCACCGACATGCTCGCCCCGAAGTACCCGGCGACGTGGATGGCGCTGGAGCAGAACCCCGACTGGCAGCTGATCAACTTCATGATCGCTCCGGACGCGACGTTCAACCCCTTCAAGTACGAGGACCCGAAGGTCGACGCGCTCATCTCGACGATCCAGACCGGATCGCAGGCCGAGTCGGACACCGCCGTCAAGGAGCTGAACAAGTACATGGTCGACCAGGCCTGGTTCGCCCCGTTCTTCCGTGTCCAGGGCACGTTCGCGACCGACGCGAACACGAACCTGGAGTTCTGGCCCACCAACGCCTACCCGTCGATCTTCGACTTCTCGCCGAAGAACTGATCCGTCCGTCGGTCCGTCCGCGCCCCGGCGCGGGCGGGCCGACCCGGGCCCCAGGGACCACACATGCTCGCATTCATCGTGCGCCGGCTCCTCTCCGGAGTCGTGCTCATCGCCGTCATCTCCTTCCTCGCGTTCACCCTCCTCTACGCCGCCGGCGGCGATATCGCCCGTCGCATCCTCGGAGAGAACGCCACCGCCGAGACCGTCGCCAAGAAGACCGCCGAGCTGGGCCTGAACCGCCCCCTCCTCGTGCAGTACGGCGACTGGCTCTCCTCCGCCGTCACGGGCAACCTCGGCCGCAGCTGGTTCAACGGCGAGCTGGTGTCGGTGAGCGTCTCGGGCCGCCTGTCCGTCACCCTCTCGATCGTCATCGGCGCGACCCTCGTGTCGGCGATCCTCTCCGTCCTCCTCGGCGTCCTCGCCGCTCGCCGCGGTGGTGCGATCGACGCCGGCGTCCAGTTCCTCTCGCTCGTCGGCTTCGCCGTCCCGGGCTTCCTCATCGCACTGGTGCTCGTGCTCGTGTTCGCGGTGAACCTCGGATGGTTCAAGGCCACCGGGTACACCCCCATCACCACCTCGTTCGGCGGGTGGGTGGCATCCGTGGTCCTCCCCATCGTGGCGCTCTCGATCGGCGCGATCGCCACGGTCGCGCAGCAGGTGCGCGGCTCGGTGATCGACGCCACCTCGCGCGACTACGTCCGCACCCTCCGGGCCCGCGGCCTCAGCGAGAACTCCGTCATCTACCGCCACGTGCTGCGCAACGCCGGCGGCCCCGCCCTCGCGGTGCTCGCCGTGCAGTTCGTCGGCCTCCTTGGCGGAGCGGTCATCGTCGAGCAGATCTTCGCCATCCCCGGCATGGGTCAGCTCAGCGTCCGCGCCACCACGCAGGGCGACATCCCCGTCGTCATGGGCCTGGTGATCGCCTTCGCGATCATCGTCGTGGTGGTCAACCTCCTCATCGACCTGGCTCAGGCCGCTCTCAACCCGAAGGTGCGACTGTCATGACCGCCATCGACGTTCCCCCCACCGTTCCGGTCGCCCCGGTCCGCGTGGCACTGTTCCGCCGCCTGCTGCGGCGGCCCATCGGCCTCATCTCGCTCGGCTTCCTGGCGCTCGTCGCGGTGCTGGCCGTCATCGGCCCGCTCATCGCCCCGCAGGACCCGAACTTCGCCGACATCCGCGCGATCCTCGCGAGCCCCTCGGGCGCCCACATCCTGGGCACCGACGGCAGCGGCCGCGACGTGCTGTCGCGCCTGCTCGCCGCCACCCAGACGAGCATCGCCGCCGCCCTCATCGCCCTCGTCGTCGCCGTCGTGCTCGGCGTGGTCAGCGGCTTGATCGCCGGCTACTACCAGGGCTGGTTCAACACCGCGGCGACCTGGGTCACCGAGCTGAATATGGCCCTCCCCGGCATCGTCGTGCTGCTCGCGGCGCGCGCCGTGCTCGGCCCCTCGGTCTGGCTGTCGATGGTGATCTTCGGCATCCTGCTCGCCCCCGCCTACTTCCGCCTCGTCTACGCCTCGGTCACCGCCGTGCGCAACGAGCTGTACGTCGACGCGGCACGCGTGTCGGGTCTGAGCGACCTGCGCATCATCGGACGCCACGTCTTCTCGGTCGTGCGGGCGCCCATCATCATCCAGTCGGCGATCATCGCCGGCATCGCCATCGCGATCCAGTCGGGCCTGGAGTTCCTCGGCCTCGGCGACGTCAACGTCCCCACCTGGGGATCGATGCTCACCGACGGCTTCAAGAACATCTACAAGAACCCGGTGCTGCTCGTCTGGCCCTCGCTCGCGATCGCCCTGACCTGCATCGCCCTGACGCTGCTGGCCAACGTGCTGCGCGACGAGCTCGAGCGCACGGTGACCGTGCGTCGCCGCCGCCGTCGTGCGGTGCTCACCGCGACCGGCTCGATCGCGACCGCGACCACCTCGGTGGCGCTCGGCGGAGGCGACCTCACCGACCCCGATGAGATCCCCGAGGTCGCCGACGGCGACGTGATCGTGCATCGCGAGGACGCGCGCAGCAAGTCCACCGAGACGGTGCTGCGCGTGCGCGACCTGCACGTCGGGTACGACCAGTCGGACGGCTCGCACATCGAGGTCGTCCACGGCGTCTCGCTCGACATCCGCAAGGGAGAGGTGCACGGCCTCATCGGCGAGTCCGGTTCGGGCAAGACCCAGACCGCGTTCGGCGTCCTGGGGCTCCTGCCCCGCGGCGGCTCGGTCACGGGCGGCACGATCTCGTTCGACGGCGTCGACCTGGCCGACGCCTCGGAGCGCGTGTACGCGGGCGTGCGCGGCAAGCGCATCGGGTACATCCCCCAGGAGCCGATGAGCAACCTCGACCCCGCCTTCACCATCGGCAGTCAGTTGGTGGAGCCGCTGCGCAAGCACCTGCACCTGTCGCCCAAGGACGCGCGGGAGCGGTCGCTCGATCTGCTCGCCCGCGTGGGCATCCCCGAGCCGAAGCGCACGTTCGACGCGTACCCGTTCGAGGTCTCGGGCGGTATGGCGCAGCGCGTGCTCATCGCCGGGGCCATCTCGACCGACCCCGAGCTGATCATCGCCGACGAGCCCACCACCGCTCTCGACGTGACGGTGCAGGCCGAGGTTCTCGAGCTGCTGCGCGACCTGCAGCAGGAGCGCCAGATGGCGATGCTGCTGGTGACGCACAACTTCGGCGTCGTCGCCGACCTCTGCGACCGGGTCACCGTGATGCAGAACGGTCGCTTCGTCGAGCAGGGTCCCGTGCGGGCCATCTTCAACGACGCGCAGCACCCGTACACGCGGGCGCTGCTGGACGCGATCCTCGACGAGGGTCCCGCGCGGCCGCCGCTCGGCGCCGAGAACGGAGTGGTGGCATGAGCACCCCGCTGCTGACCATCGACGACCTCGTCGTCGAGTACCCCGGGAAGGGCTTCCGCGCGAAGCCGTTCCGGGCTCTCAAGGGCGTCTCCCTCGACATCCTCCCCGGCGAGACCGTGGGCCTCGTCGGCGAATCGGGGTCGGGCAAGACCACGCTCGGCCGCGCGGCCCTCGGCCTCGCGCCGGTGAGCGGCGGGAAGATCACATACGACGGGCGCGACATCTCGCACCTCGGCCGCGCCGAGCGCCGCGCCCTGAGCTCGGAGATCCAGGTCGTCTTCCAGGACCCGTACTCGTCGCTGAACCCCTCGATGACGATCGAGCAGATCCTCATCGAGCCGCTCACGGTGGCCGGGGTCTCGGCATCCGATGCCAAGAAGCGCGTCCGCGACCTGCTCGACCAGGTCGGGCTCCCCGGTGATGCCCGCAACCGTCTGCCGCGCGAGTTCTCGGGCGGCCAGCGTCAGCGCGTCGCGATCGCGCGGGCGCTCGCTCTGCAGCCGCGGCTCATCGTGTGCGACGAGCCGGTGTCGGCTCTCGACCTGTCGACCCAGGCGCGCGTGCTCGATCTCTTCATCGAGATCCAGAACCGCACGGGAGTGGCGTACCTGTTCGTCACGCACGACCTCGCCGTCGTCCGCCACATCAGCCACCGCGTGGCCGTGATGTACAAGGGCGAGATCGTCGAGACCGGTGACGCCGACCGCGTCACCTCGGCGCCCGAGCACCCGTACACGCAGCGCCTGTTCATGGCGGCTCCCGTGCCCGACCCCGACCGCCAGGAAGAGCGTCGCGCCGCGCGCCGCGCCCTGCTCTCGGCATCCTGACCCTCCCCACCGGAAAGACCACCGTGACCGCTACGCCTGCCACCGACCACCTCGTCCCGCTGCTCTCGGCGCTGACCCTCGAGCAGAAGGCGGCCCTCGTGCAGGGCGCCGACTTCTGGACCACCGTCCCCCTCCCCGAGATCGGGCTGCGGGCGATGACCCTCTCGGACGGCCCCGCCGGCGTCCGCGGTCCCCGGTGGGACGAGCGCGAGCCCTCGCTCAACATGCCGTCGGGGTCGGCGCTGGCCGCCTCGTGGGACGTGGATCTCGCCTACCGCTACGGGGCCGCCGCGGCATCCGAGGCCCGTCGCAAGGGCGTCGACGTCGTGCTCGGACCGACGATCAACCTCCACCGCTCTCCGCTCGGCGGTCGCCACTTCGAGTGCCTGAGCGAGGACCCCGAGCTCACCGCTGAACTGGGTGCGGCGTACGTGCGCGGCCTGCAGGACAACGGCGTCGCCGCGACCCCGAAGCACTTCGTCGCGAACGACTCCGAGACCGACCGCTTCACGGTCGACGTGCAGGTCGACGAGCGGGCGCTGCGCGAGCTGTACCTCGCCCCGTTCGAGCGCACGGTCGACGCCGGCGCGTGGTCGATCATGAGCTCGTACAACGCCGTCGACGGCGTGACGATGACCGAGAACGACCTGCTCGAGACGCCGCTGAACTCGGAGTGGGGCTTCGACGGCGTGGTCATCAGCGACTGGACCGCCGTCCGCTCTCTCGACGCCGTCGCCGCGGCGCAAGACCTCGCGATGCCGGGGCCTGCTCCCGCGTGGGCCGACCTCGTCGACGCCGTCCGCGACGGCCGCGTGCGGGAGGCCGACCTCGACCGCAAGGTCCTGCGTCTGCTGCTGCTCGCCGAGCGGGTCGGCGCCCTCGAGGGCAGCACCGCGATCGAGCCCACCCCGGTGGATGCCACCGAGTTCGCGCGCGAGTCGGCGATCGCCGGCACGGTGCTCCTGAGCAACGACGGCATCCTCCCACTCGACGCCGGGGCCGTGGCATCCGTCGCCGTCATCGGACAGAACGCGCGCGACGCGCGCACCCAGGGCGGGGGCAGCGCGACCGTCATCCCCGCGCACATCGTCTCTCCGCTCGCGGGCCTGCGCGACGCGTTCGGCGACGACCGGATCACGTACGAGCTCGGCGCCGTGACGCAGGAGGGCGTGGCCGAACTGCCCCTCTCGCAGATGCGCAACCCCGCCACGGGCGAGCCCGGACTGCGCGTCCGGTTCCTGGATGCCGCGGGCACCGAGCTGTTCGCCGAGGACCGCC
Source organism: Microbacterium sp. S1037 (assembly GCF_048381605.1). Classification (NCBI taxonomy): domain Bacteria; kingdom Bacillati; phylum Actinomycetota; class Actinomycetes; order Micrococcales; family Microbacteriaceae; genus Microbacterium; species Microbacterium sp. S1037. Next base: position 178,347 of record NZ_JBLWIG010000001.1, read on the forward strand.
GCGCGTCGGCCCTGGTCTGGTTCGGCGGCGACGCCCCGATCGAGGCCAGCCGCACCGTCGTGTTCGAGACCGTCTACACGCCCGAGCAGTCGGGCGCGATCGAGCTCGGTTTCGCCGGCGCCAACCCCGCGCGAGTGTTCGTCGACGACGAGCTCGTGCTCGACGACAGCCCCGTCCTCGAGGGCACCGACCTGGGAGCCGCCTTCCTCAACCCGCCGTCGATCACCGCCACCGTGCAGGTCGAGGCCGGGCGCGAGATCGCGGTGCGCGCGGAGTTCTCGCGCGACGGTTCCGGGACGCTGTCGGGTGCGATGAGTGCGACCCTCGGCATCGCGCCCGAGCGGACCGACCCCGACGAGCTCATCGCCCGCGCGGTCGCGGCCGCCGAGGCCGCCGAGGTGGCCGTCGTCGTCGTCGGCACGAACTCGAAGGTCGAGTCCGAGGGGTACGACCGCACCTCACTGGATCTGCCGGGGCGTCAAGACGACCTCGTGCGCGCCGTCGCCCGCGCCAACCCGCGCACCATCGTGATCGTCAACGCCGGATCTCCCGTGGTGCTGCCGTGGGCGAGCGACGTCGCCGCCGTCGTGCAGGGCTACTTCGGTGGCCAGGAGTTCGGCACCGCCCTCGCGGCCGTCCTCACCGGGGCTGCCGAGCCCGGCGGGCGCCTCCCCACCACGTGGCCGGCGAGCATGGCCGACGTGCCGGTGCTCGAGGTCACCCCGACCGATGGCGTGCTGCGCTACGACGAGGGCATTCACGTCGGCTACCGCGCGTGGCTGCGCACCGACACCGCCCCCGCCTTCCCCTTCGGCCACGGCCTCGGATACACGAGCTGGTCCTGGGATGCCGCGGAGCGCGACGGGGACGACCTCGTGGTCCGACTGACCAACACGGGCGAGCGCGACGGCCGTCAGGTCGTGCAGGTCTACGCCGAGCGCGCCGAGTCGAGCGTCGAGCGCCCCTCGCGCTGGCTCGTCGGATTCGCCGCCGTCACCGCCGCCCCCGGCGAGAGCGTCGAAGCACGGGTCTCGATTCCCGCGCGGCGCCTCGCGCACTGGGACGGCGCGTGGGTCACCGAGCCCGGCGACTTCACGCTGCTCGCGGGGGCGTCCGTCGTCGAGACGCCGTTGCACACGGTCTGGTCGGTGTCGGAATGAGCCCCCTCGAGACCGCGCACCTGCACGGGCGCGCCGACGACCGGGTCGCCGACGCCGTCGCGCGGCTGGACGCCGCCCTCGCGGGCGACCCCGAGCTGTCGTTCCAGGCCGCGGCGTTCCATCGCGGCGAGCCGGTGCTCGACGTCTGGGGCGGACGTCACCTCGGCGAGGACTCGGTTCTCGTGCCGTTCTCGGTGACGAAGAACACCATCGGCATCACGATCGGTCTCCTGGTGGAGCGCGGACTCCTCGATCTCGACGACCTCGTCGCCGATCACTGGCCCGAGTTCGCGGCAGCGGGCAAGCAGCGCGTCACCGTGCGCCAGCTCCTGTCGCACCAGGCGGGCCTTGCGCAGACCGATCCTCCGCTCGACCGCTTCGACGCGCTCGACCAGCCCGTCGCGGCCGCGCGACTCGCCGCGACCCGGCCCCTCTGGCATCCGGGAAGCGCCTTCGGGTATCACGGGGTGACGATCGGCAATCTCGGTGCCGAGCTGATCCACCGGGTGACCGGACGGACGATGCACGCGTTCTACGAGGAGGAGATCCGCGCCCCGCACGGCATCGACTTCTACCTCGGACTCCCCGCCGACCAGGAGCACCGCCGCGTCGACCTCCAGCCGATGACCCCGCCCGCCGCGGGCGTCGGTGACCGGCAGCCCACCGCGCTCGGCGTCCGCGTCTTCGGCAGTGCTCCGCCGACGCCCGGGTTCGCGAACGACCCGCGCAGCTGGCGCTACGGCCACCCGGCGACCTCGGGCACGGGCAGCGCGCGCGGCATCGCGCGCCTGCTCGCGGCCGCGGTCACCGGGGTCGAGGGCGCCGCGCCCTTCCTCTCGGCCGACACGGTCGCGCAGATCGGGCAGCAGCAGGTGCACGGCTACGACGAGGTGCTCGGTCAGCACGACCGGGCGCACGCGATCGTGTTCCAGAAGCCCACGCCGGCGATGCCGTTCGGCGGCGTGAATGCCTTCGGGCACGACGGCGCCGCGGGCGGCCTCGCGTGCGTCGATCCCGAGACGGGGGTCGCGTTCGCGTGGACGATCGCGCGCGGCGCGTGGCCGGGCGGCGGAGACCCGCGCGCGGTCGCCCTCGCCGCCGAGCTCGGCCGCCTGTTCGCCGCCTGACCCGACGCCCCTCCGCCGCCGCCCGCCTCCCCGGCCGGGCGGCGGCGCACCACACTCCCGAGGACCATGACCCCGACCACCGCACTCCCCAACCCGCTCATCGCGGGCTTCCACCCCGACCCCTCGGTCGTCCGCGTCGGCGACACGTGGTACCTCGCGACCTCGACGTTCGAGTACCTTCCCGGCATCCCGATCCACCGCTCCACCGACTTCGTCGAGTGGGAGCTCATCGGCCACGTCGCCACCCGGCCCGGTCAGCTCGACGTCGAGAACGTCCCGACGGCGGGCGGCGCGTGGGCACCGACGCTGCGGTACCGCGACGGGGTCTTCCACGTCGTGGTGACCGACGCGATGGGCCGCGGCATGCTGCACTTCACCGCGACGGACCCGGCGGGACCGTGGAGCGACGGCGACCTGCTCACGGTCCCCGACGGCTCGCGCTCGCTCGACGGCATCGACCCCGACATCGCGTGGGATGCCGAGGGCACGGCGTACATCACCTACTCGGGGCTCATCCTCGGCGGTCCGGACGCGGGCACGCACACCGGCATCCAGCAGGCCCGCGTCGACCTCGGAACGCACCGCGCGCTCGAGGAGCCGCGATCGCTGTGGTCGGGCGTCGGCGGGATGTTCCCCGAGGCGCCGCACCTCTACGAGATCGAGGGGCGCTGGTACCTGCTCATCGCCGAGGGCGGCACCGAGCGCGGTCACGGCGTCTCGCTCGCTCGCGCCGATTCCCCCGAGGGCCCCTTCGAGGCGGCCCCGAACAACCCGCTCGTCTCGGCCCGATCCACGACCCGGCCGGTGCAGAACACCGGTCACGGCGACCTCGTCACCGGTCCCGACGGCGAGTGGGTGTGCGTGCTGCTGGGCGTCCGGCCGCGCGGCATGACCCGCGCCTTCTCGGCGCTCGGGCGCGAGACGTTCGTCACGCGCGTCACCTGGCAGCCCGACGGGTGGCCCACGATCGAGCCCGTTCCGCTGAACCCCCGCCCCGGCAGGCGTGTCGAGGTCGCGTTCTCGCCCGAGACGGTGCTCGACGGCGAGTGGATCGCGGTCCGCTCGCTGCCCACCGACCACGCCGACGTCACCTCGCGGCCGGGATGGATGCGTCTGGATGCCGATGGCTCGACGCTCGGCGATCCCCGTCCGGTGTTCGTCGGCCGCCGTCAGGTGCACCTCGCCCAGCGCACGTCGGTCACGCTCGACGTGTCCGCGGGGATCGGCGGTCTCGCCGTCCGCTACGACGAGCGCTTCCACGTCGAAGTGGAGGCGGGAGTAGGTGAGATCGTCGCGCGCGCCGTGGTCGGCGACCTGGTGCAGGAGTGGCGCGAGCCCCTCTCGGCCCCTGTGCTCACGCTGCATATCGACTGCGCGCCCGGCAGCTCCGCGGTGAGCTTCGCACCCGCGATCCACGCGCTGCACCTCGCCGCCACCGTCGAGGGAGAGCGCGTCCCGCTCGCCGAGGTCGACGGACGCTTCTTGTCGTCCGAGGTGACGGAGTCGTTCACCGGACGTGTGATCGGCGTGTACGCCCGAGAGGGCATGATCGACGCGACCGCCTGGGTCGCCGAGGGAGACGACGAATGACCACCGACACCCGTGTCGCCGCGGTGAAAGCCGAGCTGCGCATCGACTCGCCGTTCGTCGCGACGCCCACGCCGCGTCTCACCTGGCGCACCGAGACGGCGACTCCGTCGTGGCGTCAGGCCGCCGCCGAGGTCACCGACGGCGAGAGCACCGTGACGCTCGAGGGCGCGGATTCCGCCCTCGTCGACTGGCCGTTCCCTCCGCTGGCCCCCGGCGAGCGCCGCGAGGTGCGGGTGCGGGTGACCGGCGTCGACGGCGCCGTCAGCGCGTGGAGCGCGCCCCACGCCGTCGAGGCCGGCTTCCTCGCCCCCGACGAGTGGATCGCCGAGCCGATCGGCCTGGCTGATCCGGAGCGTGAGGCCCAGCCCGCGCTCGTGCGGACGGCGTTCCGCCTGGATCGGCCGGTCCGTCGCGCCCTGCTGCTGTGGACCGCCCTCGGCAGCGCCGAGCCCGAGATCAACGGCCGTGCCGTCTCCGACGACGTCCTCGCCCCGGGCTGGAGCGCGACCCGCGACCGCCTCGTGCACGAGAGCGTCGACGTCACCGACCTGCTCGTCGAGGGCGACAACGTCGTGGGCGCGACCCTCGCCGGCGCCTGGTACACCGAGCGCTACGGCTTCTTCACGTTCACCGACCGCGTCTACGGCGACCAACCCGCCTTCCTCGCGCAACTCCGCGTGACCTTCGCCGACGGCACGGTCGAGACGGTCGCCCCGACCGGTGCGAGCTGGACCGCGACGGGCGACACCGAGATCGTCACGAGCGGCATCTACGCGGGCGAGCATCAGGACCTCCGCCTCCGCGCCCCCTGGTCGACTCCGGATGCCGCGACCTCCGGCGATGACCGAGGCTGGGCGCCCGCGCGAGTCGGCGTCGTCGCCCGACCCGGCTACGAGAGAGTCCCCCGCCCCGAGGCGCGCATCGCCGAGCCCGTCCGTCGGCATGAGAGCCTCCCCGTCATCGCGCGCCTGACCACGCCGTCCGGTGGAGAGGTCCTCGACTTCGGGCAGAACCTCGTCGGCCGCCTGCGCCTGCGCGTGCGCGGCGAGGCGGGGACGACGGTCACGATCCGCCACGCCGAGGTGCTCGACGCGGGCGAGCTGGCGCTCCGCCCCTTGCGCAACGCGAAAGCCACGGCATCCTTCGTCCTGTCCGGCGGCGACGACGTGCTCGAGAGCCGCTTCTCGTTCTACGGCTTCCGCTACGCCCAGATCACCGGCATCGACGTCGCCGACGAGCAAGTCGAGGCCGTCGTCCTGCACAGCGCCATGGAGCGGACCGGCTGGTTCACCTCGTCGCACGCGCTCGTGAACCGGCTGCACGAGAACGTGGTGTGGGGCATGCGCGGCAACTTCCTCGCCCTCCCCACAGACTGCCCGCAGCGCGACGAACGACTGGGCTGGACCGGCGACCTCCAGGTGTTCGCCCCGACGGCGTCGTTCCTCTACGACTGCGACGGGTTCCTCACCTCGTGGCTGCGCGACCTCGCCCTCGAGCAGGAGCGCGCCGGCGGGGTCGTTCCGCTGGTGATCCCGGCCGCCCTCCCCTCGTTCGCGGGCGGCGGTCCCGTCGCGGCGTGGGGCGACGCCGCCGCGGTCACCCCGACCGTTCTGCACGAGCGGTTCGGCGACCGCGAGGTGCTCGCGGCGCAGTACCCGAGCATGCGCGCGTGGGTCGAGGCGGTGCGGACGGATGCCGGGGACTCGGGCCTCTGGGCCGGACGCATGCAGCTCGGCGACTGGCTCGACCCGAGCGCGCCGCCCGACCAGCCCGGCAAGGCGAAGGTCGACGGCGACATCGTCGCGACGGCGTACTTCGCGCGGTCTCTCCGCCAGGTCGCCGAGGCGGCGGCGCTGCTGGGGAACACTTCGGATGCCGAGACCTACGGTGCTCTCGCCGAGCGCAGCCGTCGCGCGTTCGTGACGGAGTACGTCACCCCCGCCGGCCGCATGATGAGCGACGCCCCCACCGCGTACGCTCTCGCCCTCGCGTTCGACCTCGTGCAGGACGCCCCGACGCGCGCGGCCCTCGCCGACCGGCTCGCAGCGCTCGTCCGCGAGAGTGGGTACCGCATCTCGACCGGCTTCGTCGGCACGCCGATCATTGCGGACGCGCTCAGCGACGGGGGTCACCACGACGCGGCCGAGCGCCTGCTGCTGCAGACGCAGTGCCCCTCGTGGCTCTACCCGGTGACCCAGGGGGCGACGACGGTGTGGGAGCGGTGGGACAGCCTGCTCCCCGACGGCTCGGTGAACCCGGGCGAGATGACCTCGTTCAACCACTACGCTCTGGGCGCTGTCGCCGACTGGCTGCACCGCACGGTCGCGGGGCTCGCCCCCGCCGCCCCCGGTTACCGACGCCTGCGGATCGCCCCGCGCCCGCTCACGGCGTTCGACCACGCCTCGGCGCGGCACCTCACCGCCTACGGCCCCGCCGAGGTGTCGTGGGAGCGCGAGCCCGGCACCGACACCGTGCGGGTACGCGCGGTCGTGCCACCCAACACCACGGCCGAGGTCGCCCTCCCGGGTGCCCTCGCCGACGGATCCGAAGCCCCCGCCGAGGTCGGCTCCGGCGCGCACGAGTGGCGCGTCACGCTCCCCGCCGCTCCCGTGCGTCCGCCCGTGCCGGGTCTCGACGCGATGCTCGCCCACGTCATCGACGACCCGCGCGCGTACGACGCGCTGATCGGCGCCCTCGAAGAGGCGGCTCCCGAGCGGGTCGACGGCGTGCGCTCCGGCACCGTGTGGGGTGCGGGCCGGCCCCTGGCATCCGCCCTCATGTTCACCCCGCCGGACGTGCTCGAGCGGGTCGACCGCGCGGTGCGCGACGCCACCGCCTGACGCACGGCATCCGCCCCGCCCGCAGCCCGCCCCGCCCGATACCCCCTGCCCCGAGGAGTTCCCATGTTCGACCGCCGCTCCACCTTCGGCGAAGCCCTCGACCACCCCGGCGCCCGCGCGGTGCTCGAGCGCCTGATGCCCGGCTTCGCGGCCTCGCCGATGGCGGCGCAGTTCCGCGGCGGTCGGCTGGGTTCGCTCATCGCCCTCGTCCCGTCGCTCGAGTCGCCCGAGGCGCGCGCGCAGCTGTGGGCCGAGCTCGCCGAGATCGGCGACGCGGCAGAACGTCCGGCGTACTCCCCCGCGATCGCGCCGAACCCCGCTTACGAGGGCGACGATGCCGAGCGCGCCTCCGCCGTCGTCCGCCCGGTCGCCGAGGCGAGCCGGTGGGGCGTGCTCGAGGTGCGCATCGACGGCCCCTCGCACGGCAACCCCTTCGTCGACGTCGACCTTCACGCGGACTTCACGCGCCCCGACGGCTCGACCGTGCGGGTCGGCGGTTTCTACGACGGCGACGGCGAGTGGGTCGTGCGCGTGCTCGCCGACCAGGAGGGCCGCTGGACGTTCTCGACCACCGCGACCGCGCGCTCGCTCGACGGCCTGACCGGGGAGGCTCACGTGGGGACGGCGCTCGACGGGGCGCACGGTCCGGTCCGCGTCGACGGCTTCCACTTCGCGCACGCCGACGGCACGCGCCACCGCCCGCTCGGCACCACGGCCTACGCGTGGACCCACCAGCCCGACGCGCTGCAGGAGCAGACGCTCGAGACGCTCACCGACGGACCGTTCCGCAAGATCCGCATGTGCCTGTTCCCGAAGTCGTACCTCTTCAACGCCAACGAGCCCGACGACTTCGTCTTCCCGGGCTCTCTCGCCGACGGCTTCGACCTCGAGCGTTTCGACCCCGCGCACTTCCGCCGTCTCGAGAAGCGCATCGCCCAGCTCGGCGAACGCGGGATCGAGGCCGACCTGATCCTGTTCCACGCGTACGACCGCTGGGGCTTCGCCGACCTGGGGCCAGCCGTCGACGACCGCTACGTCCGGTACGTCGTGCGCCGCCTCGCCGCGTTCTCGAACGTGTGGTGGTCGATGGCGAACGAGTACGACCTCGTCTGGGCGAAGGACGAGGACGACTGGGAGCGCCTCGCGGCGATCGTCGGCGAGGAGGACCACGCCGACCACCTCAACTCGATCCACAACTGCCGTCCGTTCTACGACTACTCGCGTCCGTGGATCACGCACGTCAGCATCCAGCGCGTCGACGTGTACCGCACCGCCGAGAACACCGACGAGTGGCGCGAGCGCTGGGGGAAGCCCGTCGTCATCGACGAGTGCGCGTACGAGGGCGACATCGACCAGGGCTGGGGCAACATCACCGGCGAAGAAATGACGCGCCGCTTCTGGGAGGGCGCCGTTCGCGGCGGCTACGTCGGCCACGGCGAGACCTATCTCCCCGCCCCGGTGGGCGAGGTGCAGGTCCCGGATGCCGCCGGCCCCGACCGCGAAGTCCTCTGGTGGGCGAAGGGCGGCGTGCTGCACGGCTCCTCGCCCGCGCGCATCGGCTTCCTCGAGCGCGTGCTCGCCGAGGTGCCGGGCGGCGTACTCGACCCTGCCCCCTCCGACTGGGACGTGCCGTGGGCGCAGTCGAGCGACGGCTCGGTCCGCGTCGCCTACTTCGGCTTCAACCGCCCGCGCTTCCGCAACGTCGTTCTCGGCGAGGGCGACTGGGCCATCGACGTCATCGACACCTGGAACATGACGATCGACCGGGTCGACGGCATCCATTCCGGGACCGCGCGGGTGGAGCTTCCGGGTCGGCAGTTCGTGGCGGTGCGGCTGTCGCGCGTGTGAGGGAGGCGCGCCCTCGCCCGTTCCGCTCGTTTGCCGCAGATGGTCGATGCCGCGGTCGCGACGCGACAATACGAGGCAAACGACGCACCGCCAGGAACGCTCACTTGCCGCAGATGGTCGATGCCGCCCACCCCCGGCGGCAACACGAGGCAAACGACGCACCGCCAGGAACGCTCACTCGCCGCAGAACGCTCACTTGCCGCACATGGTCAGCGCCGCACTCGCGAAGCGACAACACGAGGCAAACGACGCACCGGCAGGAACGTTCACTTGCCGCACAGGGTCGACGCCGCCTACCTCAGGCGACAACGTGAGGCAAATGACGCGAGAGCGCGCGCCCGCTGCGGCGTCGCCCGCCGTCACTCACCCACGAGACGAGCCGACGCCGTCGCCATGTGCACGGCCATCGCGGATGCCGCGGCATCGGCGTCCCGCGCCTGGATCGCGCGGTGCACGGCGTCGTGCTCGGCGATGGCCCGGGTCGCGTCGTCGGCGCTCTGGACCGCGCGATCGGCGTAGACCTGCAGGAGCGAGCGGACGACGTTGAGCTGGTCGACGAGGAGCGCGTTCCCGGCGGCGAGGCCGAGGGCGTCGTGGAAGGCACGGTCAGCGCGGGCGAACGCGGAGAGGTCGCCCTGCGAGCGCGTCATGTCGGCGAGCGTGGCGGCGAGGCGCTCGTTCGCGACGGCGTCGGCGCGCTCGGCGGCCAGACGGGCGACGTAGATCTCGAGTCCGGCGCGGAAGTCGAGCAACTCGCCGGTGTCGGTCTCACCGAGAAGCAGTCCCCAGCGGAGCGTCTGCGGCAGCAGGGCGCTCGCGGTGCCGCGCAGGTAGGTACCCGACCCGGGACGGACGTCGACGATGCCGAGGATCTCGAGGGCCGCGAGCGCTTCGCGCACCGCGGAACGACCGACGCCGAGCGTCGTGGAGAGCGCGCGTTCGGCGGGAAGGCGCGTCCCCGGCGCGATCGAGCCGGTCGTGAACAGGTCGAGCAGGCGACGCGCGACCTCGCTGACCGGCGACCCCGCGGGGAGGGCCTCGAGAGCGGCCGCGATCTCGTGACTGCGGTCGGCGGGATACGCGGGCATTCCCTCAACCTAGCGCGCGACGGTCGACGCGCGCTTGCAATTGGTCAACCGGTTGGCCAAAATGAGAAAGCGCATCGATGCGCCTTGGATCGAACGGAGTCATCGTGGACACCTCCACCCCTCGCCCGACGGAGCTCGAGATCGCGCGCCGCACCTTCCGCAAGGCCGCCCCGATGTCCTCCGACGTCGAGGAGCCCGCACGATGACCCGCCTCTGGAACGAGCCCGCGGCCTTCGCGGACGAGATGATCGACGGCTTCGTCGCGGCGAACGGACGCTACGTCCGCCGCATCCCGGGAGGGGTCGCCCGCGCGACCACCTCGCCGGCTGGCCAGGTCGCGGTCGTGGTGGGGGGTGGCTCCGGCCACTACCCCGCCTTCGGCGGCCTGGTCGGCCCGGGCCTGGCGCACGCCGCGGCGATGGGCAACCTCTTCGCCTCGCCCTCGACGCAGCAGGTGTACGGCGCGGCGAAGGCCGCCGACAACGGCGGCGGCGTCTTCTTCACCTACGGCAACTACGCCGGCGACGTCCTCAACTTCGACGCGGCCGAGCAGCGCCTGCGCGACGAGGGCATCGACGCGCGGACCGTCACCGTCACCGACGACATCTCCTCGGCACCTCCCGAGGAGCGCCGCCGCCGGCGGGGCATCGCGGGCGACCTCACGGTCTTCCGCGCGGCCGCGGCCGCGGCCGAACGCGGCGACGACCTCGACGGCGTGGCCCGCGTCGCCGCGCTCGCGAACGAACGCACCCGCTCCTTCGGCGTCGCGTTCACCGGCTGCACCCTCCCCGGCGCCGAGGACCCGCTGTTCACCGTCGCCGAGGGCCGCATGGCGGTGGGGCTCGGCATCCACGGCGAACAGGGAATCGACGAGACCGACATCCCGACCGCCGACGGGCTCGCCGAGATGCTCGTCGCGGCCCTGCTCGACCCCGCCGAAGTGCCCGAGGGCGTGGCATCCGTGTCCGGCGCACGCGTGGTCCCCGTGCTGAACGGACTCGGCTCGCTCAAGCACGAGGAGATGTTCGTCGTCTACCGGCGCATCGCGCAGCTCCTCGAAGAAGCCGGGATCGAGATCGTCGATCCGCACGTGGGCGAGTACTGCACCTCGTTCGACATGGCCGGCACGTCGCTGACGCTGTACTGGCTCGACGACGAGCTCGCGGCGCTGTGGGAGCACCCCGTCGACACGCCCGCTTACCGCCGCGGAGCCGTCACCGCGACCGAGCGCGTGTCGGCATCCGCGATCGAGGCCGAGGCCACCGATGAGATCCCGGATGCCGATGACTCCTCGCGCGCGACGGCACATACCGTGCGTCTCGCGGTGACGGCGATCGCCGAGACGATCGACACGCACGTCGACGAGCTGGGGCGCCTGGATGCCGTCGCCGGCGACGGAGATCACGGCATCGGGATGCAGCGCGGGTCCCACGCGGCGCGGGCGGCGGCGGACGCCGCCGCCGACGCGGGCGCCGGGGCCGCCACGACGCTGCAGCGCGCGGCCGACGCCTGGGCCGATCGCGCGGGCGGAACCTCGGGGGCGCTGTGGGGAGTGATGCTCGCGGCGATCGCCCGCACGCTCGGCGACACCGGAACCCCGACCGCAGCCGACGTGGCGGCCGGCGTCTCCGCCGCTTCGCGCGCGGTCACCGACTACGGCAAGGCCGAGCTGGGCGACAAGACGCTCGTCGATGCGCTCGTGCCGTTCGCCACGACCCTCGCGCACGGGGTCGACGGCGGTGCCTCGCTCTCGGCCGCCTGGCGCTCCGCCGCCGTCGCGGCCGACCGCGCCGCCACCGCGACCGCCGACCTGCTGCCCCGCAAGGGCCGCGCCCGCACCCACGGCGAACACGCCGTGGGTACCCCCGACCCGGGCGCCGTCTCACTCGCACTCATCACCGCCGCGGTCGCCGACGTCCTGGCGTCCGCCTCCGAGAAGGGAACCCCCTCATGACCTCTCCCCTGCGCATCGTGATCGGCTCCGACGACGCCGGCTTCGACTACAAAGAGATCCTCAAACGCGACCTCGAGGCGAACGACGGCGTCGTGTCGGTCATCGACGTGGGAGTGGATGCCGAGGGCCACACGCCCTACCCGACCGTCGCGATCGAAGCGGCCTCCCGCGTCGCGAACGGTGAGGCCGACCGGGCCCTGCTGATCTGCGGCACGGGCCTGGGTGTGGCGATCGCGGCCAACAAGGTGCCCGGGATCCGCGCGGTCACGGCACACGATTCGTTCTCCGTCGAGCGCGGGGTGCTGTCCAACAACGCGCAGGTGCTGACGATGGGACAGCGGGTCGTCGGCATCGAGCTCGCCCGGCGCCTCGTGCGCGAGTGGCTCACCTACCGCTTCGACGACTCCTCGGCGAGCGCCGAGAAGGTCGCTGTCCTCACCGCGTACGAGAACACCGGATCCTGCTGATGACCGCGCCGGTGTGGGTGGGGGTGAGCCTGAAGACGTACTTCGGGCACGCCCGCGCTCTCGCGTGGATGGACGAGGTCGCCGCGGTCGTCCGCGAGACACCGGCCATCGCCTCGGGCGCCGTGCGGCTCGTCGTCGTTCCCACCTACGTGCAGATCCCCGCGGCGCTCGAGGCCTTCGCCGGAACGGGCGTGGTGATCGGCGCGCAGGACGTCTCGGCGCACCCGGCCGGGGCCTTCACGGGTGAGATCGCGGCGTCGGAGCTCGCGGAGATCGGCGTCTCGTACGCCGAGATCGGCCATGCCGAGCGCCGGCGCCTGTTCGGCGAGACCGACGCCGACACGGCGGCGAAAGCCACGGCGGCGTTGGCGGCGGGTCTGACTCCTCTGCTGTGTCTGGGCGAGACCGAGAGAGGCGACTCCGACGCCGCTGCCGCGACCGTCGTGGCGCAGCTGCACGCGGATCTCGAGGGCGCCCCCGCGGGTGCGGTCACCGTCGCCTACGAGCCGGTGTGGGCGATCGGCGCGGAGTCTCCGGCATCCATTCCGCACATCGTGCGCGTCACCCGGGCGCTACGCGAAGCTCTCGACGCGCTCCCCGCGCGCGCGGGCAGCGCGGTCGTCTACGGCGGTTCGGCGGGACCGGGCCTGCTCACCGTCCTGGACGGCGCGGTCGACGGCCTGTTCCTCGGGCGCTTCGCCCACGATCCCGCGCAGCTCCGACGTGTCCTCGACGAGGCCGCTACCCGCGCGGAGGTACGAGCATGATCGGCCTCGGGACCTACGCGTTCTTCTGGCAGCACTCGGCCATGGCCCCCGAGCCCCTCACGCTGCGCGGGGCGTTCGAGTCCACCCGCGCGCTCGACGTCGACCTCTTCCAGATCTGCGACTTCGCGCCCTTCGAGCACATGGGCGATCGCGAGCTGTCCGAGGCCGCGGCCGCCGCCCGCGACCTCGGGCTCACCGTGCAGCTCGGCACCAAGGGCCTCACGCCCGAACGGCTCCATCGCTTCCTGCGTCTCGCCGAGGTCTTCGACGCGCGGCTGATCCGCTCGATGCTCAGCGGGCCGGAGGGCACGCCGTCCCTCGGCCAGGCCGAACTCTGGCTCGCCGACACCCTGCCGTCCTTCGAGGATGCGGGGGTGACCCTGGCCCTCGAGACCTACGAACAGGTCGCCACGGCCGATCTCGTCGACCTGGTGTGGTCGCTGTCGAGCGAGAGCCTGGGCATCTGCCTCGACCCCGCGAACGTGGTGGCACGCCTGGAGCAGCCCACCACCTGCGTCGAGACGTGCGCCGAACTCGTCGCCAACGTGCACGTCAAGGACTTCGCCTTCCAGCGCCGCGACGGCTGGGTCGGCTTCGAGTACACCGGCGCGCCGATGGGCTCCGGGCTGCACGACTACCCCCACCTGCTCGAAACCGTCCGACCGCGCGAACGCGGAATCGACGAGATCGTCGAGCACTGGCTCCCCTGGCAGGGGGATGCCGAGACCACCCTTCGCCGCGAGCGGGAATGGACCCGCACCACCATCGACTACCTGAGGAGCACCCGATGACCGAGACCACCACCGACCTCCACTCGATCGCCGTCATCGGCGCGGGCGGGAAGATGGGGATGCGCGTGTCGAACAACCTCGCGCGCACCGCCCACCCCGTGGCCTACGTCGAGAACTCCCCCGCGGGCCGCGAGCGCACGATCGCCGCGGGCCGCGAGCTCACCGATGCGCCCGTCGCGGTCGCGGACGCCGACATCGTGGTGCTCGCCGTCCCCGACCTCGCCCTCGGTGCGGTCACGGCCGAGCTCGTCCCGCAGCTGAAGGCCGGCGCGATCGTGCTGACGCTCGACCCCGCCGCCGCCTACGCGGGCCTGCTCACCACGCGCGACGACGTGATCCAGGCGGTCGCCCACCCCTGCCATCCCTCGGTCTTCCTCGAGCGCACGACGAAGGCGGAGTGGGCCGACACGTTCGGCGGCATCGCCGCCCCGCAGGACGCGATCGCCGCGATCGAGTCCGACGATCCCGAGAAGAAGGCGATCGTCGAGGCCACCGTCCGCGCGATCTACGCCCCGGTCATCGACGTGCACTGGGTGAGCATCAAGCAGCTCGCGCAGCTCGAGCCCACGCTCGTCGAGACGGTCGCGTGCATGATCGGCTCGCTGCTCAACGAAGCGCTCGACGAGGCCATCCACACGATGGGCGTCCCCGAGGCGGCGGCGCGCAGCATCCTGTACGGCCACACGCAGGTGGCGCTCGCGAACGGACTGCGCGGCGACAACCCCTTCAGCGACGCGTGCCTGATCGCGATGGACTACGGTCGCGAGAGCATCATCAAGGACGACTGGAAGAAGATCTTCCGCGACGACGAGCTCGACAAGAACCTCGCGCGCATGCTGCACCTCGACCACATCGAGCGCTGAGGACCCGACATGACCAGACTCCAGGGAAAGACCGCTCTCATCACCGGAGCGGCCACCGGGATCGGCTTCGCCGTCGCCGCTCGCTTCGCCCGAGAGGGCGCCCGCGTGCTCATCGGCGACAGAGACGCGGATGCCACGGCCGCAGCCGTCGCGCGGATCGGCGAGGCCGCGCGGGCCGCCGTCCTCGACATCTCCGACGAGCCGTCGGTCGCCGCGGCCTTCGCGGACGCGGAGGCCGCGGGATGGACGCCCGACGTCGTCGTCGCGAACGCCGGCGTGCAGCTGTTCGGTCAGGACGCGCCGATCGCCGACCTCGACCTCGCGGTGTGGCAGCGCACGGTCGACGTGAACCTCACGGGGACCTTCCTCACGATCAAGCACGCGGTCCGCGCGATGCACGACACGGGCGGGTCGATCATCGTGACCGGCAGCCCCACCGGCATCAACGGAGAGGGTCGCGCCTTCACGGCCTACAGCGCCACGAAAGCGGGCATCCACGGGCTCTCGCGCACCGTCGCCGCGGCGTATGCCGATCGCGGCATCCGGGTCAACACCGTCGTGCCCGCCTACACCGAGACCTCTCTCGTGACGACGATCACCGACGACCCCGAGGCGCGCGCCGCGATCATCGGGCGCATCCCGCTCGGTCGCGCGGGCGCCCCCGAAGACGTCGAGGGCATCATGGTGTTCCTCGCCTCGGACGACGGGGCGTTCGCGACGGGATCGCTCTTCGCCGTCGACGGCGGCATGTCGACGCTCTGACATGACGTGGGCGGAGCCGGGACAGGCGTGGACGAGCGGGCGGTGGACGCTCGAGCTGCGTGGCGATGAGCTCGCCGACATCTCCCTCGACGGGACGGTCGTGCTGCGCAGCGTTCGCCTGGTGCTGCGCGACCGCGACTGGGGCACCGTCGATCTCGGGGTGGAGCGGCGCGAGGTCGCGTCCTCGGCGTTGACCCTGCACGTCGGCGGGGGCGGGATCGAGGGCACGGTCGCTGTGCACGCGGACGGCGACCGTCTCGAGGTCGTCGCCGACGTGCGCGCGGACGACGAGATCGAGACCAACCGCCTCGGCCTGGTCGTGCTTCATCCCCCGACCGTCGCCGGGGCGGAGCTCGCCGTCACCCACGCGGACGGCGCGGTGGAGCGCACGCGCTTTCCCCGCGCGATCAGCCCGCACCAGCCCGCGTTCGACATCGCGGGGCTGGCGTGGGAGCACCGGGCTCTCGCCGTGTCGATGACTCTCGAGGGCGACGTCTTCGAGATGGAGGACCAGCGCAACTGGACGGATGCCTCGTTCAAGACGTACAGCCGCCCGCTGGAGCTCCCGTTCCCCTACCGGCTCGCCGCCGGGACGCGCGTGCGACAGACGGTGTCGCTCCGGGCCGCCGGTCGAGCAGACCTCGCCGCCGCCACCGAGGATGAGATCGTGCTGCAACCGGCCGGAGTCGTCCCCGCGATCGGCATCGGCGCGGCGACCGCCCCGGGTCCCGCACCCGCACCCACGCCGGTCGGCTCCTTCGTCCGTGTCGAACTCGACCTCGCCTCCCCCGCGTGGCGCGCGGCTCTCGATCGCGTCACCGCGTCGGGGCCTCCTCTCGACGTGCGTTTCGTGCGGGCCCCCGCCCCCGGGCTGTTCGAGGCGGCTCGTGCGCTGCGTGGTCTCCGCGTTCGCACGGTCGGCGCCTTCGCCGGCGACGGTCCTGAGAAACACGTGTCGGATGCCACGACCGTGGCCGCGCTACGTGAGGCGCTGCGCGAGGAAGGGCTCGACCTCCCCGTCGTCGGCGGGGCGCGCACGCACTTCACCGAGCTGAATCGGAGGCACGGCCTGCTCCCCGACGACCTCGACGGCGTCGGATTCGCGATGACTCCGCTGTTCCACTCGCGCGCCACGGCGCAGCTCGTGGAGTCTCTCGGCATCCTGCCCCTCATCGCGCGGCAGGCTGTGGAGCTGTCGCGAGGCGTCCCCGTGCACGTCGGTCCCGTGACGCTGCGGCCGCACGTCGACGCGGTCGCGACGACTCCGGAACCCGTTCCGAGCGAGCCCGACCTGCGCGACGGCTACGGCCCGGCGCTCCTCGACGCGACCGATCCCCGCCAGAGCGCGCCCGAGCTGGCGGCGTGGACGATCGCGAGCCTCGCCGCGCTGACGACACCGGGCATCGCGTCGGTGGCGTTCTTCGAGGAGTGGGGGCCGCGTGGCATCCGGTCATCCTCCGGAGAGCCGTACCCCGTGGCGGAGGCGCTGGGCGTGCTCGCGGGCCTCGCGGGCGCTCCGGTCGAGGTCGGCAGCAGCGCCGATTCCCGCGTCTGGGTGATGACGGTGACGACACCGGGTGGGCGGGTGACGCTCGCGGCCAACCTCGATGGGACGGCCCGCGAGGTCCGCGTGCGAACGGACAGGATCATCGTGCCCGCCGGCGGATGGCTCCTGCGGGAGTGAGCGCTCGTCCGCCTCACGGAGTGCGGAATACTCCCCTGGACGGATGTGCCCGGCCGGCGGGATCACGACCATGGAAGGGTGAGCAACACCCCGAAGAACGATGCTGTCCGACCTCAGAAGCGCCGGCGGCGTCGGTACGTGATGGGCGCGGTGGCCGCCGTCGTGGTGGTGGTCCTCGGCGGCGCGGCCGCGTGGGGCGCCTACGAGTACGGTCCCCGTTTCGGCTTCTACCTGGTGCCGCCCACCCCCGAGCGGTACGCCGAGATCGTCGTCGACCGCCTCGACACCGGCTACTACGCGACCGGACCCGAGTGGACCGCGGCGCGGGCCGAACTGCTGCATGCGGCGCCCTCGGCCCGGAGCGCCGAGGAGCTCTACCCGCTGATCGACGCGGCCACCCGCGCCGCGGGCGGGAAACACTCGAGCTTCCAGCCTCCGGCTGAGACGCCCGGCGTGGAGGAGGTCACCTCGGCCCTCCCGGCGGTGTCGGCGGCCGACGGCGTGGGCGTCGTGACCCTTCCCGAGCTGGTCGACCCCGACGAGCGGACGCAGCAGGACTACGCCGACGTCGTCGCGACCGGGATCGCCGCGCACGCCGACGAGGTGTGCGGATGGATCGTCGACGTGCGCGGAAACGGGGGCGGCAACATGTACCCGATGCTCTCGGGCGTCTCCGCGCTGCTGCCCGACGGCCCGGCCCTCTCGTTCCGCACGCGGAGCGGCGACGCGACCACCGTCACCGTGCAGGACGACGGCGTCGGCCTCGGGGGCCAGACCGTCGTCGCCGTGGCCGCCCGTGGGAAGATCACCGGCGTTCCCGTGGCGGTGCTTCAGGATGCCGGGACCGGATCGAGCGCCGAGGCCGTCGTGGCCGCGTTCCGAGGCGTCGACGGGGTCCGCAGCTTCGGGGCGCCCACCGCCGGGTACACCTCCGCGAACCTGCCGATCCCGCTGGCGGACGGGGCGAGGATCATCCTCACGCAGAGCATCTACGCCGACCGCACCGGGACGGAGTTCCCCGAGGTCCCGATCGCGCCCGACGAGGCGACCCCGGGCGATGCGGCCGAGGCCGCTCGGGCATGGATCGGCGCGCAGGGCTGCCGCTGATGCGGGACGCGGCCGCCGGCGAGACGGCCCGCCCGATTCAGTCGAGCGATCCCGCGATCTCGCGCAGCGTCGCGAGGTGAGCCCGCCAGGCGGTGCGACCCTCCTTCGTGAGGGTGAGCGAGGTGCGGGGCATCTTGCCGGCGAAGGATTTGCCGACCGACAGGTAGCCCGCCGCTTCCAGCGTCGACACGTGCTTGCTCAGGGCGGAGTCGGTGATCTCCACGGCATCCCGAACCTCTTTGAAGCTCAGGGTGCTCGCCCGATCCAGGGCCGCGATGATCGAGAACCGCACGGAGTTCTGCAGCAGCTCGTCGAGCTTGTGCCGGGGGTGAGGAACGGCCGTGGTCATGACCGTGCCTCACGGGCGGCGCAGAGGAACGACACGACCAGGATGAGCCCCGATGCGATGCTCGCCAGCACGACCGACCCGTGGGCGAAGATCACCACGGCGAGCGCCGCCGCGTAGGTGACGAACCAGCTCACGACGTACGCCGTCCAGCGACGGCTGCGGGCGAAGGCCGCCCGACCCTGAACACTGATCGTGAAGAAAATGACGAGCGCGACCGATACGGCCAGGGTGCTGACATAGGCGAGGCCGAAGGCGTCTCCTGTCGCGAGGGCCATCGCGAAGGTCCCCATCGACGTGGCGACGCCGAGCGCCACGATGAAGGTGATGTACGGCCAACGGGTCGCGTCGTGAGCGGAGCGGCTCAGCCGGTCGGCTCGGTCGAGGAGCTGCTGCGCTTCCGCGGGGGTGAGGGCGGTGTGTGTGTCCATGGGGTTCCTTCCGATACCTCCATGGTGTCAACTACTTTCCATATTGGCAAGTAGTTTCAGGAATTGACCCTCGCACCCACGACGAACCCCGCCGACGCGACCCGCGATAGGGCCGCGCCGACGGGGTCGGGGTCGATCAGATCGTGCGCGCGAAGGGATCGAAGTCGCGGGGCACGACCGGCACGGGAGCCGCGAGCGTGCTCTCGACGGTCGTG
Organism: Microbacterium sp. S1037; assembly: GCF_048381605.1. Taxonomy (NCBI): domain Bacteria; kingdom Bacillati; phylum Actinomycetota; class Actinomycetes; order Micrococcales; family Microbacteriaceae; genus Microbacterium; species Microbacterium sp. S1037. Next base: position 197,387 of record NZ_JBLWIG010000001.1, read on the forward strand.
AAGGCCGCGTTCTCGATCGACTCCTCGGCCGACAGCATGATGTCGAGCACGTGGTAGCCGAGCTCACCGGTGGCGACGTGCGGACGGTCCTCGGCGATCGCGCGGACCATGTCGAGCAGGCCGAGACCGCGGCCGACGACCACGCCCTCCTGCTCGACGTCGATCCAGGGCTGGTCGAACCGGGCCCCGTCACGCAGCACGCCGAGCGGCTTGACGTAGCGCGTCGGCCCCTCGAAGCGGTTGGGGTCGGGCAGCACGATCGTGCCCTCGGTGCCGTGGATCTCGAGCACGCCATGGCGCTCGAGGGCCGAGTCGAAGCTGAACTGCCCCTGCGCCTGCTGGCCGCTCTCGAACGCCGCGAGGAGTTGCACCGTGGTGGGCACCTCGACGTCGAAGAACGTGCCCTCGTCGGGCCCGGCGTGGATCTCGCGCTTCGCCTGCGGCTTGGCCCCGAGAGCCGCGACCCGGTCCACCGGACCGAGCAGGCTCACGAGCGCGGTCAGGTAGTACGGGCCCATGTCGAGCAGGGGGCCGGCGCCGCGCGCGAAGAGGAACTGCGGTCCCGGATGCCAGAGGTCGGGCCCCTGCGTCTGGAACGACGCCTGCGCGAACACGGGCTGACCGATCACGCCGTCGAGGATCGCGCGCTTCGCGGACTGGAAACCCGGGCCGAGGACGGTGTCGGGCGCGGATCCGATGCGCAGGCCCGCGGCCTCGGCGTCGCGCAGGAGCTGCGCGGTGCCGGCACGGTCGAGCCCGAGCGGCTTCTCCGTCCAGACGTGCTTGCCCGCGGCGATCGCGGCCGACGAGACCTCGACGTGCACGGCGGGGATGGTGAGGTTCACGACGACCTGGATGTCGGGGTTGCCGAGTACCTCGTCGGCGGTGCCCCACGAGGCCACGCCGTATTTCTCGGCCTTGGCGCGAGCGCGCTCGGTGTCGATGTCGCCGACCGCGAGCACCGTCACGTCCGGGAACGACGTGAGGTTCTCGAGGTAGGTGTCGCTGATGACGCCGGCACCGATGATGCCGACTCCCACGGGGGCGCTCACGCGGCGAGACCCTTCTCGAGCAGGAACGCGTAGCTGGCGGCGATGTCGTCGAACACGTCACCGGGAGCCTGGTCGTACTCGATGACCGCGTACTTCACGTCGGCGGCGACCTGCATGGCCTCGACGAGGGGCACCTGGCCCTCGCCGGGACGACGCTGGTCGAGCTGGCGCGTGGCACTGCGGTCGGCATCCGGGGCGAAGGGGTTGGGCACGGGAACGATGCCGTCCTTGACGTGCACCGCCACCAGGCGCGAGCCGAGACGCTCGACGAGGGCCGGCACGTCCTGGCCGCCGGTGAGCGCCCAGAAGAGGTCGAGCTCGATTGCGACGCGCTCGTCGGTCAGCGAGACGAAGTGCTCGAAGCCGCTCTTGCCGTCGACGTCGATGAGGAACTCCTGCGCGTGGTTGTGGTACCCGACGTTCAGGCCGAAGGTGGCGGCGACGTCGGCCGCCTTGTTGAGGCGCTCGGCGATGTCGGCGATCCCGTCGGCGGTCACCCAGCGCGCCGGGTCGACGAAGGGGTCGATCACGGTCGAGATGCCGATCTCGGCGGCGGCTTCGAAGACCACCTCGGGAGCGGGGGTGGGGATCGAGCCGTCGGGCGTCCACAGCTCGTCCGAGAGCAGCGGGGCGTGTCCGGTCGGGGAGGCCAGGCCACTGGCGTCCAGAGCCGCACGGATCTCGGCGGGGCGGCGCACGAAGTCGAACGCCTCGACGTTGCGGAGGCCGATCGCGGCGAGGCGGTCGAGCGAGCCGCCCGGGTCAGCGGTGAATTCTGCGGCCAGCGTGTAGAGCTGGACGGAAGGGATAGGGAGCGACATCGGACCTTTCCTTGCTCGTCGTCGAGGGCGCCGCGAAGGCGCCGAGGGCATTGCGGGAACGCTACCACAAAACCGACCACTGGTTGCTTTTATCTCCCCTACACTGACGGGGTGACCAGCGACGACGAGGCCGAGGCTCCCGCGAGCGAGGGCGACGACCGCCTCGGACGCTCCGGCGCGTACACGAAGGGGGTCGCGCGGCGGCAGGAGATCCTCGACCGCGCGATCCACGTCTTCGCCGAGCGCGGGGCCGAGGGGGCGTCGCTCCGCAGCATCGCGCGGGCGCTCGGCGTCTCGCACGCGGCGCTCCTGCACTACTTCGACTCGCGCGAGCAGCTGCTCGTCGCCGTCTACGACCACGCGGCCAAGTCGACGCCCGCCGCCCCTGACGCGACCGCCCTGTCGTCGCTCACCGATTCCGCCGAGAACAACACCTCGGTACCGGGCCTCGTCGAGCTCTACACGACGCTCGTCGCCGCGTCGCTCAAGGCCGACAGCGCGACCGCGCGCGAGTACTTCACCGACCGCTTCGCCCGCCTGCGCGAGGAGCTCGCCGACCGACTCCGCGCCGAGCAGGCCGACGGCCGCGTCCGTGCCGACTGCGACCCCGACCAGGTCGCCGCGCTGTTGATCGCGGCATCCGACGGTCTGCAGGTGCAGTGGCTGCTCGAGCCGTCGATCCCCCTCGCCGACGTGCTCGGCGCTCTCGGCGGGCTGCTCGCTCCGCCGCGCTGAGCACCCGCCGCGCCGCGGGGCGCGCACAACCTCACCAAGACGACCACTTCGCGGACCCGCTTCTGGGGACGGGTCGCCTCAATCGCCACTACTGCGGCCCTGGCGGGCGGACTACTTGTCGTCGGCGCTGCCCCCGCTCAAGCCGGGGGCTGCACTGCGGGAGTGCTGTGCGGGTGGGTGTACAACGCCGGTTCGACGTCAGTGAAAGTTGGAGCCGACTACAACGGGTGGACCATCACCGGCCAGACGACCTGGGTCAACAGTGGCAAGTGGTCGCCCTCGGGCATTGACTGGGACGCGTTCTGGGTTCCCGCCGGAGCTTGCGGCCGCGCATACCGACCGGGCGGGCGGAACGGGATCGATCTGGGGACCTTGAACCGTACTGGTTCAAGCACCGGCGCATGGAAGAAGGTCGACAACCAGGGAGCATACGTCACCGTCAAGTACGGATCGTGCCCCTGAGAGTCACGCAGACGGCACTCCCAAAGGAGTCATTCCTTTCGCCTGCCTGCGACGATCCACTTCACTCAGCGCCGCGTAGAGAGCGCCTCCACACGTGAGGATGAGACCGCAAACAATGCCGGTCCCGGGGTTCCCGTCCGCCGAATCCAGGCCAGCGATAGGAAACCCCGGGTCGAGCACGGGTACCGCAAGAACGGTCAATACCAGTCCCGCCGCGGCTCCGACCCGGCCATAGCGAGGGATGAACCCCACTCCGCACGCGAGCAACGAGAGAACCCAGGCGGCGGAACGGGCAAGCTCCCACGGCCTCTGGTTGAGAAGGTCGTAACAGGCGGTGAGATCACCATCGAGGCAGGGCTTCCACGTCAACCAGCTCGCCACGGCGAGCATCAACCCAAGAGCAATCACCAGATACGGAATTCCCCGCACGGTCACGCCCCTCCACTGTCCTGACCACCCGACACGCACACCCTCTCACGCACCGATTACCGGCGCATGACATCCCGGCCATACGCCTGCGAGTCAGGGGCTCTGATGGCAGCTGGGCGAAATCGGGAACTTCAGGCGGTCCCCGCAATCCGCACGATCTCCGCTGCGAACGGCCCGATCGAGCCGAGGACGCGCGAATCGCTGAGGTCGTGCCACTGCGTCAGACGCGCGCGTCGACCCCCTGGCCCGCAACAGGCACGAGCCGCGTCAGCTGCGTCACGTGGCGCGGCTCGAGCTCGGCGAGCGACGAGACGCCGAGGAGCGTCATCGTGCGCTCGATCTCGCTGCGCAGGATCGCGATCGTGCGGTCGACGCCCTCGCGTCCCCCGGCCATCAGCCCGTAGAGGTACGCCCGGCCGATGAGGGTGAACTTCGCGCCCAGAGCGATGGATGCCACGATGTCGGCGCCGTTCATGATGCCGGTGTCGACCATGACCGTGGCGTCCTTGCCCACCTCGCGCACGACGTGGGGGAGCAGGCGGAACGGGATCGGCGCGCGGTCGAGCTGACGCCCGCCGTGGTTCGAAAGCACGATGCCGTCGACGCCGAGGTCGACCAGGCGCGCGGCATCCTGGACGTTCTGCACGCCCTTCACGACGAGCTTGCCCGGCCACATGCCCCGGATGATGTCGAGGTCCTCGTAGCTGATCGTGGGATCCATCGCCGCGTTCAGCAGCTCGCCGACGGTGCCGCCGGTCGTGCTGAGCGAGGCGAACTCGAGCTTGGGCGTGGTGAGGAAGTCGTACCACCACCACGGGCGCGGGATCGCGTTGACGATCGTGCCGACGGTCAGCTGCGGCGGGATCGAGAAGCCGTTGCGCTTGTCGCGCAGACGGGCGCCGGCGATCGGGGTGTCGACCGTGAACTGCAGCGTGTCGAAACCGGCCTTGGCGGCGCGTTCGACGAGACCGTAGGAGATCTCGCGCTGCTTCATCACGTACAGCTGGAACCAGTTGCGGCCGACGGGGTTCGCGGCCTTCACGCCCTCGATCGAGGTGGTACCCAGCGTCGACAGGGTGAACGGGATGCCGGCGGCCGCCGCCGCGGAGGCCCCCGCCGTCTCACCCTCGGTCTGCATCAACCGCGTGAAGCCGGTGGGCGCGATACCGAAGGGCAGCGCCGAGGGGCCGCCGAGGATCTCGCACGACGTGTCGACCTCGTTCGCGGGGCGAAGGATGTCGGGGTGGAACTCGACGTCCTCGAACGCGCGGCGAGCGCGATCGAGCGACAGCTCGCCCTCGGCGGCGCCGTCGGTGTAGTCGAAGGCCGCTTTGGGCGTGCGGCGCTTGGCGATCGTCCGCAGATCGCCGATCGTGAGCGCGGCGTCGAGGCGACGCTTGCGCGCGTCGAGCTCGGGCTTCTTGAACTGCATGAGCTCGAGGAGCTCGCCGACTTTGGGGAGCTGTCGCTGCACCATGGGTGTCTCGCTTTCGTGTGGTCTGACCACAGCATAGGGCCTGACGGGGCGCCCGCGGGCCGGGTTTTCAGGAGCGGGGATCGAATCTCACCGCGGGGAAGACGGATGCCACGCGAACGCGCAGATCCTCGAGGGACGCGTCGGCCCCGAAACAGCCGAGGGCACGCGCCTGGACGAGGACGTTGCCGAGAGCCGTCGCCTCGACCGGCCCCGCGAGCACCGGCAGTCCGCTGCGATCCGCCGTCGCCTGGCACAGCAGCGCGTTGAGCGCACCGCCGCCGACGAGGTGCACCGTGTCGATCTCGCGGCCGGCGAGCTCCCCCGCCGTGCGCAGCGTCCGGGCGAACGCGTCGGCGATGCTCTCGACGATGACCCTCGCGAAGGCCGCGCGGTCCTCGACGTCGGGTTCCGGAATCCCGAGCAGGGCCGCGATCCGCGCCGGCATGTCGCCCGGGGCGGCGAGCGAGGCGTCGTCGGCGTCGAACAGTCGCGCGGGAGCGGGCTGGGCTGCGGCGGCGGCCAGTAGCGCGGGCAGGTCGACCGGGGCACCATCGCGCTCGGACCACGCGCGCACCGTTTCGCTCAGCAGCCAGAGCCCGGTGACGTTATGGAGGAACCGCACACGCCCGTCCACGCCGCCCTCGTTCGTGAAGTTCGCCGCGCGGGCGGCATCCGTCACGATCGGCTCCGCGACCTCGAGACCCACGAGTCCCCAGGTGCCGCACGAGATGTAGGCCGCGTTCGGTGATGAGAGCGGAACCGCGACGATCGCCGACGCCGTGTCGTGCGAGCCCACCGCGATCACCGGGGTGTCCCCCAGCCCCCGCGCGAGCCCGACGGTCTCCCCCGGATCGACCAGGGGCGGCAGGACACGAGAAGGGATGCCGAGAGCCTCGGCGAGCGCGAGATCCCACTCCCCTGTGTGCGCGTCGAGCAGACCCGTGGTCGAGGCATTCGTCCGCTCCGCGACGCGTCGGCCCGTGAGCCGCTCGGCGAGGAGGTCGGGGATGAGCAGGCTCGTTTCGGCCTCGGCCACCAGAGCGTCGGCCGCGTACTGGTACACCGTGTTGAACGGGAGGAATTGCAGGCCGTTGCGGCGGTACAGCTCCTCGAAGGGGACGAGCCCGTGCACCGCGTCCACACCGCGCGCCGTGCGGTCGTCGCGATAGTGGAACGGTTCGGCGAGCAGACCATCCGCTCCGAGCAGGCCGTAATCGACGGCCCACGAGTCGATCCCCACGCTCTCGATGCTCGGTTCGCGACGGAGGGCCTCGGCGAGACCCGCCTGCACGTGCCCCCAGAGCGCCTCGAGATCCCAGTGCCAGCCGTCCTCCCTCTCGACGGGCCCGTTCGGAAAGCGCGCGACCTGCTCCAGCTCGAGCACGCCCTGGCCCACGCGGCCGATCATCACGCGCCCGCTTGTGGCGCCGAGATCGACGGCGGCGACGGCGCGGACGGCGCCGGGCACCGCGGCACCGGCGTCGGCCGCGGCGTCGGCGGCGTCGGAGTCAGCCACCGCGCCGCCTGCCCCGGCAACGGTCGCGCCCGCGCCGTTCGCCGCGCCGCCCGCCGACGTCCCGCTCATCGCAGGAACGCCGCGGCGACGCCCGAGTCGACGGGGATGTGGAGGCCCGTCGTGCGCGACAGCTCGGGGCCGGTGAGCACGTACACCGCGTCGGCGACGTTCTCGGGCACGACCTCGCGCTTGAGGATCGTGCGGTTGGCGTAGAACTGGCCGAGGTCCTTCTCGTCGACGCCGTAGGTCGCGGCGCGGTTGGCGCCCCACCCGGCGGCGAAGATGCCCGAGCCGCGCACGACGCCGTCGGGGTTGATGCCGTTCACGCGCACGCCGTGCTCGCCGAGCTCGACCGCGAGCAGACGCACCTGGTGCGCCTGGTCGGCCTTCGTCGCCGAGTAGGCGATGTTGTTCGGGCCCGCGAACACGGAGTTCTTCGACGAGATGTAGATGACGTCGCCGCCCATTCTCTGCTCGATGAGCGCCTTGGCCGCGGCCTTCGACACGAGGAACGAGCCCTTCGCCATGACGTCGTGCTGTAGGTCCCAGTCCTTCTCGGTGGTCTCGAGCAGCGGCTTCGAGAGCGAGAGCCCGGCGTTGTTGACGACCAGGTCGATGCCGCCGAACGCGAGAAGCGTCGCGTCGATTGCGGCCTGCACGCCCTCGGCATCCGCGACGTTCGCCGCGACGCCGATCGCGACGTCGGTCCCGCCGAGCTCGGCAGCGGCGGCCTGGGCCTTCTCGAGGTCGAGGTCGGCGACGACGACGCACGCCCCCTCCGCGGCGAGACGGGTCGCGATGGCCTTGCCGATTCCGGATGCCGCCCCTGTGACGAACGCGATGCGTCCCTGATGCGTCTTGGGCTTCGGCATCCGCTGGAGCTTTGCTTCCTCGAGCGCCCAGTACTCGATGCGGAACTTCTCGGCATCCGAGATCGGTGCGTAGGTCGACAGCGCCTCGGCGCCGCGCATGACGTTGATCGCGTTGACGTAGAACTCGCCCGCGACGCGCGCCGTCTGCTTGTTCGCGCCGTACGAGAACATGCCCACGCCCGGCACGAGCACGATGAGCGGGTCGGCCCCGCGGATCGCGGGGCTGTCGGCCGTGGCGTGCGCGTCGTAGTACGCCTGGTAGTCCTCGCGGTAGGCGACGTGCAGCTCCTTGAGCCGCGCGATCGCGTCCTCCACCGAGGCGTCGGCGGGAAGGTCGAGGATCAGCGGCTTGACCTTCGTCCGAAGGAAGTGGTCGGGGCAGCTCGTGCCGAGCGCGGCGAGGGCGGGGGCCTTCTCGGATGCCAGGAAGTCGAGCACCACGTCAGCGTCGGTGAAGTGGCCGACCATCGGCTTGTCGGTCGAGGCGAGGCCGCGGATCGTCGCGGCGAGCGCCGCGGCCTTCGCACGGCGCTCGGCCTCGGGCAGCGCCGCGAAGCCGTCGCGAACTCCGCCGAACGGCTCTGCGGCACCGTGTTCGTCGATGTACGCCTGCGCGGTGTCGATGATCCAGAGCGAGTTTGTCTCGGCCTCCTCCGAGGTGTCGCCCCACGCCGTGATGCCGTGCCCACCGAGGATCGTGCCGATCGCCTGGGGGTTCTTCTCCTTGATGGCGGCGATGTCGAGGCCCAGCTGGAAGCCGGGGCGACGCCACGGCACCCAGACCACCTTGTCGCCGAAGATCTTCGCCGTCAGCGCCTCGCCGTCGGCGGCGGTCGCGATCGCGATGCCGGCGTCGGGGTGCAGGTGGTCGACGTGCGCGGCATCCACGAGTCCGTGCATCGCGGTGTCGATCGACGGGGCCGCCCCACCTTTGCCGTGCAGGCAGTAGTCGAAGGCGGCGACCATCTCGTCCTCGCGCTCGATGCCCGGGTAGACGTCGACGAGGGCGCGCATGCGGTCGAGCCGCAGCACGGCGAGCCCCTTCTCGGTCAGGGTGCCCAGGTCGCCGCCCGAGCCCTTCACCCACAGCAGCTCGACCGGCTCGCCGGTCACGGGGTCGATGTCGGTGCCCTTGGCGGAGGTGTTGCCCCCGGCGTAGTTGGTGACCTTGGGGTCGGAGCCGAGGCGGTTGCTGCGCGCGACGAGGTCGGCGGCGGTGGAGCTGGTCATGGTCTTCCGTTCATCTCAATTCGTCGGGTTCGAGGTGGGCGCGGTGATGGTCGCTGCGTGTCCAGAACACCCGGACGTTTTTCGCGCGGCTCCGGGTGTCTTGGACACTCAGTCGCGGCGGGCGCTCACGCGAGCGCCCGCCGCCGTTGCGGTCAGGCGCCCCAGCCGGCCTGCGTGCCGCCGACGCGCTCGGCGGCGATGCGGGGCAGGTATCCGGATGCCGCGAAAGCGGCCATCGGGTCGGAGGGAAGGCCGCGCGACTCGCGCCACTCGGCGAGCGCGGGACGCACGTCCGTGTAGAAGGCGTCCATCAACACCGCGTTGGCGCCGAGCACGTCGTTGGCCTGCTGCGCCGCCGTGAGCGCGTCGCGGTCGACGAGCAGGGCACGGGCCGTCATCTCCTGGACGTTGAGCACCGAGCGGATCTGCCCGGGGATCTTGTCCTCGATGTTGTGGCACTGGTCGAGCATGAACGCCACGTCGGGGTTGTTCAGGCCCCCGCCGCGCACGACCTCGAACAGGATGCGGAACAGCTGGAACGGGTCGGCCGCTCCGACGATCAGGTCGTCGTCGGCGTAGAAGCGCGAGTTGAAGTCGAACGACCCGAGCTTTCCGAGGCGCAGGAGCTGCATGACGATGAACTCGATGTTCGTTCCGGGGGCGTGGTGACCGGTGTCGAGGCAGACCATCGCCTTGTCGCCGAGCGAGGCGACCTGGGCGTAGGAGGTCCCCCAGTCGGGAACGTCCGTGTGGTAGAACGACGGCTCGAAGAACTTGTACTCCAGCACCAGACGCTGGTCGTCGCCGAGGCGCGCGTAGATCTGCTGCAGCGAGTCCTGGAGGCGGTCCTGACGGCCGCGCATGTCGTTCTGTCCGGGGTAGTTCGAGCCCTCGGCGAGCCAGATCTTCAGGTCGCGCGAGCCCGTGGCATCCATCACGTCGATGCACTCGAGGTGGTGGTCGATGGCCTTGCGGCGGATGCGCTCGTCGTGGTGCGTGAGGGCGCCGAACTTGTAGTCCTCGTCCTGGAAGGTGTTCGAATTGACCGTGCCGAGCTTCACGCCGAGGTCTTCGGCGTGGCGGCGGAGCGCCGTGTAGTCGTCGACGAGGTCCCACGGGATGTGCAGGGCCACCGTGGGCGCGAGGGCGGTCAGGCGGTTGACCTCGGCGGCATCCGCGATCTTCTCGAACGGGTTACGCGGGGTGCCGGCGGTGGGGAACACGCGGAAGCGCGTGCCGGAGTTGCCGAAGGCCCAGGAGGGCAGCTCGATGGCCTGGCCTTCGAGGGTCGAGAGGATCTCGGGAGACAGCGTCGTCATGGGCGGGTGCTTTCGGTCGGGGCGGATGCCGGGGTCTCGGCGTCGGTGGAGGGAACGGATGCCGCGGGCACGGCCGCCGCGAGCTGATCGGCGAGGTGGAACACCTCGGTGAGGGGGGTCGCGGCCTGATCGGGCCGACTCTCGAGTCCGATGAAGAAGGCGGACATCTCGTCCTCCCACTTCGCGGCGATCGGCGAAGCCGCGAGATACGCCTGCGCTGCGGCATCGTCGTCGGTCTCGTAGTAGCCGATGAGTCGGCCGCCCTCGCCGAGGAACAACGAGTAGTTGCGGCGCCCGGCAGCGGCGATCTCTTCGAGCATCTCCGCGCGCACCGGCGTGTGACGCGCGACGTACTCGTCGACCAGGTCGGGCCAGATGCGGAGTTCGAAGCAGACGCGCGTGGTCTGTGCGGACATGGAGTGGTTCTCTCCCTCGAGAATGAATCGTTTCACGTCACGGTAGCACGACGCGTCGACGCGTGCGATATCGTCGTCGGATCATGGCGGTCAAAATCAAAGACGTCGCAGCGCACGCCGGCGTCTCGGTGGGCACCGTTTCGAACGTGCTCAACGGCCGCGACACGGTGTCACCCGGAGTCGTCGAGCGCGTGCGCGCCGCCATCGACGCCCTCGGCTATGTGCGCAACGACGCCGCCCGGCAGCTGCGCGCTGGCCGCAGCCGCGCGATCGCGCTGATCGTGCTCGACGTCGGCAACCCCTTCTTCGCCGCCGTCGCCCGTGGCGCCGAAGCGCGCGCCGCCGCCGATGGGTACGTCGTCCTCCTCGGATCCAGCGGGGCCGACGCCGACCAGGAACGCCTCTACGTCGACCAGTTCCGCGAGCAGCGCGTCGCAGGGGTCCTCCTCACCCCGGCCGATGCCGGCGGAGACGTCGTGGAGCATCTCGCGGCCGCCGGCATCCCGGTCGTCCTCGTCGACGAGCAGACCGCCGGAGACGACGTCTGCACGGTGTCGGTCGACGACGTCGAAGGCGGCCATCTCGCGGTCGCTCATCTTCTCGAGCAGGGGCGTCGGCGTATCGCCTTCGTCGCCGGACCGCTCACCACGCGGCAGGTCGCCGATCGTCTCGCCGGCGCCCGTCGGGCGGTCGACCACGTCGAGGGCGCGTCCCTCGAGGTCATCGAAACGGATGCCATGACCGTCCTCGCCGGCCGGGCCGCCGGCAAGGAGCTTCGAGAGCGCGCCGACCGCCCCGACGCCATCTTCGCCGCGAACGACCTGCTGGCCGTGGGCGTGCTGCAGGCGCTCACGATGCTCGGCGGCATCCGTGTGCCCGACGACATCGCCCTCGTCGGCTACGACGACATCGACTTCGCCGCCGCGACCGTCGTGCCGCTGACCTCGGTGCGCCAGCCCGCCGAGGCCCTCGGCTCGACCGCCGTCGACCTGCTGCTGCGCCAGCTCGACGGCGGCGTCGACCCCGCGGAGCGGCAGGTGCGGTTCCAGCCTGAGCTGGTCGTGCGGGCGTCGAGCGGCTAGGCGCCACACCGGTCCGAGGCCCGGCGCCATCGAGTGTCCAGAACACCCGGACATGCTCGTCGCCTCGTCCGGGTTTCGTGGACGCTCAGCGCGGGTGCGCGCCACCACGCGCACCCGCACCGCACGACTCAGTGCCCCGGCACCCCCTCGAGACCCTCGGCCTGCTTCGGCGTCCGCACGAACGCCGCGAGCACGACCACGGCGATCGACAGGCACGCCGCGACGAAGAAGGCGGTGTGGATGCCGGTGGCCGTGGCATCCACGACACTCGCTCCCCCGCTCGCCGCCGACGCGGCGCCGACCGTCATCAGTGTCACGAACACCGCCGTGCCCGCGGCTCCCGCGAGTTGCTGCACGGTCGACACGATCGCGGACCCGTGCGGGTAGAGCTCGCGCGGGAGCGAGCCGAGCGCAGAGGTCATCAGCGGGGTGAACATGAACGCCAGGCCCAGGCTCAGCAGGCAGTGCACGGCGATGACGAAGCCGACCGGCGTCGTGGCCGAGAGGGTGGCGAAACCCCACAGCGCCGCGCCGGCGACGACCGCGCCCGGGAGGACGAGCGGGCGCGCGCCGAAGCGGTCGAAGAGATTTCCGACGAGCGGGGCCATGAGCCCCATCAGCAGACCGCCGGGGAGCAGCATCAGGCCGGTGGGGAGCGTGCCGAGACCGAGGACGTTCTGCAGGTACAGCGGCAGCAGGATGAGCACGCCGAACAGCGTCGTCATCGCCACGACGACGAGGATCACCGCGACGGTGAACGACGAATGCCGGAAGACGCCGAGGTTCAGCAGCACCCGGTCGGTCGACCCGAGGCGCAGCTGACGGATCACGAAGGCCGCCAGAGCGATCGCGCCCACGGCCAGCGGCATCCAGACCGGGACGATCTCGTGCCCGCCCGCCGCTTCGCCGATGCTCGACAGGCCGAAGATGAGGCCACCGAAGGCCAGCGCCGAGAGCACCACCGAGAAGACGTCGAGGGTGACGTGTCGCGTGTCGGTCAGGTTGCGCACCCACCGGGCGCCGAGCGCGATGGCGATCAGGGCGATGGGGATCATGACGATGAACATCGCCCGCCACGGGAAGACCGACAGGATGAGGCCCGACACGGTGGGACCGACGGCCGGAGCCACCGAGATGACGATCGAGATGAGCCCCATCATGCGACCGCGACGGTCCGCCGGGACGACGTTCAGCACCGTGGTGAACAGCAACGGGATCATGATCGCCGTGCCCGAGGCCTGGACGATGCGACCGACGAGGAGCACGCCGAACCCGGGCGCGATCGCCGCGATCACCGTTCCGAGGGTGAACAGACCCATCGCGGCGAAGAACAGGGTCCGCAGCGGGAAGCGCTGGATGAGGAAGCCCGTCGCGGGGATCACGACCGCCATCGTGAGCAGGAACGCGGTCGTCAGCCACTGCGCCGAGGCGGCGGTGATGTCGAGTTCACGCATGAGCTCGGGCAGAGCGACACCCATGATCGTCTCGTTGAGGATGACCACGAACGCGGCGACGACCAGCAGCGCGATGACGGCGCCCGGGCGCACGGCGGGCTTTCCGGGCGGGGCGGCGGCGGGAACGGTTCCGGTGGAGACCATGGTCGACCAATCTGAGCAGTGACGGGCAAGTTGGCAGTTACTGCCAATAAGACATCGACTACTGTATCGGACATGAGCACGCCGGCAGCCCCCGTCGAGGGATTGCGCGACCGTCGACGCCGCGAGACCGCGGTCGAGATCTGTGCCGCCGCCCTCGATCTGTTCGAGGAGAAAGGCGTCACGGGCACCACCGTCGACGAGATCGCCGCGCGCGCGGGCGTCTCTCCGCGCACGTTCTTCCGCCTGGCCGGCACGAAGGAAGACGCCGTCTTCGTCGACGACGGTCGCTTCGCCGACGCCCTCGCCGGGGTCGCCGAGGTCGGCGACGACATCGCGGCGCTCCTGACCGCGCTCCGTCAGGTGTTCGCGCGCGAGCTGGAACTCCTGGATGCCGATGCCCGAGCGCGCGAGCGCTTCCTGCGCGTGCGTCGGCTCATCGCCCACGAGCCCGCGCTGCTCGGTGCCGCCGTCCGCCGCGAGGTCACGTCGGCCGACCGCTTCGTGCCCGAGATCGCCGAGCGGATCGGGCTCGCCGAGCTCGACATCCGCACGGCCCTCGGGGTCGCCGGCCTCGAGATGCGGACGACCCTCGACGAGTGGGCCCGCCGTTACGACGCTGGCGAGACCGCCACCCTCGTCGCCCTGCACCGCGAGGTCCAGGCGCGCCTGGCCCGAGCCATCCATCCCGGATGAGGCCGGCTCACGTCTCGCGCGTGATCGTCACCTTCACCTTGAGCTGGCTCTTGCCCGGGCCGGCGTAGACACCGCGGAGCGGCGGCACGTCGTTGTAGTCGCGGCCCCGGCCGACGAGCACGTGACGATCACCGATCTCGATGTTGTTCGTCGGGTCGAAGCCCTGCCAGTCGCCCGCGAACCACTCCACCCACGCGTGCGACTCACCGGTGACGGCCTCCCCCACCTCGGCGGAGGGCTTCGGGTGCAGGTAGCCCGAGATGTAGCGAGCCGGGATGCCGACTTCGCGCAGCGCCCCGATCGCGATGTGGGCGATGTCCTGGCAGACGCCCTTGCGCGCTTCCCACGCGTCCACGGCGGTCGAGTGCACGCCCGTCACACCCTGCATGTACTCGATCGCGTCGCCGATGGCCTCGGCGATGGCGTGGGCCGCGGGGCCCGGCCGATCGTGCTGGGCGGCGATGGAACGCGCGAGCTCGACGACCTCGGGGTGCGGCGCCGTGCGGCGCGTCTGCGTCAGCTGCTCGACCGTGGCCACCGAGCCCGCCGCCTCGACCGCGAGCTGCTCCCACGTGATGTCGGCATGCTCGATCGGTCGCGGCCGCACCTCAACGAGCGACCGCGCCGTGATCGTGAGCGCGGCGTGAGGAGAGAGCACGTCGAAGGCGGCGACGCGCGTGCCGAAGTAGTCGACGTACTGGTTGACCGACGTCGACGGCTCGATGTCGAGCGACGAACTCAGCACGAACTGACTGTCGGTCGAGTGCGGCAGCATGCGCGCCTCGTTGTACGACGCCGACACGTCGCCGGGGTAGGCGAAGCCGGTCTGGTGCTCGATACGGAGACGCTTCATCGCCGGCCTCCCGAAGCCACCGCGGCCGCCGCGGACATGGCATCCATCATGAGATCTCTCCGATCCAGCTGGGCTCGGCCTGCGTCGGGAAGAAGCGCGACCGGATCGCTTCCGACGCCTCGCGCGTCACCGTTTGCACGCGCTGCATGTGCTCGGGCAGGTCGGTGAGCACGTCGCTGACCGGGCGGTACTCGAGGTCGTTGCGGATCTGACCGAGCGCGCGCAGCACCGTGTTCGAGTGACCGACGCGGTCGGCGCGCGGGTCGATCGCGCTCATGCAATCTTCCGCGCGCTGGATCGAGTAGATGATCGAGCGCGGGAACAGACGGTCGAGCAGCAGGAACTCGGCCGCGTTGCGGGCGCTCGGCATCCCGCGATAGGTGCGCAGGTAGGCCTCGTACGCGCCGCACGAGCGGAGGATCGTCGTCCACGACGGACCCGAGACCTCGGTGAGCGACCGCGTCGCAAGCAGCCGCGCGGTCATGTCGGTGCGCTCGATGCTGCGCCCGAGCGTGAAGAACTGCCAGGCCTCGTCGCGGTTCGTCGACGAGTCGACGATGCCGATCGCCAGGGCGGCGCGCTCTCGCACCCACTGGAAGAACTCGTGCACCTTCTCGGTCTGCAGACGCCGTGGCATCCGGGAATTCGTGGTGTTGAGGATCTCCCAGAGCTCGGTCGAGACGATCTCCCGTGCGCGACGGGCGTTCTCGCGCGCCGCGGTGATGGAGTACGCGATGCTCGACGGGTTCATGCGGTCCACGGCGAGGCGGGCCAGCACGTCGTCGCGGCGGACCGTGTCGACGTTCTCGGGCCAGGCCGACCCCATGACGCTGAGCAGGGAACGGCAGGCGGTGTCCTCGTCGATCCACGGGTCCTCGAGGAGGAGCTGCAGGTGCACGTCGAGGATGCGCGCCGTCCCGTCACTGCGCTCGATGTACCGCCCGATCCAGAACAGGCTTTCTGCGATGCGACTCAGCATGATCCGACCCCCTCGGCCCCCGACCTGGTCGAGGACCCTGAGCCCGTCGAAGGGTCCGGAACCCGTCGCTCGGCCTGTTGCTGCTGCTGCTCGGCCTGCGGACCGTGCTCGACGACGGCGTCCTGCTGCTGCTGTTCCTGCTGCTCCCGTCCGCCCGCACGCGGGTCGCGGGGAGCGGTGGCGGGAGTCGGCTGACCGTCGTAGATGATCGGGATCGACTCGGTCACCGCCGCCTGATCGGCGACGAGCCCCGAGACGCCGTTGCCCTGACCGTACTCAACGTGCGAGGGGGCCGAGCCGCCGACGACCCAGGTGTCCTTCGAGCCGCCACCCTGGCTGGAGTTGACGACGAGCTGCCCCTCGGGGAGCGCGACGCGCGTGAGCCCGCCGGGCAGCACCCAGATGTCGTCGCCGTCGTTCACGGCGAAGGGGCGCAGGTCGGCGTGCCGGGGACGCATGCCGTCCTCGACCAGCGTCGGGATCGTCGAGAGCATGACGACCGGCTGCGCGATCCACCCGCGGGGGTCGGCGAGCAGGCGTTTGCGAAGCGCGTCGAGCTCGGCGGGCGAGGCATCCGGACCCACGACGAGGCCCTTGCCGCCCGACCCGTCGACGGGCTTCACGACGAGCTCGGGAAGGCGGTCGAGCACCTCCTCGAGCGCGCCCGGATCCTCGAGCCGCCAGGTGTCGACGTTCTTCAGGATCGGCTCCTCGGCGAGGTAGTACCGGATCAGGTCGGGCACGTACGTGTAGAGCAGCTTGTCGTCCGCGACGCCGTTGCCCACGGCGTTGGCGATCGTGACGTTGCCCAGCCGCGCGGCGAGCATGAGGCCGGGGGCCCCGAGCATCGAGTCGGCGCGGAACTGCAGCGGGTCGAGGAAGTCGTCGTCGACGCGGCGGTAGATGACGTCGACGCGCTGCGGGCCCCGCGTCGTGCGCATGAACACCTTGCCGCCGATGCACAGCAGGTCGCGACCCTCGACCAGCTCGACGCCCATGAGGCGCGCGAGCAGCGTGTGCTCGAAGTACGCCGAGTTGTAGACACCCGGCGTGAGCACGACGATGTTCGGGTCGTCGATCCCGGGCGGGGCAGACGCGCGGAGGGCCGCGAGAAGCTTGTTGGGGTAGTCGCCGACGGGGCGCACCCGCATCGAGACGAACAGCTCGGGCAGCGTCTGGGCCATGACGCGGCGGTTCGAGATGACGTACGAGACGCCCGAGGGCACGCGCACGTTGTCTTCGAGCACGCGCATCTCGCCGTGCTCGTCGCGGATCAAGTCGATGCCCGACACCTGGATGCGGACACCGTTGGCACTGCGGATGCCGGCTGCCTGGCGGTAGAAGTACTGCGACGACGAGATGAGCCCCGCGGGCAGGATGCCGTCGCGCACGCAGTGCTGGTTGCCGTAGGCGTCGTCGAGGAAGGCCTCGAGCGCGCGGACGCGCTGCTTGACGCCGGCCTCGATCCGCGACCACTCGTCGTAGGCGATCACGCGGGGCACGGCGTCCAGCGGGAAGGGCCGCTCCTCGCCCGCGAAGTCGAACGTCACGCCCTGCGCGAGGTACGAACTGGCGAGCGACTCGGTGCGACCGCGCAGCTCTTCCTGCGTCATCTTCGCGAGCGTCTGGTACAGCTCCCGGTACGCCTCACGAGAGGGGGCGGCTTCTCCGGGACTCGCCGGAAGGCCGAACATCTCATCGAACGCCGGGACGCCGGAAGCGGTCTTGCGCGGCGCCAGCGTGGAGCCGTAACCGTCGAACAGGTCACCCATGCGACGACTCTACTCAGGGCTGTGTTGCAACGACGTTTCTCGCGTGCCCTGGTCCGGTTCTACTGTCGACAGTTAGATGTCGACAGTGTAGTCTCGGGCCCAGAAACCAGCGGTCCGTTCAGAGAGGAACACCTATGTCGCTGAGCCCGCGCGTGATCTGCAGCACGATCACCCTCCGATACCTCCCCCTCGAGGCAGCGCTTCGCCAGATCGTCGAGCGCGGCTTCACGGGCATCGATCTCGGCGCCCTCCCCGGCGTCTGCGACCACGTCCCCTACGACCTCACCCCGGCCGCGGTCGCCGAGGTCGCCTCGACGATCGCCGACTCGGGCCTGTCGGTGATCTCGGTCAACGGCGACATCGGCGACCTGAACGTGCCGATGGATGCCGACGGCACCGCCGCCCGGGCGCGCCACGCCGACCTGCTGCTCGACCTGGCCGCGCGCGTCGGTGCCCGCGCCCTGGTGCTGCCGAACGGCCGCCTCGACCATGAGCCCGTCCGCGACCTCGAGAGCGATCTCGACCTCGTCGCCGCCGAGCTCTCGCGCGTCGACGAGCGCACTCGCGAGCGCGGTCTCGAGCTGTGGGTCGAAGCCCCGCATTGGTTCCGCTTCGCCTACGACCTCGACCGGTCCGGCGCGCTGCTCGACAGGCTCCCCGCCTCCATCGGCGTGGTGTGCGACGTCAGCCACATCACCGCCGGCGGCTCGACACCGCGCGTCTTCCTCGACCGCTTCGCCGACCGGGTGCGCCACGTGCACATCCGCGACGCCGCCCGCGGAGACATCCACCGCTCGGTCGGAAAGGGCGAGGTCGACTTCGGCGATCTCGCCGTCTCCCTCGCCGAGCACGGGTACGACGGGTCCCTCGCGCTCGAGCTCGAGACCCGCGACGTCGCCGACGACGACCGGGCCGACGCCGCCCTGACCGCGGGGCTGTTCATCTCGACGCAGCTCGACGCCGCGGCATCCGTCGCAGGGGGTGTGCGATGACCCGCCTGTTCAACGACCCCGCCGACTTCCCGCTCGAGCTCATCGACGGCTTCGTCGCCGCCCACCCCGACGAGGTCATGGCCGTTCCGGGCGGCGTCGTCCGCGCCACCGCGTACGACGAGGTGGCCGTGATCGTGGGCGGTGGCACGGGCCACTACCCGGCGTTCTGCGGCCTCGTCGGCGAGGGTGTCGCGCACGCCGCGGCGATGGGCAACATTTTCTCGTCGCCCTCGGCGCAGCAGGCGTACTCCGTCGCCCGTGCCGCGGACCGCGGGCACGGGGTCGTCTTCACCTTCGGCAACTACGCCGGCGACGTGCTGCACTTCGGCGAGGCCGCCGAACGCCTGCGCGCCGACGGGATCCCGACCGAGATCGTGCTCGTCACCGACGACATCGCCAGCGCTCCCGTCGGCGAGGAGCACCGCCGCCGCGGGATCGCGGGCGACCTCACGGTGTTCAAGACGCTCGGCGCCGCGGCGGGCGAGGGCTACGACCTCGCCGAGACCGTCCGGGTCGGCCGCCACGCCAACGACCGCACCCGCAGCTTCGGCGTCGCTTTCGCCGGATGCACCCTTCCCGGCGCGAGTGCGCCGCTGTTCACCGTTCCCGAGGGTTTCATGTCGCTGGGACTCGGCATCCACGGTGAGCCGGGGATCTCGGACGTCCCCATCCCGCCCGCCGCCGGCCTGGCCGCTCTGCTGGTCGAACGCGTGCTCGCGGAGCGCCCCGAAGGAGCGGGCGATCGCGTCGCCGTCCTGCTGAACGGCCTCGGCACGGTGAAGTACGAGGAACTGTTCGTCGTCTACGCCACCGTCGCGCGCATCCTCGCCGAAGCGGGACTCACCGTGGTGTCCCCCGACGTGGGCGAGCTGTGCACGAGTCTCGACATGGCGGGGATCTCGCTGACCCTCTTCTGGCTCGACGACGAGCTCGAACGCCTGTGGACGAGCCCGTCGGCGGCACCCGCCTACCGCAAGGGCGCCGTGTCGGCCACGACCGCGCTGAGCGCCGAGGAGCGCACCCGCCTGCGCGACCGCGCGGCGACGCCCTCTGACGCCTCGTCAGCGCCCGCGTCCGACGCCTCGCGCGCCAGCGGTCTGCGCGTCGTCGCCGCTCTCGACGTGCTGACCCGAACGGTCATCGACGCCGCCGACGAGCTCGGCCGCATCGACGCCGTCGCCGGCGACGGCGACCACGGCATCGGCATGGAGCGCGGCGCGCGCGCGGCTCTCGACGCGGCGCGTGCCGCCCTCGCTGGCGACAGCGGTGCGGGCACCGCCCTTGCGCGCGGCGGCACGGCCTGGGCCGACATCGCCGGCGGCACCTCGGGCGCACTGTGGGGCGCGGCTCTGCGGGCGATCGGCGGCCGCTTCGGCGACGCCGAGGCCGTGACCGCGCCCGCGGTCGCGGACGCGATCCTCGCCGCGCGAGACGAGATCGCCCGCCGCGGCGGGGCGGCGATCGGCGACAAGACGATGATGGACGTCCTCCTCCCCTACGCCGACCGCGTCGCCGCCCTCGACCCCCACGATCCGACGGCCTGGCGCGAGGCTGCGGCGCAGGCCACCGCCGACGCCGAGGCCACTCGCGACCTCGTCCCGCGCCTCGGGCGCGCGCGCCCCCTGGCCGCGCGCAGCGTGGGCACACCCGACGCCGGCGCGACCTCGCTCGCCCTGATCATCACGGCCGTCACGGATCACGTGCTCGGCGACGCCTCGAAGGAGAACCCCGCATGACCACCACCCCCTGGCGCCTCGTCCTCGGCGCGGACGACGCCGGCTACGCCTACAAAGAGGCCCTGAAGGCCGACCTCCTTGCCGACCCGCGCGTGGCATCCGTGAGCGACGTGGGAGTGGACGCCGACGGCCACACGCCGTACCCCACGGTCGCGATCGCCGCCGCGGAGCAGGTCGCTCGCGGCGAGGCCGACCGGGCCCTGCTGGTGTGCGGGACCGGCCTGGGCGTGGCCATCTCGGCGAACAAGGTCGCCGGCATCCGCGCGGTCACCGCCCACGACTCGTTCTCAGTCGAGCGCTCGGTGCTCTCCAACGACGCGCAGGTGCTGTGCCTGGGCCAGCGCGTCATCGGGCTCGAGCTCGCCCGCCGGCTCGTGCGCGAGTGGCTCGACTACCGCTTCGATACGTCATCGGCCTCGGCCGAGAAGGTGGCCGTACTCAGCGCATACGAGGCGTCCGACTCCTGCTGAGCGCCCCTACGACGATGCCCCCGGCACCCGAGAGGGTGGACGGGGGCATCGTCGTCCGCGCTCAGGACGTGAGCACCTCGGCGGCATGCTGCATGTGCTTTTCGACGGTGAGGCCCGCCTGCACGGGGTCGCCCGCATCGATCGCGTCGACGATCGCGAGGTGCCGCTCGACATCCATGTTGTGCACGGCTCGCTCGACCCCGGAGTTCGTCACCGACATCTGGATCGAGCTCTCGAGCGCCGTCCACGCCTGCAGAAGGGTCTCATTCTCGGTGAGGCGGCACATCTCGCGGTGGAAGTCCATGTCGGCGGTCAGCCGCTCTTCGACGGGTCCGCTGCCGGCGGCGGCGAGACGGGCCACGGCGGCGCGCAGGGTCAGGACGATCTCGCCTCGGTCTTCGCGCTGCGTCAGCTCGCGCGCGGCCATCGCCTCGAGCGCGCCGCGGACGGCGAAGAGATCGCGCACCTGCCGGTCGCTCATGTGGCGCACGAGAAGGCGCCCGCGGGGACCCGCCGTCAACAGCCCCTCGATCTGCAGCGATCGCATCGCCTCACGCAGGGTGCCCCGGCTGATCTGCAGGCGCGTGGCCATCTCGACCTCGGACACGTGCGATCCGGGAGGAAGCTCCCCGCTGACGATGGCGCCGCGCAGAGCATCGACGGCCTGCTCGCGCAGAGTCAGGCGCTGCAAGCCGAGAATCGACGATTCACTCATCAGAGCCCCCATGCGTTCGTTTTTCTCATCCTAGGTTCGCGCGGTCCCGGGCGGACACGCGCGTGGGCGCGGATGCGACGTCGATCGTCGCTTCCGCGCCCACGTTTCCCTCTCGAAGATCAGGCGATGCTGTGCTGACGTTCGGCCGCCACGACGGCCTCGCGCTGCTCGCGGGTCCACGTCTCGCGGGTCGCGAGCGCCGCGACCAGGCCGATGGCCGCGTAGAGCGAGAACAGGGCCGCGGGGCCGGCCCAGCCGAACGAGGCGAACAGCAGCGTCGTGATGAACGGGGTGAAGCCCGAGACCATCGCCGAGATCTGGTACGCGAGCGACGCGCCCGACGTGCGGGTGTTGGCGGTGAACAGCTCGGGGAACCACGCTCCCTGGCATCCGGCGAGCGCGTTCTGGAAGACCGCGTACGACAGCACGATGACGACCACGATCAGCGGGTACACAGCCGTGTTGACGCCGAGGAACATCAGAAAGCCCCACAGGATGCCGAGTGCGCAGACGACGATGTAGAGCGGACGACGCCCGATGCGGTCGGTGAGCTTGGCCCAGCCCCAGGTCGCGAAGATGCCGACGCCCGCGGCGATGCACAGCGCGGTGAGGGTCTGCCAGCTCTCGGTGATCTTGTTCGTGTTCAGGTACGAGATCAGATAGGTCACCGAGACCGCGTAGCCGGCCGTCTCCGCCACGCGCAGTCCGATGCCGCGCAGGATGTTGCGCCAGTCGGTCTTGATGACTTCCGTCAACGGCGATTTGAGGACCTTGCCCTCGCTCTTGACGTCTTCGAAGACCGGCGACTCGGGCACCTTGGAGCGGATGATCAGGCCCACGATGACGAGCAGGATGCTCGCGAGGAACGGCACGCGCCAGGCCCAGTCGCCGGGGAGGTGCACGCTGATGAGGAAGACGAGGTTGGCCATCAGCAGACCCACGGGGAAGCCGGCCTGCACGATTCCGGTGAACGACCCCTTGGAGCGCCACGGGGCGTGCTCGTAGGTCATGAGGATCGCGCCGCCCCATTCGGCGCCGAAGGCGAGACCCTGGATGATGCGCACGGTCACCAGCAGGATCGGAGCCACGATGCCAGCCACCGCATAGGTGGGCAGGAGGCCGATCGCGAAGGTCGCGAGACCCATGACGATGAGCGACGTCACCAGGACGGGCTTGCGGCCGACCCGGTCGCCGAGGTGCCCACCGATGATGCCGCCGAGGGGACGCGCGGCGAAGCCGACACCCAGCGTCGCGAACGACAGGAGCACGCCGGTCAGGGCGTCTCCCCCGGGGAAGAAGGCGGTGCCGAAGTACAGCGCCGCCGCGGTGCCGAATCCGATGAAGTCGTACGTCTCGATGACAGCTCCGACTCCGGAGCCCACCGCGACCCGCCGGACGTCTCTCGTCCCGCGGACCGGCCCTCGCATCTTGATGGCTTCTGTGCTCATCGCTGTGCCCTTTCTCACGTCATTGTGCCCGAGCGGTCCTCACCGCCGACGAGACCGATTCTGGAGGAGGTTCGTCCTACTGTCAACAGTCCAACGCTTGAACTGCTGACAAGATCGATCTAGCATGGCCGACGTCGCGACGACGCGACCGAAGAAAGGGTGATCCCATGACCACGACCCGCACCGCCGTCCTGACCGGCGCCGCCGCCGAACGGGGCATCGGCCGAGCCACTGCCCACGAGTACGCCAAGGCGGGCTGGGCCGTCGCCGTCCTCGACCTCGACGGACCGCTCGCCGAGAAGGTCGCCGCCGAGATCGCCGCCGAGCATGGTGTCGCCACCTACGGCGGGGCGGTCGACGTCGCCGACGAGGCGTCCGTGCAGGCCGCGCACGCCGCCGTGCAGGCCGAAGTCGAGGCCGGTCGCCTCCCCGCCGTCGGTGCCCTGGCGAACATCGCCGGCATCACCTCGCCCGTCCCGTTCCTCGAGACGACGCTCGGCCTGTGGAACAAGGTCATGGCCGTGAACGCCACCGGCACGTACCTGGTCACGAAGGCTTTCCTGCCCGGCATGATCGCTCAGGGCTTCGGCCGGATCGTGAACATGTCGTCGGTCTCCGCCCAGCGCGGAGGCGGTGTGTTCGGCAAGGTCCCCTACTCTGCCGCGAAGGCCGCCATCCTCGGCTTCACCAAGGCGCTCGCGCGCGAACTCGGCGACTCCGGTGTCACCGTCAACGCCGTGACTCCCGGGGCTGTCGACACGAACATCCGCGTCGGGAGCACCGACGAGCTCGAGGCGAGCATCGTTGCCGGCATCCCCCTCGGCCGCACCGCAACCCCCGAGGAGGTCGCCGCGGTGTTCGTCTTCCTCTCCAGCGATAAGGCCGCCTACCTGCAGGGCACGACGATCGACATCAACGGCGGCAGCCACCTCCACTGACCGCCCATCGCCTCGACGAGGAGTCATCGATGACCACTCAGACACATCCGACCACCGATACCGACCGGGTCGCCCGCGTGCGCGCGGGCGCGCAACGGATTCGCCTCAACGCCCTCCACATGGGCGAGGTCCAGGGACAGGGCTACATCGGCCAGGCGCTCGGCGCCGCAGATGTCCTCGCCGCGGTGTACCTCGACCAGCTGCGCCACCGCCCGGCCGACCCGCACTGGGACGAGCGCGACCGCCTCCTGCTGTCGACCGGCCACTACGCGATCGCGCTGTACGCGGCCCTGGCCGAGGCCGGGGTCATCCCGCGCGAAGAGCTCGACACCTACGGCTCCGACGACTCGCGCCTGCCGATGTCGGGAATGGCCAGCTACACGCCGGGCATGGAGATCTCGGGCGGCTCCCTCGGGCACGGCCTCACCGTCGCGGTCGGTATGGCCCTGGGCCTGCGGCACCGCGGCAGCGACGCGCGGGTGTTCAACTTCCTCTCCGACGGCGAACTCAACGAGGGATCCACGTGGGAGGCCGCGATGAGCGCGGCATCCCACCGCCTCGGAAACCTCACCGCTCTCGTCGACATGAACGCCCTGCAGGCCGACGGCCCCACCGCGGGAGTCCTCGCGATCGAGCCGGCCGAAGAGAAATGGGCCGCGTTCGGGTGGAACACCCAGCGCGTCGACGGCAACGATCCGGATGCCGTGCTCGCGGCGTTCGACGCCGTCGCCGACCGCGATCCGGTGGGCGCCCCGCAGGTCATCCTGTTCGACGTCACCGTCGGCAAGGGTGTGCCCCTGCTCGAGCAGCGCGAGAAGAACCACTTCATGAGGATCGACGAACACGAATGGGCGATCTGCCGCGAACAGCTGATCGCGGGCTTCGAGGAGGCCGGCCGATGACCATCACCACGCCCAAGCTGAAGACGTCGGCGATGATCGCCTCGTTCGCCGACCCGGGGCAGAGAACCGCTCCCGCCCCCTTCGGGCACGCCCTGGCCGAGCTCGCCGAACGCGACGAGCGCGTCGTCGGTCTCAGCGCCGACCTCGCCAAGTACACCGACATGCACATCTTCCGCGACCGGCACCCGGAGCGGTTCTTCCAGATGGGGATGGCCGAGCAGCTCCTGTTCGGAGCGGCGGCGGGCATGGCCGAGGTGGGCCTGGTGCCCTTCGCCTCCACCTACTCGGTGTTCGCCGCGCGTCGCGCGTACGACTTCATCTGCCTCGACATCGCCGAGCCCAACCTGAACGTCAACGTCGTGGGCGGCCTCCCCGGCCTCACGACCGGCTACGGTCCGAGCCACCAGGCGACCGAGGACGTCGCGATCTTCCGGGGGATGCCGAACCTCACCATCGTGGATCCGTGCGACTCGGTCGACATCGCCGCGGCCGTGCCGCAGCTCGCGGAGCACGACGGCCCCACCTACCTGCGCCTCCTGCGGGGCAATGTGCCGACGGTGCTCGACGAGTACGGCTACACGTTCGAGCTGGGGAAGGCCAAGGTGGTGCGTCCGGGCGCCGACGTGGTCTTCGTCTCGAGCGGCCTCATGACCATGCGCGCGCTGCAGGCCGCCGAGCGTCTCGCCACCGATCGCGTCGACGTCGCGGTAGTCCACGCTCCGACGCTGAAGCCGTTCGACGAAGAGACCGTCGTGCGCGAGCTCGACACCCCGCGCCTCGCCGTCACCCTCGAGAATCACACGGTCGTCGGGGGTCTGTTCGAGACCGTCGCCGCAGCCCTCGTGCGCCGCGGCATCGGACGTCGCGTGGTGCCGGTGGGGCTGCCCGACGCCTTCCTCGACGCGGGGGCGCTCCCCACCCTGCACGAGCGGTACGGCCTGTCGACCGACGCGATCGTCGCGAAGGTGAAAGCCGAGCTCGGTTGACGCGCCGGCGTCGGGGAAGGGCATGCGCCCCCTCCCCGACGCCGCTGTCGATAGAGTGACGCCAACGTCCGCCGCCACGACAAAGGGTGCCTCCATGCGCGTGCTCGTCACCAGTTCCCGTAACACCTTCGCCCTCGACCTCATCCGCAAGCTCGGGAGCGTGGGACACACGGTCTTCGCGAGCGACACCTACGACGGAGCCGTGGGCAACCACTCGCGCTTCCTCGCCGGGCACCTCGCCACCCCGTCGCCGCGGTTCGAGACCGATGCCTTCATCGCCGCGGTGAGCGATTACGTCGAGAAGCACGACATCGACCTGATCATCCCCACGTTCGAGGAGGTGTTCTACCTCGCCGCCCGCGTGGCCGACCTCCCGTCCGGCGTCCGCCTCTTCTCCGGCACCTTCGCCGACCTCGCGCGCCTGCACGACAAGGCGAGCTTCCAGCGCCTGGCTCAGGATGCCGGGGTCCCCATCCCCGAGACGGTCGTCGTGACCTCCCCCGAGGAACTGCGGACCGCGATCGACCGTTTCCCCCGGTACTTCGCCCGCGCGGCGTTCTCGCGCGGCGGGGTCGGTCTGCTGACGAACACCGGCCCGCTCGCCGGCAAGATCCCCGTCGAGGAGTGCGTGCCCACGCCCGAGCAGCCCTGGCTCGTCCAGCCGTTCGTCGACGGGCCGATGGTCTGCACCTACAGCGTCGTCGTCGACGGCAAGGTGCAGGCGCACACCACCTACAAGGCCGCCGAGCAGTGGGCGCACTCGACCGCGATCGCGTTCATCGCCGTCGACAGCACCGACACCCTGCGTTACACGCAGCAGATCGTCGACACGCTCGACCCCGGGTTCACGGGGCAGATCTCGTTCGACTTCGTCGACCACGGCACCGAGGCGGCCCCCGACTACAAGATCATCGAGTGCAACCCGCGCCCGACCAACGGCGTCATCCTGCTCGAAGCCGAGGACGTGTCGAAGGCCATCCAGGGCGAGCTCACCGAGCCCGTCGTCGCGATCCCCGGCACGGAGCGCCAGATCACCCTCGCGGTGCTCGCCGACGCGTTCACCGAGCCGCTGAAGCACCTGCCGAAGACCCTGCACGACCTGCTGCACGTGCGCGACGTCGGCGCGGGCTGGTGGGACGGCGCGGCGATGCTCTGGAGCCCGGCGACCATCGTCCACGGCGCGAAGATCTCGCACGGCGACCGCAAAGAGATCCTCGCGGCCCTCGGCGACGACATCGTGTGGAACGGCGAACCGATCGAGGGCATGAGCGACGCGGATGCCGAGGCCCTCGAGGCCGTGCACGCGGGTCGCGCGTAACTTCCCCGGCATCCGGAGTCCCTGGCTGAGCGCCCCGGGCCGTCCCGCGGAGTCCGCGGCCGACACGCCGCCACGGACGACCCCCGCCCGGCGTGTGACCGCAGATCTCCGCGAGACGGTACGCGCGCGGGGCCTCACGCCCCCGGGCGCAGCACCACCTTGATGCAGCCGTCCTCCTTCTTCTGGAACGTCTCGTACAGGTCGGGGGCATCCTCCAGCGGGGCGTGGTGGGTCACCAGATCCATCACTCCGAGAGGGTCGGCGGGGTCCTCGACCAGCGGTAGGAGGTCGTCGATCCAGCGCTTGACGTTGCACTGTCCCATGCGCAGGTTCAGCTGCTTGTCGAACATCGTCTTCATCGGCAGGATGTCGGCCTCGCCCGCGTACACGCCGCTGAGCGACACCGTGCCGCCGCGCCGCACGAGGTCGATCGAGGCGTAGACCGCCGCGAGCCGGTCGATCCCGGCCTTGTCCATGAGCTTCCGCGCGAAGGCGTCGGGCAGCAGGCCGACGGCGTTCTGCGCCAGCTTGGCGCCGCCGTTGCCGTGCGCCTCCATGCCGACGGCATCCACGACCCCGTCGGCTCCGCGCCCCTCGGTGAGGTCGATCAGTTCGTCGACGACCGTGTCGGTCAGGTCGTAGGTCAGGATGCCGTGCCGCTCGGCCATCGCCCGCCGCTCGGGCTCGGGCTCGATGGCGAGCACCCGATAGCCGAGGTGCACGCCGATGCGGGCGGCGAACTGTCCGACCGGGCCGAGGCCCATGACCGCGAGCGTGCCGCCCTCGGGGACGTTGGCGTACTGCACGCCCTGCCAGGCGGTGGGCACGATGTCGCTGAGGAACAGATACCGGTCGTCGGGCAGGTCGTCGCCGACGCGGATGTGGTTGTAGTCCGCGAGCGGCACGCGGAGGTACTCCGCCTGGCCGCCCGGCACCTGACCGTAGAGCTTCGTGTAGCCGAAGAGCGCCGCGCCGCTGCCGTACTCGCGCACCTGCGTCGTCTCGCACTGCGACTGCAGTCCGCGGCGGCACATGAAGCAGTGCCCGCACGAGATGTTGAACGGCACGACGACGCGATCGCCGACCGCGAGGTTCGTGACGGCCGAGCCGACCTCGACGACGACGCCCATCGGCTCGTGGCCGAGGACGTCGCCTCTATCGATGAACGGGCCGAAGAGTTCGTAGAGGTGCAGGTCGGAGCCGCAGATCGCCGTCGAGGTGATTTTCACGATCGCGTCGGTCGGTTCGAGGATCTCGGGGTCGGGGACCTCCTCGACGCTCACGTTTCGCGTGCCCTGCCAGGTCAGTGCCTTCATGGTGGTGCCTCTCGTTCCGGGGGACGGCCAGTCTGCGCGGCGGTCCGAGAGTGGCCGAGGTGGTTGACGGACCCCCGCCCGATGGGTCAGGCACCCGGTGCCGCGAGCGGCGGCGCATCGACCCACGCGTGCACTCGTCGAAGGAACGCGGCGTACCCGCCGGGGGTGCGCCCCGTGAACCGGCCCGACGTCTCGACCTCGTGCACGTCGCTCGCGCGTTCGCGCGCGCCGAGAGCCCGCACCGCGCGCACGAGGGCGACGTCCTCGTGCTCGACGAGATCCCGGATGCCACCGGCCTCGACGTACGTGCTCGCGCGCACGCCGAGATTGGCCCCGTGCACGTTGCCCGGCGGCCGACCGCGCTCGTGCGTGGCTCGCCAGTACGCCGCGTGGCGGGCGCTGAGGTCGGCGAAGTCGGGGCGGACCGTGCCGAGGACGAGGTCGATCCCGGCATCCATCAGCTCGAGCTGGTGCGTGATCCAGTCGCGCGGCACGACGGTGTCGGCATCCGTCATCGCGATCCACGTGTCTCCCGGGGTGGAATCGAGCAACGAGAGCGCGTGCGCGACACCTGTGCGGCGGGCGGTTCCGACGTTGCGCGCCGAGATCTCGAGCGCCTGCACCGCCCACCGCCGCGTCTGAAGGCCCGTCGTGTCGGTGCACGCATCGAGCACGACGACGATCGTCGCGGAGAGATCCGGCTCTCGTTCGCGCGCGTGCGCCACCGCGCGGGTGACCGCGGCGAGGCAGCGCCCGATCAGCGCCTCCTCGTCGTGCGCGGGGATCACCACGGCCACCGCCCTCACGGCACGAGTCCGGTCTCGGTCGCCACCGACCGCGCTCCCGGACGCGCGAAGACCTCGAGCACGAAGTCTTCCTCTTCGTGGCGCACCAGGCGCACCAGGTCGGGCCGCTCGGCGAGCGCGTCGTGCACGTCGTCACCGGTCCACGGGTACTCGGAGACCGGATGCCGCCAGTGACAGGCCACGAGATGACCGTCCTCGCTCAACGAGCCGACGCTCGCGGTGAGACCGCGGCCGAGATCGGCACCGGCCCAGTAGTACGCGACCTCCGACAGGACGACGAGGTCGAAGACACCCTCGGGCCAGTCGCCGGGGAGTGTCGCGCGCCGCAGCTCGACGTGCCCCCGCCCCGCGAGGCGCGTGCGGGCACGGTCGAGCGCGGCGGCAGCGAGGTCGACCGCGAGCACCCGATCGCACCGCTCGGCGAGCGCAGCCGTCAGCGCTCCGGTCGAGCACCCCGCTTCGAACGCCGAGCGGTAGCGACGGCGGGGCAGGGCGGCGAGCACCGCGGCTCGTTTGCGTTCCTCGTACCAGCGCGAGTCGAAGCCCCACGGGTCGTCGTGTCGCGCGTACATGTCGTCGAAGTAGTCCTGCCCGACGGAGGGTCGCCCAGCGGGAGCCGTTTCGACGTCCGGGGCCTCCTCTCCGGCGAGGTCCGGAACCGCGGCGGGAGCGGGGATCGGGGCGAAGAACACCTCGCTGTCGCGGGCGAAGTGCGCACGCATGCGGGCGTGGATCATCTCCTCGTCGCCGGGAGCGGACGATAGCGGGAGGATCTGGCTCGTGTGCGCGGCGAGCGCTCGGGTCTTGGCATCCTGAGCCTCCGGGGCGAGGGGCAGGCGCTCGGCCCGATCCCACGTCACATCGTCGGGGCCGCCCCAGTGCCAGAGCCAGATGGGGAACGCGCGCGAGCGTACCTGCCGCGCGGCGCAGACCTCCTCGACGATCTCTCCCACGACGCGGTGATCGCGATGCCCGTCGCCTCGCCACGGCGACAGCACGAGCACGCGATGCGGACCCGCGCGGTCGAGGGCGTCGCGAAGCGCCGCGGCGATCGTGTCGCGATGCTGGTCCGTCCCCCCGTCGGGCAGCCCGAGGAAGATCGGCGGCTCGACCAGACCGAGGATGTCGGCCGCCTCGAACACCTCCCGACGGCGGCGCAACGCCAGCGTCGCGGGGCTGTGCGTGGGCGAGTCGGGGTGGGATCCTTCGCCGTCGGTCACAACGAGGAGGTCGATCGGGATGCCGCGGCTCGCCGCCGTCGCCAGCAGACCCGCCGCGCCGAGGCTCTCGTCGTCGGGGTGCGCAGCGACCACGATCACCCGATCGACGTCGAGGTCGAGCGCGGGGATGTCGCGGCGGAGAGCGGCGGCCCAGACGTCCTCGTCCGTGCCGGGATCACGGTGGTCGAAGCTCACCACGCGCCCCTCCCCGCCGCGACGTCGCCGCCGATCCTCGCGAGGTCGCGGTCGGCGTGGTGCTGCCGGACGTACACCTGCAGGTCGGCCACGCGCCGCGCGTGCGCCGCGTCGGCGACGAGCGGGCCGGGTCCGAGCGCATGAGCCGCCTCGGCGAGCGTCGTCTCGACCGCGTCGGCGACCGCCTGGCGCGCACGGTTCGCCCGCAGACCCTCGGATGCCGAGCTCCCCCCGTCGAACACCGTCGCCGTCTCGACGAGCACGGCGCGTGCCGCCCACAGGGCGACGTCGGCGCGGCCGAGATGAACGCGGGCGAGCTGGTCGGCCCGCTCGCCGGTGGCGGCCGCGGCGAGCGCATCGAGCAGGGGAACGGCGCCGCCCCACCAGCACGCCGCCACGCCCACGCCGCCGTGCGCGAAGCCCGGACGGCGCAGATACCACCCGGCATCCCCCACCGGGACGGCCGGAGCTCGGTCGACGTCGATGGGCGCGCTCACGACGCGGTCGAGCCCGCGGGCGTGCCACGGTCCGGAGCGGGCCGTGACGGCGGGATGCCGGAGGTCGAGCGCGAAGAGCTGCCGACGGTCATCGTCGATCCAGGCGGTCACCAGCGCGTGGTCGAGGTCGGCGGCGAGGGAACACCAGGGTTTCGTGCCGTGCAGCGTCCAGGTGCCGGCATCCTGTGTCGCCGTCAGCCGCACACCGGGGCCTTCCGCGGCGAAGACGCCCCACGACCCGCTCGTGTCGACGTCGGGTGCGAAGCCGTCCGCGGCGGCCTCGTCGAGGATCGTGAGGGCGTCGAGGTGCGGCTCCAGCATCCGCGCCGCGGCGACGTCGCGCACGGCGACCGAGGCGAGCAGCTCCCACGTCGCTGCGCGTGTGGAGGGCCGCGGGACGCCGGTGATCCACGCGAGCGTGGCGACGAGGTCGGTGCCGAGGTCGCCGACGGCGTCCGCCCCCATCAGCGTCGCGCGCACGTCGCCGAGGCCAGGGGTGTCGGGCGGGAACAGGAGGGGGAAGCGGGGATGGTCGCCGTCGGTCACGCGCGCCAGGTTCCGCGGCCATGTCGGTTCGAGCCAGATCCTTGACACGGCCACGCATCCCGGGCAGGCGCTGCCCGACGCCCACCGGTTGGGCTCCGGGCCCGCGCCGAGCTCGTACCGTCAGGCGGAGATCACAGCCGACACGCCGCCCATCGGCCACCCCGAACGGCGTGTCACCCCCGAACTCCGCACGACGGCACACCCCAACGACCGAATGGCCGTGGAGCACCCGGACCCCTTGAGCACCGGACCTGTACCGTCATGCGGAGATCACCCGCAACACGCCGCCCACCGACCACCCCGAACGGCGTGTCGGCCCCGAACGCCGCACGACGGCACACCGACCACGGCCGCGGAGGCACCCCACCGACCGGCCCCACTCCGACCCGGCCCGCCTACGACTGCCAACCCCGCCGCCGCCCCGGCCACCCTCCGCTGTACCGTCAGGCGGAGATCACAGCCGACACGCCGCCCACCGGCCACCCGGAACGGCGTGTCACCCCCGAACTCCGCACGACGGCACACCCACGGCACCACCGAGCCCTCACCGGCACGGACAACGGATGCCGCGGATCAGCGGTGCAGCACGCGCTTGCGCAGCAGCGCGTCGAGGTGGGCGACGTGGAGCAGCAGGGCGGGGAACGACGCCGACAGCCCCTTCCGGGGCAGACGATCGAGCGCGGGCTCGTCGGCGGGCAGCCGATCCTGCTGGCCCCGGACCAACCGCCGCACCGCGTTCAGCAGCGCCATGGGGTGGGTGTCGAGGGCGCTGTGCCCGTTGTGGATGCGCACGAGGGTGGCATCCGGAGCCGCCGCGACCACGCGCTCGGCGATCGCCGACGGGGTGCGCAGATCGCGGTCGCCCGAGAGTACGACGAGCGGCCAGTCGAAGGAACGCACCGCCTCGATGAGGTCGTACGGCTCCCCGACGAACGCCGGATACCGCGACGCCAGCGGGAGATAGGTGCGGGCCGGGTCGAGCGGGTGCCCGTCGGGGGTGCCGCCGTATCCCAGTTCGCGGAAGGCGATCGTGCCGACGAGGTCGAACTCGTAGATGCCCGGGAAGCGCGCGATCTCGGCGCCGCGCGTGGCGTAGGCGCCCAGCGCCCGCCACGCGAAGCCGGGCTCGTGCCGCACGAGCGGATGCACGAGGTCGGGACCACCCAGCTCGTACGCGGCGCGCACGATGTCGAGCACGACCCGTTCCGAAACGCCGGCGGACACGAGGCGCCTCACCCCGCGCGCCATGTCGTCGTCGGCATCCCAGAACAACTCCCGCAGGCACGCGCGCTCGATGTCGATGTCGTGCGCCGACTGCAGGGCGGAGTCGAGCAGCATCGCCGAGACGCGTTCCGGATGCCGTGCCCCGAACGCCATGGCCAGGTAGCTGCCGTACGACGAGCCGACGATCACCGCACGGTCGATGCCCTCAGCATCGAGGACGGCGGCGAGATCGTCGAGTACCGCCGTGATGCGCATCGCCGCGGGCGGTAGCGCACGCCCCTCGAGGTCGTGGCGCGAGCGGCCGACGCCCCGATGCTCGACCATGACCAGGTCGAGGCCGCCGCGGGCCGCCCAGCGACGCAGACCCCGATAGGGCAGGACCGATGCGAGCCCGGGGCCGCCCGGGATCACGAGAACGGGTGTCGCGCCGCGCGGTCCCGAGCGCACGTAGGCGAGGTCGAGCGCCGGGGCCCCGTCGGCGGCGGGGCGCCGAACCCGGCGGACGTTCTCGCGCATGCTCAGCACGCTACCCGTCCGCGCGGCGCCCGCGGGCGCGGGCGCCGACCTCACGCGGGGACGGTGGGTCCCACCACGGCCAGCAGGCGCAGTTTCTCCGCGCTCTCACTGCCGGGTGCCGCGGTGTAGACGAGCAGCGAGTGGCTCGTTCCCGGATCGATCAACGTCTGGCAGTGCACCTCGATCTCGCCCACCGTCGGATGAAGGAAGTGCTTGGTGTCGGCTGGTCTGAGGCCCACCTCGTGGCGCGCCCACAGCTCGCGGAACTCCTCGCTGCGTCGCAGCAGGTCGTCGGCGAGGCCGGCGGCGCGGGAGCCGGGTCCGCGCCGACCGACGATCTCGCGGAGTCCCGAGGCGAAGAGACGGCTGAGGAACGCGTGATCGTCGGGGAGGTAGAGCGAGCGCGACGCGGGGTCGACGAACCAGCGGTAGCCGAGGCTCCGCATCGGACCGCGGCGGAGGGCCGCGTCTCCCATCAACGCCAGGCCGAGGCGGGACTGGCGCAATGTCTCGCCGAGCTCGGTGACGACCTCTGCCGGGGTGTCGTCCAGGCGGTCGAGGACGCGCAGCAGACCCGGGCTGATGTGCTCCCCGCCCAGCCCGTGCTCGGAGGGCACGTGACCCGCCAGGTGGAACAGGTGATCGCGTTCGGCACGCGACAGGTGCAGCCCCTGAGCGATGGATGCCAACATCTGCTCGGACGGCTGGGGTCCGCGCTCCCGCTCCAGCCGCGCGTAGTAATCGGTCGACATGTGGCTCAAGGCGGCCGCTTCTTCGCGCCGCAGCCCTCGGGTGCGCCGCCGCGCGCCGCGCGGGAGCCCCACATCCTCGGGCTGCAGCGCCTCGCGGCGGGTGCGCAGGAAGTCCGCCAGCGCGGCTCGATCGATCACGTCGTCCTGTCTACCGTCCCGGATCGCCGCGAACCAGGGCGCGCCGATCCCCCTCTGCCGTGCCGCGTCCTCGCGAGCCGGGGATCGACAGGCCCTGCCTCCGTGCGATCGACCGCGTGAGGCTGAGACGACGAACCCGAAGGAGACCTCATGACCCGCGGCATCCCCCTCCCCTCCCTCGCCGGGAAGCGCGCCGTCCTGACCGGCGGCAGCGACGGCATGGGACTCGTCATCGCCGAGCGACTCGCGGCCGCCGGGGCCGACCTCGTGCTTCCCGTCCGCAACCGGGAGAAGGGCGAGCGGGCGGCGCGTGGCATCCGGAACCGTCACCCGGAAGCCCGGATCGCGGTGCACGACCTCGACCTCGCGTCCCTCGGATCGGTCGCGACGTTCGCTGCCGTCATGGAGGACGAGGGGATGCCGGTGCACCTGCTCGTCAACAACGCCGGGGTCATGACCCCGCCGTCCCGGCAGACGACCGTCGACGGGCACGAGCTGCAGTTCGGGACGAATCACCTCGGCCACGTCGCCCTGGTGGGGCACCTGATGCCGCTGCTGAAGGCCGGAGGAGCGCGCGTCGTCAGCCAGGTGAGCATCGCCGCCGCTCGCGGGCGCATCGCGTGGGACGACCTCGAGAGCGAGAGGAACTACGACGGGCAGCGCGCGTACGCGGCGTCGAAGATCGCGCTGGGCCTGTTCGCGCGCGAGCTCGACGAGAGGTCGCGACGCGAGGGGTGGGGCGTGCGCAGTGTCGTCTCGCATCCCGGCGTCGCACCGACGAGCCTTCTCGCCGCCCGCCCCGAGATCGGCCGCGCCACCGACACCATGGGCGTGCGGGTGATCCGCTGGATGTCGGCGCGCGGGCTGCTCGTGGGCACGGCGGCCACGGCCGCTCTGCCGGCGCTGCTCGCGGCCACCACCGACGACCCGCGCAGCGACCTGCTCTACGGTCCGAGCGGCGTCGGCCACCTCGGTGGGTCGCCGGGGACGCATCCGCTGTACCGTCCGCTGCGCGACCTCGACGAGGCGTCGCGCGTGTGGGACACGTCGCTCGAGCTCGCGGGGGTGCGTGCCGGTTCGCTATGAATCACGCGCTCTCGGCGCCGTGACCCCCGGGGGTCCGTAGGCTCCCCTCGTGGCCCCCGCATCCTCCCGCCCGCGCGACCTCCCGGCGATCATCCCGGCGATCGTCGCGTCGATCGCGGCGACCGTCCTCGGGGCGGGTCTCGGCGAGCTGGCCGCGGCGCTCATCTCGCCCTCGGCGAGCCCCTTCGCGGTGATCGGCGGGGGCATGATCGACATCTCCCCCGCGTGGGCGAAAGACCTGGCGATCAGCCTGTTCGGGACGGCGGACAAGACCGCCCTGCTCGTCGGTATCGCGGTGCTGCTGCTCGCCCTGGCCGGGGCCGCGGGCGTCGTCGAACGGCGTCGACCCCCGTGGGGGCGAGCGATCCTGGCGGCGATCGGTGTCATCGGCGCTCTCGTGTCGCTGGCGCGCCCCGACGCGGCGCTGCTGTCTCCCGTGCCGTCGCTGGTCGCGGGCGTCGCCGCCGCCGTCGTGGCGGGACTGCTCATCGGCCGTCTTCGACCCGCGGCGGTCGCTCCCGAGGCCTCGACCGGTCCCACCCGCCGCGGGGTCCTCGCGCTCTCGGGCGTGGCGGTCCTTGCCGGTGCTCTGGCCGCGGCCGGATCCGTCGCGCTGAGCAGCGGGGCCCGAGCGGTCAGCGCGGTGCGTGCCGCCCTCCGCCTTCCGACCCCGACGACCACGACCGCGGTCCCCGCGACCGCCGACCTGGGAATCGACGGCCTCTCCCCGGTGATCACGCCGTCGTCCGACTTCTACCGCATCGACACCGCTCTCGTGGTACCGCAGATCGACCCGGCGACCTGGAGCCTGCGCGTGCACGGTCTCGTGGAGCAGGAGGTCGTGCTGCGGTGGGACGACCTGGTCGCCTTCCCCCAGAAGGAGACGGTCGCGACCCTCGTGTGCGTGTCGAACGAGGTCGGCGGCGACCTGATCGGCAACGCGCGGTGGCTCGGCGTACCGATCCGCGACGTCCTCGCGCGCGCGAAGCCGACGGCGGAGGCCGACATGGTGCTCTCTCACTCCGTCGACGGGTTCACGGCATCCAGTCCCCTCGAAGCGCTGACCGACGACCGCGACGCCCTGCTCGCGATCGGGATGAACGGCGAACCGCTGCCCCTCGCGCACGGGTTCCCGGTGCGCATGGTGGTGCCCGGTCTCTACGGGTACGTCTCCGCGACGAAATGGGTGAGCGAGCTCGAGGTCACCCGCTACGACCGGGCCGAGGGTTACTGGACCTCGCGCGGATGGTCGGAGCGCGGGCCGGTGAAACTGCAGTCGCGCATCGACGTTCCCCGCGCGGGCGCCCGTCTCGCCTCGGGGGACGCGGTCATCGCCGGCGTCGCGTGGCAGACGCACGTCGGCGTCGCCGGCGTCGAGGTGCAGATCGACGACGGGCCTTGGCAGCCCGCGAAGCTCGCGAGTGCGATCTCGACCGACACGTGGGTGCAGTGGAGCCTGCCCTGGACCGCGACGAGCGGATCCCACACCGTGCGCTGCCGCGCGATCTCGACCACCGGCGAGACCCAGACGCCGAATCGCGCGCTGCCCGCTCCCGACGGCGCGACGGGCTGGGACGAGATCACGATCTCGGTCGCCTGATTCCCGCCCCGCGCCTGACCGCGCGGTTCGTGGCGTCGGCCCGTGGCATCCTGTGTCCCACTTCGTGCAGGAATCGCGTCTGCTAACCGCACAAAGTGGGACACGCATGCGCGCGGATGCCGCGCACCCGGCCCCGGAGCCTCGTACACGTCCCACTTTGTGCAGGAATCACACCTGAGAACCGCACAAAGTGGGACACGGCCGACCGGAGGACCGGAAAGGCGCCTCAGCGAGTCAGGCCGACAGGACGTGCCGCAACTGCTCGACGGCCCAGTCCAGCTCGGTCGCGCGGATCGTCAGCGGCGGGGCGATGCGGATCGTCTGGCCGTGCGTGTCCTTCACGAGCACGCCGCGGGCGAGCAGCTTCTCGGCGATCTCGCGGCCCGTTCCGTACGCCGGGTCGATGTCGACGCCGGCCCACAGCCCCGCGATGCGCACCTCGGTGACGCCGTGGCCGACGAGCGCCTGCAGCGCCGCCTCGAGATGCTCGCCGAGGGCCTTCGCGCGGGTCTGGAATTCTCCGGATGCCAACATCTCGACGACCCGCAGACCCACAGCGGCCGCGAGCGGGTTGCCGCCGAACGTCGAGCCGTGTTCGCCGGGGCGGATGACGCCGAGCACGTCCTCGTTCGCCACGACCGCCGACAGCGGGACGATGCCGCCGCCGAGGGCCTTGCCGAGGAGGTACATGTCGGGGACGACGCCCTCGCGGTCGCACGCGAACGTCTCGCCCACGCGGCCGAGACCCGACTGGATCTCGTCGGCGATGAAGAGCACGTTGTTCTCGGTGCAGATCTCGCGGACCCGGCGGAGGAACCCCTCCGGCGGCACGACGACGCCCGCCTCGCCCTGGATCGGCTCGAGGAGCACCGCGGCGGTGTTCTCGTCGATCGCCGCGGCGATGGCATCCGCGTCGCCGTACGGCACGTGCACGAAACCGGGAGCGTAGGGACCGAAGTCGTCGTGGGCGACCGGGTCGTCGCTGAAGCCGACGATCGTGGTCGTTCGCCCGTGGAAGTTGCCGTTCGCGACGATGATCGTCGCGGCATCCGGGGCGATGCCCTTGGACCGGTAGCCCCACGCGCGGGCGACCTTGATTCCGGTCTCGACAGCCTCGGCCCCGGTGTTCATCGGCAGCACGAGGTCTTTGCCGCAGAGCTGCGACAGGGCCGTGGCGAAGGGCCCCAGCCGGTCGTTGTGGAACGCGCGGCTCGTGAGCGTGAGCTTCCCGAGCTGCTCGCGAGCCGCGGCGAGGATCGCGGGGTGACCGTGCCCGAAGTTGAGGGCCGAGTACGCCGACAGCAGGTCGAGGTACCGCTTGCCCTCGATGTCGGTGACCCAGACGCCCTCGGCACTGTGCGCGAGGACGGGCAGCGGGTGGTAGTTGTGCGCGACGTGCGCGCTCTCGGCCTGGATGAGGGCGAGACCGAGGTTCTCGAGGGTGGCGCCCATCACGCACCCCGCAGTTCGAGCGTGCAGCACTTGATCCCGCCGCCGCCGAGCAGCAGCTCCGACAGGTCGACCTTTACGGGGGTGTAGCCGCGCTCGCGCAGCTGCGCCTCGAAGCCCACGGCGCGCGGCGAGATGATGACGTTCTTGCCGTCGCTGGCGGAGTTGAGGCCGAACACCGCGCCATCGGCATCCGAGACCCGGATCGCGTCGGGGTAGCGCTCGCGGAGGATTGCCTGGCTGCGCTCGTCGAACGCGTTCGGGAGGTACGCGATGTTGGCTTTCTCGACGCCGCCGGGGCCCTCGACCGGGTCGAGCACGGCGATCGCGGTGTCGAGGTGGTAGAAACGCGGGTCGGTGAGCGTCAGCGAGACGACCTCGCGCGAGAAGACCTCGCCGACCTCGCGGTGGCTGTCACCGGTGGAGCGGAAGCCGGTGCCGGCGAGGATCGTGTTCCCGACGAGCAGGAAGTCCCCCTCGCCCTCGTTCACCTCGACGGGCTCGGCGACCTCGAAGCCGTTCGCGGCGAACCAATCGATGAACGCGGGAGCCTCGGCGGCGCGCTCGCGGAAACGGAACTTCGGGCCGTACGCGACGCCGTCGATGACGAAGCCGCCGTTGGCGGTGTAGACCATGTCGGGCAGGCCCTCGACGGGGTCGATGAGTTCGATCTCGTGGCCGAGCTGCGTGTAGGTGTCGTACAGCGACTGCCACTGGCGCAGCGCAAGCGCAGTGTCGGTGGGGCGGGACGGCTCCATCCACGGGTTGATGCTGTAGCTCACCGTGAAGTGCTCGGGCCGGCACATGAGGTACCGGCGGTGCTGCTGGACGCGATCGACCGATGAGGTCTCGACAGCGGCGGCGGAGGGGGTAGCGGACATCTCTGCTCCTCGGAGAAAAGGTGCGGCGGACGCTGTCCTGGGGCTCGGTGGCCCTTCGAACCCGTAAGTGCCGGAGCACCGCGCGGGGAAAGGTCGGTCCGAGCACGCCGCGCTCATTCTCGCACGGGCGCGCGGGGAGGCGCGAGCGGCGCGCGTGCGGGGAGGCGCGGGCGAGCGCGGCGTTCCGGCGGGGAGCCGCCGCGGCACACCTTGAGCGATGTGCGGCGGGCCATCGGCATCCGACCGAATGCGACCGAAAATGCGCCGCAAGCCGACGGAGGGATGCCGACGCTGTGCGGCCGCGATCGCCGTTGGTACGCTCCAAACATGGGCAGACGAGCGGGCGAGGACGGTGGTCGAACGTGCGACGCCGAGTGACTCTGGAGCACGTCGCCGCCGAGGCCGGGGTGTCGAAGAGCAGCGTCTCGAACGTCATCCGCAACCACCCGCACGTGCGCGAGGAGGTGCGGCAGAAGGTCAACGCCGCGATCGAGAAGCTCGGGTACCGCCCGCAGGCGATCGGCCAGAATCTCGTGTCCGGACGCACCGGGCTGGTGGCACTGGCCATCCCCAACTTCGCCCAGCCGTACTTCGCGGAGATCGCCCGCTCCGCGGTGGCCGCGGCGGACGAACTCAGCATGCGACTCCTGGTGCAGCAGACCGACAACCTCCTCGACAAGGAGCGGGAGGCGGCCGACGCGTGGAATCTGGGCGCCGCCGACGGCTTGATCTTCAGCCCGTCGGTCATCGGCGACGACGAGATCGAGAGTCGGCGCGCGGGGATGCCCCTCGTACTCCTCGGCGAGCGTTCCCACCTCACGACGGTGGACCGCGTCGGGATCGACTCCATCGCGATCGCCGAGATCGCCACGCGCCATCTGATCGACCAGGGTCACACGCGGATCGCGATGATCGGCGAGAAGACCTCCGGCGACCAGTTCGTCGTCTCGGAGCGCGAGGAGGGCTTCCATCGAGCACTCGCCGCAGCAGGGCTCACGGAGGCGAGTCCGGTGGGGGCCGTGGACGATTGGACACGGGAGGACGGATCGGCCGCCGTCGATGCTCTCGTCGCCTCCGGGGACACGTTCGACGCGCTCTTCTGCGCGAACGACCTCCTCGCGCTCGGTGCGATGTCCGCCCTGCGCCGGCACGGGTTGCGCGTCCCGGAGGACGTGGCCGTGATCGGCGTCGACGACATCGAGGATTCGCGCTTCTCGACTCCCGCCCTCTCCACCGTCTTCATCGACAAGGACTGGATGGCCCGACAGGCAATTCGCCTGATCGCGAAGCAGATCCAGAACGCGGACGCACCACCTGAACAGCTGAGCGTCCCCTACCGCCTGATCCCGCGCGCGTCGACGTCGCTCTGACCGCGCTTGACACGCGGTCACGGAGGCATGACAATCGTCATCGTTCCAGTTTGGAGCGCTCCAAACCCCACGTTTCAGATCTCAATGGAGAGCACGCGATGCACCAGCACACCCGAGCCGCCCGCACCGGCACCCGCCCCTCCTCGACCTCGCGCGCGGCGTTCCGACACGGCAAGACCGTGGTCGCAGCCGTCCTGGGCGCCACGCTCCTTCTCGCCACCGCCGGGTGCAGCACGGCAGCCGGCGCCGGTGACGGCGGCAAGACCGTCCTGAAGGTCTACGGATGGAAGGGCGGCGACGCCGAGCCGGCGAACATCAGCGAGATCAACGACGCCTTCGAGAAGGCCAACCCCGACATCGACCTGCAGTTCGAGTTCGTCCCCGCCAACGACAAGTACACGCAGCGCGTGCAGCCCGAACTCCTGGCCGGCAACGCCGCGGACGTCATCATGACCGACTCCGCGAAGGTTCAGGACTGGGGCTCCTCCGGATACCTCGAAGATCTGTCGTCGAGCGACTGGACGTCGAACGTCCGCTCCGAGGTGACACCCTTCATCCAGAACGCCGGCACCACCTACGCCCTCCCGATGGAGGTCATCGGCATCTCGCTGTACGCCAACAACGATCTGCTGAAGAAGGCCGGCGTCGACAGCGTCCCCACCACGTGGCCCGAGTTCGAGGCGGCCCTGCAGAAGGCGAAGGATGCCGGCATCACTCCGCTGTCCCTCCCGAACAAGGGCGGCTGGACGGGGTCCTCGGCGCTGAACGCGATCGCCGCCTCGCTGG
This sequence comes from Microbacterium sp. S1037, assembly GCF_048381605.1. NCBI lineage: Bacteria > Bacillati > Actinomycetota > Actinomycetes > Micrococcales > Microbacteriaceae > Microbacterium > Microbacterium sp. S1037. The sequence continues at coordinate 238,580 of NZ_JBLWIG010000001.1, forward strand.
TCTACAAGCAGAACCCCGACTTCGACCAGCAGTTCCTCGATGGCAAGGCATCCTTCAGCTCGTGGAAGACCTCCGCGCAGCAGCTGATGGATCTCCAGTCCAAGGGCTTCGTCAACTTCGCCGATGAGCTCGGTGTGGACGAATGGACGACCGGCATCTCCGACTTCGAGGCGGGAAAGAGCGCGTTCTACGTCCAGGGCGCCTGGAACCAGTCCGCGTTCGAGAAGGCCGGCCTGAACGACTCATTCATCCCGTGGCCCGCGGAGACGTCGGGCGCCTCGAACGCGAACCTCTTCGTGGGCACGATGTGGAGCGTCAACGCCGCTTCCAAGGTCAAGGATGCCGCGGAGAAGTACGTCGACTTCTGGGCCGACAGCGCGAACGCCTCCCCGTTCCTCGAGGCGGAGAACGCCGTGTCGCCCTTCTCCAACGGCACCAGCCCGTCCACCCCGGCCACCAAGGCCTTCGTGGATACCGTCGACGCGGGCGACTACCGCATCCTGCCGTCCAACACCTGGTTCAGCGCCGCCGGCGAAAAGGTGATGCAGCAGGAGGTCCAGGCCTTGTGGCTCGGTCAGCAAGACATCGACCAGACGCTGCAGAACCTCGACAAGAAGCTCGCGCCCACCGGCTGACGAACCTCGATGGGACCGGGCGGCACCGCTCGCCCGGTCCCATCGATCCCCACGGAGACGACGATGATCCACCGCAAACCCCTGACCGCTGCCCTCTTCCTGGCCCCCGCCCTCGCGATCTACCTGCTGATCGTCGCGTACCCGCTCTTCCAGGGGATCTCCCTGAGCCTCACCGACAGCAAGGTCGGCAACGCGGGTCACTTCGTCGGTGCCGCCAACTACGCCAAACTCGCCACCGACGGCGACGTCCTGCGGGCGCTGGGGATCACCGTCGTCTACGCCGCGGTCGTCGTGGTGGTCCAGAACGGCATCGGACTCCTGCTCGCCCGCGCCCTGTACAACCGTCCGCGCGTGCGCCGGTTGGGCAATGCCCTCGTCCTCGTCCCGACGCTCATGTCGGCGGTCATGGCGGCCTTCATCTGGAACTCGCTGCTGTCGCCCGACGGGTCGATCAACAGCCTCCTTCGCGCCGCCGGCCTGGACGCGCTGACCCGTGTGTGGCTAGGGGACCCGGCCACCGCTCTCTGGGCGATCGCGCTGGTGAACATCTGGATGTTCGCCGGGTACTCGGCATCCATCTTCCTCGCCGGGTACATGAATCTGCCCTCCGATCTGCTCGACGCGGCGCGGGTGGACGGAGCTTCTGGATGGCAGCGTTTCACCGCCGTCGAATGGCCGCTGCTGGCACCGGCGTTGACCGTGAACATCACGCTCTCGCTCATCGGCTCGCTCAAGGTCTTCGAGCTGCCCCTCGTGATGACCAACGGCGGGCCCGCGGGCTCGACCACCACCCTGACGATGCTCATCTTCTTCAAGATCTTCGGCGGACAGGGCAGCTTCGCCTACGGCGCGACCATCGCCACCCTCCTCCTCGTCGTGGTCGTCGTCCTGGCGAGCACCACCCAGGCCCTTCTTCGCCGTCGCGAAGACCGCATCTGACCCGGATCGGTACGAGAACATGACTGTTTCGCCCACCCCCCGCGGTGCCGCTTCAACTCCCCGTCGCGGAGCTCGACGCCCCGTGTCCGCCCTCATCGGCGACGTGCTCCTCACGATCACGGTCCTGCTGATCGTCGCCCCGTTCGTCTACACCGTGATCGCCTCTCTCCGACCGGCCGCGGACATCACGGCGGATCCGCTGGGGCTTCCCACCCGGATCACGTTCGACAACTTCGCCAACGCGTTCGCGAAGATGAACTACGCCCAGGGCGTCCTGAGCTCTACCGTGGTGCTGCTCGGCTCGCTCCTGCTCACGATCCTGCTCGGGGCTCTCGCCGCCTATCCCCTCGCGCGCATCACCCGTCGGTGGACGACGTGGGCCTACCGCCTCTTCATCGCCGGATCCACGGTGCCGATCTTCGTCCTGATCGCCCCGCTCTATCTGCTCCTGCGCGACCTCGGTCTGCTCAACAGCTACCAGGGGCTGATCCTGACCTACGCGGCGATCAACCTGCCGGTGGCGATCTTCTTCTACACCTCGTTCTTCCGGCAGATCCCCCTGGAGCTCGAGGAGGCCGCCGCACTCGACGGCGCGGGCTCGGTCCGGACGTTCTTCGTCGTCCTCTTCCCGCTCCTGCGGCCCATCACCGCCACCCTCGCGACCTTCCTCACCATCACCGTCTGGAACGACCTCGTCGTCCCGCTCGTGTTCGTCCAGAACCCCGCACTGAAGACCGTGATGGTGAACGCCTACTCGCTGGTCGGCAGCTACTCGCTCGACCCCTCGCTGCTGTTCCCGGCCGCACTGCTGGGCGTCGCGCCCCTGCTCGTCGTCTTCGTGATCCTGCAGCGCCAGGTCGTCGCGGGTCTGACCATGGGCGCCGTGAAGTCCTGACCCCCTCCGAAACGAAAGGCAAGAAGACAATGACGTCATCCATTCCACTCCGGCCTCGAACAGTCGCTCTGGCGATACTCGGTGCCCTGACCCTCGCGGTCGCTCCCGTGATCGCCGCACCGGCCTCGGCCGCTTCCACGGCGTACTACGTCGACTGCTCGGCATCGACCAACGGGACGGGCACCTCGGCCTCCCCGTTCAACGCCCTCTCCGCCGTCAACGCCCTCGCACTCGGGCCCGGCGACAGCGTGCTGTTCAAGTCGGGAACGACGTGCACGGGCCAGCTCTCCCCCGCCGGCTCGGGCAGTTCGGCATCCCCGATCCAGATGAGCGCGTACGGCACCGGCGCGAAGCCGATCATCGATGCCGCCGGTGCGGTGGGTCCCGTCATCCACCTCGTGAATCAGCAGCAGTGGGAGATCTCGAATCTCGAGTTGCGCAACGCGGCGACGACTCCCGCGTACCGCTCCGGCATCCTCGCCGAGAACTCCTCCGGGGGCGTGCTCACCCACCTCAAGGTCACCGGGATGACGATCCGGAACATCAGCGGGTACTCCGGCGGCTGGTACGCGACCAACGCCGGCGTCGGTGTGCAGACGAACCACACCACCACCGTCTCGACCTGGGACGACATCACCATCTCGAACAACACGTTCGATCACGTCGACCGCATCCCCGTGGCGGTGACTCCCGACCGCGACGGTCAGGGCACCGGTCTCAGCACGAACGTCCGCATCCAGTCGAACACGATGCGCTACTCCGGCGGCGACGACATCCTCGTCGTGAAGGGCCAGGGCGCCCTCATCGACGGCAACGACACCGCGTACGGCGGGTCCAAGTCGCTGAACGCATGCCCGCCGAGCGGTCAGTACTGCAACGGGGCCTCCGCCTCCATCTGGATGTCCGGCAGCAACGACACCGTCGTGCAGAACAACTCCGCGGTCTGCTTCGTCAACGAGGCGGACGGTCAGGGCTACGACGTGGACTGGGGCAACCACAACACGACGTTCCAGTACAACTACTCCCGCAACAACCGCGGCGGGTTCATCCTCGTCATGCCGCCGATCAACGTTCCCGACGAGCCGACGTCCAGCACCCCGAGCGACGGCACGATCATCCGGTACAACGTCAGCGAGGACGACACCAACACCGGGCCCTGCCCGCTGCAGCCTGCGTCGCAGGGACCGAAGGACGTCATCCACTTCGCCGGTGGCATCCCGAACCGTACGAACTCCGCCACCGCGCAGCCGGACATCTACAACAACACGATCTTCATCCCGTCCGGACGCTCGACCTACGTCACCGGGAGCCGCAGCGGCGTGAGCGCCAGCGGCTCGTACAAGTTCCGCAACAACCTCGTCGTCAACTTCGGCACCGGCGGGTACGTGCAGACCACGGGTTCGGTGTACGCCAACAACCTCCTGTACGGCAACCCGCACTCCACCGCTCCGACGACCGGGACGATCACGCTCGATCCGCAGCTCGTGGGGCCGCTCCCCACGGCGTCGCAGACGTCCACGGGCGCCTCGTCGTTCCGCATCCGTCCGTCGTCTCCGGCACTGGCTCGCGGAGTGGCGATCGCGAACAACGGCGGCCGTGACTTCGCCGGCGCGACGATCGGAACCGTGCCCTCCATCGGCGCCTACGAGCAGCCCGTCGACAACCTCGTCACCAACCCCGGCTTCGACACCGGCAGCCTCACCGGGTGGACGACCAGCGGGAGCGGCACCGCCGCGACGGCGAACACGTCGGACTTCGCCAACGGAACCGCGTCGGTGAAGACCGGCACCGCCAACAGCGGCGTCCAGCAGACGATCTCGGGGCTCGCGTCGTCGACGACCTACCTGCTGACCGCGTCGACGAAGGTCGCCACGGCGGGAGAGCAGGTCGCCCTGGGGGCGAAGGACTTCGGCGGGACCGAGACCTTCGCCCGTTCCACCGCGACGGCGTGGGCCCCCACCACGGTCGTCTTCACGACGGGAGCATCCTCCACGTCCGCGACGATCTACTGCTACAAGAACAGCGGATCCGGCACCGGGTCGTGCGATGCGTTCAGCCTGCAGCCGCTGACCTCGCCCGCGAACCCGATCGCCAACCCGGGCTTCGAACAAGGGTCCCTGGGCTCGTGGTCGACGTCGGGATCGGGCACCGCCGCGACCGTCACGACGTCGGCCGCCGCGACCGGCTCGTACGGGCTGCAGACGGGTGCGGCGAACTCGGGTGCGCAGCAGACCATCACGGGCCTTGCGCCCGGGACGTCGTACGTCCTCACCGGGTCGCTCCGCGCGGCTGCGGGTGAAGAGATCGCGCTGGGTGTGAAGGGATCGGGAGCGGCCGAGACGTTCCAGCGCGTCGGCGGCGCCCTCTACGGGCCGGCGACCGTGACGTTCACGACCGGCACCAACGTCACCAGCGCGACCGTCTACTGCTACAAGAACAGCGGCTCCTCCGCGGGTGCGTGCGACGACATCCGCCTGACCCGCCTGGGTTGACCCTCGGGAGGGGGCCGACGGCCCCCTCCCCCTCACGAAAGCACGACACTCATGCCGCACCTCTCCGAGCTCCGCATCCGGGATCCGTTCATCCTCCGATTCGAGGGGAAGCTCCTCCTGTTCGGCACCACGGACGACGACCCATGGGGCGGACGGGGCCTCGGATTCGACCGGTACGAGAGCATCGACGGTGAGGACTGGGCTGGTCCCTTCCCCGCCTTCCGGCCGCCGGCGGACTTCTGGGGGCGGACGCAGTTCTGGGCGCCGGAGGTCCATCTCTATCGCGACCGCTGGTGGATGTTCGCCACCTTCGCCGACGGCTCCGGCGGGCGTGGCACCCAGGTGCTCGCCGCAGAAAGCCCGGACGGCGCGTTCCAGCCGTGGTCCATCGGCCCGGTCACCCCGGACGGGTGGATGTGCTTGGACGGCACCCTCCACGTCGACGAAGCCGGCGAACCCTGGCTCGTGTTCTGCCACGAGTGGCTGCAGGCGGGCGACGGCCGGATCTACGCGCAGCGCCTCTCGGCGGATCTCACTCGGAGCGAAGGAGATCCGCACCTCCTGTTCGCCGCGTCGGACGCGCCGTGGGCGCGCCCCTTCCGCAACACTGACACGGGGTACGAGACGAGCGCCTACATCACCGACGGCCCCTACCTGTTCCGGGACGCGGACGGGCTCGCCATGGTGTGGTCCAGCGGCGGTGACGGCGGCTACTCGGTGGGCCTGGCCCGCAGCGCCTCCGGCCACGTCCTCGGCCCGTGGCGTCATCAAGACCGTCCGATCGTCGACTCGGACGGAGGCCACGCCATGGTCTTCGAGGCGGACGGCGGACTCGCGCTCGCCTTCCACCAGCCCAACGACGTCCCGCGCGAACGGCTGCGCGTGACCGCCCTTCTCGCAGACCACGACGGCTATCGACTCGGCGACGCGGCACGAGTCGCGGCCGCCGGCCCGTCCGCCAACGCGCGCGTTCTGCCCTGATCGGCGGGCGAGGGTCACGGCCCGCCCTCGGCGATCCGCGTCCAGTCAGCGGCATCCGGCCCCAACGAATTGAGGGTGCGCAGATCGCCCGCACCGCCGGCATCCCTTCGGCACCGCGCCGACCACCGTCGCGCGGCGTCATCCGCACGGCGCGTGTCGGCGGGGCGTGGGAGGATTACGGCGATGTCTGCCACCCTCGAAAACTCCGTCGTCCTCGACGAAGCCGCCGGCGTCGTTCGCATCCTCGATCGCCGCGTCTTCCCCTCTCGCGTGGAATGGGTGGATGCCACCACCCCCGACGAGGTCGCTTCGGCGATCCGCGACATGGTGACGCAGAGCTCGGGGCCGCTGTACGCCGCGACCGCCGGCATGGGACTCGCCGCGCTGCAGGCGCGGGGGCTCCCCCTCGGCGAGGCGCGCACGGCGCTCGGCCGCGCGGGCCGTGCCCTGGCCACCGCGCGACCGACGAACGCCCACCCGCGTGACGCGGTCGCCCGGATCCTCGAGGCGGGGAGGGATGCCGACGACACCGACGCCCTCGTATCCGCCACCCTCGACACGGCCCGGGCCGTCGACCGCGACTACCGCGAGGCGAGCCTGCGCCTGGGCCGTGCGACCCTCTCCCTGCTGCCGGAGTCGCCGCGCATCCTCACGCACTGCTGGGCCGACGCCTACCTGTTCGGGCTCGTCGCCGCCGCGCGCGAAGCCGGCCGCGAGATCGAGTGGATCGCGACCGAGACCCGGCCCTACCTGCAGGGCGCGCGGTTGACCGCGCATTCGCTCCGCGAGCTCGGCCAGAGGGTCACGCTCATCACCGACGGGATGGCCGCCGCTGCCCTCGCGTCGCCCCGGGGCGTCGGCTCCGGACCGATCGACGCGGTCGTGACGGCCGCCGACCGTGTCGCGCTCGACGGTTCCGTCGTCAACAAGGTGGGGACGCTCGCGCACGCGGCCGCGGCGGTGGCGTTCGGCATCCCGTACTACGCCATGATCGAGGCACCTGACCCGGGCGCGCCCACCGGCGACGATGTCGTCATCGAAGACCGCGACCCGACCGAGGTTCTCGAGGTGCTGGGCCGCCGCACCGCGAGCCCCCTGGTCACCGAGGCCTGGTACCCGGCGTTCGACGTGACCCCTCCGCGACTGGTCACCCGCATCGCGACCAGTCGCGGCACATTCGAGCCCTCCCGCGTCGGCGAGCACTTCTCGACCGATCCGGAAGCGAGCGCCACCGAGCCGCCCACACCGGCGCTGCGTCGGCGTCGCTCGCGTGAGAACCCCGCCCCCGTGGCATCCACCGCTCAACCCGAGACCATCGCGTTCCGTCCCGTGAACGCCCGATCCGACGAGGATTCCGAATGACCTCCCTCTCCGCCGACGTGGTCGTGCTCGACATCGAGGGCACCACGAGCGCCGCCGGATTCATCCTGGGCGACCTGTACGACTACGCCCGCCCGCGCCTCGACGAGGTGCTCGGCCGCGATGACGAGACGGTCCGCGCCGCCCGCGCCGCCGCGATCGCCGAGACGGGCCTGGATGCCGACGCCACCGACGCCGAGGTCGCCGAGGCGCTCCGCGGGCTCATGGCATCCGATGTGAAGTCGACGCCGCTGAAGACCCTCCAAGGCATCATCTGGGCCGAGGGCTTCGCCGCGGGCGAGATCCACTCGCAGTTCTTCGAGGACGTGCCGCCACGCCTGCGGGAGTGGAGCGAGGCCGGCATCCGGCTCGCCGTGTACTCGTCCGGCTCGGTCGCGTCGCAGGTGCCGTGGTTCCGGCACGCGCCGCAGGGCGACCTCACTCCGCTCGTCGAGGACTTCTTCGACACGGTCAGCGCGGGGCCGAAGAAGGAGGCCGCGTCGTACGAGCGCATCGCCGCCGCCCTCGGCGTCGCCCCCGAGCGCGCGCTCTTCCTCACCGACCACCCCGACGAGGTCACCGCGGCGCGTGCCGCCGGCTGGCAGGTCGTCGCGCTGGACCGCGCCGGCGAACCGTGGCACGGGACGTCGTTCGAGGCGCCGTCGGTGGCATCCTTCGACGAGATCGAGCTGACGCGATGACGCTGCCCGCGCCCGAGCGGGTGCGCGCGGCCGGGGCCGCCCTCGCCGCCGAGGCCTCGCGCTTCTCGGGCTACGGCTGGATGCGCGGCACGTCGGGAAACCTCTCGGTCGTCGTCGACCGCGACCCGCTCGTGCTCGCGGTGACGGCCTCGGGGCTCGACAAGTCGGAGCTCACCGACCGCGATGTCGTGCTCATCGACGCCGCGGGCGAGTCCCTCGACCCCGGCGACCCACGACCTCCGTCCGCCGAGGCGGGACTGCATGCCCACATCGCCGCGCGGACCGGGGCGAACGCCGTGTTCCACGTGCACGCGTTCGACGCGGTCGTCGCCGGGCACCGGTGGCCGGAGGGCGTCGAGATCCGCGACATGGAGATGCTCAAGGGCATCGGCCACCTCGCACACGACGAGACCGTGACCATTCCGGTCATCCGCAACCACCAGGACATGACCGTCGAAGCGGCCTGGTTCGACGAGGTCTACCTCCCGGGCACGGCCGAGGTGCCCGAGGTCCCCGCGCTCATCGTCGCGAGCCACGGCATCTACGCGTGGGGCGCCGACGTCGCCGCCGCGCGCCGCCACCTCGAGATCACGGAGTGGCTGCTGCGCTTCGCCGTCGCGACGCGCTGAGCCGCGGGCGCTGTCGGGTCGCGGCGGGTGAGCGGCGGCTTGGCGCGGTGCGGCGGGCGCTGCTGGGCGGCCAGCGCTGCGGGGCGGCCGGGGCCGTCGGGCGGGCGCGGCGGCACGCATAAACGCGATCCACGCGCATAAACACGCGCTCCTCGCGTTTATGTGAGCGGATCGCGTTTATGCGCGAGGCGAACGGCGGGACGAGACCGACCGGACACGCACAACCTCCGACACCCGGCATCCGCCACTCGCCCCAGCGCGCACGCCCAGCGCCGCACCAGCGCGCGGGCCCGACGCAGCCCACGCTCACCCATAAACACGATCGACGCACAAAAACACGCGCTCCTCGCGTTTATGTGAGCGGATCGCGTTTATGCGCGGTGCGGCGACGCGGCACGGCGGCACGGCGACGCGGCACAGCGACGCGGCGACGCGGCACAGCGACGCGGCGGTGCGGCACAGCGACGCGGCGACGCGGCACGACGCCGCTCGGCGCGGCGACGCGACACGGCGACGCGTTACCGCGACCCGGCACCGCCGCCCCGAACGGCGGATGCCACGCGCCCGGGCGTCAGCCGAGCAACGCCACCGTGCGCTCGGTGAGCACGCGCGGGTCGGCGTCCTCGAGGCGGGCGGTGCCGAGCGTCCGCGCCGCGCGGAGCACGAGGCGCGCCGCGACAGCGCGCTCGGGCTCAGGGAGCGTCTGGATGTCGGCGACCTTCGAGAACCCGACGATGCGGCGCACGGCTTTCGCCGCGGCGTAGGCGGCGGCGTCCGACCGCACCTGCGCCAGCGTGTGCTCGAGCACCTCGTCGCCGTAGACGCGCGGGTCTACGCGCTCGGGCCAGCGGCTCCGGAACTCGGCCTCGAACGCGTCGACGAGTTCCACGGGCAGCCGGAGCAGCGTCTCGGCGTCGGCCGACCGGCCGAGCACGTGCGCGCGGGCAGCGGCGATGACGAGGTTCGCCCACACGGCGCCGAGGTCGAAGCCGGTGGGGCCGTACGTGCCGAACTCCGAGTCGAACGCCCGGACCGAGGCGCCCTCGGCGCGCACGAACACCGACCCGGTGTGCAGGTCGCCGTGCATGAGGCTCTGGGTGCTCTCCTGGAACCGCTGCTTCGCGAGCCCCATCTCGCGCACGAACGCCCGGTCGGCGCGCAACTCCCGCACGTCCTCCTCGTTCGCGGGCAGCCAGCCGTTGTGCTCGTGCTCGACGTACGGCTCGGTGAACACGAGATCCTCGGTGATCTCGCTGAGCTCGGGATTCGTCGCCTCGGCGATGCGACGCCGCCGCTCCGGGCCGGGCGTGCCGAACACGCTCGTCGCGAATCCGATGGCGCCGACGTACCGCCCCAGCTCGGCGGCCGCGTAGGGGTGCAGTCGCCCGGCGATCAACTCTCCGCGCCACACCGCGTGGTCGCTGAGGTCTTCGATCGACAGGGCGAGGTTCTCGGCGTCGAAGCCGTGGAACGCGGGCACGTGCGCGGGGTCGATCTTCTCGTGCACGCCGAGCACGACAGCCTCGCGCGCCGCCCGCTCGCGCGTGAGCGGCCACGACGGATCGACACGGACGTGCGGGAGCGACTGCTTCACCACGACGCCGTTGCCCGCGGCATCCTTCACGATGAAGACGAGATTCAGATTGCCGTCGCCGACCTCGACGACCGAGACGATGGATGCCGGATCCACCGGTCCCGCCAGGTGCGGGCGGGCGACGAGGTAGGCGGGGACGGACTCGACGGTCAGCTGATCGGTGAGAAGAGTCATGATGCGGTGGTGCTCCCGGCGACGATGGTGGTCTTGCGACGGCGGAACGTGAAGCTGAACAGCAGAGCGACCAGCAGCACGAGGCCCTTCCCGAAGTCCTGGATGTAGTACGGCAGCCCCATCATCGAGAACCCGGTGACCATGACGGCCACGAGGACCGCGCCGAGTGCCGTGCCCCACGCGTTCGGACGCCCGATGCCGAGCACCGAGACGCCCACGAGCGCGACGGCCACGGCATCCAGCAGCAGGCTGTTGCCGGCCGAGACGTCGCCCTGCCCGATGCGGGCGGCGAGCACGAGACCCGCGATGGATGCCAGGATGCCGCAGCCGATGTACGCCGCGGCGCGGTAGGCCTTCACACGGATGCCGGCGAGCCGCGCGGCCTCGGGGTTCGACCCCACCGCCGCGAGGGCGCGTCCCCAGCGTGTGCGGTCGAGCACGAACCACAGCACGACGGTGAGACCGACGAAGAGCAGCACGGGGACCGAGACGGGGCCGATCGAACCGCGGTCGAACCAGAGGAAGTCGGGGGTGAAGCGTCCGGGAGCGGTCGTGCCGTCGTCGAGGGTCATCTGCGACGAGATCGACTTGCCGTCGACGATGATCAGCTTGAGTCCCACCACCGTGAACATCGTCGCCAGCGTCGCCAGCAGGTCGGGGATGCGTGCGAAGACGATCAGCGCCGCGTTGATCGCACCGATGAGCGCGCCGGAGAGCAGCACGACGCCGACGGCGATCCCGCCGACCTGATTGCCGATGACCATCGTCCACGCGGCGATCGACACCGCGAACCCGGCGTTCGCCCCGACCGACAGGTCGAGCCCGCCGACGGTCATCGCCAACGTCACGCCGAGACCGGCGATGCCGATCGGGGCGATGAACTTCAGCATCCCGAAGATGTTCTCGGGGGTCGCGAAAGCGGGCTGGGTGACCGCGAAGAACACGATCAACAGCACCGTGACGGCGACGAAGCCCCATTTCGCGATGGCATCCACGGTCCGGGAGCCGACGCTCGGTCGCGACGGAGCGAGGGCGGTGGTCATGCGGTTTCCTTCCGGTGGCCGGGGTCGTCGAGCAGCGCGGCGACGATGCGCGCACGGTCGAGCCGTCCGGCGGGGGTATCGAGGGCGATGCGGCCCGACACGAGGACGACGATCCGGTCGGCGACCTCGAGGATCTCGTCGACGTCGCTCGAGAGCACGAGCACGGCGGCGCCGGTGGCGGCCCGCTCGCGGACGGCGGTGCCGATACGCCGGCGAGCGCCGATGTCGACGCCGCGGAACGGCTCGTCGAGCACCGCGACGCGCGGTTCGGTGCGGAGCCAGCGGCCCACGACGACCTTCTGCTGGTTGCCGCCCGAGAGGTCGTCGACGCGGGCCTCGATCGAGGGGGCGACGACGTCGTAGTCCTCGACCACGGCGTCGGCGGCCGCGCGTTCGCGGCCCGGAGCCATGACGCCGAAGCGCGACAGCGCCCGCAGCACGGGAAGGCCGACCGTGTGGGCGATCGACCACCCGGGTTGGATGCCCTGACGCTGGCGGTCCTCGGGCACGAGCACGACGCCCGCGGCCTGCGCGGCCGCCGGATCCGCCGGTCGGTACTCGCTGCCGTCGAGCTGCAACCGCGCTTCGGTATCTGCACGGACGCCCGTCACGAGCTCCGCGAGTTCGGTCTTGCCCGCTCCGAGCAGACCCAGGATGCCGGTCACCTGACCGCCGTGGACCCGGAGACCGAGCGGGGCGCTCCCCGGGAGGAGCCGTGCCCCGTCGACCGAGAGCACCTCGGCGCCCGCGGGGAGCGGCTCGTCGACGTGCTGCTGGAGCTCGGTGGGCACGCCCAGCATCGCCTCGAGCGCCGCGTGCCAGTCGAAGGGACGCTCGGCCTCGAGCTCGATCCGGCCATCGCGGAGCACGACGATCCGGTCGGCGAGCCGCTCGATCTCACCGAAGCGGTGGCTGACGAACAGGATCGCGAGGCCCTCGTCGCGGAGAACACGCAGCACCGCGAACAGGCGATCCGCCTCGGCCGCGGTCAGGGCGGAGGTGGGTTCGTCGAGGATCAGCAGGCGCGGCGTCGAGCGCAGGGCGCGGGCGAGCACCACGAGCTGGGCGTCGGAGGTGCCGAGGCGGGCGGCATCCGCTCTCAGAACCTCGTCGGACCACGACAGGCCGAGGCGCTCCAGGGCGGCCCGCGCGACCCGCTCCGACTCGCCCCGCCGCACGACACGATGCCCGGAGCTCGCCAGGTCGGTGAGGCCGAGGTTGTCGGCGACGCTGAGGCCCGAGACGATCCCGTCGGCGATGCGCTGATGCACCGTCTCGATTCCGGCGCGACGGGCTCGGGCGGGCGAGGTCAGGCGCTGGGTCGATCCACCGACCGCGATCTCGCCGGTGTAGGCGGCGTTGGCGCCCGAGACGGCCCCGATGAGGGTGGATTTGCCGGCGCCGTTGGTGCCGAGGAGCGCCGTGATCGTGCCGGGGCGCAGCGTGAGCGACACGTCGCGCAGCACCTGATTGCTGCCGAAGCGTACGCCGACGCCGCTCAGGCGGACGACAGGGGTGTCGTCGACCGGAGCGGCGTCGGCGTGGAGGGGTGAGGTCATCCCGAGATCGCGGGGAGCCAGTCGGCCACCACGGTGTCGCTCAGCAGGAGCGACGGCTCGGCCTCGCGGAGCTGGGCGACGTTGGTGATGCCCTTCTCGAGCAGGAAGTCGCGCGTGATCGTGATCGCGGGGAACTGCACGCTCGTCTCGTCGAGCTGACCGGCGAGCGAGAGCGCGAGGGCGCGGACGACACCCGCACCGACCGCGGAGGGGTCGGTCGCGCTCGTGGCGACCCACGGGCTGCCGTCGGCGGTCATGACCTCGATGTCGGCGTTCGAGATGTCGATGCCGTAGACCTTGACCTTGTCCTGCAGGTTGTTCTGCTGGACGGCCTGCACGACGCCCTTCGTGATCTCGTCGTAGGGCGCGAAGATCGCCTGGATCCCGGGGTTGGCCTTGAGCGCGGCGTCGATGAGCGGGATGTTGTCGGTCGCGGTCGACTCGGTGACCTTGCCGGTGAAGAACACCTGGTCGAGGTTGTGCTCGGCGACGACCTCGTCCCACACCTTCTTGCGGCGCTCGAGCGGTGCGAAGCCGTCGGTGCTGGCCAGGCCGACCTTGGCACCGTCGCCCACGTCGGCGACGAGCTGGTCGAGCACGCCCTGCGCCATCGACGCGTCGGACTGCGACGTCACGATGACGCCGGTGGGGTCGTTGAGGGCGAGGTCGTAGACGATGACCGGGATGCCGGCGGCCACCGCATCGTGCACGTGCGACTCGATGGTGTCGGTCTGACCGTGGTCCACGATGATCGCGTCGGGCTTCGAGGCGATCGCCTGCTCGAGATCGGACGCCTGCTTGGCGTTGTCGTTGCGGGCGTCGAAGACGGTGAGGTCGATGTTGATCGCGGCGGCCTGGGCCTTCGCTCCCGCCGTCCACGCGGTGAAGAAGTCACCGGCGCCGGACTGCTGCACGAGGGCGACCTTGACGGGCGCGCCGTCGAACGGTGCGGGCAGGTTCTCGACCTTCTGCACGGGAGCCGCCGAGGCCGCGGGGGCCGCGGTGTTCTGCTGTGCGCAGCCGGAGAGGGCGAGGGCGGCGATGCCGGCGGTCGCGAGGAGCGTCGCCCAGCGGTGGGATCGAACGGACACGGGGTCCCCTTCGTCGAGGAGTCGGGTGCGAGGTCCGTCCGAGTGCTGTGTCGGTCGGGCCGTCGAGCAGTCAAGCAGCACCGACCGAACACGGGTTATTCGAGGTTGCACTTTGTTACACCGGCACCGCCGATCATGCGGCCGAAGTGGGCACTCGAGTCGAATCGGCGAGAGAATCGGATCATTCCGCCCACATCGCGCCGAGAGGAGGAGCCGTGACGCTCCTGACCGTCTGGAAAGAGACCGACCCGAGCACGCCCGTGCTCGAGACCACCGACGAGGCCGAGATCCGCGAAGCGCTTGCCGAGCTCGGCGCCCGCTTCTCGCGCTGGGAGATCCGCGACGTTCCCGCCGGCGCGTCGCAGGACGAGGTCCTCGCGCTGTACGCCGCTGAGATCGGTGAGGTCAAGGAGCGCGAGGGCTACACGCTCGTCGACGTCGTCGCCCTCGACCCCGCCCAGGACAACTACGACGAGGTCAAGACCCCCTCGCGTCAGAAGTTCCTCTCCGAGCACAAGCACGACGACGACGAAGACCGCTACTTCGCGAAGGGCGCGGGCGTGTTCTACCTGCACGCGAACGAGAAGGTGCACGCGGTGTACTGCGAGGCGGGCGACCTCATCTCGGTGCCGGCGAACACCACGCACTGGTTCGACATGGGCACCACGCCGCACTACGTGAGCGTGCGCTTCTTCCACGACGACGACGGCTGGGTCGGCCACTTCACCGGCAGCCCCATCGCCGAGTCGTTCGCGACCTTCGACCAGCTCGCGGAGCGCCGCGCGCAGCTCGCCTGACCCCGGTGCAGGCGACGGCCCGCCCCGGGGCCCCGCCGGCTCTCGGAAAAACGCCCGTTCCTCGCAGGTTTCCTCACGGATTCTGCGGGGAACGGGCGTTTCTGCACGCCCGGCCGTCGTGCGCCCCGGCATCCCCGGCGCCCCCGGCGCCCCGGCGCCCCGGTGCCCCCGGCACCCCGCACCCCCGGCGTCAGGCCATCACGCGCGAGCGAGCGAGATCGCGGCCCACGCGATGGGCGGCAGCGTGACGTGCAGGATGCCACCGTCCACCCGGGCGTCAACGGTTCCGGGCGTCACGCGCTCCGGCTCCTCGAGCGTGTTGCGCGCGTACGGGTCGTCGTCGTGGAGCAGGTGCGCCTCGGCGACCTCGACGTCGCCCAGTCCGCTGATGTCGATCGCGAGGTCGACGGCGCCTTCGCGACCGCGGTGCACGAGGAAGATCGCCGTCGCCCCGGTCTCGGCGTCATGGGTGGCGACGGCGTCCACCGCGGGGACCGTGCCGAACTTCTCGGTCTCGATGGTCGGCCCCTCGACCCGGAGACGCAGCGCGTCTCCCTGCGCGAGGCGCGAGGTGATCGCGAAGGGGAAGAACGTCGTCTGACGCCACGACGGTCCGCCCGGCTCGGTCATGATCGGGGCGATCACGTTGACGAGCTGGGCGAGGGAAGCGGATGCCACGCGGTCGGCGTGCTTGAGCAGCGAGATCATGAGGCTGCCGAAGACCACGGCATCCAGAGCCGAGTACACGTCCTCGAGCAGACGCGGGGCGACCGGCCAGTTGTCGACGCCGGTGATCTGGTCGACGTCGTGGAAGCGGGTCTGGTACCAGATGTTCCACTCGTCGAACGAGATGTCGATCTTCTTCGCGCTGCCGCGCACGGCGCCGACGTGGTCGGCGGTCGCGACGACGGCCTCGATGAAGCGGTCGGTGTCGATCGACGAGGCGAGGAACGAGTCGATGTCGCCGTCGTGCTCCTGGTAGTACGCGTGGCACGAGATCATGTCGACGTCGTCGTACGTGTGCTCCAGCACGACGCGCTCCCACTCGCCGAACGTCGGCATCGACGCCCCCGAGGAGCCGCACACCACGAGCTCGATCGAGGGGTCGAGTTGACGCATGCCCTTCGCGGTCTGCGAGGCGATCTTGCCGTAGTCGTCGGCGGAGCGGTGGCCGAGCTGCCAGGGACCGTCCATCTCGTTGCCGAGGCACCACACCTGCACGCCGAACGGCTCGGCGCGGCCGTTGTCGATGCGCTGCTGCGACAGCGTGGTACCCCCGGGGACGTTGCTGTACTCGAGCAGGTCGAGGGCCTCGAGGACGCCCCGGGTACCGAGGTTGACGGCGAGCATCAGGTCGCTGCCGGCCTTGTCGAGCCAGTCCGCGAACTCGTGGAGGCCGATCTCGTTCGTCTCGGTCGAGTGCCACGCGAGGTCGAGCCGGCGCGGGCGCTGCTCGCGCGGCCCGACGCTGTCTTCCCACCGGAAGCCCGAGACGAAGTTGCCGCCGGGGTAGCGGATCGTCGAGACCCCGAGCTCGCGCACGAGCTCGAGCACGTCGCGGCGGAAGCCCTGCTCGTCGGCCTGGGGGTGGCCGGGCTCGTAGATGCCGTCGTAGACGTGGCGGCCGAGGTGTTCGACGAAACCGCCGAACAGTCGACGACGGACGGCCCCGATCGGGAATCGGGCGTCGAGGGTCAGGCGGGCGGTGGTCATCGTGCTCCTCGGGATGCGTACTCAGCGAATCGGTCGGCGACGGGGTTGCGGCGGCGCGCGAGCCCGGTCTCGGTCTCCACGAGGTCGTGGAGTCCCATGGTCAGAAGGTGGGCGGACCGCGGCTCGTCGCTGTGCCGGTAGGTCCACTCGTACATGTCGAACAACGGCCACCAGGTGTAGCCGACGACGTCGAGGCCGTCGGCGCGAAGCCCCTGGACGGCGGCCACGGAATCGTCCAGCCACCGCAGGCGGGTCGCGACGTCGTCGGTCACGCAGGTCTCGGCGAGCATGACCGGGGCACCGTACCGGGCGGCGTAGGTGCGCAGCATCTCGGCCAGACCCTCAACGCCGTCGTCGCGCGTGGGCCGCGGGTCGGCGAAGCCCCCGGAGTGATGGATGCCGCTCTCGAACAGTTCCGTCGAGTGCCGCGGGTAGTAGTTGACGCCCATCACGTCGGGCTGCACGGCGTTCTCGGCGAACCACGCGAGCGTGTCGTCTGAGGTGCCGTGTGCACGCAGCAGGGGCAGGAGCGGGTGGTCCGTCCCCACCCCGCCGGTCACGAGGTCTTCGACGAGGAAGGCCTGGTGGCGGTAGCGCTCGGCGGTATCGCGGTGCTCGGGCGCATCGATGTCGCCGGCGTACCGCATCGACGCGTCGACGTGCACGAAGGTGGCTCGCTCACCGAGCACCTCGGCCACCGCACGCTGGGTCTCGACGAAGCCGCGGGCGATCGCGGTCGAGATCTCGACGAGTCCCGCGGGCCCCTGACGGTACGGAGGCCAGTACGCGTACTCACCGCTGAACAGCGAGTGGAGCATCGGCTCGTTGACCGGCGTGTAGTCGGTGGCGAGGTCGCGATACCGCTCCGCGGCGCGCGCCGCGTACTCGGCCACGAAGGATGCGTAGTCGGGGTGCGCGAACTCCCCCTCGATCCACGTCGGAGTGCCGTAGTGCAGCAGATCGACGATCGGACGGATGCCGCGAGCGGCGAAGCCGTCGAGCACCCGGTCGGTCCACGACCAGTCCCACCGGCCGCGCTCGGGAGACACGACGTGCCAGGGGATCCCCCAGCGCAAGAACTCGGCATCCACCGACGAGGCGAGATCGAGGTCGTCGCTCCATCGCTCGTAGTGCTCCGTGAGGGCGTACTCGTCGATCGCGCGCTCGCCCGGGCGCTCCTGCGGCACGAAGGTGTTCTCGATGCCGGCACCGAAGTGCAACCGGCCGTCGCGGTACCAGGGGGTCGTCGACATGGGGTTCTCTCTCATTTCAGTCCCGACGTTCCGACGCTCTCGACGAACCGCCGCTGGATCAGCAGGAACAGGATCGCCAGCGGCAACACCGCGATGAGCGAGCCCGCCATCATGACCCCCTGCGGGATGATGCCGCCGGGTCCGGTCAGCAGCGTCAGCCCGGAGGTCACCGTGCCCATCTCGGAGTCGGTCGTGAACACGAGCGGCCACAGCAGGTCGTTCCAGTTGTTGACGAAGGTGAAGATGCCGAGCGTGAGCAGCGCAGGCACCGCGTTGGGCAGGACGATGCTGCGGAAGATGCGCAGCTCGCTCGCCCCGTCGATGCGCGCCGCGTTGTCGAGATCGCGCGGAAGCGACAGGAAGAACTGCCGCAGGAAGAAGATGCCGAACGCGTCGGCCGCGCGCGGGGCGATGAGTCCCGCGTAGGAGTTGACCCACCCGAGGTCGGACACCAGCTGGTAGATCGGGATCAGCGTGGCCTGGAAGGGGATCATGAGACTCGCGATGATCGCGATCAGCAGCAGCCGACTGCCGCGGAAGTCGAGACGCGCCAGCGCGTACGCGGCGAGGGAGTCGAACACGAGCGCGAAGAGCGTCACCCCGCCCGCGAAGACGAAGCTGTTCGCGATCAGGCGCGCGAACGGCAGTTCGGTGAAGATCCGCGCGAAGTTGTCGAGCGTCCACTGACCGGGCAGGAGCGTCGGCGGGTAGGCGTTCACCTCGGCCACGGGCTTGAAAGCCGTGAACACGATGATGAGGATCGGCAGCATCAGCACGAGGGTCGCCGCGGCGACCACGATCAGCAGCGCCATCGAGACGAGGCGTCGACGACGCGCCTGCGGCGAGCGCCGCGGGGCAGAGACGCCGGATGCCGAGGCGAAAGGGGCGGGAGCGAGGGCGGTCATGCGGCATCCTTCTCTCGACGTGAGAAGAAGAGGAACTGGGTCAGGCTGAGCACGAGGGTGATGAGCAGCAGGACGTAGGAGAGCGCCGAGGCGAATCCGAGCTCGAGCTTGCGGAAGCCGGACTGGTAGATCTCCATGACGATCGTCTGGGTGGTGCCGTAGGGGCCGCCGCCGGTCATGACGTAGATCTGGTCGAAGGCCTGCAGTGCGGCGATCAGGGCGACGATCACGACGAAGCCCATCGTGTTGCCGAGCATCGGGAAGGTGATGCTGCGGAAGCGCTGCCAGGCGCTCGCTCCGTCGACGCGCGCGGCCTCGTACAGGCTCGTCGGGATGTCCTGGAGCCCGGCGAGGAAGATGACCATGTAGAAGCCGAAGCTCTTCCAGACCGCGACGAGGACGACGGCCGGCATGGCGAGAGTCGGATCTTGCAGGACGTTTCCGAGTTGGATGCCGAGACCCCGGAGCCAGTAGTTCAGCAGCCCGATCTGCGGGTCGAGCAGGTACGACCACGCGAAGGCGGCCACAGCGAGCGACACGATGAACGGGGTGAACAGCGCGGTGCGGAACAGGCCCCGCAGGGGCAGCAGCGGGTTGTTCAGCAGGAGGGCGAACGCGAGCGCCAGCGCGATCGCGATCGGGGTGAACAGCACCGCGTACAGGGCCGTGTTCCCCATCGCGCTCACGATGTCGGGGTCGGTGAACACCCGCGCGTAGTTCTCGAGGCCGACGAACTTCTCGCGTCCGAAGCCGCTGGCATCCGTGAACGACAGGCGCAGGGCCGAGACCATCGGCCACGCGACGAAGACCGTGAGGATCACGATGGCCGGGGTCAGGAAGGCGACCACGGTGAGGCGGTGGCGGGGGCTGTGCCGCAGGGGCCCGCGTCCGCCGATCGGTGCCGGCGGCCGGTAGGCCCCGCGCCGACGGGGCGGCGCGCTCGGGGCGTGAGTGGTCATGGTCGTCCTGTTCGAGAAGCGGGCGAAAGGGCACGGGAGGGGTGACGCGGGCACCCCTCCCGTGCGGTCGTCACTTGATGGCCTGCTGGATCTTGCTCTGGGCCGTCGAGAGGAGTTCGTCGACGTCGCCGCCCGCGACCGCTTTCTGCGTGAGCTCGTCGATGTCGGTGATGACGTCGACGCTGTTCACGACACCGGGCAGGAGCGCACGACCGGTCGGGGCGATCTCGCTGAGGGCGGCCACGACGGGGTTCGACTCCACCGCGCTGAGGGGGATGTCGGTGCGCAGGGGAGGCCATCCCGAGCCGAGCGACCACTGGGTCGCGACGTCCTTCTGGAAGAAGTAGGTGAAGAAGGCCTCGGCACCGGCACGCTGCTGGTCGTCGGCCGACTCCGTGATGCCCATCGCCACACCGATGGCCGAGGCGGCCTGCTCGGCGGGGCCGGCGGGGAGAGCGGCGATGCCGTAGTCGATGTTGTTCTCCTTGGCGATGGATGCCATCCACGGACCGCCGACGTGCATGGCGGCCTTGCCCGAGCTGAAGAGCTGGTCGGCGGCGATGCCGTCGAGACCGGTGGGCGAGATCTTGTCCTTGGTGATCGCGTCCGTCCAGTACTGGATCGTCTTGGCGTTCTCGGGCGAGTCGATGACCGCTTTGTCGCCGCCGTCGACGATCTGGCCACCGCCGCTGAGGAGGAGGCTCGGCCACAGACCGTTCGCGACGGTGGCGTGGTCGGGGATTGCGACGCCGTACTGCTCGGGAGTGCCGTCTCCGTTCTCGTCGACGGTGAGCTTCTTGGCATCCGCGACCCAGGCGTCCCACGTGGTGGGCGGCTCGGTGATGCCGGCGGCGGTGAAGAGCGCCTTGTTGTAGAACATCGCGAGGGGGACGAACCCGGTCGGCACGCCGTAGGGGGTGCCACCCACGGTCACCATGTCGACGGCCTGGGGAACGAGATCGGCCGTGTTGCTGTCGGCGGAGCCGTAGAAGTCGGTCAGGTCGGCGAACGCGCCGCGGTCGGCGTAGACGGGCATGCGCTCGGCCGGCATCGCGACGATCTGCGGGCCCTCCTTCGAGCTGAGCGCGGGCAGCAGGGTGTCGTCGATGACGGCCCAGGTCTTGGTCTCGGTCGTGATCTTGTACTGCTGCTGCGAGGCGTTGAAGTCGGCGACGATCTGGTCGAGGACCTTGCCGTCGGCCTCGGTGTAGCCGTGCCAGAACGTGATCTCGGTGGGGCCGTCGGACGCGGGGGCGGACGAACCGGAGCAACCTGCCAGGAGCAGGGCCGCGGCGCCGACCGTCGCGAGGACGGAGGTGGTGCGCTTCATCATCTTCGATGCCTTTCGTGTGACTGCGTCGTCTCATCGGCTCGGGTGCCGACCGTGGTGCACGTGCAATTTACAACGATGGAGGTAAACGTTGTAAATGGATGATCGCCCGCCCGTGACAGGTTGTCAAGCGCTGGCCCTCAGCGGGTCGTGGATTCGCGCTCGACCAGGCGGAAATCGACGAGGACCTCACGCGGCTCCTCGTCGGCGGCGTCGCCGGTGATGCGACGGACGAGCTGCTCCACGGCGACGCGCGCGATCTCGGAGCGTCCGGGATCGATCGTCGTCAGGGCCGGCAGCGAGTACCGCGTCTCGTCGAGATCGTCGAACCCGACGAGAGACACCTCGTCCGGGATGCGGATGCCGCGCTCGAGCATCACGCGCATGGCACCGAGCGCGATCGAGTCGTTGAAGGCGACGACTCCGTCGAACTCGAGGCCCGAGTCGAGCACCGCGCGCATGGCATCCGCCCCATCGACGCGATGCCAGCGGTCGACCGGCACCACGAGAGCGGGGTCGACGGCGACCCCCGCCTCGTCGAGAGCAGCCTCGTAGCCGCGGAGGCGAAGCCCCGCGGAACCCACGATCTCGCCCGGGTGAGACCCGAGCGCGATCACCCGGCGACGACCGGAGGCGAGCAGGTGGGCGGTGGCCTCGCGTGCCGCCTCGGTGTTGCGCATGGTCACGTGGTCGTGGGCGGAATGGAAGATCCGCTCCCCCAACAGCACCATGGGCATGCCGACCTCGTCGAGCAGGGGAGCGTCGTCTTCACCGAGCGAGAGCACCGAGTAGAGCACTCCGTCGAGCCCCCGTCGGCGCGCTCCCCGCAGCGCCGCCAGCTCGCTGTCGCGATCGGCGTCGAACTGCTCGATGAGCACCGAGAACCCGTGCGCGCGGGCCGCCCGCATGACGTCGTCGGCGAGCTCGGCGAAGTAGGGATTGCGCAGATCCGGGACGATGAGCCCGATCATGTCGGTGCGACCCGAGCGCAGACTCCGCGCCGCCTGGTTCGGGCGGTACTGGAGCTCGTCGATCGCCGCTTCGACCCGCTCGCGCGTGGCGTCGCGCACGTGCGGATAGTTGTTGATCACGTTCGAGACCGTCTTGATCGACACCCCGGCCGCGCGGGCCACGTCGTGCAGCGTCGCCGTCATGGCATCCCCCTCGTTCTGGTCGAGACTCTACAACGTTGCACACGGAAGTCTTGACGACGGAGCGCGCGGCCATTTACGGTCGTCCCGTCTCTACAACGTTGTAGTAGCGGTGCCGAGACTCCATCCGCACCGAGCGGGTCGTCGCGCCGACGCGGGCGTGCACCGGCAACCTCCTCCCATCCTCAGGAGCACAGAACATGCCACATCCCTCCCCCCTCGCGCGACGACGATCGCGCCTTCTCACCGCCGCCCTCACAGCGGCCGTCCTGGCCATCGGCGGGATCGCCGCCGCCGCGCCCGCCTCGGCCGTGACCACCGGCAATGGCGCCGTCGTCTATTCGCCGCCGGCGGGATCGTCCTTCAACCCCGAGGGCGGCACCCCGGCCGGCACCACCTACGCGAAGATCGTCGTCCTGAAGAACAGTGGGTCCGGTAACGGCACGCAGCTCGTCACCTTCGACAAGCTCGTCCTCCAGAACGGCCGACAGGTCTACCCGATCTACCGGAGCACCGACGACGGATCGACGTGGACGAAGATCACCGACGTCGATCCCAGCAGCACGTTCCCCGGGTACACCCGCACGGCGCAGCCGTTCCTCTACGAACTCCCCCAGGCCTCGGGCTCCCTCCCCGCGGGCACCCTCCTGCTGACCGGCATGATCATGCCGGAGGACCGCTCGAGCAGCCGCCTCGTCGTCTACAAGAGCGCGGATCGCGGGGCGACCTGGTCGTTCCTCAGCACGATCGACTCCGGCGGTCCGGCCGTCTACGACCCCAGCCCGTCGTCGACGACGACCACGATCTGGGAACCCTCCCTGGCGATCGACGGCGGCGGGGGTCTCGTGGCGTACTACTCCGACGAGCGGCAGAAGGCGTCCGGCGTCCTGCAGGCCGTGTCGTATCGCCGCTCCACCGACGGCGGGCAGACCTGGGGCGCCCTGGCCAACGTGTCGGCGCCGCCCAACCAGAGCGATCGCCCGGGCATGATCACCGTCGCCAAGCTTCCCGACGGTCGCTACCTCGCGACCTTCGAGGTCGTCAACCGCCCGAGCCAGTCGCAGAACACCGCACCGGTCTACTTCAAGATCTCCGCCGACGGCCTGAACTGGGGCGACACCACCACCATCGGCACCCCGATCCGCCTCGCGGACGGGCGCGGGATCGGCTCGTCACCGTACGTGAAGTGGGTGCCCGGCGGGGGGCCGAAGGGCATGGTCATCGTGGCATCCAAGTGGTCGCTGACCTCCGCGGGAGCCATCGACGGCGGACAGAACCTGTACGTCAACTACAACCTGGGCGCGGGCGCCTGGGAGCGTCTGCCGATGCCTGTCACCTACGACGCGAGTGACACCCAGGGCGGCAACTTCAGCGGTTTCGCGCAGGGTCTCGACGTCGGAACCGACGGCCGCACCCTCTATCAGGCGACGAACGTCGAGAACACCGCCACCGGGCTGAACGACATCCGCGTCGGGTCGATCCCGGTGGACGCCCAGCAGTACGAAGCCGAGAAGGCGACGATCACGGATGCCACCATCGTCACGCACGCGCAGGCGTCGAACGGCCGCAAGGTCGGCAACATCAACAACGCCGGAAGCGCGGTGCAGTTCACGGTCCGTGTCCCCGCCGCCGGTCAGTACACGCTGAATGTCCGCTACGACAACGGCAGCGGAAGCACCTCGAGCCACGGGGTCAGCGTGAACGGCGGGACGAGCTCGACGATCTCGTATCCCGCGACCGTCGACTGGGGCCGCTACGCGTGGGCGCAGAAGACCGTGACCCTCACCGCGGGGACCAACACCATCCGCTTCACCAAGGGGACGGGCTTCGCCGAGTTGGACACGCTGCACCTCTGGCGTTCCGGCACGCTGGACCCGCAGTTCCAGATCGTCAACCGCAACAGCGGGAAACTGCTCGAGGTCGCGTCGGCCTCGCTCGCCGACGGTGCGACCGTGGGCCAGTGGGGTCCGACCGAAAACGCGACGCAGCGGTGGACATTGCGTCCCACGGGGTCGGCCACGCAGATCGTGAACGTCAACAGCGGCAAGCTGCTCGAGATCCCCGGCGCCGCGACCACGGACGGCGTCGACGCCGCGCAGTGGGGTCCCACCGGCAACGCCACGCAGAACTGGAACGCCGCGACCAGTGGTGGGTGGTGGACCTTCACCAACGCGAACAGCGGGAAACTCCTCGAGATCGACGGCTGTTCGACCGCCGACGGCGCGGTGGCGCAACAGTGGACGGCGAACGGCCTCGCCTGCCAGCAGTGGCGCTTGGTGCGCGAGGGCATTCAGTAACCCGGCGCTCGCTCGGCGTGCGCGGTGTCGCATGCCGAGCGGGCATCCACGCCATGGACCCTCCGGGGTCGAGTGTCCGAAACACCCGGACCCCTCGAGAAATGGTCCGGGTGTTCTGGACACTCGAAGGACGCTCGAGGCAGAATCACGCGGGTCCGAGCGACCCCGGACGATGCCGCGGGGCGCAGTCCGGCGAGGCATCGTCGGCGCCGGTGGGCGCCAGCGGCGTCAGATGACCTCGGCGCTCCACGCGTCGCGGTGGCCGAAGCGCAGGGCGGCGATCGACACCGCCTGCTCGCGGAGGAACGGCAGCAGCTCGAGACGTCCGGCGGTGGTCACCTCGTCGGCGTACACCGTCAGCGACACGTCGCCCTCGACCGTCTCGGCCACGGCGTCGCGCAACGCCGCCGTCGTCGCGGCGGGCCCCACCAGGCGCACGCGCGTCGGGCGCGGCGCCACGAAGGCGGGCTCGTCGGCGGCGTCCGGGACCCCGGATTCCTCATCCCCCTCGGCGGTCTCGGCATCCGGGATGCCACCCGCCAACCGCTGCAACCACTCCGCGTCGCTCTCGACCGACACCGCGACACCGGCGTCTCCGAGGAGGTGCCGGACCGCTGCCGGAAGGCCCACCGGAGAACTCAGGCTGAACGTCGAGCCCGAGCGCACCGCCGCGACCAGCACGCGCAGCACCGACTGCCAGGCGGCGTCAGCGGTTGCGCGCACCGCGACGTCGGCGGGGCGGTAGCGCCAGAGGTTGCGCTCGACGCCGAGACGCGAGACGTCCTTCACGCGGCCGAACTCGCGGTCCCAGGCGACGGCGTCCGAGAGCGCCCCGCGCCGCAGCCAGTCGAACGCCTCGTACGACAGGGTCGGCTGCGCGGCCTCGATCAACGCGGTGATGCGGCTGTCGAGCCCCCGCAGGTGCAGCGTCGACGACGACGCTCCGCCCGACGACGGCCGCCAGGAGCCGAGGGTAACCAGGCGGTTCGGGCCCCCCGACATCGCCCCGCCGCCGACGGCCGCCTCGCCCCACCCGCCGACGGGCTCGCGCTGCACGACTGCCCCCGTCGTGGGCCGGTTGACGCGCAGGACCGCGGCCTCCGCACGGTCGAGCCAGTCCTCCAAGTCGGCCGCGTCACGGGTATGGAGCCCGGCGACGTAGCCCGAACCGATCGCGTTCTGCAGGTCGATCGCGCGGGTCAGCGTCGGCGCGTGCAGGATGCCGAGCACCGGCGCCGCGACCGCCGCCCGGGTCAGGTGCGACCCGGCGCTGACACCCGTGCGCACTCCCGGAGTCCAGAAGCGACCGGCCATGTCGGGTCCGAGGTCGAGCTCGCGCGGCTGGACGAGCCAGCGCTCCCCCTCCGCGAGCACGGTGAGAGCGCGCCTCACCTCGCCCGCGGGTTCCTCGACGAGGGGGCCCACGTCGGACAGCGGGTCGTCGGCGGGTCCGACCCGGAGCGAGGTCACGGCATCCTTCAGCTGATCGAGGAAGCGCGACGAGCGCGCAACGGCTCCCACGAGGATCACGAGGGACGCCGCCGTGGCCGACTGCCCGGCGCGCGCGAACGCACCCTCGACGATGTCGGCGACGGCCTCGTCGATGTCGGCCGAGGGGGCGACGATCACGGCGTTGCGGCCGGCGGTGAACCCTTGGAGCGGCAGCGACGGGCGCCACTCGGCGAAGCGCTCCGCGGTGGTGCGCGCTCCCGCGAGCAGCACGCGGTCGACGCCGGGGTGCACGATCAGCGCGCGCCCCGAGGCCTCCTCGTTGAGGTCGGCGTAGGTCAGGAGGTCACGCGGAACCCCGGCGGCCCAGAGGGCCTCGGCGACGACCGCGCCCGCGCGTCGCGCGCGCGGCGACGGCGTGAGCAGGACGCCCGAGCCCGCCGCGAGCGCCGCGAGCGTCTCGGCGGCGCACAGCCCGACGGGCGCGTTCCAGCGCGGCGCGACGACGGTGACCCGGTCGGGGACGAACACGGCGCCCGCGACGCGGTCGAGCTCTTTGGCGGTGACGGCGTAGTACGCGGCCGCGTCGACCGCCTGGCTCACCTCGATGTCGGCCTCGTCGACGAGAACGCCCGCCTCGGAGGCGAGCACCTCGATGAGCTCGGCGCGGCGGTCTTCCAGCGCGCGCGCCGCGGACTGCAGCACCGTCGCCCGGTCGGCCGCAGCAAGCGCGCCCCATGGCTCCGCGGCCTCGCGCACCCGCGCCAGCGCCGCATCGAGACCGGCTTCATCGTCGATGCGGCCCGCGGCGGCGGTCGCGTCCCCGGCGGTCGACCCGCTCGCCCGGCTGATCGCGGCGAGCGCCCAGGCGCGGTCCTCCGCCACTCCGGGGTCGGTGTCGGCGACGTTGCGGAAACCGGGTGCACCGCCCGCCACCTCGGGACTCTCGCGCACCGAGAACACAGCGGTGTCGACGAACGCCTGCCCTCCGAAGAGCATCTGCTGCACGTCGGGGCCGAGGGCGGACGTGTCTCCGGATGCCGCGGCCTCCCGCGCGATCCCGAGCACCGCCTGTGTGAGACCCGCGTCGGCCGCGTCGGCGTCGGCGGGGTCGCGCAGGATCGCCGGGTCGGTCACCACGCTCCGCTGAGCGACGCGGCCGGTCGGCGCGGGACCCTCCGCGGCGGAGACCGCGCGATGGGCGCGCGCCGCGACGGCCGCGGTCTCGGGCGCGAAGAGGCCGCCCTCGAGGTCGTCGAGCGGCATCGTGTCCTGGGCGGCGTCGGCGTCCTCGGGCTCCCCCGGCCCCGGCGACGCGACGGGCAGGTCCGGCGACGCGGCGACGGCATCGGCGTATGCGGCCGTGAGCCGCGCCGCGACGATGTCGAGATCGTCGGGGTGCACGGCGGCGACCGTCACGACGAACGAGTCGTCCGGCGTCCACGACGCACCCGCCGGCACGGCCAGGGTCAGCGCGGCGTCGGTGTCGTCGGCGACCGCGAGGGCGAGGGCGGCTCGTTCGGGGTCACCGGTCGCGAACTCGACCGCGAGTCCTTCGCGTCCGCGAGTACTGAACGCCTCGCGCAGGGCGCGCACGGCCTGGGCGTCGATGTCGTCGCGCCGGGTGATGGCGGGGGCGACCCACCCGTGGCGCGCCGAGGTCAGGGCATCCGCGGTGTGCAGCGGCGCATCGTCCAGGCGGACCGTCAGCCGGGCGCCCCCGTCGTCGGCACGCTGGCGTGCCCACGCGGCAAGCTCGCGCACGGCGTCGACGCTCTCGACCACGGCGATCGGCAGAGCGATCCCGGCGGGGGTCTCGCGCAGGCGGGGCTCCTCGAGCACGCGGGTGAGGACGGCGACCGTCCGGTCGAGGTCGTCGCGCCCCTCCACCGCGAGCGTGAGGTGCGTGGCGTGCTCGGCGGCGGCGAGGAAGAGCGGCAACAGCCGCTCGGCGGCGGCATCGACGTCGGCGTCGAACGCCCACCGCGACGCTCCGCCCGTCGCATCGGCGACCGAGAGCGTCACCCGGTCGACGTCGTCACGGCTCACCAGGGCCCGGATGCCGTCGACCCGCCGTCGCGCGGCGGACTCGCCGAGCACCGCAGGACCGACCAGCCGCACGTCGGTCGTGCCCCCGTGCGCACCGAACGCCGCGAGGGCTGCGCCCAGCCGCTCGGGCCGCGCGTCGACGGTCAGACCGGCGATCAGATCGCGCAGCGCGCGTCGCGCGAGCGGGACGACCGGGGCCGGCATCACCGGCGCAACGGCACCGCCGAACTGCAGAGCGCCGCGCGCGAACCAGGGCAGACTCGCCGGAACCTCGCCCGCGAGCCGGTGCAGGGCGGCCGCGGCCGCGGTCGCCCCCTCCGGGCGGAGCACGCCGTCGGCCGCGGCCGCGACGAAGGCGGCGACGGCGGGGTCGGGCGACTCGCGTTGCGCGGTCGAGAACGCGGCCACCCGGGCGGCGGCCCGCACGGGAACGGCCGAGGAGAGCGTGAATCCGGTCGCGCGCGGGTCTTCGATGCTCATGTCGGTCAGCCTAGGCATCGCGCGCGTGGCATCCCGGCGGCCCGCCGCGCAAGCTGCGGATCGGCTCGGGTTCCTGCGAACGAATGTTTTTGCACTCAGAACAAGAAATTCCAGGAACTTCTTCGCTTTTCGTCTCGATCATGTTTGTATGGCGGTGGGTACCCAGCCATTTATCCCCCTGGATGGAAGGTCACTCTCCGTGAACCGCATATCGCTGAACCGCATATCGAAAGCGGTCGTGGGCGCCACTGCCCTCGGC
Organism: Microbacterium sp. S1037; assembly: GCF_048381605.1. Lineage (NCBI taxonomy): Bacteria > Bacillati > Actinomycetota > Actinomycetes > Micrococcales > Microbacteriaceae > Microbacterium > Microbacterium sp. S1037. The sequence goes on from NZ_JBLWIG010000001.1 coordinate 267,314, forward strand.
CTGTTCCTCACCTCCGCCGCTGCAAATCCGGCTTTCGCCGCCTCGCCGACGCCCGACGCCGCGATCGACGGCGTCGATGCGCACCTGCTCGACGCCATGGCATCCGAGCTCGGCACCGATGTCACCGGCGCCGCCGACGTCCTGCGTTTTCAGGCCGACGCGGCGACCACGACGACCGAGATCGCGTCGGTCGCGGGCGACGCGTTCGCCGGCACGTGGCTCGACGAGTCGACGCGCACCGTCTACGCGGCGGCCACGACCGACGACGCACGGGCGGCCGCGGCCGGCGCCGGCGCGGTGCCCATCGCCGCGGCGCACTCTCTCGACGACCTCGAGGGCATCGCCGCGCGTATCGAGGCGAGCGATGTCCCCGACGTGGTCCCCTCGTGGTGGATCGACGTCGAAAACAACGACGTGGTCGTCGACGTGCTGCCCGGCGGTGCCGACGTGGCGAGCGACTTCGTCGCGACCCTCGGGGCGCCGGCCGACGCGGTCCGCCTGCAGACCGACGTCGAGGCCCCCGAAACCTTCGCGACCATTCGCGGCGGAATCGCCTACAACATCAACAACCAAAGTCGCTGCTCGGTCGGTTTCGCCGTGCAGGGCGGTTTCGTCACCGCCGGACACTGCGGTGACGTCGGCGACAGCACCACGTACGGCACCTTCCAGGGGTCGTCGTTCCCGGGCAATGACTACGCCTGGGTCGCGACGCCGAACCACACTCCCGTGGGCGAGGTGTCGGACTACGCCGGCGGCGCAGTCGCGGTGAAGGGTTCGACGCCCGCCGCGGTCGGCGCGACCGTGTGCCGTTCGGGTTCGACCACGGGCTGGCACTGCGGTCAGATCCAGGCCTACAACTCCACGGTTCGCTACGCCGAGGGGTCGGTCTCGGGCCTCATCCGCACGAGCGTGTGCGCCGAACCCGGCGACTCCGGCGGCTCGCTGCTCGCCGGCAACCAGGCGCAGGGCGTGACCTCGGGCGGGTCGGGCGACTGCTCCTCGGGCGGAACCACGTACTTCCAGCCGGTGAACGAGATCCTGCAGACGTACGGTCTGAGCCTGCTCACCAGCTGACCGCGCTGAGGAGCTGACCTCGGATACGGGAGCCCCGGCCGCGACACGCGGTCGGGGCTCCTGCCGTCGCCGCCCGCGCCGGATTCCGCGGGCGGAGGACTCGGAGCGCCGTCTCGTCTCCCGTCCCCGCGACTCCTGACGTCACGGCGACATCGCGACCACGCCACGTTCGCTACTGTCGGTGCAGCCCCCTCACCGTTGGAGTTCCCGCATGGCCCAGACCTTCACCGACATGCCCCTCGAGCTGCTGCGCGAGTACCGCCCGGCGCTCACCGCACCCGACGACCTCGACGCCTTCTGGGACGAGACCCTCGCCGAGGCCCGGGATGCCGCCCGCCCGGCCGTCCTGACCCCGGTCGACGGTCCGCTGCGAGCGCTGTCCGTGCAGGACCTCACGTTCACGGGCTTCGGCGGAGATGCCATCCGCGGCTGGGTCGTCCGCCCCCACGGGGACGAGGTGCTCCCCGCGGTCGTCGAGTTCATCGGCTACGGCGGCGGCCGGGGTCTCGCCGGAGAGAAGAACCAGTGGGCGGCCGCGGGGTACGTGCACGTCATCATGGACACGCGCGGCCAGGGATCGACGTGGAGCGTCGGCGAGACGCCCGACCCGCACGGCTCCGCCGCCGCCTTCCCGGGCGTCATGACCCGCGGCATCCTGGATCCCCGCGACTACTACTACCGCCGCCTGTACACGGATGCCGCGCGGCTCGTCGACGAGGTCCGCGCGCTGCCCGGGGTCGACCCGACGCGCATCGCCGTCACCGGCGGCAGCCAGGGCGGCGGGCTCGCGATCGCCGCGGCCGCCCTCTCCGGAGACAAGGTCGCCGCCGTCATGCCCGACGTGCCGTTCCTGTGCGACTTCCCGAACGCGATCGTGCGCACGCCGTCGGCCCCGTTCACCGAGATCACCCGTTTCCTCGCGATCCACCGCGATGCGGCTGCGAGCGTGCTGCGAACCCTGTCGTACGTCGACGGCGCGATCCTCGCCCGGCGGATCCAGGCACCCGCGCTCTTCTCGGTGGCGCTCATGGACGACGTCGTGCTGCCGTCGGGGGTGTTCGCGGCGTTCCACGCGCTGGCATCCGAGGATGCCGCGCTCGAGGAGTACACCTACAACGGCCACGAGGGCGGCGGCTACCGGCACTGGATGCGGCAGGTCGCCTGGCTCGACGCGCGCTTCGGACGCTGATCAGGCCCGCCGGGGCGTGAAGAGCGGAGGACGAGGGACGGGCGGAGGACGACCGCGGCGGATCGCTCCTCCGCTCGTCCCTGCACCGCCGCTCGCCACACGACCGCACCAGCGCCCCGCCGCGGGACGCCACCCCGGTCAGCCCCGCACCCTCACTCCCAGACGCTGGGCGCGGGCCGCTTCGTCGAGGGCAGCGCCGAGCCGTCGGCCCAGTCGTGCACCCACTGCTCGATGTCGGGCAGCCCCTCGGGGCGGCCCACCGCGGCGAAGAGCTCGTCGTGCGGAACGGTTCCGCCGGCGCGGCGGAGGATCCGCGCGCGGATGATCGCGCGGGCGTAGATCTCGCCCCCGACCAGCGCACGGTGCTCGAGGTACACCGCCCGGTCGTCGTGCCCGATCATGCGCGTCTCGAGGTCGAAGCGCTGCCACAGCTCGAGCGAGCGACGGAACGTGATGGTCTCGGCCGCCACGACGGCGTACCACCCCTGCTTCGTCATGGCCGCCATGAGACCGGCGCGAGTGAGCAGATCCCACCGGCCCAGGTCGAACAGCGACAGGTATCGACCGTTGTTGAGGTGCCGCAGCAGGTCGATGTCGGTGGGCAGCACCCGGATCCGGATGCGGGTCACCGTGTTCGGGTCGATGGCCCCCTCGCGGCGGAGGCGACGGCGTGCGCGGAAGAGGACCAGCAGGGTCCGCCAGAGGACGTTCACGAGGGGCGAGCGTATCGATCCCACGACGGATCGGCGATTCCCTTGTGGTCAGCCCACAAGCGCACGGTCCTCGTCTTGTGCGCGGGCGTCCGGTTCCCGCGGCGGGTACACCCACGTCACGAGGACGACCGACACGATCATCAGCAGGAACCACGACGTGAGCTTCGACGCGTCGACCGGATGCCATCCCCCGACCTGCGACGGGTACAACCACGCGCCGGCGTAGGTCGCGATGTTCTCGGCGAGCCAGATGAACACCGCCACTCCCACGAACGCCAGGAGGATCGGCATCCGGAATCGTCCGCGGAAGAAGCGGAAGTGCATCACGGTACGGCCCCAGAGCACCAGCACCGCCACGATCAGCACCCATCGCAGGTCGATGATCCAGTGGTGCGTGAAGAAGTTGAGGTAGATCAGCGCCGCGACGACCGCGGTGAGCCACTGGCGCGGGTACCGGGTGAAGCGCAGGTCGAACAGGCGATACACGCGCACCATGTAGCTGCCGACCGCGGCATACATGAAGCCGCTGTAGAGCGGTACGCCGCCGAGGCGCAGCACCCCGTCGGCGGCGTACATCCAGGAGCCGACGTCGGTCTTGAACAGCTCCATCACGGTGCCGACGATGTGGAAGGTGACGATCACGCGCAGCTCGCGCAGGGTCTCGAGGCGTCCGACCACCATCACCACCTGGATCGCGACGGCCGCGATCGTGAGCGCGTCGTTCCGCGCGAGCGGGGCGTCGTCGGGGTACCAGAGCTTCGCGGCGAGAACGACCGCGAGGAACGCGGCCCCGAAGACGCACGCCCACGCCTGCTTGAGGACGAACACCGCGAACTCGACCACTCGCGCCCGGGCACCCGAGGCCGGAGCGCTGGCGAGGAGGCGGTTCGCGAGGGCATCGAGACGCGCCTCGACGGAGGTCAACCGGGGGCGTTCCGACACGGCGGTCATGCTGGCACGCGTGGCTGGCAAAGTGCCCTTTTACCGCATCCTCCCCCGCGCGGCCGCCGATTTCCCCCTGGCGAAAGCCCCGCGTAGAGTCACGCCATGACCACCGAAACCCGAACCGACACCGTCGTCCGTCCGGTGCGCGACGTGGATGCCGAGGCCCTCGGCCGCGTGCACGCCACCTGCTGGCACGAGACCTACGATCACCTGATCAGCGAGGCCGCCCTCAAGGCCGTCTCCCCCCGCCGCATGGCGGAGCTCTGGACACACTGGGCCTCCCAGGGCGAGGACTACCGCATGCACGCCGCTCTCGTCGACGGCGAGATCGTCGGCTTCGTCGGCTCGGGCCCGGCCCGCGACGATGACGCTCCGCGCGAGCGCGAGCTGTACTTCATCTACCTGCTCGACGCCTTCCACGGCACGGGCATCGGGCAGCAGCTCTTCGATGCCGCGATCCACGACGGCGAAGGCGCCTACCTCTGGGTCGCGGAGGACAACCCCCGCGCGCACCGCTTCTACACGCGCAACGGCTTCGCCCTCGACGGTGCGTCCCACGTCGAGCCCTTCCTCGGTGAGGAACTCACCGAGGTGCGCTTCGTCCGCTGACGTGCTGCAGGTCTGGGCCCTCGACGGCATCCGTGAGATCACCCCGGGGGACGACCTCGTCCGGGTGATCCTGGATGCCGTCGACGCGGCGCCGGGAGCCGACACGGCGCTGCAAGACGGTGACATCGTCGTCGTGACCAGCAAGATCGTGTCGAAGGCCGAGGGCCGGATCATCCGGGCCGACGACCGCGAGGACGCCATCACCCGGGAGACCGTGCGGCTCGTGGCATCCCGGACCTCCCCGACCGGACACGTGACGCGCATCGTCGAGAACCCCCTCGGAATCGTCTCGGCCGCCGCGGGCGTCGACGCCAGCAACACTCCCGAGGGCACGGTCCTCCTCCTGCCGGTCGACCCCGACGCGTCGGCCCGGCGCATCGCCGAGGGCCTGCGCTCCGTCGCCCGAGTGGGCGTGATCATCACCGACACCCTCGGTCGCGCGTGGCGCGAGGGCCAGACGGACCACGCGATCGGGGCCGGCGGCATCCACGTGTTCGAAGACCTCCGCGGGACGACGGATGCCGAGGGCCGCCCCCTCGTCGTGACCCAGCCGTGCGTGGCCGACGAGATCGCCGCGGCCACCGACCTCGTCAAGGGCAAGGCGTCGCGCCGCCCCGTCGCGATCGTGCGGGGACGCGGAGACCTCGTGGGCGATCTCGACCTGCCCGGGGCGCGCTCGATCGTGCGGAATCCCGAGCGCGACATGTTCCGCCAGGGCGCTGACGAAGCGTACGCCGAGGGCTTCGCGGCGGGTCGCGCGGCGCGCGCCTGACACCGTTCTCCCTCGCCCCCCTCGTCCCACTTCTGTGGGGTGCGTGTCCCACTTGTGGTCAGTCGGAGAGGCCCGCATCGACCAAAAGTGGGACAAGGGGCTTAGCGGGTCAGGGTCAGCGGATGCCGCGGGCGGCCGCGCGCGAACAAATCCCCTCCCCCGTCTCCTCCCACCCCCTTGTCCCACATATAGGGGTGCATGTCCCAGATTTGGTCAGTCGGAGAGGCCCGCACCGACCAAAAGTGGGACAAGGGGCTTAGCGGGTCAGGGTCAGCGGATGCCGCGGGCTGCGAGCGCGTCGCCGAGGTCGTCGGCGTGACGCAGGGCGACGACCAGGAACGGCAGCGTCCCGCGCAGGAGCGACGGACGGAGGCCCCGGGCGCGCTGGGCGTCGCGCACCTCCGCGGTGTGGCGGGCGAGGACGGGGATCGTCGTGAGCGTCACCATCCACAGCAGGGCGACGCGCGCCGGGTCGACGCCGACGAGACGCAGGGGCCGCAATCCCCTCTCGAGCGCGTCGAGCATCGCGGAGACGGGCGTCGTGAGCGGCACCACCCCCGCCACGAGCACGGCCGCCGCCACGCGCGCGGTGTTCGCCGCGGCCGGCTCGAGCCCGAGGAAGATCAGCTGGCCCGCCGCCGTGATGGCGATCATCCAGCGGAGCGCCCACGCCTGACCGGCGAGCACGCGAAGCCCCTCTCCGACGCCCATTCCTGCCGCGGCATACACCGCGAGCGGAACAGCAAGCGCGATCGGGACCGTGATCCACACCGCCGGCAGCGCCGCGACGACGACCGCCACGACCGCGAAAAGGGCGAGCTTCGGGCCCGCCGGCATCCGGTGCATCCATCCCCCGCCGGGGCGGTACATCGTCAGCACGCCAGGGCGCTCTCGTAGGCGTCGACGACCATGTCGGATGCACCGGATGCCACGACCCCGCCGTCCGCGAACAGCACGGCGTTCTCGCACCGGCGTGCCAGGGCGAGGTCGTGCGTGACGACGATGAGCGCGTGCCCGGTGTCGGCGAGCAGGTGGTCGGCGACGGCGCGGGCGTTGCGCGCGTCGAGGAAGGCCGTCGGCTCATCGGCCACGACGAGGTCGGGCCCGCGTACGAACGCACCGCACAGCGCGAGGAGCTGCTTCTGGCCCCCGGAGAGGTCGTGCGCGGGACGGTCGGCGAGAGCTTCCAGGCCGAAGCGTTCGAGCGTCGCGGCGACGCGGCGGTTTCGTTCCTCGCGCGAGAGGCGGAGGGGACGGAGCGAGAGCGCGACATCCTCCGCGACGGTGGGCATGACGATCTGCGCGTCGGGGTTGCTGAGCACGAGGGCGACGCGACGGCGCAGGTCGGCGGCATCCGTCTCCGGATCGAGACCGAGGACGCTGAGCTCGCCTGACGCGCGCCGCACGAGTCCGGCCACAAGTCGGGCGAAGGTCGACTTGCCCGAGCCGTTGTCGCCGATGATCGCGATGGTTCGGGCCTCGAGGTCGAGGGAGATGTCGTGGAGCACCTCTCTGTCGCCCAAGCGGGCGGTCAGCCCGCGGCAGCGGAGGACGGTCACCGGACGACCTCCCTCTCGCCGAGGCGGACGGCCCGCCCGCGGCAGCGCAGGACGCTCCCCGCACGACCTCGCCCTCGCCCGGCCAGCCCACGGCAGCGCAGGACGCTCACCGCACGACCTCGAAGACCGCGGCGACGCCGAGACCACCGCCGACGGATGCCGCGGCGAGGCCCAGGGTTCCCGCCGGCGCCCCCGCGCGGACGAGCCGCGAGAACAGGCGCACGACGGCCACCGCCCCGCTCGCTCCCCACGGGTGCCCCAGCGCCAGTGCACCACCGTCGGCGCACACGCGGGAGTCGTCGTCGGGCAGGCCGAGGCGGGACAGCACCGCGATGCTCTGCGCGGCGAACGCCTCGACGAGCTCGATCGCGGCGATGTCGGCGAGGCTCCTCCCCGCCTGCGCGAGGGCGGCCTCGATCGCGGGCGCGGCGCCGATACCGGGGAGGGCCGGGTCGCACCCCACGACGGCGGCGGCGCGGATCGCGAGTCCCGGCGCCGATCCGGCGGGGGCGACGACGACCGCGGCCGCTCCGTCGCCGATGCGGGTCGACGTCGCGGCGGTGACCGTGCCCCCGTCCACGAGCGGCGCGAGACGTGCCAGCGCGGCGGCTGGCGCGCCGACGCCCTCGTCGCGGTGCACTCCCGCCACGGGCATGATCTCGGCGTCGAACCGGCCGTTCGCCCGCGCGGTCGTCGCGCGCGCGTGGCTTCGCTGGGCGTACGCGTCCTGCCGCGCGCGCGAAAGACCGTCGTGAGCGGCCAGGTCGTCGGCGGCGCGCAGCATGTCGGGGTCGGCGAAGCCCGCGGGAGCGAAGGGGGCTCGGGCGTAGGGCACTCCGTCTCGCACCCGGACTGGAGCGGTCGAGGCGCTCTCCACCCCACCCGCCACGCGGATCCGACCGTCGGCGCGCGTCGCGTGAGCGGCATCCATGATCGCCGCGAGTCCGCTCCCGCACTGCCGGTCGACGGTGCCGCCGGGCACGGCGAATCCGAGCCCGGCGGCGAGCGCGGCGATACGGCCGAGGTTGCCGCCCGGCCCGGTGCAGTTGCCGAGGATGACGTCTGCGATCGAGGGCGCTCCGGCGTCGGCGACGGCAGCGGCGACCACGACAGCCCCGAGCGTTCCGGCGTCGACACGGGCGAGGCCGCGCCCCCGCACCGCCAGAGGGCTGCGACGGGCCGCGACGATGACGGGATCAGTGTCGGTCGGCACGGTCGCTCTCCATGAGTCGCGCCACCTCGGCGCGCGCCGGCTTGCCCGAAGGCGTCCGGGGGATGTCTCCGAACGCCCATTGCCGCGGGCGATGAGCGGGGGCGAGCAGGGCGGCGGCCGCGGACCGGACCGCGACCGGGTCGGCATCCGTTGTCTCGACGAACGCGGCCACCAAGGCACCCACGCGCGGGCGCGGCATCCCGAACACGACGGCGTCGCGCACGCCGGGGATCGAGCGTAGAACCTCCTCGACCTCGTGCGGGATCACGGTCGCCGAGGCGCTGAGGATCGCGTCGTCGGCCCGGCCGTGCAGGTGCAGGCGTCCGTCTCGCAGCTCCGCGCGATCGCCGACGGTGGCCCAGGCCCCGTCGCGGCGCAACGGGCCCTCCGCTCCGAGATAACCGGATGCCACGAACGGCGAGCGGACCCACACCTCGGCGCCCCGCACCTCGAGATCCACCCCCGGGAAGGCGCGCAGCCCGTCGCCGGTGTCGAGGGCGACGAACGACAGCTCCGCCGCCCCGTAGTACGAGACGACCCGCACGCCGGCGGCTTCGGCGCGTACCCGCAACGACGGGTCGAGGTGCGAGCCCCCGACGAGGGCCGCACGCATCCGCGGGAGGGAGCCGTCGTCGAGGACGGCGCGCAGACCCTCGGGCGTCGCGTGCAGAAGCGTTGCGGACGGGTCACGGCCGAGAACCGGACGCGGACCACCCTCGAGCGCGTGCGCGAGCGAGAACAGGGTCAGCGACGACGACGCCGGGGCGGGGAGCGCCAGGACATCATCCGGCCCTGCTCCCAGGAGCGCACTCACAGCCGCGAACGAGTCCGTCCACGACGCGGCCGTCCGCCGCACGATGCGCGGGGCGCCGCTGCTGCCCGAGGTCAGGGTCGCCCAGGCCGTGGCATCCCTTTCCTCGATCCCGGATGCCACCCGCTCCACGCCCGCGCGCTGGTCGGCGCTCCAGCGCGGATCGGCGATCAGCACGGCGTCTCCGGCGGCACGGGTCGCGGCGATCCGCTCGACGAGCTGCGGAGCGCCGCCGTCGAGGACGACGATCACGCCGGCGCAGCCGCGGGCGTCGCCGCGGGCTGCGTCCACGCGCGGCGGAACCCCCGGGGGTACGCCCGCACGAGGGCCGCGACGACGGCGGTGGCGAGCGCGGCCTTGAGCAGATCGCCGGGCACGAAGACGAGGCTCGTCAGTGCTGTCTCGCCGAGCGGAAGGCGCGTCACCGCGCTCTGCACCGGGATGCCGATCGCATAGATCGCCACGACACCGCCCGCGACCATCGCGAGAGCCGTGCGCCAGACGACGGGCCGCCGTCCTCCCGCGTGCACGAGGAGACCCACGACGATCGCACCGAGAATCCAGCCGAGCGCGTAGCCCGCGGAGGGGCCGAGGAAGACGCCGATGCCGCCGCGCCCTCCCGCGAGTAGGGGAAGGCCCGCCGCCGTGAGCGCGAGCACCACGGTCACCGAGAGGGCGCCGAGCCAGGGACCGAGCACGGCTCCGGCCAGCATCACGCCGAGCGTCTGGGCGGTGATGGGCACCCCGCCGAACACGGGGAAGCTCCCGGGGAGTCCCAGCACCACGATGAGCGCGGCGAAGACGGCGACACGGGCGAGGTCGGTGGCATCGAGGGTGCGGTTCATGGGCGCGCCTTTCCTGAACGGTGTTCACCTGAACAGCGTTCACTATACTCAGACGCATGGCTCCCCGAGGACACTCCGCCGACGACGTCGCCCGCGCCGCCCTGCGGATCCTCGACGATCACGGACTCCCCGACCTCACGATGCGCCGGCTCGCGACGGCACTCGAGGTGCAGCCCAGTGCGCTGTACTGGCACTTCCCGAACAAGCAGACCCTGCTCGCGGAACTCTCGGACCGCATCGTCGGGCGGATGGCATCCGGGACCCCCGATGACCTGCGCGTCGAGGCGCACGCGCTGCGCGACGCGCTGCTCACGTACCGCGACGGCGCCGAGGTCGTCTCGAGCACCCTCGCGCTCGGCCTCGGGTCGACGCTGGCGCACGATCGGCTGACCGCCGCGGTCGCCGCCGCCGGGTTCGACGCCGACACCGCGCGCCGCGGCGCGACGACCGTGCTGCACTACGTGCTCGGCTTCGTCTGGCACGAGCAGCAACGCCTGCAGTACGACAGCCTCGGCGCGCGCGAAGGCGCCTCGGGCCTCGAGAGCGACGACTTCGCCTTCGGCCTCGACCTCATCGCCGACGGGCTGCGGGCGCGGGCTGGCGCGGGGCCGCTGTCGTAGGGGTGGGGGTGCGCGCGTGGGGGTGCACGCGCCGGAGTGGGGCCGCGGCCGGGCATCCGGCACCCATAAACGCCATCCGCTCACAGAAACACGCTGTGCACGCGTTTATGCGCGCGAACAGCGTTTATGCGCGCTCGCTCGGGGACGCGCAAACAGCGTCTATGCGCGCCGGCGCGGAGCCGCGCGGACGCCCGCGCGCACGCGACGACCGCGCGGCGCGGCGCGCACCGTTGCCCCCGAGCGGCGGCGGCAAGGCCTCGCGCGGTCAGCGCATCTTCACGTCGCCGAAGAGCCGAGCGATCGGCGCCAGGACGCGCGGTCGCGCGGCCACCCATCCCGCGGCCATCACGAGCAGGGATGCCGCGAAGATGAGCAACCCGGTCGGGTCGCTTGTGAAGGCGTCGGGGTCGACCGCGCCGCGGGCGGCGTACATGTGATTCAGGTTGCGCAGGGCTCCGGTGGCGAGCACGAGGCCCACGTGCACGACGATGAACGCCACGAAGAACAGCATCGTCGGGAAGTGCACCTTGCGCGCCCACTCCACCGGGTACAGACGGTTGAGCCGCGCGGCATCCTTCGGCCAGACGCCCGAGAGCCGCACGCCGCTGAGGATCGCGAGCGGCGCGGCGACGAACGTGATCGCGAAGTACGACAGTTGCTGGAGGCTGTTGTAGTTCACCCAGCCGTTCTCGGTGGGCCAGTCGAGCGAGACGTATTGAAGCGCGGCGGACAGCGCGTTCGGGAAGACCTCCCACGACGTCGGAACGATCCGCATCCATTGCCCGGTCGCGAAGAGCAGCACGACGAACACGACACCGTTCGCGATCCACAGGATGTCGACCGCCTGGTGGAACCACAGCGTCAGACTGATGCGGCGCTTCTTGTTCTTCCGCGGGGACCAGAAGGCGGACGGCCGCTTCTCACGCCGCACCTGCCATCCCGTGCGGATGATGAAGAGCAGGAAGAAGCTGTTGAGGAAGTGCGACCAGTTCAGCCACACGGGCAGCCCCACCGGCGCCCCCTCGGGAAGGGGGTACTCGCCCGGGAAAGCAGCGAGGAAGTCGCGCCCCGGTTCGAGAGCGAGGACGAACCGCGCGAGCAGCACCGCGATCCCGGCCAGCGCGAGCGCGAAGACTCCGAGCACGACCGTCGAGCCGAGCCACTGCAGCGGCGTGTAGGGGCCGATGCGCTGCGGTTCGGCCTTTGCGGGGCGAGGTGCGGATGCCGCGACGCCCGGCCACACCGTCCTCGGCACCGTGAGGGGCGGGCGAGGCGCGGGCGACGCGGCCGCAGATTCGGAAACCGCCACCGGATTCGGATCGATCTCGCCACTGCGTCCGAATCTGACGCCACTCTCCGAATCCACGCGCGCAGTGGCATGCGGCCACGGCTCGCCACCCGGAACGCGAGGCAGACCCCGCCGCACCGCCGACGCGGGCGGGGAGCCCACGGCATCCGGATCCACGACAGGCTCACGCCCGGAACCCGCGGAATCCACGAGACCGGCCGCGCTCTGCGAGGCCGCCCCGTCCGCAGATCCGGAAACCGTCACCGGATCCGGACCGATCCCACCGACGCGTCCGAATCTGACGCCACTCTCCGAATCCACGCGCGCAGTGGCATGCGGCCACGGCTCACCACCCGGAACGCGAGGCAGACCCCGCCGCACCGCCGACGCGGGCGGGGAGCCCACGGCATCCGGATCCGAAAGAGGCTCACGCCCGGAACTCGCGGAATCCGCGAGACCGGCCGCGCTCCGCGAGGCCGCCGCGTCCGCAGATCCGGAAACCGTCACCGGATCCGGATCGATCTCACCGATGCGTCCGGATCTGCCGCCATTCTCCGAATCCGCGCGCGCGGTGGCCGACGGCCACGGCTCGCCATCGCCCCGCGCGCCCTGCCCCGGCGCAGCATCCTCCACGGAGATCTCGTCCCCCGCCTCGGACGCGCCGGAGACCGCGGGCGGCCAGGGCTCCCCGCCGGGGACGCGCGGCAGCCCGCGACGCGGGGTGCGGGGTGTGGACGCCATCTATTTCTTCGGAGCCTCGAGCGCGCTGATCAGTTGCGGGACGACGGTGAACAGATCTCCGACGATACCGAAGTCGGCGATCGCGAAGATCGGCGCCTCGGGGTCTTTGTCGACCGCGACGATGGTGGTAGCGGTCTGCATCCCGGCGCGGTGTTGGATCGCCCCCGAGATTCCGAGCGCGATGTACAGCCGCGGAGACACGGTCACGCCCGTCTGTCCGACCTGCGCAGCGGCCGGAACGTAGCCGGCGTCGACCGCCGCGCGCGATGCGCCGACCGCGGCGCCGAGCACGTCGGCGAGCTGCTCGACGAGCGCGAAGTTCTCGCGCGAGCCCACCCCTCGCCCGCCGGCCACCACGATGCGCGCCCCGCGCAGCTCGGGGCGCGACGACGGCGCCGCGGTCTCGGAGAAGCTCTCGACACGACCCGCCGGAACACCGGATGCCACGACCTCCAGCCGCTCGACGACGACGGGCTGCGCGTCGAGGCGCTCGGTGACCGCGCCGGGCCGCAGGGTGGCGACGAGCGGCCCGAAGGTGGGGGCACCCTCCACCGTGAACGCCCCGCCGAAGGCGGAATGCCGCGCCACGATCCCGAGCTCGTCGCGATCAAGCCCGACCACGTCGGCCGCGAGCGGCAACCGCAGACGCGCGGCCAAGCGGGCGATGGCGTCACGCGATTCGACGGAGTTCGACGCGAGCACGAGGTCGGGGCTTTCGCGCGCGACCGCCGCGGCGAGCGCGTCGACCACGGGAAGGGTCAGGGCGTCGGAATCGGCGTCAGCGGTGAGCACGCGCACCGCGCCGAGACCGGCGGCCTCCTCCGCGGCACGCGGCGGTCCCACGATGACGGCGACCGGCTCCCCCACCCGGCCGGCCGCGGCCAGCAGCCCCGCGGATGACGCGGCGAGCGCCCCGTCCGGCATCGCTTCGAGCAGCACGAGCGCGACGGTCATCGCAGCACCCCCTCGTCGGCGAGGAACGCGGCGAGCTTCTCCGCAGCATCCCCCTCGTCGGTGATCTTGACCCCCGCCTCGCGGGGCGGACGCTCGGAGACCGACAGCATGATGTACCGCGGCACGGCGGGATCCTCGGGCTCGACGCCGAGGGCCGTGGCATCCACGGTCTCGTACGGCTTCTTCTTCGCCGCCATGATGCCTTTGAAGGTCGTGAACCGCCCCTCGGGCATCGCCTCGGTGATCGAGACGACCGCCGGGAGCGCGGCCGACACCCGCATCGTGCCCGCGTCACTCACACGCTCGCCGGCCACCGAGTCGTCGCTCAGCTCGAGGGTCGACAACGCCGTCAGGTTCGGCACACCGAGCACCTCGGCGACCATCGCGGGCAGCACGCCGCCACCTCCGTCGGTCGAGAGGTTGCCGGCGATCACGAGGTCGAATCCGGCGCGCCGGATCGCCGCGGCGAGCACGTCGGCGGTCAGCAGCAGATCGGCCCCGCGCAGCGCATCGTCGACGACGTGCACGGCAGACGTCGCTCCCATCGCGAGCGCCTTGCGCACGGTGGCCGCGGCCGACGCCGGCGCCATCGTCAGCGCGATCACGTCGGTCCCCGGGTGCGTGTCGGCGAAGGCGAGCGCGGCCTCGACCGTGCGCTCGTCGATCTCGTCGAGCACCGGCGTCACGCCGGCCCGGTCGGTCAGACCGGTCTCGAGGTCGAGCCGGCGCTCGCCCCACGTGTCGGGCACTTCTTTGATCAGCACCACGATCTTCATCGACGCGGCTCCTTCGTTCGGGGGATGGACGCCACGGCCTCACGGCCACGGACACGTTCACGGATGCCGCCCGCGCGGTACCGTGAAACGCGAGGAGGACCCATGACGCGACGACTGCCCGTCGACCCGATCGCCGAAGCCAAGCGCCAGTGGCTCGCGCACGGCTGGGACGACGCCGCCGACGGCATGACGGTCGTGACCTCGGTGATCCGGGCGCACCAGTTGCTCATGGCATCCATCGATCGGGCGCTGAAGCCCTTCGACCTGTCGTTCTCGCGCTTCGAGATGCTGCGGCTGCTCGCTTTCACGCGGGAGGGACGGATGCCGATGGCCAGCGCGATCGCCCGACTGCAGGTGCATCCGACGAGCGTCACGAACACGGTCGAGCGGCTGACCCGCGACGGGCTCGTCTCACGTGAACCGCACCCCACCGACGGACGTGCGGCGCTGCTCGCCCTCACCGACGAGGGGCGACGGCGGGTGGACGAGGCCACCGCCGCGCTGAACACCGTGTTCGCGGATCTCGGGCTCGTCGACGACGACGCGACGGCGCTCGTCCGGATCATCGCGCGCTTCCGCAAGGGGGCCGGCGACTTCGCCGATCCCGCTCCGGTGCCCGACCCGCTCTGACGTGGGCCCGTAGCCGCGCGTGGTGCGGCCGATCGAGCGGGGTTCCGTCGCGTCGTCTCGATCATCGGTGGGTGAACGACGGTGCCCGCTTCTCGCGGAACGCCGCCATCCCCTCCTTCTGATCGGCCGTGTCGAAGAGACCGGCGAACGCCTGGCGCTCGAAGCGGAGGCCCTCGGCGAGAGAGGTCTCGAGCGCGGCGTCGAGCGCGGCCTTCGCCGCGTAGAGGGCCGGGAGCGGCTTCGCGGCGATCGTCTCGGCGACCGTCTGCGCCTCCTCGAGCAGGTCGGCCCCGGGCACGACGCGCGACACCAGCCCCACCCGCTCGGCCTCGACAGCGTCGATCATCCGGCCGGTCAAGACGAGTTCGGCCGCCTTGTAGTACCCGAGAGCCCGCACGAGCCGCTGCGTCCCGCCCATACCCGGGATCACGCCCAGCTGCACCTCGGGCTGGCCGAACCTCGCGCGGTCCGAGGCCAGGATCACGTCGCACATGAGCGCGAGCTCGCAGCCGCCGCCGAGGGCGTAACCCGAGACCGCGGCGATCACGGGCGTGCGAACGGCCGCGAACCGTGACCAGCCGCCGAAGTGATCGGTCAGGGTCATCTCGACGCTGGACTTGCCCTCCATCTCCTTGATGTCGGCTCCGGCCGCGAACGCCTTCTCGCTTCCGGTCACGACGATCGCGCCGACGCCCTCATCGCCGTCGAAGGCCTCGGCCGCAGCGACCACCTCGTGCATGGTGCGCGAGTTCAGCGCGTTCAGCGCCTCGGGGCGGTCGAGGGTGATCCAGCCGACACGGCCCCGCTGCTCGACGCGAATCGTCTCGTACCCGGCATCCTGATCCGTCATGTCACTCCCGTTCTGTCGGCGCGGACGATCCCGCTCTGGCATGCTTTCACGCTCCCCCGACATCGCCGAGGGACTCGAGTCACGCGGCCAGGACGCTCCGACCGACGATGAGACGCATGATCTCGTTCGTGCCCTCGAGGATCTGGTGCACGCGCAGATCGCGGACGACCTTCTCGATGCCGTAGTCCTGCAGGTAGCCGTAGCCGCCGTGCAGTTGCAGCGCCTCGTTCGCGACGCGGAACCCGACGTCGGTCGCGAATCGTTTGGCCATCGCACAGCGGGTCGCCGTGTCGGGGTCTTTCGCGTCCAGGGCCGTCGCCGCATCGCGCACGAGTAGGCGCGCGGCCTCGAGCTCGGTCGCCATGTCGGCCACCGCGAAGACGACGGACTGCTTCTCGGCGAGCGCCTCGCCGAAGGTGAAGCGCTCGTGGACGTAGGCGATCGCGCGGTCGAGGGCCCAGCGCGCCCCGCCGATCGAGCAGGTGGCGATGTTCAATCGGCCGCCGTTGAGCGCCGTCATGGCGATCGAGAAGCCGCGGCCCTCTCCGCCGAGGAGGTTCTCCGCGGGCACACGCACCTCGTGCAGCACCACCTGTCGCGTGGGCTGGGCGTTCCAGCCCATCTTCTTCTCGTTCGGCCCGAACGACAGCCCGTCGGCGTCGGCGGGCACGAGGAAGGCGCTGATCCCGCGGGCGCCCGGCTCTCCCGTGCGCGCCATGACGACATAGACGGATGCCTCGCCCGCACCCGAGATGAACTGCTTGACGCCCGTGAGCACGTACGTGTCATCGTGGCGGATCGCCGAGGTGGTGATCGCCGCCGCGTCCGATCCCGCGCCGGGCTCGGTGAGGCAGTAGGCGCCGAGGTCGTCCATCGCGACGAGGCCGGGCAGCCACCGGTCGCGCTGTTCCGATGTGCCATAGGCGTCGATCATCCACGCGACCATGTTGTGGATCGTGATGTACGCGGTCACGGTGGGGTCGCCGTAGGCGAGCTCCTCGAAGATCGCGACGGCGTCGCGGCGCGACAGGCCCGCGCCCCCGACGTCGTCCTGCACGTACACGCCGCCGAGGCCCAGCTCTCCCGCGCGGCGCAGGACATCGCGGGGGAAGTGCTTCTCGGCATCCCACTCCAGACTGTGCGGGGCGAGCTCGGTCGCGGCGAAGTCACGGACGGCTTCGAGGATGGCTTCGCGCTCGTCGGCGGACAGGGCCGAGGCGTCGAGCGCGGGAGCAGGGGTGGTGTCCATGCGGCTCTCCTTCGTGGGGCGACGGCGTCGTCGCTCCCGCCAGAATAGCTGGACGTCCTACTAATTGGTAGGGGAATCTACTAACCCGCCGCCACCCCGAACAGCGACCCCACCAGGTACGTCGCCCCCAGCGCGAGCGCCCCGCCGATCACCGTGCGCAGGATCGAGCGGCCACGACGCGCGCCCCCGATCCACGCCGCCACGTATCCCGTGATCGCGAGCGCGACGAGCACCGCCGCGAAGGTCAGGGGAACCCTCACCTCCACCGGCGCCAACAGGATCGTCGCGAGAGGCAGCAGCGCCCCGATCGTGAACGCCACCGCCGAGGCCAGCGCGGCGGTCCACGGACTCACCACGTCGTCGGCGTCGATGTTCAGCTCGATCGACAGGTGCGCTTTCAGGGCATCGGATGCCGTGAGCTCGGTCGCCACGCGGGTCGCCGTGTCGCGCGTGAGCCCCTGGGCCTCGTACAACCCGACGAGCTCGGCGAACTCGGCATCCGGATCCTCCGCGAGCTCGCGGCGCTCCTTCTGGATGAGCGCCCGCTCGCTGTCGCGCTGGCTCGAGACCGAGACGTACTCGCCGAGCGCCATCGACACGGCGCCGCCGACGAGAGCCGCGAGCCCGGCGACGAGCACCGGCCCGACCTCGCTCGTCGCTCCCGCCACGCCCACGACGACCGCGGCCGTCGAGACGATGCCGTCGTTCGCGCCGAGCACCCCCGCGCGCAGGCCGTTCAAGCGTTGGGCGAGGCCCTGGCGATGCGGTTCGTCGGCGTGGGCACCGGAGAGCTCCGTCATGCGCTCAGAGTAGACCGCGACGCGCCGGAGCGGGCGCGCGTGCGAGCGTTCGCCTCTCGTTCACCCGAGCGTCACGGACCGCGGCCAGACTCGGCGCGTCCGCCGCCCCCGCGGCGTCCGGTGTGCCGCCCCCGCGGCGCGTCGATCCCCTGCCCCGAGGACACAGCCATGCCTTCGCCCTTCCTTCGCCGTACCGTCGCGCTGACCGCGACGACCGCGGCTGTCTGCGCGCTCGCGCTCTCGAGCGCCACCGCGGCATCCGCCGCGATCGTTCCCGACCCGATCCGTGACGCTCCCGCCGACAGCACGGTCAGCCTCCGCCCGATCGGCACCTACGAGACAGGCGTGTTCGACCAGTCGGCCGCCGAGATCGTGCACGCGTACAAGAACCGCCTGTTCGTCGTGAACGCGCAGGCCGGTGCCGTCGACGTGCTCGACATGAGCAGCCCCACGGCGCCCACGAAGCTGTACTCGATCACGGGGACGGGCGTGGCGAACTCGCTCGCGGTGCGCGCCGACGGCCTGGGCGTCATCGCCCTCGAGGACGCCGACAAGACGGCGCCGGGCCGGCTGGTGTTCTTCGACGCGGATGCCGCCGAGCCGACCGTGCTGGGCCAGGTCACCGTCGGAGCGCTTCCCGACATGGTCACGATCTCGGCCGACGGCACGGTCGCCGTCGTCGCGAACGAGGGCGAGCCCGCCGACGACTTCTCGGTCGACCCCGAGGGCTCGGTCGGGATCGTCACGCTCCCCGCCGAGAAGGCGGCGCCGAGCCAGGATGCCGTGCGCACGGCCGGCTTCGGAGCCTTCGAGCAGGGTGGGTCGAAGACCCTCGACCCCGCCGTCCGCGTCTTCGGCCCCGATGTCGCCGCCCCCGACCAGGGCGACACCCCACTCGCCGCGAACCGCGTGAGCCGCAACCTCGAGCCCGAGTACGTCGCGATCGCCGGAGGGACCGCGTACGTCGCCCTGCAGGAGGCGAACGCGATCGCGATCGTCGACCTGGCGTCGGCGGAGGTCAGTGGCATCCGTCCCCTGGGGTACAAGGACTACGGCGTCGAGACGCTCGACGCGAGCGACCGCGACCCCGAAGATGCCCCGACCTACAACGAGAAGAGCTACCCGGGCCTGTTCGGCATGTACATGCCCGATGGCATCCAGGCGTACGAGGCGAACGGCGAGACCTACCTCGTCACCGCCAACGAGGGCGACGGCCGCGAGTGGGGCGACTTCAACGACACCGCCCGCGTGAAGGATCTCGGTGAGGACGGTCTCGCGCCCGTCTGCGCCGACAGCCCGCTGGCCGGCTCGCTCGACGACGCGGACCTCGGTCGACTCAACGTCGCGACCGACATGGGCCTGAGCGCCGACGGGACCTGCTACTCGGAGCTCTACACCTTCGGCGGCCGCGGCTTCTCGGTGTGGAACACCGCGGGCGAGCAGGTCTTCGACTCCGGTGCCGACTTCGAGCGCATCACGCACGACGCGGACCCCGACTTCTTCAACTCGAACCACTCGGCCTCGAACCTCGAGGGCCGCAGCGACGACAAGGGCCCCGAGCCCGAGAACCTCGCGATCGGCGAGGTCGACGGGCGCACCTACGCGTTCATCGGTCTCGAGCGCGTCGGCGGCGTGATGACCTACGACATCACCGACCCGACGAAGGCCGCCTACGCGGGATACGTCAACAACCGCGACTTCTCGGTGTCCATGGAAGACCAGCTCACCGGAGACGAGACCGCCGACCGCGAGCTGCTGTCGAAGGCCGGCGACCTCGGTCCCGAGGGCGTGGACTTCATTCCCGCTGACGCATCCCCCACGGGTCGACCGCTCGTCGCCGTCGGCAACGAGGTGTCGGGCACCACGACGCTGTTCGAGGTCTCGAACCCGACGGTGAAGAACATCGACATCCTGACGGTCAACGACTTCCACGGCCGCCTCGAAGCGGGCTCGCAGGGCGAGGCCGGCGCGGCCGTCATCGCGGGCGCCGTGAAGGCCAAGGAAGCCGCCAACCCGAACACGCTCTTCGTCTCGGCGGGTGACAACATCGGCGCGTCGACCTTCACCTCGCTCATCCAGAACGATTCGCCGACGATCGACACGCTGAAGGCGTCCGGTCTCGACGTGTCGGCCGTGGGCAACCACGAGTTCGACCGCGGCTTCGCCGACCTCACCGACCGGGTGCTGCCCGAGTACGGCGGCGGCGAGTACGGTCTCGGCGCGAACGTGTACAAGAAGGGCACGAAAGAGCCCGCGCTCGACGAGTACGCGATCAAGGACGTCGACGGCGTGCGCGTGGCCTTCATCGGCACCGTCACCCCCGACACCGCGACCATGGTCGACCCGGCCGGCATCGCCGACGTGGAGTTCGGCGACCAGCTCGAGGCCGCGAACCGCGTCGCCGACGAGATCACGAGCGGTGACCTCGCCGACGTGATCGTCCTGCTGACGCACTCGGGCGCCGCGGTCTCCGACGACTGCGCCGCGATCACCGCCGACCAGTCCGGCTTCGGCAACCTCGCCGTCAACGCCTCGCCCGAGATCGACGCGATCGTCTCGGCGCACACGCACCAGACCTACGCGTGCGACCTTCCCGTGGCAGGTACCGACCTCACCCGCCCGGTGATCCAGGCCTACGAGTACGGCAAGGCCATGGGCCAGCTGTCGCTCACGTGGGACACGCGCACCGACTCCCTGGCATCCATCACCGGAACCACGTTCCCGCTCGCGGGGGCTTTCGCTCCGGATGCCGAGATCGAGGCGAAGGTCGCGGAGTACGTCGCACAGGCCGACGTCATCGGTGCGAAGCCCGTCGGCGAGATCAGCGGCGACATCCTGCGCGGCGGAACCCCGTCGGGAGCCGACCGCGGCGTCGAGTCGTCGATGGGCAACTGGGTCGCCGACGTGTACCTGTGGGCGACGTCGGAGAACCCCGCCTACGCCGGGACGAAGGCGCGAATCGCGCTCATGAACCCCGGTGGCCTGCGCGCCGACCTGCTGAAGGGCGACGACGGGGTGGTCACCTACAAGGAGGCCGCTCTCGTGCAGCCCTTCGCCAACACCCTCGTGACGGTGACGCTGACGGGCGAGCAGCTGCGCGGCATCCTGAACGAGCAGTGGAAGGCCGAGGGCGATCGACCGAAGCTGCACCTCGGGGTCTCGGAGGGCTTCTCGTACACCTTCACGCAGGACCCGACGAACCCGCGGGTGGGCTCGGTCGTCTCGATGGCCTACCAGGGCAAGCCGATCGCCGACACCGACACGTTCACGGTCGTGACGAACTCGTTCCTCGCGAACGGCGGCGACGGCTTCCCGACCTTCGCGGCGGGAACCGACCGCACCGACACCGGACAGATCGACCTCGACGCGACGCTCGCGTACTTCGAGGCGACCCCCGTGGTCGACCCGGCTCCGCTCGGACGGGCCGTGCTCGCCTCCGACGCGACGCCGGGCGAGGACCCCGGCGCCGAACCGACGCCCGCGCCCGCCGCACCCGGACAGCCGACGAGCCCCGGCGGCAAGCTCGCGAACACCGGTGTCGAGGCACCGTGGGGCGTGGCCCTCGCGGGCGGGTTCCTCGTGGTCGCGGGCGGCCTCGCCTTCGCCCTGCGGCGGCGGCGCACGGTCTGACGCTTGACCTCGGAACGGCCCTCACCCTCGCGAGTGGGGGCCGTTCCTCTGTGCCCGGTGGGGGGTGTCGGGAGGGTCGCCGGACGGTGCGGTGCCGTCGGGCCGTCAGGCCGTCGGGCCGTCAGGCGGAGTCCCTCCCCGACACGCCGACCCCATGGCCCCGCCCACGGCGTGTCCGCGCCGAACTCCGCGCGACGGCACGGACCCGGACGGTACCGGACCTCACGCCGAGCGGAGACTCACCCGGACCCCGGATGCCGCGGGGCCGACGTTCCAGACCTGGCCGGAGCCGTGCACGGCGGTGTCTCCCGAAACGATGAGCGCCGTGTGCTCGTCGATCGCGACGCCCTCGGCGATCAAGCCCGCATCGACCGCGGCGACCAGTCGCGACACGGTCCCCCACTGCGCCGCGTGCACATCCACGGCGAACGGAACCAGTCCCAGGCCGTCCCGCACCTCGAGCTCATCGAGCTCCTCACCGGCATCTTCGGATGCCACCTCCACACCCCGCAGCAGGTACCCGCCGACGAGGGCACGTTCCGGCGCGATCGCCGCACCGGCCGAGAAGCCGGCATACGGCATCCCTCCCTCCACACGGGAGCGGACGGCGTCACGGATCGGAACGAAGGCCTCGTGGTAGGCCGGGGTCAGACCGCCGCCGACGAAGATCGCATCGGCCTCGATCGCCTCAGGGGTGAAGGTCTCGCCCTCGACGATCGCCGCGACGCGGACATCGGTCGCGCCCGCGGCCTCGACGACGCCGCGGAACCGCGCGACCGAGCTCTCGTCGTCGGCCTCGAGAACGAGCAGCACGGCGATGACCGGCTCACGGCCCGCGGCGTGCTCGCGCGCTTCGGCCACGAAGGTCTGCAACAGGGCACCGCAGCGCGCGACGTCGCGCCCGCCGCCGAGAAGGTGAACACTCATCCGCCCAGTATCCCGCTCAGAGGAACGGATGCCGCGGGCCCGACCGTCCGGCGGAGTTCGTGCCCGACACGCCGCCAGAGGCCAACACGCCACGGCGTGGCCCCCACGAACTCCGCACGACGGCCGCCGGACGACAGGGCCGAATGGACGCCGTCAGTACCGCCGCAGCAGCGCCGCGAGCGCCTGACCGCCGCCGATGCACATCGTCACGACCGCGTACTCGAGGTCGCGGCGCTGCAGGTCGAGGGCGGCGCGGACCGTCAGGATCGCGCCCGTCGCACCGACCGGGTGGCCGAGGGCGATCGCGCCGCCGTACGGGTTGACCCTCTCGGGATCGAGGCCGGCGTCGCGGATCACGGCGACCGCCTGAGCCGCGAAGGCCTCGTTCAGCTCGATCACGTCGATGTCGGCGGGGCTGAGCCCGGTCTGCTCCCAGAGCCGCCGCAGGGCGAGGACGGGCGCGTATCCCATGATCTCGGGGTCGACACCGGCCGTCGTCACGGCCTCGAGGGTCGCGAGACCTGCCAGCCCACGATCGCGCACGTCGTCCTCTCGCATGAGCACGGTCGCCGCCGCGCCGTCGTTGATGCCCGAGGAGTTGCCCGCCGTCACCGATCCGTCCTTTTCGAACGCGGGTCGCAGCCCCGCCAACGCTTCGAGAGTCGTCCCCGGACGCGGGTGCTCGTCGACCGAGACCTCGACCGGATGCTTTCCGCCGGTCGTCACCGGCACGATTTCCTCCGCGAACGCCGCGCGCGCGGCATCCGTCGACGCCCGTCGCTGGCTCTCGACCGCGAAGGCGTCCTGCTCCGCGCGGGAGACGGAGTACCGGGATGCCACGACCTCGGCCGTCGTGCCCATGTGCCGGCCGCTGAAAGGGTCGGTGAGGATCGCGAGGGTTCCGTCGAGGAGCGTGCGGTCGCCGAGACGAGCGTTGCCGCGGGCGCCGTACTCGAGGAACGGCGTGCGCGACATGCTCTCGTCGCCGCCCGCGACGGCGACATCGATCCCGCCCCAGCGGAGTTCTTGAGCCGCTGACCAGATGGCCTGGAGGCCCGAACCGCAGAGGCGGTTGACCGTGAAAGCGGGGACCCGAGTGGGAAGCCCCGCGGCGAGCGCGACGCGGCGGGCGTTGTAGGCGTCGGGGCCGTTCTGCGCGATGCAGCCCATGACGACCTCGTCGACGTCGGCGGCGGCGACTCCCGCTCGGCGCAGGGCCTCGGTCACGGCGACCGCCCCGAGCTCGTACGCGTCGACGCCCGAGAGCGAGCCCGCGAAGGAACCGATGGGCGTCCGCGCGCCCGAGACGATGACGATGCGCGATTCTGACACGTGTGCACAGTACGGGAGTGCTGTGCGCCGATCCAGGGGGTCGCCTGATCGGGTCTGGTGCGCCCGCCCCCTCGCTGCCACACTGACCCCATGCTCGTGACGACGATGAACGATGTCCCCGGCCGCCAGATCACCGAGGTCTTCGGGGAGGTGACCGGCCTGACCGTGCGCGCCCGCAACATCGGCGTGCAGTTCGGTGCCGGCCTCAAGTCGATCTTCGGCGGCGAACTGCAGGGCCTCACCAAGCAGCTCCAGGAGAGCCGCGACGAGGCCAAGCAGCGCCTCATCGAGGAAGCGCAGGCGCTCGGCGCCGACGCGGTGATC
Source organism: Microbacterium sp. S1037 (assembly GCF_048381605.1). Lineage (NCBI taxonomy): Bacteria > Bacillati > Actinomycetota > Actinomycetes > Micrococcales > Microbacteriaceae > Microbacterium > Microbacterium sp. S1037. The sequence goes on from NZ_JBLWIG010000001.1 coordinate 291,165, forward strand.
GCGATGCGCTTCGACACGAGCGAAGTGGCGCAGAACTTCCAAGAGGTCGTGGCCTACGGTACGGCGGTGAAGCTGGCCTGACCCGGGTCGCGGCTCCCTCGAGGGCGGGGCGCGGCCGCACGGCGCGCCGCGGCAGGGCCGCGAGACTGCATCTCGCTGACAAACCCACTGCAGCGTGCAGGCGGTTTGTCAGCTGCGTGCAGTCTCGCGGGCGCGGTGCCGCACACGGACGCGCGGGCGCGACAGCGCGGCGCGTGCGGCGGTCAGCCCCGACCCCACGACTCCAGGGTCGTGCGGATGGATGCCAGGGTCGCGATCGCCCCGTCGCGATCGGCGCGCGCGAGGGTGAGCCCGGCCACCACGAGCGAGGCGCAGACCGCGGCGAGGGCGTCGACGGCATCCGGAGTCAGATCGGGGCGACGGTCGGCGACGGCGGCGCGGATCGCGGCACGCATCTCGGCCGCGTAGTCCGACACGAGGGTGCGGACGTCGGCGTCGTCGGACGCGAGCGGCGAGGATCCTGCGTTCAAGAGCAGGCAGCCGAGGCGGGCACGCGGGGTGTCGGCGGCGATCCCGGCGACCATCTCGGCGACGTACGCCTCCAACGCGCCCGGGTCTCCCCCTCCCAGGGGGCGCAGACGCGTGCGGACGACGTCGTCGAGGTAGGCGGCGAGCACCGCGTCGAAGAGTCCGCGCTTGCTCCCGAAGGCGTTGTAGATGCTCGAGCGGGTGAGGCCCGTGGCCTCTTCGAGCTCGGCGATGCCGGTCTCGGCGTAGCCGCGCCGCCAGAACACGTCGCGCGCGGCGTCGACGACGGCGGAGCGTTCGAAGCTCGGCATTCTGCCCATGCGTTTCCCTTTTTCTCCCCGAGGTGGCTGAGCTCGTCGAAGCCGCCGGAGCCCTCAGCATCCTCACGGTTGCGCTTTCCGGCGCGGGGTCTATATTAGACCAGTCGTTACAAAATAACCACAGGAGGAATCCATGCGCGCAGTCATCCACCACGAGTTCGGCGAACCGGCCGACGTCCTCGGCGTCGAAGAGGTCGAGACCCCGACCCCCGGCCCCGGCGAGGTGCGCCTGCGCGTGATCCTGTCGCCCATCCACAACCACGACCTGTGGACGATCCGCGGCACCTACGGCTTCAAGCCGGAGCTCCCCGCCCGCGCCGGCACCGAGGCCGTCGGGGTCATCGAAGAGCTCGGCGAGGGCGTCGAGGGACTGACCGTCGGCCAGCGCGTCGCCACCGGCGGCACCTTCGGCGTCTGGGCCGAGCAGGTCGTCACGAAGGCGGCCGGTCTCATCCCCGTCGTCGACGGACTCCCCGACGAGATGGCCGCACAGCTCGTGTCCATGCCGTTCAGCGCGATCAGCCTGCTGCACTCGCTCGACCTGAAGGCCGGCGACTGGATCGTGCAGAACACCGCCAACGGCGCGGTCGGTCGCATGGTCGCGCAGATCGCCAAGGCCCGTGGCATCCATGTCCTCGGTCTCGTCCGCCGCCGGAGCGCTATCGACGAGCTGGCCGCGCAAGGCATCGAGAACGTCGTGTCGACGGATGCCGACGACTGGCGCGACCAGGCCCTCGCGATCATCGGCGACGGCACCGTCGTCGCGGGTGTCGACTCGGTCGGTGGCCCCGCCGCCGGCCAGGTCCTCTCGCTGCTGAGCGAGAACGGCACTCTCGTGATCTTCGGGTCGATGGGTGCGGGCACGCTCGAGATCGGCGCCGGTGACCTCATCTTCCGCCAGGCCACCGTGAAGGGCTTCTGGGGCAGCGTCGTCAGCAAGACGATGGATGCCGAGACCCGCGGCGCGCTGTTCGGCGAACTGTCGCGCTACCTCGCCGACGGCACCCTCACCCTCCCGGTCGCGGCGACCTTCGGCCTCGACGACATCGTGGAGGCCGTGACGGCGAGCGATTCGCCCCGCGTCGGCAAGGTGCTGCTGCGCCCGTGATGTGAACGTGCGGGCGGCGCAACCGCCGTCCGCACCTCTTGAGTGTCCAGAACACCCGGACGTTTTTCCAAGATGTCCGGGTGTTTTGGACACTCAGCGTTGAGCGGGCCACGCGCGGCAGGCCGGGCCGCGGGCCGGAGGAGCGGGGCCGGGGCGCCCGCGGCCCGGGCCGCGGGCCAGAAGAGCGCGGGCCGGGGCGCGCGCGGCGGCGTCAGCGCCCGCGCAGGAGCTCGAGCGCGGACGCGAGAGCGTCGAGCGCGGGGCGCTGGCCCTTCACGAGGGCCTCGCGGGCGGCATCCAGACCCATCCACTCCGCACGGTCGACCTCGGGGAACGACGCCCGTTTGCCGGAGCGGGGCGGCCACTCCATCTCGAACTCTCCGAACGTGAATCCGGATGCCGAGAACCCGGCGCCGTCACCGGCGAACACGACCACTTTCTTCCCGCTGGAGTACGCGAACGTTCCGAGCTCGGCCCAGTCGACCTCGGGCGGCTCGACGCCGAGCTCTTCGCGGAACTCGCGGCGGGCGGCATCCAGAGCCCCCTCCGTCTCGGGCTCGTACTCGCCCTTGGGGATCGACCAGGCCCCGGCGTCCTTCTTGGCCCAGAACGGTCCACCCATGTGCGCGATGAGCACTTCGGGCTCGGGGGTGAGGCGGTAGAGCAGAAGCCCCGCGCTCCAGGCGACCATCAGGCGGTCGCCGCGGGAACGCGCGCGGCTTCATCGACGATCACGTCGGCGCGCTTGCGGTAGGTGCGGGCCGTGACGCGGTCGAGGGCGATCTGGCCGCGCATCCTCTCGGCTTTCTCGTAGAGCGAGGGTCCACCGAAGCCGGTGAGCACCTTCACCAGCACCGGCAGCAGCTCGATCATGAAGAACAGCGCCGCGATGAGGTAGTGCGCCCACCGCAGGGCGGGCTCTCGATCCGAGAGGCGTTCGAGGGCCGTGATCTGACTGAGCAGGCCGACCGCGCCGGCGTTGCCGTCGGCGACGGACGCCGCGCGCTGGTTGTACGCGGCCAGCGCCGTCTCGTACTGCGTGCGGGCGGCGGGGAGCTGATCCTCCGCCTGCTGCTTGTTCTGCTCGGCCGAGGATGCTGCGGCCTCGGTGCCCGCGGCGTTGGCGGCCGCCAGTGCGGTCTGCGCCTGCTGCAGCTGTGTCGAGAGCGCGTCGTACGCCGACTGCGCCTGGGCCAGCTGGGCCTGGGCGGCGTCGGAGCTCGCGCCGTTGCCCGCGACTCCCGTACAGCCCGGCACGGTGCCCGCACCCTGACCGGTCAGCTCGCACTGGTACACCGCGCGCGCCTGATCGATCACGGTCTGCTGCGCGGCGAGCTGCTGCGTGAGCTGGTCCACCGTCTGTTGGGCGGCAGCCGATTCGGCCGACGTCGAGGAGGTCCCCGTGACGATGCCCGTCGCCGCCTGGTTCTCGAGGGCAGCGACCTGGGCGGACGCGGCGTCGAGGGCCTGCTTCTCGGGACCGTTGGTGACGGCATCCTGATCGCTCAGCGCCTGCGTGACGTTCGTGGAGTTCACCTCGCGGGCGATGTCGTTCTGGAACACCTGCAGCACGAGCGGCTCCGCGACGACGATGCCGATGAGCGCGGCCATGATCACGCGCGGGAAGGCGAGGCCGAGCAGGCGGAAGACGTTCTTCGTCGAGCGCATCGTCGAGGTGAGGAAGCGGTCGAGGTTGAAGATGATGAGGCCCCAGACCAGGGCCAGCGGAATCGCCAGGAAGAGGCTGACGCGCACGCCCGTGAGCAGCGCGAACATCATCGACAGCGACGAGACCAGAGCGGTCCCCGCGAGGACGAAGAACATCTGAACGAAACGCGGAACCTCTTCGGGAACCTCGTTGAGCACGTCGTTGTCGGCGCCGCCGAGAACGGCCATGCGCCGGATGAGCGAGAGTCGCGGGCGGCGCGGATCGTCGCGACGGAGGCGGGGAGCCCGGGGACCGGATGCCACGGGCTCGGGCGCCTCGTCGGCGGCGGCCCGCTCACGCTCCGGGCCGGCGGCCTCGTCGCGGTCGAGGACGAGGGTCTCATCGGCAGCGGGTGCGGATTCAGGCGCTTCGGCGTCGGGTTCCGTCGCACCGGGGGCGTCGACGTCGGGGGCGTCGGGATCGGGTGTGTCGGGGTCGAGCGGGAGAGTCGGGTCATCCGAGCCCGACGGGGCTCCCCAGGGCTCGGTCGCGCCATCCTGCGACGCGGGACGGTTCGCCGCACTCTGCGCGGCGAGGATGTCGTCGAGATACTGCTCGCGTTCCTCGTCCGTCGTGAACTCGATGCGGCCGTCGGAGCCGAAGCGGCCAGGCCGGTGAGCGGAAAAGGACATTCGCACAGGGTACGACGCGATTCCTGCGCTCTCCTGAGCGGCGCCTGAGGCGCAGCCCAGCGCGCCTCCCGCGGCTGAGTGTCCACAACACCCGGACGGATTTTTGCGACGTCCGGGTGTTTTGGACACTCAGACGGCACGATCCCGGGCGCGGCGCCCCGCGCGCGGAGGTACCGGGGCTTCGACAGGCTCAGCCACCTGCGCCCTGCGAAGACGGGGACGCAAAAGCGGGCCGGGCGCAGAACGCCCGACCCGCCCGTGCGGACCTCAGACCAGGCGCTTCTTCGGCGACACGTCGTAGGTGTTCTCGGGGTCGGAGAACACCGCGTCGCCCAGGGCCTCGTCGATCGCGGCGAGGGTGTCGGCATCCAGCGTCACGCCCGACGCCTTCACGGTGTCGGCGAGCTGCTCGGGACGCGAGGCGCCCACGAGGGCGGCGGCGATGTTGGGGTTCTGCAGCACCCACGCGATCGCGAGCTGCGGCATGGTGAGACCCGCACCGTCGGCGATGGGCTTGAGGCGCTGGACGGCCTCGAGCGTGTCGTCGTTCAGGAACCGCTTGATGAAGTTCGCGCCGCTCTTCTCGTCGGTCGCGCGCGAGCCCTCGGGAACCGGCTGGCCCGGCAGGTACTTGCCGCTCAACACGCCCTGCGCCATCGGCGACCAGACGATCTGCGAGATCCCGAGCTCCTCGCTCGTGGGAACGACCTTGCCCTCGATCACGCGCCACAGCATCGAGTACTGCGGCTGGTTCGAGATGAGCTGGATGCCGAGCTGCTTCGCGAGCGCGTGACCTTCGCGCAGCTGCTCGGCGGTCCACTCGGACACACCGACGTAGAGCGCCTTGCCCTGGCGGACGACGTCGGCGAAGGCCTGGAAGGTCTCTTCGAGCGGGGTCTCGTAGTCGAAACGGTGAGCCTGGTAGAGGTCGACGTAGTCGGTGCCCAAGCGCTTCAGCGAGCCGTTGATCGAGTCCATGATGTGCTTGCGGCTCAGCCCGGTGTCGTTCGCGCCCCCGGGACCGGTGGGGAAGTACACCTTCGTGAAGATCTCGAGCGACTCGCGACGCTGCCCCTCGAGGGCCTTGCCGAGCACGGTCTCGGCCGCGCCGTTGGCGTAAGCGTCGGCGGTGTCGAACGTCGTGATCCCCGCGTCGAGCGCGGCGTGCACCGTCTTGATCGCGGCGTCGTCACCGACCTGCGAACCGTGGGTCACCCAGTTGCCGAGGGTGATCTCCGAGATCTTGAATCCACTGTTTCCGAGGTAGCGATAACCGACCATTCTTCAACGCTAGCCCTCCCCCCGGACATCGGGGCCATGGCATCCGGAAGCGGGTTCTGCCAGGCTCGGGGCGAGCGCGCCGGTCGGCGTCGCCACGAGGGAGGACACCCCCATGACCCACCGACCCGACGATGCGTTGACGCCCGTCTTCGACCGCGCCGGCGAAGCCACCCGCCGTCCCCGCGATCGCTTCCCTCGCACCCCGGAGCTGCCCGAGACGGCGTACCAGATCGTGCACGACGAGATGATGCTCGACGGCAACGCGCGCATGAATCTCGCGACGTTCGTCGGCACGTGGATGGACGAGCACGCCGACCGGCTCTACGCCGACGCGTACGACAAGAACATGATCGACAAGGACGAGTACCCCCGCACCGCCGAGATCGAGCGCACGTGCTGGCGCATGCTTGCCGACCTCTGGCACGCCCCCTCGGTCGAGGGTGCGGCGGGGACCTCGACGATCGGCTCGTCCGAGGCGTGCATGCTGGGCGGGCTCGCTCTCAAGCGCCGTTGGCAGCACGCCCGTCGCGCCGCCGGAAAGTCGACCGAGAAGCCCAACCTCGTCATGAGCAGCGCGGTGCAGGTGTGCTGGGAGAAGTTCTGCAACTACTGGGACGTCGAGGCCCGCTACGTCCCCGTCACCGACGAACACCCGGTGTTCGACGGCCACGATCTCGCGGACTACGTCGACGAGAACACGATTGGCGTCGTGGCCATCCTGGGTGTGACCTATACCGGGGCGTACGAGCCCGTGGCATCCATCTCCCAGGCTCTGGATGCCATCGAGCAGACGACCGGCCTCGACATCGCGATCCACGTCGACGGCGCCTCGGGCGCGATGGTCGCGCCGTTCCTCCGGCCCGAGCTCGTGTGGGACTTCCGACTCGAGCGCGTGCACTCGATCTCGACGTCGGGGCACAAGTACGGCGGCGTTTACCCCGGCGTGGGCTGGGTCGTGTGGCGCGAGGAGAAGTGGCTGCCCGAAGACCTGGTGTTCCGCGTGAGCTACCTCGGCGGCGACATGCCCACGTTCGCGCTGAACTTCTCGCGGCCCGGGGCCCAGGTGCTGCTGCAGTTCTACCTGTTCCTCCGCCTCGGCTTCGAGGGATACGCGACCGTGCAGCGCGGTCTGCAGAAGGTCGCCCTGCACCTGTCGCACGGGATCGGCGCGATGAAACCGTTCGAGCTGGTGAGCGACGGCAGCGACCTACCCGTGTTCGCGTGGCGCATGCGTCCGGGCTACACCGAGAACTGGAACCTGTACCACCTGTCCGACCGGCTGCGTATGCACGGCTGGCTCGTGCCGGCCTACCCGCTGCCCGACGACATGTCCGATCGCACCGTGCAGCGGATCGTCGTGCGCGCGGGACTCAGTCTCGACCTCGCCGACGACCTGCTGGACGACATCCGCACCGAGGTCTCGTACCTCGACAAGCTGCAGTCGCCGATGCCGACCGAGGGGACGGGGCCGGGGTTCCACCACTGAGCGGGTGCCGCGGCCCTCAGGCGGCGGCGGAGCGACGCCTCGCCTGCTCGCGCGGATCGGGAACGGGGACGGCGGCGATGAGAGCCCGCGTGTACTCCTCGCGCGGCGAGGTGAGCACCTCGCGGCGAGTGCCCTCCTCGACGATGCGCCCGCGCTGCAGGACGACCACCCGGTCACTTAGCTGGTCGACGACCGCGAGGTCGTGGCTGATGAACAGGCACGCGAACCGTAACTCCTGTTGGAGCCGTCGCACCAGGTCGAGCACGGTCGCCTGCACCGACACGTCCAGCGCCGAGGTGGGCTCGTCCGCCACGAGCAGTCGGGGCTCGAGCGCGATGGCGCGGGCGATCGCGACGCGCTGACGCTGACCGCCCGACAGCTCGTGAGGGAAACGGCCCGCCCAGGATGCCGGGAGCTCGACGTCCGAGAGCAGGGCCGCGACCCGTGCCTCGCGCTCGCGCGGCGAGAGGGCGGTGTGCGCCCGCAGGGGCTCGGCGATCGAGGCCCCGATGCTCATGCGTGGGTCGAGGGCCGCGGTGGAGTTCTGGAACACGACCCCGACGGACCGCTTGACCGCGAGCGACGCGGTCCGGCGGGCGGTGCGGAGGTCCACGCCGTCGATGAGCACCCTCCCCGAGGTGATCGGGGCGAGGCCCAGGGCGCACATGCCGATGGTGCTCTTGCCCGACCCCGACTCCCCCACGAGTGCCGTGGTCTGCCCGCGGGGGATGCGAAGACTCACGTCGTCGACCGCGGTGAGGGCGCGCGCCCCGCGGCCGTAGACGACCGTGAGACCATCGACCTCGAGCACGGGCTCTCCCTCCGCGTCGACCGCGACCCGTTCCGACGCGCCCAAGCGCGGAACGGCCGACAGCAGCTCGCGCGTGTAGGGCGCCGACGGCGCATCGAAGATGCGCTGCACGTCGGCCCGCTCCTGTACCTCGCCGCGTCTCAGCACCACGACGCTGTCGGCCATGTCGGCGACCACACCCATGTCGTGCGTGATGAGCAGCATCGCCGTGCCGGTGCGCTCGCGCAGTCGGCGCATCACGTCGAGCACCTCGCGCTGCACCGTCACGTCCAGGGCGGTCGTCGGCTCGTCGGCGATGATCAGCTCCGGATCGCATGCCAGGGCCATCGCGATCATGACGCGCTGGGCCTGGCCACCCGACATCTGGTGCGGATACGAGCGCACGCGCGCGGCGGCATCCGGGATCTCCACCATCGTCAGCAGCTCCACGACACGGGCGCGGCGGGCGGCGCGGTCCATGTCGGGACGGTGCACCCGCAGCACCTCGTCGATCTGATGACCGATGGGGAAGACGGGGTCGAGGGCGTTCATCGGGTCCTGGAAGACGACGGCGATGCGGGAACCGCGGATCGCGTTCAAGCGGTTCTCGTCGAGCGCGAGCAGGTCGATGCCGTCGAACACCGCGGTGCCGCGCACGCGCGCCCGCTCGGGGAGTAGACCGACGAGGGCGAGGGCGCTCACGCTCTTGCCCGAGCCCGACTCCCCCACGAGGGCCACGATCTCGCCGCGTCCCACGGTCAGGTCGAGGCCCGCGACGGCGACGACCTCTTCTTCGCCGAGGTCGAAGACGACCTCGAGACCGGTGACCTCGAGCACGGGCGCGGTCACGAGCCCGGCTCCCGTTCAGACGTGTCCAGGGAAGGCGCGACGACGGCGGGAGCGTCGACGGCGGGTGTGTCGAGGGCGGGTGCGCCGGCGGCGGCCTGCGCGTCGGCGGCGAGGGTGCTGTCGCGGTACTCCTGCCACTCGGCCAGCATCTTGCGGTGATGCCCGACGAGCCACGTCATGTAGCGCAGGGCGTTGGTCAGGCGCGTCCGCGGTCGTGATGCGTCCTCGGGGAGCACATCGAGGCCGAACTCGAGGGTCGAGTTGATGCGGCGGACGTAGTCGCGCTCACCGGCGAGGAAGCCTCCCCACACGTCGTCCTCGGTGCGGAAGTAGTGGCTGCGGTCCCCGGGGATCGCGTGTCGCTTCAGGAAACCGAGGTTGACCAGCGCCCGGGTCGACATCGACACGGCGCCCGCGCTCGCCTGCAGCAGATCGGCGATACGGGCGGACGAGAGGTAGGGCTCGTCGACGATCAGGAGCAACGCGAGAACGCGCCCCTCCATCCGCGGGTTGCCCGCCGCTCCCCACGCGTACGCGAAGTCCTCGACGAAAGCGCTCACGGCCTCGTCGAGCACGTCGGCGGGCGCATCGGCGGGCGTGCTGCGTTCTTCGTCCGTCACAGGGCCATCCCCTTCAGCAGCTCCGACGGCTGCTCCGTCGACAGAGCGTAGCGATAACGCTCGAACGGCCACATGGACATGCCGCTCAAGCGGATCGACACGACCTCGCCCGCGGCATCCCTCTCCACGCTCACCGGCTCGCCACTCGCGCCGAAGCTCGCGCGCGACGGGAGGCGCAGCGTCCCGTCGTCGTCGACGTCGAGCACCTCGGCGGAACGGGCGGGGTCGGGATCGGCGGGGTGCAGCACCGCCACGGCACCGCCGAGATCCACGAGGTCGGCCACGCTCCACATGCTCGCGAACCGTCCCGTGACCGCAGCCTCGGCCGGCTCTCGGTCGGCCTGCGCGAGGGCCAGGCGCAGGATGCCGATGGCCCCCGTCGCGAGCACGTCGGCCGGGCCGTCGATGGCGTTGGTCAGCACGCTCACCACGAGGTCATCGTCGAGGTCGAGCCACGTGCGCGTGATGTGGCCGGGGTATCCGCCACTGTGTCCGACCAGATGCACCCCGTCGAGGTCGCGGACGTCGAAGCCGAGCCCGTAATGGCGAAGGACCCCGGCGTACTCGATGTCGGACTCCCGCCGCTGCAGCAGCCTCTTCGCCGCGTCCGACACGAGTGTGTCGTCACCGGGAGTGTGGGCGGCGAAGTACGCGGACAGATCGCGCGCGGTGCCGAACCATCCCGTCGCCGCGGCCATGGCGCGCGTGTCGACGTGCGGGATCACGCGCCGCGGAGCCCCGGCTCGCAGGGCCGCGTTATGACCGGCGGCGAAGTCGTCGGCCCGATCGGCGTCCCATTCGGGGCCGAGGTCGTCGAGACCGAGCGGGCGCACGATGTGGTCGACGACGTACTGCGCGTACGAGACGCCCGCCGCGGCCTCGATCACAAGACCCAGCAGCGAGTAGCCGACGTTGGAGTACTTGAAGTGCTCGTTCGGGGCGAACACGCGTCCCTCCTCCGCCGCCATGCGAAGGATCTCGGCGCGGTCGGGGAAGGGCAGCCCGCGCTGCCAGAAGTCGGCGACGACGCCGTCGCGGATGACGCCGCCCTGGTGGCCGAGGAGCTCGCGCACGCTGACGTCGCCCACCTCGGCATCCGCGAGTTCGGGGAGCCACCGCGACAACGGGTCGTCGAGGCGGAGCGCACCGCTCTCGACGAGCTGCAGGACGGCGGTCGCGGTGAACGTCTTGGAGTGGGATGCGATGCGGAAGAGGTGTCCCGTGGTCAGCGGCTCCGACGTCGCGGCGTTCGCGACGCCCCAGGCCTCGTCGAGCAGCAGCTCGCCGCGGTGGCGGATCGCGACCTGGATGCCGGGAACCCCCCGCAGCTCGTACTGGAAGCCGATCCACTGGGCGACGTAGGCGGCTCCGGCGCGCAGGAGCGCGTCGCGCCGCGCGTCGCCGCCCGTCGCGCCGTCGCCGGTCGTCGAACCGGACGCGAGGGCGGTGGCGGGGGCGTCCGGGGCGGTGGCATCGGTGAGCGTCGCCGCTGGGGCGGTGGGAGGGGTCGACACGGTCAGCGTCCTTTCGGGTCGAGGGCGTCGCGCACGGTGTCGCCCAGGGTGATGAGCGCGAGCACGGTGATGCTGAGGAAGAGCGCGGGAAACAGGAGCATATGCGGGGCCGTGCCGACGTACGACTGCGCGTTCGCCAGCTGAAGACCCCACGAGATCGTGGGGGCGCGCAGTCCCACGCCCAGGAAGGTCAGCGTCGACTCGGCGACGATGACGCTGCCCACGAACGTGGCGGCGATCGCCAGCACGGGCCCGATGGCGTTGGGGAGCACGTGGCGGAGGACGATCTGCACGTGCGAGAGCCCGATGACCGACGCGGCGCGCACGTAGTCGTTGCCGCGCACGCTGCGCACGGCGCCTCGAACGAGACGCGCCATCGTGGGCCACGAGAAGAAGGCGAGCACGAGAGAGACGAGCACGGGGTCGGGCTTGCCGAGGCTGTTGAGCACGATGATCGCGCCCAGGATGAACGGGAACCCGAGGAACACGTCGGTCAGTCGCGAGATGACCGTGTCGACGATGCCTCCGGCGTAGCCGGCGATGGTGCCGAGCACGATCGCGACGACGAGGCACAGCGCGGTTGTCAGCAGTCCGATCGACAGCGAGGTGCGCGTGCCGAAGACGACGTTGGCGTAGATGTCGCAGCCCTGCAGGTCGGTGCCGAAGGGATGCCCCGGGCCCGGCGGCAGAGCGCTGTCGACGAGATCGCACGCGCGGGGGTCCCCGCCGCCGAAGAGCATCGCGATCGGGCCGGGCAGCAGGGCGATCAGCCCCAGGACGGCCAGCACGATGACCGGCGCCCAGAAGGTCACGCGACGGCGCAGGACGGACCAGAGGCCGCGGTCGACGAGGGTCGGCGCGTCGGGCGCGGTGGCGGCGATCATCTCAGACATGGCGGATCCTCGGGTCGAGGGCGGAGTTGACGAGGTCGACCAGCAGGCTCAGGGCCAGGAAGATGAGGATCAGCGTCGTGCCGACCCCCACCACGGTCGGACCCTCGTGCGTACGGATGGCGGTGAAGAGCAGCTGTCCGATACCGGGCAGGTTGAACACACCCTCCACCACGACCGCGCCGCCCAGGAGGTACCCCAGGTCGATGGCGACGAAGGTGAGCACGGGGGCCACGGAGTTGCGCATGACGTGCGTGCCGACGATCGTCCGACGCGGCACCCCCTTGGCCCGCAGCGTCCGCACGAAGTCGGACTGGAGCGTGTCGATGACACTGCCACGCATGAGGCGGGCGATCGCGGCGAGACCGAAGATCGCGATGACGGCCGCCGGCAGGATGTAGGCCGTCGGCCATCCCGCCGTCGTCCCGGCGATCGGCAGCCACTTCAGCTGGAGCCCGAAGATCAGCTGGGCCCCGACGGCGACGACGAAGATGGGGATGGACGTCGCGAGGATCGTGGTCAGCAGCACGCCGCGGTCGATCCAGCTGTTCTTGCGCAGCCCCGCCACCAGGCCGAGGAGCACGCCGAGCACGACCTCGATCACCCACGCCGTGATCGCCAGCGTGATCGTCACCGGCCAGCGCGCGGCCATGCGATCGGCCACGGGCACGCCGTCGAACGTGGTCCCCAGGTCGCCGGTGAAGAGCCCGCCGAGGTAGCGCAGGTACTGCAGCAGGAGCGGGTCATCGAGATGGAACTGGCGGCGCAGCTCGGCGACCACGGCGGCCGGAAGCGGGCGGTCGCCGCCCAGGGCAGCGATCGGGTCGCCCGGGAGCGCCCAGACCATCGCGTAGATGATGAACGTGACGCCGAGGAAGACGATGCCGACCTCGATCAGTCGGGCGCCGGCGGCCCGCGCGAACCTCACGCGGTCACCGCCGCACGTGCCGCGGCGAGGACCGCGTCGAGCTGCACACCGACGAGATCGGTGAGGGGCAGGGTGCGAAGCGGCACGCGTTCCGCCTCGGCGACCCACTCCTCGTAGACATCGCGGAAGGCATCGCGCTCGCGACGGACCGTGTCGTGGGCGACGCCCGCCGCACACTCCACCTCGAGTGCTCGGAGCAGCATGCCGCCGAACCGCAGACGGAAGGACCGCACGGCATCCTCGTTCGAGAACACCTCCGCCCTCGTCGCGATGCGGTCGAGGGCCAGGCGCCGTGCCCGCTCGTCCTCGGCGTCGGCGAGCGCCGTCATGAGCGGGGCGAAGGCCCTCGCACCGCGCAGCATCGGGCTCGGGATCGTCAGGTGCGCCTCGACCCGTGAAAGCGCGCCCCCGAGGGTCTCGCCGAGCGCCCTCAGCGCCTCGGCGCGGTCCTGCACGACGCGGCGGTACGAGATCCCGCCCGATCCCTCGTCCGCGACGTCGTCGTGCGTCCAGTACGGAAGCTCCGCGACCATCACCAGGGTGCCGTGGCGCTGCAGATAGTCGGCCGAGCCTCCGCCTGACACCTCGGCGAGCGGGTCGAGTCCGAGACCCTCGAGGTAGTCGTAACGCTCCGCGACGGTGGGGCAGCGGAACACGGCGTCGCCCAGGCGCACCACGTCGGGCGACTCCGGCTCGCCGATGTCCAGCGGCAGGCCGTGGCGGGCAGGGATCGCCGACAGCTCCCGGACGAGCGCGTCGTCGTCGCGGTTCACGTAGAAGTAGACGCCGCCGACCTCGGCGTTGTGCAGTCCGACGAACAGGGCCGGCTCGACCTCGTCGAACAGATCCGCGAGCGCGCGTGTCTCGGGGAGCACCCGATCGAAGTGGAGCCGTTTGTAGGAGAGGGGGAAGCTCCACTCGACCTGCTCGTCGGGGGCCGGACGGTAGAAGGCCCGCCCATAGGAGCCGCGGTCGCCGGGGGAGGCGAACCAGCCCTCGTTCATGCGGGTGCCGTCCGGGTCGATGCACGGCACGATGTGGAACGTCATCCCCAGTTCTCTCCGGAGCCCCTCGTCGGCGACGAGCCGCTCGGCGAGAGTGAGCGCGGTGTGGAAGCCGATGGGCTCGTTCGGGTGCACGCCCCCCGCGATGACGGCGTGCTTGGGCCCGTCGCCGATCGCGTAGACGGGGATGGGCTCGCCGAGCCGAGACGACCCGAGGATGCGGCGCCGCACGAGGTGCGGCGCGCTCTCGGACAGGGCGAGGAAAGCAGCTTCGAGGGCGTCGACCGTCGGGAAGCCGGTGAGGGCGGGCTGCGGGAGGGTGAGTGAAGGCATCGGGATTCCGTGGGTCGACGGCCGGCGCGCGGGCGGGGGGGGTCCCGCGCGCCGGCCCAGGGGTCAGCGCAGTTGGATCGCTCGGTAGGTCGGGTTGCCCACCGGGGAGCTCACGAGATCGGCAACGCGCTCGGAGGTGACGTACGAGTACGTCTCGTTGAACAGCGGCACCGCCGGGAACTCCTTCTGGATGATGCTCTGCACGTCGGCGTACGCTGTGCCGTCGCCCGTCAGGTCCGCGTCGGCGGTCTGCATGGCGCTGGCGACCTCGGGGCTGTAGAAGGGGATGCAGTTGGCGCAGCCGCCGCCCTCGATGAAGAACACCCGCAGTGTCGCCTGCTGGCTCGGGTACAGCGCACCCCAGCGCGAGAAGAACGGCCCGGTGAGGTTGGCATCCGTCCGCTTCTGCAGGAACTCGGCCCAGTCCGCGGTCGGCGTCGCGGTCGCGTCGATGCCCAGGTTCTGACGCAGCTGATTGGCGATCGCCTCGTACAGCGGGTCGAGACCGCCACCACCCGGGTAGGTGATCTCGAGCGGTCCGCTGAACCCGCCGGCCTCGGCGAGCAGCGCCTTGGCGGCGTCGGGGTCGTACTCGCAGTACTCGCCGCAGATGCCCGTCGGGGTCCCGGGTTCGATGGCGGGCGTCCATGCCGTGGCGGGGGTGTAGGTGCCGCCGTAGATGCGATCGATGATCGTCTGACGGTCGATCGCCATCGACAGTGCCTGACGCACTCGCACGTCCTGGTACTGCGCGTTCCACAGGGGCAGGCCGAGGAACGAGATGCCGGGCGCTTCGAACGAGTAGAGCCGGTCGCCGAAGTCGCTTCCGGCCTGGAGGAGACGGCTCGCGGGGACTCCCGCGACATCGAGGTTGCCGGCCAGCACGTCGGTGTAGGCGGTCTCCGAGTCGGTGTAGGGCACGAAGGTGATCTGGTCGACGGTCGGCGCGTCGCCCTTGAACCCGTCGTAGGCCGAGACCGTGATCGGCTCGTTCTCGACGTAGTCACCCGTCATCTGGAACGGGCCGTTGCCCACCGGGTGCTTGTTGTAGGCGTCGAAGTCCGACAGCGCCGACTCGGGCATCGGGAAGAACGCGGTCTGCGCCTGCGTGACCTGCAGCGGGAACTGGCCGTCGGGGCTGACCAGCTTCACCGTGAAGGTGAGGTCGTCGACAACGGTCAGTCCCGACATCGTGGTGGTCGTGGGCGCACCGTCCGCGGGGTTCAGATCGCTGTATCCGACGATGGATGCCAACTGCCCCGAGTTCTCGAAGGCGTTGGGCCCGTAGGCGACGGCGTTCCAGGAGTCGACGTAGCTCTTGGCCGTGACGGGGGTCCCGTCGTGGAACGTCCATCCGTCGCGAAGCGTGATCGTCCAGGTCTGGGCGTCGTCCGACTCGATGGACGCGGCTTGGACGTCCTGCAGGGTGCCGTCGGACTGCAGGAAGGCCAGCGGCGACCAGACAGCCATGTTGAAGTCGTAGGCGACGGACTGCCGGCCGGGGATGAGCTGCTGCGGGTCGGTGACGGCCACGCGGATGGATGTGTCGGTGGAGCCGGTGTCGCCACCGTCGCCGCCGGAGCAGCCGGCGAGCGCGAGCGCGCCGGCGACCAGCACGGCGAGCGCGATTCTTCTCTTCATCAGGAGCCTCTCGGGAAAGGGCGGCGTTCCGCGCCCAAGGTGGGATGCAGGTGGAACTGCGCCCAGAGAACACCGCCGTCGCTCTACGGTCAATGAGAAACGTTCAGAAGTTTCAGTGAGAGATGAAAACTTAACCCCGAGGAAACACCGCTCGCGCGCTCGCACCGCGGTGAGTCACAGGATGCCGAGCTCCATCGCCCGCATCACGGCGCGGGTGCGATCGGCGACGTCGAGCTTCGCGAAGGCCTTGAGCGGATGAGTGTTCACGGTGGCCTCGCCGCGCCCGACGGGAACGACGGGTCGGTGGACTCGGCATCCACCGTTCGGTGGACGACGCGCGGAATCCGCGCTCTCGCGAGCGGCCATAAACGCCGTACGCGCACGGAAACACGCTCTGCACATGTTTCTGTGCGCGGATCGCGTTTATGCGCACTGATCGCCACGGCCGAGCGCCGCCGCACTAGCCGTGACCGCGGCGCCGGGCGCCCCGCCCGGCCTCAGCCGACGGGCGTCGCCGCCGCGGCGACCTCGTCTTCTTCGGTGGCGACGAGCTGCCCGCACGCCCCGTCGATCTCTTTGCCGCGGGTGTCGCGGAGGGTCGTCGGGATGCCGGCGTCGTTCAAACGGCGCACGAACTCGTTCTGCACGGGCACCTCGGATGCCGTCCAGATCGAACCCGGAGTCGGGTTCAACGGGATGGGATTCACGTGCACCCAGCCGCGTCCGCGGGCATTGAGCTTGTCGGCCAGCAGGTCGGCGCGCCACGCGTGGTCGTTCATGTCCTTGATCAGGGCATACTCGATGGAGACGCGGCGCCCGGTCTTGTCGAAGTAGGCGCGGGCGGCATCCAGTGCCTCGTCGACCTTCCAGCGGGAGTTCACCGGGATGAGCTCGTCGCGCAGACCGTCGTCGGGCGCGTGCAGCGAGAGGGCGAAGGTCACCGGGATGTCCTCGTCGGCGAGCTTCTTGATCGCGGGCACCAGGCCGACGGTCGACACCGTGATGCCGCGGGCGCTCATGCCGAGGCCGTGGTCCTTGTCGACCATGACGCGCACGGCCTGCATCACGCGGGCGTAATTGGCGAGCGGCTCGCCCATACCCATGAACACGATGTTCGACACGCGGTCGAGCGAGTGGTCGTCGCGCTTCTTCCCACCGAGGCCACCGGCGGCGATGAGCGCGTTGGCGCGCACGATCTGCTCGATGATTTCGGCCGCCGACATGTTGCGCGTCAGGCCCGCCTGCCCGGTGGCGCAGAACGGGCAGTTCATGCCGCAGCCCGCCTGCGACGACACGCACAGGGTGATGCGGCCGGGGTAGCGCATGAGCACGGACTCGACGAGCGCACCGTCGTGCAGCTTCCACAGGAACTTGATCGTGTCACCGCGGTCGGTCTCGAGCCGGCGCACCTCCGTGAGCAGCGGCGGGAGGAGCCCCGCGACGAGCTCTTCGCGACCGGATGCCGGGAGGTCGGTCATGTCGGCGGCATCCGACGTGTAATGGGTGAAGTAGTGCTTCTCGAGCTGCTTCGCGCGGAAGCCGGGCAGGCCGAGCTCCTTCACCTTCTCGACGCGCTCCGCGGCGGTCATGTCGGCGAGGTGCACGGGCGGCTTGCCGCGCTTGGGGCTCGCGAACTGCAGGAGCGGGCGCCCGGTCTCGTCCTTGGCCTGCTGCCAGCCTTCGGTCTTCGGCCGCACCTGGCGTGCCGGGGCGGTCCGCGGACGCGTCTCGCGGATGCCGGTGTCGGCCGGCGCCCCCGCGGGGCGCGCCTGCCGGGGTGTGGTGGAGCGCACGGGGGGCTGATCAGTCATGGTTTCCAGGGTACCGGCCGCGCCTGCGCCGCGGCTGGGCGCGGCACGCGCGCGTGACTTGCCGCACGTGGTCGCCTCGATTGGCGCCACGCGACAAACAGCGGCAACTCACGCACCGACCCGCACGGCCATTTGCCGCACTTCGCCGCCACACGCCGACCCACGCGACAAAACGCGGCAACTCGAGCGCGACGGCGCGGCTCTAAACTGCATCCCATGCCCGGTGCCGGTGACGTCTCCCTCCCGCCCGGCGGCGTGCAGAAACTGCTCAACAACAACGTCGTCGTGGCAATCGACGGCGACGGCCGCGAGCGCGTGCTCATGGGCCGGGGCATCGGCTTCCAGCTCAAGCACGAGGGCCAGGTCGATCCGGCGAAGGTCGAGAAGACGTTCGTGCTCGAGCAGGGCAGCGACACCGCGCACGCGCAGAAGCTCCTCACCGACGCTCCCTACGCGCTCGTCGAGGCCGTGCTGCACGCCGTCGATCAGGCCGAGCGGGACCTTGGCCGCGACCTCGGCCGCCGCCTGCCCCTGGCCGTGATCGACCACGTGAACTACGTCGTCGAACGCCTCGACCAGGGCATCCGCATCCCCGGCACCTCGATGCCCGAGCTGCGGATCCTCCACCCCGACGAGTCGCGCGCCGCGGAGCGCATGGCGGCCTCGATCGCGGCATCCCTCGATCGTGAGCTTCCGCCCGAGGAGGGCGTGTTCCTCACGATGCACCTGCTCAACGCCACGCGCGACGAGCCGAACGGCACCGCCGCGCTGCTGTTCCGCCGTGTGCAGCACGTCGTCCGCACCGTCGAGACCGGGCTCGGTGTCGCTCTCGACACCGAGAGTCCCGACTACGCGCGGTTCATCCTGCACGTCCGGTTCCTGCTGCAGCGGCTCGTGAACCGCGCGATGCTCACCAGCGGCGACTCCTCGTTCTTCGAGTTCGCCAAGCACCGCTACCCCCGCGCGTTCGGCATCGCCGAGAACGTGAAGGGCTATGTGCTCGCGGCGACCGGGTCGACCCTGACCGACGAAGAGGTGCTGTACCTCACCGTGCACGTCGAGCGCCTGGCGACGAGCCTGGGCCGCCCCGACGACAGTGGCGGACCCGACGCGCCGGTGCTATAGTCACCGACGCAGGCGTCACACCCTGCCGACGATTTCCGGATTGTTACCGCGCAAGCGGGCAAGACCTGAATCCACATCGCTGACGAGCGATGAACGGATTCGGGTCTTTTTTATTGCCCGAAACCCTCCGGAGCGTCGCCCCAACATCCCGAGAAGGCCGCACAGGTGCGGCGAAAGGCAGGCGGATTCCGATGGCGGATCACGCGAAGACAGCGACGGCGGTCCTGGCCGGCGTCGGCGGAGAGAGCAACATCAGCTCGATGGTGCACTGCGCGACGAGACTCCGGTTCGTCCTGAAGGACGAGAGCAAGGCGGACGCCACGGCGCTCCGCGCCACGCCCGGCGTCATCACCACGGCGCAGGCTGGTGGGCAGTACCAGGTCGTCATCGGGAACGACGTCCCCGACGTGTTCGCCGCCATCCAGGCGCAGACGAAGCTCGGCGGCTCAGGCGCCGAGGGCGGCGAGACGGGCCCCAAGGGCAACCTCTTCAACCGCTTCATCAAGATGATCTCGGCGATCTTCACGCCGATCCTCTGGGCGCTGGCGGGCACGGGTCTGCTGAAGGCGTTCGTCGCCGCGGCGGTCACCTTCGGATGGCTGGATGCCACGAGCACCACCTACGTCATCCTCAACGCCCTCTCCGACGCGCTGATCAACTTCCTCCCGATGGCCCTCGCGATCACCGCGGCGCGCTACTTCAAGGCGTCGGAGTTCACGTCGTTCGCGATCGCCGGCGCGCTGGTCTATCCGAGCATCGTGGCGCTGAACGGCCAGCCCGACATCACGTTCTTCGGCATCCCGGTGACGATGGTCAGCTACGTCTCGAGCGTCATCCCGATCATCGTGATCGTGTGGCTGCAGAGCTACGCCGAGCGATTCCTGCTGAAGGTGCTCCCCGGTGCGGTGAAGCGCTTCCTCACGCCGATGATCGTGGTCGCGATCGCCGTGCCGCTGGTGTTCCTCGCGATCGGCCCGCTCTCGAGCCTCATCGGCGGTGGCCTCGCGTCCGCGATCGGCTGGGTCTTCGCGACCGTGCCGTGGCTCGGCGGCGCGATCATGGGTGGCCTGTGGCAGGTCTTCGTGATCTTCGGCCTGCACTGGGGCCTCGTGCCGCTATTCCAGCTCGAACTGCAGACCACCGGGCAGATGCTCCTCATCGGACCGGTGTTCGCGGCTGTCCTCGCCCAGGCCGCTGCCGTGGCCGGCGTCCTCGTGCGCAGCCGCAACAAGAACCTCCGCTCGCTCGCCGCCCCGGCGACTCTGTCGGGCTTCCTCGCCGGCATCACCGAGCCCGCGATCTACGGCATCAACCTCCCGCTCAAGCGTCCCTTCGCCTTCGGCATCGTCGGCGGCGCGCTCGGCGGCGCCCTCATCGCGATGGGCGGGGTCTTCTCGAAGGCCTTCGTCGTCCCCTCGGGTCTCGCCCTGCCCGCGCTGCTCGGCAACGGCAACATGGTCATGCTCGGCATCGGTCTCGCGGTCGCGATCATCGTGCCGTTCCTCCTCACCGTGCTCGTCGGCTTCAAGGACCCGGTCGACGCCGCCGCTCCCACCGCTCCCACCGCCGCGACCGACACCGCGGTGCTGAGCCCGGTCGACGGCACCGTCGTCGCTCTGAGCGAGGTTCCGGATGCCGCCTTCGCCGACGCCTCGCTCGGCAAGGGCGTCGCGATCCGCCCGACGTCGGGCGCGGTCTACGCCCCCTTCGACGGCACCGTCGTCGCGGCGTTCCCGACCGGTCACGCGATCGGCCTGCGCGGCGTCGACGGCGTCGAGCTGCTCATCCACGTCGGTCTCGACACGGTCAAGCTCGGCGGGGAGCACTTCACGCTGAAGGTGCAGTCCGGCGCCGAGGTGAAGGCCGGTGACCTGCTGCTCGAGTTCGACGGCGACGCGATCGAGCGCGCCGGGTACGACCTCATCACCCCGGTCATCGTCACGAACGGCGACCTGTACCCCGACGTCGCCGACGTGGCATCCGGACCCCTCTCGCACGGCGAGAACCTGTTCCGCGCCGTCTCCGTCGACTCCCTGTCCGCCACCCGCTGATCCCCTGGAGACCTCCGCATGAGCAACACCCCCTTCCCCGACGGCTTCCTCTGGGGCGGCGCGACCGCCGCGAACCAGATCGAGGGCGCCTACGACGAAGACGGCAAGGGCCTCTCGGTGCAGGACGTGATGCCGAAGGGCATCTCGGGTCCGCGCAGCGAACGCCCCACCCCCGACAACCTCAAGCTCGTCGGGATCGACCACTACCACCGCTACGCGGAGGACATCGCGCTCTTCGCCGAGATGGGCTTCGGGGTCTACCGCTTCTCGATCGCGTGGAGCCGGATCTTCCCGAACGGCGACGAGACCGAGCCGAACGAGGCGGGTCTGGCCTTCTACGACCGCGTGCTCGACGAGCTCGAGAAGCACGGCATCGAGCCGCTCGTGACGATCTCGCACTACGAGACGCCGCTGCACCTGGCCGAGCAGTACGGCGGCTGGACCAACCGCGAGCTCATCGGCTTCTACGAGCGCTACGCCCGTACGCTCTTCGAGCGCTTCGGGTCCCGCGTGAAGTACTGGCTGACCTTCAACGAGATCAACTCGCTCCTGCACGCGCCGTTCATGAGCGGCGGCATCCCAATCCCCGAGGGCGGCGTTCCCGAGGAGCAGTTGTACCAGGCGATGCACCACGAACTCGTGGCATCCGCCCGCGCCACGCGCATCGCCCGCGAGGTCGCTCCCGAGGCCCAGGTCGGGTGCATGGTGCTGTCGATGCCGATCTATCCGCTGACGCCGTCGCCGGCTGACGCGGTTGCCGTGATGGATGCCGACCACGGCAACCTCGTCTACGGCGACGTGCACACGCGCGGCGCCTACCCCGGCTACTTCCTGCGCCGCCTGAGCGAGAAGGGCATCGAGCTCGACATCACGGACCAGGACCGCGACGACCTCAAGAACACGGTCGACTTCGTCTCGTTCAGCTACTACATGTCGATCGCCGAGACCGCCGACCCCGCGAAGCGCGCGGCCGGCGAAGGCAACATCATGGGCGGCGTGCCCAACCCGACGCTGCCGGCGAGCGAGTGGGGTTGGCAGATCGACCCGGTGGGCCTGCGTCTCGTGCTGAACCAGTTCTGGGACCGCTGGCAGAAGCCGCTGTTCATCGTCGAGAACGGTCTGGGCGCGCGCGACCAGCTCGTCGAGGTCGACGGAGAGAAGACGGTCGTCGACGACTACCGCATCGCCTACCTCAACGACCACCTCGTGCAGGTCGGCGAGGCGCTCGAGGACGGCGTCGACGTGCTCGGCTACACGTCGTGGGGCTGCATCGACATCGTCAGCGCCAGCACCGCGCAGCTGAGCAAGCGATACGGTTTCATCTACGTCGACCGTAACGACGACGGCTCGGGAACCCTCGACCGGTACCGCAAGAAGTCGTTCCACTGGTACGCCGACGTCATCCGGACCAACGGCGCGTCCCTGACCCGCTGACCCCCCTGATCGGATCGGCCCCGGGCTCTCGCGCCCGGGGCCGGTCCCCCTTGGAGTGCACCATGACCCGCATCGCCTTCCTCGACGTCGACGGCACGATCCTCGAGCACGGCTCGCTCATCGCCCCGTCGACCGTGACCGCGATCCGCCAGGCCCGCGCGAACGGCCACCAGGTGTGGCTGAGCACGGGCCGGTCCGCCGGCGACATCCACCCCGATGTCCTCGCGATCGGCTTCGACGGCGCGATCACCAACGGCGGCGCGTACGCGACGCGCGGCGACGAGATGCTGGTCGAGCAGCCCATGCCCCGAGCCGATGTCGAGCTGCTCGAGCGGTACTTCGAGGCCCATGGCATCCACTACTTCTTGCAGACGCACGGCGGTGTCTTCGCGAGCGAGGGGATGGGCGCCGTCATGACGGCGTACCGCCGGGAGCGTCACGCGGAGCGCGCCGCTCAGCTGGCGGAGCAGGGCCTCACCGCCGAGGAGCCGCTGTGGAAGGAGCCGCGTCCCGTCGCGGAGGTCGATCGCGACGCCGTCGCCAAGGCCGTGTTCGTGAGCCCCTCGATCGACACGGTCGTGCACGCCGCCGCCGAGCTCGGCGACGCCTTCCACGTCATCCCCGGGTCGATCCCGCTGCCGGGCGGCTCGAACGGCGAGATCGGGCAGGCCGGCGTCACGAAGGGCTCCGCGATCACGTCGGTGCTCGCGCAGCTGGGCTTGCCTCCGACGGATGCCATCGGCATCGGCGACAGCTGGAACGACGTCGAGATGTTCGAGGTCGTCGGCACCCCCGTCGCGATGGGCAACGCGGTGCCCGAGCTGCAGAAGCTGGCTGGACGGGTCACGACGTCGGTGCTGGACGACGGCGTGCACAACGCGTTCGCGGAGCTCGGGCTGATCTGACGCGGCTCGATCGCACCCACGCATAAACGCGATCCGCGCACGGAAACACGGGGAGCGCGCGTTTATGCGAGCGGATCGCGTTTATGGGCGCGGCGGCACGAGCCCCGACCGCGCGCCGGGTCCCCGAGCCCGCAACCCAGGTCCCTGAGCCTGTCGAAGGGACCGGCACTACCCCTCGACGACCAGATCGAGCAGATGGCCCGAGAGGGTCTTGCCGTGGGGATCCGCGGCGCGCGAGCGCGTCACTCCCCCGTCGAGACGACCGCGCACCACGACGGTGAACGCGCCGAGACGCGGCACCGCGTGGATCGTGACGTGCGCGGCGTCGACACCGAAGTGCGCGGCGACGCGGTCGACCCGAAGCATCTCGTCGACCCGGGCGAAGTCGTGCTGCGCGTAGGGCGCGACGACGAGGATCGAGGTGTCGCCCTTGTCTCCCGCGCGGGCGTGGGCCAGATCGCCGAGGGTCGTCATGACACCATCTCCACTCGGGGCTCGACCCGATCGCGGTCGATGAAGGTCGATACGATCCCGACGGTCTCCTTCAGGCTGAGGTCGGCGCCGCCGCCGCCGGCGGGACCGTTCGTGTAGAGCGCCTCGACCTCGCGGTGCAGCAGGGCCGCCGCCACCCGGTCGAACGTACGCAGCGAGAGGCGCGCGCGCACCTCGGCCGGTTCCCCGTGCGGTTCGTGCCAGGGCCGCAACGAGTTGTACCCCTGCAGGTCAGCACGCACCTCGCCCGGATCGCGGCCGTGCACCTCGTCCCAGCGCTCGCGCACGATCCGCAGGGCCAGCTCGGCGCGCTCTCGCGCACCCCGGCCCGCGTAGGCGATGCTCCCCACCGCGAGGAATCCGTCGCGCACGCCCACGCTCACCTTGAGCTGCTCCGGCCGGCCCTGCGCGGAGGCCGCCGACACGCGCACGCGGTCCGGCCCCACCTCGTCGATGCGCACATCGCCCAGGTCGAGGGTGGCATCCGGGGTCTTGTACCGACCCGGGTCGTCGATCTCGTACAGCAGTTGCTCGAGCACCGTGGCCCGCGAGATGAGGCCTCCGGTGCCGTCGGCCTTGCCGAACTCGGCGACGCCGTCGGCGGCGACGTCCGCGTAGGGGAACCCGAGGGTCGCCAGCCCCGGCACGACCTTGCGATCGCCGTCGGCGAAGTATCCGCCCGTGAGCTGGCCCGCGCACTCGAGCAGATGACCCACGAGGGTGGGGGCAGCCATCTCGTCAGGCGAGGCGTCGTCCCACCCGTGGTGCACGGCGATCGGGGCGGCGAACAGGGCCGCGTCGCCCATACGGCCCGTGATCACGACGTCGGCGCCGTTCTCGAGGGCGCGCATCGCGGCCCCGGCGCCGATGTAGGCGTTCGCCGAGACGAGCCGGTCGCCCAGGTCGCCGATGGTCAGGTCGGTGCCGGTGATACGAGCGTCGGACGGGACCCGTGCGGTGACGTCGTCGCCGATGACCGCCGCGACCCGGCGTCCTGCCCCGCGCGGATGAGCGGCGAGAAGATCGACGACGGCGCGTGCGAGACCGACGGGGTCGGCCGCACCGGCATTGGTCAGGACGCGGGTTCGTGGCGCGAGGTGCGGCAGCACCCCGGTCAGGCGGTCGAGGAACAGTCGGTCGAACCCGGCGCCCGCCGACGAGGCCGCACGTTGCTGGGCGAGACCGATCGTGCGCTCGGCGAGGCACTCGAAGACGAGGGCATCCAGATCACCGTGCTCGGCGAGGATCTCGGCCGGCTCGAAGCGGTCGCCGGCGAAACCGCTGCCGGCGCCGATACGGAAGGTGCTCACGGTCGGGCCACCCCCTGCCAGATCGAGACGAGATCGTCGGGAGCGATGGATGCCGCGGGCACGGCGCCCGCGACGAGGGCGGCGTCGAGGCCTCCCCCGTCGACGCGACCGTCCTGGATCAGGGTCACGAGGGTCTCCTGCACCGCGCGCGAGCGCGCATCCCGGCCCCGGGCGAAGATGCCGTCGAACTCTGCGCCGTGACCGCCGGGGGTGTCCCCCTCGCGACCGACCTCGAGGTAGGCGGCCCCTCCCCCGGCGGCGCGCTGCTCCGCTACGAGGCGCGCGGCCGGTAGCCGGTAGATGTAATCGCCGAGCAGGCGCCGCCAGGCTGCGTCCGTCTCGTCATAGGCGTCCCGCACGCTGCGCGGTGCCGCGCCAGTCAACGTCTGCACGGCGTCCGCGAGCGGCCCGTCGAGAGCGGGTACCGACCCGGGGCCGAAGCCCTCCATCTCGTCGGTGCCGGCGGCGGCGAGCACGAAGGTGTCGCGCAGAGCGCCCGCGCGCACGGCATCCAGGGGATGGCGGGGGACGACGGCATCCGGGGCTCCCTCGTCGATCGCGACGCCGAAGCCGACGGGACGCACCCCGTTGCGGATGCCGAGATCGCGCGGGGCGACAGCCGCCTGCGCCGCGAGCACGGCCCGCGGGTCGAGGTCGATCAGACGCTCCGCGTCGAGGTCGCCGAGAATCGCGTCGCCGAACCGCGCGGCGTCGTCCGCCGCGATGACGCGCGAGGCACCTCCCGAGAAGCACGCGAGAGCCCGCGGGCGCGGGACGCCCGGGGCGACCGCGGCGGCCGCCGCGAGGAAAGCTCCCGCGCTCTGCCCGATGAGCGTGAGGCGAGACGCGTCGCCCCCGAACGACGCCGCGGCGGCGTGGATCCACCGCAGCGCGGCGCAGACGTCCTGCAGACCGAGATCGTGGGCGGCGGAGAGCGCGCCGCCGCGGTGCGCGAAGCTGCCGAACCCGAACGCGCCGACGCGGTAGTTGAGGGTCACGACGACGCTCTGCGCGGCCTCGGCGAGAGCGGCGCCGTCGAAGTACGGCGTCGAGGCGGTGCCCATCTCGAAGCCGCCGCCGAACAGCCACACCGCGACGGGAGCGGCCTCCGCGACCCGCGGAGCCCAGACGTTGAGGGTCAGGCAGTCGGTCGCCGATTGCCCGCTCGGCAGGTCGAAACCGGGAACGGGGGGCTGGATCGGCGCGGGTCCGAACCGTCCGCCGGGGGCGGCCGGGGCCACTGCCTCGGTCGGCACCGGGGCCGCGAAAGGGTGCGCGAGGGTCGCGAACCGCACGCCCAGCCAGGCGTCGATCTCGGCGCTCACGGTCGCCCCTCGATAGTCGGGATGGCCTCGATGAGCGACCGCGTGTAGTCCTGGGTCGGCTTCGCGTAGATGTCGCGCTTGTCGCCCTCTTCGACGAGATCGCCGAGGTACATCACGCCGATGCGGTCGGAGATGAACTCCACCACCGACAGGTCGTGCGAGATGAAGAGGTACGACAGCCCGAAGGCCTCCTGCAGGTCTTTCAGCAGATTGAGGACCTGCGCCTGCACCGAGACGTCGAGCGCCGACACCGGCTCGTCCGCGACGATCAGCCGCGGTTGCAGCGCGAGAGCGCGCGCGATCATGATGCGCTGGCGTTGCCCGCCCGAGAAGTCGACGGGCTTCTTCTCGAGCGCCGCGCTGCCGAGACCCACGTGGTCGACGAGCTCTCGCGCACGGTCGCGCTGGTCCTTCGCCGTGCCGCGCCGGTGCACCTGGAGCGGCTCCATGATGAGGTCGGCGACCGTCATGCGGGGGTTCAGTGCGCCGAAGGGGTCTTGGAAGACGATCTGCACATCGCGTCGGTACTGCTGACGGGCGGCGCGGTCCAGGCGCGTGACGTCGACGCCGTCGAAGCGCACCGTGCCCGAGGTGGGCTCGGTCAACCGGGCCACCATGCGGGCGACGGTGGACTTGCCGCTCCCCGACTCCCCGACGAGCCCGTAGGTGCGGCCCTTCTCGATCTGGAACGAGACGCCCTTGACCGCGGTGACCTGTCGGCGACGCGAGACGTGGAAGGTCTTCGTGAGGTCCTCGACCTCGAGCAGAGCGGTCATACCGCGACTCCTTCGGCTTGCCGCCGCACCCGATGACCGGGGGCGACCGTGACGAGTTCGGTGACGGGACGGAGGTCGACGGCATCCTGTCGCGCATCGCGCAGCCACGGAGCGATGGATGCCACGGTGGGAAGGCGCGGGCGATCGTCGCCGAGCACGGGGATCGACATCAACAGGGCGCGTGTGTAGTCGTGCGCCGGATCGTGCAGGAGCGTGGCGGTCGGACCGCTCTCGACCACCTGTCCGCCGTACATCACGACGGCCTCGTCGCACGTCTCGGCGACCACGCCGAGGTCGTGGGTGATGAGCATCAGCGCGAGGCCCAGGCGCTCGCGCAGCGACCCCAGCAGGTCGATGACCTGACGCTGGAGCGTCACGTCGAGCGCGGTGGTGGGCTCGTCGGCGATCACCAGTTCGGGCTCGCACGAGATCGCCATCGCGATCATGACGCGCTGGCGCATCCCCCCGGAGAGCTGGCCGATGCGGTCGCCGCGGATGTCGCGTGCTTTGCCGAGCCCGACGATGTCGAGCAGCTCGCGCACGCGATCGGCGCGCTGACGTCGGGTCATGTCGAAGTGGGCACGGAGGCCTTCCTCGAGCTGCTGCCCCACGGTGAGGATGGGGTGCAGCGACGACATCGGCTCCTGGAAGACGAAGCCGATCCGACGACCGGCCATCGCGCGGCGGTCCGCCGCGCCCATGCCGATCAGCTCGCGGTCGTCGAAGCGGACGGAGCCGGTGGGGGTGAGTTTCTCACCGAGGAGCCCCGCGATCGCGAGAGCGGTCAGCGACTTGCCGCTCCCGGACTCGCCGACCACGGCCAGTGCCTGCCCGCGGTCCAGCTCGAAGTCGACCGATCGCACGGCGTCGTAGCGTCCGCCCTCGGTGTCGGCGGTGATGGAGAGGTCGGAGACCTGCAGCAGTGGGGCGCTCATGCGCTCTTCCTCCCGAGACGGACGCGAGGGTCGACCACCGAGTACGACAGGTCGACCAGGAGATTGACGATGATCACGAACAGACCGGTGAAGAGCACGATCCCCTGGACCAGCGAGTAATCCCGACGCCCGACGGCATCCAGGAGCAGGCGCCCCATGCCCGGAACGCCGAAGATCGTCTCGACGACCGCGCTGCCGGAGAGCAGGCTCGCGACGAGCAGACCGGCGACGGTCATGATCGGCAGGGCCGCGACCCGCACGATGTGCACGGCGCCGATACGCCGCGGAGCCACCCCGAGCGAGCGGGCTGTCGTGACGAACGGTTCGCGCACGACGTCGAGGATCGCTCCCCGGGTGATGCGGGCGACGAAGGCCGACTCGGCGATGCCGAGCGACAACGCCGGCAGGGTGATCGAGCGCAGGTGCGGCCAGAACCCCTTCGACATCGGCACGAAGCCGCCGACGTTGAACCAGTGCAGCCACGCGGCGAAGACGACGATGAGGATCAGCGCGACGACGAACTGCGGCACGGAGATGCCGATGATGCCGAGGGCGGTGGCGACACGGCCGGCCGGGCGGCCGTTGCGGAACGCGGCGAGCGCGCCGAGGCCGATGCCGAGCACGAGCGCGACGATCAGCGCGATGACGCTGATCTCGAGCGTGACGAGGGCGTAGTCGGGGATCACGTCGACCACGGGCTTACCGAGGAAGAGACTGTCGCCCAGGCGCAGGGTGACGACGTCGCCCAGGAAGCGGCCGAACTGCTCCCAGAGCGGTGCGTTGAGTCCCAGCTCGTCACGGAGCGCCGCGACCTGATCGGGCGTCGCGGAGTCGCCGAGCAGGATGGCGGCCGGGTCGCCCGGGGCCAGACGCAGCAACAGGAAGACCAGCACGAGGGGCACGGCCACGGTGGGCAGCAGCGCGAGGAGGCGCTGCGCGAGATAGCGGAGCATGTCAGCGGCCTCCGGCGCGCGGGTCGAGGATGTCACGGACGTTGTCGATGGCGATGTTCATGGCGAGGACCGTGAGGATCAGCGCGAGGCCGGGGAAGCCCCACATCCACACCGCCGAGGTGAGATAGCTGCGGGCCTCCGACAGCGACGCTCCCCAGCTCGGGACGTTCGGTGGGAGCCCCGCACCGATGAAGCTCAGCGCGGACTCGACGAGCACGGCGGTCGTGAAGGTGATGGCCGCCTGCACGAGAACCGGGGTCGTGGCCTGCGGCAGGATGTAGCGCCAGAAGATGCGGACGCTGCCGGCACCGATCGCGCGAGCCGAGTCGACCATGGGTAGTTCGCTCGCGACGAGCGCCGAGCTGCGGACGACACGGGTCATGCCGGGTACGAACACGATCGTCATCGCGAGGATCACGGTGCCGAGCCCGGGTCCGAGGATCGCGGTCATCGCGAGGGCGAGAACGATGATCGGGAACGACATCACGCCGTCGACGATGCGCATGACGATCGCGTCGAACCAGCGGAACATGCCGGCCAGGATGCCGAGGACCACACCGATCGCGGTCGTGATCGCGGCGGTGACGACGCCCACGGTGAGCGACGCCTGCGCACCGTAGACGGTGCGGGAGTACACGTCGCGGCCGAGGTTGTCGGTGCCGAAGATGTGCGTCGCCGAGGGCGGGCGGAGCCGCTCGACGGCGACGAAGGCGTTGGGATCCCCCGCGAGGACGGGGGCGAGCAGAGCCGCCCCCGCCATCACGAGGAGGAGGATGAGCGCCACCACGGCGATCGGTCGGTGCAGGAGTCGACGCCACAGCCGTGGTCGCACGGTGCGCGCGGCCGCCGCTTGGATCGACGTCGTCGTGGGGACGGTCATCTCGGACATGGGGATCCTTGTCGAGGGTGGAGCGGGATCAGGACTGGTCGAGCCAGGTGTTGTAGTACCAGCCGGCCAGCTCGTCGGGGTGCTCGGTGTGCACGCGGTTGGCGGTGATGAGCAGGGGTCGCGAGGTTCCGAACTTCAGAAACGGCAGGTCTTCGTACACGAGGGTCTGCAACTGCTCCCACGTCGCCTTGCGGGCGGCCGCGTCGGACTCGGTCGACAACTTCGACAGCAGCGCGTCGCGGTCGGGCGAGACCCACGTCCCCGGGAAGGTCTGCTGCAGGTAGGGCAGCAGCACCGGATCGGCGTACGTGGGGATGCCGGACGAGAACAGGTCGAAGGCCGTCGGGTCGGTCCGCAGCTGGATGACGCTCGCGCGGTCGATGACCTGCAGGTCGATGTTGATGCCCGCTTCCTTCAGCTGCTGCTGGGCGGGGAGCGACGGGCCGTACCAGGAGGGGTCCTCCTTCGTGGTGAGCCAGCGGATCGGCTCACCCGTGTAGCCGGCTTCGTCGAGGAGCTTCTTCACGCGGTCGAGGTCGGGCTTGTTGTAGTTCTCGGTGCCGGCGTCGGTCGCCCAGGTGCTGTTGACCTCGGGGATGATGCTCCCGTCGACCGAGTAGAACTCGGGGTTGCCGAAGGCGGCGAGCATGATGTCGTCCATGTTCAGCGCCGCGAGGAACGCCTGCCGCATCGCGACGTTCGACATGATGCCCTGCGCCTTGTTGAACACGACGGTCGAGCCCGAGGTGGGGCTGAGCAGCACGGCCTGAGCGGCGCCGCCGGTGCTGACGGAGTCGTAGTCGTCGTACGACAGCGAGCCGCCGATGTCGACCTGGCCGGCCTCGGTCGCCTGGCGGCGAGTGGAGGCCTCGGGCATCGGGGTGAACACGATCTGGTCGGCGTAGGCGTTCTTCGCGCCGAGCCCGCCGTCGCCGGGGGTGTCGAGCTTCTGGTAGCCGTCCCAGCGGTCGAGCACGACGTCGCCGTCCGCGGCGTAGCTGCTGAGCTTGTACGGGCCGGTGCAGACGAGGTCGGAGACGGGGTCGGTGATGGGGCGGTCCTTCACGATGCTCGCGGGCATCATGTAGGCCGTCGTGAGCAGCGTCGGCAGCAACGGGCTCGGCGTGTTCAGCGTGATCGCGACGGTGGTGTCGTCGACGGCCTCGATCGAGGTGGTGAGCGACTTGAGGATCGAGCCGTTGCCCGGGGTCAGGAAGTACCGGTTGAGGCTCGCGATGACATCCGCCGAGGTGAACGGCTCGCCGTCCTGGAAGGTCACGCCGTCGCGCAGGCTCAGCGTGTAGCTGCCGCCGCCGTTGTCGACGAGGTCCTTCGCGAGCACGGGGCCGACTTCGAACGAGGTCGAGACGTCGAAGAGCGGCTCGCACACCTGACGGGCGATGACCCAGTCGGCCTGCAGGCTCGTCGCGAACGGGTCGATGATCGACGGCGTCGCGGACAGGGCGACGGTCAGCGTGCCGCCCGTTTGGGGCTCGCCGCCGTCGGTGAGGCTCCCGGCGCTGGTGGAGCCGTCGGCGCCGCAGCCGGACAGGACGAGAGCGGATGCCGCCGCGAGCGCGGCGAGCGGGATCAGCCGGCGGACGCGCCGGTTCGGTCGAACATCGTGCCTCATTGCAGAAACTCCATCGTCGGGGTTCGGGATGCCGCGTCGGGGGAACGCGTATCCACTGTATACACTGGATCCAATGGATACGCAACGCACCCACCCCTATCCTCGAACGAACGGGAGTCGGCGCATGCGACCGAACGAGGAGGCAAAGTGGCGGCATCGATGAGCCCCGAGGTGATCGCCTCGCGGATCGCCCTCGCCATCCGTGAGAAGGTCATCCCGCCGGGCACGGCCCTGGTCCAGGAAGACCTCGCCCGCCGGTTCGACGTCAGCCGCAGCCCCGTGCGCGAGGCACTGCGCATCCTCGCGACCGAGGGCGTGATCGAGATGACACCCGGCGGCGGCGCCTCGGTCCGCACGCTCGATCGCGACGAGCTCGACGAGCTCTACGAACTACGGCTCCTGCTCGAGCCGACGATCGCGGACGACATCGTCCGACGCATCTCGCGGGGAGAGATCACGGCCCTGGAGTCACGGGTCGCCGAGATGGAGTCGGCGACCGATGTCGGGCGGTGGATGCGCTCCAACTTCGAGTTCCACACCCGTCTGTACGACGCCGCCGGTCGGCCGCGCACCGCCGAGATCCTCAGGGGCCTCCTCGCCGCCGTGCAACCGTACTCGCAAGAGAACGTCGACCACCTCGGCGGGCGCGGGCAGGCCGACGAGGAGCACCGCGAGATGCTCACCGCGATCCGCGACGGCCACGCCGAGCGGCTCGCCGAACTCCTCCGGACCCACTTGGTCAGCGCGAAGAACCGCGTGGCGCACGCTCTGGCCGAGGGCGATGACGACCTCGACCCGCTGGCGCCGCTGCGCGGCGCACGCTGACCCGCGGAGGCTTCGACAAGCTCAGCCACCTCCGCCGAAACCCAGGTCCCTGAGCCTGTCGAAGGGACCGATACCCCCGCGTCAGTCCAGGAAAATGTCCGGGTACATCGCCTCATCCGGCGTCCCGGGCACGGCGGCGTAGCCCGAGAAGTCGGTCACCCCGGCGGCCTCGAGCACGTCCTCCACGATCAGCGTCCGCCCGGTCCGCTCGCGCGACGGGGACGTGAGCACCTCGTACGCGGCGTCGGCGTAGATCTCGGGCGTCCGCGACACGGCCATGAGCCGGTCGCCGCCGATGACGTTCTGCACCGCCGCCGTGGCGATCGTCGTCCGCGGCCAGAGCGTGTTGGCCGCGATCCCGTCGCTCGCGAACTCCGACGCGAGACCCAGCGTCGCCATCGTCATCCCGAACTTCGCGAGGCTGTACCCCGTGTGCGCCCCGAGCCATTTCGGCGTGACGTTCAGCGGCGGCGACAGCGACAGGATGTGCGGGTTCTCGGCATCCTTCAGCTGCGGAACGGCGGCGCGAGAGAGCAGGAACGTCCCGCGGACGTTCACGTCCTGCATGAGGTCGTACTTCTTGGTCGCGAGGTCGAGCGAGCCCGAGAGGTCGATCACGCTGGCGTTGTTGACGACGATGTCGATGCCGCCGAACTCCCCGACCGTCCGCATCACGGCTTCGGTGATGGATGCCTCGTCCCGCACGTCGCCGACGATCGGCAGCGCCCGACCGCCCGCCGCCCGGATCTCCTCGGCGGCGGTGTGCACGGTTCCGGGCAGCTTCGGGTGCGGGGTGTCGGTCTTGGCGAGCATCGCGATGTTCGCGCCGTCGCGCGCGGCACGCAGCGCGATCGCGAGGCCGATACCGCGGCTCCCGCCCGACATGAGGATGGTCTTTCCTGCGAGCGTCACGAGCGTGATCCTTTCGCGGAGGCGGCGGCGAACGCGGCGACCCGCGCTCTCGCCTCGGGGGTGTCGAACGCGGCACCGATCGTCGCGGCCTCGTCGTCGAGGTTCTCGGCGAGCGCGCGGCCGGCCCCCACGCGCACGAGACGCGTCGCCTGGCCGAACGCGGCGGTCGCCCCGTCGAGCCAGAAGCGCGCGATCTCGGCGACCCGCGTCGCCAGATCCCCGGATGCCACGACCTCGGCGACGAGACCCCAGTCCAGGGCTTCGTCGGCCGAGAGCATCCGGTCCCGCAACAGCAGCTGCAGAGCCCGCCGCTGACCGATCGCCGCGGGCAGCAGGGTCGAGACGCCGAGGTCTGGTGTCAGGCCGATGTTCGCGTACCGGCTGACGAAGCGCGCGTTCTCGCTCGCCACGACGTAGTCGGCCGTCAGCATGAGGCCGAGCCCGCCGCCCGCCACGGCACCCTGGACGGCCGCGACCATCGGCAGCGGCGCTTCGGCGAAGGTACGGATGCCGTCGTGGATCGCCCGCGCCGTCTCGGTCACCTCGGCGCCCGAGGAACCCGTGGTCGCCATGGCCACCACGTCGCCACCCGCGCAGAAGGCGGGGCCGTTGGCATCCAGGATCACCGCTCCGACCGACGGATCGGAGGTGACCTCGTGCGCGACCGCGCGCCAGCGCGCGGCCATGGGGAAGTCCATCGCGTTGAGCGAGGCGGGGCGGTCGAACGTCACCCGCGCGAGGCCGCCCTCGACGTGGAGCAGGATGCCGTCGGTCATTTCGGCGCCATCCGGATCGCGCCGTCGAGTCTGATCGTCTCGCCGTTCAGATAGCCGTTGTCGACGATCGCGAGCACGAGCCGCGCGTATTCGTCGGGCGCACCGAGGCGCGAGGGGTACGGCACCTGTTGCCCGAGCGAGTCTTGCGCCGCCTGCGGCAGGCCCTTCAGCATCGGGGTCTCCATGATGCCGGGGGCGATCGTCACGACCCGGATGCCGTGGCGCGCGAGCTCGCGGGCGATGGGAAGCGTCATCGCGTGCACGCCGCCTTTACTCGCGGAGTACGCGGGCTGGCCGATCTGCCCGTCGAAGGCCGCGACGCTCGCGGTGTTGACGATGACGCCGCGGTCGCCCCCCTCGGTCGGCTCGGTCCGGGCCATGACGGCCGACGTCTGAGCGATGACGTTGTAGGTGCCGATGAGGTTGACCCGGATGACACGCTCGAAGTCGCCGAGCGGCGAGGGGGTGCCGTCGCGGTCGAGCACCTTGGCGGGCGGAGCGATGCCGGCGCAGTTGACGACGACGCGGAGCGGCCCCGCCTCGGACGCGCGGGCCGCGGCAGCGGCGACCTGTTCGGCATCCGTCACATCGGCAGGGGCGAACGTACCGCCGAGTTCCGCGGCGATGTCCGCGCCGGGCGACGACGGGAGGTCGACGACGGTGACGTGCGCGCCCGCCGCAGCGAGGCGGCGCGCGGTGGCCAGACCCAGACCCGACGCACCGCCGGTGACGAGGGCAGAGGCTCCTGAGATGTCCATGCGTTCTCCTTCGAAGCGAAACTCAGTATCACCCTACCCGGGACTCAGGTTCGCGCCGAGCCCCGCCCGCGTCGCCGCCCCGTGCGCTGCGGATGGGTGTGGATGGCGGCCGTCGCCGCTCCGTCGAAGAGCAGCGCGACTTCGTCGGGCTTCCAGCCGTACACGTCGCGCAGACTGTCGCCGAGCCTCGCAATTGCGTCCGGCATCGTGATCTCCACCCCGCGAGGGAGGTCTCGCGCGGTCTCGTCGAACGTCCGCGCCGTGCTCTGCAGCTCGGCGACCATCGCCCGCATGCGTTCCTGTCCGTATGCGGCGGATGCCAGAGCCCAATCGCCCACGACGACCGCTCGCCCGGCCGGGCAGGTGAGCGGCAACTCGGGGGTCCGCGGCCCGAGTCGAACGCGCACGACGGCGACCCCGATCGCCACGATGGCAGCGGACCCGGCGAACGTCGCCGGACCGAACGAGAAGCCGAGGTCGTACAGCGACGATTCCCATCCCGCCGCGAATCCCACGACGACCCGGGCCGCCGAGTAGACCGCGTACGCGGCGTTGGCGACGAGGATCACACGCATCGGCCAGCGCGGCTCGAGGCGTATACGTGCCGCCGCGAGGGCGCACGCCGTGCAGGGCACCGTGATCAGGAGCACCTTCACCGCCAGGGATGCCGGCAGCGGCACCGTCGCCGTCACGATGGCCGTGATCAGGGCGAGGACGAGGCTCGCGAGCGCCCAGCGTCGCGCTCTCTGCCCCGCGAGCACCTTGAGCGCCACGAGCAGCAGTGCGGGAGCGAGCACCATCGCAACGTCGCCCAGCACGAGGGCGATGATCCCGTCAGCCGCGGTGTACATGAAGTACATCGCGCTCGAGCCCACCGCGGCCACGCCCGACACGGCGGCGTAGCGCAGGAACAGCGTCATCGCCCCCGGAGTACCGATCCGCGGTAGAGCGGCGAAGAGCACCGCGGCCGCGACCGCCACGCTCACCGCCAGAATCCCGAGCGACAGTTCCATGACACCCCCCGGTCCTCATTCTGCACGCCCACCACGGGCCCGGCTGGCCGGGGCCGCACCTGCTCGGCCGCTCGCGCGCCGGTCGGGGACGCGCCGCCGCGGGCCCGCGGGTGAGCGGCGCACGGGCGGCGCCGGGTCGCGCGAGGTGGCGCAACCCGTTGAGTGTCCACAACACCCGGAGCTCCGCGAAAAACGTCCGGGTGTTCTGGACACTCGACCCGTGCTCAGCCCGCCGCGGGCTCGCGCCCGCGCGGGGAGCGCGCGAGGATCGAGCGATGAGCATCCCCGCGGCGTCCGAGCCCGTCCCGGAGCGCGTGCGGGAGATCGCCGGCGACGCGGCGCTCGAACCGGTGTGGCGCAACGCGATCGGCGGTGTGACGTTCCGGGCGGCGGGGACCGACGGCATCCGGTTCGTGAAGTTCGGGCCGCGGAACGCCGAGACCTCGATGCGCGCCGAGGCGGAACGTCTGCGCTGGGCGGGCGCGTTCACCCCCGTGCCGCGCGTGCTCGAGCAGGGACAGGATGCCACGCACGAGTGGCTCGTGACGGAGGCCCTGCCGGGGCTCTCCGCCGTCGATCCGCGGTGGATCGCCGATCCCGCTCGTGCGGTGCGGGCGGTGGGACGAGGGCTGCGGGCGCTGCACGAGGCGCTCCCCGTGGTCGAGTGTCCGTTCTCGTGGGCGGTGCCCGACCGTCTGGCGAACGCCGCGGGGCGTGGCATCCGGGTGCCCAACGACCTGCGTGACGCCCCGCCGATCGATCGGCTCGTCGTCTGCCACGGCGACGCGTGCGTACCGAACACCCTCGTCACCGACGACGGCGAGTGGACCGCTCACGTCGACCTCGGCGCCCTCGGCGTCGCCGATCGCTGGGCCGACATCGCCGTCGCGGCGATGTCGACGACCTGGAACTACGGTCCCGGTTGGGAGGAGCCGCTGCTCGCGGCCTACGGCGTCACTCCGGATGCCACCCGCCTGGCGTACTACCGAGCTCTCTGGAACGCGACGTAACGCCCTGCCGCCCGCGCCCCCATCCGTCGAGTGTCCAAGACACGCCGTATCTCGGGGCGCAGTTACGGCGTTTCCTGGACACTCGACGGCGGACACATCACGTGCCGACCACGCGGAACGCGCCCGACACCACCGCAGCCGTGAGCGCCGCGGCGACGAGTCCAAGGGCACCCGCGAGGGCGACGGCGTCCCGAGGCGACAGCGTCGAGGGACGCGACCACGTGCGCTCGACGTCGGCGCCGAAGCCGCGGGCCTCCATCGCGGTGGCGAGCGTCGTCCCGCGGCGCACGGCGAAGACCAGCAGCACGAACGCCATCGAGAAGAACCGGCGCAGCGCCCCCCGGTCACCGAGGCCGCGCGCGCGACGCGCGAGGGTCATCGTGCGCCAGTCGTCGACGAAGAGCCCGACCGTGCGCGCGCCCGCGAGCACGCCGAGCACGAACCGGCTCGGGAGCTTCGCGACCTGCGCCAGGGCGTCCGCGAGCTCGGTCGGGTCGGTCCGGGCGAACAGCAGGATCATGGGCAGCGCGAGCGCGACGACGCGCAGCAGCACGGCGAACGACAGCGCGAGCGAATCGTCGCTGATCGTCGCGAAGAGGAAGGTGCCGTAGACGGTTCCCCCCGGTCGCGCGTACAGCAGCATGCTCACCGCGGCTACCGGGGCGAAAAGCAGCACCGGCACGAGGCGCTTCGCGACGACGCGGTACGGCAGACCCGTGAGCGGCACGCACAACAGCTCCAGCACGAGCGCGACGGCCGCGCTCACCGCATCGACCGAGACGAGCAGCGGCAGCGCCAGCACCACCACCATCGCGACCTTCGTCACGGGGTTCACCCCGTCGAGCCACGCCGTGCGGGGGGCGACGTCGACCGCGGTCATGCCGCGTCCCCCAGCGCGATGCGGTGCTGACCGAGGTGCCGCTCCACGTCCGTGTCGTGGGTCACGGCGACGACGGTGCGCCCCCGCGCGATCTCGCGCTGCAGCAGCGCGACGAGCTCGCTCCATCCGCGCCGATCCTGGCCGAATGTCGGCTCGTCGAGCACGATCACCTCGGGCGAGGCCGCGAGCACCGTCGCCACCGACAGGCGTCGCTTCTGCCCGCCCGACAGCGTGAAGGGGTTCGCGAGGGCGAGCGATGCCAGGTCCAACCTCTCGAGAAGCTCGTCGACGATCGCGTCGACCTGGGCCGCCGGCATCCGCAGAGCCCGAGGCCCGACGGCGAGCTCGTCGCGGAGGGTCGGCGCGAGGAACTGGTGCTCCGGCTCTTGGAACACCGTGCCGATGCGGGTCAGCAGCTCGGTCGAGCGCCAGCGCGAGGGACGACGGATGCCGCGAGCCGCGAGGGATTCCGTGGCGACGACCTCTCCCGAGAGCTCCGGCAGGAGCCCCGCGAGGGTCAGCGCCAGGGTCGACTTGCCCGCGCCGTTGGGTCCGGTGACGACCGTCCCGGCGCCGCGCGGGACGGCGAGGTCGAGTCCCGCGGCGACGACCGTGCGCCGCTCGCGCCCGATCGACAGCGCCCGCGTCGAGAGCGCGGCATCCGGACCCTCGAGGCGAGGAAGCACGGGCAGATCGACCGGACGCCCCGGAACCCACACGCCCGCGGCGGCGAGCGCGTCACCGTGCTGCGCGAATACGCGATCGGGCGGACCATCGGCCAGGACGCCCCCGCCGGGCGCGAGCACGACGACCCTGGTCATGAGGTCGGCCCACACCGCGGTGCGATGCTCGATCAGCACGACGGTGGTCCCGTCGGTGCGCGCGACGTGCTCGACCGCCGCCCGCACTTCGGCGACGCCCTCGGGGTCGAGGTTGGCGGTCGGCTCGTCGAGCAGCAGCAGCCCCGGACGCATCGCGAGCACGCCCGCGAGCGCCAGACGCTGCTTCTGCCCACCCGACAGCGCCTTCGTCGGGCGGTCGAGGGGCACGGACAGACCCACGGATGCCACGGCCTCCGCGACCCGCGCCGGGATGTCCGCCGCGGGTACACCGAGGTTCTCGCAGCCGAACGCCACGTCGTCGCCGACTTTCGACAGCACGATCCCGGCCTCGGGATCCTGCAGGACGAGACCGATCCGGCCGCGCTGCCCCTCGGGGGCGCGGTCGTCGACGAGGATGCGGCCCGTGGCCTCTCCCTCGTCGCTGCCCCCGAGAAGCCCGGCGAGGCCCGCGAGCAGGGTCGACTTCCCGGCTCCCGAGGCCCCGAGAAGGAGGACCCGCTCGCCGGGTTCGATCGTCAGATCGACGTCACGCGTGGCGGGGAGCTTGCGGCCGGCGTAGCGCCAGCCCCAGCCCTCGACGTCGACGCGCGCGGGGCCCGGCATCAGACGTCGCGGCGTGCTTCCCGCCCGGCGGCGAATCGGCTGAGCGCCCCGGTCGCGGCGAGCGCGCGGACGAGCAGCCATCCGACCAGACCCGCGAGGAGCGCACCCGAGACGACGAGCGTGCCGAGGTAGGTGAGGTTGAACTCGACCGTCTTGGCGATGTTCGGCGACGACCCGACGAACAGCTCGTTGACCCACGCCCCCACACCGGCTCCGACGCCCGCGAGCATCGCGACGGGGAGCGAGAAGCGCAGGTAGAGGAAGGCGAGGAAGATCAGCTCGGCGCCGAGCCCCTGCGCGAGACCCGAGACGATGGTCAGGGGACCCCAGACGTTGCCGATGAGCGCCGAGACGACGGCGGCGATCAGCTCGACGAGAAGCGCGGCACCCGGCTTGCGGATGATCAGACCGCCGATCACACCGCCGATGAGCCAGATGCCGACCGCGATGCCACCGAGGCCGGGGGTCAGGCCGTCCATCGCGACGAACCACAGGCCGCCGACGGTGTTCCAGCCCCAGAAGACGAGGCCGACCGCGACGCCGAGGACGGCGGCGACGACGATGTCGACGACCCGCCATGAGAAACGAGAGGCGGATGCCACGGCGGGGGCCGTGCGCGCAGACGTGGACGTGTGCATTTCTTCTCCTCCCTGCGCCGGCATGATCCGGATCAGGTTCGACGGTCGAAGCGTGGATTCGCTTCCTCTCAGCCCGGCTCACCGGACTCCCGTGGTTGTGCTGACGAGTATAGGGGGACGCCCGGGGTAGCGTGGGCGGGTGCACGAGCAGACTCCGGCCACGCGGCGCGCCGCGCGAGATTCCGCTGATCTGCGGGCCGACGAGGCGATGCCCTCGCCGGATCCGGCACCCGCGACGACGTCGGCGGACGTCCCGCTTCCCTCCGCCGCAGCACCCGCGGCGGAGCTTTCGGACGCCCCCGCGGACGGTGCGACTGCGGCGGGGCCCGAGCCCGAAGCCGGATCGCAGCTC
Source organism: Microbacterium sp. S1037 (assembly GCF_048381605.1). Lineage (NCBI taxonomy): Bacteria > Bacillati > Actinomycetota > Actinomycetes > Micrococcales > Microbacteriaceae > Microbacterium > Microbacterium sp. S1037. The sequence goes on from NZ_JBLWIG010000001.1 coordinate 331,045, forward strand.
GCACCCGCCGCCTCCGCGCCGCAGCCCGCACCCACCGCGCCCGCAACACCTGAGTCGGAGCCCGGGGCCTCGGCATCCGCCCCCTCCCCGGCACCGCAGCCGGATCCCACCTCCGCGGCCCTCGGCGCACTCGGGTGGGTCGACCCCGACGCCGCCGCCGCGCCCCGCCCGGCCCCCGCCTTCGTCGTCTCCGGCGCCACCGGACGCCCCGTCGATCTGCTCGCTGGTCGACGTCGTCGTCGCATCCTGCGTCCCGCGACGGTGGTCCCGACGATCCTCCTGATCCTGCTGATCGGCGCCTACACCGCCACGACGCTGCTGTGGCCGCTGAACGCCGTGCAGCCCACGGTCACGCCCATCGCCCTCCAGCCCACGGCCGCGCCGCCCGCCGACCCCGCGTGGCCGGCGCAGGGCGAGGCCGCGATCGCTCTCGAGGGAGTGCCCGGCGAGCTGTCGTCGTCGGCGAGCGCGCCCGAGTCGATCGCCAGCATCACCAAGATCGTGACGGCACTCGTCGTCCTCGACCGGTTGCCGCTCAGCCCGGGCGAGCAGGGGCCGTCGTACGCATTCACGCAGGCGGACAGCGCCGACTACTGGCAGTACCGCGCCCGCGGAGAGTCCTCGCTCGACGTTCCCGTCGACGGCAGCCTGACCGAGTTGCAGATGCTCCAGGGCATGCTGATCGCCTCGGCGAACAACTACGCCCAGCGGCTGGCATCCGACCTCTTCCCCTCGAACGCGGACTTCGCCGCCGCGGCGAACACGTATCTCGCCGAACGCGGGATCACGGGCATCACGATCGTGAACCCGACCGGTATCGAAGCCGGCAACACCGCGACCCCCGCGGCGCTCATCGCGCTCGCCGAGAAGGCCCTCGCGAATCCCGTGATCGCCGAGATCGTGCGAACGCCCGAGCTGACCCTGCCCGGCGCCGGGTCGTTCAAGAACGGCAACCCGCTGCTCGCCGATCCGGGCGTCGTCGGGGTGAAGACCGGAACCCTCGACGCGTGGAACCTTCTGTCGGCGAAGGATTTCACGATCGGCACGGTGACCGTCCGCGCGTACGCGGCGGTGCTGGGCCAGCCCGGACCCGACGAGCGCAACCAAGCGAGCCGCGACCTCTACGCGCGCATCGCCGAGGAGCTGCAGCCGCGGCCCTCGGTGACCTCGGGCACCGTGATCGGGCGCGTCGAGACGCTGTGGGGTCAGGAGTCGAACATCGTCACGACCGCGGACGCCACGGTCGTGCTGTGGAACAGCGCCGTCGCCGGGACCTCGACGCGCTTCGACCTCGGAGACTCACGCGCGGCGGGCGACGACGTCGGCACGCTCACCGTGACGGGCCCGCTCAACACCGACACCGTCGACGCTCAGCTGACCGACACGATCGACCCGCCCGACCCGCTCTGGCGCCTCACGCACCCCCTCGATCTGTTCGGTCTGAACGGATGAGCGGCATGGACATCCGAGTGGATGCCACCTCCCCGACGCCGCCCTACGAGCAGGTGCGGGCACAGATCATCGCCGGCATCGAGAACGGATCGACGGTCGCGGGCACGCGCCTGCCCCCGGTGCGGACGCTCGCGACCGACCTGGGCCTCGCGGCGAACACCGTCGCCCGCGCGTACAAGGAGCTCGAGGAAGCGGGCTACGTCGAAACGCGCGGCCGCGCCGGCACGGTCGTGCGCGGCACGGACTCCGCGTCGGCGCGCGCGGCGGAGGCGGCGCGCGCGTACGCCGACACCGTCCGTCGTCTGGGCATCGCGCCCGACGACGCGGTGGAGTTGGTGCGGGCGGCACTGGCGGACGGTTAGCCGCCGGGGCGCTTTGGCGTGTGCAGCGTCGGCGCTCGCCGCGTCGGCGCTCGCCGCGTCGGCGTGTGCGGCGTCGGTGCTTGCGGCGTCGGCGCGGGGCGCCGAGCTCGGGCGATAAACGCCGTTCGCTCACATAAACACGCTCTCCACGCGTTTCTGCGCGCGAATCGCGTTTATGGATGCCACGGCCACCACGCCCCCGCCCCGCACCCGAGCGCCGGGACGGCTGTGCTACCGTCGCCCGCAGTGACACGGGGTGCCCGCCAGGGCTGAGAACACACCCGTCGAACCTGATCTAGTTCGTACTAGCGAAGGGATGTCGCGAATGGTCGTTCGCACGTCGTCGTCTCCGTCCACCCCCGCGGAAGCCCACACTCAAGCCCTCGCGCTCCTGCGCGAGACGTCGCCGCTCACGCAGTGCATCACCAACGCGGTGGTGACGAACTTCACCGCCAACGCGCTCCTCGCCCTCGGCGCGGCGCCCGCCATGTGCGACATCCCCGGCGAAGCGGGCATGTTCGCGCGGATCGCCGGCGGCGTGCTCGTCAACCTCGGCACCCCCACCGCCGAGCAGCGCGACGCCGCCCGCGAAGCCGTGTCAGCCGGCACGCCGTGGGTGCTCGACCCCGTCGCGGTGGGCGCCCTCCCCGTCCGCACCGCACTCGCGCACGAGGTGCTCGACGCGCGGCCCGCGATCATCCGCGGCAACGCCTCCGAGATCCTCGCTCTGGCCGGCGCGGGCTCGGGCGGGCGCGGGGTCGATGCGACCGACGCCGCCGACGACGCCCTCGACGCGGCCCGCACCCTCGCTGCCCGCACCGGTGGCACGGTCGCCGTGTCGGGCGAGACGGACCTCATCGTGGATGCCACCCGCACGGCCCGAGTCCCCGGCGGCAGCGCCCTGCTCACCAAGGTCACCGGCGGCGGGTGCGCGCTCGGCGCGGCGATGGCCGCTTTCGCGGCGGTCACGGAGCCGTTCGAGGCCGCGACCGCGGCGAGCGCCGTCTGGGCCGTGGCGTCGGAGCGGGCGGCATCCGGAGCCCGAGGACCGGGGTCGTTCGCCGTCGCCTTCCTCGACCAGCTGGCCGCCATCGAGCCCGCAGATCTCCGCGACCGGGTGGAGCTCCCGCGATGACCGACCTCTCCCTGCACCTCGTGACCGACCACCGCGTGCCGTTCTCGCGGCTGCGCGACATCGTCGACCAGGCCGTCGACGCGGGCGTCACGGTCGTCCAGCTGCGCGACAAGGTCGCGACCGGCGGCGAGCTCTACGCCCGCGCCCTCGACCTCGCCGACGTCATCGCGGGCCGATGCGCCTTCGTCGTCGATGACCGCCTCGACATCGTGCTGGCCGCGAGGGCGAACGGCGCCCGCGTCGACGGCATCCACCTCGGGCAGAGCGACCTCCCCGTCGACATCGCGCGCACCCTGCTCGGCCCCGACGCGCTCGTCGGCTGGACCGCGAACACGCCCGCTCATCTTGCCGCCGCCGCAGCCTTCCCCGACGGCACGCTCGACTACCTGGGTGTGGGCGTCATCCGCGCCACCGCGACGAAACCCGACCACCCACGACCGCTCGGCGTCGACGGATTCGCCGAGCTCGCGGCATCCACCGTCCTGCCGTGCGTCGCGATCGGCGGCATCGACGTCGACGACGTCGGCCCCCTGCGCCGTGCGGGAGCTGCGGGTGTCGCCGTCGTCTCCGCCGTGTGCGCGGCCGACGATCCCGGCGCGGTCGTGCGCGCGCTCCGGGCGGCCGCCGCATGATCCCCCGCGTCCTCAGCATCGCGGGCACCGACCCGACCGGGGGTGCCGGCATCCAGGCCGACCTCAGCGCGATCGCCGCGTTCGGCGGTTACGGCATGGCGGCCGTCACCGCGCTCGTCGCCCAGAACACCCTCGGCGTCCGCGAGGTGCACGTGCCTCCGACGGCCTTCCTCGACGCGCAGTTGCGCGCGGTCAGCGACGACGTCGTCATCGACGCGGTGAAGATCGGGATGCTCGGCTCCGCCGACGTCGTGGCGACCGTCGACGCGTGGCTGTCCGCCGTGCGTCCACCGCTCGTGGTCCTCGACCCCGTCATGGTCGCGACCAGCGGCGACCGCCTCCTCGACGGCGACGCCGAAGCCGCGGTCCGCGAACTCTGCCGGCGCGCCGACCTCGTCACACCCAACCTGCCCGAGCTCGCCGTCCTCGTCGGCGAACCTGTCGCCACGACCTGGGACGCCGCCGTCGCCCAGGCCCGGACGCTCGCCACGCGCGCCGACACCACCGTCCTCCTGAAGGGCGGACACCTCGACGGCGAACAGAGCCCGGATGCCATCGTCGACACGCTCGGCTTCCACCCGGTGACCGGCCCGCGCGTCGCCACCCGCCACACACACGGCACCGGCTGCTCGCTGTCGTCCGCCATGGCGACCCTCGCCGCCCACGGTCTCTCGTGGCCCGACGCCCTGGTGCGCGCTAAGCGCTGGCTCACCGGCGCCCTCGAACACGCCGACGAGCTCCACGTCGGCCGGGGCAACGGTCCCATCGACCGCCTGCACGAGCTTCGCCCGCACATCGACCTGGGCCGTTCGTGGAGCGCGCAGCGCTGGGATGCCACCGCCTCGACCCGCGCCGACGTCGACGCGTGCGCGTTCGTCCGAGGACTGGCATCCGGAGACCTCGATCGCGACGCCTTCACCTGGTACCTCGGCCAAGACCTGCTGTACCTCCGTGAGTACGCGCGCGTGCTCGCCCGAGCCGCCGCGCTCGCCCCCACCGTCGAGGAGCAGCGCTTCTGGGCCGCCGCGTCCGTGTCGTGCCTCGAGGAGGAGGCGGCGCTGCACCAGTCGCACGTCGATCCGAGCGGCCTGGAGCCCGCGGCATCCACCCTCGACTACACCGAGCACCTGCACGCCGCGTCCGCCGCGGGCTCGTACGCGGTCCTGGTCGCCGCGATCCTGCCGTGCTTCGTGCTCTACACCGACATCGGGGTCCGCTGGCGCGGCACGTTCGAGCCCGATCATCCCTACGCCGACTGGCTCACCGCCTACGGCGACGAGAGGTTCGAGGCCTCGTCGGCCACCGCCGCCCGGATCACGGATGCCGCCGCAAGAGCAGCCACCCCTGACGTCCGGGCCGCGATGGCCGCAGCCTACGACCGCTCGATGGCGCTCGAACTCGCGTTCTTCGACGCGCCGCTCCGGCAGCGGTCGTGAACGCGCGGGCGGGTCACCCGCTCTTGCGGCGGAACTCCCGCTTCGTCACGGCGGCGTGCGTCCCGTGCACCGCGGAGTTGCCGTCGAGGTGCGCCTGCCCCGCGCGCTGCTGACCGTTCTTCTTCTCGAGCGCTTCACGGAACTTGCGCTTCATGTCGTCGGAGGGGGTCTCGTCGGTACTCATGTCCCCACCCTAGGCATGCCCCCGACGGCGCGCGAGGCCGTCAGACGTGACGGACCCGCTGCTGCAGGCGCGTGCGGATGTCGAACAGCTCCGTGCCGCCGACCTCTCGCGCGCCCGGGATCCCGCGCCGCAGCAGGGTCGTCAACGCGCTGCGCGTCACCAGCGCAACCGGCGTCCCCCGCACCTTGCCGAGGTCGGTGATCGCATCGAGAACCGCATCGTCGGGCAGCACCACGATCGCCCCGCTGAAGCGCACCCCGGCCGACCGCGCGACGACCCGGGCGCGCGACACGAGCTGCGTCACGGGCGAGCCGATCACGTTCGCGCCCGCGATCTCACCGCGCCGAACACCCACGGGTCCGCCGAAGTCCTCGCTCAGCATCGCGTACAGCCCGCTCGGGCCGAGCACGAGGTGGTCGATCTTCTGCTCGGGGTCGCGCCCGTCACGATCGGCGAACACGTCGTGCCACACGGTGTAGCCCATGCCGAGCTCGGACACGAGCCGCGCCGTCTCCTCCTCGGCGAGCGCATCGGCGAGGATGTGTCGGATCTCCGGCGGCGCGGAGCGCACGAGGGCCGGGTCGTAGGGATCGGCGATGTCGACCCCGCGCCCCACCCACTCGCGGATCAACGTCAGATACCGCTCGCGCCGCCAGCCGCCGGGCTGCCCGTGCGACCGCGCGCGAGGGCGCGTGTCAGCGGGTCGGGAGGGCGTGGATGCCGTCGCCCCGCCGCTCCACTCGCCCGGGGCCGATCCGCGGCCACGGTCGTAGGCCGCGCGAGCCTCGGGCGTTCCGACGAGCTCCCACGCTCGCTGCACCTGCACGAACAGCGCGGCGTCGCCGCCGGTGTCGGGGTGCGTCTCGCGCAGGCGCGCGCGATAGGCGCGACGGAGCGCTTCGTCGTCGACGTCGACCGTCACGCGAAGCACCTCGTAGGCCGAGACCGACATCGGGCTGTCGAACACCTGCGTCATCCGTTCCGCCGCGCGCGTGCGCGGCGTCTCTCAGGCTAACGCGCCGCACCTGTGCACGGCCTCGGGCGCCGCGTGACGCGAGCCGCTCAGCCGCGCTTCTCGTTGCGCCGCGCGTAGGCCGCGGCATCCCGACTCGACAGGGCGAGCAGCACGAGGATGTCGAGCGCGAGCGTCACCAGCGTGGTCCCGACCGTGATCTCGTCACCCACGTTCCACCAGCTCACGAACGCCGCGACGATCGAGATCGTCGACACGATCATCACGATGACCCGCGCCGCATTGCTGCCCCAGAGCAGCAGGATGCCGAACACGAGCTGCACGAGGAACACGACGATGAGCACCCCGATGAAGGTCTCGGTCGACAGGCCGAGATCCTCGATGGTGTCTTCCGCGGGGATGGTGTTGTCACCGTTCGCGAAACCCGCGAAGGCGCGCAGCCACGGCGGCAGCCCGAACAGCACCGCCGCGCCCCACACGGCGCCCGAGAGTGCACGCAGCAGCACGAGCACTCCCCCGGCGACGGTCGCCGCGGGGCGCCGCATCCGCGGGTTGCGCTCCCCCGGAACCGCGAGGGGCTCGAACGCCGCCCGCTTGCGCGGCTGTCGGCGACCGCTCACGGCTCGACCCCGGCGTCGATGGAGCCTCGGGGCACGGCATCCGGAATCCGCACCGCGCGCACGTCGAGGATCGGCAGGTCGCCGTCGGTCGTGATGCTGTCGCCCCCGCCGTTCCGCGAGTGGTACCCGGTCGCGAAGTCGCGGATCACGTCGACCTCCACCCCGGCCACCGCCATGAGGCTGGCGACGATGTGGTCGCGTTCGATGTCGGTGTCGGCGTCGATGCGGTGCGTGACCTGGAGCGTGAAGAGCGAGAGCCCGACCGCACGGTCGAAAGTGCCGGCCGCGAGCCAGTCGACCCGACGTCCGCCCGGCAGCAGCCACCCGTCGGGGCACTGCCAGAAGCGGACGTGATGCCGCTTCGCCGGCGAACCGGCGACCTCCTGCTGGTAGGCGAGGTCCTGCATGCGCCCGAAGAGGAACAGCGGACTCACCGGAGCCGTCGGATAGCTGCGTCGCCGCAGCGTCGACGCGATGATCCGCCACGACGACCTCCAGCCGACGGGGTCGGCGGCGATCCATCCGGCCTCGGCCATCGCGCGCTCGATCTGTTCCCGCTCTCCGAGCACGGCCAGGTTGACCGGGTCGCCGAGCAGCCCGTCCGAGGTGCGCGTGCGCCCCATGAAGTAGTCCGGCACGTAGATCGCCGTGAGGATGCGATGAAGGCGCGGCAGCACCAGATAGGCGAGTAGCGCCCAGAACGCCACCGCCAGCACCACACCCGCCCAGCCGACCTGGAACGCCTGCGTGAAGCTCAGGTACGCGAGCCAGATCGCGGCGAGACCGGCGAACACGAAGAAGAATCCGTCGAGCAGACGCCCGATCGACCATCTTCGTGTCCGGCGGGTCATGGGCGTCTCACCAGAGCGCGAGCGCGGGCTCGAAGGCGAGGGCGGATGCCACGACCTCGGGCGCGAGATCCTCGTGACTCCGTGGCGACCACGTCGGCGATCGGTCCTTGTCGATGAGCTGCGCACGGATGCCCTCGACCAGGTCCGGCTGGGTCTGGGCGAACCACATGACCAGACCGTACTCCTGCGCCAGCGCCGCACGCAGGTCGGGCAGGGTGCGCGCCCGGCGCACGGCCGCCAACGTGACCGCGACAGCGGTCGGTGCCGAGTCGGCCAAGAGCTCGGCCGTCTCGTGGGCCTCGGTCTCGGGACGCGCGCGCAGCCGCTCCAGGATGCCGTGCACGTCGTCCGCCGCGAAGGCGTCGTCGATCCACGGCCTCGCCGCCTCCAGCCGCGAGGGCCCCGCGGTCTCGTCGAACAGCAGCACGAGCTCGGTCGGACTCGCGGGGTCAGCGCGCACCTGGAAGGCGTCGTACAGCGCCGGCAGGTGGGCGGTGGGCACCAGGTGGTCGGCGAATCCCGCGTAGATGGCGTCCGCGGCATCCATCGCCGCTCCCGTGAGACCGAGGTACTCCCCGAGTCGTCCCGGCGCGCGGGAGAGCAGCCACGAACCGCCCACGTCGGGGGTGAAGCCGATGCGGGTCTCGGGCATCGCCAGACGCGAATTCTCGGTGACGATACGGATCGCGGCGTGGCCGGCGAGACCGATACCGCCACCCATGGTCACGCCGTCGGCGATCGCGACGACGGGCTTGGGGTAGGTCGCGATGAGGTGGTCGAGCGCGTACTCCTCGCGGAAGTAGGTGTGCACCTCGTCGACGCGCCCCTCCACCACCAGGCCGTGCAGAGCGCGCACGTCGCCGCCCGCGCAGAAGCCCCGCTCACCCGCACCGTCGAGCAGGATGAGCTCGATGTCGGTGTCGTCCCTCCACCGGTCGAGAGCTGCGGCGACGTCGCGGATCATGCCCAGCCCGAGAGCGTTGATCGCGCGGGGGCGGTTCAGGGTGAGGTGCGCGACGCCGCGGAGGGTTCGCGCCAGGACGGCATCGTCGTCGGATCGCTGAGCGTTCACGCTGCCACGTTACACACGCGCCCGGCTGCCCTCCCGCCCGGCCTGCCGCCCGCCCTCCCGCTCACCCGGAGGTGCGTTTTCGCCCCCGGATCGGGGAAGATGGGCAGAACGCCCGCCGACAGAAAGGGGCCGCATGCCCGAGGGACAGGTGCTCGAACTCGCTGGCCTGACCAAACGGTTCGGCGCGGTGTCAGCCGTGGACTCCCTCGACGCGCGCGTCGAGCCTGGCCTCGTCACCGGCTTCCTGGGGCCGAACGGTGCCGGAAAGACCACGTCGCTGCGCATGCTGCTCGGACTCGTGCGACCCACCTCGGGCACCGCCACGATCGGCGGCAAGCGCTACGCCGACCTCGCCTCGCCCCTGCAGACGGTGGGCGCGGCGCTCGAGGCGTCGAGCTTCCACCCCGGTCGCTCCGCCGCGAACCACCTCAAGGTGTACGCGCGCGCCGCGTCGCTCCCGACGTCGCGCATCGACGAGGTGCTGGGCCTGGTCGGCCTCGCCGACGTCGCCGGACGCCGCGTGGGCGGCTTCTCGCTCGGCATGCGCCAACGCCTGGGCCTCGCGACGGCCCTCCTCGGCGACCCGGGCGTCCTCGTGCTCGACGAGCCCACGAACGGCCTCGACCCCGAGGGCATCCGGTGGATGCGCTCCCTGCTCCGCCACCTCGCCGAAGAGGGACGCACCGTCCTCATCTCGTCGCACCTCCTGGCCGAGGTGCAGCAGACCGTCGACGCGCTGCTGATCATCTCCCACGGCCGCCTGGTCTTCCAGGGCGGGGTCGAAGACCTCGCCGACCCCGACGAGTACGCCACGGTCGTCGACGCCCCGGACCGCGCGGCGCTGTCGGCGCTGCTCGACGAGCGCGGCATCCCGTACCAGTTGCTGCGCAACGGCTTCACGATCCGCCACCTCGAGCCCGTCGAGATCGGCGCCCTCGCCGCCGGCGCCGGCATCGCCCTGTCGCACCTGCAGAGCAAGGGGGCGAGCCTCGAAGACATCTTCCTCGAGCTCGTCAGCGGCGTGCGCGTCCACGCGAGCGCGGGAGGCACGACGGCCGCGGCACCGACCCCCGATCCCGTGCTGCCGGATGCCGCGACGCCGGTCCCGGATGCCGTGACCCCGGCGCCCGCGGCCGAGCCGCTGCCCGCGGCGGCCCCGGTCGACCCCGCGGCGGCGCCCGTCGACGACGTCGCCGCAGCGGAACCGGCACCCTCGACCGACCTGGTCACGATCCCGGCGCCCGCTCGAGAGGCCCGGGTGGAGTCGCCGTCCGAGGAGTCACGGCACGAAGAGCCGAGACCGTCGTACTCGGTGGCATCCACGGGTGTCATCGACGTGGTACCGCCCACCCACGCACAAGACGGAGGCACCGCCCCGGAAGGCGCAGCTACCGACAGCACGGAGGTGTCCCGATGAGCCTCGTCGCCGCCACGCGTTCCGAGTACACGAAGCAGTTCTCCACCGCCGGGTGGTGGGTGCTCGCGATCGTGCTCGTGGTCTACGTCGCCTTCACCGCGGGCGTCCTCGCCCTCGTCTTCGGCGGCGTGGCTTCCGGCCGGCTGACCGGCAACGGCCCCGCGCCGCAGACCGAGGGCCTCGCGGGTCTCGTCTACAGCTCGGCGAGCGGGGTCGGCTACGTCTTCCCGCTGCTCGTGGGCACCCTCATGGTCACCACCGAGTTCCGGCACAAGACGCTCACCCCGACATTCCTCGCCACACCGCGCCGTGGGATCGTCCTCGGGGGGAAGTTCTTCGTCGGCATCGTGGTCGGCCTGCTCTACGGCATCCTCGGATCCGCCGCCGCGATCGCGGCGGGCGCGGGCGTGCTCAGCATCTTCGGCGTCGACGCCGAGCTGGGTTCGTCCGACACCTGGACGCTCGTCGGCCGCATGCTGCTCGCCTTCGCCCTGTGGGCGGTGGTCGGTATCGGCGTCGGAACCGTCGTGCGCAACCAGGTGGCCGCGATCGTCATCGTGCTCGCCGTCACGCTCTTCATCGAGCCGATCGTGCGCACCCTGGGCGGACTGGTGTCGGGCTTCAGCGAGGTCGTGAAGTGGTTCCCGAGCGCCGCGAGCGACGCCCTCGTGGGCAAGACGATCTTCGGCGCCATGTCGTCCGGCGGCTCCGGATCCCTCGACTGGTGGATCGGCGGCCTCGTGCTCCTGGCCTACGCGGTCGTGTTCCTCGTGATCGGCCTGTTCACGACCTGGCGTCGCGACGTCGACTGACCCGGCGCACAGCGCATTTGGCGCGGCTTCCCGCGTCGGCGAGAATCAACCGTGCTCGATGGACCGGTGATCGCCGAGTGGCTTCCCGTCCCGGTGGCCGCCCTCGTCGTCCTGCTGATCGCCGCGGGCGTGGCCGGATGGGTCGACGCTGTCGTGGGCGGCGGCGGACTGATCCAGCTGCCGGCCCTCGTCATCGCGGTGCCGAAAGACGTCGCGACCCCGTTCATCCTCGGCACGAACAAGCTGTCGTCGTTCTTCGGCACCCTCTCGGCGAGCTGGGTGTACCTGCGCAAGATCAGGGTGCAGCTCGTGCTGCTGATCCCCCTCGTCGTGGGCGCCTACGCCGGGTCCACGCTCGGCGCGGCGCTGTCACGATACGTCCCGCGTGAGGTCCTCACCCCGATCGTCCTCGTCGCCGTCATCGCCGTGGCGCTCTACACGCTCCTGAAGCCCAGAATGGGCCTCGAGCACGAGCCCCGTCACGACCGCGCCGCGGCCGTCGCGTGGCGTGCCGGCGCGATCGGTCTCGTGGTCGGCTTCTACGACGGCATCCTGGGTCCGGGCACAGGGTCGTTCTTCGTGATCCTCATCGTCGGCGTGCTGGGCTACGGCTTCCTGCAGGCGAGCGTCAACGCCAAGATCGCCAACCTCACCACCAACCTCGCGGCCCTCGCGGTGTACGGCGTGCACGGCGAGATCCTGCTGGTCCTCGGCCTCGCGATGGCCGCGATGAACGTCACGGGCGGGTTCATCGGCGCGCACATGGCGACCCGCCGCGGCAGTGGCTTCGTGCGGATCGTGTTCCTCGTGACGCTGTCGATCCTCATCGTGAAGCTCGCGTGGGACACGGTGGTCCAGTTCACGTCCTGAGCGCGTTGCCCTGCCGCTCGCCCTCACCCTCGCTGACTGTCCAAGAAACCCGGACGTCTCAGAAAATCGTCCGTGTGTTTTGGACACTCAACCCGCTGGCGACGCACGGGAGCGAGCGGAACCCGCGAGATCTCAGGCGACGATGTCGGCCACGTCTTCGGGTTCGGATGCCACGTCAAGACGCAGCGCCTTGAGCAGGGCCACGCCGTGCTTGGTGGTGAGGACGAGCCGCTCGAACTCGTCGTGACCCGTCAGGTCGACCACCACGCTGGGCTTGCGGCCCCGGATGATGACGAAGTCGTTGCCGCCCGCCGACTTCCACGTACCCGCGCCCACGGCGACGGGAAGGTTGATGCCCGGGTTCGGCACGCCGCGGAGCCACGTCCACGCGTCGTCGGTCAACTGCACGCGATCGATGTGCTCGCGCGGCACCACGATGTTGTTCTTGCGGAACGAGAGCGCGCGCTCGGTCGGCGACAGCACGACTTCGAGCTGCGTCGAGTCGAGCAGCAGGGTCACCATGGCATCCATCCTGCCAGCCCTCCCCGGGGGCGACGGAGCCACGACCTTACGAGAGCGCAACGATCGTGTTTCCGGTCGCGCATCCGGGTCGGCGCCGTTCCCGGCCCGGATGTCGGAGGCGAGGGATAGCCTGGAGCGATGAGTACGGGCAGTGTTGCGCCGCGAGTCGCACCGGCCCGAGGCACATCGATCGACGATCTCCTCGCGCGGGTCCAGGGCGGTCACCGCCCCGACGTCGATGAGACCGAACAGCTGTTGCACGCCCCTCTCGACGCGTTGTTCGGCGTCGCCGGAGCACTTCGCGACGACGGCCTGGCGCTCGCCGGGCGCCCCGGGGTGCTGACGTACTCACGCAAGGTGTTCGTCCCGCTCACGACGCTCTGCCGCGACCGGTGCCACTACTGCGTCTTCGTCGACACCCCCGGCCAGCTGAACCTGCTGCGCAAGCCCACGTACATGAGCCCCGAGCAGGTGCTCACGGTCGTGCGACAGGGGCAGGCGCTCGGCTGCAAAGAGGCGCTCCTCACCCTCGGCGACCGCCCCGAGGAACGCTGGCCCGAAGCCCGCGCCTGGCTCGACGAGCACGGCTTCGCGTCCACGATCGACTACGTGGCCCACATCGCGCGGCTCATCACCGCCGAGACGGGCATGCTCGTGCACGCCAACCCCGGCGTCATGCACCCCGACGAGCTGTCGACGCTGCGTCCGGTGTCACCGTCGATGGGCATGATGCTCGAGACCACGTCGCGCCGCCTCTACGAGGAGCCCGGGCAGGTGCACTACGGCTCGCCCGACAAGGACCCCGACCTGCGTCTGCGCGTGATCGACGACGCGGGGGCCGCCGGCATCCCGTTCACGACGGGCATCCTCGTCGGCATCGGAGAGGCGGTGCGTGACCGCGCCGAGTCGCTCATCGCCCTGCGCGACCTCGACGACCGGCACGGCCACGTGCAAGAGGTGATCGTGCAGAACTTCCGCGCGAAGCCGCGCACCGCCATGCAGGGCGCCCCGGATGCCGACATGCACGAGTACCTCGCCACGGTCGCCGTCGCGCGACTCGTGTTCGGACCCGACATGCGCATCCAGGTGCCGCCGAATCTGTCCGACCCGCGCGAGCTCGGCGCCCTGATCGCGGCGGGCATCGACGACTGGGGCGGGGTCTCGCCGCTCACGGCCGACCACGTCAACCCCGAGCGTCCCTGGCCGCAGATCGACGATCTCGCAGCGCAGACCGCCGCCCACGGCTACACGCTGCGCGAACGCCTCACCGCGCATCCCGAGTTCGTCCAGGATGCCGCGCACTGGATCGACCCGGCCCTTCACGCGCCCGTGCGGGCCCTGGCGGACGCCGTGGGGCTCGCGGCCGACGTGATCCCGCGCGCGGTGCCGGTGGTCCCGCGCGCGGTGCCGGAGGGAGGATCAGGGACGAGCGGAGGACCCGACGCCGACCTCCCGTCCTCCGCTCGTCCCTCGTCCTCCGCTCACCACGCCGCGAGCTCCGGCACCACGAGCTCCAGCACCACGAGCTCCGGCGCCGCGAGCTCCGACGCCGCGAGCTCCGACCCCGGCGTGAAGCGCCTCGCCGAGCGGGCGGCATCCGACCCTCTCGCCCTCGACGACGCGGACTGGACCCGCCTGCTGCGCACCACCGGGGCCGAGCTCGACACCCTCGCCGCGACCGCCGACGACGCCCGTCGCTACACCGTGGGCGAGCCGATCACGCTCGTGCAGAACCGCAACCTCACCTCGACGGGGTTCCGGCGCGCAGGTCGCGCGGCGGCGGGCGAGTTCGATCTCGACGACGCGGCGGCCATCGCCGCCGACGCCGCCGACCTCGGCGCGACCGAAATCTGCATCCAGGGCTCGCTGCGCCCCGACGAAGACCCCTCGGGCTACCTCGACCTCGTGCGCGCCGCGAAGCGCGGGGCTCCCGGCATCCATGTGCACGCCTATCGCCCGGCCGACGTCCGCGACCTCGCCGATCGCGGCGGACTCGGGCTCGACGGCGCTCTCGCCGCGATGCGCGAAGCGGGCGTCGACACCGTTCCGGGGACGGGCGTGAAGATCCTCAGCGAGCGCGTGCGCGCCCTCGTCGCGCCCGGCGACCTCGACATCGACCGCTGGGTCGAGGGGATCACCGCCGCGCACCGCGCCGGGTTCCGCTCGACCTCGGTGCTGTTCTACGGCCACGTCGAAACGGCCGAAGAGCGCATCGCGCACCTGCGGCGCCTGCGCGAGATCCAGACCGAGACGCGCGGTTTCGCCGAGTTCGTGCCCATCCCGCTTCTCGGGGGCGATGTTCCGCTCGTGGCGGGGCGTGCCCCGGTCGACGAGCACCGCGCAATGGTCGCCGTGTCGCGGCTGCTGCTCTCGGGCAGCATCGCGCACGTGCAGATTCCGTGGACACGCGTCGGCCGCGACACCGCAGCCGTGCTGCTGCGTTCCGGCGGAGACGACCTCGGCGGGACGCTCTACGACGGGCGCGTGCTCCCCGACACGGGCATCGAGCAGGGGCTCGAGCTGCCGGTCGCCGCGGCCGAGCGCCTCGCCCGCAGCCTCATGCGGCCCTTCCGGCAGCGGACGACCGACTACCGGGTGGCACCCGCGTGACCTCGCTCGAGCGCATCGTCGACGTCGCGATCGTCGGCGCCGGATTCGCCGGCCTCGCCATGGCGGGGGCCCTGCGTCGAGCCGGCCGCGACGACTTCGTCGTGCTCGAGCGCGCCGACGACGTCGGCGGCACCTGGCGCGACAACACCTACCCCGGCGTCGCGTGCGACGTGCCCGCGCACCTCTACAGCCTCGCCGCGCACCCGAACCCGCACTGGTCGCGGACGTTCGCCCCGGGCGGTGAGATCCAGACGTACCTGCGCGACGTCGCGGCGCGCGAGCGACTCAGCGACCGTCTGCGCGTGCGCACACCGATGCTCGGAGCGGAGTGGGATGCCGCGGACGCGGTGTGGCGCATCGACACCGGCGCCGACCCGCTCGTCGCCCGCTCCCTCGTCCTCGCGTGCGGCCGCCTGACCGAGCCGCACGTCCCCGCGATCGACGGACTCGAGTCGTTCGACGGTCCCCTGTTCCACTCCGCCCGGTGGGACCACGACGTCGACCTCACCGGCAAGCGGGTCGCCGTCGTCGGCACCGGCGCCAGCGCGGTGCAGCTCGTCCCCGAACTCGCCCGCTGCGCCGCGCACGTGACGCTGTTCCAGCGCACCCCCGCGTGGATCGTCCCGCGCGGCGGCGGCGAGATCCCCCGCGACGACCGCGAGCGTCTCGCCGAGAACCCCGGCGACCTCGCTCGCCTGCGCGCCGAGCTCTACGCCGAGGGAGAAGAACGCTTCGCGTCGCGCTCGGGCGACGCCGCGGCATCCGCCGCCGCCCGCGCGATGGCGCTCGCCCACCTGCACGCCCAGGTGTCCGATCCCGCGCTGCGCGAGGCCCTGACACCGGACTACGCCTTCGGGTGCAAGCGCGTGCTCCTGTCCGACGCGTTCTACCCCGCGGTGGCGTCGGATGCCGTGACCCTCGAGCCCACCGCGCTCATGGCGGTCGACGGGTCCACGCTCACCGCCGCGAGCGGCGAGCGGTATGAGGCCGACATCCTCGTCCTCGCGACGGGCTTCGCCTCGACCGAGCAGCCCTACGCCGACCTCGTTCGCGCGGACGACACCACCCTCGCCGACCACTGGTCGGAGGGCATGACCTCGTTCGGATCGACGGTCGTCGCGGGCTTCCCGAATCTCTTCGTGCTGAACGGTCCCAACGCGAGCCTCGGCCACAACTCCGCGGTCCTCATGGCCGAAGAGCAGGCGTCCTACGTCGTGCGTGCGCTTGCCGAACGCGACCGCCGCCCCGACCGGACCCTGCGCGTCCGCCCCGAGGCCGAAGCGGCGTACACGGACGAGATCGCCGCGGCCGCGGCATCCACCCCCTGGCTGACCGGCGGATGCCGCAACTGGTACGTGGATCACCGGTCCGGGCGGTTGACCCTGCTGTGGCCGGGTACGGTTCAGGCCTTCCACGAGCGCCTCGTCGGCACCGACGGGTCGGAGTTCCTCCCGTCCGTCGACGTCCCGGTGACCCAGCCCACCGAAGCGACCCCCACCCATCCCCGCCCCTAGGAGAGTTCATGAGCGTTCCCCTGCGATTCGGATACAAGGCCTCGAGCGAACAGTTCGGGCCCAACGAGCTCCTCGACTTCGGCGTCCTGGCCGAGGAGATGGGGTTCGACTCGGTCTTCCTCTCCGACCACCTGCAGCCGTGGATGCACGACGGCGGGCACGCCCCCAACGCCCTTCCGTGGCTCGGCGCGCTCGGTGCGCGCACCGAGCGCGTGATCATCGGCACGAGCGTGCTCACGCCCACGTTCCGCTACCACCCCGGCGTCATCGCCCAGGTCTTCGCGACCCTGGGCGTGATGTACCCCGGCCGTGTCGTGCTCGGCGTGGGCACGGGCGAAGCGCTCAACGAGGTGACGCTCGGGCTCGAGTGGCCCGAGGCGCCCGAGCGCTTCCAGCGCTTGAAAGAAGCCATCACGATCATCAACGAGCTGTGGGCCGGCGAGCGGGTCACCTACGAGGGCACCTACTACTCGGTGAAGGATGCCACGATCTACGACCGCCCCGAGCAGAAGGTGCCGATCTACATCGGCGCTTCGGGGCCGGCGGCCACGCGCCTGGCCGGCCGCATCGCCGAGGGCTACATCACGACCAGCGGCAAAGACCCCGAGCTCTACACCGAGAAGCTCCTGCCTGCGCTCGACGACGGCCTGTCCAAGGCCGGCCGCACCCGCGACGACGTCGACACCCTGCTCGAGGTGAAGGTCTCGTACCACCCCGACTACGACACCGCCCTGGAGAAGACCCGCTTCTGGGCGCCGCTCGCCCTCACGGCGGAAGAGAAGATGAGCGTGCACGACCCCCTCGAGATGCAGCGCCTCGCGAACGAGTTGCCGATCGAGCGGGCGGCATCCCGCTTCATCGTCTCCACCGACCCCGACGAGCACGTCGAGCGCATCGCGCAGTACGTCGACCTGGGCTTCCGTCACCTCGTGTTCCACGACCCCGGCCACGACCAGGAGGAGTTCCTGCGCACCTACGGCGAGGAGATCCTGCCGCGCCTGCGCAAGCGCTTCGCCTGAGGCGGGTCGCGCGCACCGGAATCGGAGCGTTGCGCAGGAATCGGACCGACGAGATCCCGGCATCCGATTCCGGTACGTCGCTCCGATTCCGCGCACGCTCGCCGACCACACCCCGGGGACCACGCGCCGACGCCGAGGCGACGACTCGGGTGGCTGCCCGCGCACGGCGGGAATCGCAGCACGAATCACCGGCGCACCGCTACCCCCGTCCGCGGATGTCCGACCTTCGGCACACAATGGATCCGATGAGCACTCCTGAGATCCACGACGGCTGGACCGTCGTCGTGCCGGTCAAGCCCGCCGCCCTGGGCAAGACGCGGCTGACCGCCGTGACGGCGGACCGCGAGGCCCTGGCTCGCGCGATCGCGCTCGACACGATCGCCGCGGTCGCGGCCACGGCCCGCGTCCGGCGCGTGCTCGTGGTGACCGACGACGCCGAGGTGCGTACTCAGGTCGCGCAGTGGCCCGCGGTCGACGTCCTGGCCGAGGGCGAGGTCCGCGGACTCGACGCGGCGATCGCCACCGGCGCCGACGCCGCGGGGGTGAGCGCTCCGCGCGCGGCCCTCCTGGGCGACCTGCCGGCGCTCACGTCGCGCGATCTCGATGCCGCGCTGATGCTCGCGAGCGAGGTCGAACGGGGCCTGGTCCCGGATGCCGAGGGCACCGGCTCCACCCTCGTCACCGCCCGTCCCGGTGCGGTGTGGGTCTCCGCCTTCGGTGCCGATTCCGCGGCACGCCACCGGCTTCTGGGCTGCACCGACCTCACGGTCCCGCGGGAGTCGACGCTCCGCCGCGACGTCGACACCGCGGCGCAGCTCGCGCAGGCGGTCGCCCTCGGCGTCGGCCCGCGCACCGCGGCCGTCCTGGCCTCCGCCGCGGCCTGACGCGCGGCATCCCCCTCCGCCGGACCCGGCCCGGACACGCAAGACCCGCTCGCCCTGCCGCAGATTCGGAGATGCGCAACGGATCCGGATGAGATCGCCCTCGGCATCCGAATCCGCGGCTCATCTCCGATTCTGCGCGCGTAGCTGAGGCATCCGATTCGTCCGATTCCGGTGAGCCCTCGACCCGCGTCGCGCCGATCGGATCTCGGCGAACCGAGAACTGATTCCGCGAATCGGACAATACCCAGTGTGAGCACACACGACGGCGACATCATCGTTCGGTCCCTGACACACGGGGCCGCCTTCGCCGACCTCTACGACCGGCACCAGCGTGTCGTTCACAGATACGTCGGTCGGCGCCTCGGGGCCGCCGTCGCCGAAGACATCACCTCCGAGACGTTCCTCGTCGCCTTCGACCGCCGCGCCTCATTCACCGGCGGTCTCGACGCCCGCCCGTGGCTGCTCGGCATCGCAACCGTGCTCATGCAGAAGCACGCCCGGCTCGAGGCCCGCGCCTGGCGGGGGATGCACGCTGCCGATATCGCCCGCGTCCATGTCGACGACATCGAGACAGCCGACGAGCGGATGGATGCCGACAGCCTCGCGCCGCACCTCGGCTCCGCGCTCGCCGACCTCTCGCGCGGCGACCGCGACGTGCTGCTCCTGCACACCTTCGGCGACCTCGACTACGCCGGGATCGCCGAGGCCCTCGGCATCCCTCTCGGAACCGTCCGCTCGCGCCTCAGTCGGGCGCGACGGAAGGTCCGCGCCGCCATCGCCCCGCACGTGACCCCGGCACCGCGCCGAGAAAGAGAGAACCACCGTGGATGAGATCTCGCTGTTGAACCGCGTCCGGGCCGACGTGCCCGAACGCACCCCGGACGACGTGATCCGCGGCCGCGCGGCGCTGCTGCGCGCGATCGAGGCACCCGCCACGGCGCCGGGCCGACGTCCGCGCCGCCCGTGGATGTGGGTCGGCTCCGCGGTCGCTGCGACCTGTGCCCTCACCGGGGTGTTCGTCTTCGGCGGAGCCCTGGGCGCTCCGGGCGGCGCCGATCCGGCCGCCGCCGCCGTCCTCGGCGCAGCAGCTACGGCCGCGCGCGACGTCGTCGACCCGGTCGTCGGTCCGGGGCAGTATCTCGAGGTGCGGACGGATGCCATCTACGCGGCGTCGGGAACGACGGAGGCGGACACAGAGGAGGCGCGCGAACGCGACACCACCACCGAGGCGAGCGACGTCACGTCGTTCCTCGAGCGAGACCTGCGGGCACTGTGGGTACCGGCTGACCGATCCGCCGATTGGATCGAGGTGCGGTGCGCGCGCGTTCCCGTCCAAACATTCGGACCCCGCTCCGAGACGTTCGCCGCCGAGTCGGGCGGTGTGGAAGACAACGCGCGGCAGGTGTTCCCGGGGGGAAAGACCGAATACGGCGCCCCCATCACGATGCTCGATGCCGACTCGGCCGCCGACCTTCCGCGCGACCCTCACCAGTTGCTGGAAAGGATCTACCAGGAGAACGGCAACGCCGGTCCCTCGCGCGACGGCGAGGCACTCGTGTGGCTCGCCGACCGGCTGCGTTCGGGCACCGTGCCGGCGGAGTTGCGCTCGGTGTTCTACGACACCGCCGCGCTCATCCCCGGCGTCACGATCACCGAGGAGCAGGCGACCCTGAACGGCCGGACCGGCACGGCGATCGGCCGCGACGAGGGCGAGAACGGCTTCCGTCAGGACATCATCATCGACCCCGCGACGGGGGAGTTCATCGGCGAACGGCAGGTACTCCTGCGCCCCGGCGCCGACATGCCCGCGGGCACGGCCACCGGCTCCACGTCGGTGACCACCACGGTGGTCGACGCGGTGCCCGAGGGGACGAGCCTGTGCGAGGGATGACCGGCATCGGCCCCGCCGACCTCCTGCTGCCGCCGACGCACGTGGTGATCCTGACGGGGGAACCGGATGCCGTCGCCCTCGCGTTCCCGGAACGCCGGTCCCGCTAGCCCTGCACGCAGATTCGGAGATGCGCTACAGATTCGGATGAGATCGCTCTTGGCATCCGGATCCGGTGCGCATCTCCGATTCTGCGCGCGATCGAGGCCGGAAGCGCGCCCCGGACTCAGGCCCGGAGCGCCGCCTCCGCGATCGTCGCGGACGTTTCCTCGTCGCGCATCCACAGGGGTGCCACGACCGCACGGATCCCGGCGGCCTCGACCTCGGGCGCCGCGGCGGCGTCTTCCTCGGCCAGCAGCCACGCGTCCAGTACTCCGCCCGCCGACCGGGCGCCGTAGTGCCGAGCGACCGCGGCCGCAGACGTCTCGACGCCGATCGCCGTGAGGCACACGTCGGCCATCCCGCGCACCACCCGCCCGCTGATGATCGGAGAGACCCCGACAACGCGCGCCGACGTCGCGCGAAGAGCGTCCCGGATGCCGGGAACGGCGAGGATCGGCCCGATCGACACGACGGGGTTCGACGGCGCAAGGAGCACCGCATCGGCCTGCGCGATCGCCTCCGCGACACCCGGGGCGGGCGTGGCATCCGGGATCCCGGGGTTCTCGAACGCGCGCGGAGGCAGTTGCGCGCGGTGCCGCGTCCACCACTCCTGGAAGTGCAGACGCCGCCCGTCCTCGAGCAGAACGTGCGTGTCGACCTCGCTGTCGGTCATGGGCAGGAGCCGGATGCCGAGCGGCCAGCGCTCCGCCATGCGCGCGAGCACCTGGGTCGGGGTGAGCCCCTCGCGCAGCCACCCGGTGCGCGCGAGGTGGGTACCGAGGTCGAGGTCGCCGAGCGTGAACCACGGCCACCCCGCGCCCCACGCCTGCAGTTCCTCGTTGACCCGCTCGGTATCGCCCGCGCGGCCCCACCCGCGCTGGGTGTCGTTGACGCCGGCGAGGGCGTAGGTGATCGAGTCGACATCGGGCTGCAGGCGGACGCCCGAGAGCCACAGGTCGTCACCCGTGTTGACGACGACCGTGGCTTCGGGCGCTCCGAGCCGACGAAGGGCGGCGCGGACGCCGAGGGTGAACTTCGACCCTCCGACTCCACCGGCGAGGACGACGACGCGAGGTACGGAAGACTCCATCAGGACAGTCTTCCACCGCTGCGGTGGGTGCGAGCGTCAGGGCGACACGGCCGCGACCGGCCGCCACGTCGCACGCCGACGGCGCGGTCGGCGAGCGTCGGCCGGACGCGGAACCACGAGCGCCGGGCGGCGCCACAGCACGAGGGCGGCCACGGCCACAACCGCGAGCGCGAGCGACAGGACGACAAGGGCGGCGGCGAAGAGCATGCGTCCAGCCTCGCGAGATCGCGGCCCCGGCACATCGGCACAAAGGACGACGTTCCTCCCCCGCGAGGATGAGATCGCCGCTACTGCGCCAGCAGCGTCGGGTCCAGCGCCTCAGCGGCCGCCTTCGCCGCACCCGGCAGCGCGTCGAGCACCTGCTCGAGCGCCGCGTCGTCGTGCGCGGCCGTGAGGAACCACGCCTCGAAGACGCTCGGGGGCAGCGAGACGCCGGCATCGAGCATCGCGTGGAAGAACGGCGCGTACCGGTACGACTGCTGCGTGAGGGCCGTGGCGTAGTCGCGCGGCACCTCGGGCAGGAACGCGACGCCGAACAGCGAACCGGCGCGCGGTACGGCGTGCACGACGCCCTCGGCCGTCAACGCGGCGTCCAGGGCATCGGCGATGCGGGATGCCGACGCGTCGACCGCCGCATACACCTCGGGCGTCGCGAGCCGCAGCGTCGCGAGGCCCGCGGCCACCGACAGCGGATTGCCCGACAGCGTCCCGGCCTGGTACACCGGCCCGAGCGGCGCGAGGTGGTCCATGACCTCGGCGCGACCGCCCAGGGCGGCCAGCGGCATCCCTCCCCCGACGACCTTGCCGAACGTGAGGATGTCGGGCAGGTAGGTCTCTCCCTGCGACGCCTGCAGGCCCCAGAAGCCCGCGGGGTGCACGCGGAAGCCGGTGAGCACCTCGTCCATGATGAGCAGCGCGCCGTGGCTGTGCGCGATGTCGGCGATCGCGGCGTTGAAGCCCGGGAGCGGCGGGACGACACCCATGTTCGCGGATGCCGCCTCGACGATGATCGCGGCGATGTTCTCGCCGTGCACCGCGAACGCCTCGCGCACCGCGTCGAGGTCGTTGTAGGGCAACACGAGCGTCTGCGCGGCGATCGGCGCGGGAACCCCGGCCGAACCCGGCAGCGCGAGCGTGGCGACACCGGATCCGGCTGCGGCCAGGAGCCCGTCGGAGTGCCCGTGGTAGTGCCCGGCGAACTTGATGAGCAGGTCGCGCCCGGTGACGCCGCGCGCGAGGCGGATCGCCGTCATCGTCGCCTCGGTACCCGTCGAGACCAGGCGAACCTTCTCGACGGGCTTCAGGTCACCGACCTGCACGCGGTGCGCGATCAGGTCGGCGAGCTCGACCTCGGCTCCGGTCGGCGCGCCGAAGGACAGACCCCGGGATGCCGCCTCCCGCACCGCATCGACGACCTCGGGGCGCGCGTGACCCAACAGCGCCGGGCCCCACGAGGCGACCAGGTCGACGTACTCGCGACCCGCGGCATCCGTGATCCGGGGCCCGGACGCCGATTGCACGAACCGCGGCGTCCCCCCGACGGAGCCGTACGCCCGCACGGGCGAGTTCACCCCGCCCGGGATGACGTCCTTGGCGCGCGCGAACCACTGGTCGTTGAGGTCAGTCATGGCATCCATTCTTGCGGGCGGGCGCGCGCGAGGGGTCGACAACTGTCGCTTCACCGCCGCGCAGGCGACAGAAATCGACCCCTCACGGGCGCGGCGCGCCGGCCTACAGGTCGGCGCGGAGCCAGCGGGCGGCCTCGAGCGCCCAGTACGTCAGGATCGCGTCAGCGCCGGCACGACGGATGCCGAGGAGGCTCTCCATGATCGCGCCGCGGCGGTCGATCCAGCCGTGAGCCGCGGCAGCCTCGACCATCGCGTACTCGCCCGAGACCTGGTACGCCCAGACGGGCACGTCGACCGAGGCCTTCACGTCGGCGAGCACGTCGAGGTACGGCAGCGCCGGCTTGACCATGACCACGTCGGCGCCCTCTTCGACGTCGAGCAGCGCTTCGCGCACGCCCTCGCGGCCGTTGCCGGGGTCGAGCTGGTACGAACGCCGATCGCCCTTCAGCTGCGAGTCGACCGCCTCCCGGAACGGACCGTAGAAGGCCCCCGCGTACTTGGCCGAATAGGCGAGGATCAGCGTGTCGGTGAAGCCCTCGGCATCCAGGGCTTCGCGCACCGCGCCGACCTGGCCGTCCATCATCCCGGACAGCCCGAGCATCGCCGACCCCGCGCGCGCCTGCGCCAGCCCCATCGCGGTGTAGCGCTCGAGGGTCGCGTCGTTGTCGACCGACCCGTCGGCCTGCAGGACGCCGCAGTGTCCGTGGTCGGTGAACTCGTCGAGGCACAGGTCGGTCTGCACGACGAGCGCATCGCCCACCTCGGCCACCACCGCCTCGGTCGCGAGGTTCAGGATGCCGTTCGGGTCGTCGGCCCCGGAGCCCACGGCGTCGCGCGTCTCGGGGACACCGAACAGCATCACGCCGCCGATGCGCTCTTCCGCGGCCTCGGCGACGGCACGGCGCAGGGAGTCGAGCGAGTGTTGAACGATCCCCGGCATCGAGCCGATCGGGCTCGGCTGAGTGATGCCCTCGCGCACGAACATCGGCAGCACGAGCTGCGAGGGCACGAGGTGCGTCTCGCGGGCGAGACGGCGGACGGCGGGAGTGCGCCGGAGGCGACGCGGGCGGTGCTCGGGAAAGCTCATGAGGTCGATTCGTCGGGGGCGAGGGGGAAGCGGGCCACGGCTTCGATGAGCGACTCGACGGTCTGCTTCTCGGCCACCACGTCGACGCTGAGCCCGGCGCGCTTGGCATCCTTCGCCGTGCGCGGACCGATCGCCGCGATGACGGTGGATGCCGGGATCTCGGGGAACTGCGCGACCACCTGTTCGGCGACGGAGCCGCTGGTCACGAGGATCGCGTTGATGCGCCCCGAGTGGACGTCGCCGGCGATCTTCTCGGTCACCGGCACGCCGACCGTGCGGTACGCCACGACGCTGCGGACATCGTGGCCCGCCTCGATCAGCAGGCGCGTGAGCACCGGCTTGGCGATCTCGCTGCGCAGGGTCAGCACCTTGCGCGGCTCGGACTCGAGGTCGATCATCTGCTCGGCCATGCCCTGGGCGGAGTTGTCCCGCTCGGGGACGAGGTCGACGCGATAGCCGACCGCCTGCATCGCCGCAGCAGTGGTCTCGCCGACGACGGCGACCTTCGTCTCGGCGGGGATGACGGCCCGATAGGCGTAGAGCACGTCGACGGTGGTGGCGCTCGTCAGCGTCAGCCAGTCGAACGCACCCGCGGCCAGGTCGGCGAGCGCCTGCTCGAGCGTGGCCTGGTCGTTCGTGGGCGCGAAGTTGATGAGCGGCGCAATGACCGGGACCGCTCCGCGCTGGCGAAGGCTCGCCGCGACACCGTCACCCCAGGGCCCGCCGCGCGGCACGAGCACGCGGCGGCCGGCGAGCGGTTTGGGCACGCTGCCTGTCGAGGTGGTCGGCGTGTGCCGGTGGCCTTCATTCATGTGGTCGACTCTCGTGGTACCAGGTCGGCCGCCCCACGTTCGAGCAACCGACGCGCGGCTTCTCGGCCTATCCGCGCTGCCCGCGCGATGAGACCCCCGTCGTCGGCAGCATCCGCTCCATTGCCACTGCCCGTTTCCCGAGCATACCCCGGGTCGGCGCGCACGGGCTCGGCGCGCACGGGCTCGGCGCGCACGGTCCGGTCGATGCCGATGCGATGCGCCCCGTCCAGCGCATACACGACGGCACGCAGCCGCAGATCGCCGTCCGCGATCGACGCGTGCGTTCCGACGGGCGCGTGGCATCCGGCATCCAGAACCGACAGCACCGTCCGCTCCGCGGTGATCGCGGCGCGCGTGGCCTCGTCGTCGAGCGCAGCCAGCGCCGCGAGGGTGTCAGCGCCGATGTCGGCGCGCGTCTCGACGGCGAGCGAGCCCTGCCCCGGGGCCGTCGGCCACTCCGCGAGGCCGAGCGCTTCGGCGCGCAGCCCACCCAGCTCTCCGCCCAGGCGCGAGATCCCCGCGGCGGCGAGGATGACGGCATCCAACTCCCCGTCGCGCACGCGCGCGAGACGCGAGTCGACGTTGCCGCGGATGTCGTGGATGTCGAGGCGCGGGTTGTGACGGAGCGCCTGCGCGATCCGGCGCGGCGAGCCCGTCCCCACGCGCGCACCCGCCTCGAGGGCGTGCAGGGGGGTGCCGTCGCGAGTGACCACGACGTCGCGGGCGTCCTCGCGCGGCGGCGTCGCGGCGATCACCAGCCCCTCGGGCTGCGCGGTGGGCAGGTCTTTGAGCGAATGCACGAGGAAGTCGCAGCGGCCGGCGGCGAGCGCCTCGCGCAGGCCGTTCGCGAACACGCCGCGGCCGCCGAGCTGCGAGAGAGAGGCCCGGTTGACGTCGCCCTCCGAGACGATCGGCACGAGCTCGACCTCGCGGCCCGACGCCGCCGCGACGGCGTCGGCCACCATCTGGGACTGCGCCAGGGCCAGCGCGCTGCGCCGGGTGCCGAGGCGCAGGGGGGCGGTCACTGGAGGATCTCGGGGATCTCGTCCAGCGTGACCAGGCGACCGGTGTAGAACGGCACCTCCTCGCGGACGTGGCGGCGAGCCTCGGTGTAGCGGAGATCGCGCATCATGTCGACGAGGTCGGTGAGCACGTCGGCCTCCATCGGCAGGAGCCACTCGTAATCGCCGAGGGCGAAGGATGCCACGGTGTTGGCGATGACGCCCTTGTAGGCGGAGCCCTTCTTGCCGTGCTCGATGAGCATCTCGCGGCGCTCGGCCTCGGGCAGGAGGTACCACTCGTAGCTGCGCACGAAGGGGTAGAGGCACAGCCACTGCTGCGCCGGGATGCCGCGGAGGAAGCCGGGCACGTGCGAGCGGTTGAACTCCGCGTCGCGGTGAACGCCCATCGCGTTCCACGTCGGGAGGAGGTTCTTCAGCAGCTCGGTGCGGCGGAGGCGCCGCAGGTCGCGCTGGAGGGCCTGCGGGTCCGGGCCGTGGAGCCAGATCATGAGGTCGGCGTCGGCGCGGAGCCCGCTGACGTCGTAGAAGCCGCGGACGGTGACACCGTCGGCCTCGATGAGGGCGGTGAGATCCGCGAGCTCGGTGGCATCCGAAGCGGTCACCGGGTTCTCGGGGTCGCGGCGGAGGATGGCCCAGAGCGTGTAGATGGAGGAGCTGTCGTCGGACATGCCTCTCAGTCTCGTCCGGTGCACGCGGTCGATCAAACCGATTGGCTCACTCCCGAGCCTTTTCGCGCAGCGGGATGCGCCGGTGGGCCGACGGTTGGTACTGTGCCCCGACGGCGTCGGGGGACGCCCGCCGAAAGGGTGCCCCATGTGGCTCTACGACTTCCCCATGGCTGTGGGGCTGCCGCTGTTCATCATCTTCGTCGTCGGGATCTCGTGCGGCATCCTGCTCGTTCTGCGCAAGTGGGTCTTCCGGGTCGCGCCGCAGGGTGAGGAGTGGGACCGCGTCCTCAGCTACGCGGTCGGCGCGTACGGCGTGTTCTACGGCGTCACCCTCGCCCTCATCGCCGCGGCCGCGTATGGCAACTTCACCGAGGTCGACGGCATCGTGCTCGAGGAATCGTCGTCGCTCGCATCGCTCTACCGCACGGCGACGCTGCTCCCCGAGCCGCAGCAGGACGAACTGCAGAACCAGATCGTGCAGTACACCCGCGCCGTGATCGACGAAGACTGGCCCGAGCAGCGGCGTCTGCAGTTGCCGTCGGAGTCGGATGCCAACATCACCGGCATGCAGAAGGCCATCGACGCCGTGCAGCCGACGTCGGCGGTGGAGGTCGTGTACGTGCAGGAGGCGCTCGAGCAGTTCCGGCAGCTCGTGCACGACCGCCGCGACCGCATCGCGCTGACGCACCTCGCCCTCCCGGGTGTGCTGTGGATCGTGCTGGCGGTCGGCGCGCTGCTGAACGCGGTGCTGCTCGGACTCATCGAGGTGCGGAACCTGCGGATCCACCTCCTGATGTCGGGGATGCTGGCCCTGTTCGTCGCGCTCCTGCTCTACGCGATAGCCGGCTTCGACCACGCGTACGCCGGCCCGATCGCGGTGTCGCCGGAGTACTTCCAGGACCTGCTCGACGGGTTGTTCGTCAACGAGCCGTAGGCGGGCGGCTCCCCTGCGGTCGATGCCGCGGACCGTCAGGCGGAGATCGTGCACGACACGCCGGTAGCCGGGGCCCTCAGCGGCGTGTCGGCGCCGGACTCCGCACGACGGCACGCCCACGGCATCCGGAACCGAGGCGGCGGTCACCGGCCCGCGGCGGACCGTCAGGCGGAGTTCGCGGCAGACACGCCGGTAGCCGACGCCCGCCAGCGGCGTGTCGCCCCCGGACTCCGCACGACGGCACGCCCGCGGCATCCGGAACACATCCGAAACCGCACGACGAAGCGGCCCGCCCCCGGCGGGGGAACGGGCCGCTTCGGGAAACCTCAGCGCGTGTACGCGCGGACGATGCCCCAGACCGCGAAACCGACGAGGCTCGCGACACCGGCGACGACCGCTGCGGCCGCACCAGGATTGCGCTGCGCGCTCTCGCGCACGTCGCGGATCTTCTGATCGACCGCCTCGCTCGCGCGGCGCGGGATGTTCGCCTTCTCCTCGAGGGCGGCGAGCGCCGCCTTCAGCTCCGCGCGCGCGGACTGCACCGGGTCGGTGATGCCGAGCGGCACAGCGGTGCGGGGTACGGGGACGGGACGCTCAATACTCACTGCCGGCCTCCTTCACGATGCGGACGTCTTCGGCGATCGCCTCGCCCGGGTTCTCGCGGTTCGACAGCTTCTTGAACCGCAGCCATCCGAGCAGGGCGAGCACCGCGGTGATGACGATCATCACGCCGAACACGATCAGCGCCGCGGCCCACACCTGCAGCCAGAGCGACAGCAGGGCGATCACGAACGCGAAGAACACGGGGACGGCCCAGAACACCACGATCAGCGCGCCGACGAACCAGCCGGCACCGATCCCGGCGTCTTTCGCCGTGCGCTGCGCCCAGGCCTTCGCCCCGTTGATCTCGGCGATGACGAGGTTGCGGACGAGCTCGGGGATGTCGCCGATCAGCGTGAACAGGCTGTCGTCGGAGCGATCGCGGAACCCGCGAGGAGTGGTCATGCCTCAGCTCCCGGACGAGGTGGAGCCGCTCTTGGCCGCGCGAGCGCGCGTGGTCGCGGTCTTCTCGGCCTGCTTCGCGTCGTCGACCGAGTCCTCGACCACGTCGGCCACCTCGGATGCCGACTGCTTGGCCGCCTTCGCTGCCCGCTCCGCGCGCTCCTGGGCGGTGCCGGACTGGGTGGCGGCGCCGGTGACCGACTTCGCGCCCTTCCAGACCACGCCGGGGACGGACTTCAGAGCCGACACGCCGAAGGCCTTGACCTTCTCGACCTGTCCCTGGACGACGGGCTGTTCCCAGACCTTCTCGGCCTGCGCCTTGATCTGCTCGTACCGTTCGCGTCCCGCGCGTGCACCGAGCACGTAGCCCGCCACGAGTCCGACGACGAGTGCTGCTTTGCCCCTCATGGGGTCTCCTCACGCTCGATCGAGTGCTGGTCGACTCTCACGATAGTCACGTATTCCGATTCCGGCATCCGCCCTTGACAGACCGCGACATCTCCGCGAGGAGAGTGCCGGTCAGTGATGCCACAGGGCGGCGCTGCGGACCCGGTCCGCCTCGGCGCGCGCGTCGGGGATGACCTGGGCGAGCCCCGTCCCCGCGACCCATGCCCCGGTCACCCCGAGGCCCGCCACCGCGTGCACCGCTCCGCGCGCCGCGGCGGTCTCGGCCGCGCGACCGATGGTGGCCGCGGGTTGCGACTGCACGTAGCGCACGCGCCGCGCGGCGCGGAGGGTGGATGCCGGCAGCTCGACGCCGAACATCGCCGCCGCCTCCGACAGCGCGAGGCGAGCCGCGGCATCGTCGTCGAGGTCGGCGGTCGCCGGCTCTTCGCCCTGGGCTCCGAACGACACCCGGACGACGTGGACGCCGGGGTCGGTGGCATCCCGAACCCAGTCCCACTTCGCCGTCGAGTGCGTGAGAGCTTTCGCCACGTGGCTCCCGGGCACGGTGAGCACACCGGTGCCGCGAGGGGCGGCGTCGAGCACGGGCGCGTCGAGCACGAGGGTGACGACCTCGACCACGGGGGCCACGGGGTCGCCCACCTCGAGCGCGGGCACGACGGGCGCGAGGAGAGCTCGCGCGGGCCCCTCGGGGAGCGCCATGATGACGGCTTCGGCGTCGAGGGGTTCCGCGTCACCGGAGATCACGACGCGCCACCCGGTGCCGTTCGGCTCGAGGGCGTCGACCGACGCCTCCGTGTGCAGCTCGACCCCGAGCTCGACCAGCTGAGCGACGAGGGCGTCGACGAGGCGCGACATCCCCCCGGCGATGCCCTGCACGGCCCCACCGGGAGCGGGCGCTTTGCGGCCGTCCGCGACGGGAACGTCGGAGGCCGGGGCATCGGCGGGCTTGGCGTCGGCACGGCTGAGACGCATCTCTGCGACGGCGCCCGACAGCGAGCCCGTGCGGGTGAGGGCGGCGTTCAGTCCGGGCGCGGCGAGATCGACGTCGATGTCGTCGGGCCGCGCGGAGTACACCCCGCTCGTGACCGGCGCGACGAGGCGGTCGAGCACACGCGCGCCCATCCGGGTGCGGACGAGCGTGCCGAGGCTGCGCTGATGCCCGATCGTCAGCGGCGGCCGCAGGCGATCGAGGTAGGCGCGCCAGGTTCCGCTCCACCCGATGATGCGGCGGACGTCGGGGGCGAAGGGATTGTCCGGGATGCCGAGCACCCCACCCTTCGGCAGAGGAGCCGCCCCGACCCCCGGCACTCCCGCGACCCAGGCACCGGCGGGGTTCGGGGAGACGACGGCGTCGGCGAGTCCGAGCTCGTCGAGGAGGGTGCGGACCACGCCGCCGCGCGTCGCGAAGCTCTCGGCCCCCACATCGAGGGTGAGACCGCCCACCTCCGCCGAGCGGACCACGCCGCCGAAGGCCTCGGAGGCCTCGAGGACGGTGACGCGCAGCCCGACCTTGGCGCACTCCCGGGCCGCGACGAGGCCGGCGATCCCGCCCCCGGCCACGACGACGTGCGTTTCGGACGCCTGCCGCGCGAGGCGCGCGAGCGGGTCGCTCACGCGTTCGCCCCGAGCTCGGTCTCGCCGTGCGCGAGCTCGCCATGCGCGTGCGCGACGATCCGCGTCAACACGGCGGGGTCGGTGTCGGGCGGAACGCCGTGTCCCAGGTTGAGGATGTGCGCGCGCGCCGCGCGTCCGCGCGCGAGCACGTCGTCGACGTGGGCTTCGAGGACGGGCCACGGGGCTCCGAGCAGCGCCGGGTCGAGGTTGCCCTGGAGCGTCACGTCGGGGCCGACGAGGGCCGCGGCTTCGTCGAGTGGCATCCGCCAGTCCACACCGACCGCGTCGGCGAGCCCGCCCAGGCGCATGTCGTCGAGGAAGGCCCCGGTGCCGACGCCGAAGTGGATGCGCGGCACCTCGATGCCCTCGAGCGCCCCGTGCGAGTGCGGAGCGATGAACTCGCGGAAGGTCGCGGGAGACAGCGACCCGGCCCACGAGTCGAACAGCTGCACGGCCTGCGCACCGCCGTCGATCTGCGCGTCGAGGAACGCGCGCGAAACGCGCGCGAGCCAGCCGGCCAGGCGGTGCCACGACGCGGGGTCGGCGTGCATCATGCCGCGCGCCCGCAGGTGCTCCTTCGAGGGGCCGCCCTCGACGAGGTAGGCCGCGAGGGTGAACGGCGCCCCGGCGAAGCCGATCAGGGGCACGGCGTCGTCGAGCTCGGCCGTCACGAGGCGGGCGGCCTCGCGCACCGGCTCCGCAGCCGCGGCGACATCATCCGGGTCGATCGCCGTGATGCGCGCGACGTCGTCGGCCGTGCGCACCGGGTCGGCGAACACCGGGCCGCGCCCGGGCTCGATCACGACGTCGACACCGGCCAGGCGCAACGGCACGACGATGTCGCTGAAGAAGATGGCGGCGTCCACGTCGTGGCGGCGGATCGGCTGCAGCGTGATCTCGGCCGCGAGGTGCGGCGTGAGGCACGCGTCGAGCATGCGGGTCCCGACGCGCAGCTCGCGGTACTCGGGGAGCGATCGCCCCGCCTGCCGCATGAACCAGACGGGCTGCCGTTCGGGACGGTCGCCGCGAAGGGCGCGCAGAAGAGGGGCATCGGGGGTGGCCATGGCATCCATTCTCCCATCGGGCGTACGCACGAAGAGGGGATGCCTCGACGTCGAGCGGCCGTCCGGAACACCCCTCGCACCCCGGGCGTAGAATGATCGGGTGCTGCTGTGCGTCAGCGCGAGTCACAAGACCGCGTCCTTCGAGCTCCTCGAGCGACTCAGCGTACCCAGCAGCCCCGTCGCACCGCTGATCACCGAGCACGGCGGCGAGTGCGTGCAGGGAGCGGTCGTCGTCGCCACCTGCAATCGCTTCGAGGCGTACGTCGACATGGACGAGCCGGTCACCGCGGGTGTCGCCCTCGGCGTCGAAGCCACCCTCGCGGCGATCGAGAGCGCCACGGGCGTCCCCGCACGCGAGCTCGAGGGCTCATACACCGTTCTCGGCGGCAGCGAGGTCGCGGAGCACCTGTTCGCCGTGGCATCCGGGCTCGAATCCGTCGTGGTCGGCGAGGGCGAGATCGCCGGCCAGGTGCGCCGCGCACTCACCGAGTCGCGCGAGCAGGGAACGACCTCGGCCGAACTCGAGCGACTCTTCCAGCGGGCGTCCGAGGCTCAACGCGGTGTGAAGAACTCCACCGCGATCGGCCGGGCCGGGCGATCGCTCGTGCGCCTCGGCCTCGAGCTCGCGAGCAGCCGCATCGCCGACTGGTCGACCCAGCGCGTGCTGCTGGTCGGAACCGGCGCCTACGCCGCAGCGACCGTCGCCGCCCTCCGCGACCAGGGCGCCGAGAACATCTCGGTGCACTCGCCCTCGGGCCGCGCCGCGAAGTTCGCCGCGAAGCACGGCCTGCACGCCGTGTCGGCCGAGACGTTCCCCATGGCCGTCGCGCACGCCGACCTCGTGATCACGTGCACGACGAGCGAGCACCACGTCGTCAGCGCCGCGACCTTCGCCGCGGGCCGCACCGCGGTCGAAGCGGCTGCTCCCGCAGCGACCGGCTGCCCGGTCGACCACTCGGGTCGCCGTCTGGTGATCGACCTCGGCTTGCCCCGTAACGTCGACCCCGACGTCGCCACGGTGCCCGGCGTCGATCTGCTCGACCTCGAGACCATCCGCCTCCACGCCCCGCTCGAAGAGCTGCAGGCGACGGATGCCGCGCGCGACCTCGTCCGCGACGCCGCCCGCCGCTTCGTCTCGGTGGGAGAGCGCAAGAACATCACCCCCGCCGTCGTCGCCCTGCGCGCGCACGTCTTCGGGGTTCTCGACGCCGAGGTCGCGCGCGTCCGCGCCCGCGGCGACGAGGGCGGCCAGACCGAACAGGCCCTGCGTCACCTCGTCGGCGTGCTGCTGCACACCCCCACCACACGCGCGCACGAGCTCGCCGAGACCGGGCGCGCCGATGAGTACATCGACGCCCTCTCGGCCCTGTTCGGAATCGAGGTCGCCGAGTCCGCGACCTCCGCCGAGCGCCCGGTGGCCGACGCGGGCTGACGCGTTCCGCTGCGTGGCCGGGCGCGGGTGCGCTGCGGCGTGGGTGCGCTGCGGCGCGGGTGCGCTGCGCCGTGACCGGCGGAGGATCCGGGACGAGCGGAGGACTCACCCCCGGCATCCGTCCTCCCTTTGTCCCTGATCCTCCCACTGCCACCGGCACGGGGCTGCGGAGGGACTTCGGGGAGCGGGAGGCTGCGGCATCCGCCTTCCCGTCGCTGAAACTCCTCCCCGCGGGGTCTGTGGGCCGAGAAACCGTGACCGGCGGAGGACCTGGGACGAACGGAGGACTCACCCCCGGCATCCCTCCTCCCTTCGTCCCTGATCCTCCGGGCGTCACGAAAGTCGGCACAGAAGCAGCACCCCGTCGGGCAGGATGGACGCCATGAGCACTCCCGCATCCGAGGTGTACCGCGTCGCCGGGGAGAAGCGCTCCGGCAACGGCCTGCGCTGGGCGGCGACGGTGGTCATGGGGCTCTTCGACGCCGGGACCGATGCGCCGTCGGTGAGCGAGGTCGTGATCCGTCGGGCCGATGGCTCTCTCGTCAAGCGGCTCCCGCCCGGCGACGTCGAGCACTTCGAGAAGCAGCTCACCGAGGTGACGGCCGACCTCGGCGAGATGGATGCCGTGCCCTTCGCGCAGAAGTGGATCGCCGAGCCCGAGTGAGCGAGGCCGGTTGAGCGAGGCGGGCCGCGCGAAGCGCGACGCGGGGCGGCGCGACGCGGGACGGATGCGGACGGCCGCGCGAGAATGGACGCATGAGCCTGCGCATCACCGACGACCCCGCCGCCGACGACCTGCTCTCGAGCAATCCCCTCGCGCTCCTCATCGGGATGCTCCTCGACCAGCAGGTCGCGATGGAGACCGCGTTCGCCGGACCGCTGAAGATCCAGGAGCGCACCGGAACGATGGATGCCGCGACCATCGCGCACGAGAACCCCGACACCTTCGCGGCTGCTTTCTCGCAGTCTCCCGCGGTGCACCGCTTCCCGGGATCAATGGCGAAGCGCGTGCAGGCACTGTGCACCGCGATCGAGCAGGACTGGGGAGGGGATGCCGCGGCGATCTGGACGCGCGACGATCCCGACGGCGCAACGGTGTTGAAGCGCCTGAAGGCACTGCCCGGATTCGGCGAGCAGAAGGCCAAGATCTTCCTCGCGCTCCTGGGCAAACAGCGCGGCTTCACCGGCGCAGGATGGCGTGACGCCGCCTCTCCGTACGGCGAGGACGGGTCGTTCCGTTCCGTCGCCGACATCACGAGCCCCGAGTCGCTGACCAAGGTGCGCGAGTTCAAGCGCGCGGCCAAAGCAGCAGCGCGCGAGGGCGCTTCCTGACTCCTCCTCCCCAAGATGAGGGTTTGGGGAGAGTCCTCCACATCGGCTTCCTCGGCCGTGACGACCTGATTAATGTCGACTCGTTCGTCATCCCCGATTCACGACCGAAGGGTGGTCTCTCGTGAAGTTCGCAATGGGTTCCAGCACGCTGGGCGTGCTGAGCAAGGCAACATCGGGCTCGAGCGACGAGCTCTCACTGCTCGTCCGCCAGCTCTTCGAGGCCGCGGAGCCTCTCGAAGGACAGTTCCAGGGCGCCGGTCGCGCAGCCTTCGATCGCTTCAAGTCCCGCACCGACGAGATCTCGGCTGAACTCCAGCTCTCGCTCGACGGGGTGCTCACCGGCATCACGGGCATGGACCGCTCGTTCCAGGAGGGCGAGGCGGCCATGGTCGACGAGACCACGAGCCTCGAGTCCGGTTCGTCGTTCGACGCCGCGCGCTTCGGCGCACGCTGAGAGAAGGAGACGCCCGCATGGTGAACCAGGCCGATCGTCGCGACTACTCGGTCGCGGCCTCGCAGAACGCTCAAGACAATTTCAACCGCATCGCGGCCCAGCTCGAGTCGCTGATCGATCAGCGCGACCGCGACGTGCAGGCCGCGATGGCGGACTACGCCGCCGACGGGGTGTCCGAGGACTACCACGGCAAGGAAGTGCGCTGGAAGAACGCCGCCGCCGAGGTACGCGGCATTATCCAGACCCTGCGCTCGTCCCTCGAGCGCAATGACGAGGCCGCACAGGCGGCGCTGGGCAAGGCTCGCGCCGCCGTCGAGTCCATCGGCTGACACGCGACACGACGGCGTCGGGCGTTCGCGTCCGGCGCCGTCGCCGTTTCGCGACGGACTTCTCCCCGCCGGTCGCACCCGCGAAAGCAGGTCCCATGTGCGGCGGGATCACGCTCGTGGGCTCGAGAAGAGGCCGGCGCCGGGGGACGTTCTCGGTGCGGTCAAGCCCGCGGGGCCAGGAGAGACGCATGAAGAAGGTACTGGTCGATGTCCAGGGAGGCGGCATGACCACGAACGAGGCGCTGCGCCTCGCCGACGTCGACCCGCTCGTGTTCACGCAGCGGGCGCACGCGGGGCAGCTGAGCGGCGCGGCGGCGCTCGACATCGTGATGCCCCTCGCCGTCCTGGCCGCGGGCATCGCCGTCGCGATCGCCGGTCTCCCCGTCGTGGGCACTGTCCTCATCGCCGTCGCGCTCGTCCTGCTCACCGCGACCGTCTGCCTGCTCGGCCGTACCGGGCGCACACTCGGAGCGGTCACCGTCGACATCCGTTTCGTCCGTCGGTCGACGGGAGCAGCGGCCGGACCCGGCGCGCTCCTCGCGCTCGTCAGCGGGGCCTTGGGAGCGTACGACCTGCGGCGCGGCCGCGACCCGTTCGCCCCCGCCATCGCCGCGTTCGCGTTCCCCGACGACGGCGGTGGGGCCTTGGCATCCGTCCGTCCGCGCCGCGGGATGGTTCCGACCCTGGCTCTCGACTCGGGCGAACGCCTCTCGCTCGATACGGCGCTCGTGCTCGGACGCGATCCGGTCGCTCCTGCCGACGCCCCCGCGCAGGTGTACCGCTGGGCCGACATGTCCCGCACGCTGTCGAAGTCGCATGTCCGCCTCGAGTGGGACGGCCGGCAGGTGTGGGTCACCGACCTCGGTTCGACCAACGGCACGCTAGTGCGCGGCGCAGGAGCATCGACGCCGCTCCTCGCGCACCAGCGCACGCCCGTGCCCGGGACCGTGACGCTGGAGATCGGCGATCGCGTGTTGACCATCCGAGAGGCAGGCCACTGATGCCCGACCAACGCGACGCGGTGCTCATCGAGCAGGCGAAGATCCAGCGCATGCGTCTGGGGTCGGCCCTGCTCTACGGCCACATCGGCGAGCGCCGCACCGTCAACGACCACGCGAAACGGCTGATGGGCACGATCGTCATCGCCGCCGTCGCGTGCGCAGCGTGCGTCGGGGTGTCGTTCGTCTCTCAGCTGCTGAGCGAGCGAGCGGAGACCTCGTCGACCGTGCAGACCCCGTCTACCGTCCCCACCCCGACCGGAGCCCCGACCCCGTGAGCATCTACACCCGCGTGACCGTGGCGGGCGCGCAGCGCCGTGTCGAGGTCGTCGTCCCCCGTACCGAGCCCCTCGGCGCGGCTCTTCCGCGCCTCATCGACCTGCTGGGCGAGACCGCGGGAACCGTGGCGCGGCCGCTCGCAGTCGTCGCGCCCGACGGTGAGCAGATCGACATCGCCCTCACGCCGCAGCAGCTCGACCTGGTCGACGGGTCGCTCGTACGTCTCGTGCGACTGGATGCCGCTCCCCCACCGCCCGTGGTGATCGACGTCACCGACGCCGCCGCCGACGCGCACGACGCGCGGCCCGACCGGTGGGACGACCGCTCTCGCACGGTCGCGGGCTCCGTCGGGATCGCCGTCGCCTTCGCCCTGGCCGGATGGACGGCGCCCTGGAACGCGCCGGCCGTCGGCGCGTTCAGCCTGCTCGGGGCCGCGCTGTTCCTGCTCGGGGTGACGATCGCGCTCGGTCTCGGCGGTCTCCGCCGGCTGTCGGTGTGCGTCGCGGCGGCTGCCGCGGGACTCGTTCTGCCGGTGGGCACCGCGACCTCCGCCGCGCTCGCGGCCGCCGGATACCCGGCCACCGCCACCCTCGTCGCCGGGATCGCCGCGGCGATCGCGGTCGGCTCGACCGCCGTCGTGCTCGCCGTGGGCGTCGCTCATCATCGACGGGGAGCGGCCGCCGGCGGCGCCGTGGGTGCCGTCCTGGCCTCGCTGCTCCTCGGTCTGGTGCTCGCGTGGGTCGACGTGGTCTCGGCAGCGGCGATCACGGGCGTCGTGGCGGCCTTCGCGACGGGCCCGCTGCCCTGGATCGCGCTGGGAGCAGCCGGCCTCACCGATCTCGATCAGCGCGCCGCCGAGGGATCCCCGCCCACCCGCCGCCGCACCTTCGCGGCGATCGACGAGGCCTACGCGGCGCTCACGTGGAGCGTGGCGGCCACCGCGTCGATCATCGGCGTGACGGGCGTGGTCCTCGCCCTCTCCGGCACGATCTGGACCGAGCTGCTCGCGCTCGCCCTGTTCCTCGTCGCCGCGCTGCGCACGCGCGCGTTCCCCCTCCGCTCGCAGGGCTGGCTGCTGTGGGCGGCGGCCGGCACCATCGCGGCGGCAGCGCTCCTGGTGCTGCTGTCGGGCGATCGAGGGTGGATCGGCACCGCCGTGGCCGCCGGGGGAGCCGCGATCATCGCGGCAGCGGTGCTCGTCCGCCCGCGGCCACACGTCCGCGCGCGCCTGCGCGGGGTGGGCAACATCGTCGAGTCGCTCGCGGTCCTCTCCCTCCTCCCGCTGCTCGTGGGATCCCTCGGCGTCTACGCCGATCTGCTGGCGATGTTCGGCGGTCAGCCGTGACCGTGCTCGACTCCCGCGCCCTCGCCACCGCGGTGTTCGGCAGCGGCGCCAACGGGCGTATCGAACTGACCGCCTGGGATGCCGCGATCCGCGGCAGTCTGTCGACCACGCGTCGCATCGGGGTGCTGTCCCTGTCGCCCGCGGCCGGGACGAGCACGGTCGCCCACCAGCTCACGCGGGCTGTCGCCGCACGGCGCAGCGCCCCCGTGCTCGCGGTGGACGTCTCGTCCGGTGACGACGGACTCGGCCCACGCCTCGGCGCCGCGCCCGTCGCTCCCGACGAGACGCGCGCGGGAGCGCGCACCACCGCCGAGGCCCTGTCCGGGCTCGAGGTCTCCGGCGGGGTCGTCGCGCTGCGCCCGCGCGACAGCACGGACGCGGTCGGCACCTGGCTCGGTGAGGCCGCCCCCATCACCCGCTTCTTCGACGTCGCGATCACGGACTTCGGGGTTCGGCATCCGCTCGTCGACCTCGCCGCGTGCGCCGCGCTGTGCGACGTCGTGTGCCTCGTCAGCGACGGGCGTCGGTCTCCGGTCGAACACGCGCGGTCCGTGGTGGCCGCGATCGCCGGCCTGCCGGAAGCGCCGACGGTCGTGCTGGCGCTCGTCGACCATGCGCGCGAGGGTGACGCCGTGGCCCGCGCCGTCGCCACAGGAACGCCGCATCCCGTGATCGCCGTGCCGTTCGACCCGGGCCTGCGGGCGGGCGGCGCTGCTCGGCGCTCTCTGACCCACCGCGCCATCGTGCGTCTGGCCGCTGCCCTGGTGCGCGCCGAGGAGACGGCCGCGTGAACGTCCGGATCGTGCACCGCCCGGCGCGGATCAGTGAACCCGTGGAACCCGCCGACGACGTCGTCCTCGCCCCGCCCCCGCCGATCGGCGAAGGACCGACCGGCTTCCCCCTGCAGTCGCTTCTGCCGATCGTCGGGAGCCTGTCGTCCATCACCATGATCGTGCTGCTGCGCAACAACCCGATCATGGTGGTGGTCGGCGCCGTCATCCTCGTCGTCGCGATCGTCGGCGGTCTCGGCATGGCCTTCACGCAGCGGGGCAACGCCGCCCGCCAGCGGCGCGTGCAGCGCGAACGCTATCTCGACTACCTCGAGGAGACGCGCGAGACGGTGCGGGAGCGGGCCGACCGGCAGCGCGACGCAGCCCTGGCCCTGAACCCCGCCCCCGGCACTCTCGTCGAGATCGGAGCCGACCCGGCGCGGCGCTGGGAACGACGCCCCGGCGACGCCGACTTCCTGCGCGTGCGAATCGGAACGGGCGACCTCCGGGCCGTCGAGGTGGCCCTGCCCGCCGAACAGAACCCCGTGCAGCCCTTCGACCCGGTCATGCGCGAGTCGGCGGAACGGATGGTCCGCCTCGCGGGGGTCGCCCAGGGGATGCCGGCCACCGTCGACTTGGAGGGCGGCGGACACGTGTCGATCGTCGGCGACCGAGCTGACACCCTGCCCGCCGCGCGCGCCCTCGTGGCCCAGATCGCCGCGTTCCATTCGCCCGATGACGTGCACATCGCGGCCGTCGTCGCGCCGCATCGGCTGGACGACTGGCGCGGACTCGACCTCGTCCCCCACCTGTCGTCGGACGCTCCTCCGAACGGAGCCGTCGCCGCGCGGCGCCTTGCTCCCCGTCTCGACGACCTCCTCTCGCTCCTGAGCGCCGAGCTCCGCGACCGCGTCGCGACCGCCGCCGCCTCCCGACGCGCGGGGCGCCGCACGAAGCCTGGGCGCCTGATCGTCGTCATCGACGAGGGCGAGGGCGCGGCGACCACCGTGCCCCGTCTGGACGCAGCGCTGAGTCTGGCCGACCTCGGCATCACTGTCGTCCACGTGGTGGACGACAGGCTGAAGGAACCGCCCACCGTCGGGGTGCGCGTGACCGTCGCGGAAGGCATCGCCACCATCGAGACACCGGGTTCGGGCGAGGCCCCGGCCACCGGCATCCGGATCGACCCGGTCTCGAGCGAGGCGCTCGAGGTGATCGCGCGCCCGCTCGCGGGGCTCCGCCTCACCCGCACCTCCGCCGAAGACGCCGGCACCTCTCTCGCCCCCGATGTCACGCAGCTCCTGGGCGTGGACGACGTGGATGCCATCGACGTGAAAGCCGCGTGGCGGGTGCGCAGCGCCGCGGAGTTCCTTCGCGTGCCCATCGGCGTCGACGACCGGGGCGGCCCTGTGCTGCTCGACCTCAAGGAGTCGGCGCAGCTCGGGATGGGCCCGCACGGGATCTGCATCGGCGCGACCGGCTCCGGAAAGAGCGAGCTGCTGCGCACGCTCATCCTCGGGCTCGCCCTGGCCCACTCGCCCGACGACCTCAGCATGATCCTCGTCGATTACAAGGGCGGCGCGGCGTTCGCGCCGTTCTCACGGCTCCCTCACGTCGCGGGCATCATCGACAACCTCGCCGACGACCCGCAGCTGACCGAGCGCGCTCGCTCGAGCATCCAGGGCGAGGTCGTGCGCCGGCAGCGCCTGTTGAAGGATGCCGGGAACGCGGCATCCATCGGTCACTATCGCCAGATGCGCCGCGAGCGACCCGACCTGCCCGCGCTGCCGCACCTCTTCCTCGTCATCGACGAGTTCGGCGAGCTGCTGACCGCCGAGCCCGACTTCGTCGAGCTGTTGCTGACCATCGGACGCATCGGCCGTTCGATCGGGGTGCACCTGCTGCTCTCGAGCCAGCGCATCGAGGGCGGTCGCCTCCGCGGTCTCGACACCTACCTCTCGTACCGCATCGGTCTGCGCACCTTCTCGGAAGCGGAGTCGTCCGTCGTGCTCGACACCCCGGATGCCTTCCACCTCCCCGCCATCCCCGGTTTCGGCTACCTGAAGGTCGACACCTCGGTCTACACCCGCTTCCGCGCCGGTTACGTCTCGGGACCCGTTCCCGACCCCGTCGAGGCCGGACCGCGACACGACGACGCACCGCCGGTCCTGCCGCTTCCCGCCTACGACCTGCCCGAGCACGAGGTCGAGGCCGAGGAGTTCGACAGCGCAGAGCCCGAGACCCCGACCACCGGCCGTACCCTCGTGCAGGCGGCGACCCAGCGTCTCGCCCGCGGCGCCACCCGCACGCGGCCGGTCTGGCTGCCGCCGCTGCCGCCCGTCCTCACGCTCGGCGGCGTGCTGCCGCAGGCCGACGGCGCCGGGACGCTCCGCGCCCCGATGGGCCTCCTCGACAACCCCTCCACGCAGACGCAGTCACCCTGGATGCTCGACCTCACCCGTTCCGGCGGGCACGTGTCGATCACCGGAGCACCCCAGTCGGGACGCTCGATGTTCCTGCGCACCCTCGCGGCGTCGCTGTCGTTCACGCACTCGCCGCGTCAGGTCAGCATCTACGGCATGGACCTCACCGGCGGAGGCCTCGCGCGCATCGAGCCGTTCCCACACGTCGGCGGCGTCGCCACGCGCGGGCACCGCGAGCGCCTCACGCGCCTGCTCGAGGAGCTCACCGCGATGCTGGCGACGCGCGAGCGCGTCTTCCGCGACCACGGTCTCGACTCGCTCGCCGACATGCGCCGCCAGCACGCGCGAGGGCGTCTGCCCGAGCTGCCGAGCGCGGACGTCGTCCTCCTCGTCGACGGGCTCGGGGCGCTGCGCCAGGACTTCGACGACCTCGAGGCGCCGCTCGCCCAGCTCCTGGAGCGGGGTGGGAGTTTCGGCATCCATGTCGTCGTCGCCCTCTCGCGGTGGAACGAGCTGCGCATGAACCTGCAGGGCCTCATCGGCACGCGCCTGGAGTTGAAGCTCAACGATCCCGCCGACTCGCAGATCGCCCGCAAGCTCTCGACGACGCTCAAGGCCGATCAGCCGGGCCGTGTGCTCACCGACGACAAGCTGTTCGCGCAGATCGCCCTCCCGCTGCTCGAAGAAGTCGACGACGGCGACACGGGCGAGGCGCTCGAACAGCTCGCGCGCGAGAGTGCGGCGCGCTGGGGCGGTCAGGGCGCGGCTCCGATCCGCCTCTTGCCCGAAGAACTGTCGCCGGCGGAGTTGCCCGACGCGATCGACGAACCGGATGCCGTGCCCCTGGGGCTCCGCCAAGACACGATGCAGCCCGTGCTGCTCGATGTCGTCACGCGCGACCCGCACCTGCTCGTGCTGGGCGACAGCCGCTGCGGCAAGACCACGGCCCTCCGCGGGATCGTGCGCGGCGCGATCGACCGGCACACCCCCGAGGAGCTCGTCGTCGCGCTCGTGGACGCGCGCGGCGAGCTGGTGTCAGAGGTGCCGGACGCGTACCTCGGCGGACACGCGTCGTCGGGACGACAGGCGCGCCTGCTCGCCGAGTCGATCGCCGTCGAGCTCGAGAAACGCCAGAGCGACCGCGATGCGGGCCCGCGGATCCTGGTGATCGCCGACGACTTCGACATCCTCT
Organism: Microbacterium sp. S1037; assembly: GCF_048381605.1. Lineage (NCBI taxonomy): Bacteria > Bacillati > Actinomycetota > Actinomycetes > Micrococcales > Microbacteriaceae > Microbacterium > Microbacterium sp. S1037. The sequence continues at coordinate 373,283 of NZ_JBLWIG010000001.1, forward strand.
CCGCCGGCGGCACCGAGCCCCTGCGCCCCCTGCTGCCCTACCTGGCGTCGGCTCGCGATCTGCGCCTGAACGTCGTGGTCAGCCGGCCGGTGGCCGGCGCCGCGCGCGCGATGTTCGACGCGGCGCTGCAGGGTATCCGCGATACCGGCGGCACGGCTCTGATCATGTCGGGCGACCGCTCCGAGGGCGCGATCCTGCCGAAGCTCTACGCGGAGCCCATGATCGCCGGACGCGGCCGTCTCGCGCGGCGCGGCGAGCGGCCGACGCTGGTGCAGGTGGCGAACTTCGTCGCGGGGCAAGGCGCCGGGGAAGGGGCGGCCGTGGATGCATCGGAGGGTGCGACCGCGGAGGCGCGAGATGCCGCCGAGCAATCGGCGGTGCTCGGCGACGCGGCGACGATCGGCAAGGCGCCTTCGCCCGAGGCCGGTGATGCACCGGACGCGGAGCCCTCGACATCCGGGACCCTCCCAGCCGGGCCGGTCGGCTCCGGACGGGACTCCGGGTCCGCGGCATCCGTGACCGGGACGGCTGCGACGGGTGGCGATGAGCCGCCGTTGACCCGCCGACGGAGAGCCCACCGCAACCCGTAGGTGGGATCGCCGGGGAGCGAGGTCGGTGGGCGAAAGGATGCCACCAGACTCGGCGCGGACGGGGAAGGGGCGGGTGAATTCGCGCCCGCGTGAACCGCCCCGCGGACGGATCAGCCGCCCTTCGCCGCGCGCCATTCACCCGGCCGGGGGCGCAGCGCAAGTCGTGTCGGAGGCGCAGCCCGACGAGAGAATCGACGGTCCGCTCCGCCTCTTCGAAGGGCTCCTTCCATGACCACTCCCCCGGTTCCGAGTCGCCGCTCGGTGCTGGTCGGCGCCGCCTGGAGCATCCCGGCAGTGGCCGCTGCGACCCTCGTGCCCGTGGCATCCGCGTCCACAACGACGACGCTGACCTTCGACCGGTCGACGTACAGCGGAACCCTCTGCGCCGACATCACGGGGGCGTACGTGACGGTCACGGCGAACGGGATCGCCGTGGCCGGTACGAGCGTGACGGTCACCGCCTCGACCGGCTACCGGTTCGAGAACGGTGCCGCGACGTTCACGGGAGTCTCCGACACGATCGGCCGCGTCGACCTCCCGACGCTCCGCGTCCACACGGCGGGAAGCACGGGCGTCCTGACAGCGACGACCACGGATGCCACGGCCACCGCCACCCTCACCTCCCCGGCGAGCACCACCACGCAGGGGCTCCATCGCCGCATGTGGATCGACACCGGAGCCGCGTACCCCTCCGGAAGCACGGATGCCACGGTGCCCACGGGAAGCCGCGCGGTCGGGACGCTGGTGACTCTCGACCCCAGCGGTGTTCTTCGCCGCGGTACCTCGACCGTCGCGAGCACCGTCACGTCGGCGTTCGCCGAGCTCGAGAAAAGCAACTACCTCGTCGTCACCTACGTCGACTCGACCGGCATGCACCGCCGCATGTGGACCGACACCGGAGCCGCGTACCCCACCGCGAACGTGGATGCCACGGTGCCCGCGGACAGTGTCGTGGTGGGCACGTTCTTCACCATCGACCCCGGAGGCGTGCTCCGTCGCGTGGGCACCACGGTCGCCAGCGGCGTCACCTCGGCCTTCGCGGAGTTCGACAAGAACAACTACCAGACCCTGACCTGGGTCGACGGAACCGGCATGCACCGCCGCATGTGGACCGACAGCGGAGCGCCGTACCCCTCCGCGAGCATCGATTCGTCAGTGCCCGCCGGGAGCGTCGCCGTGGGCACCCTCCTCACGCTCGGCCCGGATGCCGTCCTTCGCAAAGGCACCACTTCGGTCGCGACGGGTGTCACCTCCGCCTTCGCCGAGCTCGACAAGAGCAACTACCTCACCGTGACCTACGTCGATGCCGCGGGCATACACCGCCGCATGTGGACCGACACCGGGTCCGCTTTCCCCTCCGGGAGCGTGGATGCCACCGTCCCGGCCGACAGCACGGCGGTGGGCACGCTGCTCACCCTCGACCCGAGCGGCGTCCTCCGGAAGGGGACGAACACCGTCGCGACGGGTGTCACGTCCGCTTTCGCCGAGCTCGACAAGAACAATGCCGAGTCGGTGACCTGGGTCGACGGGAGCTGCTGAGGCGGCGCGGGGCCGCGCGTTGCTGCACGTACACAGCGGGTCGCGGGCACGCGCGTTTCGGCACGTATCCGGCGCGGCGCTCGCGTTGCCGCGGCACGGCGTGTGCGCGGGCGGGCTTGGACGCGTACGCAGAATCGGAGATGCGCCGCAGATCCGGACCACGAGCGCGGGTTGATCCGAATCCGGCGCACATCTCCGAATCTGATGCGCGGCCGTGCGCCGGGCCGGAGCGGGCGCACCGCGCCGAAGCGCGACGAACCCGCGCACAGCGCCCAGCCGCACCCCACCCAGCCGCACCCCACCCAGCCGCACCCCACCCAGCCGCACCCCACCCAGCCGCACCCCACCCAGCCCAGCCCCGCCCCGCGTCAGCGCAGCGCGCGAATCGCGAGAGCGGCGGCCTTCACCTCGCGGATGCGGCGCTCGTATGTGGCCGCGACGACGATGAGGAGCACGCCCGCGATCCCGAGCCACAGCCACCACAGCCCTGACACGCTCTCGTAGATCGAGGCGATCCAGGGCCAGAGCTGCGCGATGGCGTGCACGATCAGCACGACCCCGCCGAGCAGGACGGGCGCCTGGAGCTTGGAGCGGGCGCCGACCAAGAGCACGGCGAGGGCGGCGGCGCCGAGCGCGATCACGCGCCAGAGCGCGTTGTCGCCGACGAAGTCGAACAGCAGAGACGGGACGAGCAACAGGGCAAGACCCACACCGAGGGCGGGCCAGCTGCGGAGCTCGGGACGAGCGCGGAGCGAACGGATGCCGTGCCACACGAGCACGGCCGCGATCGGCGCCGTCACGAGCTCGACGGGATCGGCGGATCCCGTGACGAGGGCGACGGCTCCGAGCGCCGCCGCGACGCCCACTCCGGCCCAGAACACGAGCGCGCGGTGCGCTCCACTCCAGAGCACCGCGAGGGCGAGGATCGCGAGGATCGTCACCGCCGCACGAAGGCTTTCGTCACCCACCGCCGCGAGCCGCAGGGCGGAGAGGAGCGCCGCGAATCCCAGCGCCGTCAGCACGGCCGCGGGAGAAGCGAAGGCGGGGACGGCGTCGCCCCGGCGCCGCAGAAGAACCGCGACGACCACGAGAGGAACCGCCACCGCGAGCACCCAGGCGTCGAACGCCGGCCGGTCGAGGTCGACGACACCGCGCGCGCCGCCCGCAACCACGAGAGCCAAACCCGCCACTCCCAGCGTCGGCAGGACAAGCGGCCGCAGCACCGCGCGCGTCACGAGCGCGGCCGCGACCAGAAGCGCGACCGAGGCACCGAGAACCGCGATCGCGCGCGAAAGCTCGTCGGCGACGAGGGCCGCGGAGGGGAGGAGAGCCACACCGATTCCGAGGCTCGCGAGGCCCGTCGCCATCGGGGTCAGGGGCCGCTCCCGCAGCCCCGCTGCGGCGGCGAGGAGCACGGCGGCGAGGGGCAGCGTCATCCCCTCGATCGGGCGGATGCCCGCGCCGAGGCCGGTCACGGCGACGAGCGCCGCTCCCCCGAGGAGGACGGACACCACCGGGATACCGGTCAGCGCATGCCGCATGCGCAGCGCCGCGGCCCCCGCAGCGCCGAGGACGAGCACGGCGAGGACAGCCCGCACGATCGGGCCGGCATCGACCGCGACGAGGACGGTCTCGCCGACCGTCAGCACGACGGCCGCCGCGATGACGGCTCCGCGTCCGATCGGCAGAGTCCAGCGCGCGGAACGACGCCCGCACCCCACGGCTGCAGCGGCCAGGGCCGCGGCGACCACGAGCACGAGCCCATCGAGGAGCGGGCCACCGGACTCCCCGCGCTCGGCGACGCGGAGCAGCTGCGCCCCCCACACGAGAAGGAGCGACAGCGCGCCCGCAGCGGCGACCGCGAGCGGAAGCACGTCAGGTGTCCGAGCCGGACGCACCCAGGCGCCCGCGACGAGGAGCGCTGCGCCCGCCACGCCCGCGACGATCACGCGGACGGTGTCGTCGGCATCCGTCACCGCCGTGGGGACCAGCGCCAGCGCCGTTCCGGCGAAGGCGATCACGGCGGGCGCGGCGACCGAGCGCCCGTCGACACGGCGCCGCGCACGCTCGTTCGCGGCGGCCAGCAGCACGAGAACGCCCGCGAGCGGGAGGGTGTACACCTCGACCGTCTCGACCCGTTCGGACGACAACTGCAGCCACAGTGCGCCAGTCGCCAGCGCGACCGCGAGCCAGACGAGGTGACGCCGGAAACTGCGTGAGACGAAGAGCCCGTCCGCATCCACGGACCAGATCAGCGAGGTGATCGCGACGACGACGAGGGGAAGCCAGACACTCTCGCGCGGGGCGAGCGCCGTCACCGACAGCAGAGCGACCACCCCGGTTCCGGCGTCGACGAGGATCCGCGTGCGAACGTCGCCCCGCAGGACAGCCAGCGCCACCGCGGCGGCAAGGAGGGCGACGGACGCGACCGCGACGCTCGGCACCAGCTCGACCGGCTCGAGTGGGCGGATGATCGCGAGGGTCGCCATCATCGCGAGCAGCGGCCAGACGACCGCCGCCCCGGGCCGCAGAACCACCCAGGAGCGACACGCGCGGCCGAGGACGATCCACGCCGCGGCGCCGGTGGCAAGGAGGCCGATCACGGCCCAGCACGTCGACGCGGCGCGATCGGTGTTGCCGAACACCGCGAAGACCGCCGCCGACAGGAAGACGATCGCGAGTCCCACGAAGGCAGCCGCCTCGCGCTGTCCGGCGTCCCATCCACGCGGAGGCGCGAGCGGACCACGCCAGGGAGCGAGGGCGAGCAGCAGGCAGATCGACGCGACAGACCCGACGGCTTCGAGCGGCCCGAGACCGACGACCTCGAGACCGAGACCCTCGAGCGCCGCGGCGGGGACGAGCCACGCGCTGCCCGCCGCGAAGGCGACGAACACCCCGGTCGCGGGCACGCGTGCCAAGGGGGTGACGGATGCCAGCATCCACAGCACGACGAGGAATCCGAGGGTCGCGACGGTCCACGCCAGGGGCGACGAGAAGGACAGGACCCAGCCGGTCAGGAGCGCGAGGCTCCCCGCGACGGCGGACACCGCGACATCGCCCCGTCGCCGCCTCAAAAGCACCACGCCGGTGATCGCCAACGCGATGTACCAGAGCACGATCGCGAGGCCCACACGCCACTGCGGACCGACGAGGAGCAGAACGCCCGCGCCAGCCCACCACACGACGAGACGGCGACTCGCGCCGCGCCCGGTGAGACGCCAAACGAGGGCAGCCAGCACCACCGCGGCGACGAGCGAGACGACGGCCGCGGTGCTCGTGGCATCCACGTCGTTCACGACGAAAGCGGACTCGCCGAACAGCGGGAGCAGGAGACTCAACGGAGCGCCAAGCGCCGCGAGTGCCCAGAGAAAGGGTGCCACCGCGGCCAACCCCGCGCCCGCGGCCGCGGTCAGCGCACCGGCGAGCAGAGCCGTTCGAGCGGCTCCGGTGCCGATACGAACCGCCACGGCTTCGAGAGCGAGGGCGATGACCACGGCAACCAGGAGGGGAACGGTGACGGTGACCGTGGCATCCGCGAGACGGACGACCGTGGCCGTGACACCGGACCCGAGAGCGAGCACCGCGAACGGCGCCGCGACGGTCGCGACGGGAGCCGCACCGGTGCGGAGGAACGCGCCGGCGTGCACGGCGAGCAGCGCGGCGAGCGGCACGCTCGCGGCGACCGGCGTCCACGCGCTCTCGGGGTCGAGGACGAGCGCGGAGATCAGGGCGAGGACCGCGCCGACTCCCGCGAACGCACGCAGGGCGGTGGTCTCGATCGCGACGGATCCGAGGTCGGCCCGGGCGAGCCGCCGCACCAGGGGCGCGGCGAGGGTGAGGACGAGGATCGTCAGTCCCGCGGCGTACCACCCGAGAGTGACATCGCGGGACAGGAGGCCCGCGACGACCAGAGGCGGGCCGACCGCGAACGACGCGACGCCCGCGGACAGCGGTGCACGGAGACCCGCGAACCGCGCCCACACGACGAACCCGATGCCGGCGAGAACCGCCGCCCACCCCCAGTAGACGCGCGCGTCCGCACCGGACGCCCCGGCGAGGTCGTTCGCGCGCACGGCCCACACGTCGAGCGCCACGAGGGCTATTCCGAGGAGCGCGATACCCTCCGCCGTGGCCGTCAGTCGTCGACGGCGCAGAACGGATGCCGTGACGATCACGCCCGCGGTCAGAGCGCCCACGATGATCGAGCGAAGGACGAGACCACCGCTGACCCACGCCACCGTGAGGAAGAACGCCGCGGCCACAGCGAGCAGCACGACGCCCACGGAGAGCAGGAAGACCTGCACGCCGGAGCGACGCGGTTTGGCGGGCTCGACGGGCGTCGGCGGAGGGAAGGCCGGTCCGCCCTCGCTCGGACCGCCCGCGGGCTGCGCGGTCCCGGCACCCGGGAACGGGTGCAGCTCACCCGGAGGGGCGAACCCGGGAGGGGCCGTGAACGTCGGGGGCGCCGCCGCCTGAGCGGCCACCGGCATCGGGGGCCGGGAGCCCGGCGCCGGCACGCCGGCCGGGGCGGAATCGGGAACCGGCTCGGGATCGGGAACCGGCGAGGAACCGGGAACCGGCGCGCCGGCCGATTCCTCCGCGGGAACGGGCGCCTCGCGAGCAGGGGCCGGAGCGTCGGGGGCAGACGCATCGGGACCAGGAACCGGAGCCTCGGCAGCAGGAACCTGCGCCGCCGCGGGAGCAGCTGCGCCCGGAGAAGCCGAGGAGGCCGGAGCCGCCGCGCCCGCCCGCGCTGAGGCATCCGCTCGGATCACTCGCAACGCCTCGTCGCGCGCGTGCACGAGACCGGCGATGTGCTGCGACAGCGACAGGACGTCGAAGGTTCGCGGGTCGCTGAGATCGAGTCCGCACGTCGCGCACGGCGACGCCGTGATCGGCGCGAAGCACCATGGGCAGCGCGATGTGTCGGTCAGTAGTTCGGGCTGCGACGGCCACGCCCTCCCGTGACTGCCCCCGTGCCCTCCCGCGACTTCCGTCATGGTCCCCCCTCGGCGTCGGTCGTGCTCCAGGCTAGCGAAGCGTCCGCGCCGGGAGAGGTTGTCCACAGCCGGGGAGCTTCAGCCCCGCGTGTGCAGAGGGGGCGTCCGCGGCGGCACCACGCGCCGCGGACGCAGCGCCTCGAACGCCGCGCCCAATCGCAGCAGAGACGTGTCGTCGTAGGCCCGACCGGCGAACGTCAGGCCCACCGGCATCCCGATGTCGCCCATCACCCCCATCGGCACCGTCACGGTCGGCACCCCGCAGTGGCGGATCGCGAGATTGCCGGTCGAGACCCAGACGCCGTTGCGCCAGGCGATGTCCGCCGAGGCGGGGTTCACGTCGGCGTCCGCGGGCGCGACGTCGCTCTGCGTCGGGAAGACGAGGGCGTCTAGGGCCTCGGCATCCATCCACTCCTCGAGATCGCGGCGCCGGGTCTCCTCCAGACCGCGCAGCCCCTCCTCCAGGTGCGGGATCTCGGTGAACGCCGTCACCGGGTGCTCGCGCACGTGCGCGGGGTAGACGGCGATGTCGTCGTCGAAGCCCGTGTAGCGGTCGGGCAGCGCACCCTCGGGGTGCGGGAAGATCTCGGCGCCGTCGACGACCGCGAGGCCGGGGTGTCCGTTCGCGCGGAGGAAGTCGTCCCACGCCCACGCCGACAGGTCGACGATCTCGCGATGAAGGAACTCGGGCGACACCAGACCGCGGGTCGCGATCGTGGGCGCCCCGGGCCGGTCGCCCTCGTAGTTGCTCAGCAGGGGGAAGTCGGTCTCGACGACGATCGCCCCCGCGGCCTCGAGGTCGGCGCGCGCGGCCTCCCACAGGGCGATCACCGACGGCCGCGGTTCGATGCGCTCCCCCGTCGGGCCGCCCACGCCCTTCGGACCGGTGCCCACGAGCGGATCCCCGCCGAGGAAGAGGCGAGGGATGCCGATCCGCTTACCCACCAGCGAGGCGTCGGCCGCGAGCGCGGCGTACGACTCCGGCCGGACCTCGGACGCGGCCGGCAGCGGCACCCACGGCTGCGCGCGCCAGAAATCGCCGCGCGTTTCGGGATCATCGGCGACGACGACGTCGAGCACCGCGAGCAGGTCGGCCATCGATCGCGTGTGCGGCACGACGACGTCCATGGTCGGCACCAGCGGCCAGTTGCCGCGCACCGAGATCACGCCGCGTGAGGGGGTGTACGCGCAGAGTCCGTTGCAGGATGCCGGGGCCCGCCCGCTCGACCACGTCTCCTCGCCGAGACCGAAGACGCCGAACGACGAGGCCGTCGCCGTCCCGGAGCCGTTCGACGAGCCCGAGGCGAAGGCCGAGGTGAGGTAGTCGGCGTTGTACGGGCTCTCGGCCCGTCCGTACAGGCCCCGCTGCATGCCGCCGTTGGCCATCGGGGGCATGTTCGTGCGCCCGAGGCAGATGGCGCCCGCGTCACGCAGCCGCTCGATGGTGAAAGCGTCGCTCCGCGCGACGAGATCGGCGAACGCCGGGCTGCCGGATGCCGCGGTGAGACCGCGCACGAGGTAGCTGTCCTTCGCGGTGTAGGGGATGCCGTCGAGCGGGCCGCGCGCCTGCCCCGCGGCGCGACGCGCATCGGATGCCTCGGCCTCGGCCCGTGCGTCGGGGTTGAGGACGACGACGGAGTTCAACTTCGTCGCGGAGTCCGGCCCGTCGTACGCGGCGATGCGCGCGAGGTGCGCGTCGACGAGCTCGACCGCGGTGGTCTCGCCCGCGGCGAGCGCGGCGGCGAGCTGGGCGATGGTCGCTTCGGTGACCTCGATCATGAGCCCACCTCCGGCTGCTGCTGGGTGATGCAATGGATGCCGCCGCCCCGGGCGTACAGTTCGCGGGCGTCGACCGTGACCACCCGGCGTCCCGGATACGCCTCCTCGAGGATGCCGCGCGCCCGATCGTCCGCCTCGGGCTCGTCGAAGCCGCAGGCGATCACGCCGCCGTTGACGACGAGGTGGTTCACGTAGCTCCAGTCGGTGTCGCCGTCGGCGTCGCGGATCGTGGCGGGCGCGGGCAGGTCGACGATGTCGAACGGGCGGCCGGCGGCATCCGTCTGCTCCCCGAAGAAGGCACGGAGCTCGGCCGAGACGGCGTGGTCGGGGTGCGCGGGGTTGCGCTGGTCGTGCAGGAGCACGACTCCGGGCGAGGGCATCGTCGCGACGATGTCGACGTGCCCGCTCGTGCCGAAGTCCTCGTAATCGCGCGACAGCCCGCGCGGCAGCCAGACCGCGTGCGTCGCGCCGATCGTGCGGAGCATCTCGGCCTCGACGCGCGCGCGGTCGGCGTAGGGGTTGCGCCGCGGGTCGAGCTGCACGGTCTCGGTGAGGAAGACCGTTCCCTCGCCGTCGACGTGGATGCCGCCCCCCTCGTTCACCAGGAGAGACGACACGAGTTCCGCGCCGGCCGCCTCGGCGACGAACCGACCGAGTGCGGCGGACTTCCGCCAGGTGCCCCACCAGTGGTCGCCCCAGCCGTTGAACGTCCAGACGACCGCTCCCAGCACGCCCGGGCGCTCGGGATCGAGCACGAACGTGGGGCCGGCGTCGCGCATCCAGAACTCGTCGACCGGCGCTTCGAGGATCTCGATCTCGGACGAGAGCATGCGTCGCGCCCGAGTCACCTCGGCGGGGTCGACGACCATCGTCACGGGTTCGAACTCGGCGACGGCGTGGGCGACAGCGGTCCAGGCCGCGTAACCGGCCTCGCGTTCGGCGTCGGTCTCGCCGAGGGTGGGTCCCTCCGCGGGGAAGGCCATCCAGGTTCGGGTCTGCGGGGCTGTCTCGCTCGGCATGCGCCAGCTCATCGGCGGGCCATCTCTTTCGGTCGGAATCGGGGTCGGCGTGCGGGGGGACGGCGAGGTGGATCGTCGTCGATCACCCCTGCTCGAGCCCGAGGCTACGGAACCGGTGTTTCAGCCCGTGGACTCGGGGTGTTTCAGGGACATTAAACGTTTAAGTCGACGTCGGCGCAAGAGTCGATTCGACGTCGGGTACTGTCGGGCCGTGTGACGCCCCGCAAACCGACGCTGCACGACGTGGCCGCCGCCGCCGGCGTCTCGATCGCCGCCGCGTCGTTCGCGCTCCGCGACAAGGCCGGCGTCTCCCCCGAGACGCGGGAGCGCGTGCTCGCCGCCGCCCGCGCGCTGGGCTACGTCGTCAACGCGCCCGCGCGCAGCCTCCGAACCGCCCGATACGGTGCGATCGGGCTGTACCTCCCGCCGGGCGCGACGCGCCTGCCGTATTACACGGAGTTCGCCTTCGGGGTGGTCGACGCCGCCGACCGGCGCGGTCTCTCGGTGATCCTGCTCCCGCATCGCGAGGCCGACGACGACACCCCGCCGACGGCGTTCGTCGACGGGTACGTGGTGGTCGACGGGACGACGGACGACGCCGGGGTCCGCGCGATCCTCGACACCGGCCGTCTGGTGATCAGCGCCGAGCACCTCGTCGGCGGAGAGGGACGCGTCGCGGGGAGCGTGGTCTATGACCACGAGAGCGCCCTCCGCGGACTCCTCGACCATCTGACCGACCGGGGCGCCGGACGCATCGCCGCGGTGCTCCCCGCCGCGGGAACCGCGTGGAGTCGCGAGCTCACCGCGACCTACGAGACGTGGACCGCCGAGCGCGGCGGCATCCCGATCTCACGCGCCATCGGCTTCATTCCCACCGCCGAGGAAGTCGACGCGGCCGTGGGCGACATCCTGGCGACGGAGCGTGTCGACGCCCTCATCGTGGGCCCGAGCGGGTCGGCGGCACCCGCCCTCGAAGCCGCCCACCGCGCCGGGAGAGGGGTCGGCGCCGACCTCCTGCTCGCGGCGTACGTCGATGAGCCGATGCACGCGCTGCTGACCCCGACGGTGACATCGTTCGACCTCGAGGCACGCGAGGTCGGCGCGGCCTGCCTCGAGCTGTTCACCGCGGTCCAGGACGCCGATCCCCCGACCGACCGCGTGCAGGTCAGGCTCCCGCGGCTCGTCGTGCGCGCGAGCACCGCGAGACCATAGGCGGCGCGCGCCGGATTCGGACGGATGCATCGGATTCGGACCGAATGCCCCATTTCTTCCGGATCAGGTGACGGTCTCCGAATCTGCGAGGGCGCACGCGCTCGTGGGGCGACGCCGGGCGGCCACCTAGAGTGAATCCCGTGCGGGTGCGGTTCTTCGGCGGGTTGAGCGTCGCCACGGATGACGGGGATGCCGTCGTGCCCGGGCGCGGCCAGCAGTCGCTGCTCCTCCGCCTCGCGGTGGATGCCGGCACCACCGTGAGCGCCCGCGCCCTGGTCGAAGATCTCTGGCCCCTCGACGTCCCCGACGACCCCCGGGCGGCCCTGCAGTCGCTCGTGTCGCGCCTGCGCCGCGCGCTCCCCGCGGGCTCGGTGTCGTCCACGCCCGGCGGTTACCGCCTCGACGTGGACCGCCGCGACGTCGACATCACGCTCTTCCAGGACCTGGTGGCCGAGGCCCGTGAGACCGACGACGGCGCCCGCGCCCGCGAAGCGCTGGCACTGTGGACCGGCGACGTCTGGACACCGGGCGAGGGCTTCGACTGGCTCGTCCGCGACCTCCTCGAAGATCGCGCCCACGCCGAGCGCCTCGCCGCGGCGGCCCCCGCACCCGCGGCTCCGCCCGTGCTCCCCGCCCCGGTCACGACCCTGATCGGCCGAGGTGACGAGCTCGACGCCATCCGCGCACGTCTCACCACGGACCGGCTCGTCACGATCGTCGGCCCGGGCGGAGCGGGCAAGACCACGCTCGCCGTCGAGACCGCCCGCGGACTCGCCGGTGCGATCGTCGTCGAGCTCGCCCCGGCCGCGGCGGGAGAGGTCTGGACGGCGATCGCCGGTGCCGTCGGACGCGGCATGCGCGTGCGCGACACGACCGGCGCGACCTCGACCTCGGCCGAGCGTGTCGCCGAGGCGGTCGCCGGACGCGAGGTGCTGCTCGTGCTCGACAACTGCGAGCACGTGACGGGCGAAGCGGCGGACGCCGCGCTGACCCTCCTCGGGATGAGCGAGGGTGTGCGCGTCCTCGCGACGAGCCGTGAGCCGCTCGGCATCCCGGGCGAAGCCTTCGTCGACCTCGGCCCTCTGCCGCCCGCCGATGCGGACGCCCTGTTCGGCCGCCGCGTGCGATCCGCGCGCGGGAGCGAACCGACGCCGGACGAGCACGAGGCCGCCGCCCGGATCGTGCGCCGCCTCGACGGGCTCCCCCTGGCCATCGAGCTCGCCGCCGCGCGCTCGCGCACCCTCACCCTCGCCGAGATCGACGCCGGCCTCGACGACCGCTTCGCCCTGTTGTCGCGCGGACCGCGGCTCAGTTCGGAGCGACACCGCACCCTCCGGGCGCTCATCGACTGGAGCTGGGACACCCTCACCGACCCCGAGCGGGTCGCCCTGCGCGCCGAGGCCGTCTTCCCCGACGGCATCGGCGCCTCGGACGCCCGCGCCGTCGCCACGGCCTTCGGGGTGGATGCCGACACTCTCGACGCCCTCGTCGACCGCTCGCTCCTCACCCGGCGTGACGGACGATTCCGGATGCTCGAGACCGTGCGCGAGTACGGGCTCGACCGGCTGCGCACCGACGGCGAGGAGGAGCGGTACCGCCGCACCGCCGCCGACGTGCTCACGGTTCTCGCCGCGCGGTGGGAGCAGGACGTGCGTGGGCCGGGGCTCCCTGCTGCCCTCGCCTGGTTCGACGCGAACGACGAGAACCTGACCGCGGCGCTCCGCGCCCTCGCCCGGGCGGGAGACCGTCGCGCGGGAGCAAGACTGCTGCGCAGCCTGCTCTGGCCGTGGGCGATCCGCGAGCGCAGCGACGACCTGCGGCGCGCGGTCGCCGACGTCGCCGATCCCACGACCCCTCTCGACGACGAACCGACCATCGTGGTCGAGGCGGTCGCGCTGTTCTCGGCCACCTTCCCCGAACCCGGCGGCACGACCGGCCTGTCGCCCGAGGTCTTCCTGGCCCGCCGCCTCGAGCTCGAGGAAGCCGCTCACCGACACCCCTCGGAGGTCACGGCGCTGATCCCGCCGCTGCTGCGTCTCGCGGGCTCGGTGCTCGCCGTGGGGGACGGTGACGCCGCCCGAACCTGGCACGTCGACGTGACCGACACCGAGCTGCACGCCGCACCGCCGTGGTCGCGGGCGATCCTGCACACGCTGCACGCCGGGGCCGCGCAGAACGCCGGAGACGCCGCCACGCTCGGCGTCGAGAGCGGCCGCGCGCTCGAGATGTTCACCGCGATCGGCGACCCGTGGGGCACCGGCTTCGCGAGTCAGCTGCGCGCGGAGTGGCTCATCCTCGAGGGCCGCCTCGACGAGGCACTCCTCGTCACCGACCGCTCGAGCGACGCGATCCGCGGCCTCACCTCGGTCTCGGACTTCCTGCAGCAGCGCGCCCAAGCCGTCGGCATCCTGCTCCGTCTCGGACGGGACGACGAGGCGCGCGCCCGTGTGGAGGAGATCGAGCGGCTCGCCGACGCCGACGGCTCGGTGCGCTCCGTCGCCCAGGCGGCCATGACCGTGGCCCATGTCGCGGTCGCCGCCGGCGACGGAGCCGAAGCCCTTCGCGCGGTCGAACGCATCACGCTCGAACCCGGCTTCCCGGATCAGTTCGTGGCGTGGCGCGACGCGCAACGCGCGCAGGCACTGCTGCTGCTCGATCGGCACGACGAGGCCCGCGACGCGCTCCGCTCAGCGCTCGAGCGCGCGATCAGGTCACGGGACTTCCCGATCGTCGCGACGGTCCTCCTCGCGATCGCCGGGTGGAACGCCGCGACGGGGCGTCGCTCCCGCGCCGAAGAAGCCCTCGCCCGGGCCGCCGCCGTGCGCGGGGCCGCAGACGTCCGCGACCCCTTCTTCGTGTGGACGCGCGAGCGCCTGGCCGAGCTGCCCGAGGCTCCCACGACGGAGGGCCCCGGCATCCGGACGCCCCTGTCGGACGTGGATGCCGAGGCCCTCGCGGCCCTGCTCGACTGAAGCCCGCTCGGCTAGGCCTTGCGCATGTAGGCGCGCACCGTGAGCGGAGCGAACACCGCGACGATGACCGCCGCACCGATGAGCGAGATGAGCGCGTCGGAGCCGACCGTGCCGCTGTTGACGAGGTCGCGCACCGCGGTCACGAGGTGCGACACGGGGTTGACGTTGACGAACCACTGCAGCCACGAGGGCATCGTGTCGGCGGGGACGAACGCGTTGGACAGGAACGTCAGGGGGAACAGGATGATCATCGAGATGCCCTGCACGCTCGAGGCGCTGCGGGCGATGACCCCGAAGAACGCGAAGATCCAGCTGATCGCCCACGAGCACGCGATGACGAGGAGTCCCGCCGCGACGACGGCCCACAGGCCCCCCTCGGGCCGGAAGCCCATGACGAAGCCCATCGCGAACGTCAGCGTCGTCGCGATCGCGTAGCGGACCGTGTCGGCCAGCAGCGCCCCCGACAGGGGCGCGATGCGCGCGATCGGGAGGGAGCGGAACCGGTCGAACACGCCCTTGTCCATGTCTTCGCGCAGCTGCGTGCCGGTCACGACCGAGGTCGTGATGACCGTCTGCACGAGGATGCCGGGGATGATGATCGGCAGGTAGTTCTGCACGTCGCCCGCGATCGCGCCGCCGAAGATGTACGTGAACATCAGCGTGAAGAGGATCGGCTGCAGCGTCACGTCGATGAGCTGCTCGGGCGTCCGCCGGATCTTCAGCAGACCGCGGCCCGCCATGGTGAGGGTGTTCTGGACGGTCTGCGCGAGGCTCGCGGTGCGCGGGAGGTCGCGTTCGAGGGTGAGGGCGCTCATGAGCGGACTCCTTCCAGGGCGTCGGCGTTCTCGTGCGCCGGGCGGTCGTCGGTGGGCACGCCGGTGCCGGTGAGGGTGAGGAAGACCTCGTCGAGGGTGGGCTGCTGCACACTGAACTCGCTCAGGTGCACGCCCTCCTCGCGGAAGGCCACCAGCAGGTCGGTGACCTGATCGGGGTCGGACATCGGCACCGTGAGGCGCGCCGCCTCCGGAGAGACGATGGCCGTGGCATCCAGGACACGTCCGACCGTCGCGCGGGCGACGTCGAGATCGGAGCCGGGCTGCAGACGCAGCACGAGCGACGCCTGCCCGACCGAGGCCTTGAGCTCGAGCGCCGTGCCCTCGGCGACGACGCGTCCGCGGTCGATGACGGCGATGCGGTCGGCGAGCTGGTCGGCCTCGTCGAGGTACTGGGTGGTGAGCACGACGGTGGACCCGGATGCCACGAGCCGGCGGATCGTGTCCCACATCTGCCCGCGGGTGCGGGGATCCAGGCCCGTGGTCGGCTCGTCGAGGAAGATGAGCGGCGGCTGGGCGATGAGGGATGCCGCGAGGTCGAGCCGGCGACGCATACCGCCGGAGAACTTCGCGAGGGGACGCGATGCCGCCTCGGTGAGGCCGAACTCCTCGAGGAGTTCGCTCGCCTTTCGACGGGCGTCGCCCCGGGAGAGGCCGAGGAGGCGCCCGAAGATCATGAGGTTCTCGGTGGCCGAGAGCTTCTCGTCGACCGAGGCGAACTGCCCGGTCAGGCCGATGAGCTGGCGCACGACGTGCGGCTCTCGGGCGACGTCGTGGCCGAAGATCTCGGCCCGACCGCCGTCGGGACGCAGCAGCGTCGTCAGCATGCTGATGGTGGTGGTCTTTCCGGCGCCGTTGGGGCCGAGCACACCGTAGACCGTGCCGGCTTCGACGACGAGATCGACGCCGTCGACGGCCCGGTTGGAGCCGAACGTCTTGACGAGCCCTTCGGCTCGGACCGCGGGAGAGCGGGTGGATGAAGTGGTCATGACGACAGGATGCGCCGGGCGCACTGTCGTGCTCCTGTCACCGCGACGGGGGCGCTGTCACGGCGCTGTCAGGGGCGCTCGCGCGCGTCTGTCGGTGTCGGGCGGATCGGCCCGCGGTCTCGCCCCGGGCGGGGCGGCCGGCACGGCCTCGGCCTTCACTGGGCGGGCGGGCGCAGCTGCGTGAACTTCACCTCGTGCACGGTCCAGGCGGCGAGGGCGACCAGCGGCAGGATCCCGACGAGGGGGAAGAAACCCGTGATGATCGTGGCGAGGTATCCCACAGCGATGACCGCTACCGCGAGCACCGTCACCACCTCGTTCGCGCGTTGGCGGGCGAACAGCCACATCGCGCGTGCGACCGCGCGCTCGCGCAGGGGGCCGAGCACACCGACACCGATCGCCGTGACGCTCACGAAACCCAGGGCCGCGCCCAGGCGCGAGCCGAGCGGCATCCCGAGGACCTGCACGAAGATCGCGAACGTGAAGAAGGGGGTGACCAGTGTCGCGAGGGTGGCGAGTCCGATCAGGCGCCGCACGAGCAGGGCGGTCGCCACATGCGCCACGTAGGGCGGAACGCGAGCGAGCGGATGCTCGCTCAGCACGCGGCGTGCCGTCATGATCGCCTCGGCCCGGCGCCCGGTGAGCGCCTGCGCCCCGGCGAGCATCTGCCCCACCATCGGATCCGTCGGTGCGATGCGGGCCGCCTCTTCGGCGAGGCGCAGGGCCTCCTGACGCCGGGGGACCTCGATGAGCGCGATCGACGACGCCGCGGTGAGGGCCTCGACGCGTTCGTCGTCGGCGACAGCGTTCGCGAGGGCCGCCTCCGCCTCGACCCGGGCGGGCCCGAGGAGCCGTCGCTCGCGGAGAACGCGGGCGAGCAGGACGCGGAACTCGCTGCGCCCCGGGTCGAGCCGCACCGCTTCGCTCGCCCATCCCGTCGCCTCGACCAGATCGCGGGCGAACGTGATGCGGGCGAGCAGGGCGGCGGCATGCGCGCGCAGCTCGGCGTGAGCGAAGGCCAGACGCGCGTCGCGCTCGGCGGCCTCGAGGTCGCCGGTCTTGAGGCGCGCGTAGGCCGTCAACGCCAGGGCCGGCCCGTGGTCGGGCTGCTCGGCCAGTACCCGCTCGAGGATCCGCAGCGCGTCCCGCGGCTCGTCGAGCAGGAGATACCGCCGCGCCTCGGCGATCGGATCGGGGGCCATCTCAGATGCGGTGCCGCTTGAGGTAGGCCCGCAGCTGACCGAACGTGCCGTCGTCGATCCCGTACTCGAGCACCGGCTTGATCTGCTCGAACCATTCGCGCGTGGAGGGCACGACCTTCGCCGCGGCCCTCTCGAGATCGGCGGTGCCGATCATGCGCGGAACCCCGGATGCCACGGACTCGGTGAATGCGGCCTCGATCGCCTGGTGCACGACATAGGCGATGTCGGCACCCGAGAACTCGGCCGTCCGTCGCGCCACCTCTCGTGCGTCGACCGCAGCCACGGGCTTGTCCCGCAGGGTGTTCTCGACGATCGCGACGCGCGCGGGCTCGTCGGGCGGAAGCACGAGCACCGTGCGATCGAGTCGTCCCGGACGCCGGAGCGCCGGGTCGACGTCCCACGGACGGTTCGTGGCGGCGAGGATGTAGATGCCGTCGTTGTCGGCATCCACCCCGTCGAACTCTTCGAGCAACTGGCTGGCGAACATCCGCAGGTACTGGGACGACGAGCCGCCGGACGTCCGGCGCCCGCCGATCGCGTCGAACTCGTCGATGAAGATCACGCACGGGCGCGCGGCGCGGGCCGCCTCGAAGAGGGAGTGGATCGCCTGCTCGGTCTCGCCGAAATGCGGACGCACGAGATCGGCGAGCGTCGCGTGCACGAAGTTCGCTTCGAGCTCGCCCGCGATCGCGCGGGCGATGAACGTCTTTCCACAGCCCGGCGGGCCGTACATCAGCAGACTGCCGCGCGCGGCCTTGCCGAACATGCGCGCCATCTCGGGATTGCGCATCGGAAGGAGGAACGCGCCGTTCAGGTGCTGCTTGACTTCGTCGAGCCCCGCGACGTCGGCAAGGGTCACCGCCGGACGCTCGACGTCCCAGGCCGGCTTCTCGACCTGTTCCGCGGAGATCCCGACGAGGGGCGGGTCGTCCGGCGGGGTGTCGGGCGCGGCGGGGGCCGGCCCGGTCGCCGCGGCGGGCGCGGGCACAGCGGGCGGGGGCGCGGCGGGAGGCGTCGCGGCGGGCGACGTCGCCCAGGGCGCGGGAGGCGGAGGCACCGACGCCGGGCCGGTCGGAGCCGCACCCGTCGCGCTCGCGCCGGGTGCGGCATCCGGAGCCTGTCCCGCGCGCAGGCGCGCCGCCATCAACCGCGCCCGCAGCACGTTCACGGTGGCCGCGTTCGCGCCCTGCTCGGCAACACGATCGATCTGCACGGCCGCCTCGTCGAGGTGGTCCTGCAGCAGCAGCTCTATGAGGTCGACGCGCAGACCGATGTTCCCGGGGTCGGCCTCGACGGCCGCCCGGATGATCTCGACGAAGTCCTCGGAGCCCGTCATGACCCGATCAGGCTCCGCGCAGCCGTTCGGCGAGGTAGCCGTGGAGCGCGTCGAGGCCGATGCGCTCCTGCCCCATCGTGTCGCGGTCGCGCACGGTCACGGCGTTGTCGTCGAGCGAGTCGAAGTCCACCGTGACGCAGTACGGGGTGCCGATCTCATCCTGGCGGCGGTAGCGACGGCCGATGGCTCCGGCATCGTCGAAGTCGATGTTCCATCCGGCCGCGCGCAGCGTGTCGGCGACCTCACGGGCCAGCGGCGACAGGCGCTCGTTGCGCGAGAGCGGAAGAACGGCGACCTTGACGGGCGCGAGCCGCGGGTCGAGCTTGAGCACCGTGCGGGTGTCGGTGCCGCCCTTGGCGTTCGGAACCTCTTCTTCACGGTAGGAGTCGACGAGGAACGCCATCATCGCGCGGGTCAGACCGAACGACGGCTCGATGACGTACGGGGTGTACTTCTCGCCCGACGCCTGGTCGAAGAACGTGAGCGACTGACCCGACGCCTCGGAGTGGCTCTTGAGGTCGTAGTCGGTGCGGTTGGCGACGCCCATGAGCTCGCCCCACTCCTTGCCCGGGAAGCCGAAGCGGTACTCGACGTCGATCGTGCCGGCGGAGTAGTGCGCGCGGTCGTCCTCGGGGACGTCGAAACGCTTCATGTTCTCGGGGTCGATCCCGAGGTCGATGAACCAGTTCCAGCAGGCCTCGACCCAGTGCTCGAACCACTCGTTCGCCTCGGCCGGAGGCGTGAAGTACTCGATCTCCATCTGCTCGAACTCGCGCGTGCGGAAGATGAAGTTCCCGGGCGTGATCTCGTTGCGGAACGCCTTGCCGACCTGGCCGACGCCGAACGGGGGCTTGCGACGGGATGCCGTGAGCACGTTCGAGAAGTTCACGAAGATGCCCTGCGCGGTCTCGGGACGCAGGAAGTACAGACCCGACTCGTCGTCGACGACGCCGAGATACGTCTTGACCAGGCCCGAGAACGACTTCGGCTCGGTGTACTGGCCCTTCGTGCCGCAGTTCGGGCACGGGACGTCGGCGAGGCCGTTCTCGGCCTTACGGCCCTTGCGGGCCTCGAAGTCCTCGATGAGGTTGTCGGCGCGGAAGCGCTTGTGGCAGTGCAGGCATTCCACCAGCGGGTCGGTGAAGGTCGCGACGTGGCCGGACGCCTCCCACACCCGCTTGGGCAGGATGATGCTCGAGTCGAGGCCCACCATGTCACCGCGCCCGCGGACGAACGTCTGCCACCACTGGCGACGGATGTTCTCTTTCAGCTCGGTGCCGAGGGGGCCGTAGTCCCACGCCGACCGCGAACCACCGTAGATCTCACCGGCCTGGAACACGAACCCGCGGTGGCGGGCGAGGGCGATGACCTTGTCGAGGCGGGACTGTTCGGCCACGGTGGCTCCAATGGTCGGGAAAGCTGTGGGATGCCGCGGATGACGCGGACCCCCAGTTTACCGAAGCGGCCCGTCGCCGCCGGGCCCGTGCGCCGGGCTCGTGCGCCGGGTCCGCGCCCCGGGTCCGTGCGGCGGTTCAGCGCGTGAGGCGCTCGCGTCGCACGGTCACGGCGTCGAGAGCTGCCCCGTCGATCTCGACGCCGAGGCCGGGTCCGGTGGGCACGCGAACGTGCCCGTCCTCGATCACGGCGGGTTCGGTGACGATGTCGCGCGTGTAGAAGCGGGCGGATGCCGAGATGTCACCCGGCAGCGTGAAGCCGGGCAGGGCGGCGAGAGCGGCGTTGGCCGCGCGGCCGATCCCCGTCTCGAGCATGCCGCCGCACCACACGGGGATCCCAGCCGCGCGGCACAGGTCGTGCACCTCCACGGCCTCGAGGTAGCCGCCCACGCGACCCGCCTTGATGTTGACGATCGCCGCGGACCCGAGCGTCAGGGCGTCGGCGGCCGCCTTCGCCGAGACGATCGACTCGTCGAGGCACACGGGCGTCCGCAGCTTCTTCGCGAGCTGCGCGTGGTCGACGAGGTCGTCTTCCTGCAGCGGCTGCTCGATGAGCAGGAGGTCGAAGCGATCCAGTTCGGCGAGGGTGTCGGCATCCTGAAGCGTGTACGCCGAGTTGGCGTCGACCTGCAACGGGATGTCGGCGAAGGTCCCGCGGACGGCGGCGGTGTCGGCGATGTCGCGCCCGGGCTTGATCTTGATCTTGATGCGGACGTACCCCTCATCGAGGTATCCGCCCACGACGTCGACCAGCTCGGCGGGATCGCTCTGGATGCCGACCGAGACTCCCGAGGGCACGCGGGTCTTCTCGGCCCCGAGGTACTGGCCGAGGCTCCGCCCCTCGGCGCGCAGCGCGGCGTCGATCACCGCGAGCTCGAGGCCCGCCTTGGCCATGCGGTGCCCGACGAAGGGGCGCAGGATGCCGGGAACCTCCTCGGGCGCGAACGTCCGGCGCTCGAGCAGCGCCGGCACGAGATAGCGGCTCAGCACGTCCCACGCGCCCGCGGTGTATTCGCTGGAGTACAGCGGTTCGGCCATCGTCACGACCTCGCCCCAGCCCACGCCGTCCGCGGTCTCCGCCGCGACGACGATCACCTCGCGCACGGTCTCGGTGCCGAACGACGTCGTGAACGGCGAAACGAGGGGCAGGTGCAGCACGCGGAGCTCCACGGCATCCAGGGTCACGGGCGAGGCGGGGCGGGTGAGGAGCATGACGGCAGGCTAACCGTGCGCCCGCGCGGACCGGGGGCGCGCTCACGGCGTGCCGGTGGCGCACCCGCGGCGAGCCGGGGGCGCACCTTCGGCGAGCGAAACTTCTGAAAGATCGGCGCTCGGGCCGCTTCCCTGGGACCGAGCGACCTTCCACCGCCGGTTTCTCAGGAGTTTCGCTCGCGGTCCTGCCGCAAGCCGAGGACCGGCGAGGGCCGCCGAGGGCCAGCGGAGGGACCGGCGACGCCCCCCGGGCGCCGGAGACCGTAACGCCCCCTCCCGCACCTGGCAAGGCCGACGACCGCGCCGCCCCGCACGCGTACGGTCGGGCGCATGAGCGACGACTTCACCCCCCGCCACGCGATCGTCACCGGCTCCGACTCGGGGATCGGTGCGGCCACCGCCCTCGCCCTCGCCGACGCCGGGATCGACGTCGCCGTGACCTACCACTCCGACAAGGACGGCGCGGAAGAGACCGCCGCCGCCGTCCGCGCCCGCGGATCCCGCGCAATCGTCGCGCAGTTCGACGCGACCGATTTCGGCGCGGTCCCGGATGCCGTGAACGCCATGGCCGACGAGCTCGGGGGCCTCGACGTCTTCGTCAACAACGCCGGCGGCGGGATCGGGGGCTCGTTCCTCGACCTCGACTTCGACACGTGGCGCACCGACATCTCGCTCAACCTCGACGGCGCGTTCCTCGCCCTGCACACGGCCGCACGCCGCATGGTGGAGGCGCGCAGGGGTGGCCGACTCATCGTGGTGTCGAGCGTGCACGAGCACCAGCCGCGCGTCGGATCCGCCCCCTACGTCGCCGCGAAGCACGGTGTCGGCGGCCTCATCAAGACGATGGCCCTCGAGCTCGGACAGTACGGCATCACCGCGAACGCCGTCGCCCCGGGGGAGATCGCGACCCCCATCAACGACATGTCGTCGGAGGATGCCGAGCGCACCCACCGCCCCGGGATCCCGCTCGGTCGCCCGGGCAAGCCCGAGGAGATCGCCGACGTGATCCGCTTCCTGGCGTCTCCTTCGGGCTCGTACGTCACGGGCGCGAGCTGGGTCGTCGACGGCGGGATGCTGCAGATGGGCCCGCAGGCGGGCTCGCACATGGATTCGGACGCATGGCGTTCGGCCGGAGAGAAGTGAGAGCGATGAGCGACGACAAGAGCTTCGAAGAGAACCGTCACGATCAGCTGACGTCGGCTCCCAAGGCCACCGAAGAAGACGCGGCCCCGCGCTTCGACGTCACCGAGCACGACGGCGTCACACGCATCGACGTGCGCGACGATGCGGCCGTGCGACCCGGCCCGGGTCAGGGCGACCCCGCGGCCGAGAAGGACGAGCCGGTCTCCGGCGACTGAGGCTCAGACGATCAGGTAGCCGCGACGGTCGAAGCCGCCGATCCGACGGCCGGATGCCAGCTGCCCCCGCAGTTCGTCCCGCACGCGCACGCGCCACGCGGCGGCGGCCGGCGGGTCGGTCCGACGGAGGGCCTCGATGTCGTCGGGGATCTCGACGACCGCGCGAACGGTGTCATCCGCCGGTGTCGGGGCGGGCGGTTCGGCGAGAGCCCACGACACCATGAGTCGGTCGGACTCGTCCCCGCGGTTCACGTCGTCGGGCATCTCGCCGTACTGGTTGATTAGATAGTCGGTCACGCGCGTGCCGAGCACGGCGAGGTTGAAGTGCGCGTTACGCGCGATGAGCGGGTCGAAAGTCCAGGTGATGTGCCCGATCCCCCGCCCCAGCGCCCACTCGCGCTGATGGTTCTTCAGCTGCCGACCGAGGCCACGGCCCTGATAGCCGGGCAGGACCCCGGTGATGTGCGAGTGCATCGACCGCTCGGCGGGCGGACCGAAGAACGCCGCCGAGGCGCCGATCATGTGCTCGCCGTCGAAGAGCCCGACGACGTAGTTGCCGGAGTGCTCGAGCGCCCGCAGGATGTTCGCCGGCATCGTCGCCCGGTCTCCGACCCACACCGCATCGAACAGGCGCGAGGCCTCGTGGATGCCCTCGATCGTCTCGAGGGGACGGATGTCGATCTCGCTCATGCCCCGAGTCTGGCATCCGGCGACAGCACCTGCGACAGTGTCGGCGACAGCGCCCGCGCCTCTCACCCTCGTCCCACTTCTGACGCTTCGTGTCCCACATTTCGCCACTTCACGGCGCCTCAACCAGCAATAAGTGGGACAAGGGATGCCGCACCGGGCCTGGAGAGCCGGAACAGCCCACCGCGTGACGAAAGACCGGGTCGACTCGTCACACCAGTGACGCCGCACCGCGCGGGCCCGACGGGAGGACGAGACGATGAGAGCCGGACGCATCACCACCGCCCGCCGCACGCGAGGGGTGTTCATCGCGACCGGGGTCGGCGCGGGGATCGTGGTCCTGATCGCTCTGGGGCTCTTCCTGCCGCTCCTCGGGTTCCTCGCCGGGGCCACCGCGTCGACCGCAGGTCTCATCCCCTTCCCCGCGCTGAGCGTGACCCTCGCGACGCTGGTCGGCGTCGTCATCGTCGCGGGACTGCTCCTGCTCGCGCTCACCCGCCGACGCACGGGCGTCGCGATCGTGTGGGTCGTGCTCGCCGTTCTCGTCGCACTCGCCGTGACGGTGTTCCCGCTGGTGGCCGTGGCATCCGGATCAGCGGAGCGGGCCTCCGACGTCGCTCCGCTCATCGGCGAGCTGTGGGGTCGGCTGACCGGCGGGGCGTGAGCCGTCAGCGGGGCAGCTTGTCGATCCCGCCCACGTGGCGGATCGTGCGACCGCGCTCGACGGCGATCGCGATCCCGCCGACGAGCCAGAGGGGCACCTGCATGAGGAACGCCCAGCGGAAGGCGTCCAGGGAGTAGGTGTCGGGGGTCCCGGCACCCTGCACGTCCATCGCGATGCCGATGAACAGGATCGCGAGGAGCGCCGCGAGGAAGCCGCCGCCGTTCACGATGCCCGTCGCGGTGCTGAGCCGGTGGCTCGGCGTGAACGTGCGGGCGTGGTCGAACGCGATCATCGACGCGGGGCCGCCGGTCGACAGCGCGAACATCAGCACGATCAGCAGCCACACCGGAGCGGGTCCCGGCCAGACGATGACGACGATCCACACCGCCGCCTGGAACACCACGGTCGGCAGGACGAGCCAGCGCGAGCGCCGCGTCGGGTGCCGGCTCGACAGCGCGCCGATCACCGGTCCGCACAGGATGCCGAAGAACACGAGCGTCGTCATGATGAGCGACGCGGTGGCCGGTGCGAGCCCCTCGCCCGCGGTGAGGAACGGGAACCCCCACAGCAGCATGAACGCGGTGCCCGCGAACGGCGTGGCGAAGTGCGACCAGAAGCCGAGGCGCGTGCCCGGGTGCGCCCACGACTCGCGGAACCCCTGACGCAGGTCGGCGGAGGATTTCACGACGCGGATCGCGCCCGTCTGCGTGTCGACGGACGTGTCGACCGGATCGGAGCGCCGTTCGGGCGGGCGGTTGCGGATGATCAGGTACGTCAGCACACCGAACAGCACGCCGAGCCCGGAGACGCTGCCGAACGCGACGCTCCAACTCGTGGCGTGCAGGAGGGCGGCGAGCGGCACGACGGCGATGATCTGCCCGAACTGGCCGATGATCCCGGTCAGCTGCACCAGCAGGGGTGCTCTCTGCGCGGGGAACCATGTGGCGATCACGCGCAGCACGCTGGGGAAGATCGCCGCGTCACCCGCGCCGATGAGCACGCGGGCCAGGATGCCGATCCCCACCGCATCGGCGAACGCCATGACGAGCTGGCCCGCCGCCATCAGCAGCATGCCGATCGCGATGATCGGGCGGGCGCCGAAGCGATCGAGGAGGAGGCCGACCGGGATCTGCATCGCGCCGTAGACGAAGAGCTGGATGACGGCGAACATCGACAGCGCCGAGGCGTCGGCGTGGAAGCGGGTCGCCGCGTCGACGCCCACCGCCGACAGCGAGGTGCGGTTCACGATCGACACGACGTAGGCGAGCAGCCCGATCCCCCACAGCAGCCACGTGCGCCACCCCGGGCGGTCGAGGCGCAGGGAGTCGGTCACGGTTCCAGGCTATCCGCGCGCACCGACATCCGGTCGCGGGGTGGCGCGGCGGAGGCCACGGCACGACACGGCGCAACCGAAGCGGTCAGGAGGCGAGATCGCCGAGCACGTCGGACATCCGCTGCCGGACCTCTTCGAGATGGCGGGTCAACGGCATCCGGTTCTCATCCGCCAGCCATCGCTCGAGAGCGGTCTGCAACAGGTCGACGGTGAGACCCGCCACGACACGGGACGTGAGCGGATCGGCGCCGCGCGCGGCGCACCCCGCGCGGATCGCCTCGCGCAGGTCGGCCTGCTTCTGCAGGTCGCGTTCACGGAGGGCAGGCTCGTCCTCGATGATGCGACGGGATGCCGCCATCTGATCGCGCCGCGGCTCGAACCTCTCCGCGGCGAGTGCGCGCAACCCCGTCCACGCGATCGAGAACGGCGCCGCCCCGGCCGGAGCGGCGGCCAGCATCGCCGTCGCCAGGCCCGGGATCTCGTCGTCGCCGAAGAAGACCTCGCGCTTGTCGCTGAAATGGCGGAAGAACGTCCGCCGCGTGACTCCGGCGCGCTCGACGATGTCGGGCACGGTCGTCACGCCGAAACCGCGCTCCTCGAAGAGCTCCAGCGCGGCGACGCGGAGCCTCTCCCTGGTGTCCGGAGCCCATCTCGCCATGCCTCGAGCATAGGTGATGTCACTTGGTGTCATCAGGTCTATAGTGAAGACACTTCGTGTCATCACTGCGGAAAGGCCCCGATGTCCACCCACGCTGCGGCGATCATGCCGGCACCCCGCGCTCGCCTGACCGTGACGACCCTGCCCACCCCGACGCCCGCTCCCGACGAGGTCCTCGTCCGGGTGCGGGCCGTCGCGGTCAATCCCGTCGACTGGGTCATCCAGGGCACCAGCCGGGTCACCTACCGGTGGCTGCGCACCCCAGCCGTCCTCGGCTCCGACGTCGCCGGGGAAGTGCTCGCGACGGGCGCGAACGTCACGCGCTTCCGCGTGGGACAGCGGGTCTTCGGCCTCGCCACCGGAACCGACCGCGGGCGCGATCCGCTCCGCGAGGGCGCATTCCAGGATGCCACCGTGTTGAGCGAGCGGCTGACGACGGCGACGCCGACGTCCCTCTCCGACGAGGAGGCCGCGGTCCTCCCCCTGGCCGTCTCGACCGCGGCCTGTGCGCTGTTCCAGCCCGCCCATCTGGGGCTCCCCACCCCCTCCGCCGAGACCACGGGAGGCGGTGCCGGCGTGGTGGTGGTCTGGGGCGGCTCGACCAGCGTCGGGATGAGCGCCGTCCAGCTCGCCCGCGCTGCCGGCTACGACGTCGTCAGCACCGCTTCGCCGCGCAATGCCGACCTCGTGCGATCGCTCGGAGCCGACGCCGTCGCCGACCACGGCTCTCGGACGGCCGTCGACGACCTCGTCGCCGCGATCGGCTCGCGCCCCGTCGTCGGCGCGGTCGCGCTCGGCGCCGGATCGGCGGACGCGTGCATCGACATCCTCGCGCGCACCGGCGGCACGCGACTGGCCCTCGCCAGCACCCCGTACTCGCTCTCCGGCCTCGTCGGCCGTCGCCGCCTGTTCCCGGCGATGATCCCGGTCTTCTCGCGCATCGGGCTGGCGACCGTGCGATCGATGCTCCGCGCGCGACGCCGTGGCATCCGGGCCGCTTTCGTCTGGGGAAGCAGCCTGCGCGACGACGACCTCGGGCCGCGGCTCTGGGGCGAGGTGCTGCCCCAGCTCCTGGCCGACGGGCGCCTGCGCGCCCTCCCCGAGCCGATGGTCGTCGGCACAGGACTCGCGGCCCTCCAAGACGCCCTCGACCGGCAGCGGGCGGGCGTCTCGGCACGCAAGATCGTGGTGCGACTCTGAGCACCGCCGAGTCGGGACGGGGCGTGGTCAGCGACGTCACCGGCGCACGGCAGAATGGACCGATGGTCTCCGCGAGCCCCCACCTGCAGCCCGATCACGCGTGCCTCATCGTCCACGGCAGCGACACCCCCGGCATCATCGCCGCCGTGTCGGCGCTCATCGCCCGCCAGGGCGGCAACATCGTCGCCTTCGACCAGTACTCGGACGACCCGCGCGGGGGTGCGTACTTCCAGCGCGTCGTGTTCTTCCGGCCGAACCTCGCCGCCGCTTTCCCCGAGATCGAGGCCGACCTCGCCAAGACCCTCGGCGACGGCTTCGAGCTGGAGTGGACGCTCACCGACCTCTCCACGCCGAAACGCATGGCGATCCTGGCGTCGAAGCAGGACCACTGCCTCCTCGACCTGCTGTGGCGTCACCGCCGCGGCGACCTCCCCGTGAGCATCCCGATGGTCGTGTCGAACCACACCACCGCGGCGGAAGACGTGCGCTCGTTCGGCGTCCCGTTCTTCCACGTCCCCTCGACGCCCGGCCCTGACAAGTCGGCATCCGAGGCTCGCATTCTCGAGCTGTTGGTCGGCAACGTCGACTTCGTCGTGCTCGCGCGCTACATGCAGATCCTGTCTCCCGAGTTCCTCGAGAAGATCGGCGTGCCGGTGATCAACATCCACCACTCGTTCCTCCCGGCGTTCATCGGTGCCGAGCCGTACAAGAAGGCGAAGGAGCGCGGGGTCAAGCTCATCGGCGCCACCTCGCACTACGTGACGAGCGACCTCGACGAGGGTCCGATCATCGAGCAGGACACCGTCCGCGTCACGCACGCCGATTCGGCCGCCGAGCTCGCGCGCCGCGGCGCCGACGTCGAGCGCCAGGTGCTGTCGCGCGCGGTGCTGTGGCACGCCGAAGACCGCGTCATCCGCCACGGCAACCACACGATCGTCTTCTGACGCCCGAGCGTGATGCCGGCTCGCGGATGCCGCGGCCCCGACCTCGTCAGTCCGGATCCGTCGCGCGGCTGAGCGGACCCGTTCCCCCGCGCGGGGGCTGCTTGCGCTGATCGGACAGTTCGCCGCCGACGCGTCCACCGTACGGACGGCCGTGATCGGCGAACTCCGCTCGGAAGTACGCCAAGCGCCAGTCGCCGAGCTCGATGCGCGCCCCGGTGCGCAGGATCCGCCCGTCGCCGCGGCGTCCCTCGATCGACGCGCCTCCGCCCCCGACTGCGTCGAAGCCATAGAGCACGTACTCGTCGTCGCCCTCGTGGCGGATCTCGGCGTGCACGGGAGCGAGACCCGGCAGGCGCAGGTCGGCCTCGTCACCCGAGCCGATGACCGTGCGCTCGGGCAGGAGGTCGAACTCGCGCGGTGGCTTCCCGTCCCAGGTCGCCGACCCGACGGCGAAGATGAGACGCGGTCGCCCAGACCCCGGCGTGTAGTGCGTCGTCGTGATGCGGCGACGTACCGTGCGGTTGACGGTGGGCACGAGCGGCAGGGGCGTTCCGGGCGGCACCGGCACCGACGGACCCCGGTCGCGCCGGACGAGCAGCGGCGCGACCGCCGCGACCGACCCCAGCCGGATGTGCGGCGAGCCGGTGACCACTCGCTGCAGAACACTGCTGCGCACATCCCCGAGGTGCAGGATCGGCCCCTCCGGCCCCTCCACGCGCACTGAGATCCCGCGCGCGGCGAGCGCGTCGGCGACGGTCGCGAGTTCGGCGAGCGTGCGCCGGCCGTTGCCGGGCAGGCGCGACGGATCGTTGATCACGACGCGCACCTCCGACCCCGCGGCGGTGACGGTCCCCTCGAACGACGGGGTGCCGGCATCCGCCCCTCCGACTTGCTCGGCGAAGGTCAGGTCGATGTCGAGGCGCACCATCTCGGCGCCGCCTCTCAGTTGCCGCGGTACGGGTCGGAACCCGCCGCGGTGTCATCGCTGGTGGTGACGCGCAGCGTGCCGTTGAGCTTCCACGTGGCGCGGGGAGCGTCGGGCCCGATGTCGCGCGGCACCTCGATCGTCATGTCGACGAACGAATAGTTCACGGCTGCGCCTCGGCCGGTCAGGTACGACCACATCTCGCGACCGAGGTCGGTCCAGTCGGTGATCGAGTGCCCCGACGGTCCCGTGGGGTCGGCGAACGGGTCGGTGGTGGCGGTGGAATCGGACATGACGGCATCCCTTCGGTCGGTGAGGGGCACCAGGCTCCCACCGGGGACGGAACACGAAGGAGGGATTGCGCTTCGCGTCCTGCTGAGGCAGCGTCCGTCAGGGACTCAGGTGGTGCGCGCCGTCGGGGAGGCGTCGACGACGCCACGACCCGAGGATGTGCTCCTCCATCGCGACGCGCGCCGCGACCGCGTTGCGGGCCTCGATCGCCTCGAACACCCGCTCGTGCTCCGCGAGGGTGCGGGGCACCGCGTCGACGGGGTTGTTGCCGTCCCACCGGGCGCTCTGTCGCGGACGCACGAAGAACGAGCGCGCGATGGTCGCCGCGATCTGGTTCTTGGACGCCGACATGACCGAGAGATGGAACTGCATGTCGGCCTCGAGGAAGGCGGGATTGTCGTCCTGCAGACGACGCATGTCGTGCAGGTGACCCTGGATCTGCAACAGCGACTCGGCGCTCCCGGTCGCCGCGACCTCGCTCGCCATGACGCCCTCGAGCGCGGCCCGCACCACACTCACCTCGTCGAGCACACCGAGCGACTCGTCGTGACGCACGAGCGAGTCGAAGACGAGGGGGTCGAGCACGTTCCAGTCGTTGAAGGGACGCACGCGCGTGCCGCGCCCCTGGGCGACCTCGACGAGACCCTTCTCCTGGATGCGCTTGACGCACTCGCGGATCACGGTGCGGCTGACCCCGAACTCGTCGCACAGGGCCTGCTCCGGCGGAAGGTACTCCCCGATGGCGACGGCACCCGTGACGATCGACTCGACGAGATCCTCGAGAACCCGGGCGCCGATCCGATCGATCTGTCCCCGCTTCGGCACCCCGGCGCGAGGCTCGGCGGCGGGAAGCATGGAGAGCACTCTACTCCGCCTACCGCTCCACGCTCCGGCGGACGCCGAGTTCGAGACCGGTGCGACTGTCGCGCACGTGCGGGCCCTGCTCACCGCCCCACACGAACTCCGCCGCGCCCGCGTGGAGCGCCTCGTCGATCGCAATCCCTCCCCCGGGGAGATCGCCCAGCACGAGGCCGCCGTCGGCCACCTCGTAGTCGACGGTGACACCGGTCGGCATCTGCGCGGTGGTGACCTCGGTCAGTAGGTGGTTGGGGATCGCCGTGGCCACAGCCATCGTCGAGGGGTTCGAGGTCATGCCGATGGGGCTCACGGGCAGGTCGCGCGCGTGGGCCGCCACGGCGACGCGCAACGAGTGCGTGACGCCCCAGACCGCCGCGGCCTGGACGATGTCGACGGCCTCCGCGTCGAAGAGCTGACGGTACTGCTCGAGGCCCGTGAGGTTCTCGCCCGTCGCGACGGCCGGGGAGATGGCATCCCGCAGCCGTCGCATACCCGCCGCGTCCCAGCGGCGGAGCGGCTCCTCGACCCACGCGATCTCGACGCTCTGTTCGAGGTGCTGGATGTAGCGGATGGCCTGCGGCAGGTTCCACGACTCGTTCGCGTCGAGCATGACCAGCGGCTCGTCGGTCGCTTCGCCGAGCACGTCGCGCACGAGCGCGAGCCGCTCGGCGTCGTGCCGGTAGTTGCGGCCTCCCTTGAGCTTGGCCGCGGTGAAGCCGCGGTCGCGCATCGAGGCGTAGAAGTCGGAGAGTCCCGCGGCGTCCAGGGCGATGTCGAGCCCCGACGCATAGCCCGGGATGTACCGGTCGCGGCCCCCGAGCAGGCGCCACAGCGGCTCGCCCAGGGCTTTCGCCTTGATGTCCCAGAACGCGCTGTCAAGGGCACCGATGCCTCCGAAGACGGCACCGCCGTGCCCGTTCTTGAACATGCGCGCGATCATCCGGTCGTACAGCCACGACGTCGCGCGCGGGTCCTCGCCCTCGACGGCCTCGAAGAGCTGCGGGATGCCGTCGTGCATCCCCATCCCGACGCCCTCGATGCCCTCGTCGGTCTCGACGATGACGAGCGGCAGGGCCGTGACGCCGGAGGCGATGAACCCGTTGACGTCGCCGACGGGGCGCCCCCAGTCGAGCGTGGTGTTGATCAGGCGGTAGCCGGTGATCTTCATGACTGAACCTCTTCTCCCCGGGTGACCGGGGTCATTCCTTCGTCCCGCCCGCCGTCATCCCCTCGACGAGGAATCGCTGCGAGAACAGGAACACGATGAGGATCGGCGCGATCGACACGATCGTGGCCAGAGCCATCACCGGCAGGTCCAAAGTGACGGATGCCGAGGACGTGGGGTTGAACAGCGGCACGTTCGACAGCAGCTCGGCGAGTCCCACCTGGATCGGGGCCTTTCGACCGGGCTCCATCACGAACGGCAGGAAGTAGTTGTTCCAGTTGCCGACGAGGTTGAAGAAGCCCACGAGGGCGATCACGGGAGTGGCGAGGGGCAGGGCCACCGAGCGGAAGACCCGCAGCTCGCTCGCGCCGTCGATGCGCGCCGCGTTCAAGAGGTCCTGCGACACGCTCGTCGTGAAGTAGATGTACGTGAGGTACACCCCGAACGGGAAGAAGGAGAACGGCAGGATGACGGCCCACGGCGTGCCGACCAGCTTGAGCGCGCTCATCTCGAGGAACACCGGCAGGACGAGGGCGGTGTTGGGGATGAGCATGACGACGAGCGTGAGGATCAGCAGGACCCCGCGGAAACGGAACTTCGTCATCGCGAGCGCGTAGCCGGCGGGGATCGTGACGATGAGGGTGATCACGAGCGCCACTCCGGTGTAGAGCGCGGCGTTGCCCGTCCACTGCCAGATGATGCCGTTCTGGAACTCGCTCAGCCGCGACCAGTTGTCGGCGATCGTCGCGAACGAGCCGAACGAGAACGGCGGCTGGCCGGTCAGCTCGGTGGAGGATTTGGTGGGCGCGAGCAGGAGCCAGACGATCGGCATCCCGAAGACGAAGACGAAGACCAGGATGACGACGGTGACGAGAGCCTTCCCGAGGAAGGCGGCGGGGGTCAGGGTGCGCCGTGTCGCGCGTGCTCCCGACTCGCTCGCGCGCGAGTCCGCTGCGCGCGAGGTCGTTCGTGTTTCAGTCGCGTTCAAAGAGTCCTCCTCGGAAGACGAAGAAGGCCGCGAGGCCGGCGGCGACGACGAGCAGCATCAGCGAGATGGCCGCGGAGCCGTTGAAGTCGTTCTGACGGAAGGCGTAGAGGTAGGCGACCTGGTTGAGGGAGTAGTCCAGGCCCACCACGCCCTTGCTCGCCTGGGACAGCACGCGCGGCTCGACGAAGAGCTGCGTACCGGCGGCGAGCGACATGACGGCCATGTACGCGATCCACTTCCGCAGCAGCGGGATCTGGATGTACCAGGCGGTGGCGATCGGGCCTGCTCCGTCGATGCGGGCGGCTTCCATGACCTCGACGTTGATGTTGTTCAGGGCGCCGTACATGATGACGATCCACCCACCGGCGCCCGCCCAGAAGGCGATGACCGTGAAGACCACCGGGAGGTTGCCCTCGTTGCCGACGACGTCGACGAAGGTGTTGAAACCCAGCGCACGGAGGAGGCCGCTGACCGGGCTGACGGTCGGATCGAGCATGAAGAGCCAGAGCAGCACGCTCGACGCCCCGGCCAGGGCGCCCGGGATGTAGAAGATGAAGCGCGATGCCGACGACAGCCAGCGGACGCGGATCGCGTGGACGATCACCGCGAGGATCACGACGATGACGATGAGGCTCGTCAGCCAGATGGCGATGAACGCGGCGACATGGCCGACGGCGGGGAGGAAGCGGTAGTCCTGCACCGCCTTCAGGAAGTTTTCGAAGCCGACGAAGGCTCCATCCTTGGTGAACGCCAGGTAGGCGGCGTAGAGGGTCGGCAGGATGCCGAACGCCAGGAGCAGGACGACGTATCCGCTGACCATCAGGTAGCCGAACGTCGACTGGGCTCGACGCAGAGAGAGCATGCTCACGTCCGTTCTCAGGGGGAAGGGGCTGGCCGCATCCGCTCGTGAACGCGGCCAGCCCTGAGGAGGTGCGGGGGTTACTTCTCGACGTCGTAACCCTGGACCTGCGCCTGGTTGTCCATCTCGGTCTGCCACGCCTGGGTGGCATCCGAGAGGGGCTTACCGGCGCTGATCACCGGGAGGGCGACCTTCGAGAACGCCGCCTCGATGCTGAAGCTCGGGTAGCCCCAGCCCTGCCAGACGGAGCTGGCCGCGGTCGAGATGCTGGACTGCAGATCGCCGGTGAAGAAGCCCTGGGCGGCCTGCTCCTTGAGCCACGCGTCAGCCGCGGACTGGTAGGCGGGCAGACCGGAGGCGAGCTTCACGGAGTCGTCGGAGCTCGTGACGTACGTGAGGAAGGTCTTCACGGCCTCGAGGTTCTTCGAGTGGCTCGAGGCGTACCAGACGCCGCCACCGACGTTGCCGGTCACCTTGTCGCCGTCCGACCACGTGAGCGGGGCACCGGCGCCGATGGTGCCGGCGGTGTAGTTCAGGCTCTTCTCGTTGTCGAACAGCGCGCCCGCGTACCAGGCCGGGCCGGGGATGCCGACGAGCTTGTCCTTGTACTTCGACACGAAGTCGGCGCCGAAGACGCTGTCGGTCACGAGCGTGCCGTTGGCCAGCATGTGGTCGATCAGATCGGTCGCCTTCTTCGAGTTCGGGTCGGAGAAGTTCGAGGTGAAGGTGTTGCCGTCGACCTGGAAGATCGGGGCCTCGGCACCCCAGTAGTACACGTAGGGGGCCTGGAACGAGTCGCCGACCGAGCCGAGGATGTAGCCGGGGTGCTCGGCGGCGATCTTGTCGCTGAGCGCCTCGTAGTCCTCCCACGTCGTGGGGACGGAGTATCCGAACTGGTCGAGCAGCGGCTTGTTGTACCAGAACAGCACCGGCGCGAGGTCGTTGCGGAGGCCGTAGACGGTGTCGTCGACGGTCATGGGGCCGAGGGCGCCCTTGGTGAAGCCGTCGAGGAAGCTCTGGTCGAAGAAGCCCTTGTTCAGCGGGGCGGCGAACGCCTGCTGTCCGTTGTTCTCCTTCGACGCCCATGAGGTGTCGTTCTGCTGCGTCGAGAACACGACGTCGGGCCAGCCTTCGCCGGACTGGTCGAACAGAGCGACCTTCTGCTGGAACGATCCGGATCCGCCGGAGCCGCCGTCGTAGGTCTCGATGTTGATCTTGACGTCGGGGTTGGCCTTTTCGAACGCCTGCGCGATCGGCTCGCGCGACGAGTCCACCCAGACGGTGATGGTGCTGGACGGGTCCTGCTCGGCGGCGGTGAAGCCGTACTGGCTGTCGGACTCGTTGCCGCTGGTCCCGGTGCTCGGGCTGCACGCGGTGAGGGCGAGGGTGGACGCCACGGCGACTCCACCCACGAGGGCGAGGCGACGGCGAGCGCGGGAAACATGCTGCGTCATTGCGGAAGCTCCTGTCTTCTTCGACGAGGTCGGGTGACCGGATGCCAGCATAGGGCATACGTCATATGTTTACACAACAGGCGAGATGAATCCGTGACGAAACGCCCTGGGATCCGCGTGATCACGCGGAATTGATCCGACACCAGAGCGCGGCGGGCACCGCGGTGGCGACCCCCAAAGACCCATTTGACGGTCTGCCAGAGGCCGACGAGCATGGCACCATGACCTCGCTCGACGAACTTCGCGCCCTGTCGCACCCGCTCCGGCTGCGGCTGCTGTCGCTGCTCACGGCGACCGCCCTCAGCGCGGCCGAGGCGGGGCGCGAGCTGGGCGTCGCGCAGGCATCGGCGAGCTACCACCTGCGCGTCCTGGAGCGGGCGGGGCTCATCCGGGTGGTCGAGGTCGAGCGCGTGCGCGGCGGCGAGGCGAAGCGCTACCGCCACGAGGCGTCCTCGAAACGCTACGACGTCGACATCCCGGCCGTGACGCGCTCGCCCGAGACGGAAGCCGAATACATCGACGTGCTCGCCGAGGAGTTGCGTCGCCGATCGCGTCAGCGCATCGACGGCCCCGCCCTGAGCACCGACGCCGAGTTGTGGCTCGACCCCGCGGTCTGGCGCCGGATCGTGCAGCACGTCGGCGAGGCCTCCGCCCTCCTCCACGCCGCCGCGCAACCGCCGCGCACGCCCGGAACCGTGCCCGTGTCGATGACCGCGGCGCTGTTCCCTCTGCGGCGCCCCCGATGAGCGGTGCGACACCGGGCCCGCTCGCGCACGCGCCCTTCCGGTGGCTCCTCGCCGCCCGGACCACCGCCATCGTGGGCAACGCCGTCGCTCCGATCGCCCTCGCCTTCGCGGTCCTCGACCTGACCGGATCGGCGGCCGATCTCGGGATCGTGGTGGCCGCGCGCTCCCTCGCGAACGTCGGCATGCTCCTTTTCGGCGGGGTCATCGCCGACAGACTTCCCCGCAACGTCGTACTCGTGGGTGCCTCGCTCGCCGCGGCCGCGACTCAGGGCGTCGTCGCCGCCCTGGTGCTCACCGGCACCGCGGCGGTCTGGTCGCTGGCCCTCCTCGGCATCGCCAACGGAGCGGTCGCCGCCGTGAGCCTGCCCGCGGCGGCCGCACTCGTCCCCGATACGGTTCCCGCCGCGCTGCTACGCCCGGCCAACGCCTGGCTGCGACTCGGCCTGAACGCGGGCAGCATCCTCGGCGCCTCGGCGGGAGCCGCCGTGATCGCCCTCATCGGCCCCGGCTGGGGCCTCGTGATCGATGCCGTGGCGTTCGCCGGCGCGGCTGCCCTGTTCTCGCGCCTGCGGGTCCCGCACACTCCACGGCCCCCTTCGCCCGACTCCTCGGTGCTGGTCGACCTCCGCCACGGGTGGCGGGAGTTCTCGAGCCGTCGATGGATCTGGATCGTGGTCCTGCAGTTCGCGGTCCTCAACGCCGCGTTCACCGGTGGCACCACGGTGCTGGGGCCTCTCGTGGCCGACGAGACGTTCGGGCGCGGCGGCTGGGGACTCGTGATCGCCGCACAGACCGGCGGTTTCGCGCTGGGGGCGCTCCTCGCCCTGCGGTGGCGGCCACGGCGCGCCCTGGGCATCGGCGTCGCCGCGATGGCATCCGCGGCTCTTCCCGTCGCCACGCTCGCCCTCGCACCGACCCTGCCAGCCCTCATCGCGGCCTTCGCCCTCGGCGGCTTCGCGATCGAGCTCTTCGCGATCGCCTGGGATCAGTCACTTCAAGCTCACGTCCCCCGCGAGGCCCTCTCCCGCGTCTACTCGTACGACATGGTGGGGTCGTTCATCGCCGTCCCCCTCGGTGAGATCGTCGTCGGGCCGCTCGCGCACGCCGCCGGCACAGTCCCCGTCCTCCTCGGGTGCGCGGCGATCATCGTCGTCGCGACGGCGGTCGCCGCCAGTTCGCGCAGCGTCTGGAGCATCCGCGCCGACTGAGCGTCAGTACACGTACTCCATCAGCTCGACGCCGAGCACGCGGAACGCGTCGTGTGCGCGCAGCCGGTGCGAGATCGAGAGGTCGTCGAAGTTGACGATGAGCGCGTACGCGACTCCCGCGCGGGGGCCGCCGAGCACTCCCGCCTCGGCCCGCACCCCGGCCGCCCGACCCGTCTTGTTGATGAACAGCAGCCCGTGCTGGTCGTTTTCATGCGCGAACGGATCGAGACCGGTGGCGGATGCCACGAGCGAGAGGTCGTGGTTCAGGCTCAGCCATTCCGCGACCTGGGCGCTGACGCCGGGCGAGACCACCGTCGAGTTCACGAGACCGGCGAACAGCTCCGCCATCTCACGGGCGGTCGAGAGCGCCACGTGCGGAGCGTCGTCCGGGCCGCGGTCGTCGCGGAAGCGATCGAGGAGCGCCGTCCGGCGCATCCCCAGCTGCTCCGACCGCGCGCGCACGGCCTGCAGACCCACGCGCTGCAGGAGCGCGTTGACCGCGAGCGCGTCGCCGGCGGAGGCGGCGAGCACCGCGACGTCGGCGATCGGCAGCGCGGGGGCCTTGAGGTGCTGCCACATGCCGCCGACCGCGGCGCCGTGCACGGTCGAGCGGTCGATGATCTCGAGCGCGTCGATGGTGCCCGCCTCGATGGATGCCGCGACCTCGATGAGGAGCGGGACGACGCCGAGCCCCCCGACCGGGAGGGTCAGGAAGTCGTCGCCCCCGAGCACCTGCGCCCCGCCGTCCAGCTCGTCGATGCGCACCGAGACGCGCGCACCCGACGCGGCGAGCTCGTCGAGCGCGCGCAGCGTCGCCGTGAACGAGCGTCGCCCGGCCGCGGCGCGGCGCGGAAGACGCTTCGGCCCCTTCCGCCCAGCCCCCCGGAGAGCGGGCGCGTCGCGTCGCGACGACTCGACGGCACCGCCGAGGGGCTCGGGGGTGGCGGGTTCGGGAACCGGGGGCATGCCCACGAGCGTGGCTCCTTCCGGGTCAGAAGAGCAACAAACTCCGCCTCACCAAATGGTGACGCGCTGGTCTGCGTCGAGCCAGAGAGCATCGCCCTCGGTCACCTCGAACGCCTCGTAGAAAGCATCGATGTTACGCACGATCTGATTGCAGCGGAACTCGTTGGGCGAGTGCGGATCGATCGTGAGGAGGCGGATGGTCTCGGCATCCCGACCCTTCTGCTGCCACACCTGCGCCCAGCTGAGAAGGAGACGCTGGATGCCACTGAGCCCGTCCACGACCGGACCTTCGGGGTCCTGCCCCTCGGCTTCGAGCGAGAGGCGGTAGGCCGAGATCGCGATGCCGAGTCCGCCCAGGTCGCCGATGTTCTCACCGATCGTGAGGGCACCGTTGACGTGGTGCTCCTCGGACAGCCCCTCGGGGACGAGCGCGTCGTACTGGGCGATCAGGGCCTTGGTCCGCTCCTCGAACGCCGCGCGATCGGCATCCGTCCACCAGTCGCGCAGCGACCCGTCGCCGTCGAACCGGCTGCCCTGGTCGTCGAAGCCGTGCCCGATCTCGTGACCGATCACGGCACCGATCCCGCCGAAGTTGGCGGCCGAATCGCGGTCCGCGTCGAAGAACGGGTACTGCAGGATCGCCGCGGGGAAGACGATCTCGTTCATGAGCGGGTTGTAGTACGCGTTCACCGTCTGCGGGGTCATGTGCCACTCGTCGCGGTCGATCGGCTGACCGACCTTGGCGAGCTGACGGTCGTGCTCCCAGACGTTGGCCCGGCGGACGTTGCCGATGAGGTCGTCGGCGGTGATCTCGAGGTCGCCGTAGTCCTTCCAGCGCACGGGGTAGCCGATCTTCGGCGTGAAGGCGTCGAGCTTCGCGAGCGCGCGCTCGCGCGTTTCGGCGGTCATCCACTCGAGCGAGCGGATCGAGCGGCGGTAGGCCTCGATGAGGTGCGCGACGAGACCGTCCATGGCCTCTTTCGCCGCCGGCGGGAAGTGCCGCTCGACGTAGACCTTGCCGATCGCCTCGCCCAGAGCGGCCTCCGCGAGGCTCACGCCGCGCTTCCACCGCTCGCGGTTCACGGGAACACCCGTGAGCTGGGTGCCGTAGAACGAGAAGTTCTCGGCGACGAAGGCGTCGGGCAGGAACGCCGCCGCGGAATGCACGACCTTGAAGCGCAGCCAGGCCTTCCAGTCGTCGAGGCGCTCCGCGACGAGCAGTTCGCCGAGGGACTCGACGAAGCTCGGCTGGTAGACGACGACCTCGGCGAGCGCGTCCTCGTGACCGGGGGCGACGCCCGCCCGCCACGCGGCGAGGTCGACGCCGGCGAGCGCGACGGTGTCGTCCCACGACTTCAGGTTGTAGGTCTTGACCGCGTCGCGGCTGTCTTCGCGCGACCAGTGGTGGGTCGCGATCTCGGTCTCGAGGGCGAAGACGCGCGCGGCGTCGTCGGCCGCCTGGGCCACGCCCGCGAGGTCGAGGATGCGCTCGATGTGCGCGCGGTAGGCGTCGCGCGTGTCGGCGAAGTTGTCGAGGCGGTAGTAGCTCTCGTCGGGCATCGAGAGGCCGCCCTGGTAGAGGACGGGGACGTACCGCGTGGGGTCGCCCGGGTCGGGCTCGACGAAGAGGGCGATCAGACCGCTCATGCCCTCGCGCTCGAACTCGCCCGTGAGCCGCAGGAGCCCGGCGACGTCGTGCACCTCGTCGACCCGTCGCAGCTGCTCCTCGATCGGCGTCCGGCCGAGCTCGTCGATGCGGGCGGTGTCCATGAAGCTCGCGAACAGGTCGCCGATCTTGCGGGCCTCGGTGCCCGGTTCGGCCTGCTGCGACTCCTCCACGATCGCGCGGACGTCTTTCTCTGCCTGCTCGGCGATGAGGTGGAAGGCGCCCCAGCGCGCCTTGTCCTCGGGGATCTCGGTGCGCTCGAGCCAGCGGCCGTTGACGTGGCGGAACAGGTCGTCCTGCGGGCGGATCTCGTCGCTCAGTTCGTCGAGCGCGAGGCCGGAACGGGGGGTCTCGGTCATTCAGCCAGGATAAATCCCCGTTCTTCGGTGCGGGCTGGGGACGGCGACATTGGCCCTTCGCGGCGCCTGTCGCCGGGTGCCGGGGGCCTACGCGCTTCGCCCCCCTCGCGACGCCGTCCCATATGAAGCCCGCGCTCACGCCCGCCCCGCGCGATGTCGGTGGGTCGCCCTAGGCTCGACGCGTGACCACGCGACCGCCCGAGACGCTCAACCGGTCCATCCTCCGCCTGGCCATCCCGGCGCTCGGTGCGCTCATCGCCGAGCCGCTGTTCCTCATCGTCGACGCAGCCATGGTCGGGCATCTCGGCGTCGCCCCGCTCGCGGGGCTCGGGATCGCGGGGGCGGTCCTGCACACCATCGTCGGCCTCATGGTGTTCCTCGCCTACTCCACCACTCCCGCCGTGGCGCGGCGATTCGGCGCGGGCGAGGTCGGGCGCGCGGTCTCGGTCGGGATCGACGGCATGTGGCTCGCGCTCACCCTGGGCGCCGTCCTGGCTCTCGCCGGCGTGTGGTCCACCCCGGCGGTCGTCGACGCGTTCGGCGCCGCTCCCGACGTCGCCGAGAACGCCCGCGTCTACCTGTCGATCTCGATGTGGGGTCTTCCCGCCATGCTCATCGTCTTCGCGGCGACGGGCCTGTTGCGCGGGTTGCAGAACACCGTGACCCCGCTGTGGATCGCGGTCGTGGGATTCGCCGCCAACGCGGCTCTCAACGCCGTCTTCATCTACGGATTCGGCTGGGGGATCGCCGGGTCGGCTGTGGGCACCGTCATCGCGCAGTGGGCGATGGTCGGCGCCTACGTGGTCGTGGTGGGCCGGCTCGCGCGGCGGCACACGGCATCCCTCCGCCCGGAGCGCGCCGGCCTCGGGGGCACCGCCCGCTCGGGCGGGTGGTTGTTCCTGCGGACGCTGAGCCTGCGCGCGGCGTTCCTCGCCACGGTCGCCGTCGCCACGCAACTGGGGTCGGCCGAGCTCGCGGGGTGGCAGATCGCGTTCACGATCTTCTCCACGGCGGCTTTCGCGCTCGACGCCCTGGCGATCGCCGCTCAAGCCCTGATCGGCGCGGGTCTCGGGGCCGGTGATCTCGCGGCCGTGCGCCGCGTCCTGCAGCGCACAGTCGCCTGGGGGGTGTGGTTCGGTGTCGCGGTCGGCATCGTCATCGCCGCGGCGTCCGGCGTCGTCGGGATCGTCTTCACCGGCGACCCCGCGGTCGCCGCGCTCATCCAACCGGCGCTGCTCGTGCTCGCCGTCGCTCAACCGCTCGCGGCGGTCGTGTTCGTGCTCGACGGCGTGCTCATCGGCGCCGGAGACGCGCGGTACCTCGCCCTCGCGGGCGTGCTCAACCTCGTCCCGTACGCTCCTGCCCTCGCGGCGGTCGCCCTCTGGGCAGGCGGAGGCGCGGCTGGTCTCGCGTGGCTGTCGGCCGCGTTCTTCGGCGTGTACCTGCTCGCCCGGGTCGTCACACTGGGCCTGCGCGTGCGCGGTCAGGCGTGGACGACAGCGGGCGCGTGAGCGCGTTCGTCAACGTGCGCGGTCGTGAGTGGACGGCAGCCGGCGAGCGAGCTCCGACGTGCGCGATAACGCGACGACGACCGCGCTCCCGCGAGCGACTTCGCCGGCCCGCAGCGCCTCAGCCCGCGGGCTGGTCAGCGTACGACACGTTCCCGCCGCGCTGATCGGCCGAGTTCGCGGCCGCCGGCGCGTACCCGATCTGCGAGCTGACGCCCGGCGTCGGGTTGCCCCCGGTGCCGGCGGAGTACGAGAGGGTGAACGAGAGGACGTCCTTCGCAGCGAGGGCCGACGACAGCTTCAGCAGCACCGACCGCCGTCCTCCCGAGACGGTGTTCTCCGCCACCGTCAGCAGCTTCGACACCGCCTTGCCGTTGACCGTGACGCTCTTGGGCGTGATGCCGCCCCCGATCGCGGCATCGAACGAGACGCGGATCCCGTCACCGGCCTTGATGGGGTTCGGACCGATCGACGTGAGGGTCGCGGATGACGGCCGGTGGGCCGACCCATTGCCCGACGTGATCTTCGCCCACTTCACCTTCAGCGCACCCCCGAACGGCTTCGCGCTCACGGGCTTGCCGGCCGTGATCTTCCAGACGTTGTCGGAGGTGTCGGCGTCATCGTTCGGGGTCTTCAACCGCCACGTGTACGCGGTGTCCGCGGGCGCGAAGACGTCGTTGGGGTAGTCGCCGAGGAAGGTGGCCTTCGGGCGCACCAGCACACCGGTGAAAGGATCGGTGCCCGGCGCAATCGTCGCCGTGAACGTCGCCGTGTAGGTCGCGCGGTTGCCCGACATCGTGGGTCCGCTGAACTTCGCCGCCGCGGAGCCGGCCGACGTGCGGGTGTCGTAGGTGAAGCCGACGACTTTCCAGAGCCGACTGTCGACCTCGAGCGTCAGGACGATCGTTCCCTTGTACGCGGTCGTCCCGGTGTTCACGATCACGGTGCCCGCGGGCTCGGATGCGTCGAA
Source organism: Microbacterium sp. S1037 (assembly GCF_048381605.1). NCBI lineage: Bacteria > Bacillati > Actinomycetota > Actinomycetes > Micrococcales > Microbacteriaceae > Microbacterium > Microbacterium sp. S1037. Next base: position 415,227 of record NZ_JBLWIG010000001.1, read on the forward strand.
CCGCTGCGTCAGCGCGGGGGTGAAGAGCGGGATGCTGCTGCCGAACTGGGGACCTTCCAGCGCGAGGTTGACGGTCTTCGGGGTCGCCGCCCACGCGGGCGTCGCGGTCACCGCGGTCGCGATGGCCATCGTCGGCACGGCCCACGCTCCCACCTTGAGGAACGAGCGGCGGTCGAGACCGGAAGAGATCGGCGAGAGCGAGTTCACGAGGGGTCCATCCGTTCGAGGAGCGAGGAAACGGCGTACCCATCGATTCTTCGCATGGCACGCCGGTTCTCAAGGCCTGGACCATGAGAAAGCTCTCACGCCCAGCGGCGACACCACTCGTACATGACGACGGCGGCGGCCGAAGCCGCGTTGATCGAGCGGGTCGACCCGTACTGGGTGATCTCGACGACAGCGGATGCCGCGGCGAGCGCCTCGGGAGAGAGCCCCGGCCCCTCCTGCCCGAAGAGCAGCACGCACGCCTCGGGGAGGTCGGCGCGGTCGACCGGCACCGACCCGTCGACGTTGTCGATCGCGATCACGGGGAGTCCGGCATCCCGCGCCCACGCGGTGAACGCGTCGACGTCCTCGTGGTGGCGCACGTGTTGGTAGCGGTCGGTCACCATCGCGCCGCGACGGTTCCAGCGGCGCTTGCCGATGATGTGGACCTCGGCCGCGAGGAAGGCATTCGCGCTGCGGACGATCGAACCGATGTTGAGGTCGTGCTGCCAGTTCTCGATCGCGACATGGAACGGATGCCGCTTCGCGTCGAGGTCCGCGACGATCGCCTCCATCGTCCAGTAGCGGTACTCGTCGACGACGTTGCGGCGGTCGCCCTCGGCGAGGAGCTCCGGGTCGTAGCGCGGATCGTCGGGCCACTCCCCCGGCCAGGGGCCGACTCCGTGGGTGGGAGCGTCCGCCGACTCGGGCGCGGGGCGCGTGGCATCCGTCGGCTCGGTCTCGGCCGCGCCCTCCGGCGCCGGCGCGGGCTCGTCGGCATCCGTCACCGCCTCAGGCTACCCGGGCTGGATGATCGGCTCTCTTTTCGGCTGGCCGAAAAATGGGTAATATTTCGGGATGCCGAAAACTACCGAGGTGATCGACCGCCGACGCGCACCGGGGCGGGCCGCATGGCTCCTCGGACCCGCCATGGTCGCCGGCGTGGCCTACCTCGACCCCGGCAACGTCGCGAGCAACATGACCGCGGGCGCGAGCTTCGGGTACCTGCTCGTGTGGGTGGTCGTGCTGGGCAACGTGATGGCCTGGCTCATCCAGTACCTGTCGGCCAAGCTCGGCATCGTCACGGGCGAGAGCCTCCCGCAGATCCTGGGGCGCCGCCTCCGAGGCCGCGGGGCGCGCCGCGCTTACTGGCTCCAGGCGGAGCTCGTCGCGATGGCCACGGATGTCGCCGAGGTCATCGGCGGTGCCGTGGCGCTGCACCTGCTGTTCGGCATCCCCCTCGTCTGGGGCGGGGCGATCACGGGCGTCGTCTCGATGCTCCTGCTCCTCGTGCAGTCGCGCCGCGGCGCGCGCGCGTTCGAGACCGTGCTGATCGGCCTGCTGCTGATCATCTCGATCGGCTTCACCTTCGGCCTCTTCTTCGCTCCTCCCGACGCGAGCGGCGTCGTCGCCGGTCTGATGCCGCGGTTCGAGGGGACGAACTCGGTGCTGCTGGCCGCGTCGATCCTCGGCGCGACGATCATGCCGCATGCGATCTACGCGCACTCGGCGCTCAGCCGGGACCGCTTCGCACCGGACGCACCGACCGAGGCTGCGGGCCTCGAGGATGCCCGCGGCATCTCGACCCGGCGCCTGCTTCGTGCCACGCGATGGGACGTCACGATCGCCCTGGCCGTCGCGGGGACCGTGAACCTCGCGATCCTGCTGCTGGCCGCGGCGAACCTCGCCGGGGTGGAGGGCACCGACAGTCTCGAGGGCGCGTACGCGGCGCTCCGCGACGGGCTCGGTCCGCTGGTGGCGACGATGTTCGCGGTCGGGCTTCTCGCCAGCGGGCTGGCGTCCACCTCGGTCGGCGCCTACGCGGGAGCGGAGATCATGCACGGCCTCCTGCGCGTCCGCGTCCCGCTGCTCGCGCGCCGTCTCGTGACGCTCGTCCCGGCCCTGGCGATCCTCGCGGTCGGCGTCGACCCGACGCTCGCGCTGGTGCTGAGCCAGGTGGTGTTGTCGTTCGGCATCCCGTTCGCCCTCGTTCCGCTCGTCGCCCTGACTTCCCGACGCGACCTCCTCGGCGACTATCGCAACCGCGCGATCACAACCTCGGCCGGGATCGTCGCCGCCGTCTTCCTCATCGCCTTGAATGCCGTCCTCCTGTGGCTCGTCCTCACCGGCGGATAGGCTTGCCCGCGTGGAATCGCCCGTAGCCGACGACTATCTCAAGGCGATCTACCACCACACCGAGTGGCAGAACGACCCCATCACCCCCTCACAGCTCGCCGCCGTCCTCGGACTCGCGCCCTCGAGCGTGACCGAGATGGTGAAGAAGCTCGCCGCGCAGGGACTCGTCACGCACCGCCCCTACGGCCCGGTCTCGCTCACCGCCGCGGGGCAGCGCCGCGCCGCGGGCGTCATCCGTCGACACCGCCTCATCGAGACGTGGCTCGTCCGCGAGTTCGGCTACGCCTGGGACGAGGTGCACGACGAGGCCGAGATCCTCGAGCACGCCCTGAGCGACCGCCTGCTCGAGGGCATCGACGCCCGCCTCGGGCGACCCCGCTTCGACCCCCACGGCGATGCGATCCCGGATGCCACCGGCTCGGTCGACCGCGAACCCTTCGTGCTGCTTTCGGCGGCCGCCCCCGGGCACGCGGGCCGCGTGCTTCGGGTCAGCGACCGCGATCCGGAGCTGCTCCGGGCGCTCGTCGAGCGCGGGATCGACGTGGGACACGAGCTCGAGGTCGTCTCCAAAGAGACTGTGCGTGCCGACGGCGTCGACGTCGAGCTGCCCCCGGGCGCGGGCGAGTCGGTCTGGCTGACGCGCTGAGGCCCCTGCCGCGGTTTCGCAACCGCGGTGTGCCGTCGTGCGGTGTGCCGTCGTGCGGAGTGCTGAGCGGGTGCCCCGGGCCACCGCGCCGTCACGCGGAGTCCGTGGCGACACGCCGGATGGCGGGCACCCCGCACCGGCGTGTCGCCCACGAACTCCGCCGGGCGGCACAGCACCCGGCGCCAGACGCCACCGTGCCGTTATGCGGAGTCCGCGGCGACACGCCGACCCACACCCACCCCGCACCGGCGTGTCGCCCACGAACTCCGCCGCACGGCACGCCGAGCGGCAGCCGACCACCGCGCGCCGTCAAGCGGATTCCGTGACGACACGCCGACCCACACCCACCCCGCACCGGCGTGTCGCCCACGAACTCCGCCGCACGGCACGCCGAGCGGCAGCCGACCACCGCGCGCCGTCACGCGGAGTCCGCGGCGACACGCCGACCCACACCCACCCCGGAACGGCGTGTCGCCCACGAACTCCGCCGCACGGCACAGCACACGAGCACCCCGAGGCGGGCACCGGCACGAACTCCGCCGGACGGCACACAGGGGGCCGCCGTCATCGACACCACACGAACGGATGCCGAGGACCCGAGGCCCGCGCGCGCGATCCGCGACCGCTACGCTGACCCACACCGGCACCCGGCCGGCCCGGTGAACGCGAGGACCCATGACCCCTCCTACGCAGGTGCGCCGCCCCGTCGCGGTGACCGTGGCGATCGTGCTGGTGTACATCGGCGGTCTGCTGAACACCGCTCTCGGCGTGCTCGTGCTGCTGTCGCGCTACGAGGTGAGCGCCGATCTCGTCCTGCCGGTGTCGCTGGTCGGGGCGGCAACAATCCTGCTCGGCCTCCTCACCGTCGCGGGCGGCTCGGCCCTCTCGCGCGGCAGCCGGCTGGCGCGCATCCTTCTCACGGCGTATCTCTCGGTGCTCGTCGTGCTGCAGGCGGTGGCCATGGCGTTGACGGAGCTCGACCCGATCCTCACCGTGGCGCTCATCGCCGCACTCGCGGTGATCGCGGCCCTGTGGATCCCGCGCGCCGCCCGCCGCTACTTCACCCGCGCGGCCGTCGAAGCCACCACCATCGTCTGACCCAGCACGAGCCCGGGCAGATCCTCCGACCCCGAGGCCTCGCGAACGCTACGCCGCGACCGCGTCGGCGGGCACTCGTCGAGCCAGCAGACGACGCACGAAGCGGCGGTGCGCGAAGCGCACGGCCTCGATCGCGGCGAGCGCGGTGACGACGACCGCGGTGATCAACCACGCGCCGTCTTCGCCCGGGTCTTGCAACTGGAAGAACTCACCCAGCGCCGGAATCGTGAAGATCGCGGTGAGCGCGATGAACATCGCCCCGACCACGAGAACCTTCACGCGTGTGATGGGGCGCGACAGCACCGTGAGCACCCAGATCGCGACGATCGCGAGGATGATCGTCGCCCCGGTGCGCAGCTGCGCGACCGACAGACCGAGATCCATCGCGAGCCGCGTGTACACGGTCAGCGAGACCGCGATCACGATGCCGGCCGGGATCGCGAAGCTCAACGAGCGTTTCAGGAAGCCCGGCACGTACCGTTGCGTGTTGGGGAGGAGCGCGAGGAAGAACGCGGGGATGCCGATGGTGAGGCCGTCGGTGATCGACAGCTGACGCGGCAGGAACGGGAACTCCATGACCAGCACGCCGAAGAGGACGGCGAGCCCCGTCGCGTACACGGTCTTGGTGAGGAAGAGCATCGAGACGCGCTCGATGTTGGCGATCACCTGACGTCCCTCGGCCACGACCGACGGCAGGTGCGAGAAGCGCCCGTCGAGCAGGACGAGTCGCGCGACGGCCTTCGTCGCCGCGGCGCCCGAGTTCATCGCGATGCCGATGTCGGCGGTCTTGATCGCCAGCGCGTCGTTGACACCGTCACCGGTCATCGCCACGACGTGCCCTCGCGCCTGCAGCGCCGTCACGATCCGCTTCTTCTGGTCGGGAGTCACCCGGCCGAACACCGTGTGCTCCTCGAGGACGCGTCCGAGCTCGTCATCATCCTCGGGCAGACGGCGCGCGTCGTACCCCTCCGCGACGTCGAGCCCGACCTCGCGCGCGATCGCGGCGACCGTGCGGGGGTTGTCGCCCGAGATCACCCGGACCGCGACGCCCTGTTCGCGGAAGAACGCCAACGCCCCGGCGGCATCCGGACGGACGGCCTCGATGAAGGTCAGCACCGCCACCGGGACGGGCTCGCCGCGGAACCGCTCCATCGACACATCGTCATCGTCGAGCGGCGTTGGCGTGTGCGCGAGCACGAGGGTGCGCCGACCCGACGACGCGAGCCGGGTCACGGCGGCACCGAGCTCGGAGTCGGCATCGGCCGCCCGGTCGCCGAAGACCATCTCGGGAGCGCCGAGGACCCACGTGCCCGCCGCACGCTCGGCGAACGACACCGCGCTCCACTTACGCGCCGACGAGAAGGGGATGCGGCGCGCGGGCTCGAGCGGGGAATCCACGGGGAAGGGGTCGCGCAGGCACCGCGCGGTCGCATTGGCGTCGTCGGCCGCGCCGTACCACCCGAGGGTCTCGCGCCAGCCGTCGCGCTCCGCGAGGGTCAGCGCATCGTCGAAACGGATCTCGCCCGCGGTCAGCGTTCCCGTCTTGTCGAGGCAGATCACGTCGACGCGAGCGAGTCCCTCGACGGCGGGCAGCTCGTTCACGAGCACCTTCTTGCCGGCGAGACGGGCCGCGCCGACCGCGAACGCGATCGAGGTCATGAGCACGAGGCCGAGCGGGATCATCGCCGTGAGCGAGGCGATCGTGTTGACCACCGCTTGTGACCACGTGCCCTGCCGGAAGGCCTCGGCCCACCCGCCGGCGACCATCATCTGCGCGTTCAGCACGAGCAGCCCCACGGGACCGATCCCCCACCCCACCCACTTCAGGACGCGGTCGATCGAAGTGCGCAGCTCGCTCGACACGAGCTGGAACTTCTTCGCCTCACTCGCGAAAGTGTTGGCGTACGACGCCGCGCCGACACGGGTCGCCCGCGCGGTGCCCTCTCCGCCGACGACGATCGAGCCCGAGAGCGCCTCGTCTCCGGGGCGCTTGTCGACGGCATCCGACTCGCCCGTCAGCATCGATTCGTCGATCTGCAGACCCTGCGAGGCGACCACGCTCGCGTCGGCGGGGACCTGGTCGCCCGCGCGCAGCACCAGCAGGTCGTCGCGGACGACGTCGCCGGGCGCGATCTCGGCGTCGGCGCCGTCTCGCCGCACGCGGGCGCGCGGCGCGTTCAGCAGTGCGAGACGGTCCAGGGCGGCCTTCGCGCGGAACTCCTGCACGCAGCCGATCACCGCGTTCGAGAGCGCGGCGATGCCGAACAGGGCGTCCTGCCACCGCCCGAGCAGGAGCAGCACGAGGAAGCACGCGGCGACGATCCCGTTGAACAGCGTGAAGACGTTGGCGCGGACGATGTTCCACGCGCTGCGACTCGTGTCGGCGGCGTACACGTTGGTCTGCCCGGCGGCGACCCGTTCGGCGACGGCGGCGGCGGTCAGACCGCGGACGTCGTCGGCGTCGATGCTCTCGGCGGTCGCCTGGTCCATTCGATCACTGTAGGGGTAGCCCCCAACACGGACACGTCGGATCCCGACGGATTCAGGATGCCGCGCGTCGCGCCCGGTCGAAGGGCCACCGCACGTGGGTCGCCGTCTCGCAGTGCTGCCAGAGGTCTGCACCGAGATCGGCCCCCCGCGACCGTCGCGACGGCGTCGCGGGGCGGGGCAGCCCGCGCGCGACGAGCGTGGGACCGTACATGGTGCCGCCCTCGGCCGTCGGATCGACGAGCGCGCGCACCAGCGACCACGCGCCCTGCTCTTTCGACTGGGTGATGGGTGCCTGGAGATTATCGACGAAACGCGACAGGCGGCTGGGTTCGTTGACACCCCGGATGCCACGCGTCCGACCGCTCGTGGAGTACCCGGGGTGGGCGATGAGACTCTCCACCGGCACACTGTGCGCGCGCAGGCGACGGTCGGCCTCGAGCCCGAGCGCGGTCGTCGCCGCCTTGGACTGCACGTACGCGCGCCACGGCGAGTATCCCTCGACGAGTTCGGGATCGGTGGGCACGTGGTTCCACAGCGAGGTCGACATGCTCCCCACCCAGACCATCCGGCCTCGCGCGGCGGCGAGCGGCTTGAGCATCTCGCCGGCGAGGGCGAAGTGTCCGAGCACGTTCGTGGCGAAGACCAGTTCGTGGCCACCGGCGGTCTCGCGCGTCTTCGGCGGGTGCACGATGCCCGCGTTCAGCAACAGGCCGTCGAGGCGCCCCCGGGCGCGAGCGGTCGCCGCGGCCGCCCGTACCGATCCGAGGTTGCTCGTGTCGAGCAGAAGCGTCTCGATCGAGGCATCCGGGTTCGTCCTCTTCACCGCCTCTTTCGCGGTCTGGAGCTTGTGCGGGCTGCGCCCGGTGAGCAGCACGTGCGCGCCGGCCGCGGCGATCTGCTCGCACGCGAAGAAGCCGAGCCCGCGCGTGGCGCCGGTGACGAGATAGGTCCGGCCCGAGAGGTCGGGCAGGTTCCGAGGGTCCCAGTCCGCGCGCGTCACCCTCCGACCCTAACGAGAGAAGTCGGCGGCGTCACGGGTGCATTCCCGATTCGGCATACCGGTGCGCGAGAAAAAGTTCGATGCGGGACGTGACGAATCCGTCGCTCGTTCCGTCTTCACTGTGAGCACACCCGCTCCGCCGCGAGAACGCAGGGTTCCGCGACGCCGACACACCCCGAGAGGAAATCGATCATGGGACTCGACGACAAGATCAAGAACGCCGCCCAGGACATCGTGGGCAAGGCGAAGGAAGCCATCGGCAACGCGACCGACAACGACCGGCTCGCGGCCGAGGGCAAGCTCGAGCAGACCGAGGCGCACGCCAAGAAGGCCGGCGAGGACGTCAAGGACGCGTTCAAGTAAGCCATGCGACCGACGGGAGGGCGCGGTGGCGGCCGCGCCCTCCCGTCGCCTGCCAGTGGCGCTGTCGGACGTCGCGGCTAGGCTGACCCCATGCGAACCCGTGCCGAGATCGAGTGCTGGCTCACCGACATGGACGGGGTCCTCGTCCATGAGAACACCCCCGTTCCCGGAGCAGCCGAGCTTTTGGCGCAGTGGCGCGCCGAGGGCACGCCGTTCCTCGTCCTCACGAACAACTCGATCTTCACGCCGCGCGACCTGAGCGCGCGGTTGCGGGCGTCGGGGCTCGTCGTCCCCGAGTCGTCGATCTGGACCTCCGCCCTCGCGACGGCCGACTTCTTGAAGTCGCAGATGCCCGGCGGCTCGGCTTTCGTCATCGGCGAGGCGGGCCTGACGACCGCGCTGCACGAGGCCGGTTTCATCATGACCGAGACGGCGCCCGACTACGTCGTGGTCGGCGAGACGCGCAACTACTCTTTCGAGGCGATCACCAAAGCGATCCGCTTCATCCGCGGCGGCTCGCGTTTCATCGCGACGAACCCGGATGCCACGGGCCCCTCGACCGAGGGCGTGCTGCCCGCGACGGGGGCGATCGCCGCGCTCATCACCAAGGCGACCGGACGCGAGCCGTACATCGTCGGCAAGCCGAACCCGATGATGTTCCGGTCGGCGCTGAACCGGATCGGTGCGCACAGCGAGAACACCGGCATGATCGGCGACCGCATGGACACCGACATCGTCGCGGGCATCGAGGCCGGACTCCACACTGTGCTGGTGATGACGGGAATCAGCGACGAGAGCGAGATCGAGCGGTACCCGTTCCGCCCCGATGAGATCCTCGGCTCCGTCGCCGAGCTCGTCCGCGACGAGCCGATCGAGAGCGACCTCGCCGACGGCGAGGACGGGCTCGCCGAGGGCCTCTGACCCACCCCACGCCCGCTCCGTCAGGATGGACGCATGGACGACCGCACCCTCTGGCTGATCACGGCCCTCATCATCACGGCGGGCAGCCTGGTCGCCCTCCTCGTTCAATGGCGACGCTCACGCCGTGGCGGTGGTCGGCGCGACCCGTTCGACGGACCGGGCGACGGCCACGGCGGCGGGCCGGCGTGACAGATTCGCCCCCGTCCGGCACCCGACGGGTGACGCTCTCGCAGGTCGCGGAACGGGCGGGCGTCTCGCGGTCGGCAGTGTCGTTCGTGATGAACGGCCGGACCGACCAGAGACTGTCGGCCGACGTGTTCGAGCGAGTGCGTCGCGCGGCGGAAGAGCTCGGCTACCGCCCCAACCAGACGGCGAAGACCCTGCGTACCGGCCGGTCGGGGACCATCGCGCTCGTGTCCGACTTCGTCAGCAGCACGTCGTACGCCAACGCGATGGTGCGCGGTGCCATGCGGGCTCTGCGCGAGCGCGACATCCTGCTCTTCACCGTCGACACCGAGGGCGACCCACAGGTCGAGGAGCGCCTGCTTCACAGCCTGTTCGGGCGGGACATCGACGGCGTCATCTACACCTCGATGTTCACGCGAATCGTCGACCCGCCGCCGCTCCTCGCGGCGACCCGCACCGTGCTGCTCAACTGCCGCGCGCGCGGCGAAGACGACGTGGCCGTCGTGCCCGACGAAGTCGAGGCCGGCCGCGAGGCAGCGCGCCTGCTCGTCGCGGCCGGGCACACCGACGGCATCTGGTTCGTGGGCGACCTGCCACCCGGACGGCGGGGAGGCCTGCTCTGGAACGAGTGGGGCCCACTGGCCCTTCCGGAGCGCCTCGAGGGGATCGAACGCGAACTCGCGTCGTCGGGCCTCTCGCTCGCGGGGCACGCGGCCGTCGACGACGACTGGGATGCCCCGAACGGGCAGCGCGCCGTGGAACGACTGCTGGAGGACGGAGCGCGGCCCTCCGCCCTCATCTGCGTGAACGACGCGGTCGCCGCGGGCGCCTATCGGGCCCTGCACGCGGCGGAATGGCGGATTCCCGACGACGTCTCGGTCATCGGATTCGACGGCAGCCCCCTCGCCGGAATGCTGGAACCGTCGCTCACCTCGATCTCGCTCCCCCACGAGGATCTCGGCCGCCGGGCGGCGACCCTCCTCCTGTCGGACGACGCGACGCCGCGCGTCGAGCGCGTCCGCATGCCCGTGCACCTCGGTGCGTCGGTCGGCTCCCCCACGCGCTGAACCCTCGACGATTCTGTGCTTTACTCCTGCTGCTATATCGGTATAGCATCCCTCTGCCGGCCACAGAGGGTCGGCCGCTGGCGTCATCGACAAAGGAGTGCGACATGACCCACACCCCCTCCCGTCTCTCGCGGGCTCCCCACGCCTGGTGGGTCGGCTTCGTCTGCGGAATGGCGACCTTCGTCGACACCGCGGCGACCACCGGCATCGCCGTCGCGCTCGTGCTGTTCCAATCCATGGCGCCCGGGGCACCCGGACTCACGCCGGATCAGATCGGGCTGCTCACCGGCGTGCTGACCGCGGGCGTCGCGGTGGGTTCGCTCGTCGGCGGCCGACTGGGCGACCGCCTCGGCCGACGCCGCGTATTCCTCGTGACCATGGCGCTCATCGTCGTCGGCTCGCTCACCCCGTTCTTCGGGGTCTCGTTCGAGATCCTCCTCCCCGGCATCGCGCTCATCGGCCTCGGAGTCGGCGCCGATCTGCCGGTCGCCCTCGCGACGATCTCCGAAGCGGCAACCGATCGGAACCGCGGGAAGATCCTGGTCTTCTCGAACCTCCTCGGGGGTTTCGGCATCCTGATGGCCGTTCTGATCGGCATCTTCTACGGCTCGCTGGGCCCCGTCGGCGGACAGATCATGTTCGGCGCCTTCGGCGGGATCGGACTCGTCGTGCTGGCACTTCGTCTGACCATCCCGGAGTCGGCGATCTGGCTCGCCGCCCGCGACGAGCGTCGCGCGGGAGTGCAGACCGTCCGGGCCGAGCGCACGCGCCTGCGGGACTTCGGTCGCACGCCCTACCGCCGCCCCTTCGTGACGCTGCTCGTCTACTACACGCTCGCCTCGCTCGCGATCAGCGTCGCGGGAAGCTTCGGCACCTTCGTCGCGGTCAACGTGGCCGGCATCCCGGTCAACGAGTACCAGGGCTGGACCCTGCTCGCGATGCCCGCCGCGATCGTCGGCGCCGTCTGGTTCATGAGCGTGGCCGACACCCGGTTCCGCATGAACTGGTTCGTGATCGGCGCCGTGGGCGTCGTCGTGGCCAACCTCGTTCCGGTCGTGTTCGGGTTCACGCTGCCCGCGCTGATCGTCTCGGTCGTCGGGTCGACGTTCGCCGGCGCGTTCTGCTTCGAGACGATCATGAAGGTGTGGACGCAGGAATCGTTCCCCACGATGATGCGCTCCACCGCGCAGGGCACGATCTACGCGGTCGCACGCTTCGCGACCGCCGGACTCAACGTCGTGACCCCCGCGCTGCTCGCCCTGAACCCGTCGGGCGTGTACGTCGGCGTCTCGATCGTCGCGGCCCTCGGCTTCCTGATCGGGTGGATCGGATTCCGGCGCGCCACGCGATCGTCCTTCGACGTCGAGAGTGAACTCGTCGCCGACGCGTCCGCGACCGACCGCCCCGCGCCCGCCACGCCGGCGACCGCCTGAACCCGAAAGACCCCGATGATCCTGCAGCCCTTCGACGTCTCCGTCCGTGGTCTTGCTCTGCGCGGCGTGCACTACCGACCCGATCGCGACGGCGACGCGCCCACCGTCGTGCTGTTCCACGGCTTCGGAGGCTCGCGGGTCGAGACGACCGGAGTGTTCGTCACCCTGGCCCGCGCCCTCACCGCGCGCGGGCTCGGGGTGATCGCCTACGATCGCGCCGGGCACGGCGAGAGCGACGGCGACTTCTTCGACACGACCGTCTCGGGAGACATCGCCGACGCCCACCTCGTGCTCGAGGCCGTGCGTCGGAGGGAAGGAGTGGATGCCGAGAACCTCCACCTCGTCGGAATGAGCCTCGGCTCAGTCGTGGCATCCGTCGTCGCCTCCGAGAACGAGCACGCCTTCCGCTGTCTCACGATGTGGTCCACCGCGGCGCTGTTCGTCGACGAGATCAGCGGCGGCACCCTGCAGGGACGCTCGCTCGAGGGCCTCGCCCGCGACGGCTTCTTCGACTTCCTGGGGATGCGACTGGGGCCGGCGCTGCGCGACGACGCCGTGACCTTCGACGTCTACGGTCGAGCGGCGGGCTACGACGGTCCGGTCCTGCTGCTGCACGGGACGGACGACTTCATCCCCGTCTCGTACGCCGAGCGCTACCTCGCGGCCGACGTCTTCGGCGATCGCGGCCAACTCGTCGTCGTCGACGGCGCCGATCACGGGTGGGCGCAGCTTCCGCAGCGCGACGACCTGATCGCGCGCACCGTCGCCTTCATCACGGCGAACGCCCGATGACCCCCCGGGGCGAGGTCGTCGCTCTCGACGGCGGCCGCGTGCGGATCGTCGGGCACCTCGACACGCTGCGCGACCGCGGCATCCGTCCGGTGCGCATCCCCGTCGCGGCGTGGCCGCACTTCCCGCCCGCCGGCGAGAACCTGCGCGCGGTGTCGATGCAGGCGAGCGGCGTGCGTATCGCGCTGGTCACCGCGGCGACCCGTGTCGAGCTGGACGTGGTGTGCACGCGCTTCCAGGTGCAGGACTTCCTCGGTGCGCGCAACGCGTTCGTCGCCGAGATCGACGGGAAGCCGCACGCACATGTCGAGTCGCCGGTGAACGGCATCCTCCACGTGCCGCTCAGCGCCGACGCGCAGCGCACCGAGGAGTTCTCGCCGTCGGCGGTCGTCGTGTTCGACGACCTCCCCGAGGGCGAGAAGACCGTGACGGTGTGGCTTCCCCAGGGCATGATCGTCGATCTCCTCGACGTGCGGGCGGATCGGCCGATCGAGGCTCCGGAGCCCTCGACGCGTCCGGTGTGGGTGCACCACGGCAGCTCGATCAGCCACGGAGTCGAGACGCCGCTGCCCACCGGCACCTGGCCCGTCGTCGCCGCCCGCACAGCCGACCTCGACGTGATCAACCTCGGGTTCGGGGGCCAGTGCATGCTCGACCCCTTCGTCGCCGACGCCATCGCGGCGACCCCCGCGGACGTCATCTCCCTCAAGGTCGGCGTGAACATCGTGGGCGCCCGGTCCATGGATCAGCGCACCTTCGCGCCGGCGCTGCACGGGTTCCTCGACCGGGTGCGGCGGGGGCATCCCGAGACGCCGATCGTCGTGGCATCCTCGATCCTCTGGCCCGAGAGCGACGAACGTCCCGGCCCCTCCGACGTGGAGTTCCTCGACGACGGCATCCGATGCTTCACCGCGGGAGACCCGGCCGACATCGCGAAGGGCGCGCTCACGCTCGCGGAGTCGCGGCGTCACATCGCGGGAGTCGTCCGCACCCGCGCGACCGCGGGCGAGGCGGTCCATTACCTCGACGGGCTGGCGCTCTACGGTCCGGACGACGTCGCCCGTTTCCCTCTCCCCGACGGGCTGCACCCCGACGAGGCGCTGTACCGCGAGATGGGCGCGCGCTTCGCGGCCCTGGCGTTCGGCCCCGACGGGCTCGTCCCGCGCGAGAGCCTCGGCGACTGAGCCGTTACTGCGGCTGGAGGCCCAGGTCGTCGAGATCGATGGATGCCAGCCACCGCAGGCCCTCCGCCTCGATCGCCGCCTGAGCGCCCGTCTTGCGGTCGACGATCACGGCGACGGCGACGACCTCGGCGCCCTCGCGGCGCAGGGCTTCGACGGCCTTGAGCGCGGACTGGCCGGTGGTGGAGGTGTCTTCGACCACGACGACGCGCTTGCCCTTGACGTCGGCGCCCTCGATCTGGCGGCCGCGGCCGTGGTCCTTCGGCTCCTTGCGCACGACGAACGCGTCGAGCGGGTGGCCGGCGTGCACCGACTCGTGCATGACGGCGTTCGCGATCGGGTCGGCACCGAGGGTCAGTCCGCCGACGGCGACGACACCGTCGAGGTCCTTCACGAGGTCGAGCACGAGGCGGCCGATCGCGGGGGCAGCGCGGTGGTCGAGCGTGAGCTTGCGCATGTCGACGTAGTACGTCGCCTTCTTGCCGCTCGAGAGGGTGAAGTCGCCGTGGAACACCGCCTCGGCTTTGATGAGGCCGATGAGGGCCTGGCGGTCGGCTTCGAGCTCGGGCGTTGAGGCGGCGGTCACGCGATCGATTCTATTGGCCGATGTCGGCGCGGCCGAGGGATGTCGCCGCGCGGGGTTCGGCATCCGCCCGGCCGTGTCGCGGCGCGGGGGTTCGGCATCCGTCCGGCGGAGTTCGTCCGCGACACGCCGCGGCCGCGCCGCCTCGAGCGGCGTGTCGGGCACGAACTCCGCTCGACGGCACGGGCCCGACGCGACGGCACGACAGCCCACCCCACCCACCCCCACGAGACCGACGATGCCCCCGCCCGAAAGTAGGCTGGATGCCATGCGCCTGGCCACCTGGAACGTCAACTCCATCCGCGCCCGCGTCACCCGCACCGTCGAGTTCTGCGTGCGCGAGCACATCGACGTGCTGGCGATGCAGGAGATCAAGTGCAAGACCGAGCAGTTCCCCTATGCGGCGTTCGAAGAGGCCGGGTACCACGTCGCCGCGCACGGACTGAACCAGTGGAACGGTGTCGCGATCGCGAGCCGCGAGCCGCTCGAAGACGTCGAGATCGGCTTTCCCGGCATGCCCGGCTTCGAGAAGGGCAAAGAGGGGCCCGACCTCCCGCAGGAGGCGCGCGCGATCGGCGCGACCGTCGACGGCGTGCGGGTGTGGAGCCTGTACGTTCCGAACGGTCGCGGACTCGATGACCCGCACTACACCTACAAGCTCGACTGGCTCGAGAAGCTCCGCCAGTACACGGCCGAGACGCTCGCAGAGAACCCCGACCTGCCGCTCGCGCTGACCGGCGATTTCAACATCGCCCCGACGGATGCCGACAACGGCGACCCCACGGTCGTCGAGGGCGCGACCACCCACGTCTCGCCACCCGAGCGTGCCGCCTTCGCCGCCTTCGAGACGGCCGGGCTGACCGACGTCGTCCGTCCGCTCATCCCCACCGGCTACACCTACTGGGATTACAAGCAGCTGCGCTTCCCCCGCAACGAGGGGCTGCGCATCGACTTCATCCTCGGGTCGCGCGCGTTCGCCGACGCGGTGCAGGGCGCCGAGATCCACCGCAACGAGCGGAAGGGTGAGGTCCCGAGCGATCACGTCCCCGTCGTCGCCGACCTCGACCTGACGGATGCCGGAGACGACGACGATCTGCCGATGATCTTCGGCTGAGCGCCGGGGTGTGGCATCCGACTGACGGCGCGCCGCGCCGACGCGCGCGCTCCGACCAGGGCACCGGAATCGGACCGGCGCGACAGAATCGGACGGATGCCGCCACGGCATCCGAATCCGATGTTCCCCTCCGATTCTGGTGAGGCGCCCGCAAGCAGCACGGCCCCCGGTAGGGCGCCCGCGCCTGCCGCGCACACTCCGCCAGCGACGACAGCAGAATCGGACCAGCGCCACAGAATCGGACGCACACCCCCATGGGATCCGAATCCGTTGCATCCCTCCGACTCTGCCGAACCGCCCGCACACGGGCCCCGGAATTTTTTCCCGGGGCCTGTCGATTCCGCCCGTCGCCGTTCGACGCGATAGTAGGGGCAGGCATCCGCAGCCCTCGAAGCAGAGGAGAGAACCCACCATGACGAAGTACATGCTGATCATGCGCGGCACCGACGAGGCATACGCGGCGTACAAGAAGATCCCGTTCGAGCAGATCATCAACGACATGGGCGCATACAACGAGTCCATGATCAACGCGGGCGTGCTCGTCGCCGGCGACGGCCTGGCCGAGGACATGAGCCAGAACTTCGTCGTCGAGTTCGGTGGCGAGGAGCCGGTGGTCACCGACGGCCCCTACGGCGAGACGCACGAGCTGTTCAACGGCTTCTGGATCATCGAGGTGTCCTCGCGCGACGAAGCGATCGAGTGGGCGCGCCGAGCACCCCTCATCGCCGGCAACAAGCTCGAGGTGCGCCGCGTGACCGACGAGACCGACTTCGCGGCGTTCGCCGACAACGAGTACATCCAGAAGGAGGAGGGCTGGCGCGAGGAGCAGGCCTCGCGGTGAGCTCCGACCCCGACCTCTCGCGCCGCGTCGCGGCGATCTGGCGCATCGAAGGTGCCCGGATCGTCGCGACGCTGGCCCGCGTGGTCGGCGATCTCGCGACGGCCGAGGATCTGGCTCAGGATGCCGTGGCCGAGGCGCTCGTGCAGTGGCCGCGCGACGGCATCCCGAACAATCCGGGGGCGTGGCTCACCGCGGTCGCCAAGCGCCGGGCGATCGACGGGTGGCGACGGCAGCGGAACCTCGACGAGAAGTACCGGCTCATGGGTGCCGATCTCGACGAGATCTCGGATGCCGAGTGGCAGCCGATCGACGACGACGTGCTGCGGCTCGTGTTCGCGGCGTGCCACCCCGTCTTGTCACGCGAGGCACAGGTCGCACTGACCCTGAAGGTCGTCGGCGGTCTCGACACGGAGGCGATCGCACGACTCTTCCTCGTTCCGGTGCCGACGATGCAGCAGCGGATCGTCCGGGCGAAGAAGGCGCTGACGGCCGCACGCGTGCCTTTCGCGGTCCCCGAGCCGGCGGAGTGGCCCGCGCGACGGGGCGCGGTGCTCAGCGTGATCTACCTGATCTTCACCGAGGGGTACGCCGCGAGCGGCGGCGACGCCGTGCTGCGCACCGAGCTCGCGCACGAAGCCGTGCGACTCGGACGCGTGGTCAATCGGCTGATGCCCCGCGAGCCCGAGGCACTGGGGCTGTCGGCGCTCATGGAGCTGCAGGCCTCGCGCTTCGCGTCACGCGTCGATGCGAGCGGGGATGCCGTGCTCCTCGCCGAACAGGACCGGCGGCGTTGGGATCACTCGGCGATCACGCGCGGGCGGGCGCTCCTCGATCGCGCGGACGCGATGGGGAAAGGTCGAGGGCCGTACCAGCTGCAAGCGGCGATCGCGCTGTGTCACGCCGAAGCGCCGAGCGTGGACGCGACGGATTGGGACCGCATCGTCCTGCTGTACGAGATGCTCGGCCGCGTGGCACCGAGTCCTGTGGTCGAGCTCAATCGCGCGGTCGCCGTGTCGATGGCATCCGGACCGCTCGAGGGGCTCGCGATCGTCGACGACCTCGCCGACGCCGGGGTCTTGAAAGGGTCGCACCTCATCCCGTCGGTGCGCGGAGAACTGTTGGCGCGGCTGGGGCGCCACGACGAGGCGCGGGCGCAGTTGCTCGAGGCCGCCGATCGCACCCGGAACGAGCGCGCCGCAGCGCTCCTACGGCGCAAGGCCGAGGCTCTGGGGCGCTGAACCGAAGGACGCGGGGGCGGCTGAGCGCGACGACGGCGGGGCCGAGGCGAACCCCGACCCCGCCGTTGCGCGAGCGTCAGACCGCGGGGACCTCGGCGGGAGCGGTGCGCTGGATGAGCGTCACCAGCGCCTCGATGATCGAGCGGAGGAACGCCGCGGTGCCCTCGTCGGTCACGGTGCCGTCCTCTTCGAAGAGGCCGGGGGTCGACTGGATGTAGCCCTCGGGCTGGCCCAGGACGAGGGCGTTGTAGTGCAGGAGCACGGAGCGGAGGTGCTGCTGGCCCGCAGCGGTGGCGATGCCGCCCTGCGAGGTGCCGATCACGGCGGTCGGCTTGTCGTTGAACGACGCCTCGCCGTAGGGACGCGCCGACCAGTCGAGCGCGTTCTTGAGTACGCCGGGGATCGAACGGCTGTACTCGGGGGTCACGACGAAGACGCCGTCGGCATCCTCGATCGCCTTCTTGAACTCCTTGGCGACCTCGGGGAAGTTCCCGTCGTAGTCGGGCGAGTAGAAGGGGAGGTCCTTGATCGGGATCTCCTTGAGCGTCACGCCCTCGGGCGCGACCTTCTCGAGGGCCTTCGCCAGGCGGCGGTTGATCGAGGTGCTGGAGATGCTTCCGACGATGTAGCCGATCGTGTAGTCGGTCACGGTGATCCTCTCTGGGGACGGAGGGCGGCGCGCGCCCGGGTACATTCACCTGCAAGCATCGACGGTGAACCTGTATTCCCCCTCCTCTTGACTCCGTCCCGAGGGGGATGCAGGTGGCTGAGGTCCCCCGTAGCGTGAGGGGATGCCACCGCTCACCCGCACGTTCACCCGTGAGCTCACCCCTACTCAGCGACGCAACGACATCGTGCTCGCGATCGTGCTGCTGCTCGGCGGGTTGCTCAGCGCCGTGCTGTCGGCGGTCTCGGGCCTCTACGGCGACAAACAGGCGTCGCTCGCCCTCGCCGTCGGATATGTCTTCGTGCTCGCCCTGCCCATCGCGGTGCGGCGGCGATGGCCGTCGGTCACCGCCGTCGTCGTGTCGGTCGCGTACTTCCTCGCGGTGACCCTGCGGATCCCCGAGATCTACGCCGGCAACATCGCGATGTTCATCGCGCTGTACACCGTGGGCGCGTGGGAGCAGAACCGGCGGCGCGCGACGATCGTGCGGATCGCGATCATCGTCGGCATGTTCACGTGGTTGTTCGTCGTGATGTTCCAAGACGCGACCCAGCCCGTCGATCCCTCCGTCGAGGGGGCGTTCTCACGCGCGGGCGCCTTCTCGCCGTTCGTCGCCTACCAGTTGCTCATGATCGGCGTGAACGCGCTGTTCTTCGGCGGGGCGTACTACTTCGGGAACCGCTCCCACCAGCAGATGAGCGAGCGCGCCGCACTCGAGGAGCGCACCGCGGAACTCGAAGCCGAACGCGAGGTCACCGCGGCGCAGGCCGTCGCGCTCGACCGTGTGCGCATCGCGCGCGAGCTGCACGACGTCGTCGCCCACCACGTATCGCTCATGGGCGTGCAGGCGGGCGTTGCGCGAGCGCTATCGACCAAGGACCCCGACCGAGCACGCGAGGTGCTCGCGGGCATCGAGGACTCCGCCCGGACGTCGCTCCACGAGCTGCGCCAGCTGCTCGAGACGCTCCGCGCCCCCGGTAGCGAGTCCGACCCCGACACCGCGCCGACCACGCACGGTCTGACCTCGATCGCGGCGCTCGTCGACGAGGCGACCGCCGCGGGCCTCCCCACCACCTTCACCGTGATCGGCGAACCCGCGCACGATCCGCCCCCGCTCGTGCAAGTCAACCTGTACCGCATCGCGCAAGAGGCCCTCACGAACGCGCGCCGGCACGCCGGTCCCGGTGCCACCGCCGACGTCCGTCTGCGATTCGATCCGGATGCCATCGAGCTCGAGGTCTCGAACACGGGCCGCGCGGGCTCGAGAACGCCGGGGCTCGGTCAGCTGGGCATGCGCGAACGCGCGGCCGTCTCGGGCGGCACGATCGAGATCGGACCGCGCTCCCGCGGCGGCTACCTCGTGCGCGTGCGCGTCCCGGCCGTGCAGAACGAGGTGGCCCATGTCTGAGCTGCGGGTCCTCCTGGTCGACGACCACGCGATGATGCGCGCGGGCTTCCGCACGATCCTCTCGCTCGAAGACGACATCACGGTCGTCGGCGAGGCCACGACCGGCCGCGAGGCCATCGCCGCGGCGGCGGAGCTGCGTCCCGACGTGATCTGCATGGACGTGCAGATGCCCGACATGGACGGCCTCGAGGCCACGCGACTCCTCACCGCCGACCCCGCCTCGGACGCCGCGATCCTCATCGTCACGACGTTCGACCGTGACGACTACCTCTTCGCCGCGCTGTCGGCCGGCGCGAGTGGATTCCTGCTGAAGAACGCCGGCCCGGAAGAGCTCGTCTCGGCCGTGCGCGTCGTCGGCGCCGGAGACGCTCTGCTCGCGCCCGAGGTCACCCGCCGCGTCATCGAGCGCTTCGCCTCGGGACGCTCGCCCGAGCCCGCGGCATCCGTCCCTCCCCCGCTCACGCTCGCGGAACCGCTGACCGAGCGTGAGTCGGAGGTTCTGAGACTCGTCGCCGAGGCCCTGAGCAACGCCGAGATCGCCGCGCGACTGTTCATCGGCGAGGCGACGGTGAAGACGCACGTGTCGAACGTGCTGCAGAAGCTCGGCGCACGCGACCGGGTGCAGGCTGTGGTGTTCGCACACCGGCACGGCCTGGCCTGACGGCGCCCGGCCCCTTCGACGAGCTCAGGGACCTCCGCTAGCCCTCCCCCGAGAGGCGGAGGCGACGACCCCACCCGCGGCGGAGGTGCCGTGGCATCCGGATCCCTAGCGTGGGAAGCATCGAGAAGAAGGGATGCACAGTGCTCCAGTTGGACGGCATCACCAAGAGCTACGGCGGTCGCCGCGTGCTCGACGACGTGAGCTTCACCGTCGCCCCCGGGCGGCTGACGGGGTTCGTCGGCGGCAACGGCGCCGGCAAGACCACGACCATGCGCATCGCCCTCGGCGTGCTCGGAAAGGACGCCGGTTCGGTCGTGCTGAACGGCTCGCCGGTCACCACGTCCGACCGCCGCCGCTTCGGGTACATGCCCGAGGAGCGCGGGCTGTACCCGAAGATGAAGGTCGCCGAGCACATCGCCTACTTCGCGCGGCTGCACGGCTTCGGCAAGGCCGAGGCCACCGCCAAGGCGACGGCCCTTCTCGAGCGCCTCGGACTCGGCGAGCGCCTCGGCGACCTCGTCGAGACGCTCTCGCTGGGCAACCAGCAGCGCGCGCAGATCGCGGCATCCCTCGTCCACGAGCCCGACGTGCTCATCCTCGACGAGCCGTTCTCGGGCCTCGACCCGCTCGCCGTCGACGTCGTCGCCGGGGTGCTGCAGGAGAAGGCGGCCGCGGGCGCCGCGGTGCTGTTCTCGTCGCATCAGCTCGACGTCGTCGAGCGGCTGTGCGACGACCTCGTCATCATCGCCGGCGGCACCATCCGCGCGGCCGGGACCCGCGAGGGTCTCCGGGCCGAGCACGCCACGCACCGCTACGAACTGGTGTCGCGCGGCGATGCCGGGTGGCTGCGCGACGAGCCGGGGGTGACGGTCCTCGACTTCGACGGCGGTTACGCCCTGTTCGACGCCGCCGACGACGCCTCGGCCCAGCGCGTTCTGCAGGGTGCCGTCTCGCGCGGCGACGTCGTGAGCTTCGCTCCGCAGAGACCTACCCTCGCCGAGATCTTCAAGGAGGTCATCCAGTGAGCACCACGACCCCGACCACGCACCGCGCCCCCAGCGACCTGCAGAGCATCTGGCTCGTCGCCGAGCGCGAGATCGGTTCGAAGCTGCGCAGCAAGGCGTTCGTCATCTCGACGATCATCCTCGTGCTCGCCGCTCTCGCCTCGGTCGTCTGGGGCGGTTTCGCCGCGAACAACCTCTCGGGAAGCGGCATCCCGGTCGCCGTCACGTCGCAGACGCAGGCGGCGGTCGAGGGACTCGACGGACTCGAGGTCACCGTCGCCGACAGCGACGACGCGGCCACGGCCCTCGTCGAGGAAGGGACGGTGGATGCCGCCCTGGTGTCGGGTTCGTCGGACGCCTCGTTCGACTACACCGTCGTCGTGAAGGACTCGGTGCCCTCGACCCTTCTGCAGATGCTCAGCGAGACGCCCCCCGTTCAGGAGCTCGAGCCGGGAGCCGGCGCGGCGAGCGCGCTGCGCTACTTCATCGCCCTCGCGTTCGGGCTCGTGTTCCTCATCGCAGCGTCGACCTTCGGCGGCACGATCGCGCAGAGCGTCGTGGAAGAGAAGCAGACACGGGTGGTCGAGATCCTCATCTCGGCAATCCCCGTGCGCGCACTGCTCGCCGGCAAGGTGCTCGGCAACACGGTGCTCGCGATGGCGCAGATCGTGTTGCTCGCCGCGGTCGCGGTGATCGGCCTCGCCGTGACGGATCAGGCCGGGGTGCTCAGCGCCCTGGGCGCCCCGATCGCCTGGTTCGCGATCTTCTTCCTCTTCGGGTTCGTGCTGCTGGCGTCGCTGTTCGCCGCCGCCGCCGCGATGGTCTCGCGCCAGGAGGACATCGGGGCCACCACGACCCCGATCACGATGCTGATCATGGCGCCGTACTTCCTCGTGATCTTCTTCAACGACAACCCGGTCGTGCTGACGATCATGTCGTACGTGCCGTTCTCGGCGCCGGTGGGGATGCCGCTGCGCATGTACCTCGGTGACGCGCAGTGGTGGGAGCCGGTGCTGTCGCTTCTCGTCCTCATCGCGTCGTGCGTCGCGGCGATCGCCATCGGCGCGCGGATCTACCAGAACTCCCTCCTGCGGATGGGGGCGCGCGTGAAGCTCGCGGAGGCGCTGAAGGGCTGAGGTCGGCGCGTCGCGGCGAGGAAGAGGGGAGGGATGCCAGGGCTTCGGCATCCCTCCCCTCTTCCCTCCCCTCCTCGCCGTGTTCTCACGGGGCGATTAGGCTCTTTCGGTGCTCCGCCTTCTTGCTTTCGCCGCGCTGGGGGCAGCGATCGGCGGTCTCGTCGTCTCGCTTCTGGGGAATCCGGACCCGGGGATGCTCATCTTCGGCATCGCCATCGGGGTCTGCATCGCCGCGACCACCGTCTCGCGGCTGGGCGGGGGGCTCGCTGCGGCGCTCCCCTCCCCTGCCGCTGTGCAGGAAGCCCGCGATGCCCGGCGTCTCGGACGCGCGCGCATCGACGCGGTGCGCCAGACCGGCACGTTCGTCAACGAGCAGCCCGTGTGCGACATCGACGTCACGGTGGTGTCGCTCGCGGGGGACGCGTGGGCGACGACCATCCGCAGGCTCGTGCCCCTGACCGAGCTGCCCGCCTACCAGGCCGGCCTCGAGCGCGACGTCGCGATCCTCCTCGAGGGCGGGCCCGAGATCGCCTTCGCCGACGGGGAACTCTCGCCCGCCGAGATCGCGCGCCTCGTCGTCCCGCCCCGTTCCGAGGTCGACGTCCGCCCGATTCCCCCCGGGACGCGCATCGACAAGGGTCGCCGCCGCGGACCGCTGATCGGCATCGGCCGCCGTGGACGGCCCCTGCGCCTGGCGGTGTTCACGCTCGTCGCCGTGCTCGCGGGCGCCGTCGTCGTGCTGCCCTTCCGCGAGGCGGTCGGGCTGACCCTCGACGCCTGGTCGGACGGCCGGTGGAGCGTCGACATGCGGCACCCCGACGCGCTCAAGACCGCCGAAGGGGCGCTCCAGGACGCGATCGGGCACGACCGGGTCGTGTCGATCACGGTGATCCCGGATGCCGTCATCGTCGACGCCCCGATCCGCGTCGGGGCCGTCGAAACCGACGAGTGGACCTACCGCGGCGGCGTCGTGAGCCACGACGGGGCGGCTCACAGTCAGCCCGAGCTCGCGGAGGAGCAGTTCTCGTGGTCGGACGTGACCCTCGACCGGCTCTGGCCCGCGATGGAGCAGGCGTCCGCCCAGAGCGGGCTTCCCACCGACGGTGCGTCGGCTCGCATCGAGCGCGCGACCGACGACGATGTCCAGAGCCCGACGTTCATCCGCAACGTCGGCGCGCCGGAGATGTCCTTCGGGCTACGCGACGACTACCGCGACGCGTTCTTCCGCCTCGACGCCACCGGCACCGACCTGCAGCCGGCGGGCTGACGCGGCGTCACTCCTCGAGGACCGCGAGCACGTTGCCCGCCGGGTCGCGGAACCACGCGATCAGCGGTCCGCCCTCGCGCATGATCCCGCGCGAGTCGGTGGGGAAGTCCGCGTCGTCGTAGATCTTCGTCTCGACGCCGCGCGCCCGCAGGTCGTCGACGGCCGCCTCGACATCCGCGACGGGGAAGTTCAGCACCGTGAACGACGCCGGCGTGTGGTTCGGCTTGCCGTAGACGAGCACGCTCCCGCCCGAGGCGAGCTGCAGAGACAGGAAGCCCGTGCCGGCCAGGACCTCCACGGTGAGGCCGAGCGTGTCCGCGTAGAACCGATGGGCGGCGTCGAGGTCGTCGACGGCGAAGCCCGGGAAGGCACCGGCGGGATCGAACATGGGATCTCTTTCGTTCAGCGCGCCACGAATGCCGTGACGCTGTCGGACAGACGGATCGGGATGCCATCGACCCCCGACGAGACGGGCTCGCCGATCGCGACGGTGAGTCGGTCGTCGATGCCGAAGACAGCGGCCCCGACCTGCGCTCCGCTCGCGCATCCGGCCGACCAGGGACGGTTCTCGGTGGAGGTGAAGGTCGCGATGCAGCGCCCGTCGCCGTCGTCCGGCCGGGCGAGGTAGATGCGGAAGTCGCTCACGGTTGCGATGTAGCGCGTACTCGCCGGGTCGATGCCGCTGTCGCTCAGGATCTCGGCCGAGATGACGTCTTCGGCCGTCTGCGGGAAGGTGAGCTCGGGCAGGCTCGCCTCGGCGGGATCGGCGGTGGCCGCGGTCGACGGCGGGGCCGCGAACGTGGAGCCGATCGCGACGCCGAGCCCGACGAGGGCGACGGCGGCCACCGCGCCGAGCGCCCAGCGGAGGGCCGGACGACGGGCGGCCGGTTCGGCGACCTCTGCCACGGGGGCCGGAGGTTCGGCATCCGGTGTCTCGGCGGGAGGATCTTCCGCGACCGTCGGACGTCGCGTGCTCTCCTCGAGCTCGGCGAGCCGGGCGATCATCGCCGGCGTGGCGGCGGCACCGTCGACGCCGTAGACCTGCTCGCGCAGGCGGCGCAGCTCGACGTCGTCGTCCATGCGATGACTCTAGGGCCGCGCGGTGGGGGCGAGGGCGGTCTCACCCGCCCCGTGCGCGAGGTCCTTGAGCCCGTCGAAGGGACCGGCGGCTTCGCGCGACCTTCCTCTGCTCACGCGCCAGGTCCTTGAGCCCGTCGAAGGGGCCGGAGGCCTCGACAGGCGCAGTCACCCGCGGCGGGGGGCGGGCTCAGCGCGGAGCCGTGGCATCCAGGGCGTCGGCCGCGCCCACGAGCGCGAGATGCGACAGGGCCTGGGGGGTGTTGCCGGCCTGCCGCTTCGTCGTGGGGTCGTACTCCTCCGACAGCAGACCGAGGTCGTTCGCGACCGCCGTGAGGCGCTTCATCAACCCCACGGCCTCGTCGCGCCGCCCGCTGTGCGCGTACTGCCCGACCAGCCAGAACGAGCACGCGAGGAAGGGATGCTCGTCGCCGCTGAGCCCGTCGACACCGGTGGTGCGGTAGCGCAGGAGCCACCCGTCGGGCATGAGCGTCTCTTCCATGCGCGCGACCGTGGCGAGCATGCGCGGATCGTCGTAGGCGCAGAAGCCCACCTGCGGCAGCACGAGCAGCGAGGCGTCGACCTCGTCGGTGTCGAAGTGCTGCGTGAACCAGCGGCCTTCGTGCACACCGCGGGCATCGATGTCGGCGCGCACACTGTCGCGCAGCGCGCGCCACGTGTCGACCTCGCCCTCACGACCGCCCTCTTCGACGGCCCGGATGCCACGGTCGAACGCCGCCCACACCATCGCCCGGGAGTGGGTGAAGTAGTGCGGCTCACCGCGCATCTCCCAGATGCCGAGGTCGGGCTTGTCGACCTCGCCCGCGAGCTGGTTCAGCAGGGCGCGCTGGAGCGACCACGAGAAGGTCGTCTCTTCGACGCCGGCGTTCCGCGCGGCCTCGAGGGCCACCATGACCTCGCCGATGACATCGGCCTGGTACTGCGTGACCGCCCCGTTGCCGATCCGCACGGGCGCGGCCCCGCCGTACCCCGGAAGACTCGCGATCTCGCGCTCGGGCAGATCGCGCTCCCCCGCGATGCCGTACATGATCTGCACGTCGGCGGGATCGCCCGCGATCGCCCGGAGCAGCCACGTGCGCCAGTGCTGGGCGGCATCCAGGTATCCGTGGTCGATGTAGGCGCTCAGCGTGAGCGCGGCGTCGCGCAGCCACACATAGCGGTAGTCCCAGTTACGGGCGCCGCCGAAGGCCTCGGGGAGCGACGTGGTCGCGGCCGCGACGATGCCGCCGGTCTCGGAGTGCGTGAGGGCGCGCAGCACCATGAGCGAGCGGGTGACGAGCGCCGCGTGCGTGCCGGCGGACTGCACGCGGTCGGCCCACGCGGCCCACCATTCGCGCGTGCGTTCGAGGGCCGCCTCGACGTTGAACGCCGCGGGGGCGGCCTGCCACGACGGGCCCCACGAGAGCACGGAATCGACGCTCTGGCCGGCCGCCGTCGTCCACCGGCCGCGATGGGCGGTGTCGACCGCGATCAGGCGCGGACCCCGGATGACGACGGCATCGGGACCCGCGACGGCGAGGATCGCGTGTTCGCCGCCCTGTCCGATCTGCTGGACCCACGGGACGGCTCGCGCGTAGTCGAAGCGCAGACGGACCTCGCTGACGAAATCGACCTCGCCCGACACACCGACCACGCGACGGATCACGGCTTCGACGCCCTCGTCTACCGGCATCGCGTCGTAGACGTCGGCGACACCGGTCGTCGTCTCCCAGCGCGTCACGAGGACGAAGGTGTCGCCGTCGTAGCGCCGGGTCGCCCGGGCCTCGGGATCGGCGGGGCGCAGCGACCACCGCCCGTGCGACTCGTCGCCGAGGAGGGCACCGAGCATCGACCCGCTGTCGTACCGCGGCAGGCAGAGCCAGTCGATGCTCCCATCGCGGGAGACCAGGGCTGCGGAGCGGCAGTTGCTGAGGACCGCGTAGTCCTCGATCGGAGTGGTCACCCTCGGATCATGGCAGGTGCCGCCGACATCGTGGCCGAACATCTCGATAGTGGCATCCATGCGCGCGCTGCAAGCATCCCGGCGATGTCGGAACCGAGCGCTACGGTTACCCCATGGCGGCGGACACGACCCTGATCATCCTGGGCGCCTCGGGCGACCTCACCTCTCGACTGCTGCTCCCGGCCCTCGGCCAGTTGCTCGCGCGCGAGCCGAAGCGCTCCATCCGCCTGCACGGCGCCGGCATGGACGACTGGACCGACGAGCACTGGCGCGAGGTCGTGAAGAAGGCCTTCCAGACGATGGATGCCGAGGCCGCCTTCGACCAGGTCTCGGCGACGACATATTCGCGAGCCGACATCACCAAGGCCGCCGACCTGCAGACGCTCCTGGACGACGCCGAAGGACGCCCGGCGCTGTACTTCGCCGTCCCCCCGGCCGTCACCGAGAAGTCGTGCCTCGCCCTCGCCGACGTCACGATCCCCGCGGGCACGATCCTCGCGCTCGAGAAGCCCTTCGGCACCGACGAAGCCAGCGCCCACAAGCTCAACCAGCAGCTCGCGACCCTCGTCCCCGAAGACCAGGTCTTCCGCATCGACCACTTCCTCGGTCGATCCACGGTGCTCAACCTGCTGGGCGTGCGCTTCGCCAACCGTCTCATCGAGAGCGTGTGGTCGGCCGACGACATCGCGACCATCACGGTCGACTTCCCCGAGAAGCTCGGCCTCGAAGGCCGCGCCGGGTACTACGACTCCGCGGGAGCCCTGGTCGACATGATCCAGAGCCACCTGCTGCAGGTCATGGCGTTCGTCACGATGGAGCCGCCGTCCTCTCTCGACCAGCTCGACCTGCGCGACGCGACGTCGGCCGTGCTGCGCGCAACGCACGTGCTCGACGACGACCCGGTCAAGAACTCCCGCCGCGCCCGCTACACCGCGGGCGAGGTGGGCGAGCGGCACTTCGTCTCGTACGTCGACGAGCCCGGCGTCGACCCGTCGCGCAACACCGAGACGCTCGCCGAGATGACCGTCGAGGTGCGCACCGCGCGCTGGCAGGGTGTGCCCATCACGCTCCGATCGGGCAAGGCTCTGGATGCCGGAGACCCGGCCGTCACCGTCACCTTCAAGCCTGTGCGGCACCTTCCGGGCGGATTCGTCGGCGAGAGCGACCCGTCGAAGCTCGTGTTCTCGCTCGGCCCCGACACGATGAGCCTCGAACTCAACGTCAACGGCGCCGACGACCCGCTCGAGCTCGAGCGCGTGACCCTCGACGCCGACCTCGGCGAGGGCGCGCTCAAGGCCTACGGCGAAGTGCTCTCGGGCATCCTCGACGGCGACGCGATGCTCGCCGTCCGCGGCGATGCGGCCGAGCAGTGCTGGCGCATCGTGCAGCCGGTGATCGACGCGTGGCGCCAGAACGAGGTGCCGCTCGACGAGTACGCGGCGGGGAGCGCCGGCCCGGCTTCCTGGACGGCCTGAGCGACCAGGCGTCGAGCCGGTGGCCGGGTGTCGATCCGGTGACGCTGTGTTGATCGGGTGACCAAGGGAGGGCCTGGGACGAAGGGAGGACCCTCGGGCCCGAGGCATCCTCCTCTCGTCCCTCACCCTCCGCTCGTCACGGACGCGTGCGTGACAGACGCGGCCACGAGGCCGGAGTCGGGGCGGCAGCGTTTGCGCGCTCGTCCTCCGCGGGTGGCACGGTTGCGGCGCGGTGCCGAGCCGTCGATCATCGACGCGCGCGGGGCGCGGCATCCTGAAATCTCTCTATGAGGGCGCGACGCACGACGTCACATGGGAACATCTCGTGCGCGCGTGGCGTTCACTGGTTCGGGTCAACGGCGTCCCGGCTCAGTTCCCTTTCCTCAGGAGGACCCATGTCTCTCGTTCTCGATCGCACCGCCCCCACTGACGCTCCCATCCTGGACGTGCTCGCCGAGCGCTGGAGCACCCGCGTCTTCGACCCCGAGACGCCCATCGACGAAGCCGCGCTGCGTTCAGCCCTGGAAGCCGCCCGCTGGGCACCGTCGGGCATGAACCACCAGCCGTGGCGCCTCATCGTCGCCCGTCGCGGCGGCGACGCGCACGCCCGCGTCGTGTCGGCCCTGATGGGCTTCAACCAGGCATGGGCTCCGGCCGCCGGCGCGCTGATCGTCGTCCTCGCCGAGACCGAGACCGCCGAGGGCGAGGCACGCCCCTGGGCACTGTACGACGCCGGTCAGGCCGCCGCGCACTTCACCGTGCAGGCGCACACCGAGGGTCTCGCGACGCACCAGATGGGCGGCTTCGAGGTCGATGCCCTCCGCGCGGCCTTCGACATCGAGCCCCGCTTCGTGCCGGTGACGGTCATCGCCGTGGGAGCCCTCGGCGACGTCGACGCGGCCGAAGAGGGCCTGCGCCAGCGCGAGCTCGCGCCGCGCGAGCGCCGCACGATCGAGGAGTCGCTGCTCGTCGACGCCTGACCACGACATCCCGCCGACGCTCGTTCGCCCCTGCACCCGAACCCGCGGTGCCGGGGCGAACGTGCTCGGCCCGACGGGCGGGGAGAATCGACGCGGACTCGGCATCCCGAGGCGATCGCGCGGGGTCGGTGGCGGGCCGCGCTCACCTGTCGTCGGCAATCTGGCGTTCACAAGGGCGGCTTACCATCGCCTACGTGACGACCTCTTCGCCCACCGAAGCCGGTGCACCGGAATCACAGCCCATCGCGATCGCGCAGGCTCGGCGCGGACGCGTACGGTGGCGACGCGTACGTCGGGTCAGCGTGGCACTCGCCGTCGCGATGGTGGCGATCGTGGTGGCGGGGCTCCCGCTCTACGTCTTCCCCCCGCAGGGCGATCCGACCGACGCGAACCTCGTCTACGTCATCGGACCGCCCCAGCAGCAGCGAATCGATCTCGGTGAGACCCTTCGCGACGCCGACAGCAACCTGCCGATGCTGATCTCCGTGTCGGGTTCCGCAAAGGGGCATGGGGACCGCGCCTTCGACGCCTCTCAGATCGACGCGTGTGGCGAGCCCGGGGTCACCTGCAAGCGGCCGGACCCGTTCACCACCGCCGGCGAGGCCAAACTCCTCACCGACTACGTTGCGAGCCATCCCAGCGACAAGACGGTCGTGATCACCTTCACCCCGCATGTCGCCCGCACGCGGTACATCTTCGAGAAGTGCTACGGGGGCGACGTCACCGTGATGGGTGTCGACACGAACATGTCGCTGTACGACTGGGCGTTCCAGTACGCGTACCAGACCGCGGCGTTCGTGAAGGCCTGGCTCACGCCCTGCCCGTGACGAAACGGGGCGACTGATGCAGGAGCCGCCGGGACAGCCGCACCCCATAAACGCGATCCGCTCACAAAAACGCGAGCACACCGCGTTTACGTGAGTGGATCGCGTTTATGCGCGGGGGCGCGCACACGGAAGGGGGATGCCACGCACACCGCGTGGCATCCCCCTCCCTGTTCGGCCTACTCGACGATCTCGGCCTCGATCACGTCGTCGTCGGAGTCGTCGCCGGGCTCCTCGGCAGCGGGGCCCGTGCTCACCAGCATGAGCGAGTCGCCGTCGCTGGCCACGTCGACGCGGACCACGTCGCCGTCGCGCACCGTGCCGGCGAGGATCGCCATGGCGAGGCGGTCCTGGATCTCGGACTGGATGAGTCGGCGCAGCGGACGCGCCCCGTACACCGGGTCGTATCCGCGCTCGGCGAGCCACGAGCGGGCGTCGGGCGTGACCGCGAGGGTCAGCCGGCGCTCGCGCAGGCGCTTGTGCAGCGCGTCGACCGCGAGCTCGACGATCTGGGCGAGGTCGTCCTGGCTGAGGGCCTGGAAGATCACGATGTCGTCGAGGCGGTTCACGAACTCCGGCTTGAAGGCCTGACGGACGAGGGCCTGAACCTGTTCCCGCTTGGCATCCATCGACAGCGTCGGATCGATGAGGATCGGCGAACCGAGGTTGGACGTCAGGATCAGGATGACGTTCGTGAAGTCCACCGTGCGGCCCTGGCCGTCGGTCAGCCGACCGTCGTCCATGACCTGCAGCAGCACGTCGAACACCTCGGGGTGGGCCTTCTCGACCTCGTCCAGCAGCACGACGCTGTACGGACGCCGACGCACGGCCTCGGTGAGCTGGCCGCCCGCCTCGTACCCGACGTACCCCGGAGGGGCACCGACCAGGCGCGAGACGGAGTGCTTCTCGCCGTACTCCGACATGTCGATGCGCACCATGGCGTGCTCGTCGTCGAAGAGGAAGTCGGCGAGCGACTTCGCGAGCTCCGTCTTGCCGACACCCGTGGGGCCCAGGAACAGGAACGAACCGACCGGGCGGTTCGGATCGCTGATGCCGGCCCGCGAGCGACGGACGGCGTCGGACACCGCCTTCACGGCATCCTTCTGTCCGATCAGGCGCTTGCCCAGCTCGCGCTCGAGGTGCAGCAGCTTCTCTGTCTCGCCCTGGAGCAGGCGTCCCACGGGGATGCCCGTCCAGGCGGCGATGACGGCCGCGATGTCTTCGTCGGTGACCTGCTCGTTGACCATGCGGTCACCCGCCGGCTCTTCGCGCTCGGCCTTCATCAACTCGCGCTCGAGCGCCGGGATCTCGGCGTACAGCAACCGCGACGCGCGCTCGAGGTTGCCCTCGCGCTGGGCGCGCTCGGCATCCACACGGGCGGCGTCGAGGCGCGTCTTGAGATCACCGACGCGGTTCAGCGAGGCGCGCTCGCGCTCCCACCGCGCCTGCAGCTCGTCGAGCTTGGCCTGCTCGGCGGCGAGGGTCTCGCGGAGAGTGGCGAGGCGCTCCTTCGAGGCGTCGTCCTTCTCCTTCTTGAGCGCGAGCTCTTCGAGCTTCAGGCGGTCGACGTGCCGGCGAAGCTCGTCGATCTCGAGCGGGGCGGAGTCGATCTCCATGCGCAGGCGCGACGCGGCCTCGTCGATCAGGTCGATGGCCTTGTCGGGCAGCTGGCGCGAGGGGATGTAGCGGTTGGAGAGGGATGCCGCTGCCACGAGCGCCGCGTCGGCGATCGCGACCTTGTGGTGCGCTTCGTACCGTTCCTTGAGGCCGCGGAGGATCGCCACGGTGTCCTCCACCGTCGGCTCGCCGACATAGACCTGCTGGAAACGGCGTTCCAGAGCGGCATCCTTCTCGATGAACTCGCGGTACTCGTCGAGCGTGGTCGCGCCGATCAGGCGCAGCTCACCGCGGGCGAGCATGGGCTTGAGCATGTTGCTGGCCGCGACCGACCCTTCGCCGCCGCCCGCGCCCATCAGCACGTGCAGCTCGTCGATGAACGTGATGATGCGTCCGTCGGACTCGGTGATCTCTTTGAGGACGCTCTTCAGCCGCTCCTCGAACTGTCCGCGATACATCGCGCCGGCGACCAGCGCCGAGATGTCGAGCGAGACCAGCTCTTTGTTCTTGAGGCTCTCGGCGACGTCGCCCGCAACGATGCGCTGAGCGAGCCCCTCGACGACGGCGGTCTTGCCGACGCCGGGCTCGCCGATGAGCACGGGGTTGTTCTTGGTGCGCCGGGTGAGCACCTGGCTGACGCGGCGGATCTCACCGTCGCGACCGATCACGGGGTCGAGCTTTCCCTGGCGGGCCCTGTCGGTGAGGTTGATGCCGAATTGCTCGAGGGCGCTGCGCGCGTCCTCCTGCCCCGGCTGTTGTGTGGCGTTCATGTCATCTCCTGAAAGTTCTCTCGCCTCACTCAAAGTTGAGTGGCGTTGACTCAAGTTTAGCACCGGCGTCCGCGGGGGGCAATGGGGACAGAGGGATGCCACGGTGTCGAGGCGCGGCATCCGGAATCCGTCCCGCGGGGCGAGGGGGACGGCGGGGGCCGAGGCATCCGGGGTCCGGCTCGCGCGGGGCCGATGGATGCCGCAGGGCGCCGGGGCACCGAGCCGCGGCATCCGGAATCCGTCCCGCGCGGGACCGGAGCAAGGCGGGGGGGGTGCCCCCTTCGCCGTCTGGCGGCGTCCGGGTTCCGGGCCGGCCCGTACCGCCACGCGGAGTCGCGGTGCGCGCCGGACCCGTACCGCCGCGCGGAGTTCGATTGCGACACGCCGCCCCGGCGACCAGCCGAACGGCGCGTCGCCCACGAACTCCGCGCGACGGCGCACGACCTTCCGCATCCACCCCGCGTACCGCCACGCGGAGTCCGGCCCCGACACGCCGCCCCAGCGACCAGCCGAACGGCGCGTCGCCCAAGAACTCCGCACGACGGCCCGGCGACACGGCCCCCACCCCGCCCGGGCACGCGCCACACGGCCCCGACCCCGCCCGGCACGCGCCGCCCGGCCCCGACCCCGCCCGGCAACGCGCCACCCGGCACGCGCCGCCCCCGCGGCACCCGGGGCAGCAACCGGAGAATCCCGGATGCCGAAGCCCGGGCCCTTGACGACGTCAGGCCGGCACGGCCTCGCGTGGCGCGGCGGGTACCTCATCCGCGCACGAGAAACGCGCACGGTACGCGGTGGGGGTCAGCCCCATCGTGCGGGCGAAGTTCTGGCGGAGCACCGCCGCCGAACCGAAACCGCACTCGGCGGCGATGCGGTCGAGACCGAGGTCGGTCTCCTCGAGGAGGCGCTGGGCGTGCAGGAGGCGCTGCCGCGCGAGCCACGCGGCCGGCGTCGCCCCGAGATCGGCCTTGAAGCGGCGGGCGAAGGTCCGCGGCGACATGTGCGCGCGCGAGGCGAGCTGATCGACGGAGAGTTCGGCATCCAGGTTCTGCAGCATCCACTCGGTCACCGGCGCGAGCGACATCGACGGCGCGACCGGCAGTGGCGACGCGATGAACTGGGCCTGCCCTCCGTCGCGCTGCGGCGCGACCACCATGCGGCGGGCGATGCGGTTGGTGAGTTCGGCGCCGAGTTCCTGACGCAGCAGGTGAAGGCACGCGTCGAGGCCTGCCGCGGTCCCCGCGCTCGTGATCACGCGACCGGACTGCACGTAGAGCACGTCGGGATCGACCTCGATCGAGGGGTACATGCGGGCCATGACATCGGCGTAGCGCCAGTGCGTGGTGGCACGCTGACCGTCGAGAACTCCGGATGCCGCGATCACGAACGCCCCGCTGCAGACGCTCAGCAACCATGCGCCACGAGCGTGCGCCGCACGCACGACCTCGATCACACGCGGATCCACCGACGCCCATTGCTCCCGCGGGATGGGCGAGAGAATGACGATGTCAGCGTCGGCCGCCGCATCGAGACCGCGCTCGACGTTGACCGAGAAGCCGATGTTCGAGGGCACGACGCCGGGATCCGGCGTCACGATGCGGAAGTCGAAGTTGGGAATCCCGTCGTCGGTGCGATCGAGGCCGAACGCCTCGCACGCGAGACCGAATTCGAACGGGGCGAAGCCCGGCTGGATCACGACGGCGACGGAACGCATGCGCACCTCTCGGAGTGGCAGAAATCGAACGAACAGCGTCCATCATGCCACTCGCGGCACAAAATCGCGATGCGTAGCTTTTCTGCCATGGCTTATCTCATCGCTCTCGCCGCCCTCGCCCTCGTCAGCGTGGTCGCGTCGGTGTGGCTCATCCGCACCGACGGCTACCGCGCGGTTCCGACCGACCCCGCGCGCGCCGCGCGCCGTCGGGAACCCGCCTCCCGCGACAAGACGCGCCGTCAGCGTCCGGCGGAGACGGCCCGCCCGTACACCGCGACCATCGCCGCCGTGCGCGACGACTGGCGGAACCGCTCCGCGATCGTCGGGTCGACCTCGACCGGCGTGCCCGCCGCGATGTCGTCGGCCGCACGGCGCAGCGACTCCGCGAGCGCGGGGATCGTGGCATCCGGAACCGTCCAGACGCCGGCGCCCAGCTCCGACGCGATGTCGGGGTCGCTGACGACGGCCGGCGTGCCGAGCGAGGCCGCCTCGAACACGGTCATCCCCTGCGTCTCGAAGCCGATCGAGGTCTGCACCACCGCATCGGCCGCCGCCAGCCGCGCGAGCGTCTCGGCGTAGCTCAAGCGTCCCGAGAAGACGACGGATGCCATGGGCCTCCGCTCCGCGACGAGCTTCTGCGCCGCGCGGAGTTGGGCCCCGCCCCCGATGATCTCGACCTCGGCCTCGATCCCCGAAGCCGCCACCGCCTCGAGGAACGGGAGGAGGCGCTTCTCGGGGCTCATGCGCCCGAGCCACACGAAGCGCGGGGGGCCGGGACGACGTGCCTCGGCGCCGCTCGCGAGGGCGGCGTCGAGGATGTCGTCGTCGATCCCGTTCCAGATGACGTCCACGCCGGCGCCGGCCTCGGCGGGCACGACACCGTGCTCCTGGAGACGCCGCGCGAAGTGGCCGGAGGGCGCGGTGATCGCGCGCGAGAGTCGCGCGAAGCGGCGGAGGTAGGCCCATCCGTCAGCCGGGCCGGCGCCCTGCGTGGCGTGCCCCGCGCGTGCGTCGGGCGCCGCGGGCGCAGCCGGCGCCACGCGCGCGGAACGCGCGGCATCCCGCGGATTCGCGCCCGGGGACGGCGGGGTCGCCGCGTTGCCTCGCGTCGCCGCCGCGCCGCGCAGCGCCCGCCGCGCCCACGCGTTCAGCACACGCAGGACGAGCGCCGGAAAGGGCGCGGTCGCTTGGATGCCGACGTCGACGCGATTGTGCATCGTGTGCACGACCGGGAGGCCGTGGCGGGCGGCGTAACGGTGCCCGATGAGCGCACCCCAGAAATCCGCCTGCACGTGCACGACGTCGACGGGAAGTCGCGCGCCGAGCTCGGCATCCACGAACCGATCCGTGCGCGCGCCAGGCCAGGTGAGCGCGTACTCGCGGTCGGGCGTGATCGGGATCGAGGGGAGGTCGATGTACGCCGCGTCGTCGGGGGCGGGCCGGTGCATCCGTGGCGCGACGACCGTCACGACGTGCCCCGCGCGCTCGAGGAAGCGCTTCTGCAGCCGCATCGACACCTGAGCACCGCCGAGGGACTCGAGATGCTGGTCGGCGAACATCACCACGTGCACGCGGTCACTCCGGGATCGGCCGTCCGCGGTACAGCGCCTCGAAGGTGTCGAGCGTTCGACCGATGTCGTGCACGATGACGCCGTCGAGCGAGGCCTGCTGCATGCGTCGTCGCTCGTCGGGATCAGCGGTGAGGACGTCGGTCAGGCGCGCCGCCAGCTCTTCGGCGTTGCCGGGCTCGAAGAGGTAGCCGTTCTCGCCGTCGTGCACGAGGTGCGGGAGGGCGACGGCGTCGGCAGCGACCACCGGGAGTCCGGATGCCATGGCCTCCATCGTCGCGATCGACTGCAGTTCGGCGATCGAGGCGATAGCGAAGACACTCGCCCGGGTGTAGAGCGCGCGCAGCTCTTCTTCGGAGGTGTGACCGTGGAACGTCACGCGCGCCGAGAGGCCGAGCTGCTCGGCGAGCTGCTCGAGGTTGCGGCGCTGGTCGCCCCCTCCGACGATGTCGAAGGTGACGTCGAGGGCGGGGTCGAGCAGCTTGAGCGCGCGCAGGACGACGTCGATCCCCTTCTCGGTCGTGAGGCGGCCGACGAACAGGATGCGGTTCGCGTCGCGCGGCTCGAGATCGGGCGTGTAGTTCGACCGGTCGATGCCGCACGAGATCGGGATGACACCCTGGATGCCGATCGTCGACTCGAGGAAGTCCGCCGCGCGACGCGTCGGGGTCGTCACCGCGCGGGTCATCGCGAACGTGCGGGCGGCATCGGCCCAGGCGAGCTTGACGAAGATGCGGTCGAGGGAGTCGGGGAGCGTCGTGAAGTCGAGGATGTTCTCTGCCATCACGTGGTTGGTGGCGACGACCGGGATGCCGCGCTTGCGCGCCTCTCTCGTGAGACCGCGGCCGATCACGATGTGCGACTGGATGTGGACGACGTCGGGCTTCACCTGGTCGAGCACCTTGCGCGCGTAGTGCTTCGCCCGCCACGGCAGCACGAAGGTGAGCCAGTCATGCGGGAGGAAGCGGTACGCCGGCAGGCGGTGCATCGTCATGGGCTCGCCCTCGATCACCTCGGTGAAGGTGCCGGCGTGGCTGTGGCCCACGCTCGGAGCCGCCACGTGAACGTCGTGACCGCGGGCGACGAGCCCCGCGGCGAGGCGCTCGGCGAATCGGGCGGCACCGTTCACGTGGGGAAGGAAGGTGTCGGCTCCGATGAGGACGGTGAGGGGACGGTCGGCCGGTGCGTCGGCGGGCGTGTCGGTGGGACTGCCGTCGGGCGTCGGGTCGGAGGGCGTCGCAGGAGTGGTCACGGGTGGTGAGGCCTATCTGTGCGGCGGTAAGGGCACGCGGGCGGGTTCGCGGGGCGGCTCCACTGTACCGGAGGGGGTTTTGCGCCCCCGAACGTGGTCGCGCGTGTGACAGCTTCGTCGAGCGGTCGCGGAGCGCCCCTGACGGGACGGCGCCGCGCGGGCGGCAGGTGTTCCGTCCGCGCGGCGCGCTCCTCAGGACTCCACGCCGCGCACGACCTCCGCCTCGGCCGCGTCGAGGCCCGAGGACGCGTTCTGGAACTGGGACTGGTACAGGCGCCAGTACGCGCCGTGCTGGGCGATCAGCTCGTCGTGGGTTCCCTGCTCGACGATGTCGCCGTGCTCCATGACGAGGATGAGGTCGGCGTCGCGGATCGTCGAGAGCCGGTGCGCGATCACGAACGAGGTGCGCCCCTCGCGAAGCGCTGCCATCGCCTGCTGCAGCAACAGCTCGGTTCGGGTGTCGACCGACGAGGTCGCCTCGTCGAGGATCAGCACCGAGGGACGCGCGACGAAGGCCCGGGCGATCGTGATGAGCTGCTTCTCGCCGGCGGAGACGTTCGCCGCGTCCTCGTCGAGGACTGTGTCGTATCCCTCGGGGAGAGAGTGCACGAACTGATCGACGCGCGTCGCGACGGCGGCCTCGACGATCTCTTCGTCGGTCGCGCTCTCGCGGCCGTAGCGGATGTTGTCGCGGATCGTCCCGGCGAACAGCCACGGGTCTTGCAGCACCATCCCCGTGCGCGAACGGACGTCGTCGCGGCGGAGATCGGCGATGTTCTGACCATCGAGCAGTATCCGCCCGCCGTCGAGCTCGTAGAACCGCATGATGAGGTTGACCAGCGTGGTCTTGCCCGCGCCTGTGGGCCCCACAATCGCGACCGTCTGACCGGGCTCGACGCGGAACGACAGGTCGCTGATGAGAGGGCGCTCGGGGGTGTAGGCGAAGGCGACGTTCTCGAACTCGATGACGCCGCGTCCGTCGACCGGTTCGGGGGCGTCGGCGGCGTCGGGCTCCTGCTCGTCGGCGTCGAGCAGCGCGAAGACGCGTTCGGCCGAGGCGGTGCCCGACTGCACGACGGCCGCCATGCCGCCCAGCTGCGACAGCGGCTGCGTGAACTGCTGCGAGTACTGGATGAAGGCCTGCACGTCTCCGAGGCGGATCTGCCCGCCGGCGACCATGAGCCCACCGAGCACCGCGATACCGACATAGGTGAGGTTCCCGACGAACATCATGCCGGGCATGATCATGCCCGAGAGGAACTGGGCCTTGAAGCTCGCCTGGTAGAGCTCTTCGTTCTCGACCTCGAACTTCTCGCGCGCGTCTTTCTCGCGACCGTAGACCTTGACGAGCGCGTGGCCGGAGAAGGACTCCTCGACGCGGGCGTTGAGGCGCCCGACCTTCTTCCACTGCGTACCGAAGGCCTTCTGCGACTTCGGCCCGATCACGCCGAAGATGATCGCCATGAGCGGCAGCGAGACGAGGGCGACGAGCGCGAGCTGCCACGAGATCGTGAACATCATGATGAGCACGCCCACGACGGTCAGCACCGACGTCAGCGCGCTCGAGAGCGACTGCTGCATCGTCTGCGTGATGTTGTCGATGTCGTTGGTCACGCGGGAGATGAGTTCTCCGCGTTGCACCTTGTCGAAGTACGACAGCGGCAGGCGGTTGACCTTGGCCTCGACGTCTTCGCGGAGGCGCCACATCGTCCGCACCATGATCACGTTGATGACGTAGCCCTGGATCCACGACAGCAGCGACGACCCGACGTAGATCGCGAGCACCGCGACGATCACCAGGCGGAGGGCGTCGAAGTCGACTCCCGCGCCGACCTGGAACGTGTTCATCGCGCCGACGATGTTCGCGAAGTCGTTCTGACCGCTCGCGCGGAGAGCCTCGACGGCATCGGCCTGCGAGGTGCCGGCGGGGAACTGGGTCGCCAGGCCCTTCGAGACCACACCCTCGAAGATGATGTTCGTCGCGTCACCCAGGACGCGCGGGGCGAGAACGGCGAGGACCACACCGATCGCACCGAGCACCGACACGAAGGCGAAGGCGACGGCGTGCGGGCGCAGGAGCCCGATCAGGCGGCGGAAGCTCGGGCCGAAGTTCGCGGCTTTGCCGGGGGCCACGCTGTCCCAGTCGCCCGAGTTCAGGCGTGCCTGCTCGGCGAGTTCGAGCTCGGCGCGCTCTTCTTCGGTCAGGGCGTCGGGGGTGCTCATGCTTCCACCCCCAGCTGCGACTCGACGATCTCGCGGTAGGTCGCGCTCGTCTCGAGCAGCTCCTCGTGCGTGCCGAGACCGACCATGCGACCGTCTTCGAGCACCACGATGCGGTCGGCACCCGTGATGGTGGACACGCGCTGGGCGACCACGATCTTGGTCACCTCGGGCAACTCGTCCCAGAGGGCCTGTCTCAGCCGTGCATCGGTACTGAGGTCGAGCGCCGAGAAGGAGTCGTCGAAGACCAGCACCGACGGGCGGTGCACGATCGCGCGGGCGATGGCCAGACGCTGACGCTGCCCGCCGGAGACGTTCGTCCCGCCCTGGGCGATACGCGCCTCGAGCCCGCCGTCCATCGCCTCGACGAAGTCGCGCCCCTGGGCGATCTCGAGCGCACGCCAGAGCTCGTCGTCGGTGGCCTCCTCGCGCCCGAAGCGGAGGTTGGAGGCGACCGTGCCGCTGAACAGGAACGGGCGCTGCGGGACGAGGCCGATCCCCTTCCACAGTCCGTCGAGGTCGGCCTCGCGCACGTCGACGCCGCCGACGCGCACGGCGCCGGCGGTCACGTCGAACAGACGCGGGATCAGCGACACGAGCGTGGTCTTGCCCGCACCGGTGGATCCGACGATCGCGACCGTCTCGCCCGGGCGGGCGGCGAAGCTCACGCCGGACACGACAGGGGACTCGGCCCCCGGGTACGCGAAGGCGACGTCGTCGAACTCGATCGCGCCCGGCTCGGGGAACGCGGTGATCGGGTTCGCCGGGCGCTCGAGGGTGGAGTGGCTGTCGAGCACCTCGCCGATGCGCTCGGCCGAAACGGCGGCGCGCGGGATCATGACGGTCATGAAGCTGGCCATCAGCACCCCCATGAGGATCTGGGCGACGTACTGCATGAAGGCGAACAGTGTGCCGATCTCGACCGCTCCGCTGTCGACCTGTATGCCGCCGAACCAGATGACCCCGACGACGGTGACGTTGAGCACGAGCATCGCGAGGGGGAACAGCAGCACGAAAAGAGAGCCGACCTTGCGACCGACGACCATGATGTCGGTGTTGGCCGCGCGGAAGCGCTCTTCTTCGATGCGTTCGCGCACGAAGGCGCGCACGACACGGACGCCCGTTAATTGCTCACGCATGATGCGGTTCACGGCGTCGAGCTTGGACTGGTAGCTGCGGAACAGCGGCACCATGCGGGCGATGATGAGTCCCGCGGCGACCAGGAGAGCGGGAACCGCCACGGCGATCAGCCAGCTCAGGCCCACATCTTGCTGCAGCGCCATGAAGATGCCGCCGAGGGCGAGCAGCGGGGCGCTGACGAGCATGGTCGCCCCCATCATCGCCAGCATCTGCACCTGCTGCACGTCGTTGGTGTTGCGCGTGATCAGGGAGCCGGCACCGAACTGCGACAGCTCGCGCTCGCTGAACCCGCTGACCTTCTCGAACACGTCTCGGCGGATGTCGCGACCGGCCGCCATCGCGGCGCGGGCGGCGAAGTAGGTCGCGATGATCGACGCCGTGATCTGCCCGAGGGAGATGACGAGCATGATCATTCCGCGCGACCAGATGAAGTTCGTGTCGCCGCGAGCCACGCCCTGATCGATGATGTCGGCATTCAGACGCGGCAGGTACAGGGATGCCATGGCCGCGGCGAACTGGAAGATCAGCAGCGCGAGCAGCAGCCAGCGGTACGGCCTGAGGTAACGGATGAGGAGTTTGGCGAGCACGGAGCCCTCCGGAATCACTGGATCACGGTCGCCATGACCGCCATCTCAGCCTGGCACGGACCTCCGACATCGGCACTCCCCCGTCAGCGAAACCGGTCGCCCGCGAAGGCATGTCCCCATTTGTGCAACGCGAGGGGCCCAAATCTGCACATTTCGGGACATGGATGCCAGGGAGCAGGGCCACGGCACCGGCGCGCCATCGCGCCAACGGGCCTGCGCCAGACGCCAGACCCCAGCACCACGCCGCCGGCGCGCGAGATCTCAGCGCGCGACGAGCGGCGCCGCCACCCGGCGCCCGTCCTTCCACACACCCGCGGTCAGCGGCATCCCGGGTCGGTAGGCGAGGTGCGTCGCGGACGGTGCGTCGAGCAGGTGAAGGTCGGCGCGATTCCCCACGGCGATCGATCCCACGGCGCCGTCACCGGAGGCACGACCGAGCGAGATCGCCCCGCCGCGCGTGGCCGCTCGCACCGCCTCGGCGACGCTCAGCCCCATCTGCAGCACGGCGGTCGCGACGCAGAACGGCATCGAGGTCGTGTACGACGTACCCGGATTGCCGTTCGACGCGATCGCGACCTCGACCCCGGCGTCGAGCAGTCGCCGGGCCGGAGCGAGAGGAGCGCGCGTCGACAGGTCGCAAGCCGGGAGCACCGTCGCGACGGTCGACCCTCCCGCGAGCGCATCGAGGTCGGCATCCGAGACGAAATTGCAGTGGTCGACGCTCGCCGCCCCCAGCTCGACCGCGAGCAGGATCCCGTCGCCGTGGCCGAGCTGATTGCCGTGCACGCGCAGCCCGAGTCCCGCCGCCCGCGCGGCGGTCAGCACCTCGCGCGACTGCTCGGGGGTGAACGCCCCGCGCTCGCAGAACACGTCGGCCCACGACACGTACGGACGCACGGCGTCGAGCATCGGACCGCACACCTCGCGCACGTAGTCGTCGGCGTCGCGCCCGGCGGGCACCAGATGAGCGCCGAGGAAGGTCACGTCGTCGACGCCGGCCGCGGCAATCCGCGCGCTGCGCTCCTCGCTCGCGATGTCGAGCCCGTAGCCGGTCTTCGTCTCGATCCACGTGGTCCCCTGCGCGCGCGCCGCGCGGACGCGCCCCGCGAGGAGCCCGGCGAGGCGGTCGTCCGACGCCTCGCGGGTGGCATCCCGGGTCACGGCGATGCCTCCCGCGGCGTAGCTCTGCCCCGCCATGCGGGCCTCGAACTCCGCCGTGCGGTCGCCGTCGAAGACGAGGTGGGTGTGCGAGTCGACCCAGCCGGGCAGGAGCGCTCGGCCGTCGGCATCCACCCTCTCGTCTGCCGCTGGGGCGTCGGAGGCGGAGCCGATCCACGCGATCCGGTCGCCGTCGATGACCACGGCGGCGTCACGGAGCACGCGGTCCTCGTCGTCGACGGTCATCAGCTCACCGATGCGGGTGATGAGGGTGCTCACGATGTCATCGCCTTTCGCAGCAGGTCGCCGACCGGGCCGAGGTCGGTGTGCACGCCGTCTGCGGCACGCTCGCGTCCCCCGATGATCACACGCGTCACGTCGTGCGCGGTCGCGCTCAGCACGAGCTGCCCGGGGTCGCTCCCGGCGGTTCGGGCGCTGTTCTCGTCGACCACGAGGAGATCGCACGGCTGTCCGACCGCGATCGCGCCCACGCCACGACCGACCGCGGGCGCGCCCCCGCGGGTGAGCGCGGCGACGAGCTCGGTGGGAGCGAATCGTCCACGCCGACCCGAGGCGAGCCGCTCTCCGTGCTCGAGCGCGCGGGCTTCGAGCAGCGGGTCGACGACGGCGTGCTGATCGGTTCCGAGCGCGAGGCGCGCCCCCGCGTCGGCCAGGCGGCGGGCGGGACCGACGCCGTCGCCGAGGTCGGCCTCGGTGGTCGGGCACATCACGATCGTCGCGCGAGCGGCGCCGAGCGCCGCGATGTCGTCGTCGGTGAGGTGCGTGGCGTGCACGGCCGAGAGCCGCGGCGAGAGCAGGCCGCTGCGGGCCAGGAGGGCCGTGGGGGTGAGACCGGTCGCCTCGAGGCACGCCTCGTTCTCGGCCGGCTGCTCCGACAGGTGCACGTGCAGCGGGATCGCCGGATCGAGCTCGGCGCCGATCCGCTCGAGAGCGTCGACCGGGACAGCACGCACCGAGTGCGCGGCCGCACCGACAACGACCTCGGGGAACTCGTCGGCGAACGACGCGCGCAGCGCCGACAGCCGTGCGAGCCAGGCGGCGGCATCCGGATCCCCGAAGCGCCGCTGTGCGGGTTCGAGAGGTTCCCCGAAGCCGCGGGAGAGGTAACACGTGTCGAGAAGGGTGAGACGGATGCCACTGGCCCGGGCCGCGCGCGCAAGCGCGCGCTCCATCGCGTGAGCAGGCGCGTACGGCGAGGCGTCCGGCGCGTGGTGCACGTAGTGGAACTCGGCGACCGAGGTCCAGCCGGCGGCGACCATCTCGGCGTAGACCGCGGTCGCGATGCGTTCGTACGACTCGGGGTCGAGGCGGCCCGCTTCGCGGTACATCAGCTCACGCCACGTCCAGAAGCTGCCGCCGTCGCCGTGCGTGCGCCCGCGCAGCAGCCGGTGGAAGGCGTGCGAGTGCGCGTTGACTGCGCCCGGCAGCACGAGTCCGTCGAGGCGGTGGTCGTCGGCATCCGGAATTGTCCCGGTCGCGACGGAGTCGATGAGACCCTCGGATGCCGTGATGCGCACGCCCGATGCCACGGCATCGCCGATCCACGCCCGCAGGGCCCAGAAGGTCGTCACGACAACAGGTCCTGGAGGACGTCGGCGAGCGCCGTGGCGGACGCGTCGGCGTCCGCGTCGACGACGTGCTCTTCGGGCGAATGCGAGATCCCCGAGGGATTGCGGACGAACAGCATCCCGGTGGGAACGGCGCTTGAGAGGATCCCCGCGTCGTGACCGGCGCCCGTACGCAGGTGCGGGGCATCGCCGAGCGCCGAGCCGAGGCGGCGCGCGAGCGACGGATCGAAGCCGACCGTGGGACTCCACGATTCCTCGACGAGCACCGCCTCGCACCCGCGCGCGGCCGCGAGCTCGACGCACATGCGGTCGATGTCGGCGACGAGACGACGGGTGACGGCATCGTCGGGATGCCGAGCGTCGATCCAGAAGTCGACGGACGACGCGATGACGTTCGTGCCGCCGGGGACCGGCTCGAACCGGCCGACGGTGGCGCGCGCGTCGTCGACGGCCCCGGCCAACTCGGCGATGCGCCCGACCATTCCGGCGGCGGCGACGAGCGGATCGCGGCGGTCGGCCATGAGGGTCGTCCCGGCGTGGTTGCCCTCGCCGCGCACCGACACCTTGAACCGTCCGTGGCCGAGGATCGACTCCGCGACCGCGAAAGGACGGTCGAGGTCGATGAGGCCACGGCCCTGTTCGACGTGGAGTTCGACGAAGACGCCGATGCGCGCGAGCGTCTCGGGGTCGGGGCCGATCCCCGCCGGGTCGATGCCCCCGGCCGCGAAGACGTCGGCGAGCGTGTCGCCGTCACGGTCGGTGAGGCGGCGCGCGGCATCCGGAGACAACGCCCCCGTCAGCAGGCGCGAACCGAGGCACGCGACGCCGAACCGCGAGCCCTCCTCCTCGGGGAAGACCGCGATCGCGAGCGGCTTCGCCGGCGTCACCCCGCGCGAGCGCAGCACGTCGACCGCGGCGAGCGCCGCCGCGATCCCGAGCGGGCCGTCGAACGCCCCGCCACCGGGCACCGAGTCGAGGTGGCTCCCCGTGACGACGGCGCCGGGTCCCGGCATCCCCCACCAGGCCCACAGGATGCCGTTGCGGTCGACCTCGACGTCGAGTCCACGGGCCTCGGCCTCGGCGACGAACCACGCGCGGAGGTCACGCTCCGCGGTGGAGAAGACCGGGCGGGCGTAGCCGCCGCTGCGGGGCTCGCGGCCGATGCCCGAGATGGCGTCGAGGAGGGTTGTGACGGGGGTCATGAGTCGAGCATCGGGACGCGCACCCCGCGCTCGCGGGCGACCTCGATCGCGCGGTCGTAGCCTGCGTCGACGTGGCGGATCACACCCATGCCGGGGTCGTTCGTCAGCAGGCGCTGGAGCTTCTCGGCGGCGAGCGGGGTGCCGTCGGCGACCGAGACCTGGCCCGCGTGGATGGAACGACCGATGCCGACGCCACCGCCGTGGTGCAACGACACCCAGGTGGCGCCGGAGGCGGTGTTGATGAGCGCGTTCAGGAGGGGCCAGTCGGCGATGGCATCCGATCCGTCGGCCATCGCCTCGGTCTCGCGGTAGGGCGAGGCCACCGATCCCGAGTCGAGGTGGTCACGACCGATGACGATCGGGGCCGAGATCTTGCCCTCGGCGACGAGCTCGTTGAAC
This sequence comes from Microbacterium sp. S1037, assembly GCF_048381605.1. Taxonomy (NCBI): domain Bacteria; kingdom Bacillati; phylum Actinomycetota; class Actinomycetes; order Micrococcales; family Microbacteriaceae; genus Microbacterium; species Microbacterium sp. S1037. The sequence goes on from NZ_JBLWIG010000001.1 coordinate 460,195, forward strand.
CGGACGGCGGCCTTGGCGCGGTCGCCGTAGCCGAGCCAGCAGATGCGGGCGGGTAGCCCCTCGAACTCGACGTGCTCCTGCGCCGCCGTGATCCAGCGCTTCAGCCCCTCGTTCTCGGGGAAGAGCTCGAGGATCGCCTGGTCGGTGACGGCGATGTCGGCCGGGTCACCCGACAGCGCGACCCAGCGGAACGGGCCGAGACCCTCGCAGAACAGCGGCCGGATGTACGCCGGCACGAAGCCGGGGAAGGCGAACGCGTCGGCGTAGCCGCCCTGACGCGCCTCGTCGCGGATCGAGTTGCCGTAGTCGAACACCTCGGCCCCGCGCTTCTGGAACTCGACCATCGCCTCGACGTGGCGGGCCATCGAAGCGCGCGAGCGGGCGGTGAAGCCCTCGGGGTCGCGGGCCGACTCGGTGCGCCAGTCCTCGAACGCGATGCCCGCGGGGAGGTAGGCGAGGGGATCGTGGGCGGAGGTCTGGTCGGTCACGATGTCGACCGGCACCTCGCGGCGCAGCAGTTCCGGCAGCACCTCGGCGCTGTTGCCCACGAGACCGACCGAGAGGGCGCGTCCCTCGGCCTTCGCGGCGAGCACACGCTCGAGAGCATCGTCGAGGTCGGTGGTGACCTCGTCGAGGTAGCGCTTGCCCTGGCGACGGCGAAGGCGCGTCTCATCGACGTCGACGATGAGCACGACACCGCCGTTGAGCGTGACCGACAGAGGCTGGGCGCCGCCCATGCCACCGCAGCCGCCGGTGACGGTCAGGGTTCCCGCGAGGGTGCCTCCGAAGCGCTTGCGGGCAACGGCCGCGAAGGTCTCGTAGGTGCCCTGGAGGATGCCCTGCGTGCCGATGTAGATCCACGACCCGGCCGTCATCTGGCCGTACATCATGAGCCCCTCGGCCTCGAGACGGCGGAACTCGGGCCAGGTGGCCCAGTCGCCGACGAGGTTCGAGTTGGCCAGAAGGACGCGCGGTGCCCACACGTTCGTGCGGAACACCCCCACGGGCTTGCCCGACTGCACCAGCAGCGTCTCATCGTCGTCGAGGTCGGCGAGGGTGGCGACGATCGCGTCGTAGCTCGCCCAGTTGCGGGCGGCCTTCCCGGTGCCGCCGTAGACGATGAGGTCTTCGGGACGTTCGGCGACCTCGGGGTCGAGGTTGTTCATGAGCATCCGCAGCGGGGCCTCGGTCTGCCAGCTCTTGGCCGTCAGCGACGTCCCTCGCGGGGCGCGGATCTCGCGGTTTCCGGTCATGGTGTTCTCTCTCCTTCGACGTCTGACGACGCTCCGATCGTGCCGCTCTCGCGGACGAGGATGCGCCCGATCTCGGCGGTCTTGGCTTCGGTGGTGCGATAGCTGGGGACGACGACGGACAGGGATGCCACGACCCGCCCTCCCACGACGATGGGGGCGGCAATGGCGGTGACGTCGTCTTCCACACCCTGGGTGACGACGACGTATTCATCCCGCGCGACCTCACCGCCGAGCACGGCCCCGGCCGCGGAACCCTCGCGCGGAATGGTGCGACCGACCCAGCTGGAGTGGCGGATCGAGTGCGTGCCCTCGATGATCGCGATGTAGAGCGCGGTGTCGCCGGGACCGCGCACCGCGAGGTAACTCGACTCGCCTGTCTCGGCGACGACCCGCGAGAGGGCGGGCTCGGCGAGCGACACGAGGGCGTCGTTCGACAGCGCCCGCGCGCCGAGCTGGATCATGCGCACACCGGCCGCGTAACGACCGTCGTCGACGCGCCGGACGAACTCCTGCGCTTCGAGCGTGCGGAGCAGGCGCAGCGCGGTACTCGCCGAGAGGCCGACCGCCCGAGCGGCGTCCGCGAGAGTCAGGGGGCCGTCGTCGCAGACGGTCGCGAGCAGCGTCAGCGCCCGGTCGACGGTGCGTGTGGAGGCATCAGCCATGTCGTCTAGTGAAACGCACTTTCCATCGAATGGCAAGCGTGGAGGGTTCTAGGCTGGACCCATGTCCCGACTGCAGGCCGACGCTCCCGCCGACCGCTGGGTGCCCGTGACGGGCTCCCTCGGATTCCGCGGCCGCCGCCACCGCAAGGCCGCCATCGGCATGCTGCTGAACCAGGCGAACACCGCCGCGGGCTCGACGCCCCGGCCCGGGGGCGGAGCTTTCGCGTGGATCCTCAGCCAGGCCGCTCCGCTGCTCATGCGGCGCGCGGCCGGACGCGTGCTCGTGTGGGTGTGGAAGAGCGACCCCGAGCTGCTCGTCGTGATGGCGCAGCTGCAGGAGGCGACGCCGCAGCTGCGCACGGCGCGCGCGATGATGCCGATGGAGTACGACGACACCGAGTCGTTCCGGAACCCCTTCCTCGGCGTCGGCGAGAAGCTCGCGATGCCCCTGCCGAGCGACCCGAAGACGCCGCCGTTCGCGACCTACACGTGGGACACGGGCTCGCACTTCGTGACGGTCACCGCGGTCTGCTCCGACCGCGAGCGTTTCGGCACGGTCATCGGCGCTGTGGACGACATCGCCCGGACGGTGCGCATCGTCGACGACCTGAAACTGGGCGAGTCACCGACCGTTCTGCGACTCGATCCGGCGTGAGCCGGCGGCGCCTGCGGGAGCGTCAGTCGCCGTGCGCGTCGCGCGGACGCCACAGCACGATGTCGGTCGCGCGACGCACGCGCGCACCGTGGCGCAGGGTCACGACCGACCCGGTCGCCCCCGCCGCGAACACGCGCGCGCCCGGGCGGGACTCGCGCTCGGCGATGAGCTGACGCTCGAGCTCGCTCACGCGGCGCGACAGGTCGTGCACCTGCTGCTCGAGTGTCAACAGGCGCGCGATCGCGGGGAGACTCATGCCCTCGCTCGACAGGCGCGCGACCTCGCGCAGCTGCTGCACGTGCCGGCTCGAGTACCGGCGCGACCCACCCTGGGTGCGCGCGGGGACGACAAGGCCGAGCCGGTCGTACTGCCGCAGGGTCTGCGGGTGCATGTTCGACAGCTCGGCGGCGACGGCGATGGCGAAGATGGGGGAATCCTCATCGATCTCTCGGTCGGCCACGTCTTCTCCTCTCGCTCGTGCCGTTCGCCGGGTCCCGGCATCCGTGATCCCGGATGCCGAGCCCCGGCGTGGTGGTGTTATCGCGCCTTGGCCATCAGGTCGGCGCGGGGATTCTCTTTCGGTTCGAGCTCGTGGAAACGCTCGAGGGCCTCGCGGGCGGCGTCGTCGAGGTGCGCGGGGACCGCGACCTGGACTTCGGCGAGCAGGTCGCCGGTGCCCTTGGAGGTCTGGATGCCACGCCCCTTGACGCGCAGCACGCGCCCCGACGGAGTGCCCGGGGCGACACGCAGCCGCACCGGGTCGCCGCCGAGGGTGGGCACCTCGATGGTCGCGCCGAGAGCCGCCTCGGTGAAGGTCACGGGGACCGTCAGCCGCAGGTTGAGGCCGTCACGGGTGAACACCGGGTGCGGACGCACCGCGACGGTCACGACGATGTCGCCGCTCTCGCCGCCGTCCGGGGAAGGACGACCACGACCACGCAGGCGGATCTTCTGCCCGTCCGAGACGCCGGCCGGGATCTTCACCTTGAAGGGCTTGTTGTCCTCGCCCTGCAGCGTGATGGTCTCGCCCTTGGCCGCGGTGACGAAGTCGATCGTCGTGCGCGCCGTGACGTCGGCCCCGCGCTGGGGGCCGCCGAAGCCGCGGTATCCGCCCGTCGTCTGACCGAAGCGTCCGGAGCCGAAGCCCCCTCCGCCCTGGTCGAACATCGAGAAGAAGTCCTCGAAGCCGGCGGGACCGCCCGTGGTTCCCCCGCGCTGCTGACCGAAACGGCTGAACACGTCATCGAAACCGCCGCCGGCACCCGTCCCCGGAGCCGAGAAGCGCGCCCCCGAGCCCATGGCCCGGATCTGGTCGTACTCCTCGCGCTGCTCGGGATCGTTGAGCACCGAGTAGGCCTCGCTGATCTCCTTGAACTTGGCCTCCGCTTTCGCGTCGCCCGGGTTCGAGTCGGGGTGGTACTGGCGCGCCAGCTTGCGGTAGGTCTTCTTCAGATCGGCCGCGCTCACGCCCTTGTCGACACCGAGGACCTTGTAGAAGTCCTTGTCGAACCAGTCCTGACTCGCCATGTGTCCTCCTCTTAGGCCGGCACGGCGACGACGACCTTCGCCGGTCGCAGTTCGACCGAGCCGAGGCGGTAGCCGACCTCGACGACCTCGAGGATCGTCGTCTCCGTCGCACCCGGGGTCGGAGCCTGGAAGATCGCCTCGTGCTGCTGCGGGTCGAACACCTCGCCGACGGCGCCGTACGAGACCACACCGAGGCGCTCGGCCACGGCGCGGACCTTCTCGCCGATGGCGGCGAGCGGGCTGCCCTCGACGAGGTCGCCGTGCTTGGCGGCGCGGTCGAGGTCGTCCATGACGGGCAGCAGGCCCTTCACGGCCTCGCCCTTGGCGCGCTCGATCTCGCGCTCGCGCTGCTCCTCGGTCCGTCGACGGTAGTTCGCGTACTCGGCCTGCAGACGCTTGAGGTCGATCAGCAGCGACGCCTCCTTGTCGGAGGAAGCGCCCTCTGCGGCTGCCTCGGGAGTCTGCTCGGCGCCGAGGATGTCGTCGATGGTCAGGCCCTCGGCATCCGGGGTCTGGCCTGCGTCCTGCGTCTCGGACTGCTCGCCCGACGGCGCGGGGCCGGAGGTGTTCTCCTCCGGCCCCGTCTCGTCAGGACCGGCGCCCGAGCCCGTGGGCTGTTCGTCGTCCTTGTGTGCCATGTTCTCTGCTTACTTCTTCTCGTCGGGGTTCTCGTCGTCGACGACCTCGGCGTCGATGACGTCTTCCTCGGGGTTCGGCGTCTCGCCGTTGCCGGGCTGGCCCACGTTGGGGTCAGCGGGCTCGCCCGCAGCCTGCGACGAGGCGTAGATCGCCTCGCCGAGCTTGCCCTGGCTGGCGTTCAGCTTGTCGAACGCGGTCTTGACCGCGTCGTCGTCGTCACCGGCGAGAGCCGTCTTGAGCGCGTCGACGTCGCCCTGCACCTCGGTCTTGACCTCGGCGGGGAGCTTGTCCTCGTTCTCCTTGATCAGCTTCTCGATCGAGTACGAGAGCGTCTCGGCCTGGTTGCGGGTCTCGGCGGACTCGCGGCGCTTCTTGTCCTCCGCGGCGTTCTCCTCGGCCTCGCGGACCATGCGCTCGATGTCTTCCTTCGGGAGCGACGAGCCGCCCGTGATGGTCATCGACTGCTCCTTGCCGGTGCCCTTGTCCTTCGCGGACACGTGCACGATGCCGTTCGCGTCGATGTCGAAGGTGACCTCGACCTGCGGGATGCCACGGGGAGCCGGAGCGATACCGGTGAGCTCGAAGGTGCCCAGCGGCTTGTTGTCGCGGGTGAACTCGCGCTCGCCCTGGAAGACCTGGATCGCGACCGACGGCTGGTTGTCGTCGGCGGTGGTGAAGGTTTCGCTGCGCTTGGTGGGGATGGCCGTGTTGCGCTCGATGAGCTTCGTCATGATGCCGCCCTTGGTCTCGATGCCGAGGCTCAGGGGGGTGACGTCGATGAGCAGCACGTCCTTGCGCTCACCCTTGAGGACACCGGCCTGGAGGGCTGCACCGACGGCCACGACCTCGTCGGGGTTCACGCCCTTGTTGGCGTCCTTACCCGTCTCCTTCTTGACCAGCTCGGCGACCGCGGGCATGCGGGTCGAGCCACCGACGAGCACCACGTGGGCGATGTCGTCGACCTTGACGCCGGCCTCGCGGATGACGTCGGAGAAGGGCTTGCGGGTGCGGTCGAGGAGGTCCTTGGTGAGGTCCTCGAACTTGGCGCGCGTGATCGTCTCGCTCAGCGACACGGGGCCGGAGTCGGTCAGCGACAGGTAGGGCAGGTTGATCGAGGTCGAGGTCGAGCTCGACAGCTCCTTCTTGGCCTGCTCGGCCGCTTCCTTCAGACGCTGGAGGGCGATCTTGTCACCCGAGACGTCGACACCGGTGGTGTCCTTGAACTGCTTGATGAGGTACTCGACGAGGCGCTGGTCCCAGTCGTCACCACCGAGACGGTTGTCACCGGCGGTCGCGCGCACCTGGATGGTCGAGAAGTCGTCGTCCTTGCCCACCTCGAGCAGCGAGACGTCGAACGTTCCACCACCGAGGTCGAACACGAGGATGAGCTCGTCCTCCTTGCCCTTGTCGAGGCCGTAGGCCAGGGCGGCCGCGGTGGGCTCGTTGATGATGCGCAGGACGTTGAGGCCCGCGATCTCACCGGCCTCCTTGGTGGCCTGACGCTCGGCGTCGTTGAAGTACGCGGGGACCGTGATGACGGCATCCGTCACGCTGTCGCCCAGGTACTCCTCGGCGTCGCGCTTGAGCTTCTGCAGGATGCGGGCGGAGATCTCCTGCGGCGTCCACTTCTTGCCGTCGACGTCGAAGGTCCAGGTCGTGCCCATGTGGCGCTTGACGCTCGAGATGGTGCGGTCGACGTTGGTCACGGCCTGGCGCTTGGCGGTCTCGCCGACGAGCACCTCGCCGTCCTTCGTGAACGCGACGACCGAGGGGGTCGTGCGGAAACCCTCGGCGTTGGCGATGACCTTGGGCTCGCCACCCTCGAGGACACTCACGACGGAGTTGGTCGTACCGAGGTCGATTCCCACTGCACGTGGCATATGTGTCTCCTTGCTTGTGAGCCCGACCGGTGCCGAGCTCGTGGTTCTGATGAAGTCTTCTCACGGGTTGAGCCGCGATGACTCAAGGTTATCGCAGCCCCCGCGAGGCGTCAAGGAGACTTGATATGAATTGGCTCAACTTCGGGACGGCTGGGCGAGCCTGCCAACAGGGGGTTGTCCCACTTCTGGCGGTTCATGTCCCACTTATGGCCAGTCCAGGGGCGCTCAAGCGGCCATAAGTGGGACGAGGTGGCTCCGGAGGGGAGCGACGAGACGACGACGCCCCCGAACCGAAGGGGTACGGGGGCGTCGATGGATGCCGAACCTCGGGCCGCGACGAGCGCGGGGCACGGGGACGGATGCCGCGGACCCGGCGCAGCGGCCGCGCGGAGGCTCAGTCGCGGTCGCGGTCGAACGAACGGCGCTGCGGTCGGTCGCTGCGCTTCGCGGAGCGCCCGCCCTGGTCGAGGCGCAGGTCGATCAGCTGGCCCGAGATGCGGGTGTCGGCGAGACGGTCGATCGTGTCGCGCGAGAGGTCGGCGGGGAGCTCGACGAGCGAGAAGTCCTGGCGGATCTGGATCGCCCCGAAGTCGTTGCGACGAAGGCCGCCCTCGTTGGCGAGGGCCCCGACGATCTGACGAGGTTCGACGCGCTGGCGACGCCCCACCGCGATGCGGTACGTCGCGAAGCGGCCACCGCTGCTGCGGCGGTCTCCTCCCTCGCGCGGCTCGCGCGCCGGGCGGTCCGCGCGGTCGCGGTCGAACCGCGGCTGTTGGATCGTCTCCTCCTCGAGCAGCAGCGGGGTGTCGCCCTGCGCGACCACGGCGAGCGCCGCGGCCACGTCGGCCTCGGGCACGTCGTGGTGCGCGACGTAGTGCGCGACGACGTCGCGGAAGGTCGCGATCGCCGCCGTGTCTTCGAGGGCGGCGGTGATCGCGTCGTCGAAGCGGGTCAGGCGCGTGGCGTTGACGTCGTCGACGCTCGGCAGCGACATCTCGGTCAGCGGCTGGCGCGTGGCCTTCTCGATCGCGGTGAGCATGCGGCGCTCGCGCGGGGTGACGAAGCTGATGGCATCCCCGGTCCGACCCGCGCGGCCGGTACGACCGATACGGTGCACGTACGACTCGGTGTCGATCGGCAGGTCGTAGTTCACGACGTGGCTGATGCGGTCGACGTCGAGGCCGCGCGCGGCGACGTCGGTGGCGACGAGGATGTCGAGCTTGCCCGACTTCAGCTGATTGACCGTGCGCTCGCGCTGCACCTGGGCGATGTCGCCGTTGATCGCGGCGGCGGTGTATCCGCGGGCGCGCAGCTTCTCGGCGACGGTCTCGGTCTCGTTCTTCGTGCGGGTGAACACGATCATGCCCTCGAAGTTCTCGACCTCGAGGATGCGCGTGAGGGCGTCGATCTTCTGCTGGTACGACACCACGAGGTAGCGCTGCGTGATGTTCGCCGAGGTCGTGGTCTTGGTCTTGACCGTGATCTCTTCGGGGTCGTTGAGGTACTGCGCCGAGATGCGGCGGATCTGCGCCGGCATCGTCGCGGAGAAGAGCGCGACCTGCTTGGTCGAGGGGGTGTCGGCGAGGATCGTCTCGACGTCTTCGGCGAAGCCCATCTTGAGCATCTCGTCGGCCTCGTCGAGCACGAGGAACTTCAGCTCGCTCAGGTCGAGCGTGCCCTTGTCGAGGTGGTCCATGATGCGACCGGGGGTGCCGACGATCACGTCGACGCCGCGGCGCAGCGCCGACAGCTGCTGGCCGTAGCCCTGGCCGCCGTAGACGGGCAGCACCGAGACGCCCTTGATGTGCGCGGCGTACTTCTCGAACGCCTCGCAGACCTGCAGCGCGAGCTCTCGCGTGGGCGCGAGCACGAGGGCCTGCGGGTTCTTGTGCCCGGTCTCCATCTGCGACAGCACCGGCAGCGCGAAGGCCGCGGTCTTGCCGGTTCCGGTCTGGGCGAGGCCGACGACGTCGCGCCCCTGCAGCAGCACGGGGATCGTGGCGGCCTGGATAGCCGACGGAGTCTCGTAGCCCACGTCTTTCAGGGCCTTGAGCACGGCGGCATCCAGTCCCAGATCGGCGAAGGTGAGCTTCTCGGGGGTGGTCTCAGCCTCAGCGGAGTCGACGGGGGTTTCGGATGCCATGACTCCACGGTAGTCCGCTCCGCTGTCGCGCGCGGGCCTGAGGATAACCTGAACGCGCGCGCCGATGCCGGCGCGGCTGTCTCCCGGCGCACCGGGCGTTCACCGAAGGACCCTAGCGTGACCGACATGCCTTCCCCCGGGACCGCCGCCTCACGGAACGTCTCGACCCGACGCCCGGTCATCGCCTGGGCCCTCTGGGACTGGGGCTCGGCCGCCTTCAACGCCGTCGTGACGACGTTCGTGTTCAGCACGTACCTCGCGAGCGAACTCTTCGTCGACCCGGCGATCGTGGCCGCCGCGAACGGGAACGACGACGACCCCGCGCTCGTGCACGCCCTCGCCGAGAACGCCAGCATCGTCGGTCTGGCACTGATGTTCGCCGGCATCGTGGTCGCGCTGGTGGCCCCGGTGCTCGGCCAACGCTCCGACGGCACCGGACGCCGCAAGCTCTGGCTCGGCGTGAACACGGGTCTCGTGGTGCTGGCGATGGCCGCCATGGTGTTCGTCGAAGGCACACCCGCGTACCTCATCCTCGGCGCGACGCTCATCGCCGTCGGGAACGTCTTCTTCGAGTTCGCCAGCGTCAACTACTACGCGATGCTCACGCAGGTCTCGACGCGCGAGAACATCGGCCGCGTCTCGGGCTTCGGCTGGGGCATGGGATACGTCGGCGGAATCGTGCTGCTCGTCCTGCTGCTCGTGCTGTTCATCCAGAGCTTCGGGAATCCGGATGCCGGTGGCCTCCTCGCCGTGTCGAAGGACGGTGGCCTGAACATCCGGCTCGCGATCCTGGCATCCGCCCTCTGGTACGCCGTGTTCGCGATCCCGGTGCTGGTGCGCGTGCCCGAGATCCCGGCGCAGCGGCGCGAGGTGCGGGTGGGATTCTTCCGCTCGTACGTCGTGCTGTGGAATACGCTGCGGTCCCTCTGGCGCGACAGCCGGCAGGCACTGCTGTTCCTCGTCGCGAGCGCGGTTTTCCGCGACGGCCTGACGGGCGTGTTCACGTTCGGCGCGATCATCGCGGCGCAGGTGTTCGGCTTCAGCTCGACCGAGGTGCTTTACTTCGCCGTCGCGGCGAACGTCGTGGCGGGGGTGAGCACGTTCGCGGCGGGACGCTTCGACGACCGCTTCGGGCCGAAACGCGTGATCGCCGCCTCGCTGATCTGCCTGATCGTGCTCGGCGCGGCGATGCTCTTCATCGGAACGTCGCAGACCGGGTTCTGGATCGTGGGCCTCGGCCTGTGCGCCTTCGTCGGTCCGGTGCAGTCGGCGAGCCGGTCGTTCCTCGCGCGCGTCGCACCGGAGGGCCGCGAGGGCGAGATCTTCGGCCTCTACGCGACCACCGGACGAGCGGTGTCGTTCCTCGCCCCCGGCCTGTTCGCCCTGTTCGTCGGGCTGACGGGCGACACGCGCCTCGGCATCCTGGGGATCGTGCTCATCCTCGCCGTCGGCCTGGCGCTGCTGCTCCCGGTGAAGGCGAAGCCGGCCGCGATCGTCTGAGCCGCCGCGCTCGCTTCGTGTGTAGCGGCGTGGAGCCCCCGCGTTGCGGTCGGGCGCCGCACGGGGTCGAGGCGCGCGTGCGAAACTCCTGACTTTCCGCGCCGCCGCCCCGAACGCCCCCGTGACCTCACGGCGGGCGTCCCCCTCGCACGCGACTTCTCAGGAGTTTCGCCCGCGCGGCGCGGACGATCCCGGATGCCACGGACTCAGTCCCGCGGCCACGCCTCCGCGAATTTGGCCAGCAGACGCGCGAGATCGGCGCGCTCGGCCTCGGTGAACGACTCGAGCGCGGAGCGCACGGCATCCCGTCGCCTTCCGCGGAAACTCGAGATGAGCTTCTCGCCCTCGGGAGTGAGGCGCACGCGGGTGCGGCGGGCGTCGTCGGGGTCGGGCTCGCGTGCGACGAGACCCATCTGCGTCGCCTGCTGCACGAGGCGCGAAGCGCGCGGCTGATCCACACCCACCGCTTCGGCGATCTCGCTGACGGACAGGGCATCGGATGCCGCGACCAGCGCATCCAGCATGCGCAGGCGTGCGGGTCCGCCGAAGCGTCCGTGCGAGGGATCCGCCCACGGCGGCGCTCCGCGGCCCCACGGCCCGCCGTGGGAGTGGGGGTGGTGGTGATGCTCGTCCGGACCGAACGGGGGACGCGGGCGTCGCCCGCGCAGCTTCGCGAGAGCGGCGGCGATGTCGTCGGCGGGATCGGAGGTCACGAGGGAATTTTACATGTCGCTTGACAAGCATTCGGAATACATGTCACAGTACATTCGTTGTCACATGACATACATCGGCGGATTCCCCGCCCACGAAAGGACACCCCATGAACACCTCTTCTTCTTCTCTTGATGCCCGCAGCCTCGCCCATCGCCTGAGCGCCGTGAGCCATGCGCTGCACCACCGCCTGTTCGAGCTGCTCCGTGAGAGCGACCTCGACCCGCGGACCATCGCGATCCTCAGCGTCATCGACGGTCGCCTCGACGCCCCCTGGGTGAGCGACCGCATCGCCCGCGGCGGAAAGCGCGTCGCGGCTCTCGCCGAGCGCGGCTGGATCGTCCGCAGCGACGACGTCTGGGCGCTCACCGACGAGGGTCGCGCGATCCTCGACCGGGTCGACGCCGATCGCGCGTCGATCCTCGCCGATCTCCCGGCCGACGAGCTGGCCCAGCTCAGCGCCTCACTCGATGCCGTCGCGGACGCCCTCGGGGTGGATGCCACGGTCTCCGGGCCCCGTGGATTCCGCGGGGGTCGCGGGGGCTTCGGTCCCGGGTTCGGCCCTGCGTTCGGGCCCGCATTCGGTCCCGGTGCCGGCCGGGGCTTCGGACGCGGCTTCGGTCCCGGATTCCGCGGGCACGGCGACCACGCGGGGTTCGAGCACGGCGAGCACGCCGAGCGCGGCCACCGCAACGGGTCGGAGCGTGCGGAGCACGGTGAGCACGGCCACGGTCGACACAGCCACCGCGACGGTTTCGGGCGCGGCGAGCGCAGCTTCGGCGGACACGGTTACGGTGCGGACCACGACGGCGAGCACCGTCACGGCGGTTCGCACCGCGCCCACCGTGCGGCGCAGCGCGCCTTCGAGCGCGGCTTCGACGCCGGGTTCGTCCGCGGCCGCGAGGCTTCGGCATCCGGTGCGCCCTCGGCATCCGAATGATCAGCGATAAACGCTCTCCGCGACCGGAAACACGAGCACATCGTGTTTCTGTGCGTGGATCGCGTTTATGGCGTGGCACGCGCCGCGCAGCGAACAGCCCCACCGAGCTCGACTCGATGGGGCTGTTCGCGTGGTGCTCAGCGTCCGGCGGAGCCCGCGTCGGTCGCGCCGACGTCGGTCCGGTGGAAGTTCAGCGCGGAGCGCGAGGCCGTCGGCCCGCGCTGGCCCTGGTACCGGTTGCCATAGGGCCCCGAACCGTACGGGCTCTCGGCGGGCGAGGTCAGGCGGAAGTAGCAGACCTGGCCGATCTTCATCCCGGGCCAGAGCTTGATGGGCAGCGTGGCGACGTTCGAGAGCTCGAGCGTGACGTGGCCGGAGAATCCGGGGTCGATGAACCCGGCGGTCGAGTGGGTCAGCAGGCCGAGACGACCGAGCGACGACTTGCCCTCGAGGCGCGCCGCGACGTCGTCGGGCAACGAGACCCGCTCGAAGGTCGAGCCGAGCGCGAACTCGCCCGGGTGGAGGATGAACGGCTCGTCGGGGTCGACCTCGATCAGACGGGTCAACTCGGGCTGGTCTTCGGCCGGGTCGATGAAGGGGTACTTGTGGTTGTCGAACAGCCGGAAGTAGCGGTCGAGCCGGACGTCGACGCTCGACGGCTGCACCATGGCCGGATCGAAGGGGTCGAGCCCCAGGCGTCCGGAGGCGAGTTCGGCTCGGATGTCGCGATCGGAGAGCAGCACGAGGCCAGCCTAGAGCGCGGGGTCCGGCCGTGTCGTCGCGTGACGTGACGGCTTCGGCCGAGACCACACGCGTGGGGCCGCGGTCGTGCGCGACCTCGCGAATCACCTGCGGTTCGGGGAGGGATGCCGTACGCCGCCGCCGGCGCGCGACGCAGACGCTGTTATGCTGGCCGGGTTGCCGCATGGCATCCGGGGCTGTAGTTCAATGGCAGAACTTCTGCTTCCCAAGCAGACAGCGCGGGTTCGATTCCCGTCAGCCCCTCAAAAGGCCCGACTCACCGCCGCAGGCGGTGTGGCGGGCCTTTCGCGTGGGTGCCGTAGGAACCGAATCCCGCAGCGGGTGGGCCCCTGCCGCCGGAGGCTCCGCGCGCCGCGCAGCGGCGCGTGGAGGGGCGGTAGGGACGATTCCCGTCAGCCCCTCAAAGCCCTCACGGGCGGCCGCAGGCCGTTCGGGAGGGCTTTCGTGTTGCCGCGAATCGAAGCCTTGGGTGGGCCCACGCCGCCGGAGGCTCCGCGGGCCGACGTAGTCGGGCCGTGGAGGGGCGGTGGGGACGATTCCCCTCAGCTACGGCACGATAGTGGCCCAGCAGGAGCCGCCAGCGGCCGGCTCGAGCACCTCCGCGGCACGCCTCGCTTGCTCGGCCATGAGCGGGAGGCCGCGAAGTACCCCTTCGAATGCTCGTGCGCAAACGTTCGTCGCCCGTCTGGGGGACATCTCGTGCATGCCCGGTGGATGTTCCCTGGACGCTTCCTGAGCTCAGTGGATGTTTTCGGGGTTCGCGGTGACCATCGCCAACGAATACGTCGCGGGCAACGGGTTCTGCCCCGGTGATGAACTGTGGGTGTACTTCACGGACGGGCTTACCGGACCGGCGTACAGCCAGGTAATCTGCCGACCTGTCTCGCACCCCGGAGGGGGATGAATCATGACTCGCACGCATCGCAACCGGCTGCTTCTCGTCGCGACTCTCGTCCTCGTCGGCATCGGCTTCGCCGTGAGCCCCACGTTCGCGAACGAGGGACTGTGGGCCGGGATCGGGCTGTTCTTGCTGTCCGCCCTCGCGCCCGCCGCCATCCTCGGCGTCGTCGCCTATGTCTGGTCCGCCAACGACCGCGAGGCGGCGAAGCTCACCGGCAGAGCACCCGCGCAGCGCTGACGCGATGATTCGGCCCCGCCCACACCGGGCGGGGCCGTTTCGCGTTCAAACGATTCTCGAGCGACTCCAGCGCCCGCCAAGGCGATCGCGAGTACATCGTGCCCCCGTCGGCGCCATGTCGGACGCCCGCACTACTCTCCGAAGACACCCCGCACGAGGAGGCGCCCGTGGCCGACCCACCCGAACTCACCGTCGCCGATGTCGCGCGCTGGCGCGCGTGGCTCGACGCGAACGAGAGCACGAGCGACGGTGTCTGGCTCGTCCTCGCGAAGAAGGGCACGACCGAGCCGACCTCGCTCACCTACGCCGAGGCCCTCGACGAGGCTCTCTGCAGCGGATGGATCGACGGGCGCAAACAGTCTCGGGATGCCGCGACCTTCCGCCAGCACTTCACTCCGCGCCGCGCGCGATCGATGTGGTCCACGCGCAACGTCGACATCGTGGCGCGCCTGATCGAGGAGGGGCGCATGCGCCCGCGCGGCGCCGACGAGATCGCCCGTGCCCAGGCCGACGGGCGGTGGGACCGCGCGTACGCGGGGTCCGCCACGATCCAGGTCCCGCCCGACCTGCAGGCGGCGCTGGATGCCGAGCCCGCGGCCGCTCGTGCGTTCGAGGCGCTGAACAAGAGCGAGAGGTACTCCGTGCTGCACCCGGTGGTCACCGCGACGAGCGACGCCCTGCGGGCGAAGCGGATCGCCGCGCACGTCGCCCGGCTCGCGGCATCCGTCGGTCCGACGAGCTGAGGCCGTCGACGCACCGCCCGATACGTGGGGCTCGCGGCCCCCGCACCGACCCGCGTCGCACAGAAGCCGCCCACGACGGCGGCGCGCAGAAGATCAGGCGCGCGACACCGGCTCGCGCGCGTGAGCTCGAGAACGCCACCGACTCAGCCCCCACACGCCCGTCGCCGCGAGCATCAACAGCGCCAGGATGCCGATCACGTGCGCCGCGAGCGAGACCGGGCCGCGCTCGGGCAGGAGGAAACCGTAGGGCACCCAGCCATCCGTCTGCCCGCGCACGAGGACGACGGCGAGCCAGAGGCACGGGTAGGGAAGCACCCACCACAGCGCTCGCCAGCGCAGGCGCGGGCGATCGGATGCCGAGGCGAAGTCGGCCACGACGAACACCGGGAACACGATGTGGAGGATCGCGCTGACCCACGGCGGGGCCGACCCCGCTCCGGGCACGAGGGTGTTGTAGACGACCGCGACGACGACGAGGCAGGCGGTCCCGACGCCCCAGGCGACGGCGAGAGCCTCGGGGACCCCGCGCCCACGGAGCTGACGGAGCGCCACCGCCATCAGCACCAGTGCGGTCAGACTGCTCGTCTGGTTCGTGAAGTATCCGAAGAAGTCGAAGGGATTGCCGTCGCCCACGGCGATACGGAGTCCGTACGCGATGAGCACGACGACGAGCGCGATGCTCGCGGAGACGAGCCGCGTGATCGCACGAGCACGCCGCGAGGTCACTCCGCGACCCTAGCGCGCGACGGCGCGGCGGCCCGTGACGCGCGGAAGTCCAGGGACGAGCGGAGGATGAATCGCGCCACCGGATCCTCCGGCGCACCCCCGTCCTCCGTCCGTCACACGGATGCCCGTGGCGACCGGGGCGTCCCCAGGTCGACCTGTGCGTCCACGGCATCCCCGGACGCGAGACCGTCCGCGATCGACGCGGCCGCGCCTCACCCCGTCGACCCCCGCACCATCAACCGCGTCGGCAGCTCGATCGTCGTGGGCGCCCCCGCCAGCGGCGGCTGCACGAGCAGCTCCACCGCGGCGGCAGCCATCTCGCGGATCGGCTGCCGCACCGTCGTCAGCGCGGGGCGCAGCCACCGGGCACCGCGGACGTCGTCGAAGCCCACCACGAGCACGTCGTCCGGGATGCCGAGCCCCAGATCGGCCGCCGCCGCGTACACGCCGGCGGCCATCTCGTCCGAGCACGCGAAGACCCCGACGGAACCGTCGCCCGGCAGCTCCGGAAGGACCGCTCGGACCACACGCCGGGCTCCGCTCGCGCTCCACCCGGTCGCGACGCGGCGGAGCACGGCATCCGGAACGATCTCCGCGAGCGCCGCACCGAAGCCCTCGACACGCGCCCGACCCCACCGGTACGAGGGGGCGCCGTCGACCACGACGAAGCGACGCGCGCCGCGGTCGAGCAGGTGCCGCGCGGCGTCCGCGCCGCCCGCGCGGTCGGTCGTGCGGACGTTCGGGAGCGGAACGCGCGACTCCGACGAGGGCTCGAACAGCACGAGCGGGATCGCCGCGGCCTCGAGCCTCGCGAGCTGCCGGGCCGTCGGGACGTTCAGGCCCAGCACGACGCCGCCCGAGCCGCGCGCGGCGATGCGCGCGGGCCAGTCGTCGGCGGGGTCGTCCCGCTCGGCGGTGAGGACGAGGTCGTACCCGAGACGCGTCGCGGCCTCGCGCGCGCCGACGACCACCTCTTCGCTGTACGGACCGTCGTACCGCCCCATCACGAGGTCGATGAGCCGCGCAGTCCCCGCGCGCGGACGCCCCCGTCCGCCCGCGCCGTATCCGAGCGCGTCAGCCGCGTCTCGCACGCGGGCACGCGTTGTCGGCGAGATCTCGCCGCGCTCGCGCAGCACCCGCGACACCGTCGCGATGCTCACGCCCGCGGCGTCCGCGACCTGGGCGAGCGTGGGGCGGGACACGATCTCAGTGTGCCGGATGCCGCGGACTTTTGCGCAAAGCTTCGCGTCCCGCCGCGAGGGCCGTGGGAGGGTGGCATCCATCCACGACGAGGAGGACGCATGAGCCATCGACGAGCGCTGGTCGTGCGCGGAGGGTGGGACGGCCACCATCCGGTCGAGGCGACCGAGCTGTTCCTGCCGTTCCTGCGCGACAACGGCTTCGACGTCCGCGTCAGCGAGTCGAACGAGGTGTACGCCGACGCCGACGAGATGGCCGCGACCGACCTCGTGCTGCAGTGCGTCACGATGTCGGAGATCTCTCGCGAGGCTCTCGCGGGGCTGCGCACCGCCGTCGCGAACGGCACGGGACTGACCGGATGGCACGGAGGTATCGCCGACTCCTACCGCGCGTCGTCGGACTACCTGCAGCTCGTCGGCGGGCAGTTCGCCACGCATCCGGGTCGTCATCCCGATGAGCGACCCGGCACCGAGGAAGACAACTACCTCCCGTACCGCGTCGAGATCACCGACCTCGGCCGCACGCACGAGATCACCGCGGGCCTCGACGACTTCGACCTCGACACCGAGCAGTACTGGGTGCTGACCGACGATCTGAACGACGTCCTCGCCACGACCACCCACCCCGTGCAGCCGTATCACCCGTGGCATCGCCCGATCGTGTCGCCGGCGGTGTGGACCCGCACGTGGGGCGCGGGACGCGTCTTCGTCGCCACCCCGGGGCACACCCCCGACGTCCTGCGGGAGCCGTCGGTGCGCACCATCATCGAAAGGGGACTGCTGTGGGCCAGCCGCACGGTATCGGAATAGTCGGCCTCGGCGTCATCTCGGCGCAGTACCTCGCCACCCTCGGCGACCACCCCGACGTACGGATCGTCGCGACCGCCGACCTCGACCACGCGCGCGCCGAAGAGATCGCGAACGGGATCGACGGATGCCGTGCCCTCAGCGTCGACGACCTCGTCGCCGACCCGGCGGTGCAGACCGTCCTGAACCTCACCGTTCCCGCCGCGCACGCCGAGATCGCCTCGAAAGCCCTCGCCGCCGGCAAGGACGTCTTCGGGGAGAAGCCGCTCGCGGCGACGCTCGCGGACGCCCGCCGGATCGTCGGCGAACGCGACGCGTCGTGGCTCGGCTGCGCCCCCGACACCGTGCTCGGCACGGGCGTCCAGACCGCGCGCGCCGCTCTCGCGGCCGGTACCATCGGTCGCCCCCTCGCCGCCACGGCGACGTGGGTGTCCGCGGGCCACGAGGCGTGGCATCCGCACCCCGATTTCTACTACCGCGAGGGCGGCGGGCCGCTGCTCGACATGGGCCCGTACTACCTCACGACACTGTTCCACCTCCTCGGACCCGTCGCCCGGGTGTCGGGAGCGTCGTCGCGACCGCGGGACACGCGGACCATCGCTAGTGGCCCGCGCGCGGGCGAGGTCATCCCCGTCGAGGTCGACACCCATGTGACGGGGGTCCTCGAGCACGTCGGCAGCGCGGTGTCGACGGTGACCTTCAGCTTCGACGCACCGGTCAGCGATGCGGCCCCGATCGAGGTCTACGGCGAGACGGGCACCCTGTCGGTCCCCGACCCCAACCTGTTCGACGGCGAGGTGCGCGTGTGCGCCGGCCGTCAGGACGAGTGGCACGCCGTGACCGAGCGCGCCGGATACGAGCACGCGGGCCGCGGGATCGGCATCCTGGATCGGATCCGGACCGGCTCGGATCGCACGGATGCCGCCATCGCGCTGCACGTGCTCGAGGTGATGACGGCCCTCCAGGAGTCGGCGCGCACCGGTAAGCGCATCGAGATCGAGACGAGGCCGACGCCGCCGCCCGTGGTCCCGTTCACGGGAGAGGAGCAGTGGCGCGCGGGGTGAGTCAGCGCGGGTGAGGCAGCGCGGGTGAGTCAGCGCGGGTTCGAACTCCGCGCGCGGAACCAGACCGTGAGCTCGCGCAGGGCGCGCGCCGTGACCGTGTCGTCGTCGGAGTCGAGATCGTCGAACGAGTCACGGAAACCCTCGGGCGCCGCCTTCTGCGGAACGTTGAGGACCTCGTACCCCATGGTCCAGTCGGCGAAGCGACGCTCCTCGATCTCCTCGTCGACGAGGATCCGCATGTCGCGGTGCCGCGGATCACGGCGGATCCGGTCGACGAGCTCTCGTACGACGGACTCGGGGCCTTCGAGGACCTGAAGGAACCTGTTGCCGCGGAACAGCAGCATGCCCGACAGGTCGCGCGCGAGGTTCGCGGCTCTGCTCGACGCCAGCAGGTCGGCGAGCTCCTTCGCGCCGAACGCCGACGCCGCGGTGCTGGAGTAGGTCATCGATCGCAGAGCCTCGGTCATCACCGCACCACCGATCCCGGGTGCTCCCGGTCGGTCCGCACCTGCTGCAAGACGATCTCCTCCTCGCGCCGGACCGGCATACGCGTCTCGACCGGTGCGGACGTGACCGCCGCCATGCCTGAGACGAGCGTCGGGAAGCGACCGACCAGGCGGGAACGTCCGTCGTACGCCAGGTAGCTGCCGTCGGCCTCGCGGTCGAGATAGCCCAGGAAGACGCCGTTGCGGCTACCCACGTGAAAACCCTCTTCGACGCGGGCCCACACCACGCCGGCACCCGGGCGGTTCGTGTCGGTCATGTCGGCGCTCCTCTCCCGCGGCGATTCCGCGGACTTACGACCGTACCTATGCATGCGATGGCCGCGCGCTCCTTGACAGCGGCGCTCGAACCCGTCCGCTCAGCCGAGCAAGGCGCTGATCTGCTCGGCGTCGTCGGTGCCGGATGCCTCGACGATGCGCCCGCGCGAGAGGCGGTACATCGCGAACGCGGCGATGTTCACGCGCCGCCGGGTGGCCGCGAGGTGCCGGTACGTGCCCGTGTGCGTCCCCGATCCGCGCAGGTGCACCGCGAGGCGGTCGTCCTCGACGATCACCTGGATCCGCTTCCACTGCCAGTCGGGGAAGGCGTGCACGAGCTCGGCGACGTCGGCGATCCAGGCCTCGGCACCGGCGGGAAGGTGGGCGCGGCGCACGCCGGGGTCGAGGAACTCACGTACCGCCTCGAGATCGTGCCGGTTCTGGGCCTCGAGGAAGTCGGCGAACCAGTCACGCGTCTCCCAGGCCTCCACCGTTCCATTATCCGGCGGGGCTGCCCGGTGGGGCGTGCTGTCGGCGCCGGGCCGTGCTGTCGGCGCCGGGCCGTCAGGCGGAGTCCGTTCCCGACACGCCGCCCCACGGCATCCCGCCGCGGCGAGTCGCCCCCGAACTCCGCACGACGGCACGGCCCCACCCTGACCACCCCACCCGGACCATCAAGCGGGGAACGACCCCGACACGCCGCCCCACGGCATCCCGCCACGGCGAGTCGCCCACCAACTCCGCACGACGGCACGGCCCAACCCGACCCCCGCGCGTCAGGGCCGCGCGCCGCCCAGGTCGGCCGCGAGCCGCCGCGCGCCGCGCACGGCGATCGCGACGCTCATCAACGTCGGGTTCATCGTGTTCGCCGTCGGGATCAGCGCATTCCCGCCGACGACGAGGTTGTCGAAGCCCCATACGCGCGAGTAGGGGTCGGCGACCGAGGTCTCGGCATCCGTCCCGGTCCGCATCGTGCCCATGAAGTGCAGGCTCGACCCGTTCGGCAACAGACGCGGGCCCGCGACGAAGCTGCCCAGCGCCTCACCCGCGCGGCGCAGGCGCTCGGTCGCCTCGGCGATCTCCTTCTCCTCGCGCTCGGTGAGGGCGTACTCGATCGTGAAGTTCGGCATGCCGCGGTAGTCGAGCTCGTCCTCCGCGAAGGTCACGCCGTCTTCCACGCGGGGGAACTTGCGGATGCCGAAACCCATGTTCACGTACCCCCACCGGTTCCCGTGCGCGGGGTGGTCCGCGGCGAGGGGGAACGGCGGGGTCTCGGCGTACATGATCTGCGCCGAGTAGGGGTGCCCGGGCTCCGAGAAAGGGATGCGGTTGACCGCGGCGACGGGGTCGGTCGGGTTCACCGCGCGGCGGGCCAGCTCGGCCTCGAGCTCGTCGTCGGTGACGAGAGCGCTCATGCGTCCCTCGTCGAGGGCGACCGTGCTGATGACCACCTGATGCTCGGTCAGGTAGCGGCCGAGCGGAGCGGGACGGATGCCGGAAGCCCACAGCAGCTGCGGGGAGCGGAACGCATCGGCCGCGACGACGACCACATCCGCGCTGACGAACGACTCCTCGCCCGTGCGCAGATCCTCGACGGTCACGCCCCGGACGTGCGCACCGTCGTGTTCGAGGCGCCGGACGAGCGTGAGGTCGCGCAGCTCGAAGCGCGCGGCGGTGTCGGTTCCGGGCTCGATGAGGGGGCCCAGCACGGTGTCGGCGCCGGCCCAGCGCATCGAGCCGTCGGGCTGCGGGTCGCCCGCGACGGGGAGCGTGCTGACGCCGTAGCCCTCGGGCAGCTCGGCACCGAACTCGCGGTCGAGGAGCGTGCGGATCGCGGCGCCGACCGGGGAGTCCGAGAAGGCGGCACTCTGCTTGTGCAGGAGGTCTTCGGCGGTGGAGATCAGGTCTTCCCACTCGTCGTCGCCGACGAAGTCGAGCTTCTCGCTGAAGGCCGGGCGCGGGATGGCGCAGGTCCAGTGCGCGCCCTGGCCGCCGACGTTGGTGGCCGCGGCCGCCGCGGGGAAAGAGGGGGCGTGCGCGGAGCCCTCGCCCCCGAAGTCGAGGAGGTGGGTGCCCTGTCGCGCGGTGAACATCCCCTCGACGACGGTCCCGCCCGGGATGCCGAGCGACTCGCGGAACGTCCCCGCCTGCGGCCCCTGCGAACGCTCGCGGGCGCGGGCCTTCTCGTCGGGATCGGCGATGTTGCGCACGCTCTCGCCGGGGCGCTCGGTGAGCTGCGGGCCGGCCTCGAACATGATCACGCGGGCGGCGGGAACGGACTCCAGGAGCACGCGCGCGTAGGCGGAGCCGATGGGACCGCTGCCGACGATGGCGATGGTGGGGGTGTCGGACATGCTCTCTCCTTCGAGATCGGGCGGGCGGGTTCGGGCGGGGTCAGGCGGGTTCAGGCGGGTTGTCGGTCGGAGGGCGCCGCCGTCGCGGGCATCTCGTCGGACAGACGCTCGGCGGGCAGGAGCAGCGCGATCACGACACCGCACGCGTAGACGAGCGCGAGTCCGAGGAAGACCGGCGCGAACACGTCGTGGTAGATCAGCGCGATCTGGTCCTGGACCCCCTCGGACGCCGAGCGGGCCGCCGCGGGCGTGAGGGTGGCGGCATCCAATCCCGGAGGAAGAGCGGCCGCCACCGCGAAGCCGACGACACCGCCGACCACCGCGGTGCCGACGGCGGCTCCGACCTGCCGCACGAGGTTGGTGGTCGCGGTGACCGCGCCGAGGTCGTCGCGCGACGCGGCGCTCTGCACCACGGCGAAGATGAGGTTCGTGAATGCCCCGGTGCCGACACCGACCGCGGCCATGACCGCCATCGGCACCCACAGCGGCATTCCCACCGGAAGCAGGGCCATCACGGAGAGGCCGACAGCCGCGAGCGCGGTACCCACGACCGGGTAGAGCCGGTAGCGGCCCGAGCGGCTGACGAGCCACCCGGTCAGCAGACTGCTGACGAGCATGCCGAGCACGGTCGCGATGGGCACGAGACCCGACACCGTCGCGGTGGTGCGGTACGCCATCTGCACGTACGTCGGCACGTAGGCGACGACCGAGAACAGGCCCGCCCCCACGACGAGCGAGAGTCCGAGACAGACGAGGATCGTCCGGTTGCGCAGGATCCTCGGCGGAAGGATGGGCGCCGCGGCCCGCCGCTCGATCGCGATCAGGGCCAGGATGCCGATACCCGCCCCCACCGCACACGCGATCGCCGCGGGGCGAAGGGTGTCGTCGCCGATCCAGGTCACGGCGAGGATGAGCGCCAGGAGCGACCCCGTGAACACGAGGGAGCCCGGCACGTCGAAACGCGGGTGCGCGCCGCCCGGCAGCCGGGGGACGGCGACGAGCGCGAGCACGAGCGCGACGAGACCGACGGGGATGTTGATCCAGAACACCCACGGCCAGCTCCAGTAGTCGGTGATGAGCCCACCGACCACCGGTCCCACCACGATCGCGACGGGGAAGGCCGCACCGATCACCGCCATGTAGCGGGGCCGCTGGCGCGGGCTCGTCACGCGCGCGACGATCGTCTGCGACATCAGCTGCAGGCCCGCCGATCCGAGTCCCTGCACCACCCGCGCGGCGACGAGCCAGCCGAGGTCGGGCGCGAAGCCGCACGCGAGCGACGCGGCGAGGAACAGCGCGAGCGAGACGACGAAGACCAGGCGCGGCCCGACGACGTCGCCGAGCTTGCCGAGGACCGGGAGCATCACGGTGGCCGCGAGGGTGTAGCCGACCATGATCCAGCTCATGTGCTCGAGCGCGCCGAGGTCACCGGCGATCGTGGCGAGAGAGGTCGAGACGACGGTGTGGTCGAGGGCGCCGAGGAACGACACCGTGAGAAGGGCCGCGACGAGGATGCGGACGCGAGCGGGAGAGAGAGTCATGCGTGGGGCGCCCGTACGACCGGGCGATCGACGCGACCGTATGTGCCGCTCCGGCTCCCTCACCGGGCGAACGGGCTCGCGGAGCCCCGACGTCCCGTCCATCATACCCGACTTATGTCGATTTTTGACATTAGCCGCGTCGGACATCAGCGGAAAGCGTTCGACAGCACCGTCGCTGCGCCCGAGAGCGCCTGTCCCCCGTCGACGCCGATCTCGGCCCCCGTGATGAAGGCCGCGGCATCCGACAAGAGAAAGGCGACGATCCCGGCGACCTCGGAGGACTCGCCGACCCGGTGCAGCGGAATGATCGCCGTGTTCGCGTCGGCGAAGGCGGGCGGCGCCGAGGCCGTCATCGGCGTGCGGATGAAGCCCGGGTGCACGAGATTTACCCGGATGCCACGGGGCCCGAGCTCGGTGACGCACGCGTGCGTGAGCCCCCGGAGCGCCCACTTGCTCGCCGTGTACGCGGCTGTGTAGTGCCCCGTGAGTCCCGCGACCGAGCCGATGTTGACGATCGAGGACCCGGCATCCATCAGGGGCAGGAGGGCCTGGATGCCGAGCATCGCGCCGGTGACGTTCACGGCGAAGACGCGGTCCCAGTCGCCGCGGTCCAGCGCGCCGATACGCGCGCGGTGGGTGATGCCGGCGTTGTTCACGAGCCCGCGGACCCGGCGCCCCTCGAGCGCCGCGGCGAGCGCGGCCCAGTCCTCCTCGCTCGAGACGTCGAGGCGGCGATAAGTGATGCCCGGTGCGTCGCGCAGGTCCGGGGCGTCATCCGCCACGTCGACCGCGACGACCTCGGCACCCGCGCGGGCGAGGGCGAGCGCTTCCTCGGCACCCTGCCCTCCCGCGGCACCGGTCACGACGAAGAGGTTCCCGGTGAGCCCGGGGGTGGTCATCGCGACCGCGCCCTCGAGCGGACGCGCGCCCGCGGCACGGGCGGGGCGGCGACCCGCTCCCCCACGACGTTGACGATCTCGCCGACCCCCTCGATCACCAGGCGCACCTCGTCACCGGGTTCGAGCGGTCGCGGGTCGAGACCGCCGCGGCGCCCCCACAGCTCGCCGAGGCACCCGCCGTTGCCGACGGTGCCCGAGCCGAGCACGTCACCCGGAACGACGATCGAGTTGCGCGCGGCGTAGGCGACGAGCTCGGGGAACGGCCAGCCCATGTTCGACACGAGGTCATGACCGATCAGCTCGCCGTTGATGAAGAGCTCGGCGCGCACCGCGAGGAAGCCGTCGGCGTCGAGGAACGGCTCGAGCTCGTCGGCCGTGACGATCCACGGCCCGAGCGTCATCGCGAAGTCTTTGCCCTTCGCGGGCCCGAGGCGCACCTTCATCTCGCGCGACTGCAGGTCGCGAGCCGACCAATCGTTCATGACGGTGTAGCCGAAGATGTGCCGCGCCGCGGTCTCGGCGTCGACGTTCTCGCCGTCGGAATCGGGGGCTGCCCCGATCACGGCGGCGAGCTCGAGCTCGACGTCGAGACGCTGGGTCTCGGGGATGGCGACGACGTCACCCGTCGCCCGCACGGTGTGCGGGTTCGTGAAGTAGAACGTCGGCGCCTCGTACCACTCGGGCACGACCTCGCTCTTGCCGTCGACCGACGCGCTCACGCCCTCGACGTGCTCCTCGAAGGCGACGAAGTCGCGGATCGACGCCGGCACGAGCGGGGCGAGCAGGCGCACCTCGGTCAGCGGCCGGGCCGCGGCACGGTCCCGGCGTTCGTAGAGCGCCGAGGCCGCGGACAGCCCCTGCGCCAGCACCTCGGCGACCCGGAGCCCGTCCGGGAACGGCACCACGAAGTCGTTGACGACGAAGCCCTCGCCCACATCGGCCCCGTCGGCCCACCGTGCGATCCTCACGCGTGCACCCGGGTGCGCAGCAGCTCCGCGGCGTTTCCGCCCAGGATGCCGGAGGTCTCGGCATCCGAGAGTCCGGCTCCGCGCACGAAGCCGACGGGATCGTCGAGTCCCATGTCGAACGGGAAGTCGCTGCCCAGCAGCACGCGGTCGGCACCCGCCGCCTCGACCAGCCAGCGCAGCGCCCGCTCGTCGTGCACGACCGTGTCGAACCAGAGCTTCGAAAGGTAGGTCGACGGGGCGTGCGCGCAGCCGCGCGCTTCGGGGCGGACGGTCCACGCGCGGTCCGAGCGGCCGATCGCCGTGGGCAGGTAGCCCCCGCCGTGCGCCGCGATGAGGCGGAGTCCCGGATGCCGATCCAGCACGCCCGCGAAGATCAGGTGCGACAGCGCGACGGCGTTCTCGGTGGGCTGGCCGACCGTGTTGGAGAGGTAGAAGCGGTCGAGGCGCTCGTCGAGCGAGCAGCCGAAGGGGTGCAGGAACACCACGGCGCGCAACTCGGCCGCGCGGGCCCAGAAGGGCTCGAGGCGTTCGTCGCTGAGCTCGACGTCCCCGGCGAACGACGAGATCTCGACGCCCGCGAGGCCGCGCCCGAGAACGGCGTCGTCGAGCGCGTCGACGACGAGGTGCGGGTGCTGCAGCGGCACGGTCCCGAGACCGACGAGACGGTCGGGTGCCTGCGCGACGTGGTCGGCGATGAGGCGGTTCGCCTCGCCGGTCGTCCAGGTCGCCAGGCCCTCGTTCGCCCACGGGTAGAAGTGGTTCGGCGAGGGGCTGACCCACTGGCGGTCGACGCCCTGCGCGTCCATCGCCTCCAGGCGCGCGCGCACGTCGGTCAGGCGCGGGAAGCGCTCGCCGATCATGCGTCCCGAGGCCTGCAGGCTCGCGAGGCCGTTGCGCTTCAGCTCGAGGTCGGCCGCGGCCTGCACCTCGTCGGGCACGCGGCGCTCGACCTCGGCGTGGAGCCCGGGCATGAGCAGGTGCGCGTGGACGTCGGTGACCTCGTTGCGGTCGACGCCGTCGGTCGCGAGGCTCATGCGCGGGCCGCCGTCAGCTGCGCGACGCCGAACATCAGGCCGCCCATGTCGGCGTCGCGGACGCCGTCGAGCTGCCACTGACCGAGCTGCACCGAGGCGTCGACGATCGCTTTCGCGCGCGCGACGCGGCGCTCGTGGAACGCGTCCCACAGCGCCTGGTCGACGGCATCCCGCTCCACGAGCAGCTCGCTCAGGACCGCGGCGTCCTCGAGGCCCTGGGCCGCGCCCTGCGCGATCGTGGGAGGGCAGCTGTGCGCGGCGTCGCCGATCACGACGACGCGACCGCGGTTCCACGGCGCCTCGACGAGGTGCTTCGTGAACCAGGTGTAGTTCGCGTCGGCGCCGGCTTCGATGTCGGCGCGGATGTGGTTCCACGGTCCGTCGTACGCGCGCGACTGCTCGACCATGATGCGCCGCGCCTCCTCGGGCGTCGCCTGGGAGCGGTCCTGCGCCGCCTCGACGAGGAACGCGTACATCGTGTCGTCACCGGTGGGCGTGTAGCCGGCGATGTACATCGGGCCGCCGTAGTACAGCTCGCTGCGGTCGACGTCGGGCGGCAGCGACACGAAGGTGCGCCAGATGCCCATGCCCGTCTGCTCGGGGGAGACATGGATGCCGATCATCTCGCGCACGGCCGAGTGCAGGCCGTCGGCGCCGACGAGCAGGTCGAAGGTGCCCGCGGGCTTGCCGTCCACCTCCACCGCGACGCCGTCGTCGGTCTGCGAGACGCCGGTCACCCGTGTGCCGAAGTGCACGCGCGCCCCGTGACGCTCGGCCGCAGCGAGCAGGATCCGCGCCAGATCGGGACGCGACATCCCCATCGTGGAGGGGTAGTCGGGGCCGCCGGTCTTCAGGTCGGGCAGGGCCGCGACGACCGGAGCACCGGGGCCGGGGGCGCGCAAGTTGAGACCCTCGAAGGCCTTTCCGGCGGCGGCGACCTCGTCCCAGACGCCGAGCTCGTCGAAGACGCGCAGCGCGTTGCCCTGCAGGGTGATGCCGGAGCCGCGCGTGGAGAGCGCGGGTTGGGCGTCGTACAGGTCGACCTCGACGCCGGCCTTGGCGAGGAAGATCGCGGTGGCCAGGCCCGCGACGCCGGCTCCGGCGATCGCGACTTTCTGAACGGCGGTCATGTCAGAACCTCTCTGTTCTGGGACGGGTGATCTGTTCGGGGCAGGTAGAGGGATTACAGCAGAGCGACCGGGTTCACCGGCGAACCCACGGCGCCCGTGATCGGCAGCGGCGGAGCCGAGAGGAGGAACTCCCAGCGTCCCGCGGCGGCGCAGGCCGCGGCGAGCGCGTCGAGGTTCCACATCTCGCCGATCGTCAGCCCCATGTTCGGGATGACGACCTGGTGCAGCGGCTGGAACGCCGGCACGTCGAACTCGTTCGGCCGCACCTCGAAGCCCCAGGTGTCGGTCGCGATCGCGGCGATCTCGGTGCGGTGCAGCCACCCGGCGGTGGTGAGCGAGAGCCCGGGAGCGGGTCCGCCGGCGTAGTCGCCCCAGCCGTCGCGGTGCGCGCGGGTGTAGTGGCCGGTGCGGACGAGCACGATGTCGCCGCGCCCGATCTCGACGCCCTCGGCCGCGGCGCACGCCTCGAGGTCGGAGACGGTGATCGCGTAGCCGTCGACGAGCTCACCCGCCTCGGGGGCGAGGTGCCGTCCGAGATCGAGCAGCACGCCGCGCGACACGATGACGTCGGCCGCGTGCTCGATCCCGGTGACCAGGTCACCGTCGCTCGTGACGACGTCTCCGGCCCGGCGGCCGTTCCACGCGTAGCCGTGGTCGAAGATGTGGCCGAGACCGTCCCACTGCGTGGAGCACTGCAGGGGCATCGCGATGACGTCGTCGGCGCCGCCGATGCCGTGCGGGAAGCCCTGGTTGCCGCGCTCGGCGTCCGTCCCCGTGTCGGTCATCGTGTGCACCGGGTTGGTCCGCCGACGCCAGCCCTTCTGCGGGCCGTCGGTGTCGAAGCGCTGCGAGAGCGAGATCGAGAGGCCGTCGCGCACGAGGGCCGCGGCCGCCCGGCGCTTGTCGGCGTCGATGAAGTTGAGGGTGCCGAGCACGTCGTCCTCGCCCCAGCGTCCCCAGTTGCGGAACGCCTCGGCACGCGAGGCGATCTCGGCTTCGGGATTCTGCCGGTCGAGGTCGGCCGGGTTCTCGGAGGGGAGGGTCACGACGCCTCCCCCACGCATCGCACGACCTGCGTCCCGAGCGCCCCGATCGTCCCGGTCATGACGTCCCCGTCGCGCAGGAACCTCTTCCAGTGCTGACCGTTGCCGGCGGGGCTGCCGGTGAGCAGCAGGTCGCCGGGAAGCAGCGGGTGGGTCTGCGATGCCGCCGAGATGAGCGCGGGCACGTCGAACAGGAGGTCGGAGGTGTTGGCATCCTGCATCACCTGTCCGTTCAGCTCGAGGCGCACGTCGGTGTCGGCGGGGTCGACGAACCGCGCGGGCACGAGGAGGGGCCCGGTCGGCAGGAAGCCGGGCGCGTTCTTCGCCCGGTACCAGTCGGTGCCGATCTCCTTCATGTCCTTGCGGAACACGAGGTCGCGCGTCGTGATGTCGTTGACGATCGTGTACCCGGCAACGTGGTCGAGGGCGTCCTCCCGCGAGACGCGGAAAGCCTCCTTGCCGATGACGACGGCGAGCTCGAGCTCCCAGTCGTGCACCTCGCTGTACGAGGGAAGGACGAGCGGCACGTCATCGCCGACGACGCACGCGGTGAGGCCGATGAAGAAGTACGGCTCGCCGCTGCGGGCGCGCTCGTCCATCATGTCGGCGGCGAAAGCGTGCGCCTCCTCGGGCGTGCGGTCGGTGTTCTGCGTCAGGCCCGCGGCCACGAGCTGGATGACGTGCTCGCGGTAGTTGGCACCGGTCTGCAGCACCTGCCGCGGCTCGACGGGCGCCGTGAGGGTGACATCCGAGAGGGGATACCACTCCCCCGGCGCCTCTTCCCGCCCGGAGGCGAGGGCTTCGAGGCGATCCCAGTCGGGGTCGGCGAGGAAGGTGTTCAGACCCCCACCCAGTTCGTCGGCGGTGAGCGCGCGGATGCGGTCTCCGGCGACGAGGCCGATGCGCACGGCATCCGCCTCACGAAAACGCGCGAGCGCGAAGGGTGCAGTCGTCATGGTGGTGCTCACTTTCCCCGACCGGGATCTCGGCTCAGCCCCGGCCCTGAACGGCGTAGGGGTTGAGCAGCGCGTCCTTGATCTCGTCGGGCACGCCCTCTTCGGTGGCGCTGGGGCCGTCGGCGGGCGGGAACGACTCGGTCATCGACATCGGCATGGCGCCGTTGCGGTACATGTTGTTCGAGCCGAGCGAGGGCTTCCAGGTGTTCGCCTCCCAGTCGGGCACGTAGTTGCGGTAGCCGCCGGTGTTGAGCTCGATGCGCAGCGTCGAGGGCTCGCGGTAGTAGAGGAAGGTCTGCTCGCCGATGCCGTGGATGTTGGGGCCGTACTCGATCGGCACGCCGTTCTCCATGAGGGTGTCGGCGGCGATGAGCAGCTCTTCGCGGGTGTCGACCCAGAAGGCGTAGTGGTTGATGCGGCCGGCGCGGCTCGAGCCGTCGAGGACGACGCCGAGGTCGTGCGACTTCTCGTTCGTCGTCAGGACCGAGAACACGGAGATGGGCGCCTCGTCGAGAACGGTGCGGGCCATGAAGCGGAAGCCGAGCGTGTCGACGTACCACTGCACGAACGAGTCGACGTCCTTGGTCGCGACGGTCACGTGGTCGAGCTGGCGGGGAGCACCGGCGACGGAGCTGCGCTTCTCGGGGCGGTCGGGGAAGATCGAGGCGGTGTGCGGCTCGGCGCGGTGGCGCTCGACGTCCCAGTGCAGGGTCATGTTGTGCCCCTGCGGTCCGGTGAAGCGGAACGCGCGGCCGATGCCCCGGCCCTCGAACCACTCGCCCTCGATGCCGGCGGCCTGCACGCGCTTGGCGGCCTCTTCGAGCGCCTCGGCCGACGAGGTGCGCCAGGCCATGGTCTCCATGCCCGGCTCGTCGCCCTTGACGACGATGACGGAGTACGCGTAGTAGTCGCCCCAGCAGCGGAGGTAGACACGGTCGTCTTCGCGGGCGACCTCGGTCAGCCCCACCTGGTTGACGTAGAAGTCCACCGAGGCCTCGACATCAGGAGTCGTGATCGCGACGAACGACAGATGAGAGAGAAGCTTGATCATCTTCGATCCTTTCGGTGAATCGGGTCGTTCCGACTCTTCTTCCACTATCCGACCGAAGTCGGTATCAGGGAATCCGATTCTGTGGATGCCGGGCATCGGCGTGACTTATTCGCTCGACGCTCGCTTCACGCGTGAACGGACCCCGGGCATCGCTCGTCCCACTTCTGACGGTGCATGTCCCAAAACTGGTCGGCCTGGGAGCCCGCAACCCACCACAAGTGGGACATGCTCCGGTGGAGGGCAGCTCCGCTCGTCAGGAGGGGTGCGAGATGACGGCGTCGTCCGCTGCCAGCTCGGGCAGATCACTGAGAACGGCGCCCGCGTCGATGGCATCCAGGACCCGGCGGAGCGCGAGACGTTCCGGGGACTCGCGCCGGACGGGCCGGATGCGGCGACCGCCCTCGTCGTGGAACGCCACCTCGGCGAGCGGCGACGCGGTGTCCACGCGCACCTCGAGACGGCGCGGGCCCAGCGCGGTCGCGACGAGCGCGCCTCCCACTCCGCCGCCGATCGCACGGGTCACGCTCGCG
This sequence comes from Microbacterium sp. S1037, assembly GCF_048381605.1. Taxonomy (NCBI): domain Bacteria; kingdom Bacillati; phylum Actinomycetota; class Actinomycetes; order Micrococcales; family Microbacteriaceae; genus Microbacterium; species Microbacterium sp. S1037. The sequence continues at coordinate 490,811 of NZ_JBLWIG010000001.1, forward strand.
CCGACGCCGTCCAGACCGCGCAGGGCCAGAGTTGTGGCCGTGGCGGTATCGGCGCGATCGACGAGGCTCAACGAACCGCCGGCGAGGATCCGCGCCCACCCGACCGCGTCACGGAGGAGGGCCGTGGCATCCGTTCGCCCTCCCCAGGCGTCGATCACGACGTGCCGCGGTACGACGGGCTCGGCGCCCGCGTCGGCGACGACGTCGGGCCGCACGCGTCGACGGACGACCGCGACCGGAGAGCCGATCGCGCCGAGCCGTGCGTGCACGTCGGTCGGCGCCGGGTCGGGCTCGTCGACGACGAACGCCGCTGCGTCGACGAGACGCTCCCACCAGGCGCCGCGGCCCTCGACTACCCGGATCGCGTCCGCGCCACCGCCGGGCCTCACCCGCGGCGCGAGCTCGGCCACCGCCGCGCGGTACGCGGGGAGGTCGGTCCACACGTCCCTCATCGCACCGCCCCCGCCCGCACGGCACCCCGGCGCGCGTCGTCTTCGCGCCCGGCCCGGTCCGGCACGGCCCGGTCCCGCACGGCACCGTCCCGCACGGCCTCGGCCGCCCCGTCGGCGATCGCCGTCACGAACGCGGCGTCGGCGCGCAGCTCGTCGTATTCCATCGCGGCCTCGCCGCGCAGCAGGGCGGCGAGCGCCCGCCACTCGACCTCGTAGCCGTCGCGACGGTCGATCGGGTAGACGGTCTGCACGCCCTGCGCGTCGCGCACGGTGGTGCGCGCGCCACCCACGTGGACGAACGGCGGGGGGAACTCGACCTCGACACGAGCACCGGCGGTGGCGACGCTCACCCGCCAAAGCGAGTCAGCCCCCTCGGGCAGCATCACGGTCGTGAACCGCACCAGAGCGCCGTTCGCGCGAAGGGCGAGGTCGAAGCCGATCGGCGGCACGGGCCGCGCCCAGAGCACCTCCGGACCGCCCGGCACGAGGTCGCGAACGAGCGGAAGATCGTGGACGCCGAGCCCCGCGACGAGCTGGCGCACGATCGCGGCGCTCTGCTCGGGGTCGTCGAGGTCGAGCGGCGGGCGCTTCGCGGGCGGCGCTGAGGGAAGCGGCTCGCCCATCGTGAGCGCGTGGTACCGATCGTTGGGCGAAAGGCACAGCGTGACCGTCACCGAGGAGATGCGCCCCTCGAGGGCGTTCAGGTGGTGCGTCGCCCGCCCCCACGCCGGATCGAAGAGGTGGTTCGTCCCGACGACGAGGAGGGCACCGACCGCCGCGCACTCGGCGACGAGGAGCTCGGCATCCTGAGCCGTATCGGCGAGCGGCTTCTCGCAGAAGATCGCCCGACGACCCGCGGCCAGGCTCGCGCGCACATGTTCCGCATGGAGCGCGGGCGGGCTGCAGATCGCGACGACGTCGACCTCGGGGTCGGCGAGGAGCGCATCGATCCCCGTGGACGCACGAGCGCCGAACCGTTCCGCGATCGCCGCGGCCCGCCCGCTCCCGGCATCGCTCACGTGCACGAGGCGGAAGTCACCACCGGTGCGCACGAGGGTCGGCGCGTGCAGCGCCGCGACGCCGGGACCCGACCCGATGATGCCCACGCCCCACGTCATGTCGGCCCCCTCGCCTACTTCGGCATGATTTATGCCGAAGTTGTCACGTCACGAACTATAGATGACGAGATTCGAGCAGGACAGACCCGCTCTTATGTGAAGATCAACCCATGGCCAACGTGTCCACCCTCCGCTTCGGCGCCCAGACCGACGAGGTCACGAGCCTCCTGCGGATCGTCAACATGGTCCGCCTCGGTGAAGCCGTGACGCGCCCCGAGATCGGCCGTGTGACGGGCCTCGGCCGCGGTGTCGTCGCCCAGCGCGTCGACCGCGCCGTCGAGATGGGCTTCCTCGAGGATGCCGAGTACGGCCCCTCCTCCGGCGGCCGCGCGCCCCGAACCCTGCGTTTCCGCGCGGAACGCGGCCGCATCGTCGTGTGCGCGCTCGGCGGTCAGCACATCCACGTCGGCGTGACCGACCTCGACGGCGAGATCCTCGACGAGGCCCATCGCGTGTGGGACATCGCGCGCGGCCCCGAGGAGACCCTGACCACCGCGACCGCGATGGTCGACGAGCTGCTCGCCAAAGGCGACGGCACCCCCGTCTGGGCGATCATCGTGGGCCTCCCGGGCCCCGTCGACTTCGAGACGGGGCGGCCCGTGGCCCCGCCGATCATGCCGGGCTGGAACGGCTTCGACGTCCGCGGCGCCTTCGAGGAGCGCTACGAGGCCCCCGTCTGGGTCGACAACGACGTGAATCTGCTCGCCGCGGGCGAGCGCGCGCGCCGCCGCGACGAGGCGATCGACCTCATCTACTGCAAGGTCGGCACGGGGATCGGTGCCGGGCTCGTCTCGCACGGGCGGCTACACCGGGGCGCGAACGGCGCCGCGGGCGACATGGGCCACGTGCGCGTTCCCGGCGCCGAGCAGGTCTGCCGCTGCGGCAAGATCGGCTGCCTCGAGGCCGTCGCCGGGGGATGGGCGCTCGTGCGCGACGCCCGCGCGGCGATCGAGGGAGGCGCCACGGGCCCCCTCGCCGACAGTGTGGCCGCGGGCGACGATCTGAGCCTCGAGAGGATCACCCTCGCAGCCAGCAGAGGCGACGCCCTGGCCATCTCGCTCGTCCAGGCCTCGGCCCGGCAGGTCGGCGAGGCCGTCGCCGCCCTGGTCAACATGTTCAACCCGAGCCTCATCGTCATCGGCGGGGCCGTCGCGTCGACGGGCGAGCTGTTCCTCGCCGAGGTGCGCCACCGGGTCTACGAGCTGTCCCTTCCCCTCGCGACTCGGGACCTTCAGATCAAGACGAGCGAGAACGACACGCGGGAGCCCGTCCGCGGCGGCGTGGACCTCGCCTTGGAGCAGCTGTTCGAGGTGAGCCTGCCGCGCTGGTTCGCGGATGGGCGGCCGACCGTCGCGGCGGTGCACGGGACACCCGCCTGACTTCTTCCCTATTTCGACATTAGTCGGTAGGTTGTGAGCGGAAGCGCGCCATCGGGCGCGCTGTGACACGAGGACGTGCCCGCCATGACCCTTTCCGCCCTGCGCGACGATGCGCTGCGCGCCGCCGCAGACGGGACGGAGGTGCGTCTCTCGCTGCCGTGGATCCGGTCGCTCCCCGTGGCGAGCCTGATCGACCCGGTCGTCCACCTCGACGGAACGCGGCACGAGCCCTCCGTCGTCCTCGGCACGCGGCGCGTACCCGCCGCAGCGCTCACCGACGAGGGCGGCTGGTGGTACCTGCAGGATCGCGTCGTGCTGGAGATTCCGGATGCCGTGACCCCCGGCATCCACGAGGTGTCGGTGTCGTTCCTGCTCGAGATCCCGTATCTGCCCGCCGGGCCCGACGCCCCGCTGCGCCTGCCGTTCTCCTTCCGCCGTGAGCTCGAGGCGGGAGCCGCTGCCCCGAGCGTCTCGCTCGACGTCGGAGAAGCCGCGTGAGCCTGCCCGAGGGGTGGACCCTCTCCGCCAGCGCCTTCAACCTCACCCCCGAGGTGATCAGGGCCGAGCGCAGCGCCCCCGACCTCGCCCTCACGCTCGTCGAGCGAGGCATCGCCTCGGCCGTCGAGATCGAACTGGGCCAGATGTGGCGCGGATTCCCCGCGCCACCGACGCGCGACGTCGAGGCGTTCCGCGACCGGCTCACCGCCGAGGGCGGACGCGTCAGCATCGTCGGCGTCAGCATCGACGAGTACGACCGCGGTCGGCGGCGGACGGATGCCGAGCGCCGGGCGTTCCTCGAACCGCAGCTGCGCGCGGCCGCCTCGGTGGGAGCTGCCGGAGTCCGCCTGCCGATCGGCCAGGCCGGAGGGATCCTCGACGACCTCGTGCCCCTGCTCGAAGACCTCGACCTCGTGCTCTTCGAGGAGGCACAGGGCCACGAGACCCCGGCCGCGCGACCGGCGGACTACGACCGCATCGCCGAGCTCGACACCCCGCACGTGCGCCTGCTACTCGATATCAGCATGCTCATGCCGGCCCTGCCGGTGACCTACCTCGAGCGGCTCGAGCGCGCCGGCATCCCGGCCGACCTCGTCGGGCGACTCCGCGACGAGTGGCGCGAACCGGCGACCCACGACGCGGTCATCGGCCTGCTGCGGTCGGGCGGTGTACCGGGGCCGGTGCACACGCTGTACATGAACCTGCTCGTGCGGTTCGGTCGCGCGCACATCTCGGACCTGGCATCCGTCCTCCCCCTCCTCGGTGCCGTGCACCTGAAGTTCTGGGACCTCGACGACGCCGATCACCGACTTTCCGACCCCCTTCGCGACGTGGGCGCCGCCCTCGCCGCGACGGGCTTCACCGGCACGCTCTGCAGCGAGTGGGGCGGCCAGGAGTGGCTCGACGACGACCCGTGGGAGATGACGTCGCGTCATCTCTCGTTGGCCGCCGGCGCCCTCTCCGACCGTCACCCATCCGCATCCCTTCAGAGAGCGAGCACGCAATGACCGACCGACCCATCAAGTGGAGCTACATGGACCACTGGCGAGCCCAGGGCCCCGCCGGCCCCTACGACCAGTGGCAGTCCAAGCTGGCGATGAAGCGCTTCCTCCAGCAGGTCGCCGCCGTCGGCTTCGACGCGATCGACACCTTCGACTTCCGCATCTGGCAGATTTTCGAGCAGTACGGTTCGGTCGCGAACTACCAGGAGTTCGTGCAGGAGCAGGGCCTCGAGCGCATCGTCAACACGTTCCACGGCGTCTACTACTCCCCCGACCGCTACGCGCCCGAGGTGCCCGCGACCCACGGCACGATCCTTGAGGACTTCCAGCGCACCCTCGACATGTGGTCGGGCATCCAGCTCGACAACATCATCGTCATGCCGGGGTCCCGCTACTTCGACGAGGCGGGAGTGCCCGACGACGGCCTCAAGCACGCGGCCGACATCTGGGGGAAGGTCGGCGAGCTCACGCAGCAGTACGGCGTGAACCTCACCTGCCACCACGAGTTCTACGCCGGCATCCGCACGCGCGATCAGATCGACCGCTTTTACTCGTACGCCGACCCGCGCTACGTGAAGTTCTTCGTCGACACCGCGCAGCACTGCATCGCCGACGTCGACCCCGTAGACGTCTACGAGAAGCACCACGAGCGCGTGACGGGCTTCCACTTCAAGGACACCCGCCACAAGGACGTCAACGACGACTACCGGATGTTCCCGGATGCCGAGGTCTCGGCGAAGACGACCGAGAAGTGGTTCTACGAGATGGGCACCGACGAGGGCCTCGTCGACTTCGAGGCGATGATGCGATCGGTCCGCGACAACGGATACACCGGCTGGATCAGCGTCGAGCACGACAAGGCCGACAAGCTCGGCGGCGACTACGCCGAGAGCACCGCGATCTCGCGCTGGTACGCCAAGAACGTCCTGGACGGCATCTACAACGAGGAGGTCGCGCGATGAGCGACGTGCGCTGGGCCTACGCCATCAACCAGTGGGACACGAACATCGACTCGTTCGTGCGCAAGCGCGAGCACGAGCGCGCGTTCAAGACGGCATCCATCAGCGGATTCGCGGGGATCGAGCTGACCGCCGAGAGCTTCGGCGCGTGGGAGCCGCTGGGCACGCCCCAGCAGCTCGCCGACCTCTACGGCTCGGTCGAGGAGTTCGGCGAGTTCCTGTCCTCGTGCGCCATCGAGGCCGTGAGCAGCTATGTCTACGACCCCTCCGTCGGCTTCGAGGTCGAGATGGGGCGCGGTCCCGACCCGCTCGACCCGGCGTCGGTCGACCAGATCGTGCGCACCGCACGGTGGTTCGCGGATGCCATCCGCCGCCTCGGCGGGAGCGTGCTCGTCGTGCGCGCCGCGCCGTCGGCGTGGCAGACCGGCGAGCTCTCCGACGAGCAGATCGGCGTGCTGGCGACCCTGTGGAATACCGTCGGCGCGGCCATCGCGGCGGACGGCATCGCCCTGGGCCTGCACGTCGACTTCCTCTCGGCGCTGCGGCTGGGTGATGGGATGCACCGCCTGCTGGCGGCGACGGATGCCGAGAAGGTCGGCCTCGCGATCGACACGGCGGAGTACGCGATCGCGGGCATCGACCCGGTCGCGTTCTACCGACGTCACGCCGACCGCGTCGTGCACGTGCAGCTGAAGGACGCACGCGAGACGGTCGACGACGCCGAGGCGAGCACCCCGCACGCGGAGCAGTTCATCCGCACCGAGGGCGGCGCGCGCAAGATCCTGCGCTGGTTCTACGAGCCGAGCGACGAGCGCGCGCTCGTCGACTTCGAGGCATTCGTCGGCGCCCTGGCAGAGCACGGCTACCGCGGCTGGATCGTCGTGGAGTCCGACCAGAGCCCGCACCCCGCCGAGAGCACGATGGTGGCGGGCTGGTACGTGCAGAAGGTGCTGCGGCCGATCCTCGAGGGGACGCGCGTCCCCACCTGACCCCTCCCGACCAGGGGATCGCGCCGGAACAGGATGCCGTCAGACGCAGGCGTCCGCACCGGTGCGATCCCCTGGTCTCGTCCCTGCGGTTGCTAGCACAGCGCTCTCGCGTGCGCCGCCCCCTCGGCGCCCCGGCGCGCGCGTGGAACCGTGGGGGCATGGCATCCCCCCTCGCCCTGCTTCGTGACGACTCGCTCTCGCTCCTGGTCCGCGGCTACGGATTCGGCGCGCACCTTTGGCGACGCGCCGATCGCGGCGCGCGAGCGGTGCCGTTCCGACTCCTCGGGCGAGAAGCGCTGTTCGTCCGCGGCGAGGAAGGGGTGCGGCTCTTCTACGACGAGTCGCTGACCCGCCGGCACGGGGCGATGCCGGCGTTCATCCAGGAGTCGCTGTTCGGCCACGGCTCGGTGCACAGCCTCGACGGTGAGGAGCACCGCCACCGCAAGGCGACGTTCGTCGACGTGCTCTACGACGACGCCGAGGTACAGCGCCTGCTGCCCGAGCTCGAACGGCAGTGGCAGGGCGAGCTCGACGCGTGGGTCGCGGGCGGCGAGCGCTCAGCGTACGACGCCGCGGTGGGAGCCCTGGGCCGCGCGATCATGCGGTGGGCAGGCATCCCCGGCACCGCCGCGGCACAGACGCGCTGGGCGAAGCGGCAGGCACAGATCGTCGACGGGTTCGGCGTGCCGTACTCGCCCGAGTTCTTGCTGGCCCTGGCGAACCGTCGGTGGTCGGACCGCCACGCCGCCGAACTCATCGAGGCCGTCCGCGCCGGAACCCTGGACCCCGCCGAGGGCACGGCGCTGCACGCCTGGGCGTGGCACCGCGACCGCTCCGGCGAGCTGCTGCCCGCGAAGCGCGCGGGCATCGAACTGCAGAACAGCTTCCGTCCGATGATCGCGGTTTCGCGCTTCGTCGCGTTCGCCGCGAAGGAGCTGCACGACCGTCCCGAGTGGCGCGAGCGCATCGCGGCCGAGACGGCCGAGCGCGGCTCGCTCGTGAGCGGCGAGCTGGCGACGGCGTTCGCGCAGGAGATCCGCCGGACCGCTCCCTTCGTGCCGATGCTCCCCGCGTGGGCCGTGAGCGACGTCGAGCTCGATGGCGAGCGCGTTTCCGCCGGTGGCCGGGTCGTGCTCGACATCCTCGGCACCGACACCGACGCGCGCGAGTGGGAGCGGCCCTCGACGTTCGACCCCGAACGCTTCCGCGGCATCGACGACTACGAGGCGCTGCGCGCCTTCGTCCCCCACGGCGGCGGCGAGGTGCCGACCGGTCACCGCTGCCCGGGCGAGAAGCTCGCGATCGCCGGGCTCGCGGCATCCATCGCCGTCCTCAGCGACCCTCGCCTGCGGATCTCGGGTCACGGCCTGGAGGTGAACCGGCGCCGGATGCCGACCAAGCCGCGCTCCGGCGGGCGCGTGCGCCGCGCGGACGCCCCGTCGGGCTGCCCGTTCCACCGGGGTCGGGCAAGCTGAGCAGCTGCGGCTATCGGCCGTAGACCTCCCGACGGTGGGCGGCCCGGACCACAGTGACGACGAGCTCGCCATCGAAGACGTCGTAGATCACCCGGTAATCCCCGACGCGAATGCGCCAGGCCGTGTGCTCGCCGACGAGCTTCTTCGCACCCGTCGGTCGAGGGTCGTTCTGGAGCATCCCGATCGCCTCCATCACACGATCGCGCGCAGGCCTCGGAAGCTTCCTCACCTGACGAGCTGCCGCCCCGGTGAGTTCGACGCGATAGGTCACGACGAGAGGTCGGCGCGAAGCTCCTCGAGCGTCACGCGGGTACCGTCATCCGTGCTCTTCGCCTGACGGTACGCGGCGACGTCTTGCGCCATCTCGAACTCTTCGAGGGCCTCGACGTCGGCGACACTCACGACCACCGCTGCCAGCTTGCCGTTGCGGGTGACGCCGATGCGCTCCCCCGCGTACATCGCACGACCCAGAACGTCTGAGAGCTGGCTCCGCAGCTCGCGGGTCGACAGTTCGGTCGTCACGGTGTCCATGCCATCATTGTAGCAAGAGTGTTGATTGTGTACACAATGTCACGTGGAGCGACGCACCCAGCGCCGCCACTCCGGTTGGGGCGCATATCCGCGAGCCGCCCACGCCGACGCGCCCAAGTCATTGCCCTCGAGCACCATCGCGTCGAAACGTCCGGCGCCGAGCGCGCGAAGACGATCCTCAGCCGCGTCGAGGAGCGCACCGGCGATGCCCTGACGACGGTGGTCGGGGTGCACGGCGAGGCGATAGAGGTGGGCGCGCCACCCGTCCCAGCCCGCGATGACGGTGCCGACGATCCGGCCCTCCGACCGCACGACGAGCACGGCCTCGGGGTCACGGCGCAGGAGCGCCTCGACCACGGGAGCCGAGTCGCTCGGCCGTGCGTCGTTCTCGCCCGCGATGGCCCAGAACGCCAGCAGCGCGTCGACATCGGCGAGGGTGGCGGTCTCGACGGCGGGGGAAGGGCTCATCGTCCGACGATATCGCCGCATTCCCCTTCGGGATCGACGAGAACAGGCTGATCGTCGAGGACAGCACCGCCCCTGCCGCCGGCCTGTCCTGGCCGGATGTCCTGTTCTCGCGAGGCACCCCAGCCGTCAGCGCGGCTCCAGCCCCGCCGCGCGGTAGATCGCGTCGACCACCCGCATCGTCCCGACGCCGCGACGGGCGTCGAGCACGCTCTCCGAGCCCTCGGCGAGCACATCGCGCAGGTGCTCGAGCTGACGGGCGTAGCTGTTCTCCCCCGGTTCCGCGGCGACGGAGCGGAGCACCTCGCCGGCCGGCGACGTCACGGTGAGCGTCGCTCCCCACTGCGGCACGATCACGCTCGTCGCCAGCAGCGACGCGTCGCCGCCGTCGACGCGCACCCACATCGCGCCCTGATCGTCGCCGAGGAACGACGCCCGCAGGAGGGCCGGGATGCCACCGGGTAGACGCAGCTCGGCATCGGTCTGGAGGTCGATCCGGGGATCGGCGTCGTACGTCTGCGCCGTCGCCGTGATCGCCTCGGGCTCGCCGAACGCCGCGCGGAGGAGATCGACGGCGTAGCAGCCGACGTCCATCACGGCCCCACCCGCGAGGTCGCCGTCGAGGCGGATGTTGCCGGGCTGTACGACGAAGTGCGGGATGCTGAAGTCGATCTCGACGAGCTTCACGTCACCGAGCACGCCCGACGAGATCGTGTCGAGGAGCTCGCGGATGAAGCCGTGGAGGCGGAAATGGAACCCGACGAACGCGCGTCGGCCCGCGACATCCGCGGCATCCGCGATCGCTTCGGCGGTGGCACCGTTCGCCGACAGGGGCTTCTCGCACAGCACGTTCTTGCCGGCGGCGAGCGCGCGCTGCGCCCACTCGGCGTGCACGATCGGCGGGAGCGCGAGGTAGACGAGGTCGACCCGCGGGTCGGACAGCACCGCGTCGTAGTCGCCCCATGCGGGGACTCCCAACCGCTCGGCGAACGCCCGAGCTCGCTCCGGGTCGCGCGCTCCGATCGCGACCACCTCGACGCCCTCCACCCCGCGCGCGGGGTCGACCATCGCACGCTCGGCGATGCCGCCGGCCCCCAGGATGCCGATTCCGATCACGCCCGTCTCCCCTCACTGATAAACGCTGTTACGTGCGAGAAACGCCGCGACACCGCGTTTCTCGCAAGGAACGGCGTTTATCGCGGCGGGCACGCCCCCGCACGCCCCCGCACGCCCCCGCATGCCCCGCGCCCCCGCACCCGCCGCCGCCCGCACGCAGCCCCCGATCACCCCCTGTTCGAGAACGCGGCGTCGAACAGTTGGTGCGGCGGCGTGATCTCGCCGAGCTTGCGAACGAAGGCGAGGGCCTCGGGGCCGCCGACGAGCCGGTCCATGCCGGCGTCCTCCCACTCGACGCTCGTCGGGCCGTCGTAGCCGATCGCGTTCAGCGCGCGGAAGAGCGGCTCCCACGGCACGTCGCCGTGGCCGGTCGAGACGAACGTCCACCCGCGGCGCGGGTTGTCCCACGACAGGTGCGAGCCGAGCACGCCGTTGCGGCCGTCGAGGTTGGTCGTGGACTCCTTGCAGTGCACGTGGAGAATGTGCTCCGCGAAATCCAGCACGAACGCGACCGAGTCGAGCTGCTGCCACACGAAGTGCGAGGGGTCGAAGTTGAACCCGAAGCTCTTCCGGTGTCCGATCGCCTCGAGCGTCTTCTTGGCGGTCCAGTAGTCGTACGCGATCTCGGACGGGTGCACCTCGAGCGCGAAGCGCACGCCGACCTCTTCGAAGACATCGAGGATCGGATGCCACCGCTCAGCGAAGTCCGCATACCCTCGCTCGATCATGGCGTCGGAGGCCGGCGGGAACATCGCGACGTACTTCCAGATGCTCGACCCGGTGAAGCCGGTGACCGTCTTCACGCCGAGCTTCGCGGCGAAGCGCGCCGTGTTCTTGAGGTCCTCGGCGGCACGCCGGCGAACGCCCTCGGCATCCCCGTCCCCCCACACGCGCGGCGGCACGATGTCGTGGTGGCGCTCATCGATGGGGTCGTCGCACACGGCCTGGCCCACGAGGTGGTTGGCGATCGTCCAGACCTTCAGACCGTTGCGCTCGAGGATGTCGAGACGCGACTGCACGTAGTCGGCGTCGTCCCAGCGCGACACGTCGATGTGGTCGCCCCAGCAGGCGATCTCGAGGCCGTCGTAGCCCCACTCGCCGGCGAGGCGCGCGACCTCTTCGAAGGGCAGATCGGCCCACTGGCCGGTGAACAGGGTGATGGGGCGTGCCATGACGGGGCCTTTCACGAAGCGGGGACGGGGGATGCGACGCCGGTCCACACCGCGCCGGCGGAGGAACTGCGCTCGACCGCGTCGAGCACGCGCTGGACGCGAAGCCCCTCGTCGAACGAGGGATGCGGGTCGGTGCCGGCGTCGATCGCGCCGACGAGGTCGACGACCTGGTGGCTGAAGCCGTGCTCGTAGCCGAGCATGTGCCCCGCGGGCCACCACGCCGAGACGTACGGATGCTGCGGCTCGGTGACGAGGATCCGCGTGAAGCCCTGCCGCCCGTCGGCGGCGGTGCGGTCGTAGAACCGCAGGCTGTTGAGGTCTTCGAGGTCGAACGCGAGCGCGCCCCGGTCCCCCGACACCTCGATCGTGAGGGCGTTCTTGCGCCCGGTCGCGAAGCGGGTCGCCTCGAAGGACGCGAGGGCGCCGTTCGACAGCCGCCCGGTGAAGATCGCGGCGTCGTCGACCGTGACCTCACCGAACCCTTCGCCGGCCGAGCCCGACAACCCCGACCCGGCGGCCTGCAGCGGCCGCTGCTTCACGATCGTCTCGAGGGTTCCCGTGACGCTCTCGACGCCGAGCCCGGTCACGAACTGCGTCATGTCGATGATGTGCGCGCCGATGTCGCCGAGCGCCCCCGAACCGGCGTGCTCCTTCTGCAGGCGCCAGGCGAGCGGCATCCCGGGGTCGACGAGCCAGTCCTGCCGGTACGCCGCGCGCACCTGCTGCACCGTGCCCACGGCCCCCTCGGCGATCATGTCGCGCAGCAGCGTCACCGCCGGCACGCGACGGTACGTGAATCCGACCATCGACCGGATGCCACGCGCCCGCGCCCGCTCAGCCGCCTCGGCCATCGCCTCGGCCTCGGTGACCGTGTTCGCCAGCGGTTTCTCGCACAGCACGTGCTTGCCCGCCTCGAGGGCCGCGATGGCGATCTCGGCGTGCGAGTCGCCGGGCGTGACGATGTCGACGATGTCGATGTCGTCGCGCCCGATGACCTCGCGCCAGTCGGTGGCCGACTCGGCCCAGCCCCACTTCTCGGCGGCGGATGCCACGGCATCCGCGTTCCGTCCGACGACCACGGTCATCTCGACCGCGCGCGGCAGGTCGAACATGCGCGGCGCCTGGCGCCAACCCACGGAATGGGCGGCTCCCATGAAGCCGTAGCCGATCATGGCGACGCGGAGCGGAGTTTTCGGCGGAGGGTCGCCAAGCGGCGCTTCGGGCACGGTGACGCGAGCGGGCGCGGTCATGCCAGCACCAGCTCGCGCTCGACCGGAACCCGGTTCGTGACGTAGCGACCGGGACCGCCGTCGACGCCCGGCATGATCTGCATGTAGAGCAGACGCATCGTCAGGACGACCTCGACGGTGACCTTCTCGCCCGCCGCGGGCGGCGTGTCGAGGTGGATCAGCACATCGGGGCGGTCGGCGACGAACCACAGGGTGTCGGACTGCTCGGGCAGCTCCTCGACGCGGTACTCGCGACCCTCGAGGACGAACCGGAGGTCCTCGGTCGGGACCGCGACACCGTTCACCGAGGCGGCGACCCCGTCGACGGCCGACAGCCAGAGGCTCCGATACCACGGCAGCTGCACCGAGACGGCGAGCCCGTCGTCGGTACGACGGACGTCCTTCTCGGCGAAGAGCGAGTTGTGGGTGGCCACGGGGACTCCTAGGCGAAGGTGTCGACGAAGTGCTCGTGCGCCACCGGCGGCACGGGCTCGAGCTTCTGCGTCGTCTGGGGGCTGTACGGGTGGTTCTTCGAGGGAACCGGCTCGTCAGCGGGCGGCATGAAGACGGGCTTGCCGTCGTCGCCGAAGTACATCAGGTCGAGGTCGAAGGCGCCCTGGTTCTTCAGGCCGAAGCTGACCCAGTTCTCCTCGAAGGGGGCACGGGCGAGCTCGTAGCAGCGGAACTTCCAGAACTTCCACTCGCCGTCCTGCTTGAGGAAGTCGATGGCGTACTTGCACCACACCCAGTGCGCCCAGACCTTCTTGCCGAGCACCTCGTCGGGCGAGTACATGTCGGGGAACGCCTCGGCGACCTTGGGGTCGGTCAGGCCCGACTCGGTGCCGGCCATGAGCCAGACGCCCTTGGCGGTCTTGCCGTCGGCGGCGACCTCGATCACGGGGGTGTTCGTGGTGTGGAGGATGAGCTTGCCCTCCGGGTGGGGGCGCCCGCGGTGGTAGTCGGTCACGCTCTGCCAGGTCGTGTACTGACCGGCGTTGGTGTACCGCGCGCGGATGCCCTCGGTGCCCTCCTTCACCCACATCGGGATGATCTGCTCGTCCTCGAAGGCGTTGTGCAGGAACATGTAGCGGTTGAACAGGTTCTCGACCTGTCCGCGGTCCTCGGCGCGCTGCGCGAGGGACTGGGCGGCCTCGACCTGGTCGCGCAGGCGCGCGATCTCGGCGATGAGGTCCGAGATGGATGCCTCGGTGGTGGTGTTCGACACGGATACTCCTTCGTGGGTGAGGGTTGTCAGGCCGGCTGGCGCTCGGCGACGGTTTGTTCGATGGCTTTGCGCATGAGCGCGTGCTGCTTCTTGACGAGATCGATGGGGTCGCTCTCGCCGAGGTCGCTGAAGGCGTGGCCCTCCCATTCGCTGGAGAGATAACCCTCGTACCCGCCGATCACGAACTGCTTCACGATGCGCGGGATGTCCATGGCCGGCTCCTGGCCGTCCACGCCGATGTCGTAGAACTTCGCGTGCACGTGGAAGATCCGCGGCATGATGTCGAGCCACTCCTCCGGCGGCACGAGACCGTGCATGTTGAAGGCCAGGCGCGTGAACGGCCCGAAGCGCAGCGGGTCGACACCCTCGCCCGAGAGGTAGTCCTCGAACTTCTGGTTGCGCACGTGCATGGGGGTGGGCTCTCGCCAGATCTCGTCCATGACCGGGAAGTGCTTCCCGTCCATGCCCATCTGGCCGAGCGTGCGCAGCAGGGTGGGAGAGAGCGAGTGCATGGTCGACGAGAAGTCGGCGGTGAAGCCGAGCCGGTCGCTCCCGAGCTCGTCATACACCTCGCGGATCTCGAGCACCTTCGGGTCGTTGGGACCCGAGGGCGCGTGGATCTCGTAGCCGAGCCGCTGGTCGTACTTCTCGGCCAGGGGCAGCAGACGGCGCAGCAGCTCCTTGCCGGCCGAGCGGATGACGACCGTCTTGAAACCGAGCGTGTGCGCCGACTTGAGCTGGCGCGCGAAGAAGTCGTGCTCCTCGTCCGGCGTCATGTCGCGGTCCTTGCGCCGGCCCATGTCGAGGTTCGTGCCGACGGCGCTGGCCTCGAGACCGTACGTCTCGAGCGAGTCGAACCAGAGCTTCGTGAAGTCGGCATCGACGTCGGGGTACGAGCGCAGCAGCTGCGCGAAGTTGAACTCGACGCCCGGGCCGATGCCCTGGTCGTGCACTTCTTTGATGAGGGTCTCGGGGGTGTAGAGCCCCGCGGCGAACTCGCTCGTCATCGAGTAGAGCGTGGTGCCGAGCTTGATGCCTGTTCCGGCGATGCCGTCAGTCATTCGCGTTGTCCTTCCAGGCGCGCGGGTCAGGCCCGCACGGCGTGCGGCAGGTGGGCGTCGAGGGCGCGCCGAGCCTCGGCGGCATCCGTGATCATGCGCGAGCCCGCGGCCTCGGCCGCGGTGCGCTGGATGGCCTGTTCGCCGCGGATGATCTCGAAGGGGCTCTGCCAGTGGTTCCAGTGCCAGCCCTCGTACTCGCTCGACACCGCTCCGCTGTAGCCGTTCTCGACCAACAGGGTGATGAGGTCGGCGACGGGCACCGAGGGCTCGTTCCCGTGCTCGTCGATGCCGAAGAACTTGCCGTGCACGTGCTTGATCCACGGCATGATCTCGAGCCAGTCGTCCACGCGCGCCGGCCCGAACAGGCCGGTGCCGTTGATGCCGAAGTCGATGCCGAGGTCGGGGCGACCGTGCTGGTGAGCCAGACCGATGAAGCGGCCGAAGCGCTGCCCGTGGTCGGCCTGATCGGCGGGCGGACCCTGCTCGTAGTACTCGTCCCACAGGGCGACGACGGCCGAGAGAAGCTCCTCCGAGGCCCCGCGCCGGCGGTACGCCTCGATGAGCGAGGGAGCGAAGCCCGTGACGGTGGCGCCCCAGTCCATCGTGAAGCCGAGGAAGGGCGAGCCGACCTTCTCGTAGCGATCGCGCAGCGCGAGGATGCGCGGGTGCGAGGCGTACTGGTCGGCGTGCACCTCGAGCGCGAGCGTGACGCCATACTCCTCGGCGATCGGCGCCAGCGCCTCCATCGAGTCGGGCGTGAGCGAGATCTGCACGCGCGCGATGGGGAAGCCGAGCTTCGCCGCCGCCGCGATCTGCTTGCGCA
Organism: Microbacterium sp. S1037; assembly: GCF_048381605.1. Taxonomy (NCBI): domain Bacteria; kingdom Bacillati; phylum Actinomycetota; class Actinomycetes; order Micrococcales; family Microbacteriaceae; genus Microbacterium; species Microbacterium sp. S1037. The sequence goes on from NZ_JBLWIG010000001.1 coordinate 506,304, forward strand.
TGTACGCGATGAGCTCGTCCTGGTCCATGAGCTTGTCGGGACGCAGGCCGATGTCGGCGTTCACCGCGAGCGAGGTACGCACGAGGCCGACCTCGTCGATGAGGTCGGAGAAGCTCCCCGCGAAGCGGTCGTCGATCTCGGGGAAGCCGCGGAAGCTCGAGAAGCCGATGATCTCGAGACCGGGTCCGAAGCCCTCGGCCGCGGTCTTGCGGATGAGCTGATCGAGGTCGTACTCGCGGCCGTGGAAGGCGCGGGTGAAGCTGTAGAGGGTGACCCCCTGGATGGGCGTGCCGAGCTCGGTCATGCGCGGGCCTCCTCGACCTGGCGGACGGTCATCGTCTTCGTGTCGTGCTCTTCGATGTGGAGCACGCTGTCGGCAGAGCTGTCGTCGGAGATGATGATGTACGGGATGTAGAGCTCGAGGTCGACGCGCACCTCGTGCTCTCCGGCATCCACCGCCACCTCTCCCGACAGCACCGCGGAGTCGGTCGGGAACCACCACTGCTCGGTGTTCGTCTTCATGTCGGCGAAGGTGAACTCCTCGCCGTTCATCTCCCAGCGCAGCGAGTCCGCGGGCGCCTCGACCCCGTCGACGGTGAGCTTCGCACCGGAGATGCAGGATGCCGGGAGCGCCCGGTACCAGGGGAGGCGCACCTCGACTGCTGCGCGTCCGTCGCGGGCGCTCAGAGTGCCCTGCTCGATGATGCGATCCGGGATCACCGGGACCTCCTCGTCGGTGCGGCCGAAGCCGCGAACTTCTTTGTTCTGATTTCTACACTCTAATGTCTGATTCCTGCATAAGCAAGGATCAGACGGATGCCGAGACCGGGGCGGCCCGCTCCGAACCGAGCACGGCCGCGATCTTCCGCGCCCCCCGCACCGCCAGGGCGACCGAGGTCACCGTGGGGTTGCACGCGGTCGCGGTCGGGATCACGCCGTTGCCGGCGACGAACAGATCGGGAACGCCCCAGACTTCGCTGTCGACGTCGCACACGCTCGTGCCGTCGTCCGCGACGCCCATCCGCGTCGAGCCCTGATAGTGCAGCGACGAGCCGAGCGGAAGCGTGAACGGGCGATCGCCGACCGGGTCGCCGATGGCCTCGGCCAGACGCACGATCTCGCGCCGGGCCCGCTCCACCACCTCGTGATCGCGGGCGGTGAGGCGGTAGTGGATGCGGGGAGCCGGCATCCCATATCCGTCGACGTGCCCCTCGTCGAAGACGACGCGGTCATCGCGCTGCAGGTCCTTGGCGCAGAACAGTCCGAGCCCCACGATCGAGCCCGGGACGACGGGGTCGTCGTCGGCGAGGGCGATCGGAGAGGCGTCGAGCTGCATGATCTGACCGTGGAACGGCATGTCGTCGGTGAACGGCACCCAGCTCACGCCGCTGTACTCGGCGAGTCCGGCCGTGGGGGCATCCTCGGCGAGCGGCGGCATATCGCGCAGCCGCGAGGCGAAGACCACCTGGGCCTGATCGTTGAGGTAGCGCCCAAGCGCCTCGGGACGCACGCCCGAGGCCCACAGCAACTGCGGCGTGCGCAGCGCGTCGGCCGCGACCACGACGAAGCGCGCCGCAACGCGGTGCTCCTCGCCCGAGCGCAGGTCGCGCACGATCACCCCGGCCGCGCGTCCGCCCTCCACGATCACGCGCACCGCGAGCGATTCGTCGAACAGCGAGAACCCGGGGTTCTCTCGCGTCACCTCGCCGAGCACGACGTCCGACCCCGACCAGACCAGACGTCCATCGTCGCGGCGGTGCACGGCCAACGGCATCCGCTGCACCTTCGTCTCATCGACGCGGCCCTCATCGACCGCCGCCGAGAGGCGCTCGCGCACGATCGCCCCGAACGGCGCCGAGTCGAAGGCGTTGCGGGTGACGCCGAGCAGACGATCGCCCTCGTCGAGCAGCTCGTCGAGATCGGGCAGGAAAGCGATGCGCTCACTGTCGTTCGGGCGGGGGCAGGCACCAGTCCAGTGCGCCGCCATGCCGCCGACGTTGCTCGACATCGCCACGACCGGCAGGCCGTCCTCCCCCTCGAACGCGTAACCGTCCTCCAGGAGGAAGGTGCCCGGGCGCGCACCGCGGACGCCCGCCCGGGCGGCGCCGGGGTTGGCGACCTTCGCGCCGCGCTCACCGGGACCCTCGGACGCGACCTGCGCGCGAGCCCGTTCGGCGGGGTCGGCGATGTTCTTCACGTGCGCGCCGGGCGGGTCCGACACCGTCGGCCCCACCTCGAACATCGCGATCGTCGCACCCGGCACCCGCTCCGAGAGGATGCGCGCATAGGCCGAGCCCGTGGGGCCGCTGCCGACGATGACGACGTCGACCGATTCGGGGTAGCGTCGCGCGTTCATGCCGCGCGCGCGATCTCGACGACGTGCGCGACCGAGGCCTCGGACGCGGTGGTCGGGTAGTACTCCAGGCCCACCGGCCCGTCGTAGCCGCTGTCACGCAGCAGAGCGAAGCGCTGGGTCCAGTCGAGGGCACCCGTGCCGGGCTCACCGCGGCCCGGCGCATCGGCGAGCTGCACGTAGTGGATGAGGTCGCCGGCGTTCGCGAGCTCGGCCTCCATGTCCTCGCCCTCGACGGCCGAGTGGTAGATGTCGTACAGCACGCCGAACTGCGGCGAGTCGACGCCGCGAGCGACGTAGACGCCCTCGGCCGTCCGGTCCAGGAGCGAACCGGGGTGGTCGACCCGGACGTTCACCGGCTCGAGCACCAGGCCGACGCCCGAGCCCTCGATCTGCGCGATCGCCTTGCGGTAGATCTCGATGAGCTTGTCGAGCTGCACCTGGCGCTTCCACCCACCGAACCCGGTGCCGCTGCCGACGACGATGCGCGGGCAGCCCAGGTCGCGGGCGATCTCGACTCCCTCGTCGAGCTTGCGGAAGAACTCCGAGTGGTCCCACGGCGGGATCATGAACTGCGTGCGCGGCTCGGCGAGCTGTGCGGTCAGCTGCACGCCGGTCTCCTCGAGCGCGGCCTTCAGCGCGGGCAGATCCTTCGGGGTGGCCGGGGCGTCGACGCCGGTCGGCCCCCACATCTCGACGGCATCGAAGCCCGCGGCCGCCGCCGCGCGCACGCGGTCGTGGTAGTCACCGGCCTCGGTGAAGAGGAGTTCGATGTTGGGGGCGAGTTGGTACACGAGGGTGTCCTTTCGAGGATGCGGGCGCGACGATCATGGATGCCGGCGGTCCGGCATCCATGAGGAGAAAGCGTCAGCCCTTCAGGCCGCCGGCGAAGCCCTGGATGAAGCGCTTCTGAGCGAACATGTAGAAGAGCAGGATCGGGACCATCGAGATGATCACGACGGCGAAGATCTTGTTCCAGGCCGAGACGAGACCGCCGACGTAGGTGTACATCGCGACGGGCAGGGTCTGCGTGGTGGAACCGCCGAGGAAGATCAGCGAGTTGAAGAAGTCGTTCCAGACGATCAGGCCCGCGAGGATCGCCACCGTTCCGGTGGCCGGCGCCATGAGCGGCAGCACGACACGGAAGAAAGCCTGCACCGGCGAGGCGCCGTCGATCACGGCGGCCTCTTCGTACTCGGTCGACAGCCCGCGGAAGAAGCTGGCGTAGAGGAAGACCGACAGCGGCATCAGGATGCCGACCCAGAGCACGATCATGCCGAAGGCGTTGCCGGTCAGGCCGATCGAACGGGCCCCGATGTAGAGGGGAACGGTGCCCAACTGCGCGGGCAGGATGATCGCGATCAGCACGAGGTAGTAGGTGATCGTCGTCCACTTCCGGGTGCGGCGGGCGATCACGTAGGCGGCGACCGAGCCGAACAGGACGAGACCGAGGATTGCTCCGCCGGTGATGATCACGCTGTTCAGGATGCTCATCGGGATGCTGTTGCGACCGGTCGCGGTCAGCACCGACACGAACGCGCTGAAGTCGATGCTCGTCGGCGGGGCGACGGCACTGCTCGACAGGGCCTCCTTGTCGCTCTTGAGCGCGGTGGCGACGAGGATGTAGAGGGGCAGGAGACCGATCAGGGTCACGACCCAGACCAGGACTTCCCGGACGGCCGTGAACTTCGTGTAGCGGAACATCAGGAGACCTTCCCGACCTCGCGGTCGCGCGTGACGTACTGCTGGAGGATGGCGAACGCCAGGATGATGACGGTGAGCACGAGCGCGAGCGCCGAGCCGAAGCCGAACTGCCCGAGAGAGAAAGCGTTCTTGTAGACCTCGGTCGCAAGAGTCTCGGTGGCTCCCGCCGGACCGCCTCCGGTGAGGGCGAGGATCTGGTCGAAGATGCGGAGGCCCTGGATGAGTCCCAGGGTCGTCGCGATCGCGATCGAGGGGCGGATGGCGGGGACGACGACGTTCCAGAAGCGCCCCCACACGCCGGCGCCGTCGAGGGCCGCGGCCTCTTCGACCTCGACCGGCACCGAGGCCAGGCCCGCGAGGTAGATCACCATCGTGAAGCCCGTCTGCTGCCACACGACCGTGATGAGGATCGCCCAGATCGACCACGTGGGGTCGGCGAGCCAGGTCTTCTGCAGCGACTCGAGACCGATCGCCCCGAGGAAGCCGTTCAGCGGACCGTTGAACTGGAAGATGAACTTCCAGACATAGGCGACGGCCAGCGGGCTGAGCACGACCGGCATGAACAGCAGGGTGCGCAGGATGTAGCGCGTCTTCAACGTGCGGTTGATCGCGAGGGCGAACAGCAGACCCAGCACGTTCGTGATGATGACCGACCCGAAGGCGAGGAAGAGGGTGTTCCACACCGCGCCGAGCAGCTGCGGGTCCGCGAAGATCTTGGCGAAGTTGTCGAACCCGGTGATCTCGAACGAGCCGAGACCGGTCCAGTTGGTGAAGGCGAAGAAGCCGCCCGTGAGGGTCGCGGCGTACTGCACGCCGAGCACGAGGAGGATGGCGGGAAGAGCCCACCACCACTGCCCGTAGCTGATCAGGGGCTTTCCCCCGCGCACCGGCCGCTGAGATGTCCGCCGAGCCTTGGGCGGCACGGTGAGCGTCCGCGTGGTGTCCTTTTCGATGGTCACAGTCATCTGCCCTCTGACTTCGTCGTCATTGCGCTCTCGTTGCGTCGAGCGCCGGTTCTCCGACTATCGCACCCTTGTGTCGAAAAGACACATTAGTGAGATGGATGCTCGACATAACGAGACGAGCTCTCCCCTTCTGACCCTCACGGCCACCCGCGCGCATCGCCCGCGCGCGAGGAGAAATGCTGGTGAGCGGCCGTATCGATGGCGAATCGCTGGCACTATTGCACGGCATCAGCGACGCTAATGTCGAAAACCGACAAATGTGTGTCACCCTGAACTCGCGGCAACGAAAGCCGTACCAGCCACTCACTACCCGGGCTGGAGACAAAGACGTCACGAAAGGGTTCGCCCATGCCACAGCACAGTTCGCTTCGGTCGCTCCGCCTTCCCCTGCTCGCCGCTCCGCTCGCCGGTGTCCTCATCCTCGCCGGCTGTTCGGGCAACAGCGACTCCGGCGGCGGCGACAGCGCCGACGGGTTCACCGTCATGGTCGCCCAGGCCAACGACGACGACCAGTCGTACGCCAAGACGCTCGAGGCCTACGGGCAGGAGAAGGGCCTCAACATCGAGGTCATCCCCTACCCCTCCGAGGCCTACAACACGCAGGTCACCACGCAGCTGCAGGCCGGCAACGCCGCCGACGTCATGATCCTCGCGCCCGGCACCGGACAGCCGATCTCGGTCATCTCGCTCGCGCAGGCGGGCCTCCTGGCCCCGCTGGGCGACTCGTCCGCCAGCCTCGTCCCGGCGAACGCCGAGAACCAGTACGAGGTCGACGGCAAGGTCTACGCCCAGCCCACCGCGCTCATTCCGGTCGGCCTCGTCTACAACAACGACGCCGCAAAGGAAGCGGGCCTCACGGCCTACCCCGACGACTACGAGTCCCTCCTCGCCGACTGCAAGACCGCTCGCGACGCGGGCAAGAGCTTCACGGTCCTCGCCGGCGCCATCACCTTCAACACCGGCCTGATGGCGCAGCTCATCTCGGCCACCCGCGTCTACGAGGCGACCCCCGACTGGAACGAGCAGCGCGCCGCGGGCAAGGTCACCTTCGCCGACACCGAAGGCTGGAAGGAGACGCTGCAGGACCTCGTCGACATGAACTCCGCCGGCTGCTTCCAGGACGGTGCCGCGGGCGGCACGTTCGACAACATCACCGCCGGCCTCGGTGGCGGCACGGCTCTGTCGGCCGCGGTCCCCGGGAGCGCGGCGAGCTCGATCGGCGCGGCGACCGGCGCCGACCTGACCGTGCAGAGCTTCCCGCCCTCCTCGGGCCAGAAGCCGTTCGTCCTCGCCTCGGCCAACTACGCCTGGGGCGTGAACGCGAAGACCAGCGACGCGAAGAAGAAGCTCATCCAGGACTTCCTCGACTGGGTCGCCACCCCCGACCAGGCCAAGGCCTTCGCCGACAGCTTCGGCGGCGTGCCGATCGTCGGCGCCTCGGAAGACAGCCTGCTCCCGCAGTACAAGAACATCGGCTCGCTGCTCGAGTCGAACTCGTACACCGGCCTGCCGAACGCCGCGTGGCCGAACCCGGGCGTCTACGACGCTCTCGGTGCGGGCGTCCAGGGTCTGCTGACCGGCCAGAAGACGGTCGACCAGGTGCTCGCCGACATGGACAGCGCCTGGGGCTGATCCCCTCTGTCGCGATCGGCTGTCGTCCCCCGGGGCGGCAGCCGATCGCTGTTTCCGACCCACGCACAGGAGCTCTCGTGACCACCTTCCGCAATCCCGTCCTGGGCGGGGACCGTCCGGACCCGGCCGTCATCAAAGTCGGCGACGAATACTGGATGACGTACTCCTCGTTCGAGTCGGCTCCGGGTCTACTGCTCTACCGCTCGCGCGACCTCGTCTCGTGGGAGTACGTCACGGCCGCGCTCCCCGATCCCGTCGGCGTGACCTTCGCGGTCGACATCGCCGAGGTCGACGGACGCTTCTTCATCTACATCCCCTTCATCCCGGCATCCTGGTCCGCGCTCACGGAGCCCTCGATCTTCGTCATCCACGCCGACTCCATGGAGGGCCCCTGGTCGGAACCGATCGACCTCGGCATCCGGGGCGCGATCGACCCGGGCCACGTCGTGGGCGAGGACGGGAAGCGGTACCTGTTCACGAACGGGGTACGTCGAATCGCCCTCGCCGACGACGGACTGTCGACCGTCGGCGACCTCGAGCACGTGTACGACGGCTGGCATTACCCCGACGAGTGGGTCACCGAGGCCTACGCTCTGGAGGGGCCCAAGCTGCTGCGCAAGGACGAGTGGTTCTACCTGATCAGCGCCGTCGGCGGCACAGCCGGCCCGCCCACCGGGCACATGGTCACCGCCGCTCGATCACGCTCGGTGCACGGCCCGTGGGAGAACAGTCCGCACAACCCCGTCACGCGGACCACGGATGCCGCCCAGGCGTGGTGGTCGCGCGGTCACGCGACGATCGTTCCCGGCCCGGAGGGCGACGGGTGGTGGATGCTGTCACACGGGTACGAGAACGGCTACCGCACGCTCGGCCGCCAGATCCTGCTCGAGCCCGTCACCTGGACCGACGACGGATGGCCGCTCGGGGCCACCGACATCGGCGGCGACCTCGACGTCCCGGCGGGTGCCGCCGCGCAGAGCGGACCCGTCGCGTGGAACGACGACTTCGCGGCGCTCCCGTCCCCCGAACGGTGGACGTTCCATGCCCCCGGCCCCCGCGAGGCGGAACGGCTGCGAATCGATGACGGCCTCGTCGTCACGGCGAAGGGCGACTCTCCCGCCGACACGTCGCCGCTCGTCACGATCGCCCCCGACCACGCGTACGAGATCGAGGTCGACGTCGAGGTGAACAACCCCGGGGTCGAGGCCGGCATCCTGCTCTTCTTCAACGACCGCCTGTACGTCGGCGTCGGCATCGACGGCGAGCGCATGCGCACGTACTTCGGCGGCCATCCGCACCACCGCCCCGAGCCGGCACCGCCCGCGCGGCGGATGCAGCTGCGCATCCGCAACGACCGGCACATCGTCGAGATCCACTACCGCGCACCCGGCGGCGAGTGGACACGGCACGGCCTGCGGTTCGAGGTCTCGGGCTACCACGCCAACACCGTCGGCGACCTGCTGAGCCTGCGACCCGCGCTCTACGCGTGCGGCGAGGGAACCGCGCGCTTCCGCTCCGCGACGTACCGGCCCCTGTCATGAGCGCTCGCATCGACGACCTCCTCGCCCGCATGACGTGGGACGAGAAGATCGGTCAGCTCCAGATCGTCTTCCGCCCGAACCCCGACGATGCCGCCGCCCTCGTCCGCCGCGGCGTGGGCTCGACGTTCTGGCCCCCATCCGCCGCGGCGACGAACGCCCTCCAGCGCGTCGCCGTCGAGGAGACGCGTCTCGGGATCCCCCTGCTCGTCGGCCTCGACGTCATCCACGGACAGCGCACGATCGCCCCGATCCCGCTGTCGCAGGCTGCGACCTTCGACCCCGACCTCGTCCGCGAGCTCGCGCACCTCGCCGCGACCGAGGCCCGCTCGGGCGGCGTGACCTGGACCTTCTCCCCGATGGCCGACGTCTCGCGCGACCCGCGGTGGGGACGCGTGTCCGAGGGGTTCGGCGAGGATCCGTGGCTGACCTCGCTGCTGGTCGCCGCCATGGTCCGCGGCTACCAGGGCGACGACCTGTCGTCTCCGGATGCCATCGTCGCCACCGCCAAGCACTTCGTCGGCTACGGCGCGGGCGAGGGCGGGCGCGACAACAACGGCGCCGACCTCAGCGAACGAGCCCTCCGCACCGTCCACCTCCCGCCGTTCGAGGCCGCCGTACGGGCGGGAGCCGCCTCGGTGATGGCCGCGTTCACGTCGGTGTCCGGCATCCCGATGCACGCCCACCGGCGTCTGCTGACCGACGTGCTCAAGCGGGAGTGGGGCTTCGACGGGGTCGTCGTGGGCGATGCCGAGGGCGTCGCGAACCTCGTTCCGCACGGCGTCGCGGAGAACCTCGCGGATGCCGTCCGCCAGGCGTACGCGGCCGGGCTCGACATCGAGATGGGAGGCTCTCCTCTCGGCCTCGCCGACGACGAACTCGCGCGTCTCGATCCCGGCCGCGTCGACGACGCCGTACGCCGCGTGCTGCGCGTGAAGGAGGCACTCGGCCTCTTCGAGAACCCCTACGTCGATCCGGATGCCGAGATCACGACCCCGGATGCCGCCTCTCGCGCGCTCGTCCGCGCCGCCGCCACGCGCGGCAGCGTGCTGCTGCACAACGACGGCACCCTCCCCCTCGTCGCGCGCCGCGTGCTGCTGACGGGCCCGTACGCCACGTCGACCGACCACCTCGGCGCGTGGGTGCAGTTCTTCGGTGCCCGCGCGGGGTCCGTGGTCGACGAGCTGTCCGATCGCCGCCCCGACCTCGAGATCGCCGTCGAGGAGGGCGTGGACTTCCTCTCACCCGACGACGACGGCATCGCGGCAGCCGTCCGTGCGGCGGCCGCCGCCGACGTCGCGGTCGTCCTCGCCGGGGAGCCCTCCGCCCTCTCCGGCGAAGCCGCCTCGCGAAGCGACCTGCGCCTCCCCGGTCGGCAGGAGGCGTTGATCCGCGCGGTAGCCGCCACCGGGACGCCCACCGTCGTGATGCTCGTCACCGGCCGCCCGCTCGTCGTCGCCGGCTGGATCGACGAGGTGGCCGCCGCTGTCGTCGTGTGGCACGGGGGCACCGAAGCCCCCGCGGCGATCGTCGATCTCCTGCTGGGTGACGCCGAGCCCTCCGGTCGCCTGCCGATGTCGTTCCCGCGCTCGGTCGGGCAGATCCCGATCCCCTACGCCCACGAGAACACCGGACGCCCGGCATCGACCGGCGGAACGCTCACCGCCGAACACATCGACGTGGGCCTGCACGGACCCGGGAACGTGCAGGACAAGTACACGTCGAAGTACCTCGACCTCCCCCTCGGACCGCAGTTCTCCTTCGGCCACGGCTCGGGCTACGCCCGGTTCGCGCACGGGGTGCCCGAGGTCTCGGCATCCGCATTCCCCGCCGAGGGCGCTCTCGACGAGACGGTGCTCACGGTGACTGTCGAGGTGACGAACACGTCCGACCGGCGCGGCGACGAGGTGGTGCAGGTGTACCTGCGCGACGTGGTGGCCTCGGTCACGCAGCCCGTGCGGCGCCTCGTCGGCTTCGCGCGACGGACCCTGGATGCCGGCCACTCGGCGACCGTGTCCATCGCCCTGCCGCGCGAGGTCTTCGGGCTGTGGGCGGACGGCTGGCGCGTCGAACCCGGGGCGTTCGAACTTCACGTCGGGAGCACGCTCGCGACCACTCGGCTCGTGCGCGTCGAGGCCCGGTAACCGGAATCACGATCAGGAATACTTTCAGGCACGACATCGACGTGGTTGATACGCTCGGCGTACCCGATTCGTTCCGCCCCCGGCACGAGGAGAACACGACGACGTGTCCGACAACGCAGCTCTTTCCCGCCTCGACCTCAACCTGCTCGTCTCGCTCGACGCGCTGCTCACCGAGCGCAGCGTCACGCGCGCGGCCGAGAGCCTGCACTTGAGCCAGCCCGCGCTGAGCGCCTCGCTCGCGCGCCTGCGCACGCACTTCAACGATCAGATCCTGGCGCGCCGCGGCAACACGTACGAGTTGACGCCCTTCGCGGTCCGCCTCACCGATCACACGAGCACGGCCCTGGAGGCCGCGCGCCGGGTGTTCGAGAGCCAAGCGTCGTGGTCGCCCGCCGAGTCGACCCGCGAGTTCTCGATCTACGGGTCGGACTACGGCTTCGTCACGGTCGGCACCGTCGTCTCGCAGCTCGCCGCCGAGCAGGCGCCGGGCGTGCGCTTCCGGTACATGCTGCACAACCCCGGCATCGTCGAGGACGCCGCGAACCGCCTGCGCTCGGCCGACGCGATGGTGATCCCGCACGGGCCGGTGTCGGAGTTGCCGTACCTCGACCTCTGGCAGGACGACTGGCTGGCCGTCGTCGCCGACGACAACGACGAGGTCGGCGACACCCTGACGATGCAGAACCTCGCCGATCTGCCGTGGGTGCTCACCTTCCAGTCGCGGTCGGCGTTCACCTCCGCCGCGCGGCAGATCCAGCAGCTCGGTGTCGAGCCCCACATCGAGGTCGTGCTCGAGAGCTTCCTCTCGGTCGGGCATTTCGTCAGCGGAACCCGCCGCGTGGGCCTGGTGCAGTCGGCGCTCGCCCCGCATCTGCTCCGGATCGGCGGCATCCGCGTCGTTCCCCTCCCCTTCGCGGCGACGCCGATCGTGAGCGCGCTGTGGTGGCATCCGTCCCACAATCGCGACCCCGAGCACGAGTGGATGCGGGGGCTGTTCGCCGAGGCCGGGCGCGTGATCGCCGCCGGCCACGCCCCGCACTGACCCGCCGCCATCCACGCGTCGTTCACTGTCCAAGACACCCGGTCGATTCCGCGACCCGTCCGGGTGTCTTGGACACTCAACCACCCGCCTCGGAGTCACGTTGAGAGTCCAAGACACGCCGTAATGCGCCGGGAGGTCGCGGCGTGTCCTGGACACTCAACATTGCTCAGGGCCGTGCGCTCCCGTTGCCCCCGGCGCGCGCCCGCCACGCCCCCGCGCGCGGCACCCGCCACTCGGTGTCCAGAACACCCGGACCATCTCGCGAAACGTCCGGGTGTTCTGGACACTCGACCGAGCCGCGGCCCCACCCACCGCGGCGTTTCCCGACACCGAAGAACCCAGGAATTACGCCGTTGTAGTTTCGAAGCTTCCCTCGGGTCGAGGGTTTTCCACAGGGTATTCGCACAGAGAATGGCGGTTTACGCACACCTCTCCACAGAGTTATCCACAGGTGCACTCACACCTGTTCGTAAAGGCGTGCGCACCCGAACACCGACGGCTCAGCCGAGACGTAGCCGCCGGATCCACGCGACGATCGCCTCGACGGTCGGCAGCGCCGTCGGATCCGCGGGCTCGTTGATGTGCCCGTGCGCGGCGCCCGGCTCGAGGTGCACGTCCACCGCGCCGCCCGCGGCGCGCACCATCTCGGCGAACGCCTCCCCCGAGGGGCGCAGCTCGTCGAGCTCGCACACGACGACCAGCGTCGGCGGGTAGCCCTCTCCCCGCCCGAGACCCGGGAAGGCGTACGGATCACGGATGCCGCCGGGCCCGGCGAAGTTCTCCGAGATGCGGCCGATCGGCGAGGCGGGATCGAGCGGCGCGCCGGGGTCGACGCTGTTCGGATGCAGCGCCGGATACACCGGGACGAGCCCCGCGGGCGCCGTGCCCGCTCCATCGCGGAGTCGCGCGGCGACGCCGACCGCCAGGTTGCCGCCCGCGCTCGCCCCGCCGAGGACCACGGCATCCGGACCCACCCCGAAGAACTCGTGCGCGTTCTCGAGCGCCAGACGCCATCCGGCGAGCACGTCGTCGGATGGAACGGGGAAGTGCGCCTCGCCGAGGCACTTCGTGTACTCGAGGGCCAGGACCGGGATGCCACGGGATGCCAGTTCGAGGGCGACCCAGTGCGACTCCGGCATGTCCAGGTACCCGCCGACGAACGCACCGCCGTGCACCCACACGAAGGCCCGCCCGCTCGGCGCCGCCGACGGGTCGCGGTACAGCCGCGCCGGCTGCGGCCGGCGGGCCCCGTCCACCGTGAGGTCGCGCGTCTCGACGGCGGCCAGACGCGGGAATCGACGCACGAGCGAGGCCGCGTCGATGTCGTCCCGCGGATCGGTCGGCTCACCGTGCTCGCGCAGATGCGCGAGCATCTCGGCGAACGGCATCGCGCGCAGGTCGGTCATACGCCGGCCGGCACAGCCCGCATCGACGCCCGGATGAGGTCGTGCTGACGCCGCACGAGGAGCAGCGGGTCGACCTCGCCGAGCTCGGCGAACGCGTGACCCTCCCACTCGCTCGACCAGAAGCCGCGGTACCCGCCCTCGACGAACACGCGCACGAGTTCGGGGTAGTCGATCGCCGGCTCCTGGCCCTCGTCGTCGATGTCGTAGAACTTGGCGTGCACGTGCAGGATCTGCGGCATGATGTCGGCCCACTCGCGCGGGTCGACGTGCCCGTGCATGTTGAACGCGAGGTGCGCGAACGAGCCCAGGCGGCCCGGGTCGAAGTCCCGCCCTCGGAGGTACGCGATGAACTCCTGCTGTCGCGCCTGCATCGTGGCATCCGTCGCCCAGATCTCCTGCAGCTTCGCCACCGCCTCGTCGTCGAGACCCGCCCGCCGGACGGCCCGCAGCAGGGTCGGTGACATTGCGTGCATGGTGGAGGAGAAGTCGGCGACGAAGCCGAGCAGGGGCGAGTCGAGCTCGGCGTAGGTCTCGCGCACGCGCAGGATCGGCTCGGAGTTCGGGCCCATGGGCGCGTGGATCTCGTACGCGAGCTTCAGTTCGAGGTCCTCGGCGATCGGCAGCAGCCGGCGCAGCAGCTCGGGCTTGGCGCTCTGGATGCGCACGAGCGGGAAGCCGAGCTTCTTCGCCCCCTCGAACATGAGCTTCGAGAACGCGAACTCCTCGTCGGGCGTCATGTCGCGGTCGCGCCGACGCCCCATGTCGAGGTTGGCTCCGAACGAGCTCTCGACGAACCCGTGGCGGTCGAACGCGTCGCGCCACGTGCGGACGAAGTCGTCGCCGACGACGGGGTAGGTCGGCACCATCTGGGATGCCACGATCTCGATGCCCGGACCGATCCCGAGCTCCGCGACCCGGTCGAGCAGCCCGTCGAAGTCGAACCACCCGGCGCGGAACTCCGCGCTGGCCGAGTACAGCGTGAGCCCGAGCTGGAAGGGGTCGCCGTCGACGGCCGGCGGCGGGGGCGCCACCTCGGACACGAGCGCCGGGGGCTCGGCATCCGCGGCGACGACCGTGAGGCTCTTCACGTCGTGCACGACGTTCGGCACGTACATCCCCGGGCCGCCGTCGGCCCCGGGCGCGATCTGCATGTAGGGCAGGCGCAGCTCGCCGTGCAGCACGACGTCGTGGGTCTCGCCGAGCGCGACCGGAGCGGAGCGGCGCGCGATGAGGAGCGGGTGCTCCTGCAGGAACCAGAGCCGTTCGCTCTGCTCGGGCAGCTCGTCGAGGCGGTACGAGGTGTCACCGAACTCCACGCGGAGGTCGTCGGCATCCACCCGCTCTCCATCGACGGTGAGGGCGAGGGTCGTCACCGACGACAGCCAGAGGCTGCGGTACCAGGGGATCGTCAGGCGCAGCGCGAGCCCGTCGGGGTGCGTGCGCAGACTGTCGTCGTGGATCAGTCCGTTGGGCATGGCGTTCCTCAGATCCGGTCCGCGATCTGGCGGATCAGCGAGTGCTGGCGGCGAACCTGCTCGATCGAGCGCCACGGCTCGCGCTCGCCCTCGTACTCGCTCGACAGGTAGCCGGTGTACCCGGCGTCCTTGAGGGCCTTGAGCACCGGCTCCCACGGGATCTGCTTGTCGTCGAGTTCCTCGTCGATGTCGTGGAACTTCGCCTGGATGAACACGACGTTCTCGATCACGTCGAACACGTCTCTCGGGTCGACGTGGATGCCGTCGAGGAACGCCGGACGCTGACCCGGCAGCTCGCCGGGCTTCAGCGGAATGGGGCGGTCCTGGAAGATGCCGGTGTCGAGCAGCAGGCCGAAGTGCTTCGTGCCGGTGCGGCGGATGAGCGCGATGTAGTCGTCGACGACCTCGTGCTTGATGGGGGTCGGCGAGTGGATCTCTGGGCAGATGATGACGTCGAGCTCTTCGGCGAGCGGGAGGGATGCCTCGACGACCTCGGTCCAGATCGGGTGCGGGATGAGGTCGCTCGAGACGACGCCGATCTTCGGCCGCACGAAGCGGAAGCCGAGGCCCTTCGCGAGACGCAGGTCGCGCTGGAGAGCGGCTGCCCCCTCCTCCACCGTCATGTCACGGCCGTTCGGGCCGCTGGAGTGCAGGCGCGTGTCGATCCACGAGCCGTAGTTCGTGGGCTCGAGGCCGTACTTCTGCAGCAGAGCGAACCACTGTTCGACCCACTCGTCGGACGGGTTCGGGTAGTTCGGGATGTGCGCTTCGCCGAGGATCTCCAGGCCCGTCGCACCGAGGTCGGCGATCGAGGCCATCGCGGTCTCGAGGTCCATGACCGTGCCGAAATCGCTCATGTAGCTGTACAGCGAGACGCCGTAGCGGAAGGGGGCACCGGATGCCTCGGGCGCGAGCGTGACGTGCTTGGTGACGCGGTAGGTGCTCGGCTGGTGCTCCTGCGGGATGTACGACATGCGCAGTCGCAGCTCGATCGACAGCTCGTGCACGCCGTCGGGGAGGCCGCCGCCAAGCGGCACCGTGATGATCGCGGCGTCCTCGAGCGGCCAGCGGACGCCGTCGCCGTCCCACAGCTCCGCGAGTGTGTAGGTGCCGCCCTGCAGCGTCCACAGCGGCACGTCGGGCGCGACATCGACGAGCCCGGGGATGCTCACGCCGATCCCGTCGATCAACGAGGCGGCCATGCCGCGGTACGACGGCATCCGGACGCGGAACTGGAAGCCGGTGATCTCGCCGTTCTCGCGGACGTTGCGGAATCCGACGGACTGGATGAGGTCTCTTTCGAGAAGCATCGTCGCTCACTCTCTGTGGGGTTCGCTTCGACGTTACCTCTCTTTAGTCTATTTCAGACATAAGGGGTTGTGATGCCGCACATCACCATCGCGCACCCCGCGCTCGAGCTTTAGCAGCACGCGGGTGATGTCCCGAAATGTGCGATCGGGGCGCGCTCTACCTGCACAAAGTGGGACATGAGTCGCCCGACTCCGGTGCCTCGCCTCACGCGTGGTCCGCGAACACCTCGCTCGCGATGCGGAAGGCCGTGTTCGCCGCCGGCACGCCGGAGTAGATCGCCGACTGAAGGATGACCTCGCGGATCTCGTCGATCGTCAGGCCGTTGCGGAGCGCGGCGCGCAGGTGCATCGCGAGCTCCTCGTGGTGACCGTGCGCGATGAGAGACGACAGCACCGCGACCGAGCGCGAACGACGGTCGAGACCCGGGCGCGACCAGACGTCGCCCCAGGCCACGCGGGTGATGAAGTCCTGCCAGTCGGCGGTGAGCTCGGTCGCGGCGGCGGTCGCGCGGTCGACGTGCGCGTCCGAGAGCACCTCGCGGCGCACCGTCATGCCCTGGTCGTAGCGTTCCTGGTCGGTGGCCATCAGGCCTCCTCTCGAGAGGCGGCCTCTGTCGAGACCGAGGCGAAGAACGACCGCAGCAGCGCCGCCACGGCCTCGGGCTGCTCGGCGGGCGGAAGGTGCCCGGCGTCGTCGATACGCGCGATGCGCCCGTCGCGGACCCCGGCGACGATCTCCGCGGCCTTCTCCTCGGGCGCGACGGCGTCGAACGCGCCCCACGCCGCGAGCACCGGCACGGTGATCTCGCCGAGCACGGGTCGGATGTCGTACGCGGCGAGCGCCTCGCAGCAGCGCGCGTAGCTGTCGTCGTCGGCATCCTGCAGCGCGTGCAGCAGGCGCCCGGTCAGCTCCGGTCGCCGCGCGATGGAGTCGGGGGCGAACCAGCGCTGCGCCGAGGCGATGATGAGGCTCGACGTGCTCTGGGCCCGAGCCTGCGCGGCGCGGTCGTGCCAGGCCCCGGGGTCGCCGAGCTGGGCTCCGGATGCCACGATCGCGGCGGCCCGCACCCGATCGCCGTGCCGGCGCGCCAGTTCGAGGCCGGTCGCCCCGCCGAGCGAGACGCCGGCGTAGAGGAACGTCTCGTCGGGCACGGCCGCAGCCACGGCATCCGCGAGGTCGGCGACCGTGAACACCTCTCGCGCGATCGGCCCCGCGCCGTGACCGGGCAGGTCCCACGCGGCGACGCGATAGTCGTCGGCGAGCAGCGGCAGGACGTCGTCCCACAGGATCGTCGAGGTGCCGAGCGACGGGCCGAGCACGACGAGGGGCGCCCCCGCCGGGCCGACCGGCTCGGTCAGCGAGATCAGCGGCATCGCGGTCATCGTTCCACCCCGTCTTCGTCGGCATCCGGTCTCGTGCGGTCACGGCGATCCTGCGCAGCCCCGGCGCCGGCCCGCGCCATCCGCGGAGCCAGGCCCACGTAGGCCCGCGGATCGAGGAGGGCGTCGACGTCGAGACCCGCAGCCTCGGGCATCGCCCCCAGGGCGTCGGCGAGGCCGGCGTCGCCCGCGAGCAGCTCGGCGAAGCGCTCGGCCCCGATGAGCGGGACGAGCACGCCGCGCAGGCGTTCGCTCACGAGGCGCCCGCCGGTCAGGTCGGCGTTGCTCTCCGCCGCCGAGGAGTCGACCCGCAGGTGCGCGAGCATCGACGCCGCGTGCCGCGTCGCGCCGAGTGCGAGCCGCAGCAGCTCCCGCAGGGTCGGCCACTCGGCGTGCCACGCCCCGTCGGGGCGTTCGTCGACGGCGAGGGATGCCGCGAGGTGCAGCGTCGCGCCGAGCTGCGGCGCGCGAAGGGCCGCGGAGCGGATGAGGACCGCCTCCGCCGGGTTCTGCTTCTGCGGCATGGCCGAGGAGCCGCCGCCCACGCCCTCCGACACCTCGCCGATCTCGGTGCGACTGAGAGTCGCCACGTCGCCCGCGACCTTGCCGAGAGCGTCGATGGCCTGCACGAGCGCGTCGCCGAGCTCGGTGATCGGCCAGCGCGTCACGTGCCACGGCGCATCGGGCGCGTCGAGATCGAGCGCCCGCGCGAAAGCGGCGGGGAGCGCCGCCGCGGTCTCTTCGGAACCGGTGATCTCGACGAACGATGCCAGCGTGCCGCCCGCCCCGCCGAGCTGCGCGGGGTACTCCAGGTTCTCGAGCCGCCGCGACGCTCGCTCGATACCGCGCGCCCAGGTCGCGGCACGCGCGCCCACGGTCGTGGGGACGGCGTGCTGGGTGAGGGTGCGTGCGGCCGAGACGTCGTCGGCGTGGGTGACGGCGAGTTGCCGTGCCCACTCCGCCGCGATGCGCAGCGACGAGCGCACCTGGTCCATCGCCCGGCGCGCGACGATCATCAGCGCCGTGTCGAGGATGTCCTGACTCGTCGCCCCGCGATGGATCCACGCCCGATGCTCCGCCGGCACCTGCGCCTTCAGCATGCCCACGAGCGGGATCACGGGGTTGCCCCCGCTCACCGACTCCGTGATGAGACGGTCGACCTCGAGACCCGCGGCCGGATTGCCGTACTTCTCGTCGATGCCGAAGGTGTGGTCGATGTCGCGGCGAGCCTCGCGCGGGGCGACGCCCACTTCCTCGTACGCGGCGACGAGAGCGCATTCCGCGCGAACGAGCGCTCTCAGCACGAACGAGTCCGACACCAGAGCGTCGTGCCCCACGGTCACGGGCGACAGCAGCCCGAGGTCGATGGGCACGAGGGGATCAGAAGGCAAGGAAGACCGTCTCCTTCTCGCCCTGCAACCGGATGTCGTGGTGGAGGTTCCCCTCGGGCGTTCGCGTCGCCACGAGGCTAGCGCGCTCGCTCTCGTCGAGCGAGGACAGCAGGGGATCCGCGGCGAGCGCCGCGTCGTCGCCCGGCACGTAGATGCGGGTGTGCAGCTTGTCGGGCAACCCGCGTGCGAACACGATCGCCGCGAAGAAGCCCGGACGATCCCGGATGCCACCGGGCTCCCGCGTCCAGAACTCGAAGTGCCCTTCGTCGTCGGTGAACGCGCGGCCGAAGCCGGTGAACGTGTGGTCGTCGCGGCGGAACGCGCCCCGCGCCCGCGGCACGGAGCCGTCGGCATCCGCCCCGAAGATCTCGACCAGCGCGTCGGGGACAGGCGCTCCCGCCCCGTCGAACACGGTGCCGCCCAGCACGATCGCCCCCGGCGAGTGCGGGAACACGACCTCGTGCTGCTTCGGGTACTCGAGGCCGTAGGCGAAGAACGGGCCCACGGTCTGGCCGGGGGTGGCGCGGTGGGTCTTGGCGGGGGTGCTCATCACTCGTCGCCCTCCTGCTCGAAGTACGTCTGATCCGGGCCGTCGACGACGATGTCGAAGCGATAGCCCGTCGCCCACTCGGGCGAGGTGAGGTCGTGGTCGTAGACGCCGACGAGGGCGTCGCGGTCCTTCTGCCGGTGGATGGTGTTGTAGATCGGGTCGAGCGCGAAGAGCGGGTCGCCCGGGAAGTACATCTGCGTCACCAGGCGCTGCGTGAACGACGAGCCGAACACCGAGAAGTGGATGTGCGCGGGGCGCCAGGCGTTGCGGTGGTTCTTCCACGGGTAGGGGCCGGGCTTGATCGTGGTGAAGCGGTACTCGCCGTTCTCGTTCGTGATCGCGCGCCCCGCCCCGGTGAAGTTGGGGTCGAGGGGGGCGGGGTGCTGATCGCGCTGGTGGATGTAGCGCCCCGCCGAGTTGGCCTGCCAGATCTCGATGAGCTGGTTCGCGATCGGTCGCCCCCACGAGTCGAGCAGACGCCCTTGCACGCTCATGCGCTCGCCGAGCGGCTCGCCGGCGTGCTGCAGGGTGAGGTCGGACTCGATCGCGGCGACGTCGCGCTGTCCGAATGCGGGCGAGAAAAGCTCGATCGTCTCGGGGTCGACGAGCTTCGGGTTCTTCGTGGGGTGCCGCAGCACGCTCGAGCGGTACGCGGGGAAGTCGTGGGCGGTCGCGGCGACCCGCTCTCCCGCCGCCTCGAGTGCGTCGAGCTCGGCGTGACGGGTGCGGATCTCGTCGACGATCTGGTCCTGCGTGGCCTGATCGGGAGCGGCGAGCAGCGTTTCGGGCGCCGCGGCGGGGGTGTGCGTCATGGGGTCTCCTTCGACCAGACCATCGTCCGACACCGACCTGGAGGACGGCGTAGTGTTCCCGCTCAATGGGAATCGTGGCATCCTGAGCCTATGGCGAACTCCCCCTCGGGCGACTCGGTCACCGACCGGCTGGTGCGCATCCTCGAGACGTTCACCCCCACCCGCACCGCCCAGACGACCGCCGACATCGGCCGACGCGCGGGGTTGCCGAGCTCGTCGGCGCACCGGATCGTGAACGAGCTGGTCGACGCCGGCCTGCTCGAGCGCGACGACGAGCGACGCGTGCGCGTGGGGATGCGGCTGTGGGAACTGGCGACCCGGTCGTCGCACGCCCTGCGCCTGCGCCAGGCGGCGCTGCCGTACATGGAGCGCGTGCAGCAGCGCGTGCGCGAGCACACGCAGCTCGCGATCCTCGAGCACGACGAGGCGCTGTTCCTCGAGCGGCTCAGCGCCCCCGACTCGGGAGCGAACATCACGCGCGTCGCGGGCCGCCTGCCCGTGCACGCCTCGTCGTCGGGACTCGTCCTGCTCGCCTTCGCCCCGCGCGACCTGCAGGAGCGGGTGCTCGCCGGCCCCCTTCCGCGCGTGACCCCCGAGACGATCGTCGACCCGGCGGCGCTCCGGCGCACGCTCGCCGAGATCCGCACGCTGGGGCGCGTGATCGCCCCCGGATACGTCGACGAGGTCTCCACCGGCGTCGCCGTGCCCGTGCGCGACGAGACCGGCGCCGTGATCGCGGCGCTGTCGGTGGTTCTGCCCCGCGACGCCGAGACGCAGTTCGCCCTCGTCGAGCTGCACCGCGCCGCCCGCGACACCGAGCGCACCCTCGGCTATCGGCGCTGACCCCCGCCCGCGCTCCCCCCCTGCCGCGCACGTCGCGCGTCCATGTGCATGATCCGTGGGGCGCGAGTCACCCGAAGTGCCGCACGGGGCGCCCCACAGCCACCCCGTCCTGCAGTTGGACCACACCGAGCCACATCCCGTTCAATGAGAGCACTGCGACGGGGAGCCCGCGGGAACGGCACCATCGACACAGCCACCGTCGAAGGAGACGCCATGACCACCACCGTCCGCACCCGTGTCGCCATCGTCGGCGCCGGCCCCGCCGGCCTCCTGCTGTCGCACCTGCTCGATGAGGCCGGGATCGCCTCGGTCGTCATCGACCAGCGCTCGCGCGACGAGATCGAGAGCACGATCCGGGCCGGCATCCTGGAACAGGGCACGGTGGAGCTGCTCGACACGATCGGCGAGGCCTCGCGCGCCCGGACGGTCGGCCACCGCCACGACGGCATCGAGCTGCGCTTCGAGGGCGAGGGACACCGCATCGACTTCGCCGCGACGGTCGGCCGGGCGGTGTGGCTCTACCCGCAGCACGAGGTGCTGAAGGACCTCATCGCCGCGCGTCTGGCCGCCGGCCAGGACCTGCGCTTCGGCGTCACCGCGGAAGGCATCGAGAACGGCGAGCGCCCGCGGGTGATCGCGCGCGATGCCGAAGGGAACCCTCTCGAGATCGAGGCCGAGTTCGTCGTCGGGTCCGACGGCTCGCGCAGCGTCGCCCGTGCCACCGTGACCGGGTCGAGCACCGGCGGGTACTTCCGCGAGTACCCCTTCGCCTGGTTCGGCATCCTGTGCGAAGCCCCGCCCAGCAGCGAGGAGTTGATCTACAGCAACTCCCCCGACGGTTTCGCGCTCGTCAGCCAGCGCTCCGACACGGTGCAGCGCATGTACTTCCAGTGCGACCCCGAGACCGACACCGCGGCGTTCAGCGAGGAGCAGCTGTGGGACGAACTGCAGAAGCGCGTCCCCGGCACGACTCTGAAGCAGGGCCCGATCTTCCAGCGTGACGTCCTGCGCTTCCGCAGCTTCGTCGCGCACGAGCTCCGCCGCGGTCGCGTCGCGCTCGTGGGCGACGCGGCGCACACCGTCCCGCCCACCGGCGCGAAGGGCATGAACCTCGCGATCGCCGACGTGCGCCTGCTCGCCGCCGCCCTCGGCGCCCTGCTGCTCGACGGCGACGAGCGCCTGCTCGACGCCTATCCCGAGACCGCGAGCCGACGCATCTGGAAGGCCCAGCACTTCTCGTGGTGGATGACGAGCCTCCTCCACGTGGCTCCGGATGCCACCGACTTCGACCGCCGCCGCCAGCTCGGCGAGCTGCGCACCGTCGTTGAGTCGGAGCACGGCCGCGCCTACCTCGCCGAGGCGTACTGCGGCTGGCCCTTCGACGCCTGACCGGCGCACGCACCCTGACCTCCGCCCGCACGCCCCCTCGAGTGTCCACGACACCCGGACTGAGATCGAAAACGTCCGGGTGTTCTGGACACTCAACGCACGTTGCCGCGCACACGACAGCGGCGCCCGAGCCGAAGCCCGGGCGCCGCGTCACCCCCGCGAGGGGCTCAGTCCTTCTTGCCGCGCGCGTTCTTGTCGCGCGGCTGCGGGAAGGGGCTCGGCACCACCGGGACCGTCCCCGTGTAGCCCTCGCGCTCGGCGGCGAGCTCGGCGATGCGCTTGCGGCACGCGAACCATCCGGCCGTGATGAGCAGGCTCGCGACGATCGCGACGACCAGCGTCGCGGGCGAGTCGATGAACACCAGCACCAACACGATCGCGAGGAACACCAGCGTCGCGTACCCCGTGTACGGCGCCCAGAAGAGCCGGAATCTCGGGCGGACCAGCTCTCCGCGATCGGCCAGGCGCTTGAACTTCATCTGGCAGAGCATGATGGTCGCCCAGGTGACCAGGATGCCGACGGCGGCGACGTTCAGCACCGTCTCGAACGCGTCGCTCGGGTTGACGTAGTTGATCACGACACCGAACAGCGCCACGACCGCGGTGATCGCGATGCCGCCGTAGGGGACGCCGGCCTTGTTCATGCGGGACGCGAACTTCGGCGCGGATCCCGCCACCGCCATCGAGCGCAGGATGCGACCGGTCGAGTACAGCCCCGCGTTGAGCGACGACAGGGCGGCGGTGAGCACGACGAGGTTCATGATCACGTCGACGCCCGGAACCCCGATCGAGGCGAAGAAGGTCACGAAGGGGCTCTCGTCCTTCGAGTACGCGGTGTACGGCAGCAGCAGCGCGAGAAGGAGCACCGACCCGACGTAGAAGATCGCGACGCGGAAGATGACCGAGTTGATCGCGCGCGGCATGACCTTCTCGGGGTTCTTCGTCTCGCCCGCCGCGGTTCCGACGAGCTCGATCGAGGCATACGCGAACACGACGCCCTGCATGAGAATGATCGCGGGCAGGATGCCGTTGGGGAAGAAGCCCCCGTTGTCGGCGATGAGCGAGAAGCCGACGGGCGCACCGTTGGGGGTGCCGAACACGACGAAGTAGATGCCCACGAGCAGGAACGCGACGAGCGCCGTGACCTTGATGAGCGCGAACCAGAACTCCAGCTCGCCGAACACCTTCACCGACACGAGGTTGACCGCGAGCACCGTGACGAGCGCGGCGAGCGCCCAGGCCCACTGCGGCACCGCGGCGATCCACGGCACGTACTTGCCGAAGAAGTTCATGTAGAGCGCGGCGGCGGTGATGTCGACCATGGTCGTGGTCGCCCAGTTGATCCAGTAGAACCAGCCCGAGACGAACGCCGCCTTCTCGCCGAAGAACTCGCGCGCGTAGGAGACGAATGAGCCCGAGGTGGGGCGATGCAGGACGAGCTCGCCGAGCGCCCGGAGGATGAAGAACGCGAAGAGCCCGCACACCGCGTACGAGATGACGATCGCGGGTCCGGCCTGAGCGAGGCGCCCGCCGGCACCGAGGAAGAGACCGGTTCCGATGGCACCGCCGATGGCGATCATCTGCACCTGACGCGACGTGAGCCGCTTGTGGTACCCGGCGTCCTCGAGCTGAACGGTCGAGGTGTGGATCTGCTCGGCAGCGTCGCCGGCGCGGGGGGTGGAGTCGTTCACGTACCCATCATTCGTTTCACGCAGCCCCTGTCCAGCAAGCGCGCCGAGTGTCGGGATTCCGGATGCCGCGGGCTACAGCCACTTCTTCACCTTGAACGTCAGCCACAGCCCCGCCGATACGAGCACCATGAGCACGAGCGCCATCGGGTAGCCGAACTCCCAGTTGAGCTCGGGCATGTTCTTGAAATTCATGCCGTAGATCCCGCCGATCAGTGAGGGCCCGAAGAGGATCGCCGCCCACCCGGAGATCTTCTTGACCTGCTCGTTCTGCTCGAGCGACGTCTCGGTCTGCCGCTGCGTGACGAGCGTCGCGTTGACGGTCAGGGCGTTGTCGAGGATCGAACGCATCGACGTCAGCTTGTCGCACTGGCGCAGGACGTGGTCGAGGACGTCGCGCAGCGACCGCTGCAGTTCGATGTCGACGCCGTACTTCTCGGCACCGCGCAGCAGCGCCTGGAGCATGTCGCGCAGGGGTTCGGTCGCACGCTGGAAGTGGATGACCTCGCGAGCGAGCTCGTAGATGCGCTGCGTCAGCTCCGCGCCGCCGACCCCGAAGAGCTGATCCTCGATCTCGTCGACGTCGTTCTGCAGCCCGCGCGCGACGGGGTCGTACTGGTCGACGACCTCATCGAGAATCGCGTAGAGCACCGCCTCGGGGCCCCGGGCGAGGAGCTCGGGCTGCTCCTCGAGCCGGTGCCGCACGCGGGCCAGGTCGGGCACCTCGGCGTGACGCACCGTCACGACGTAGTCCTCGCCCACGAACACGTGCAGCTCGCCGAACTCGACGGTCTCGGTCTCGTCGATGTACCGGGCGGGACGCAGCACCGCGAAGAGATTGCCGCCGTACCGCTCGAGCTTCGAGCGCTGGTGCCCGGCCAGCGCGTCCTCGACCGCGAGGGGGTGCAGCGAGAACTCCGCCGCGACGCGTTCGAGCTCTTCGGGGGAGGGGCGCAACAGCCCGATCCAGGCCATCCCGCCGTGAGCCTCCATGTACTCGAACGTCTGGTCGAGGCTGGCGGGGTTCTCGATGCGGTGGCCGTCGACGTACACGGCGCTGTCGATGATGGGCATGTATCAGTTCTACGCCCCGCAGGTGGCCGGGCGATGACGTGGTACCCGCCTTCAGGCGGGAGTCACAGCGCCGGGCACCGGCACGAGGTCGATGCCCTAGGCCTTCTTCGGATCGTGCCCCCAGTTCATGAGGGAGTATCGCCAGTCGGTGTCGGTGATGTCGCCCTTCGGGCGCTGGGCTCCGTGCCGCTTGACGTATCCGACCACTTTCCGCATGTGCGCGATGTCGGCGTCGGTGAGGTCGGCCTTCTTCTTCTTGAGGATCCGCACGATGTGCCGACCGCTCTCGTGCCCGGTCGACTCCCCGCCGTCCTTCTTCTGTCCGACGCCGCGGGACTCGTCGGTCTCCAGCCAGTCCGACAGCTCGGTGGCCGTCATGTTCACGGCCTCCCCGAACTCGGCGCGGGTCTGTTCGTCGTCATCGCTGCGTTCGCTCATACGCCCATGCTGACCGTCGACCCCGCACCGCCCCGCCCCCTTGCGCGGCCCGCCGGCCCATGGCATCCCGGGCTCAGCCGACGGGCTCGCTCAACGGCTCGTTCGGATCGGATCCCGGATGCCGACCCCCGGGCGCGTTCCGGGCGGCCGCCGTCACGGCACCGATGCTCGCCGCGATGACCAGGGCGACACCGCCCACCTCGAGCCACGAGAGGTGCTGGCCGAGGAGGAGGAATCCCGCCGTCGAGGCCGTCGCGGGGCCGAGGCTCATGAGGATGGCGAAGGCCGAAGCCGGCAGGCGTCGGAGAGCGATGAGCTCGAGCGCGTAGGGCACGGTCGACGACAGCACGGCGACCGCGGCGCCGAGGGCGAGGATGTCGAGGCGGAGGAGCACCTCGCCGGCCTGCGCGATGCCGAACGGCAGGGCCGCGATCGCCCCGACGGCCATCGCGAGCGCCAGGCCGTCGAGGCGGGGAAAGGCTCGCCCGACGCGCGCCGACGCGAGGATGTACAGCGCCCAGCTCACCGCCGCGCCGAGCGCGAACAGCACGCCGAGAGGGTCGAGCCGGTCCCACCCGCCCGCGCCCAGCGCCACGACGCCGGCGAGCGCGAGTCCCGCCCAGAGCCAGCGCGCCGGGCCCGTCGCCGTGATGATCGAGAGCGTGAGGGGGCCGAGCACCTCGATGGTCACGGTCACGCCCACCGGGAGCCGCTCGAGCGCGAGGTAGAACAGTCCGTTCATCGTGGCGAGGACGAGACCGAAGGCCACGACCTCGCGCCAATGCGCCGGCGAGTGACCGCGCCACCGCGGTCGGGCGATGATCAGCAGAAGCGTTGCCGAGAACAGCAGGCGCAGCATCACGATGCCAAGTGGCCCCGTCTGCGGGAACAGCATGACGGCGAACGAGGCGCCGACCTCTTGGCACGCGAGACCGATCAGCACCAGCGCCGCGGCCGACCGCGGTCCGCCGGTCGCGCTCATTCCGCCGTCACTGTGCGGGGACGGTGCAGATGGCGTTGCCGACGATGCCGTCGCGCATCTGCTGGGCCGTCCAGGGCAGTCCCGCCTCGGGAGCGGTCTGCCCCGAAGCCGCCGGAGCCTTCGACGCGATTGCCGCGAGCTCCCAGCTGAGCCACGCGGCGGTCTTCGGGTTGCCCGCCGAGTTGTTCAGCACGACTGAGACGGCCATGCCGGTCTTGGGGTCGGCGAAGGAGCCGACCATGTAACCCGCCGTCGCACCGAACTGTCCGATGAGCGAACCGGCCTGGTACGCGCCGCCCGCCGCGGTGAACCACGTCGGGTCGTCGGCGCTCACGGGGAGGGGCGACGAGAACCTGTCGCTCCCCTCGGGCAGCAGGGAGCCGGCGGCGAGCGCCTGCGTATAGCGGCCGAGGTCGGTGATGTCGGTCACGGCTCCCGCGGCGGCGCCGCCGAAGCTCGACGAGGTCACGGTGACGTCCTGGGGCTGATCGCAGGTCCATCCTCCCTCGGGGAGTTGCTGCGAGCGGAACCCCTCGAGGGCGGTCGACGAGGGCGCGGCAGCCGCCGACCCCGGCAGGCTCGTGTTCGACAGCCCGAGGGGTTCTGCGACGCGCTCGCGGATGAGGTCCGAGAGCGTCTCCCCGGTCGCGCGCTCGGCGGCCAGACCGGCGATCAGGTAGTTCGTGTCCGAGTCGGCGAACGCCGCGCCGGGGGGGTTCAGCCGAGGGCTCGCGATGCCGTACGCGAGCAGCTCGCGCGGGTTCCACGCCCGGTCGGGGTTGTTCAGCTCGCTCCCCTGCAGCACGGACGAGTAAGAGCCGAGCCCCGAGGTGCCGTTGCAGAGCATGCGCAGCGTGATGTCGTCATACCCGGGGAGGTTGCTGACCCACGTCGTCACCGGGTCGTCGAGCTTGACCGTGCCGTTGGCGGCGAGCTCGTACAGCACATCGCAGGTCATCGCGCCGGTGACATCGGCGGCACGGAAGTCCAGGTCGGCCGAGACCTCGGCGCCGCCCGGTCCCTGCGTGCCCAGGCCCGACACCCAACTCCCGCTCCAGGGCGCCCACACGCCGACGATGGCGCCGCTCGATCCGGTCGCGGCCATGGCGGTCGTGACGGCGTCGCGCAACTCGGTGACCGTCTGGTCGGGCAGCGGCGCGTCGACCTGGGCCGGGACGTCGATGGACACGGAGCTCTCGGCGGTGCACCCGCTCAGGATCACCGCGAGGACGCTCGCGCCGGCGATCGCGGCCGCAGCAGACCGACGCCATGTCCCCATACTGAACCCCCTGGAATCCGCGCGCGACGAATCGCGCGCTCCAAGAATTCAAACACACGCCGCCCGGAGCGACTTGCCGGTTGCGCCCGGGCGGCGTCACGTCTGCATCACATCTCGCCGCGAGCGCTCGGCGGTACGTCGATCAGCGGCGAAACCACAGGAAATCGGGGGTTAGGTTCACCTAACCCTGTGCGTATGATGTCCCCATGAACGCCGTCGTCCCGTTCTCCGCCGCTCTGCGCGAGCGCTGTTCCACCAGCGCGCATTCGACGAGCGAGTGCGACGGCTTCATGACCGACCTCCTCAACGGCACCGGCTCCCGCGACGACTACATCGCCCTCATCGCGCAGCAGTGGTTCATCTACGAGGCCCTCGAGACGGCCGGCGAGCGCATGCGCCACGACCCGGTGGCATCCGTGTTCCTCAGCGACAAGCTCACCCGCCTTCCCGCGCTGGAGGCCGACCTCGCGTTCCTCCTCGGCGCCGACTGGCGCGGGCAGATCAGACCCCTGCCCACCACGCAGGCGTACGTGTCGCGGATCCGCCGCGTCGCCGCGACCTGGCCGGGGGGCTTCGTCGCGCATCACTACACGCGCTACCTCGGCGACCTGTCGGGCGGACCGTTCATCGGTCGCCTCATGCAGCGCCGCTTCGGCTTCGACACCAACGGGATCGGGTTCTTCCTGTTCGGCGACATCGCCGACCCGAGAGCATTCAAGAACGTCTACCGCGAGCAGCTCGACGCGGTCCCGTGGGACGACGACGAGAAGGCCCGCGTCATCGACGAGGTGCTGGTGGCGTACCGGTTCAACAGCGAGCTGTTCGCCGACCTCGCGCGCGCCAAGGCGGCTCAGGTCGCC
The DNA here is from genome assembly GCF_048381605.1 of Microbacterium sp. S1037. Taxonomy (NCBI): domain Bacteria; kingdom Bacillati; phylum Actinomycetota; class Actinomycetes; order Micrococcales; family Microbacteriaceae; genus Microbacterium; species Microbacterium sp. S1037. The sequence goes on from NZ_JBLWIG010000001.1 coordinate 534,559, forward strand.
TGAGCGCGATCGCCCTGCTGGCGTCCGAGCCACGCCTGCTTCATGAAGCGGCGCACGTCCTCGTCGACGCGGATGTCGCTCGGGCGCAGCGGCCGTGACAGGTAGAGACCGTCGAGAGACGTCAGCCGGCTGAGTGCGACGTAGGTCTGCCCGGGTGCGAAGGCCCCGGCACCCAGGTCGACGACCGCGCGGTCGTACGTCTTGCCCTGCGACTTGTGGATCGTGACGGCCCACGCGAGCCGAAGCGGGAACTGCGTGAACTCCGCGACGATCTCGCGCGAGAGGTTCTTCGTCCCCGGGTCGTACGCGTAGCGGTACCTCTCCCACACGGCGGGTTCGACATCGTGCTGGATGCCGTCGACCTCGACCCGCACGCTGTCGCCCGCGATGCGCGTCACCGTGCCGATCGTGCCGTTGACCCACCGCGGCGCCTCGCCGAACTGCGCGGAGTCGTTGCGGAGGAACATCACTTGCGCCCCCACCTTGAGCGTGAGTTCCATCTCGGCGGGATAGTTCGCCTCACCGCGTCCGAAGTCGCCCGAGATCTCGGCGTTCGCGGTCTGTGTGCGCCCCACGAGCTCCTCGAGATGGCGCCGGTTGATGCTGTTGACGCGATCGTTGCGCGTCGCCAGCGTGATGATCGGGTGCTCGCCGTCGGCCGGGTGCGGGGGCGTGCGGGCTCCGGCGGTGTTCAGGATGCCGGCCATCTCGGCCGTCACGCGCCCGTAGCGCACCGCGTTGAGCAGCGTCTTGAAGCCCGGGTCGGACTGCCGGTGGATCTCGACGAGCTCGTTGACGTGCAGGTCGGCCCCGTGGCGCCCGATGTCGATCAGCCCGTCGCTGGCCGCTTCGCCCGACCACACCTTCGCGTCGAAGAACCAGAACGAGCGGTAGTGGTCGCGGATGTAGCGCGCCTCGTCACCGCGCGGGGGGACGGGGGCGAGCTGGTACGGGTCGCCGAACATGACGATCTGGGTGCCGCCGAAGGGCTCGGCGCGCCGGCCCCGCGCCTGACGGAGCGAGCGGTCGATGGCATCCATGAGGTCGGCGTTCACCATCGAGATCTCGTCGATCACAAGCGTGTCGATCGCGTTCAGGATCTTGCGGGTCGCGTCGTTCTGGTCGATGTCGCCGTTCGCGATCAGGCCGATCGGCAGGCGGAACAGCGAGTGGATCGTCTGCCCCTCGACGTTGAGCGCCGCCACGCCCGTCGGCGCACACACGGCGATCTGCTTCTGCGTGTTCCACGCGAGGTGCTGCAGCAGCGTCGACTTGCCCGTCCCCGCACGCCCGGTCACGAAGACGTGCTCCCGCGTGTCTTCGATCAGCCGGAACAGCGCCTGCTGCTCGGCGGAAAGAGGCGGGGTGGTCACCGATTCATGCTAGTTCGCGGGACGATCGCGGGGCGGCTCGGTGTGGACAAGCAGCCACTGCGCCTCTCCCGACAGGACGTCGGCGACATGGCTGCGGAAGCGCGGGCACTGCGTGATGTCATGCGACCGACATCGCAGCGCATGCTCGGTCATCGCCCTCGCCTCCGCGATGTCGGCGGCACGACGATCGAGTTCGGCGATGTGCTCCTCGAGCACGCGGTGGCGATCCGGCGCATCCCGCTCGAGCAGCACGCGGATCTGCTCGAGCGACATTCCCGCGGCCTTGTTGCGCAGGATGATCGCGATCCGGACGCTGTCGTCGTCCGAGTAGCGGCGTCGACCGCCGGCATCCCGATCCGGATGCAACAGCCCCTCGTCCTCCCAGTAGCGCAGCACGTGCGTGTCGAGCCCGAACCGCGCCGCGGCCTCCCCGATTGACTTCATGTCGACATGAAGTCACACGATGGTCTCGAACGCAAGCGAAGGAGTTCCTCATGTACGACGCGATCATCATCGGCGGCGGCCCGGCTGGCCTGCAGGCGGCCCTCACGCTCGGACGCATGCACCGGCGGACCCTGCTGCTCGACTCCGGCGAGTACCGCAACGGGACGGTGCCGCACGCGCACAACCTGCTCACCAACGACGGCCGCGACCCGGCCGAGCTCCGCCGACTCGGACGCGCGGAGATCGCCGCGTACGAGACGGTCCGGATCCAGGATGCCGCCGCCACCGAGATCACTCGGGTCGACGCGGATCTGGTGGTCACGGTCGCCGGCACCCCGCTGCGGACCCGAGCCGTGATCCTCGCGACCGGACTCGCCGACGATCTGCCGCCGATCCCCGGACTCGCGGACCGCTGGGGCGACCGCGTCGCGAACTGCCCGTTCTGCCACGGCCACGAGTTCGCCGGTCAGCGCGTCGCGGTGCTCAACGGCACCGCACACGCGGCGATGCTGGCCGCGATGCTCGAGCCGGTGGCATCCGAGATCGTCGTCCTCGACCCGGTTCGGGTGCGGGAGGTGGGCGACTCCCCGGCGGGGCTGCGGCTGCACCTCGACGACGGCACGACCGAGGATGTCGCCGGAGCCTTCGTGGCACCCGTCTCTCGCCAGCGCGCACCGTTCGCGGACCAGCTCGGGCTGGAGCGGCAGGAGTCGGGAGCCGTCCGCGTCGACCCCTTCGGACGCACGAGCGTCGACGGCGTCTACGCGGTGGGCGACATGGCCCAGCCCGACCATTTCATGGGGCCGATGGCGTCGCTCGCGAACGCGATCGCGGCAGGCCAGCTCGCGGCGGTCGCCGTCGTGCAGGCGGACGCACAGGTGCGGGTGGCGTCCCATTCTTAAACTGGGTATGTGGACAACGCAGGCGGGGGCCCCGCGACGCCCGAGGGTGTCCGCTTTGCGCGCCCGCGTCTCGCCCTCGAGCTGACCGCGCTCGGGGTCGTCGGCGTGCTGCTGGTCCTCGCGCTGGCCGCCGGCGCGGGCGCCCTGTACCGCGAGGTGTACAGCCCGCGGGCCTTCGTCCGGCACTACCTCGAGCTGCTCGAGAATCACCGCGCGGCCGAAGCGCTCGCCGTCCCCGGGGTCGCGATCGACGCCGCGGAGCTCGAGGCGGCGGGCCTCCCGTCGACGGCCTCCGAGGCGCTCCTGCGACCCGACGCCCTGGGCACCCTCTCCGACGCCGAGATCGTCGACGAGACGGTCGACGGCGACATCACGCGGGTGAGCGTCACCTATCGCGCGGGCACCCACGAGGGCCGCACGACCTTCGCGGTGAAGAGCGACGGCGAGACCGGATTCCTCCCGCGCTGGCGCTTCGCCACCAGCCCCCTGGCCGTCGTCGACCTCTCGGTCCGGGGGTCGATGCGGTTCTCGGTCAACGGTTTCGAGGTCGACAAGCGCCAGGTCTCGGTCGACGGAGCGGATGCCGATCCCTCGGCCGCCGTTCCCCTGCTGGTGTTCTCGCCCGGTCTCTATTCGGTGGCGGTCGACACCGCGATCTCGGCGACCCCGGGCGTCGCGGTACTGGCGGATGCGCCCCTGACGGGGGTTCCGGTCGACGTTCAGGCCGAACCCACCGACGAGTTCATCTCGGTCGTGCAGCAGCGCGTCGAGGACTTCCTCACCACCTGCGCCGAGCAGAAGGTGCTGCAGCCGACCGGGTGCCCCTTCGGCTACACGGTGCGCAATCGCATCGAGGGGGCACCCTCGTGGTCGATCGCTCAGCAGCCGAAGGTGACGATCGTCCCCGACGGCGCGGGCTGGCGCATCCCGTCCACCGGCGCCGTCGCGCACATCGACGTCGACATCCGCTCGATCTTCGACGGCTCGATCCGCAACGTCGACGAGGACGTCCCCTTCAGCGTCGACGGCAAGATCACCGTGCTCCCCGACGGCACGGCATCCATCCTCGTCAGCGGCAGCTCCGACTGAACCGCGCCGCCCGCGCGTGAGGGAGAATCCGTCAGCCGCGACGAGCGGCGTCGCGCTCGGCCGCCCGGGCGTCGCGCGCCGCGAGCCGCGCGAGCTCTTCGTTGTAGGCGTCGAGCTCGAGGTCGCCGACGCGGTCGACGTGACGGTCGCGTCGGCGCTGCTGGCGTTCGTCGCTGCGACTCCACTGGATCGCGACGGTGATCGCGAGGATCAGGGTCGGGATCTCGCCGACCGACCACGCCACGCCGCCGCCGGCGTACTGATCCTCGAGGGGTGTCGGCCCCCACGTGCGCCCCATCGCCCCGAACCACTCGGCGACCATCAAGCCGGAGTTCATCATGATCGCGATGCCGAAGAACGCGTGCATGGCCATGATCGCGATGAGCACGAGGAGCCGCATCGGGTAGGGCAGACGGTACGGGACCGGGTCGATCCCGATGAGGCTCAGCACGAACAGGTAGCCCGTGATGAGGAAGTGGGCGACCATCCAGATGTGCCCGAGGTGGTCGTACAGCGACCAGCGGAACAGGTCGGTGTAGTAGAAGGCCCAGAGCGAGCCGATGAACAGTCCGGCGGCGACATAGGGGTTCGTGAGCACCTTGGCGACCGGGTTGTGGACGGCCCAGAGGATCCACTCGCGACCGCCGCGCGTGCCGTCGTCGCGCTTGCGGATCGCGCGGGCCGCGAGGGTCACCGGCGCCCCCGAGACCAGCATGAGCGGGATCGCCATCGACAGCAGCATGTGCCCGATCATGTGCATGCTGAACAGGTAGTCCTGGTAGACGTTCACCGGCCCCGAGGTGATCCAGAACACCGCGAGCATGCCCAGGCACCACAGCACCGTCCGGTAGATCGGCCAGCTGTCGCCGCGGCGGCGCAGACGCCACACGCCGGCGAGGTAGAAGAAGAGTCCGAAAGCGACGACGAATGCCCAGAGCAGGTCGATGTCCCAGCTGGTGAACCAGCGTTCGATCGTCAGCTCGGGCGGCAACGGCGAGCCCGTGAGGATCTCGGCGGGAGTCTGGCCCACCAGCGGCGGAGCGATCGGAGGAGGGGTGCGGGCGAGGGCTGCGGCCGCACCGCTCGCGATCCCCATGAAGACCAGCTCGACGACGATGATCGCCCAGAAGCGCCGCGAGCCCTGCTCGTCGGCCATGCGCGAGATGAGGCGGCGGCGGTACCACGCCCCCAGCACGCCCATCGCGAGCAGCGCCGCGACCTTGACGAGGACCAGGATGCCGTAGGGCGAGAACAGGTTCTCCCAGCCCAGCAGGCCGATCGAGGCGCGCACCGTGCCCGAGACGGCCACGACGACGAACGCCGCGAGGGCGATCGACGAGTACCGCAGCAGCGTGGTCTGCAGCTGCGTCCGCGACATGGCGGGGCGCACGACGACGAGCAGCACCAGGCCGCCCAGCCAGACGGCGGCGGCGATGATGTGCAGCACGAGCGAGGTCACGGCCGCCGTGTGGCTCGCCTCGGTGCCGGCGTGGCCCTGCGTGCCCATCGGGACGAGCGACGCCAGCGCGAGGATCGCGACGATCATCGTCGGAACCCAGGAGCGCACGGCGAAGGTCAGCACGGTCAGCACCGCACCGGCGATCGTGGTGATCAGCCAGGCGGGGCCGATCTCGCTCTCGACGAGGAAGCGGCCGAGCTGCTGACCGAAGAGCGGGTCGAGCGTCGGCTTCGCGTTGATGATGTTGAGGAAGGTCAGATAGCCGGTCGCGGCCGAGGCGACCGTGAAGATCGCGGCACCGATCGAGGCGGTGTCGAGGGCGAGCTCGAAGGGGCGTTCCCCGGCCTTCAGGGCGAACAGCGCGAGCACCAGGGAGCCGACCATCGTCGCCGCTGACAGGTTGACCACGAGCGTGGCCAGCGGCAGTCCCCATCGCACCACGGGACCGGGGTCTGCGAGCAGGGGCGCAGCGGCGCCGCCGCCGTACGCCAGGCCCGCGACGACGGCGATCAGCGAGACCGCGACCAGGATGACGGGTCCCGCCACGCGGAGGGCACGGGCGTTCACCCACCCAGACTACGTCGGCGCGCGCACGCGAGGACGCGGAGCGGCGTCGGAGGCATCGACGAAGGACGATATCGAACGATTCGGGTCGAATGATCTCGGGTCGAACGATCCCGGGTCGAGCGCTCTTGCGCCGGACGCTCTTGCGCCGGACGCTCTCGCGCCGGACGAAGACAGAGGGGGATGCCTCTCGGCATCCCCCTCTGTGCGGTGCGGCGACGTCTTACTTGACGGCAGCCTTGAGCTTCGAGCCCGCGGTGACCTTGACGCGCTTGCCGGCGGGGATCGAGATCTCTTCACCGGTCTGCGGGTTGCGGCCCGTGCGAGCGGACGTGGCGACCTGCTCGAAGGCGATCCAGCCGGGGATCGAAACCTTGCTGCCCTTGGCGACCGCCTCGGAGACGGTGGAGAAGAGGGAGTCGAGCACGCCCGACACGGCGGACTGGCTCTGCCCGGTCGCGCTGGCGATGCTCGCGACGAGCTCGGTCTTGGTGATGGACTTGTCAGCCATGTGGTTGTCCTCCAGGCGACGTTGTCGTCGCCTCTCGTTACATCGGACGAGGAGGAATTCTCCTCGGTGGTCGGGAGACCGCCTCGACAGTATCAACCGAACCGCGGAATTACGGGGATTTTGAGGGATTTCCCCCTCGAATGCACCGGCGTGTCGCTCGAAACGGGCCCGACCCGGCCCCGGTGAGAGTGAAGGCCCGCCTCCTCGCGTCCTCGGGCGAAGAAGCCGGGCGAAGCGACCGAGCGATACGGGTGACCTCGGACGTGAATGAGAGCGGTATATCCCCGGAGGGGCGCGAGATGCGGGTGAGCGGCTTTCGTATGTTGGGGGCTCGACGGGTCATGTGCCTCGCACCATCGGAGGGTCCGGGCGCCCTCTCCGACTCCCGTCGGGAGAGGGGGGCGCCATGCCGAACACGCAGAGATCCATCGACGCCCGGGCCGCCTTCCACGCGGCGGTCGTCACGACCGCGGCCCGGTTGGCCCCCGGGCACGGGATTCCGGAGCAGCGCCACCTCGCCCTCCTGGCCGAAGCACCGCCGCCCCCGCTTCCTCGCGTCTGGACCGACACGGCGGCGCTGACCCTTGCCGCCGTCCTGGTGTCGCGGGCGCGCCGAGATGCCCTCTCCGAGGGGCTCTCGCTCATCGATCGGTACTTCGTCGACACCCGCCTCACCCGCGAAGCCACCCTGTCCGACGACGCGCGCGCGCATCTGCTCGCGGCCGCCGGCGAGTACTGCTGCGCCATCGGCTGGCCACAGGTCGGCGCACAGTACGGCGCCGAAGCTCTGCTCTTCGCCGACACCGACCCGGTCCGGTACCGCGCCCACGCCGTTCTCGCCCTGGGCCATGCCCTCAACGGCGAGTACGAGAGCAGCGAGAACGACAGGGCCGCCGCTCAGGCGCTCTTCACCGACAATGCCTGGCCTGACGATGAGATCGACTACCTCGTCCTGCTCGCGGAATCCCTCGTGGCCGCGGCCTGGATGCAGCCGGAGCGTCTCGTGGCGGTCTCCACGATCCTGCACGAGACCCGGCCGGACGACCCGTACTGGGACTACTCCGCCCGCGCCATCGACGTCATGCGGGGCCTCGTCGAGCGCGACTACTCGGGAGCTCTCGCCGCGAACTGGCAGCTGTCGTATGGTTCACGGCGCCACCGCAGCCACCGCATGATCCGCGACTTCCTCACGTGCATCCGGTCCGACATCCTCGTCGCGCGAGGTGAGTACGCCGAGGCTCTGGCGACTCTTTCCACCGGACAGACTCCGCCCGGACACGGGATCTGCTTCCCGATGCAGCGCTCGGTGGCGCTGCTCCTCCTCGGACGCGACCGCGAACTGCTCGCCGAGACCGAGGCGTGCGTGGCCGACGAGACCGACCACTGCTTACGCACCCTGACTCCCACGCTGCTGCGTCGCGCGATCGCATTCGCGCGTATCGGGTCCGCGCGACGCGCCGCGCAGAGCATGGAAGCGGCCCTGCTGCTGATCTCGCGGACCGGGGGCTCGATCACGCCGTTCATTATGCTGCCCCTGGGCGAGACGCTGGCCCTGTTCGACGAGGTGGTGAGCGCTCGACCAGAGCTCGGACCCCTCGTCACCGGCATCCGGGACTTCCTGCCCTCGGTCGCCGCACCGTCGCTGAACCCCGCTGAAGCCATCGGGCTCACCCCCACCGAGCGGGAACTGGCGGTGCTGCTCTCGTCGGACCGGAACCTGGCCGACATCGCCCGCGAGAGGGGTGTGTCTCTCAACACCGTCAAGAGCCAGGTGCGTTCCATCTACGCCAAGCTCGGCGTCAGCGGGCGCGCGGAGGCCGTGGGAGAACTCCTGAGACGGACGTTCTGAACGGCGAAGGGCGGGAGCCCCTCTCGGGACCCCCGCCCTTCGCGGTGGTACTGGTGCTTACCAGGACGACTTGGTCACACCGGGCAGTTCGCCACGGTGGGCCATGTCACGGAAGCGGACGCGCGAGACGCCGAACTTCGTGAGGACACCACGGGGGCGGCCGTCGATGACGTCGCGGCTGCGCACGCGCGCGGGCGACGCGTTGCGGGGCAGCTTCTGCAGGCCCACGCGGGCGGCCTCGCGGGCCTCGTCGGTCGCGTTGGGGTCGACCAGGGTCTTCTTCAGTTCGGCGCGCTTCGCGGCGTAGCGCTCGACGACGACCTTGCGCTGCTCGTTGCGCGCGATCTTGCTCTTCTTAGCCATGTGCTTAGCGCTCCTCTCGGAAGTCGACGTGCTTACGGACCACGGGGTCGTACTTCTTGAGCACGATGCGGTCGGGGTTGTTGCGGCGGTTCTTGCGCGTCACGTAGGTGTACCCCGTGCCGGCGGTCGAACGCAGCTTGATGATCGGACGGACGTCCTGAGCCTTCTTCGCCATTACAGCTTCACGCCCTTCGCCTGCAGGTCACGGACGACGGCTTCGATACCGCGCGCGTCGATGACCTTGATGCCCTTCGCCGAAACGTTGAGCTTGATGTTGCGACCCAGCGACGGAACGAAGTAGGTCTTCTTCTGCACGTTCGGGTCGAAGCGGCGCTTCGTCCGGCGGTGCGAGTGCGAGATGTTGTGACCGAAGCCGGGAACCGCTCCAGTCACCTGGCACACTGCTGCCATGGTGATGTCTCCTTCTGTACCGTGACACCGGACGGTGCCACCCAAGATCCCTTGTCTGCACCCCGTCTGAGCACGACGGAGAGCCGGGATCAGGAGGAGGGGTGCGAACTGCGTGCTGGAGTGCGCGCAGACAAGGGGTCAGTCTAGCACGGACGGCGTGTCGCCTTGACTCCCGGTGGCTTCGACAGGCTCAGCCACCTGCGCCGTGGAGGTCCCTGAGCCCGCCGAAGGGACCGGGACCCTCACTCCCCCGCCGCCTCCGCGGCACCGCGGCCCCAGCGGAACGCGGACACCGTGGCATCCCCCTCGATCCAGAAGCGCCAGGGGAACGCGGCGGTGCCGGCGACACCGGCCACCCCGACGCGCGGGCCGGTCGCGATGCGGGCCACCGGTTCGTCCGGCCATCGGAGCCGCGCGCGGGCGCCGGCGCGGATCTCGCCCTTCACCGCGTCGATCCCGTCGTGCAGCGGATGCCGAAGGCCCACCGCGTCGCCCAGACGACCGGGACCCCGGGCGAGGTCGCGCGCGGCACGAACGACACCGCGGCGCTCGAGACGACGCCTCTCGGCGACCGGTGCCCCCTCGATGATCTCGCCGCCGCGCAGCAGCACACCACCGGCGACACCCTCGGGCCCGCAGACGACGTTGACGCAGGAATGGATGCCGTGACTCAGGTAGACGTAGAGATGACCAGGCTCGCCCCACATCGTGGCATTTCGAGCGGTCGGACCCATCCGTGCGTGCGAGCCCGGATCGGGCCGTTCCCCCGTGCCGAGACCGTGATACGCCTCGACCTCGGTGAGACGGACGGCGACGCGTTCTCCCTCGACCTCGGTCTCGAGCACGGCGCCCAGCAGTGAGGGGGCGACCTCGACCGGAAGCCCCGCGAGGTCGTCGCGCGTCGCGAACCGCGTCATCCGGGCGGGACCTGGCACCACGAGAGGTCGAAGCCCTCGAGGGCGACGAGCTGCTGGCCGGTGTCGATCTCGACGAGGTGCGTCTGCAGCTTTCCGGGCAGGGGCAGTTGGTAGCGGTCGAAGGGGTTGTTCACGGCGCCCGGGGCCACCAGGACCGCGGCGTAACGCCCGCTCGGCGAGACGCACGTCTGCAGGACCGTGTCGGTTCCCGGCACGTCGAGCAGCTGACGCACCGTCCCGTCGCTGCTGACGTGCCCGACGATGGTCGAGCGATAGGCGCCGTCCGACCCGATGTCGGCGAACGACCGGACGGTTCCCGCGTCGAGACCGGGGACGGGCGTCGCGCGGCCCGTTCTTCCCGGAGGGTCCACCGGGTCGACGAGGGCTTCCTCCGAACCGTCCGTGAGGTTGATCTCGCGCACTCCTTCGAGGCGTTCGACGATCGCGACCGACGACCCGCGCGCGATGCCGTCGATCGCCACCGCGCTGCCGAGCGGAGCGGCGTTCCCGCCCACCGCGTCGGTCAGGAGGAGCCGCGAGTCGAACGTCAGCACGAGCATGCTGTCGGTGTCGGGCACGAAACGCCAGTCGGCGATGCGCACGTCGCCCCCGTTGAGGCCCACCTCGACCGGGGCGTCCTCGGTCGCGGCCGAGGCCGTGAAGAGCCGGCTCTCGCGTCCGCCCGCGGCGCCGAGAGTGGCATCCGAGAAGGTGAAACCGAAGCGCTCTCCGCGATCCGCCGACTGCAGGTTCGAGACGAATCCGGGGCCGGGCAGGGTGACGTCGCGCGGGTTCTTCCCGTCGAGATCGGTCACGATCACGCGGGCGGTGTCGTTGTCGCGTGTGGAGATGACGAGGTGGTTCGCCGTCGTCCGGAAGTCCTCGATGTGCGGGTCGGTGAACACCGGGAGCCCGGCCTTGCCCTCGAGGTCGGTGCGGAAGATCGTGTCGCCCTCGGGCGTCCCGCGCTGCATCAGGTACGCCTGCAGGGCAGGCGTTCGGAACGTCTCGGTGAGGGTCGCTCCGGGCCCCGCGCCGAGACCCTTCACGTCGTTCACGGTGACGCGGTAGTCGGAGTCGTCGCGCAGGGGCAGCGTGAAGCGGATGCCGACACTGCGTCCGGAGGTGTCGACGGTGAACGGCGTCGCCGGCTCCACCTCGACCTGCGAGGGATCCACCTTCTCGAGCGACTGGGTCGTGGTGAGGATGACGCGCGATCCGGATGCCGCGATGCCGGCGGCCGGATCGACCTGCACGTCCGTGACGCGGGGTCCCTGCGCGACGGCGACGACGCCGCCGACGCCGCCCACGAGAACGAGGGTCAGCAGCACCGCACCGAACGCGGCGAGGTAACCGCGGCCCTGGCGGCGGCGCGCCCGCGCGCGGCGAGAGTCCGCGCCGCCCCGGCGCCGGGTGTCAGTACTCATAGGGGTCCGCCGGCTCATCGATCGCGGCCACCTGGTCGGCGTGCACCTCGAGCTTGCCGTCGCCGCTCGAACGCACCGTTCCGGTCACCGTCACCCACTGCCCGCTCGCCGGGGCGTCACCGGTCGCCGCGATCGGCAGACGCGCGGTCTGCGCGTCGATGACGCAGTGCGTGATGACGAGTCGCGTGAGGTCGAAGCTCGCCCCGTCACCGCCGGGGGTGATGAAGCCGGTCAGGGTGACGGGCTTACCGTCGAAGGTCTCGGGATTCGTCGCGTGGGCGAAGACCGCTGACCAGTCGCCGACGCCGAATTTCGAGGTATCGCCGGACGCGGCCAACGTGATCACGTCGGAGCCGGCGAACAGGGGTGCGGCCCCCACGTCGCGCGAGACGGCGAGCTCGGTCGAGAGCGAGGCCGCGGGCGTGAGCAGCACGGCGACGACGGCGGTCGAGGCCAGCACGCCTCCCGTGAACGCGGCGATTCCCGCCGGCGTCAGGCGCGGACGGGCCGCGAGGTGCTCGTGCGCGGCGTGGTCGTGCGCGTCGGCCGGGTCGGAGTGCTCGTGGTCGGCGTGGGCGAAGGCCTCGCGGCGCGCCGAGGCGGCCGCGGGGGCGTGACCGTGCTCGTGGTCGTGCCCGTGATCGGCTTCGGCCCCGAGCGGGAGGGCGAACGATGCGATCGCGCCGATCAGCGCGACGACCGACATTCCGACGGCGAACCAGGCGGAGTCGGGGTTGATGTAGAGCGACATCCGCCCGGTGATCCACAGCGTGATCGTCGTGATCGACAGGCAGGCCGTGAGACCCACTCCCAGCCAGCGTGTCGCGAGGGCACCGGTCTTAGACAAGGAGGTTCACCACCGTTCCGAGCGAGAACGCGAACAGCACGACGACCACCGTCATCCCCACCAGGACGCGCGTCGAGAAGGTGGTGCGCAGCAGCGCCATCATCTTGAGGTCGATGATCGGCCCCACGACGAGGAAGGCGACGATGGAGCCCGGGGTGAACGTCGAGGCGAACGACAGCGCGAAGAACGCGTCGACGTTCGAGCACAGCGACACCACGATCGCCAAAGCCATCATCGCGGCGATGGAGAGGGCCGGGTCGGACCCGATCGCCAGCAGCGCGCTGCGCGGCACGAGCACCTGGACGGCGCCCGCGAGCAGCGAGCCGATGATGAGGGCCGGCATCACCGACCGCAGCTCGACGACGAACTGCGCGAGCGTGCGCCTCCCGCGGTCGCCGCGCTCCTGCACGACGATCTCGCACGTCTCGAGGAAGCGCTCGGTGAGCAGCTTGTCGGGATCCGGATGCCGGCTGTACAGCCACCCGATGAGGTTGGCGACGAGGAACCCGCCGATCAGGCGCGCGACGAGGATGCCGTCGCTGAAGCCGAACGCCGCGTGCGTGGAGATGATCACGATGGGGTTCACGATGGGCGCGGCGACGAGGAACGTGAGGGTGTCCGAGACCCCGAAGCCGCGCATGAGCAGGCCCCGGGCGAAGGGGACGTTGCCGCACTCGCAGACGGGGATGAACATGCCCAGCAGCGACAGCACGGCTCGGCGCGCCCACGGCGCGCGCGGCATCCATCTCTCGATCGTCCCCGGCGGCACCCACACCTGCACGATGATCGACAGCACCACGCCGAGCACGACGAAGGGCAGCGACTCGATCAGCACGCTGAGGGCGAGGGTCAGCCCGTCCTGCGCGCGCGTGGGCAGCGGCTGCGCGAAGAAGGTCGGTGCGAACGCGTCGATGAGGAACAGCGCCGCGATGACCACGACACCCAGGCCGAGAGCGACGAGGGTGCGGGAGGCGCCGGTGCGCTGCGGCGACGGCGTCGCGGTGCGACTAGTCGTCGCCACGCTCGCGGGCGCGCGCCTGCGCGCAGTCGGCGCAGATGCCGAAGATGTCGACCACGTGCTCGGCCTCGGTGAAACCGTGCTGCGCGGCGGTGCGCTGGGCCCACTCCTCGACGGCGTCGGCCTCGATTTCGACCGCGACACCGCACGAGCGGCAGATCAGGTGGTGGTGGTGTCCGCGGGTCTCGCACGCGCGGAAGAGGTTCTCGCCCTCCGGGCTCTGCAGCGAGTCGGCGTCGCCCTGAGCAGCGAGGCCCGCGAGAGCGCGGTAGACGGTCGCCAAGCCGATGCCGGTGTTCTCGTCGCGCAGCGTCGCGTGCAGCGTCTGGGCGCTGACGAAGCCTCCCGCACCGGAGAGGGCTTCGCGCACCCGCTCTCGCTGCCACGTGTTGCGCTGGACCATGGCCCCGAGTTTAGCCAGGTCGTCGGTGAATCGGCTGGGCGCCTACACGGCCCTGGTCGTGCGATCGCGGCGCGCGCCGATCACGCGGCAGACGAGGTAGATCGCGAACGAGATGGTCGTGATGTAGGGGCTCACCGGGAGGGTTCCCGCCACCGCGAGGAGGACGCCGCCCACCGCGGACACGAAGCCGAACAGCGCTGCCAGCAGCGGCACCGACAGGGGGCCGGATGACACGCGCATCGCGGCGGCGGCCGGGGTGACGAGCAGGGCCATCACGAGCAGAGCACCGATGATGTGCACCGCAACGGCGACGATGAGTCCGAGCAGCAGCATGAACACCAGCGACACCGCGGTGGTGTTCACCCCGCGCGCGGCGGCGGACTGCGGGTCGAGGGAGTCGAAGCGTAGCGGGCGCCAGACCAGCAGCAGCGCGACCAGCACGATCGCCCCGATCGCCACGAGCCACCCGAGCTGTCCGCTCTGCACCGACACGATCTGCCCGGTGAGCAGGCTGAACCGGGTGGCGCTGCGTCCGTTGTAGAGCGACAGGCACAGGATGCCGACACCCAAGCCGAACGGCATGAGCACGCCGATGATCGAGTTCCGGTCGCGCGCGCGGGCCCCGAGCACGCCGATGAGCGCCGCCGCGATGAGCGAGCCGACGATCGAGCCCGAGACGACGTCCGCGCCGATGAGCAGCGCGACCGCCGCCCCGGCGAACGACAGTTCGCTGATGCCGTGGACGGCGAAGGCCATGTCGCGCTGCATGACGAAGACGCCGATCAAACCGCCGACCAGGCCCAGGACGGCCCCCGCGTAGACGGAGTTCTGCACGAGCTCGAGGATCGCGCCGTACTGGCTCACGCCGCCGAAGAGGGCGTTGCCGACGTCGGACCAGTTCATGCGTGATCCTCGTCGTGGTGATGGTGGTGGGCCTCATCGGCATCCGGAGCTCCGACGACGATGAGCTGCCCGCCCGCGCGCACCACGAAGACCGGGGCGCCGTAGAGGGCCGACAGCGTCTCGGTGGTGAGCACCTCGTCGGGGGTGCCGAGGGTGAAGCGGCCGTTCGCGATGTAGAGGATGCGATCGACGCGTGAGAGCACGGGGTTGATGTCATGGGTGACCAGCAGCACGGCCGCGTCGCGGTCGCGGCGGTGCCGGTCGATGAGCCGGACGACGGCCTGCTGGTTCGCGAGGTCGAGGCTGGTGAGCGGCTCGTCGCAGAGCAGGAGAGCGGGATCGTCGGCGAGAGCCTGGCCCACGCGGAGTCGCTGCTGCTCGCCGCCCGACAGCAGACCGACGGGGCGGTCGCCGAAGGCGGTGGCTCCCACCGCGTCGAGGAGTTCGTCGATGCGCGCGCGGTCCTTCTTGCGCGAGAGGGGCAGGCCGAAGCGATGGCCGTCGACCCCGAGACCCACGATGTCGCGCCCGCGCAAAGGCGTCTCGCGCGGCAGGGGACGCTGCTGCGGGATGTAACCGATGCGGCGGTTTCCGGCGCGGCGCACCGGTTCGCCGAGCGCCTCGATGGATCCCTCGCTCAACCGCTCGAGGCCGAGGATCGCGCGAAGCAGCGTGGTCTTGCCCGAGCCGCTCGGTCCGAGGACGGCGACGAGCTCGCCGGGCTCGACCTCGAGGTCGAGCCCGGCCCACAGCTCACGGCCCCCTCGTTCGAGGGCGGCGCCGCGGATGCGCAGCGGTGCCGCTGCGCTCACGCGGCGAGCGCGTCGCTCAGGGCCTTGATGTTGCTCTGCATCCACGAGATGTAAGTCTGACCCTCGGGGAGCGTTTCCGTGAACTCGATCACGGGGATGTTCTTGGCCTTGGCTTCGTCCTGCACCTTCGTGACCTCGGCACCGCCGGTCTGCGGGTTGACGATCATGACCTTGATCTGACCCGAGTCGAGGAGCTGCAGCGACTCGAGCAGGGTCGCGGGCGGCACGTCCTGTCCCTCCTCGACCGACTCGCTGAACTCGTTCGGGGTGGCGTTGTCGAGACCGGCCGCGGTGGTCAGGTACACGGGCACCGGCTCGGTCACGAAGATCTTCTGCCCGGCATCCTTCGCCTTGATCTGGTCGAGTGAGTCTTCGAGACCGGCGATCTGCTGGGTGAACGCCTCGGCGTTGGCGTTGAAGTCGGCGACGTGGTCGGGCGCGAGCTCGCCGAGCTTCGACGCGATCGCCGCGGTGAGGTCTTCGACCGTGTGCGGGTCGTACCAGACGTGCTCGTTGAAGCCCTCGATGTGGTCGTGGCCGTCGCCCTCGTCGTGCGCGTGGTCGTCAGCGCTCTCGCTCGGCGCGGGGCTCGCGTCATCGTGCGACTCGGCGCCCGGGTAGTCGTGGTTGTACTCGACGGCCGTGAGCACGGGCGCCGCGGTGCCGCTCGCCTGGATGAGGCCCTCCATGAAGGAGTCGTAGCCCGCGCCGTTCTCGATCACGAGGCCCGCGTTCTTCAGGGTGAGCTGGTCTTGCGCGCTCGCCTCGTACTCGTGCGGGTCCTGCGTCGGCGAGGTGATGATCGAGGTCACGTCGACGAAGTCGCCGCCGACCGCCTCGGCGATCGAGCCGTAGACGTCGGTGGATGCCACGACGGTCACCTTGCCGTCGGCACTCGCGGTCGAACCAGCCGAGGGGGACGCGCCGGCGCAGCCGGCGAGGGCGAGCACGGAGGCCGCACCGAGGGCGAGGGGGGCGAGGAGGCGTCGGGTCATGCGAGCCACTGTAACGGTAGTGATAACCGTTCTCAAACTCACGGCGGGAGCCATAGCGCCTTCCCAGGATGCCTGTTGGCGCGGTCGCCGGGGCGGCCGGGTAGGGGCGCGGCGCGGTCGCCGGGCGGCCGGGTAGGGGCGCGGTCGAGCGGAGGCACGGCGGGCGCGGCGGGGGTCGCCGGGGCGCCGACGGCGGCTCGCGCACGCGCCATAAACGCGATCCGCTCACATAAACGCGATGTCCCCGCGTTTATGTGCGTGGATCGCGTTTATGCCGGCGTCTGCCCCGGAACGACGACCTCGAGAGCGGGCCTCAGCGCCGCAGGATGCGGTGCGCGAGCGCGTTGCCGACGAGCTGACCGGCCTGCACGATCACCACGATGATCGCCACCGTGATCCACGTCGCCTGGGCGTTGAACTGCTGGTAGCCGTAGATGATCGCGAAGTTGCCGAGCCCGCCGCCGCCGATGTACCCCGCCATCGCCGACATGTCGACGACCGCGATGAACATGAACGTGTAGCCGAGGATGAGCGGCGCGAGCGCTTCGGGGATGACCACCCCGAACAGCACGCCGATGCGCCGCGCGCCCACGGCGCGAGCCGCCTCGACGGTTCCCGGATCCACGGCGACGAGGTTCTGTTCGACCACGCGGGCGATCA
Source organism: Microbacterium sp. S1037 (assembly GCF_048381605.1). Taxonomy (NCBI): domain Bacteria; kingdom Bacillati; phylum Actinomycetota; class Actinomycetes; order Micrococcales; family Microbacteriaceae; genus Microbacterium; species Microbacterium sp. S1037. The sequence continues at coordinate 551,506 of NZ_JBLWIG010000001.1, forward strand.
CGACCGTGGCCATGATCGTGATGGGCACGATCGCGGCATCCGTCCCCAGCGTCGTCCCCGTCACCGCACGGGTGACCGGGGCCACCGCGGTGAGGAAGATGATGAACGGGATCGGGCGGATGAGGTTGATCACGAGGTTCGCGACGAAGAAGACGACGCGGTTCTCGAACAGATTGCCGGGGCGGGTGGCGTAGAGCAGGGCGCCGATGGCGAGTCCCGCGATGCCCGAGATGAGCAGCGACACCGCGACCATGTAGACGGTCTCGCCGATCGACTGCAGCAGCACCGGCGTCAGGGTGTCCCATTTGTTCATGCGCGGGCCTCCTCGACGTTCGGCACCACGACGTCGGTGTGGGAGCGGAGCTCGGCCACGACGGCATCCAGGTCGTCGGTGTGCACCCGATACGTGAGGGTGCCGAGCTGCTTGCCGAGCACGTCGGTCACTCCGCCGTAGACGACCGAGTGCCGTGCGCCGTGGCGCTGGAACACCTCGGACACGTCTTCGCTCGTGAACTCGTTCACCTCGACGCTCACCAGCGCGCCGCCGCCCGCGGCGAGCGCCGCCAGCGCCTCACCCGACGGCACGCCCTGCGTCACCGCGGCGACGAACCGCTTGGTCAGTTCCGCCCGCGGGTGCGCGAACACGCGATACGTGTCGCCGCTGTCGACGACGCGTCCGCCGTCCATCACGATGACCTGATCACAGAGCTCGTGCACGATCGAGATCTGGTGCGTGATGACCACGATCGTGATGCCCAGGCGCCGATTGATCTCGCGGAGCAGGTCGAGAACCTCGGCGGTGGTCTGCGGGTCGAGGGCGCTCGTCGCCTCGTCGGCGAGGAGGATCCGCGGGTTCGTCGCGATCGCGCGCGCGATGCCGACGCGCTGCTTCTGTCCGCCCGACAGGCGCCGCGGGTACTGCTTCGCCTTGTCGCCGATTCCGACGAAATCGAGCAGCTCCGCCACCCGCTTGTCGCGATCGGCCTTCTTCCACCCCGCGACCTTGAGCGGGTACGCGACGTTGGCCGCGACCGTGCGCGAGGAGAACAGGTTGAACTGCTGGAAGATCATGCCGACGCGGCGGCGCAGGTCGCGTAGCGTCGCCTCGCTGGCATCCCCCACGTCCACTCCCAGCACCTCGACGGTGCCCGAGGTGGGCTTCTCGAGGCCGTTCAGCAGCCGCACGAGCGTCGACTTGCCCGCGCCGGAGTACCCGATCACCCCGACGATCGACCCCTCCTCCACGCTCACCGTGACGTCGTCGACGGCCGTGGTGGTGGAACGGCGGTCGGTGCGGAAGCCCTTCGTGACGCCCCGCAGCTCGATGACCGCGGTCATCCCTTCTGGGCCTTGAGGGCGTCCTCGAGGCTGGTGAGCTCGTCCTGCAACTGCGCACCGGTCCACTCGGTCTTGAACTGCAGGTTGCCCTGGTTGAGCTCGGTGACCGCGGCCTCCACCTCGGGCGAGTGGTACGCGGCGACGAGCTTCTCCCAGCGCGGGTCGTCCTTCTTGTCGTCGCGGACGACGAAGGCATTGATGTACGGCGCGAGCTGCGGGTTGTTCAAGTCTTCCTTGAAGATGATGAGCTCGTCGCCGAGCCCGCCCTTCTGCGCCTGCGTGTTGTTGACGATCGCGGCCTGGGCGCTGCCGTCCTTGAGCGCGGTGACCGTCTGGTTGGTGTCGACCGGCAGCAGCTCGACCTTGGAGGTCACGATGTCGGCGGGCGTCGAGAGGGCCGTGCCGCCGTCCTTGAGGGTGAGCAGGCCGGCGGTCTGCAGGTTGAGCAGGCCACGCGCGAGGTTGGTGGGGTTATTGGGGATCGCGACCTTCGCGCCCTCGGGCAGGTCCTTCACCTCGGTGTACTGCTCGGAGTACAGCGCGAGCGGGTACACCGCGGTCGCACCGACCGGCACGAGCGAGCCGTTGTTCTCGACGTTGAACTGCGACAGGTAGATCAGGTGCTGGAAGAGGTTCACGTCGAGCTCGCCGTCCTGCACGCCCTGGTTGAGCTGCACGCCGTCGTTGATCGTGCGCACCTCGAGGTCGATGCCTTCGCCTGCGAGCTTCTGCTTCAGCACCGTCCAGTGCGCCTCGTTGCCGTCGTCGGCACCGAGGACGATGCGGGACGAGTCGTCTTCGGATGCCGCCCCTCCCGCGCACCCGGTGAGGGCGAGGAGGAGGGCTGCGGTGGAGGCGCCGAGGATCGTGGCCAGGCGTGCGGTGGTGCGTGAAGTCATGACTCCACGTCAACATGCGCCCGCCCGAGGCTCAAACCGGACCGTCACGAGCGGTAACCGGTCGTCGTGCGGCGTCATCGATTCGACGGACCCCGGGCTCGATGGCATCCGGAATCGACGCGGACGCGCGTCAGCCCCTCCCCCGAACGTCCGTGGTGGAGGGGCTGACGTCGTCGATCACGGGGTCGTGAGGACCGCCCCGTCGACCCAGGCTTGGGCGGTGCCGCTGTTCTTGTAGAAGTACAGCAGCGCCGACGTCGCCGTGGATCCGGTGGTGAAGGTGACCGAGGCCTGCTTCCAGTGGCTGGCGGTCACCGGCGTCGAGACCTCGGACCCTCCGAAGTTCTTGGCGCCGATGTACACGGGCTCACCGGCCGCCGACTTGGCGAATCCGCTGAACGTGTACGTCGTGTTCGGGGTCAGCCCCGACACCACCTGGTACACGCCCTTGCCCGCGCCCGTGAAGGTCGCGGCGTTGCGTCCGTCGTAGACGTTCGTCGACACGACGGATGCCGCGCCCTCGACCGACCAGGAGCTCAGGTCACCGCTCTCGAACCCGGGGTTGAGAACACCGGCGTTGGTGAGCTCGAGCTCCGCGAGCTGCAGACGGTAGACCTGCGACGACCCCTCGGTGACCGGCTGACCCTGCTTCGTCGCCGTGAGGCGGACGTACCGGTACGACGCCTTCCCGGTCGAGAACACCTGCGGTCCCGCGACCTTCTGGCCCGCTTTGTACCCCGTCTTCGTGACGAGCGATGTCCAGGTCGAGCCGTCGTTCGAGCCCGCGAGCGTGAAGTCGACCGGGAAGCTCGAGCCGTCGGCATCCTGATCATCCCGCGGCCAGAGAGTCGCGGTGTCGAAGGACTTTGCGCTGCCGAGGTCGAGCTGCACCCACTGGGTCGCCTGGGCCGTCGACGTGGAATCCGAGGTGAACCCCTGCGAGATCCCGCCGGTGTCGGAGGCGTCGTAGGTGTGGCGACGACCGTCGACGAGCTTTGCTCCACCCCAGCCGCCGCCGGTGTAGCTGCTCGAGCTCGTCACGATGCTCGCCCGCGCCACGTTCGTCGACGAGGTGGGCGTGCTCAGCGGAACGGCACCCGCGGCCTGCGTCGACGGGCTCAGCACGAACAGCGAGACCGATTTGGCGGGCATGGTCACCTGCGACGACCACGTGGATGCCGGCGCGGAGACGTTCACGCTGGACGGGCGCAGCAGTTCGTTGGGGCCCGTCGTGCGGTTGCGGGTTCCGGCGGACCAGTCGGCGTAGTAGTTGCCCGACGTGGCGTTGACGTCGTACCGGGTGACCGAGAAGTTCGACGATGCGAACGGGAGCGCACTCGCCGACAGCGAGACGGTGGAGGCGTCGCTGCCGTCGTTCCAGGCGAGGAACGCGGTCGTCTTGCTGCCGGTGTCGCCGGTGGCGATGGCGCCGACCGACCGGTCGGTGGGCGCTCCGGAGGTGGTGGACGTCAGCACGGTGGACGGCATGAGGTCGACCATCTCGAACACGTTGCCGACGGCCTTGCGGTGTCCTTCCACGGTCAGCAGACCGAGGTCGGTGGAGAAGTCCGCGGTGGGGTTCCACCCCTCGACCGGGCTGAAGAAGAACACCCCGTTGAGGGTGGGCTGCAGCAACGCTGAGGTCAGGCGACGGGCCGTGTAGGAGGCGAGCACGTTCGTGTCCGCGTCCCCGCCGGGGGTGGAACCGAACGCCGCCGTGGTGTGCCACTCGGTGATGTACTGCTTCTTCGCCGGGATCTTGCGCGACGACAGCATCCCCGCCACGGTCGCCGACTCCGAGAAGTCGTTGCCGCCGTAGTCGTGCCAGCTGACGAAGTCGAACGGCACGCTCGGGTTGGCTGCGATGTAATCCAGGAACGACCCCATGATCGACGCGTTGATGTCGTAGACCGCGGGACCACCGATCTGCGCGGTGGAGTCGGTGTCCTTCACCGCCTTCGCCGAGGCCGCGTACAGATCGTTGAACGCGGATGCGCCCGACTTCCAGAACGAGAAGTCGGGCTCGTTCCAGACCTCCCAGTTGAGTCCGGTGTGCCCCAGATCGGAGTAGTGCTTCACGGTGGTCGAGACCACCGTCGACCAGTCCGCGTAACTGGAGGGGGCCGTGAACTTGTCCTTCGCCAGCGCCCCCGGCATGTAGCTGAGCGTGAACCACGGGACCATGCCCTGATCGAACAAGGGCAGCACCACCGAGTCGAGCTTGGTGAAGTCGAACGTCAGCGCGCCGGCGGAGTTGCGGGAGACGAGCCCGTAGAAGTCGTCGTCGAAGATGTGGTCGATGCGCACCGACCGCACCCCGGTCGAATTGACCTGACCGAGCGTCTCGGGCAGCAGGTGGAGGTTCTTCGTGACGGCATAGCCGCCCTGAGAACCGTTGAGCAGCCGGGCGTCGTCGAGCTGCTGGCCCGCATCGGTGCCGTACGTGGCGCTGAACGTGACGGTGCTCGCCGCCACCGCGGACGGCGCCGACGCACCCGCCAGCACGAGGGCCCCGATCACGACCCCCACGGTCGCATTCGTTCTGATGGACACGTTCGTCCTCTCCTCTTCATCGAGAACCCGGCGGCGTCATCGCCGTCGGGGGTGGCAGGCCGGCCGCCGTCACGGTCGGCCTGCCACGGCCTCCACGGCAGAGCATCGCGCGGGCGCGGTCCTGCCGTCTCCGTGTGTGGGCGGCAGGGGCGGGATGCGCCCCTGCCGCCGTCTGCTCAGCCCTCGAGCCAGCGCTGGTTGTCGCCGCCGTTGCACCACCACAGGTTCGCGGCCGTGCCATTGCCGGTGTTGTTGCCGTACACCTCGAGGCAGAGTCCGCTCGCCGCGTTGGAGATCGCGTTGTATCCACCGGTGGCCGAGGCGATGTTCCACTTCTGCACGGCGACGTCGGCGCAGGTCACCTGCACCATGACCGCTCCCGCGGAGGTACTCGCATCCTTCGGAGCGAGGCATTTGCCGCTGTTGACGTTGATGATCTTGTACGACGAGCCCGTTGCCTGCAGCGTCCATCGCTGGTTCGCGCCCCCGTTGCACGAACCCTGGTTGACCGGCGCTGCCTCACTTGTGCTCAGACCCCATACGTCGAGGCACTGCGAGCTATGGGCGACCTGGAGCGCCAACTCGGTCTTTCCGAGAGGTGCGCCGAGGACGGGCCAGCCGTTGGCGTAGGAGAGGGGGCGGATGTCCAGGCTTTCTCGACCGTTGTTGGTGGCGTCGTAGTAGTGGTAGCCGAAGAAGGCTGACGAACCGTTGGTGAAGACGTCGCCGCCGCCCGCGGCGACACGCGGATAGGTGCCCTTCAGGACGACGGTGCCTCCGCCGTCGACCATGCTCTTCCCGCTCATGTCCGTGTACGGGCCGGTCACCGAGGTCGATCGCGCCACCGTGGTGTAGTACGTGCTGCTCGTCCCTGAACAGCACAGCCCCTTGGATCCGTACAGGTAGAAGTAGTCGCCGTCGCGGTGGATGGATACGCCCTCGACGCCCGTCGCGATCTTCCAGAGGTTGTTGTCGCTCGTCGAGAGCTTGCCGGTGGTCTCGTCCACGACGTGCATGTAGACGGCACCGCCGGTCCACGAGCCCCACGATACGTACAGACGGTTGTCACCGCCCCGGACGACATCGGGGTCGATCGGGTAGTTGACGTCCGTCACCATGCCCTCATCGGTCCACGGCCCGGCCGGGTCGGTCGCGGTGAGCAGGCCCATCACGGCGGAGGAGGTGCCCCAGACGGAAGCCCCGTAATAGAGGTAGTACTTCCCGTTGAAGAAGTTGATGTCGGGCGCCCAGATGTTCGGCGGGGTCTTGCCGAGCTTCTGGGTGATCCAGGCGGGCGTGCTCGCCCACGTGTTGCCGACCTTGACCCAGTTCGTCGTCGCGGGCGTATCGCAGGTGCGATAGACCATGACCGCTCCGGCGGCATTGTTCGGGTCGTTCTCGAAGCCGGTCGAGAAGGCGTAGGTGCACGAGCCGACCGTGATCAAGGACGGGTCGTGCAACCGTGTCTCGCCGCTGAGGGCATTCGCGGGTGGTGCGGCGATGAGCCCCGCGAGCACGAGCGCGAACGCTCCGAGAGCGACGACCGTGCGCCAGAGACGCACCGCCTCCCGGCCTTTCGTGATGGACGACGACGATGTCATTTCGACTCCTTTATCGGTGTGCATGGTGTGTCTTGGGGGGGGGCTCTCCGCCCGGCATCCACCGGACGGAGAACGCGCTGTCGTGTCTCCGGTTCGTCCGCCTATCGGAGAAGAGCAGAGGCCGTCGCGGGATAGGTCGCGTGGAAGAGATGAGTGCCCGCCCCGACCCTGATGTCGAGGTCGAACAGGTCCACTTGCGCCCTCGTGCCCTGCGGGACGACGACTTCGAGCCGGATGCCGTCCGCCTCGCGGTTCCACCTCACAGCGGCGCCTCCGTACGGCGTCATGACCTCGGTCTCGGCCCAGTCCACGCCGTCCACCGGACGAGGGGCGACGAGGATCTCGCCGTAGCCCGGCTCCGCAGGAGCGAGCCCTCCGAGGACACGATGCATCCAGTCCGCGACAGCACCCAAGGCGTAGTGGTTGAAGGAGGTCATCTCCCCCGGGTTCACGGTCCCGTCCGGGAGCATCGAGTCCCACCGCTCCCAGATCGTCGTCGCCCCCATCCGAACGGGATAGAGCCACGACGGACACTCCCTCTGCAGGAGCAGGCGTCCGGCCGTCGGCACTTGGCCCGTCGAGCTGAGAGCATCGAGAATGAACGGCGTGCCGGCGAAACCGGTGGAGATCCGGTAGTCGCTCTTGGCGACGAGCTCGGCCAGACGGGCACCCGCCCACTGCCGTTCCTCCTCATTTAGCAGACCGAAGACGATGCTCAAGGCGTACGCGGTCGTGCAGTCGTTCCGCAGACGCTTGAGCGCTGCATCGACGTAGGCGACGCGGTACGCCGCGCGGACGCGCCCGGCGAGTGCGTCGAGCACGTCCCGATCATCGAAGCGCTCGAGGACCTCAGCGCTTCGCGCCGTGAGAACGACCGTGCGGTAGAAACTGGCCGTGGCGACGAGACCGGTGTCGGCCTTCGCCTTCTCCGGGGATTCGGGCGGGGCGTCCGGATCGAGCCAGTCTCCGAACTGGAAACCCTCATCCCACAGGCCGGAGGGCGAGAGCAGGGACTCGACCCTCCGCACGTGGGCGAGCATCGAGTCGAACGACTCCTCGACGACCCGGAGATCGCCGTTCGCCTCCCACACCGCCCACGGGACCCAGACTGCAGCGTCGCTCCAGATGGCTGTCGAGTCCATGGGCGTGAACTCCGCCGGCATCCCGGCGTGCTTCAGCACATCGGGGACGACGTACGGCACGAGGCCGTCCTGCCCCTGCTGCTCCGCTCGAAGGTCGCGCAGCCAATCACGCAGGAAGTCTCCGACGTCGAAGAGGAACGCGGCGGTCGGTGCGAAGACCGCGATGTCCCCCGTCCACCCCAGGCGCTCGTCCCGCTGCGGGCAGTCGGAGGGAATGTCGAGGAAGTTGCCGCGGGTACTCCACACGACGTTGCGGTGAAGCGTGTTGAGCGCTTCGTTGGAGCTGCGGAACGTTCCGATCCGCCGCATCTCGGAACTCACCACCACCGCGGTGAGCGCGGACGGATCGAAGGCATTGATCCCTCCCGGCCATCCGTCGATCTGCACGTAGCGGAAGCCGTGGAAAGTAAAGGTGGGTTCGAAAACATCGCGACCGCCCGACAGCACGAATCGATCGGTCGCCGTCGCAGACCGTAGCGGGCGGAGTGCGAGTTCGCCGTCTTCCAGCACCTCGGCGTGGCGGAGAACGATCTCCGAACCGCGTTCGCCCGTCACCTCGCATCGCACCCAACCGACCAGATTCTGGCCGAAATCCACGATGAGAGCGCCGGATGGAGACGTCCATGTGGCCTTGGGCGACACCTCTCCCTGACGGCGAACGGGCGGACCGACGTACGGCTCGAAGCGGGACAAGTCATCCTCGAGGAGGCGCACGGGAACCGACGCCCCCGGCGTCCCGCAAAGCCGGGCGTCGATCGTCTGACCACGGTAGAGGTCGTCGCTGATCGTGGCGCTTCCGCGGGCCGCCCACGTGGCGTCCGTCCCGAGGACGCGCACGCTGCCGTCCTCGTAGCGCACCTCCAGCTCGGCGATGCCGGCGAGGTCGTCACCGTAGACCGCGGAAGCCCCCATCCAGGTGAGGTTGCCGCGGTACCACCCATTGCCGAGCTCGAGTTCGATCTCCACGTCGGAACAGTCGCGCACTAGCTCGATCACGTCGGCTTCGGCGACGCGGATGCGCCACTCGTAGCTCGACCACCCCGGCGTGAGGACGTCTTCGGACACCGCGGCGCCGTCGATACGAGCCTCCACGATGCCGAGTGCGGAATACCGAAGCACCGCCGATACGACGGGACTTGCCGAGGCGATGTCCACGCGCGCATGCAGGACGGGCGCGGAGTCGAGCGCTGCACCGGGTGTGATCAGAGAAGCGACGGAGAACGGCGACCCGGTCATCCCTTCACCGCCCCACTGGTCATTCCGGCGACGATCTGGCGGTTGAAGAAGATGTACATGATGAGGGGAGGAATCGTGATGAGGAGGATGTCGGCGAAGAGGAGGTTGTACTGGTTCGCCGCCATGCCGCCGGCGTAGTTGTAGAGGGTGAGCTGGACGGTCGCGTTCTGATCGCCGGGGAGGAAGTAGAGCGGGTTGGCGAAGTCGTTGAAGACAGCGACCGACTGCACGACGATCGACGTCACGATCACCGGCTTCAGCAACGGCAGCACGACACGGAAGAAGAGACGGATGGGACCCGCGCCGTCGATCACCGCGGCCTCGTCCAACTCCCGCGGGATCGTGGCCACGAAGGCGCGGAACAGCAGGATGCAGAAGGACAGACCGAACGTCGCCTCGATGAGGACGAGTCCGGGCAGCGTCTTGAACAATCCCAGGCGCTGCAGCACCCAGATGGTGGGGACGACCGCCGGCGGGACGATGAGTCCGGCGAGCACGAAGAAGGTGATGACGCCGTTCCATCTCGACTGACGACGCGACAGGATGTAGCCGACCATCGCGGACAGCACGACCATGATCGTCACGCTCGCCACCGTCAAGACGATGCTGTTGACGAAGGCGCGCACGAGGAGGCCGTTGCGGTCCGACAGGACGGTGACGATGTTGTCCCAGAGCACCCACTTGTCCGGGAGCGAGAAACCGAGGAGCGAAGCGCCCTGCGTGGTCTTCGATGCCGTGATGAGAATGAAGGCGAACGGCACAAGGAAGACCAGTACCGAGACGGCGATGGCCACGGCGCCGACGATCCATCGGCGCAGCTGTGTCCGCCTCATGACTCCACCCCCCGACGGCCGATGTAGGAGGCGAGAGGGATCATGATCGCCGCCACGATGACGAAGAGGACGACGTTGCCCGCGGTCGAGAGTCCGTAGAAGCCCGCTTGGTACTGCTTGTAGATGACGGATGCCACCACATCGGAGCTGAAGCCCGGGCCTCCCTTGGTCATCGCCCAGATGAGGTCGAACGAGCGCAGACCGCCGATGAGGGAGAGGATGATGACGGTTCCAGTGGCGGGCCACGACAGCGGGAAGATGATGCTCCGGAAAACGGTCCACGCACCCGCCCCATCGACGCGGGCCGCCTCGAAGTACTCCTGCGGAATCGCCACGATGCCCGCGATGTAGATGAGCGTCGCGATACCGAGACCTTTCCAGACGTCGACCAGGGCGACCGACAGCAGAGCGAGGTTCGGGTCGGTCAGCCACCCGGGACCCGCGATACCCAAGGCCGCGAGTGCTTGGTTGACCACGCCGTCGAACGGGTCGAGGAGGACCTTGAAGGTTAGCCCGACGCCGATGGTGGAGACCAGGACGGGGAAGAAGGTGACGGCCCGGAGATATCCGCGGCCGATGAGGTTGCTGGTCAGCAACAGGGCCAGGGCGAACCCGAGCACCACTTTCGCGCCGCTGGTGACGACCGCGTAGATCAGGGTGTGGGCGAGCGACTGCGAGAGCTGAGGGTCCTGGAAGAACTGGACGAAGTTGTCGAGACCGATGAACGTGACATCGAACAGCGTCCACCGCGTGAGACTGAAGTACAGCGACGCGAACGTCGGCACAGCGAACAGCACGACGTAGAGCAGGGATGCCGGCAGGTGGAACCAGAGCGGGTAGGTCCGTCGGGCGAAGGGATCGGTGCCGGTTCTCCGCTTGCGGCGGCGGCCGCGGCGGCGGTCGAGGTCGGGAAGGACCTGAGCCATCGTGCTTGCCATGGGTTTCTCCTAGGTGGGTGGGGAGCCGGCTGCGAGAGTTCAGGGGGACAGCCGGCTCCCCGGTCGATCACGAGTGGATTGTGCGCGTGAGGCGCGTCACCACCCCTCGATGCCCAGCTGCTGCGCCTGCTTCTTCACGTCCTCGTCGTACGCGGCGGCGCCGTCGGCGGCCGATCGGATGCCCGATCCGACCTCGACGGAGATGTTCTCGAGGTTCGGTCCCTTGATCGGCGAGAGGAATTCGAGCGCGGAGGCGGACTTGCTCCCGTCGACGTACGACGCGATGTCGGAGACGAGCGGAGCGGCATCCGTCGGAACCTTGCAGGTGTCGATGACGTACGGGCCCGCGGCGTTGCCATTGGCGTTCTGGATGTCACAGCCCGCGGAGGAGTTCGCGAACGCGATGAACTTCTTCGCGGCGTCGAGCTGCGCACCCTCGGTGGTCTTGGGGATGTACAGGGCGGACGGCTGCCAGACCGTCAGCGTGGTGTCTGCGGCGGCGTCCGCGGGGAACGGGAAGACTCCGAGGTCCGCGATCTGGTCGGGCGCGTCCTGCGCGAGCTGGCCGAGCACGACCTGAGTCAGCATCGGGTACATGGCCGCCTTGCCGCTGCCCAGCGCAGCGATTCCGTCTGCCGCTGTCGCGGAGGCGAAGTCTTGATTGAACATCCCGGCGTCGAACGCGTCCTGCAGGTGCTGGAAGCTGGTGAGCGCCGGCTGGTCGGCGTACTTCGCCTTGTTGGCGGTGTACTCCTCAGCCCACTGCGGGTCCTGCGCGAGGATGTTGCCGAAGTCGCCGAGCACGAAGAGCTGCGAGGTCCACGAGTCACCGTAGGTCTGCTCGACCGGAGTGATGCCGGCGGCCTTGATCTTCGCAGCGGCGGCCGTGAACGAGGCCCAGTCCTTGGGCACCTCAATGCCCAGGTCGGCGAAGACCTTCTTGTTGTAGACCACGGCCCCCGCGTACGACGTGCCGAGCGGAGCGCCGTAGAACCCGGCATCCGTGGAGACGACGGCCTTGAAGCCATCCGAGACGTCGGCGGCCCATGACTCGCCGGAGAGATCCGTCAGGGTCTGGTCGGGGTTCAGCGCCTGGAAGAGGGAGCCGCTGTTGTACAACAGAACGCTGTCCATCTCCCCGGTCGACAGTTGCGTCTTGACGAGGTTGTCGCCTTCGGTTCCCGTGGGACGCGGGTCCACCGTGACCGTGATGCCCGGGTTCTCCTTCTGAAAGGCTTCGGCGAGGGCCGTCACGGTCTTGACCACGGCGGCCTCGTTGTAGACGGAGACGGTCACCTCGGCATTGGCCCCGTCGCCGCCGTTTCCGGCGGAGGAGCAGGCGGCGAGGGATACCGCGACCAGGGCGGATGCGGTGAGGGCGGCGCTCGTACGAAGCGCGCTGCTGCGGGACAACATGGCTTACCTCTCTGTAAGGGTCAGGACGGCGGGCTGTGTAGATTGATCTACACACGGGTCGGAGTTACCCGCCGCGCTCAAGTTAGACGCACTTCTGTGAAAATGTCAACCGGTCTACACTGGACACGCCCAGTCATCGACGACGGAGACGCTTTGACCCCTGCCGCCCTTCCCACCCCCTCGCCCGACGCGACACCACCCGGAGGGATCGCCCCGACCCGGGCCACCATCGAAGACGTCGCGCGAGCCGCGGGCGTGTCGCGCGCCGCCGTGTCGAAGGTCATCCGGGACGCCTACGGGGTGAGTGATTCGATGCGCGAGCGCGTCAGCGCCGCGATCGCCGATCTCGGCTATCGCCCTCGCGTCGCGGCGCGCGCCATGCGCGGATCGAGCCGAACGGTGGGCGTGCAGCTACCGCGCGTCGACAACTCGTTCTTCGCGAGGATTCTCGTCGGCGTCTTCGATCATCTGGAGGGGACGGGGTACCAGACGATCCTGGCCCCCATGACGCACGCGGCCAACGGGAAGGCAGCCCTCGAGAGCCTGGTCGACCGGCAGGTGGATGCCATCATCGCCGTCGCCCCCGCGGTGAGTCAGACATGGCTGGAACAACTCGGCCTGCGCGTCCCGCTGGTGCAGATCGGCCAGCATGACGATCCGGAGCACTACGACGTCGTCACGGGTGATGACGAAGAGGGCAGCCGTCTGGTCATGGCCCACCTGTTCGAACTGGGCCACCGCCGGATCGCTCATTTCACCGTCGATCAGAGAGCGCTCTCGGACCCACCGGCCGACCCCCATCTCGCCCGCACCCGAATCTACGACGAGCTCATGACCGAGCGCGGGCTGCCCACCGATACTCGCGCCATCCCCCTGACGGAAGAGGCGGCCTACGCGGAGACGATCTCGCTCCTGTCCCTCGCCGACCCGCCCACGGCCCTGTTCGCCGGACACGATGAACTCGCGCTCGGCGCCCTGCGTGCAAGTGCCGAGCGGGGCCTCGGACCCGAGGAGTTCTCCGTCGTCGGTTACGACGACGTCCCCATCGCGTCGCATCCGCTGATCGGACTCACCACCATCGACCAGTTCGGCGAGGAGATGGGCTTCCTCGCGGCCTCGCTGGTGCTCGAGAGGATCTCGGGCCGCACGGGATCCGTCCTCCGGCAGACGGATCCCGTGCTGCGCGCGCGGCGGTCCAGCGCTCGGATCTCGTCGGCGACGCAGGCGGCAGGCGCCGACTGATCCGTTCTCGCCGTGGGCGATGACCTCGTCAGCCACCGGCGCAGCCTTCGCCGTCCCCGAGCCGGATAGCCTGGAACCGATGCCACGGGATGAGAACGAACGAAGAAGACTCACCCGGATGCCACCTCAGGGGGCGGTCGTCGCCGTCCTGGCCCTCGCGGGGTTGTGCTCGTCGTTCATGTTCACCCTCGTGGTGCCCATCCAGTCGCAGCTCCCGACTCTGCTGAACGCCTCGCGCGACGACACCGCCTGGGTCGTCACCTCGACGCTGCTCGCGGCCGCCGTGTTCACGCCGATCGCCGGACGCCTGGGCGACATGTACGGCAAGCGCCGCATGGTGCTGGTCCTCCTGGCGGTGATGATCGCCGGGTCGGTGATCGCCGCTGTCTCGGGCGGCATCGTCGGTCTGATCGTCGGCCGCGCTCTGCAGGGCGCGGTGGTGGGCGTCGTGCCGCTCGGCATCTCGATCATGCGTGACGTGCTGCACGAGAACCGCGTCGACAGCGCGATCGCGCTGATGAGCGCGACGCTCGGCGTCGGCGGCGCGCTGGGGCTTCCCATCAGCGCACTGGTCGCCGAGAACACGGACTGGCACTGGCTGTTCTGGATCGCCGGCGGACTCGGCGCCGTCGTCTTCGCGCTCGTCCTGTGGGTCGTCCCCGTGAGCGTGCTGCGCACGGCCGGGCGCTTCGATTACCTCGGAGCCGTGGGCCTCGCGATCGGCCTGATCGGGATCCTTCTCGCCGTCTCGCGCGGCAACACGTGGGGCTGGATCTCGCCGCTCACTCTCGGCCTGGCGGCCGGCGGCATCCTGATCCTGCTCGTCTGGGGCTGGTACGAGCTGCGCGCCGAGAACCCGCTCCTCGACCTTCGCGTCGCGGCGCGCCGCCCGGTCCTGCTCACCAACCTCGCCTCGATCGCGATGGGTTTCGCCCTGTTCACCTCGAACGTCGCCTACCCGCAGATGCTCGAGCTGCCGCTCGCGACGGGCGTGGGCCTCGGCCTCTCGCTGCTGGCCGCGAGCCTCGTGGTCATGCCGTCCGGGCTCGTGATGATGGTGCTCTCGCCCATCTCGGGCACCCTCGCCCGCACGATCGGGCCGCGGGTGCTGCTCATCGCCGGGTCGATCTCGCTGATCCTCGCGTACGGCTTCAGCCTCGTCTTCTCGACGGAGGTGTGGCACTTCGTCGTCGCCAACATCCTCATCGGCTTCGGGATCGGCTTCGGCTACGCCGCCATGCCGATGCTCATCATGCGCGCGGTCCCGCCGAGCGAGACGGGAGCGTCGAACGGGCTCAACGCCCTGGCGCGGTCGCTGGGCACGAGCACCGCCGCGGCGATCGTGGGCGTCGTGCTCGCGACGCTGTCGACCGGCGACGGCGACACCCGCATCCCCACGGCGCAGGCGTTCCAGGTGTCGTTCCTGCTGGGGATCGGCGCGGCGGCCGTCGCCCTCGTCCTGGCGTTGTTCATCCCGACGCGCGAGAACCCGGCCGGCGAGCGGGCATCCCTGCCCGAGTGAGCGTCAAGCCCCGCGCCGGCCTTCGCCGAGAGGGACGAACGGGTCTAGCGACCGAGCGTCACGGAATCCATGTGGTCGATTCGACTCGGATGTCAATCGAGCAGCAGCGCCGGCTCCTCCAGAACGGATGCCACGTCCGCGATGAACCGCGAGATGCCGTCGCCGTCGACCACGCGGTGATCGAACGAACCCGAGACCGTGGTCACCCAGCGGGGGCGCACCTCGCCGTCGACGACCCACGGCTTCTGGCGGATCGCGCCGAGCGCGATGATCCCGGCCTCGCCGGGGTTGATGATCGGGGTGCCGGCATCCACTCCGAACACGCCGATGTTCGTGATCGTGAACGTGCCGCCGGTCTGGTCGGCCGGGCTCGTCTTCCCCTCGCGCGCGGTGAGCGTGAGGCTCTCGAGCGCCTTCGCGAGCTCGCGCGTGTTCATCGCCTGCGCGTCCTTGATGTTCGGCACGAGGAGGCCGCGGGGGGTGGCGGCGGCGATGCCGAGGTTGACGTAGTGGCGCACCGAGATCTGCGCGCCGTCCTCGGTGTCGACCCAGGCGGCGTTGATCATCGGCGTGCGGCGGAGCGCCCAGATGACGGCGCGCGCCATGATCAGCAGCGGCGAGATCTTCACGTCGGCGAAGTCGGGCGAGGCCTTCAGGCGCTTGACGAGCTCCATCGTGCGCGACGCGTCGACGTCGACCCACACCGAGACGTGGGGGGCCGAGTAGGCACTCGAGGTCATCGCGTTCGCGGTGGCCTTGCGGACGCCTCGGACAGGGATCGACTCCTCGCGGGCGTCGGCGACCGGCGCCGGGGCGGCCGGGGCGGGAACGGGGATCGTCTCTTCGCGCACCTCGCCCCACGCGGGCGTCTCGATGTTGCGGAAGACGCTCGCCTGCTCCGCGTGCTTCACGACGTCGTCGCGGGTGACCTCGCCGGCCGGACCGCTCGGGGTGACCGCCGACAGGTCGACGCCGAGGTCGCGAGCGAGCTTGCGGATCGGGGGCTTCGCGACGACCCCCACGGATGCCTTGACGGGGCGCTCCGCGGGCTTGCGCCGCCGCGACGACACGGCGCCACCGGTGCCGTAGCCCACCAGCACCGCTCCGCCCGGATCGCTGGGCTCGGGAACCGTGGTCGGCTGCGCGGGCGCCGGGGCAGCGGCATCCGAAGATCCGATCGTGATGATCGGCGCACCGACCTCGACGGTGGACCCCTCGGATGCCAGGAGCTCGCCGACCGTGCCCGAGTAGGGCGAGGGCAGCTCGACGAGCGACTTCGCCGTCTCGATCTCGACGATCACGTCGTTGACCGCGACGGTGTCACCCGGGGCGACGCGCCACTGCACGATCTCGGCCTCGGTGAGGCCCTCTCCGACGTCGGGGAGGACGAAGGTCTGCTCGGTCACGGGGTGTCCTTTGCTCGCGAGACTGCATCGGGCTGACGAGACAGCGGCAGAATGTCGCGGTTTCGTCAGCGAAATGAAGTCTCGCGGATCATGGGTCAGTAGGCCAGCGAGCGGTCGACGGCCTCGAGGATGCGGTCGGCGTCGGGCAGATAGGTGCCCTCGAGCTTCGCGGGCGGGAAGGGCACATCGAAGCCCGACACGCGCAGCACGGGCGCCTCAAGCGCGAAGAACGCCTTCTCCATCACGGTCGCGGCGATCTCGGAGCCGAGCGAGGTGAAGCCCGGCGCCTCCTGCGCGTAGACCATGCGGCCGGTGCGGCGGATCGAGTCGAGCAGCGGGCCGTAGTCGACCGGAGACAGCGAACGCAGGTCGATGACCTCGCAGCTCGTGCCCTCGCTCTCGGCGAGCGCGGCCGCCTGCAGCAGGGTCGTGACCATCGCGCCGTGACCGACGAGCGTCACATCGGTACCGCGGCGGACGATGCGGCTGGCGTGCAGCGGCAGGGCGGGGGCGTCGAGGTCGACCTCGCCCTTCTGCCAGTACTTCGCCTTCGGCTCGAGGAAGATGACGGGGTCGGGCGAGGCGATGGCCTGCTGCATCATCCAGTACGCGTCGTTGGCGTTCGAGGGGCTGACCACGCGCAGACCCGCGGTGTGCGTGAAGTACGCCTCGGGGCTCTCCTGGTGGTGCTCGACGGCGCCGATGTGCCCGCCGTAGGGGATGCGGATGACGACGGGCATGCGCACCGCGCCCTCGTGACGGTTCGTGATCTTCGCGAGCTGCGAGGTGATCTGGTCGAACGCCGGGAAGACGAAGCCGTCGAACTGGATCTCGAGCACCGGCTTGAAGCCGCCCATCGCGAGACCGATGGCGGTGCCGACGATTCCCGACTCGGCGAGGGGCGAGTCGATGACGCGGCGCGGACCGAAGTCTTTCTGCAGGCCCTCGGTCACGCGGAAGACGCCGCCGAGCGGGCCGATGTCCTCGCCCATGAGCAGCACGCGGTCATCGGTCTCGAGGGCGCGGCGGAGCCCGGCGTTCAGCGCGCGGCTGATCGGCATGTTCTCGGTCACTGCGCGCCCCCTTCCATCGACGCCTCGTAATCGTCGAGCCAGCGCTGCTCCTCCTGGATCAACGCATGCGCCTCGGAGTACACGCTCTCGAACATGTGCGCGCGCGGGATCGTGCCGAGCTCGTTCGTGCGCACGCGCACGTCGTCGGCGAGCGCGGCGCCCTCGGCATCCGCGTCGTCGAAGAACTGCTGCGAGGCACCGCGGGCCTCGAGGAACGCGCGCATGCGGGCGATCGGATCGCGACGGCCCCACGACTGCTCCTCGTCGGAGGTGCGGTACTTGGTCGGGTCGTCGCTCGTGGTGTGCGCACCCATCCGGTAGGTCATCGCTTCGATCGCGCGGGGTCCGCCGCCGGCACGCGCCTCGTCGAGGGCGGTCTTCGACACGGCGTAGCTGGCGAGCACGTCGTTTCCGTCGACCTGGACGCTCGGGATGCCGTATCCCTCACCGCGCTTGTACAGCGGCGAGCGCGATTGCGTGGCGACGGGGACCGAGATGGCCCACTGGTTGTTCTGGAGGAAGAAGACCTCGGGGGTCTGGAAGCTCGCGGCGAAGACCATCGCCTCGTGCACGTCGCCCTGGCTGGACGCGCCGTCGCCGTAGTAGACGATGACCGCTTCGTCGCGCTCGGGGTCTCCGGTGCCGCACTTGCCGTCGAACACGAGCCCCATCCCGAGACCCGTGGCGTGCAGCGTCTGCGCGCCGAGCACGAGCGTGTAGATGTGCGTGTTGCCGTTCTTCGGGTCGCTCGGATCCCACCCGCCGTGGGTGAGCCCGCGCATGAGCCGGATGATGTCGAGCGGGTCGACGCCGCGGATGCGGGTGACCACGTGCTCGCGGTACGAGGGGAAGATGTGGTCCTGCGCGCGAGCGGCCCGGGCGGATCCGACCTGGGCGGCCTCCTGCCCGAAGGACGGCGGCCACAGGGCGAGCTGCCCCTGGCGCTGCAGGTTGGTGGCCTGCACGTCGAACGCGCGGATCGAGACCATGTCACGGTAGAACGTCTCGAGCTCGGCGTCGGTGAGGGCGTCGATGAGCGGCAGGTAGCGCTCGGCGGCGGGCGTGGGGGCCAGCGTGCCGTCGGCTGCCAGAACGCGCACGAGAGCGGGGTCGTCGAGCGGGGTCATGCTCCCACGCTAATGCTCGCCCTATGCCGAGGACTGCATGAGGTGAACAACGGATGCCGGGATTCGGCGTACGTGATCGACAATCGACACCGTGGTCCAATTGCAGGACCGACGCGGTTGAACGCGCCCGGGCGACGGCTTCGAGGCCTCATGCGCCCCACGGGTCATGCAGATGGACCGCGCTCAGCGCGGCGCCGTCGCGGCCGCGACCTCGACGATGCGGTCGAGCGACTCTTCCTCACCGACCGAGATCCGCACGCCGTCGCCGGCGAAGGGGCGCACCACGAGGCCCGCCGCTTCGAAGGCCGACGCGACCTCGAGTGCCCGGTCTCCCGCGGGGAGCCAGACGAAGTTCCCCTGGGCGTCGGGGACGGGCCACCCGGCATCGCGGAGGCGGGCGACGAGACGGTCGCGGCGCTCGGCGATGACGCGGACGCGCTCCAGCAGCTCGGACTCGGCGGCGAGGCTCGCGAGCGCCGCCTCTTCGGCCGCGGCCGTGACCGACAGCGGGATCGCGGTGCTGCGCGCGGCATCCAGGACCCGCGTGTGGCCGATCGCGTAGCCGACGCGCAGGCCCGCGAGCCCGTAAGCCTTGCTGAAGGTGCGGAGCACGACGATGTTCGGGCGGGCGATGATCGCGCGCACGCGGTCGCCCTCGACCGAGGAGGGGTCGGTCACGAACTCGGCATACGCCTCGTCGAGCACGATCAGCACGTCGGCGGGCACGGCCTCGACGAACGCGGCGAAGTCGTCGTGCGTGACGGTGGGGCCCGTCGGGTTGTTCGGGCTGCACACGATGACCAGGCTCGTGCGCTCGGTGATCGCGGCGGCCATCGCGGGGAGGTCGTGGCGGAAGTCGTCGGTCAGGGGCACCTGCACGCTGGTGGCGCCGGCGACGGCGACGAGCGAGGGGTAGGCCTCGAAGGAGCGCCAGGCGTAGACGACCTCGTCGCCCGGCCCCGAAGTCGCGAGAAGCAGCTGCGCGAGCAGAGACACGCTGCCGGCACCGATGTGCACGTCGTCGGGCGAGACGCCGTGTCGCGCGGCGAGACGTTCGCGGAGGCGGGCGGCCGTGGCATCCGGATACCGATTGATCCCGGACGCGCCCTGGATGGCCTCGAGAACACCGGGGAGCGGGTCGAAGGGGTTCTCGTTGCTCGACAGCTTGAACGCGTCGGCGCTGGCCTGTCGGCCCTGGCGGTACGCCGGCAGGGCGGCGATCTCGGGGCGGATTCGGGGGAGGACCGGCTCTTCACTCACCCCGCGAGCCTAACCGCGGGCGGCCGTCGCGCGTCAGTCCCTCCGTGGCATCCGTCGCAAGCCCCTGCCGGACCGTGGCACCGGCGTGCCAGGGTGGGGGCATGCGCTTCGTCGTCCGCGTCGCCGTCAACGCCTTCGCCATCTGGATCGTCACGCTGCTGCCCGCCCTGCAGGTGCGGCTGATCCCCTTCGCGCCCGGGGAGTGGCTGCAGGTCGCCCTCACCCTGCTGCTCGTGGGGCTCATCTTCGCCCTGGTGAACACGATCGTCGGGACCGTGGTCAAGATCGTGGCGATCCCGCTGTACATCCTCACGCTCGGGCTCATCTCGCTCGTGATCAACGGATTCCTGCTGTGGCTGACCGCCGTCATCACCGCGAACTGGGACTGGGGCCTGCGCACCGGCGAGTTCTGGTTGACGGTCGTGGCGGCGCTGCTGATCGGCATCATCAACGCCGTGCTCGGCGGCATCCTGCGTCCGCGTCGAGACGAGCGTTCGCGGCGCTGACGGGTCGGTTCGCGTCACCCGGGTCCCCGAGCCCGTCGAGGGGACCGGAACCGGCGTGCGTCCGGAGGAATCGGCGCGTGCGGTCGCGGCGCTTCAGCGCCATGATGGAGGGATGACCGCGAGTGCCGACGCGCCCTTCCGCGTCGTGTTCGTGTGCAGCGGCAACATCTGCCGCTCCCCCATGGCCGATGTGGTGTTCCGTCATCTCGCGGATTCCTCGGGGCTGGGCTCGCGCGTCGCCTCGTCGTCGGCCGGTACCGGGGACTGGCACGTCGGGGAACGCGCCGACCACCGCACCCTCGCGGCTCTGGAGCGTCTGGGGTACGACGGTGCGGCGCATCGCGCGCGACAGTTCCAGTACGCCGACTTCGAGCGCAACGACCTGGTCGTGGCGCTGGACCGCAGCCACGAACGTGTCCTGCGCGGCTGGGCCCGCGACGACGACGCCGCCGACAAGATCACCCTGCTGCAGTCGTTCGTTCCGGATGCCGAGACCCTCGACGTCCCCGACCCGTACTACGCCGGCCCCCCGATGTTCGACGAGGTGCTCGGTATGATCGAGAGTGCCTGCCGCGCTCTGTTCCGGCAGCTCGAGCCCGCCATCCGTTCCGCGGGCTGACCCCTTCGCGCGACCCCCGGGAGACCCGTGTCCGCTCTGCCTCCGCAGCCCCTCAGCCCGCTCGACGGCCGGTACTTCGGCACTGTCGCAGAAATCGGCGACTATCTGTCGGAGGCGGGCCTGAACCGCGCCCGCGTCGAGGTCGAGGTCGAGTGGCTCCTCGCCCTGACCGACCGCTCGCTGTTCGGCACCTCGCCGGTGTCCGACGCCGACCGTGCGCGCCTGCGTGCGCTGTACGAGGAGTTCGGCGCCGACGAGATCGCCTGGCTGAAGGAAAAGGAGGCGGTCACCCGCCACGACGTCAAGGCCGTCGAGTACCTCGTGCGCGACCGGCTCGACAGCCTCGGGCTCACCTCCCTCGCCGAGCTCACGCACTTCGCGTGCACGAGCGAGGACATCAACTCCACCGCCTACGCCCTGACCGTGCAGCGCGCCGTCGAGCGCGTGTGGCTGCCGAAGCTCCGCGCCGTCACCGCCGCCCTCGCCGAGCTCGCGGTGACGCACCGCGACGCCGCGATGCTCTCGCGCACGCACGGCCAGCCCGCGACGCCCACGACGATGGGCAAGGAGATCGGCGTGTTCGCGTGGCGCCTCGAGCGCGTCATCCGTCAGCTGGATGCCGGGGAGTACCTCGCGAAGTTCTCGGGTGCCACCGGCACCTGGTCGGCGCACGTCGCGGCCGAGCCCGACGTCGACTGGCCGCAGCTCACGCGCGCGTTCATCGAGTCGCTCGGCCTCGGCTTCAACCCCGTCACGACGCAGATCGAGTCGCACGACTGGCAGGTCGAGCTCTACGACCGCGCGCGCCACGCGGGTGGCATCCTGCACAACCTCGCCACCGACATCTGGACGTACATCTCGCTCGGGTACTTCACGCAGATCCCCGTCGCGGGAGCCACCGGCTCGTCGACGATGCCGCACAAGATCAACCCGATCCGGTTCGAGAACGCCGAGGCGAATCTCGAGATCGCCGGCGGACTGTTCAGCACCTTGGCATCCACTCTCGTCACCAGCCGGATGCAGCGCGACCTCACCGACTCCACGACCCAGCGCAACATCGGTGTCGCCTTCGGGCACTCGCTGCTCGCGCTCGACAACCTGCAGCGCGGCCTCACCGAGATCTCGCTCGCCGAGGACGTGCTGCTGGCCGACCTCGACGTGAACTGGGAGGTGCTCGCCGAGGCCATCCAGACCGTGGTGCGCGCCGAGATCGCCGCCGGTCGCTCGACGATCACCGACCCGTACGCGCTGCTGAAGGACCTCACGCGCGGTCGCCGCGTCGGCGCCCCCGAGCTGGCCGAGTTCGTGCGCGGCCTCGACATCGGGGATGCCGCGAAAGAACGCCTGCTCGCGCTCACCCCGGCGGCGTACGCGGGCCTGGCCTCGCGGGTGGTCGACTCTCTGTAGGCGGCGTCGCCCGGGGCCTGCTCGGCGGCGTGCCGTCAGGCGGAGTCTGCGGACGACACGCCGCGCCGCGGCACCGGGTCGCGGCGTGTCGTCCAGGAACTCCGCCTGACGGCACGCGCGCGCCCCGCGAACCGCGCGGCCCCGACAACCCGAACGGCTACGACGACCGCCCCGCCGCCGCGGTCGGCACGGCGTTCTCGGCCAGCGAGCGCGCCACCGCCTCGGCGACGCGGGCATCCTCGGCATCCTGACGCCGACGACGACGAGTACGCACCCACCGCGGACCGAGAACGGCCGCGCCGATGGCCAGCAGCAGAACGACGAGCAGCGGCCACGGCACCGCCCAGCCCATGGCTGAGCCGACGACCGGGTCGAGGACCGTGGTCGATCCCGAGGCGTCGGTGACCGTGGGCGATGCCGTCACCGACGCCCAGATCATCCCCATCGCGGCGACGGCGGGAACGCGCACGTCGCGCTGCCACGACTCCCCGGGGAGCAGGATGGGAGCGGCGTCACCGGGGGTCGCATCGACCTCTCCCCAGCCGAAGGGGCCGGCGACGGCGTCGGTGTCGTCGGCCGTGAGTGAGACGTTGCCGGCGTTGTGCAGGCGGTAGTGCACGGTGGCGTCGCCGAAGAGGAAGGGGACGGCACCGCCGTCCCAGTCGACGCCGACATCGTCGAGGGCGAGGGCCGGAGCAAGATCGCCGCCCACCCGGATGCCGGCCCGGATGCCGAGACGACGGTCGACGTTGACGTTCGCCGTCTGGTCGGCCACGGTGAGCGAGGTGACGACGCCGCCGGCGTAATCGCCGGGGGTGGCATCCGCGGGAATGTCGATCGTGAAGGGCACCTCGACGGTCTGCCCGGCGGGCACCGACACGTGGTGCTGCGGAACGACGATCCACTTGCCGACGCCCACCGGCTCCTCGGCGGCGAGACGCAGATCGACGGCGCCCGTCGAGGTCGTGTACCCGTCTGCCGCATAGACGTCGAGCTCGACAGCCTCGGTGCCGCGGTTGGCGACGACGAGGCCGTCGTCGAGATGGGCTCCGGGGTTGAGCGCGTAGGAGAAGTTCGTCCGGTCGGCGCCGAGGTCGTTGGACGCGGTGCGCACGGTCCAGGTCACGTCGTCGGTCGCGGCGAACGCCGCGGGGGCGGCGGCCAGGGGGACGGCGGCCACGACGGACGTCGCCAGGAACAGCGCGAGGGGACGGGAGAGGTTCTTCATGAGGGATCCTTCAGAAGGGGCCGGCGGGGAGGGGACTCCCCGCCGGCCCGGTTCGCTGGTCAGCCGGCCAGCGCGGTGAGGGTCAGGGTCGCGCGGTAGCTCCCCTTGTCGATCGAGTTGGGCATCTTCAGGTCGAGGTCTGCCCCCACGACGCCGGTGCCACGGTCGTGGCCCATGGCGGCGGAGCCGAGGACCCGCGACGTCGACAGGCCGTCGCCGCCGTCGTAGCCGGAGCCGACGGCCGCACCCGCGACAGCGCCGGCACCCGGGGTGACGACCTTCGGCGTCCACCCGAGGTACTTGCCCTCGAACGTCTTCGAGCCGTCGGTGAAGGTGCCGACCGACGCCGAGACCGACCAGGCGGCCTTGCTGCGACGGGTGTCGGTCACGGCGATCGGGTTGATCTGACCGGTGGCCTCGAAGTACTGGAGGTTCTTCTCCTCGGCGGTACCGAGGTCGACGAGACCGTTGTGGCCGTTGATCGTCCAGCCGAACTCGCCCGGCGCGCCCGAGGGCACGTCGACCTGGATGTCCTGGCCGTCACCGTGGTTGGGGTGGATTGTCACCTCGTCCTGGATCGACCCGACGGCCTGGGCCGGCTGGGTGCCGTTCTGGGGACCGCACCACAGCACGCGGTTCAGCTCGACGGCGGCGTTCGGGGCCGAGCAGTCGCCGGAGCGGATGTTCTGCACGACGAGCTGGTCCTTCTGCACCTGGACCTTGACGTACGAGCGCACGTGCTCCTGGTTCTCGACCGAGTTGTACCAGTAGTTGTTCGGGTTCAGCGGATCGGCGCCGTTCCCCGCACCGCTCGTGCCGCTGTTGTCGGGCGCGGTGATGTCGTAGTACTTGGATCCGGATGCCGAGTTGGCGGTGACGTACACGACGCCGCCGGGGCCCTCGAAGACCTCGTCCTGACCGGGCTTCTCGTCGGCGTTCGCCTTCGCCCCGTTCTTGATCTCATAGGAGCGCGAGTAGCTGTGGTCGTGGCCCTGGAGCACCAGGTCGACGCCGAGCTTCGAGAACGCGGTCGGGAAATCGACACGACGGACCTTGTTGTCGGCATCCTTCGCGTGGTCGGCCGGCGAGTAGATCGCGTGGTGGTAGACGAGGACCGTGTACTTCGCCTCGGCGCCGTGCTTGTTCACGACGTCCGTGACGTAGGCCACGTGGGCGTCGTCTCCGCCGCCGCCCTGGGAGGTGGCGTAGCTGTTGCTGTTGAGGTCGATGAACAGCGTGTCCTTATAGATGAACCAGTAGTCACCGCCCGACTCGGTGCCGGTGCTCGCGGCGCCCTTGCGGTAGTACGCCCCCGAGCGGTCGGTGTTCGGGGTGTACAGGTGCTGCTCGTAGGCCTTGCCGCCCACGTCGTGGTTGCCGATCGTGGCGACCCACGGGTACTGGCGCAGCTCGTCGGGGGCGAGGAATGCGTTCCACTGGGCCTCGTTGTTGGCCGAGTCGACCTGGTCGCCGCCCGAGACGAGCAGCTCGGCGTTCGGGTCGGCGTTCACGGCGACCTTCGTGGTGTCCTGCCACCCCGCC
Organism: Microbacterium sp. S1037; assembly: GCF_048381605.1. Classification (NCBI taxonomy): domain Bacteria; kingdom Bacillati; phylum Actinomycetota; class Actinomycetes; order Micrococcales; family Microbacteriaceae; genus Microbacterium; species Microbacterium sp. S1037. Next base: position 576,394 of record NZ_JBLWIG010000001.1, read on the forward strand.
TGGTCCTTCGCGACGTCGCCGGACGACCCGATCTGCGGGTCACCGAAGAAGAGGAAGTCGTAGTCGCCCTCGAACGACTGCGTCTTGAACGCGTACGTCGACGACCAGTTGCCGTCGGAGCCCACGCGGTACGAGTAGCCGGTGTTCTCCGCGAGGCCCGTGATCGTCGCGTGGCGGTTGTACCCGCCGCTCGTGGCGACATTGGCGGTCCCGGATGCCGAGAACGTCGTGGCCGTGGCGGGGAACTCGCCGTTCACCAGCGTCGAGGTCGGCGCGACCTGCACGGTCTGCGCGGTGTCGGCCGAGGAGTACCAGGTGACGATGCGCTGTGCTTCGTCGGCCCCGACGCCGAGGATGACGCCGGAGAGGGTCGCCGGGGAGTCGGCCTGCGCAGCCGACGCCACCGCTGTGCCCGAGAGCACGAGCGAGACGCCGACGACGGCCGTTGCGATCCACGTGGCGCGGCGACGCGTGCGCGTCCCGTGCGACGTCGATGCGGAAAGGAGCATGGCTGTCCGTTTCTCTAGGTGGGGGGCCCGCGATCGGCGGGCTCCCCCACGCTCCGCCCGCCCGGTGACCATCGGATGAATGGTTGACTCAGTGCACCTATCGAGTCCGTCAACGCTCGTCACTCGATGCCCAGGATCCGCTGGACGAACCAGACGAGCCCCGCCACCGTGACGACGACGGCGAGCAGACCGCTCGCCCACATCCCGATGCGGGGGTAGTGGCGACGCAGCAGCACGAGGAGCGGGAAGGCCACGACGATCAGGCCGATCTGCACCGCCTCGATGCCGACGTTGAACACCAGGAGCGACCAGAGCAGCGTCCACGACCACGGCTCGTCGATGCCCAGCGCCGAGGCGAAGCCGAGCCCGTGCACGAGGCCGAAGAGGAAGACGACACCCACCCGCAGCCATCCGGCCCGGTCGAGGCGAAGGAAGCCGTGGGCGTGCGAGAGGTCTTGATCGACCTTGCCGCCGCGCCACAGGCGCCACAGGTACCACGCGCCGACGACGGCGATCGAGAGGGCGATCGTGGGTTCGACCAGCTCGGGCGGAGCGGCGACGACACCGGTCGCCGCCAGGATGAACGTCACCGAGTGGGCGAGCGTGAAGGTCGTCGCCGCGATCACGACCTCGCGCAGGCGTCGGGAGCCGACGATCAGCGCGAGGAGGAAGAGGATGTGGTCGATCCCGGTGAGCAGGTGCTCGGCGCCGAGCCGGAAGAACTCCCAGAAGCGTTCGAGGGGCGTCTGGGCAGTCGTGAACGACGGGTGCTCGGCATCCAGGACCGTACTCCCCTCGTGCAGGTCGAGGGAGTACGTGAGGATCGTCTTCGTGTCGGTGACGTAGCCCTCGGCGTCGGGGAAGAGCGACGAGAAGACCTCGTGCCCGTTCTCGGACGGCGGGCACGCGTAATCCAGCCCGAGCACGGCGTAGGGCACGCCGTCCTGTTGGGTCATGGTGATGTCGCCCGCGAGGGTGGGGGCGCACTCCTGTCCTGCGGCGTCGATGCGGAAGCGCTCGGTCACGTACGACGACACCGCGGGGCGGTGCGCCTGGAGGACGGCGACCTGCTGCTCGGCGTCTCCGGCGTCGAACGCGTCCATCCCCGCGCGATAGAGCGGGTCGTCTTTCGCCGCGTCGGCCGCGGAGACGACGAACAGGTCGTACTCGACCTGCAGCTGCGTATGGACGACACCCGGACCACCGCTGGACAGGTCGGCGTAGACCACCGACAGGATGCCGTGCGCCGAGGCGGGTGCCGCGACGGCGAGGAGCGCGGTGACGCCCGCCACGAAGAGAAGAGCGCGGGTCACGCGCCGAATCGCTGAAGACATGGAGACCTTTCCGCGATGAGGGTGCTCCGCCGTGCTGAACGGCGGGACGCGGTGAGGAGAACGGAAACGTAACGTGCGCCCGCCGTTCTCCCGCGGTCCACCCGGGCCGCGCACGGCGCGCGCAGAGTGGGACGGTGAGGCGGATGACGACCACGGTGGCGACGCTCGCCGCCCTGATCCTGCTGGCGGGGTGCTCCACGACCCCCGGGTGGAGCGAGATACGACCGGTACCTTCACCTATCGGTTCGCCTGCGGCGGGGTTCTTCCCGGCGACCCCTCCCGCGCCGGAGTCCACGCATTCGCCCTCCCCGGGGTCGTGGGATGGGGTCCGCGCCCCCGAGGGCCTGCGGGTCGTGCTGCTGACCGTGGGCGACGACGCCCCGACGGCCGTGCTCGTTCGAGCGGTGCAGGGATGGGCGACCGAGACACGGGCCGACCTCGAGATCGTGCACGCGGACGACGACATGATCGACGGGATCGTCGCCGCGATGCAGATGAACCCCGACCTCATCATCAGCGCGGGCGACGCACTGGTCGATCCGCTGGCCACGGTGACCGCGAGCCACCTCGACCGGCAGTTCCTCATCGTCGGCGCCGAACTCGCCGAGCCGACCGAGAACGTGACCGCGGTCGACTGGACGGGGGCGGCGTACCGCGGCGAGGGACTCGGGACGGCATCCGCGTACGACCCGGCGTCGTTCACCCCGGAACGCGCGGCCGCCGCCGTTCGTGCGGGCGTCGCCTCGGTGCTCACAGGCCAACGCGGCATCGTGCTCTGGATGGAGTGACGCGGCGTCGCTCGCGACTTCGTGAGCCGTGGGGCCGCGGGCCGTGGGCCGTGGGCGGTGGGAGGTGGGGCCGTGGGCCGTTGGCCGTCGGGCCGTGGGCGGTGGGAGGTGGGGCCGTCGGGCCGGGCCGTCAGGCGGAGTTCGGCCCCGACACGCCCACCCACGACCGCCAGACACGGCGTGTCGGCCAAGAACTCCGCGCGACGGTACGGCTGCCACGTCCTTGCACGGCGGCCGGCGGCCGGCGACCCCGGCGGCGGGCGGAAGAATGGATGCCATGCGCGCGATGATCATGGACGCCCTGGCCGCACCCCTCGAGGTGCGCGACGTCGAGGCCCCGACCGCTCCGGACGGCGGGGTCGTGGTCGAGGTGCACGCGACCGGGCTCTGCAAGAGCGACTGGCACGCGTGGGTCGGGCACGACGACGTCTCGCTCCCCCACGTTCCCGGCCACGAGCTGGCGGGCGTCATCGTCGAGGTCGGCGCGGGCGTTCAGCGGTGGAGCGTCGGCGACCGCGTCACGGTGCCGTTCGTGATGGGCTGCGGGGCGTGCGAGTGGTGCCTCGCGGGCGACGCGCAGGTGTGCCCGGACCAGCAGCAGCCCGGGTTCACGCAGTGGGGCTCGTTCGCCGAGCGCGTCGTGCTGCGCGCGGCCGACACGAACGTCGTGCGGATCCCCGACGGCGTCTCTTACGAGGCGGCCGCGGCGCTCGGATGCCGCTTCGCCACGGCGTACCGCGCCCTCACCGGCCGCGCGCGCGTGCAGGCGGGCGAGTGGGTCACCGTCGTCGGGGCCGGCGGGGTGGGCCTCAGCGCGGTGATGATCGGGGTCGCCCTCGGCGCGCGCGTGATCGTCGTCGACCGCACGCCCGCGGCTCTCGAGGCGGCTGCTCGCCTCGGCGCCGAGCACACCCTGCTCGCCGACGGGTCCGACATCGCGGCCGTGGTGCACGAGATCACCGGCGGCGGGAGCCACGTCGCCGTCGACGCGGTCGGCAGCGCCCAGACCTCGCGCGACGCCGTGCTGAGCTTGCGCCGCCGCGGGCGGCACGTGCAGATCGGTCTACTCCCCACCGCCGACGGGATGACGTCGATGCCCATGGCGCGCGTGATCGCGTGGGAGCTCGACCTCCTGGGCAGCCACGGCATGGCCGCCGTCGACTATCCCGAGATGCTGTCGCTGATCGAGAGCGGCGCGTTGCGGCCGCACGACCTGATCGAGCGCGTCATCGGCCTGAGCGAGGCGGCGACCCTTCTGCCCGGCATGGACACCGCGTCGCCGGCGGGCATGACGATGATCGATCCGCGGCGGGACTGATTCAGGCGGCGCCCGGCGGAGATCCGGCGGCGGGAGAGTGCGCAGGCCCCAGCGGGCGTCTAGCTCCGCGGCTTCTCGGGACCGCCGTCGGCCGGCGGGGCCTCGGGGGCGTTCGCGGCGTCGGGGGTGGCGGCATCCGGAGTCTCTTTCGGAAGCAGCAACGGCCGGTCGACGGTCGCGGTGACCTTCGCGGGGTCGACGACGAGAAGCATGAGCGCGACGCTCACGAGCACCACGATGAAGGTGACGCCGGCGGCGACGAGACCGACCACGAGAGCGCGCTGGATCTCGTCGGCGGGACGCGTCTGGAAGAAGCCCATCGACATGAGCGTGACGAAGCCGGCGAACAGGGCGGCACCGAAGGCGAGGCCCAGCAGCTGGACGGGCTTCATCAGATCGCGACGGGTCGGCTTTTCGGCGGGCTTGTCGGTCACGACACGGCCTCCTCGGTGGGTGCAGCCGGGATCGGCTCGGGGCGGCGCGGCGAGAATCCCGCGATCGCCAGGAAGACGGCGACGACCGCCGCGTAACCGCCGAAGAGTCCGACGGCGATGACGATGCCGGTCAGCGTGAACGAACCCGCTCCCTCGATCGCGTAGCCGAGGGCGAACTGCGGGTTGGTGACCAGGAGGCCGACGCCGAGGACGAGAGTCAGGATGCCGATGAGCAGACCGTCGCGCGGGGCGGCGGCGGTGCGGGCGGCTCGACGATCGCGGAACGCGGCGATGACCTCGACGAGGCCGCTCACGAACGCCCACGCGATCACGATGGCGAAGAAGGTGCCGGTCTCGCGCCACGACGGGACGCTCGCCGCCATGCCCGCGACCGCCGAGACGACCGCGAGGACGATGACCGTCGCGCGGCTTCCACGGGGGAAGACCAGCCAGGCCGACAGCGCGAAGACGAGCGCCGTGGCGAGAGTGAATCCGCTGAAGACGGCGAGACCCACGGACGCGGAGTGGTCGGACGAGAAGGTGACCATGGCAGCGGCGACGGCGGCGAAGAAGGCGCGCGCGAGCTGCAGATGGCGCACGTCGAAGGTGCGCGCGGAAGAGGAAGTGGCCACGGAGGATCCCGGAAGAACGGTGTCGATGGCATCCAGTCTATTCCTCGGGGAGCCCGCGACCTCCGGGGAGCCTGGATGCCGACGGGCTCATCGGCAATCCCCAGGTGACGCCGTGCGCGCGCGGAACAGTTGTCTTCTTGCTGCAGACGCCGAGCAAAATCAAGTCTTCCGAGACGAAAAAGGGAGGCGAGTTATCCTTTCTGTCGCCGTGAGCGGTCGGTGGGTGACCGCGGGACGACTGGGGGGTTCTCTGTGGCTGATGTCGATCTCGAGGTGTATGGGGCACCTGATCTGACGTACGACTTCGGGCGGGCGGACGCTGTCGCGTCGGCGGCGAATGCGGCCGCGAACCACATCGAAGATCAAACGGCGTCGCGGATCTCGTACGCCGCGACGGCGCGGACCGATTTCTCGGGCTACTTCTCCGAGCTGTTCAACGCGAACGCCGACATCGCGGCGAGCGACGCCCGCGAGCTGGTCTACCGGCTGCGCGACGTGGCGTCGTTCATGGGGCGGCTGAGCGATGCGGCGCGCGAGGAGAACGCTCGCCGCAAGCGGGCGCGGGAGTGGCGCGACCGCGTCGAGGCGCGTCGAGCGAACTGGCTGGAAGCGACGTGGGACGACATCTTCGGTGAGGAGGCGCCGCCGTCCGACGGCCCCATCGACCCGCCCGTCTTCCAGGCCACGACGCTGACCTCGTCGCCGCGCCAGACACCGGCACCGGGCAGCGGAGGCGGGGGCGGCGGCACCTCTTCGGCGCGTCCCGAGAACCTCCGGTCGTTCGCCAACGGCACCGCGGAGTTGGACGCGGGCCTGTCGGCGCACCCGGGGCGCCTGTCGGAGTGGACCGGCGACTTCATGGCGACGTGCGATTTCGGGGGCATCGACGTGAGCCCGGTCGTCGCGGGGTTCCGTGCGTGGCTCGACGCGAATGCGAATGACACGGCGTGGGCGAACACGATCGCGCAGGCGTTCGAGGACGCCGGGACGAACGGGGGGATCGGGACGGTGTCGGATGCCGCGTTGGCGGCGTCGCTGGCGGCGGCGGGGGTGTCCGCGACCCGTCAGGATCTGACCATCGACCCCCCGACGGCGTGGGGTGGGGCCCCGACGACGGGGTTCGTGAACGACCCGGTCAACTCCGCCACGGGAAATTTCCTCGAGCCGGAGAACGATCTCCCGTTCCCCGCGGCGACAGCGCTGCTGTCGCTGACGCGGATGTACAACTCCCTCAACGACGGGGCCGGGGTGTTCGGCCTCGGGTGGTCGTCGATCCTCGACACCACCCTGCTGCTCGGCGAGGACGACGCCCGGTTCGTGATGGCCGACGGGCGGCAGATCGTCTTCGGCCGGGACGGGCGCGACTGGGCCCGGGGGACCGGGGAGAACTACTGGCTCAACCGCGCCAGCGCGGAAGACCTCGCCGCGCGCGGGTTGACCGTGTCCGAGGGCCTGCTCGTGACGGACAACGCCGGGGCCTGGTGGGCGTTCACCACCGGCGGCGACTGGGTCGGCGCCGGCGCCGGAGCAGGCAACGTCGTCACCGTCCACCGGGATGCCGCCGGCGCGATCGTCGCCCTGGAGCACTCCCGCAACCGCCGCATCGACGTCGACTACGTCGACGGGCTGGTGGCATCCGTCACCTCCTCCGACGGGCGCCGCGTCGAATACCTCTACGACGACGACCACCGCCTCACCGCGGTCACCGGCCCCGCCGGGACGCGCACGTACCGGTGGAACGACGACGACCTCATCGACCAGGTCACCGCCGCGACCGGTGTGATCGAGTGCGCGAACGTGTACGACACGCAGCGGCGCGTGCGGGAGCAGGTCACGGAGTTCGGGCGTCACACCCGCTTCACCTACCTCTCCGGCCGCGTCACCGAGGTCGCCGACGCCGACGGGTCGAACGCGAACACGTGGATCGCCGACCGCAAGGGCCGCCTCGTCGGCATCATCGACACCGACGGCAACCGCCAGTCGATGGCCTACGACCCCACCGGCAACCTCGTCTCGGTCACCGACCGCGAAGGACGCATCACCGTCCACGCCTACGACACCCGCGGACGCAAGACCCGCACCGTCACCCCCGACGGCGCCGACATCACCTACGGGTACGACGACCACGACCGCGTCACCACCGTCGTCACCGCCGACGGCGGCATCGTCACCTACGACTACCCCACCGACCAGGAACGAAACCCCTCCCGCATCACCGACCCTGCCGGCGGCGTCACCGAACTCGACTGGGAGAACGGACTGCTCCGCCGCGCCCGCGACCCCGAGGGCGTGATCCTCCGCTTCGAGTACGACGCGCACGGGGAACTGGTCGCCACGCGGAACGCTGACGGTGCCACCGCGCGGCTCGTTCGTGACGGCGCGGGGCGCGTCACCCAGGCGATCACCCCGCTGGGCGCGATCACGCGCTACACCTACAGCTCCGAGGGTTCCCTGCTCAGCCGGGAGGACCCGGACGGCGCGATCTGGCGCTACGAACACGGACCCGGCGGGGTCGTCACCGCGATCATCGACCCCCTTGGCGCCCGCACCGAACTGGAGTACGGCCCCCACGGGCAGCTCACCCGCACCACCGACCCCCTTGGCCGGGTGATCGACCGAGCGTTCGACCAGTTCGGCAACGTCACCGGGGTGACCCTGCCGGATGGCGCCGCATGGGGCTTCACCCACGACGCCCTCTCCCGCCTGAGGGAGATCACCGACCCCGCCGGCGGGGTATGGACCCGCGAGTACGACGCCGCCGGCGAGCTCACCCGCATCACCGACCCGACCGGCGTGCACACCGACCTCACACGCGCGGACGAAACCGTGACCGTCCGCACCGCCTTCGCCGAGGCGTCGGTCCGGTACGACCAGTACGGGCGCCCCGAACGAGTCGAAGATGCCGCGGGCGACGCATCGCTGATCACCTACGACGCGTGCGGACGGCCCGTCGAGCTCCTCGACGCGGACGGCGGCCTCACCCGCATCGAACGCGACCTGGCCGGCCGCGTCACCGCGATCACGACCCCCGCGGGTCGCGCGACCCGCTACGAGTACGACCACTGCGGGCGCCCTGTCGCGGCCGTCGACGGCAACGACGCGCGCACCACCCTCGAATACGATGCCGATTCCCGCATCGTCGCCCGCATCCTCCCCACCGGAGAACGCGCCGAAACGACCTACGACGAGGTCGGACGCGTGGTTCGTCTCGACACCCCCGGCATGGGCGTCACGCGGCTCGGCTATGACAGAGCGGGGCGCCTGACCTTCGCGCAGGACGCGCGCTACGGCATCCGTCGCTTCTCGTACGACGCCGCCGGCCAGCTCGTCGCCGCGACCAACGGCATCGGCGGCGTCACCCGCTACGACTACGACGAGAGAGGACGGCTGACCTCGATCACCGACCCTCTCGGCGCGGTGACGACGCGGACGTACACGCCACTCGACAGGGTCGCATCGCAGACCGACGCGCTCGGGCGCACCACCACGGCCCGGTATGACGCGGCCGGTCGTCAGATCGCGCAGATCACCCCCGACGGGACGACCTTCGAACTCCACTACGACGAAGCGGGGATGGCATCCGGTCTCTCCGTCGACGGTCGACGGCTCACCGAGATCGACCGCGACTCTCGCGCGCGCACCATGACGATCGCCGACCACACCGGCGATGAGACCGTGACCCACACCCTGCGGTTCACGCGCCTCGACCAGCTCGCGGAGCAGACGAGCGGCGACCGCTCACTGCGTTGGGAGTACGACGCCGACGGCGCTCGCACGCGCCTCATCACTCCCGACGGTGTGACGGTCGATTACACGAGGGATGCCGCCGGGCATCTCACCCGCATCGACCACTCCCGCCTCGGCGCAGTGCACTACACGCGCGACGCGTTCGGCCGGATCCTCGAGTCGCGCGCGGGTGACAGCCTCCAGGCGTGGGAGTACGACAACGGCTTCCCCGTGACCCACACGCGGACGGATGCCACGGGCGCCACCGTCACGCGCATCGAGCGCGACCACTCGGGTCGGATCCTCGCGGTCACGGATGCCACGGGCACCACGCGCTACCTGCACGACGACGCGGCACAGCTGGTCTCGGCCGTGGACGCGGACGGCGAGACCCTCTGGCGGTACGACGCCGCCGGCCGCCTCGTGAGCGAGACGACCCGCCACGGCGAGCGCGTGTCGGCGTACGACGGGGCCGGACAGCTCGTGTCGGTGACCGACGCGGACGGTGAGACGACCTTCTCCTACGACCCCCGCGGGCGTCGCGTGCGCGAGGTCGCTCCCGACCACGAGACGGCGTACGCGTGGGAGGAACGCGGCTGGCTGCGGAGCGTGACCGAACGCCGCGCTGACAGCGAGGAGCGTCAGACCTCGCTCCACGTCGATGCGCTCGGCGATCTCGTCGAGGTCGACGGCATCCGGCTGCTCTGGGACACCGCCGACGGTGTGCCCCGAGCGCTGCGGGTCGGATCGACCGATGTCTTCCGTGCGCCCGGCGCCCTCGCGGGCATCGACGGCGAGTGGGTCGTCGGCGGGTGGCGCGACGCGCGCTCCGCGGCGGCGGACGAGCCGTGGGCCGCTCTGCGCGCCGTCCAGTCGCTGGGCGGCGGCGCGGTCTCGATCACCCCGAGCGGAGACCTGGCGATCGCCGGGCTCGAGTGGATGGGGGCGCGCGCCTACGATCCGTCGACGCGCGGCTTCCTCACCACCGACCCGCTCGAGGCGCCCATCGGCGCGGTGTGGGGCACCAACCCGTACTCGTTCGCGGGCAACGATCCCTTGCACGCCACCGACCCGCTGGGCCTGCGGCCGGTGACGGATGCCGAGCTCACGGCGTACGCCGAGGCGCACCAGGGGGCGCTGGCCGATGCGGGCGCCGCTTTCGGCGACTGGTGGGACCAGTACGGCGACTGGGTGATCGGCGGCGTGATGCTCGTCGGCGGGATCGCGCTCATGGCGACCGGCTTCGGCGGCCCGATCGGAGCGGTACTGGCGGGTGCGGCCGTGTCGGGCGGCATCTCCGCCATCTCGCAGAAGACCACCACAGGCGAGGTCGACTGGGGCAAGGTTGGTCTGGACGCTGCAGTCGGCGGCATCGCCGGCGGGGCGGGATCCGTCGCCGCAACGGCGCTCGCCCGCGGTGCGCAAGTCGCGCGAGGAGCGGTCCTGACGGGGAACGCCTCCCGGGGCGCACAATTTGCCTACAATGCGCTGGGCAAAGGCATCCCGGGCAACGGTGGATTAGCTGCAAGCGTAGGTGAAGCGTTGGGGAACAACGGCATCCGCGCCGCCGTCAGCGGGTCGGTCAGCGGGGCTGCCGGGAACATAGCCGACTACTCGTTGAACGGGGAGAACCAGACGATCGAAGGCTACATACAGGCGACGGGAACGGGCCTTTTGATCGGCGGCGGCGGATCCGTCCTCACGCAGGGGCTCGGGAGAATCACGTCTAACCTCGTCGGCTCGGAACTCACGCCGAACCTGGTCGCGAGGGTGTCGGACAGCGCACACGCCGGCGCGCCGGTCAACTTCGGGCAGGTCATCACACAACACGGCATCAACCACGTCGGCGGAGGGCTTCTCAACCTGGCCAATACAGCGGTACAACCGGGAGGGGTCGGCGACAAGAGCCTGTCCGATAGCTTCTGGCAAGGATTCATCAACGGCGGAACTGGCCCGACGACGAGCCTGCGATCATGAGCGAGCTACACCCCAGAAAGCGGCCTTCCTTGAAGCTGGTCGCCTTGTTGACGGTCTTTGCCCTGATGATCCTCGCGGCGGTGGGCGTCATCCTCATCCCGCAATGGGACAACATCGGGATCGAAGGGCGCGAGTGCACGGTGACCGGTGCACAGGCGGCGTCTTCGGGAGGCGGACGCAGCCCGACCCTCCCGATCGTCCGCATCGAGACGAGCGACTGCGGGGCCCTGGCGTGGCAGGAGGGGGTCACTTTCGACAACAATGCCGAGGTCGCCGAGACGTTCACCCCGGGGGTCTACGTGATCCGGATGGGATGGTTCTCCCGCGTCGTGATGCCGCTCCTGCCGGACGGCCTGCCGACGGTGAAAAGCTACGAAAAAGAAGGCTGAACCATGAACACCTCCATTACCCTGGTGAGCGTCGGCGTCGCCATCGCGGCGATGGTCATCGTGACCGTCGCGGTCTCAGCCGGAGTGCGCCGCTCGCCCTCGACGGCCACCTATCGGGCGACCAAAGCCGACGTCCTCTTCGTCGTCTCGACCCGCAAGTGGCAGCGGGTCATGGTGCGGACCCTCGGGATCGTCGTCTTCGCCCTCGGGCTGCTGCTGTCTCTGGTCGCCGCCACGCGCCCGTCTTCGCCGCTCTCCATGGGCATCGCCGGGGTCGCCATGGTCATCGGGGGCGGGGCCTTCATCCTGCTCGCCCGGGGGATGGCCCGACTGCGACTCGAGGTGACCCCCGACACCATCTGGGCGTTCCCGATGGTCGCGGCACCCCGCGAAGTACCCCTCGCCGAGCTCACCGCGCTCGCCCCGCACATCGGCAACAACTACGGCGGCGTCGTCGGCAAGAGCGGGTCGAAGACCCGCTTCGCCGCCAACCGGCTGATGCTCGGGTATCCCCAGCTCATCCAGCACCTCCGCCAGTACCGGCCCGACCTCACGATCCCCGACGCCTCCCGCCCGCTGCAAGAGGCGTGAACGAGGAGTCGGGCGGTCGAACGGATGCGCTAGCTGCCGCGGCTTATCTCCTCGTCAAGAACGCACCTTCTTAAGCACAAAGAGTCCGGAAAGTACGGGGGAAACTCCCTAGCGTCGTCGCATGGCCCACCCCACGACGCCGCGGACACCGTGCTGAGCGCCGCCACGCGCGCGGTGTTCTTCGTGTCCGACAGCACGGGGATCACCGCCGAGACCCTCGGCAACGCGCTCCTCGCCAACTTCCCCGCCGCCCACTTCGATCGCCACACCATCCCCTTCGTCGGGACGGTGACGCCCGTGTCGACGGTCGCCGCGGCGCTGCAGAGCGCGACGACGCCGGAGGCCGCACCGATCGTCTTCGCGACGGTGAAGGATGCCGGCATCCGGGCCGTGATCGCCGGCTCCGCGGCGGTGGTCATCGACCTCCTCGCGGGGCACCTGACCGAGCTCGAGGCCGCGCTCGACACGCCCGCCGAGCAGCGCTCGGGGCAGTACCACGGGCTCGGCGACCTCGAACGGTACTTCGCGCGCATGCGCGCGGTCGAGTTCGCGATCGAGCACGACGACGGCCAGAGCGGACGCGCGCTCGACACCGCGGACGTCATCATCGTCGCGCCCTCCCGGTGCGGGAAGACGCCGACCACGATGTACCTCGCCCTGCACTACGGGCTCCTCGTGGCGAACTACCCGCTCACCGACGACGACTTCCCCACCGACGGGCTCCCCCGCATCGTCGCGCCGCACGCCGATCGCTGCTTCGGGCTCACCACCACCGCCCTCCGGCTCAGCCAGGTGCGACACGAGCGCCGCCCGAACTCGACGTACTCCAGCCTCGCCCAGTGCACCCTCGAGATCCGCCGGGCCGAAGACCTCTATCGCCGCACCCGTGTTCCGTTCCTCAGCTCCGCGACCCGGAGCGTCGAGGAGATGTCCGCCGTGATCCTGCAGTCGATGAAGCTGCGGGACCGACCCCACGAAAGGCCCACACCATGACCAACATCCTTCGTTTCGACGAGATCGGCATGAGCGATCTCGCGCAGGTCGGCGGCAAGAACGCCTCCCTCGGCGAGATGGTGTCGCACCTGGCATCCGCCGACGTCCGCGTGCCGCCCGGGTTCGCCACCACCTCGGACGCGTTCGGACGCTTCCTCGCCGAGGGCGGACTCGACGAGCACATCCGCGCGGCCGTCGAGGGCATCGACATCGACGACGTCGCCGCGCTGAGCCAGCTGGGCGCCCGGGTGCGCGCCTGGATCGAGGAACAACCGTTCCCCGCCGACCTCGAGGCCGACATCCGCACCGCCTACGCGGCGCTCGTCGGCAACGAAGCGGATCCGGATGCCGTCACCTGGGCCGTCCGCTCGAGCGCGACCGCCGAGGATCTCCCCGACGCCTCGTTCGCCGGGCAGCAGGAGACGTTCCTCAACATCGGCGGGATCGAGAACATCCTGCAGGCGATCCGCCGCGTGTTCGCCTCGCTCTACAACGACCGCGCGATCGCGTACCGCGCGCACCACGGCTTCGACCACCACGAGGTCGCGCTCTCGGCCGGGGTGCAGCGCATGGTGCGTTCCGACATCGGCGCCTCGGGGGTCATGTTCACCCTCGACACCGAGTCGGGGTTCGAGGACGCCGTGTTCGTCACGAGCTCCTACGGCCTCGGCGAAGCGGTCGTACAGGGCGCGGTGAACCCCGACGAGTTCTACGTGTACAAGCCCGCCCTCCGCGCCGGGCGTCCGGCGATCCTCAAGCGGTCGGTCGGTGAGAAGGCCATCGCGATGCGCTACACCGACGGCATCCATGTCGACGGCAGCACGGCCTTCGTCGAAGTGGACGCCGCCGACCGGACGCGGTTCTCCCTCACCGATGCGGAGGTCGAGGAGCTCGGCCGCATCGCGCTGGTCATCGAGGAGCACTACGGGCGCCCGATGGACATCGAGTGGGGCAAGGACGGCGTCGACGGACGCCTGTACGTGCTGCAGGCCCGACCCGAGACGGTCGTCTCGCGCCAGTCGGCCAACGTGCTGCGCCGCTTCGTGCTCGCCGAGCGCGGACCGGTCCTGCTCGAGGGCCGGGCGATCGGTCAGCGCATCGGCGCGGGACGCGTGCGCGTGCTCACCTCGATCGACCAGATGGCCGACTTCGCGCACGGCGATGTGCTCGTCGCGGACATGACCGACCCCGACTGGGAGCCGATCATGAAGCGCGCCTCGGCGATCGTGACCGACCGCGGCGGCCGGACGTGCCACGCGGCGATCATCGCCCGCGAGCTGGGCATCCCCGCCGTCGTCGGCACGGGTGTCGCCACTCGCGCGCTCACCGACGGGCAGGAGGTCACGGTCTCGTGCGCCGAGGGCGACGACGGCCTCGTGTACGGCGGCATCCTGCCCTTCGTCGAAGAGCAGACCGAACTGGACCGGATGCCGGAACCCCCCGCCAAGATCATGATGAACGTCGGCACCCCCGACCAGGCCTTCGCCTTCTCGCGCCTGCCGAACGCGGGCGTGGGGCTCGCGCGGCTCGAGTTCATCATCAACCGACAGATCGGGATCCACCCGCGCGCGCTGCTGGAGCTCGACGCGCTCGACGGCGAGCTCGCGGACGACATCCGCGCGCGCGTGGCCGCCTACCCGTCGCCGGAGGAGTACTTCATCCAGCGCGTGGCCGAGGGCGTCTCGATGATCGCGGCGGCTTTCGCCCCCGAGCCGGTGATCGTGCGCCTGTCGGACTTCAAGTCGAACGAGTACGCCAACCTCATCGGCGGTCCGCTCTACGAGCCGCACGAGGAGAACCCGATGCTCGGCTACCGTGGGGCGGCCCGGTACGTGTCGCCCGAGTTCCGCGCCTGCTTCGACATGGAGTGCGAAGCCCTGCGGCGCGTGCGCGACGACATGGGGCTCACGAACGTGCAGATCATGGTGCCGTTCGTCCGCACCGTCGGTGAGGCCGCCGCCGTCATCGACCTGCTCGCGACCAACGGCCTGCGCCGTGGAGAGAACGGTCTCAAGGTCGTGATGATGTGCGAGCTCCCCGCGAACGCCATCCTCGCCGAGCAGTTCCTCGAGCACTTCGACGGTTTCTCGATCGGCTCGAACGACATGACCCAGCTGACCCTCGGGCTCGATCGCGACTCGGCGCTCATGGCATCCGCCTTCGACGAGCGCGACCCGGCGGTCCGTCACCTGCTCGGGATGGCGATCGACGCGTGCCGGCGCCAGGGCAAGTACGTCGGGATCTGCGGGCAGGGGCCCTCGGACCACCCCGACTTCGCCGAGTGGCTCGTGGCCCGTGGCATCCAGTCGCTGTCTCTCAACCCCGACACGGTGGTCGAGACGTGGCTCGCGCTGGCCGCGAACGAACGCCCGAAGGGGCAGGTGCTGACGGAGGCGCAGCTGGGGGCGCCGCGGCGCGACTGAGCGCGCGACTCACCACCCCGGGAACGGGTTCTGCGCGGTGGCCGCCGCCGTCACGGGGTTCGCCCCGGGGCGGCGTGCGGCCGCCTCGACCGACGCGGGATCGAGCCGGAACGCCGCCAGCGGCAGGGGGATCGCGTCGGGGCGGAGCACCCTCACGACGCGGCCGTCGGGGGCGAGGTCGACCGTCCAGGTCTCGGCGGCGACGCTCACCGCGGGAGGACCCGGGCGGAGGTCGTCGAGGCGTCCGCGCAGGGCGGTCCGCACGCGCGGGTCGAGGGCGAGCTGCACGTGCGCGAGAGGGTCGAGCAGGCGTCGGCGTGCGCGCGGGTCGGCGGGGGCGTAGCGGCGGTCCGGGCGGTGGGGGACGACACCCGGCACCCCGAGCGCGTGCAGGTCGGAGCCCGGGTCGTCGAGCGACCGGGCCAAGACGAGCTGCCACAGCGCCCGGGCGATCGCGGCGCGCTGACCGGACGCGTCGAGTCCGTATCCGCCGCCGACGGTCAGAATGCGCCCGTCGTCGACCGCGGCCAGCGTGACCGGGCCGAGTACCCCGCGATCGAGGCGGCGGAGGGTCAGCTCGACGTCGGCGTCGGCCCACAGCTCCCGCACCCGCGCGACCGGATCGAGGGATGCCGCGGGCGCGAGGCCCGTCCACCAGCACCACAGCGCGTCCTCGACGACGACCGTCCTCCCCGCCTGAGCCCGCGCATCGTCGGGGTCGGCCCCCGCGCCGAAGCCGCCCAGCAGCGGTGGGTGCGTGAGCGGCTCGTCGGGGCGTGCGTCACCGGGGCGGGCCACGGCGGCGGTGTACGGCATCCATCCCTCCACGCTCCCGCGGCGAGCGCGCACCCACCGGCGTTCGACGAGGTCGTCGTCGGGCGCGAGCGGGAAGCCCGGCATCGCGCGCTCGGTCGGATCGACCCAGCCGAGATCCGATGCGCGGAGGACGGGCGAACCCTCGGCGGCGAGGTCGCGGGCCGAGGCGCGACGGACCTCGAGCTGTCCGTGATCGGCCGACCACCAGTGGCGGCGGACGGCGGCGTCGATCGCGTCGGGATCGGCCTCGGGGGCGAGGTCGACGACGACCGCGTGCGCGTCGACACCGGGTGCTCCGGGCATCGCGACCTGGAGGTGCTGGAAAGCCGAGGGGAACGGGGCGGGATGCCGGACCCGCACCGGCCGGGCGGTCAGCGCCGGCTCAGGCATGCGGCAGCGGGAAGAGGTTGATCTCGTCCTCCGGGAGGGGGGTCTCGCGCCAGCCCAGCTCGACCGCGATGCGCTGGACGCGTCCGTGACCGAGGAAGGGGAACGCCGCGGGCGCGTTGCCGATCGTGCCCGGGGCGACGACGCGCACGACCGTGAGCCCGGCGCTGCGGATGTCGGGGGTCGTGATGTCGACCACGATGGGCTCGACGTCGGCGCGTTCGAGGGCGGCGATCATCGCGACGCGGGAGCGCTCCGGCATCCGGGGCACGCTGTCGATCGGTCTCCCGGAAGCGGGGCGCAGGAGACGCTCCATGCGTTCTCCGGCGCGGGGGTCGAGGTACACCTGCTGCTGGACCATGAGGTCATCGCAGTCGTGCATGTCGGGACGGAAGTCGTCGAGGTAGCGACGGTCGGCCCGCCAGGGCTTGAACGCGCGGCCGTTGAGCTCGCCCTCCGTCATGACGCGCCAGTGCAGGCCGTCGGCGTGCAGCAGATCGCGCGAGCCCTCCTGCAGGGTGTAGGCCTCGGTCAGGGCCTTGGACGCCGCAGAGGCGAAGTCGGGGCGCGCGGAGAACCCGACGTTCACCAGCTGATCGTCGTCATCGTGCAGGATCGCGGCCGCCACCGGGACGGCGAACTCGTTGTCGAGCTGCACGAACGACACCCGCGAGCGCTCGGCGACCGCGGGGGCGCTCACCCCCTCGACGCGGGGCAGGGGCTGCGCGTTCAGCCACCACACCATCGTCGCGTGACGCTCGACGACCTCTTCGATCGCGCTCGTGACCGCGAACTCCTCGCTGGGACCGGCGGCGATGCCCGCGAAGGCGCAGAAGTTCGTCGGCGGCGCGGCGGCCACGTCGGCCGAATACCAGTTGACGTAGACGAGGGATGCCGGCACCCAGATCTCGCGGCCGGTCACCGCAGAGCGTCCCGGCACCCAGTGCACGGGGAGGTCGGCATCCAGAGGGACGAAGGGGAATCCGGGGGCGGCGTACTGCGCGTCACTGTAGAGGACGAGCCGGCGGGGATCGAGCGCGGGCACGCCCGCCCGACGCAGCTGCGCGAAGGAGCCGTGCCGCACGGGCAGGGTGTCGAGGATGTTGCCGCAGTACCGCTCCACCGACTCCCCGACCGCGGCCGCCTGGGCGGATGCCGCGTCGTCGAACGCCGACCCCTGGCACAGCACGTTGTTGGCCCACGACGTCACCGCACGGATGTCGGCGACGTCGGCCTGGCGAGTGACGAGACCGGCGGGAACCCGTGCGTGGTGGCGGACGTCCCGGACGCGGGTGATGACGCCGGCGCGCTCGTCGACGAGGTCGAGCGCGGTGTGCCGGCGGTGTCGCGTGCGCCGGTGCGGCAGCGGGAGCACGGGGTGCGACACGTGGCGCACCTTCCCGTCCTCCAGCCACAGCTCGTGCAGGAGGTCGCCCGGCGCCTCGGTGAGCCCCTCGCGCGCGACCGTCTCCGCGGCGACGGCGACCAGTTCCCACATCGCGTCGAGCAGATCGGGCAGGTCCGCGGCATCCGGCCCCTGATCCCCACCGACGGCCGGACTCCGCAGCGCCCGGTGGACGGTGGCGTTGCGGGCGGATGCCAGACGGCGGGCTGCTGCGTCTTCGTACGACGCCCCGACCCCCGGCGTGACGAGGGGGCCGACCCACAGCCGACCGCGGGAGAGCTCGACGGCCAGCCACGGCACGCGGAGGTCGTGGCAGATGCGGTCCAGGTCGATGAACTCGCGCTCGCGGCCGCCGCGCAGGGCGACGACGAGGAGGCGGTCGGCCGAGAAGGCCGTCGTCGCGACGGTGCGCGGCGGGCCGACCGGCGCGGGGAGCACGTCGTCATCGGCGCGCAACCGCGCTCGGGCGGCGGCGACCACGTCATCGTCGCCGGCGAGCACGGCGCGGACCGCGGGACCCGCGTCGGGTCGCGGGGCCGGGGCGATCACGGCCGGCGAAGAGACCGCGGCGGCGGCGAGCAGCGGCCGCAGGGCAGCGGCCGCCTCGGCGAACTCGACGCCGACCAGATCGTCGCGCCTCTCGTGCCACGCCCAGAGGAGGACCTGGACGACGGCGGCGGGAACGTCGACGATGTGGTGCTGCTCACCGACGGTGACGAGGCTGCGGCGCTCGTCGAGCGGACGGATCTCGACACCGGTGCGCGCGGGGCGGGCGTCGAGCACGAGCGGGGTGGGCGTCATCGGGGGTCTCCTCATGAGAGCGGGTGGAAGCGGGCACGCGCGGGCCCGGCCGAAGCCGAGCCCGCGCGCGGAGAGGTCAGGACCAGGCGAACGAGGTCGCCACGTGACCGTGGTGGTTGGAGTTGGGAGCGAGCACCGTTTCGGCGGCGCGCTGCTCCTCGACGGCGACGATCGTGATCTGCGACATGGACATCACCTCCTCTCGAGGTCGGGGATTTCGGACAGGGCTTCGGGGGACGGGTCGGCGCCTTCGACGACCGAGCGATACCGGGCCGATCGCGCGACCAGCTCGTCATGCGGGCCGGTGTCGACGACGCGTCCGCTCTCGACGAAGACGACGCGGTCCATCGCGCGCATGAGGGTCGGGCGGTGGGTGATGGCCACGGTCGTGCGTCCCGCGCGCGCGGCCGTGAGGGCGGCGAGGAACTCCGCCTCCGTGCGGGTGTCGAGGCTCGCGGTCGGTTCATCGAGGACCAGCACGGACGGGTCGCGCAGGAGAGCGCGAGCGAGCCCCAGGCGCTGCCGCTCCCCGCCGGACCACGTCGTCCCGCGCTCGGCGAGCAGGGTGTCGATGCCGTCGGGAAGGGCGCGCACGTGCGCGGCGAGGCGCGCGCGCTCCAGCGCGGCCCAGACGGCCTCGTCAGCGGCATCCGGAGCCAGGAGGTTCTCGCGGACCGTGGCCCGGAAGACGTGCGGCTGCTGGGGTAGGAGCACGAGCCTCCGGCGCGTCTCGGCACCCGATTCGCTCGCGCAGTCCGCGCCGTCGACCGAGAGGTCGCCGTCGACGGCGAGGAGGCGGGCGAGGGCGAGCGCCAGGGTCGTCTTGCCCGCGCCGCTCGCGCCCACCACCGCGACGTGCTCGCCCGGGGCGATGTCGAGGTCGACGCCATCGAGCGCGGCGGTCTCCCCTTCGGGGTAGACGGCGCGCAGACCCCGCGCCGCGATCGGGCCGGGGCGCGGCATCGAGCGAGCGCGGACACCCACCGGGTCGACGGGTCGCACGCCCGGTGCGCCCAGCACCTCGGCGACACGACGGGCCGCCTCCGCCGTCTCGCCGATGCGCCCGAGAGCGCCCGCGGCGATCGCGGCCGGCGACAGCGCAGCCGCGGCGAGCACCACGAGCGACGGCGCGAGCGTGGCATCCATTCCCGCCGAGACGGCTACCGAGGCGAGAAGCAGCGTGGTGACCAGCACGACGACGGTCAGGGCATCGGTCAGTGCCTGCTCCAGCCCCGCGCGCAGCGAGAGCCCCCGCCGCGCGCGCTGGACGGCACTCGTCTCGTCGGCCACCGCACGGGCCTCGACCCCGACCCGGCCGAGCAGCACGACGTCGCGCGCACTGGATCGCGCCGCGAGGACCCGGGCCGACAGGCGCGCGAGTGCCGCCCGCAAGGTCCGGCCCTGCTCTGCCGCGCGGCCCGCGAGCAGCAGGGGCACGGCCACGAGGAGCGCCTGCGCGGGGAGGAGGAGAAGCCACAGCGGCCCGAGGAGCACGACGGCGGTGACGTCGATCACGAGGCAGGCGAGGGCGCCCGCCGAGACCTGGGCCACCGTGTGCGCGGCGAACCACTCCAACGACTCCACGTCGCCCATCGCCGCCGCCACCGTGTCGCCCGAACGGCGGCGAGCCAAGCCCACCGGAGCGAGACGCGCGATCGCGCGGTGGACGTCGATGCGGAGGGCGTCGATCACCCGGTAGGCGAGGACGTGCGCGAACCACTGCTCGCCCCACGCGGCCAGACCCGCGGCCACGACCGCCGCGACGACCGCGAGGACGAGGGCGGGTGCCCCCGCCTCCACCGCGAGCGCGGACGCCGCCGAGACCGAGAGCACCGACACCGCGACGGAGGCGAGCATGCCGACGGTGACGACCGCGAACACGCCGAAGAACAGGCCACGCCGTCGCCGCAGGTACGGGACCAGGAGGCCGAGGGGCCGCAGAACGTTCACGCCCGACCTCCCGACACGGCGACGCGCCCCTCCGCCGCGAGCAACGCGGCATAGGCGCCGGCGCGCTCGCGCAGCTCCCCGGGCGTGCCGGTCTCGCTGATGCGTCCGCGCTCGACGACGAGGACCCGGTCGGCGCTCTCGGCCACCGCCAGACGGTGCGTGACCGCGATGAGCGCGTCGTCGGGATGAGCCGCGCGCAGTGCCGCGATCACCCGGGCCTCAGCCGCGGGGTCGAGAGCCGAGGTGGCCTCGTCGAGCACCAGCACGCGCCGGTGCTGCATGTCTCCGCGCGCGATTGCGACGCGCTGGCGCTGCCCGCCCGAGAGCACCGCTCCCCCGTCGCCGAGGGGCGTATCGAGGGCGACCCCCGCACGCGCGGCGACGTCCTCGGCGGCTTCCGCGTCGGCCGGAGCGCCCAGAAGGATCTCCGCGCGGACGTCGGCCGTGAACAGCGCCGGGTCCTGGGCGACGAGGCCCACTCGCGCGCGCAGCTCGTCGGCGCTCATCGCCCGTCCGCCGAGCGAGATCGTGCCGGCCTCGGGCTCGAGCAGTCCCGCCAGCGCGGCCGCGATCGACGACTTGCCCGCCCCCGTGGGTCCGACGACGGCGGTGAGTCCGGCATCCACCCGGAAGGATGCGTCGTCGACGACCGGGGACGGGGAGTTCGGATGCCGCAGCCGCAGGCCCGTGACCTCGAGCGGCAGCGCGACCTCGGCGCGGGCGACGGCCTCCGGATCCCGGCGTCCACGATCGGCCTCGACGAGGTCGAGGACGAGGGGGCCGGAGAAGGTCCCGAGGTAGCCCGCGTGCCAGGCGGCGGCGAGCTCGCGCAGGGGCCGCACGAGCTCGATCGACAGCAACACCGCGGCGAACATCTCGAACGGGCTCAGCTCTCCCCCGCGCACGGCGACCAGGACGAGCACCAGAGCCGGAACCGCGAGCAGTGCGAACTGCGAGAGACCCGATTCCACGAGCGACACGCTGAGCTGGCGAAGCGTCCGCCGCAGGAGGGTGTCGGAGGCCGCGGCGAGCTCGCGTTCGCGACGTTCCTCCTCGCCGAACGCCACGAGGGTGGTCATCCCGTGCATCGAGTCGACGAACTCGGCGTGCAGGTGCTGGTAGGCGTCCCAGTGATCTCCGCCGCGCGCGGCGAGAACGCGATCCCACAGACGCGGGACGAGCGGCAGGAGCGCCGCCGCGGCGATCGCGACGACCCCGATGAGGGGGTCGACCAGCACGAGGCCCGTGCCCACGGCGACGAAGACGACGCCGGTCACCGCCAGTTGCGGCACGTAGGCCGAGAGGTAGGCGTCGAGATTCTCGACACCGTCCGTCACCGTCGCCTGATCCGCGCCGCTTCGCCCCTCGCCCGGCGTCCGGGCTGTGCGGTGGATCAGCGCGGCGACGGCGTGCTCGCGCAGATCGCGTTTGACGGCATCCATCGTCCGGTGTGCGATCACGGCCCGCATCAGGGTCAGTGCGGGCCGTACGAGCAGCACCGCGGCGACGGCGACCAGCATCGGGGCCAGCGAGGGGTCGACGAGGGAGCGCCCGCCGAGCAGGCCCGCGAACAGCTGTGACAGCAGCACCGCCTGGACCGCCCACGTGGCGGAGATCGCCACGCCGACGGCGACGAGCGCGACAAGCGCCCCCGCGTGACCGCGCCACAGGCGGAGAAGACGGAGATGCGTCATGTCAGGGAACCTTATTGAGAATGGTTATCATTAGGCCATGACCGTAGAAGAGCGCGCCGACGACGTCAAGTCGCCGACGGTGCCGTGGCCCCGCCGGCGGGCCGCCGCCGCGATCGTTCTCCTGTGCGCGGCCGTGCCCGTCGTCGTCGTGCTCGGTATCGCCGCCGGCCAGGTCGCGCTCACCCCCGCGGACGTCGTCGACGTGACCTGGCGCGCTCTCACCGGCACGACGGGGACCACGGATGCCGCGCGCCTGGCCGACACCGTCGTCGGGCAACTGCGCGCCCCGCGCGTGCTGCTCGGGTTCTGCGTCGGCGCCATCCTCGCCGCCAGCGGCGCGGCCCTGCAGGCGGTCGTGCGCAACGACCTCGCCGACCCCTACCTGCTCGGCATCACCTCCGGCGCCTCGCTCGGCGCTGCCGCCGTGATCGCCCTCGGAATCGGAGCCTTCGCGGGCGCGATCTCGACCTCGGGAGGCGCGTTCGTCGGGGCGCTGCTCGCGCTCGCGATCGTGCTGGTGCTCGTCGGGCCCCGCCGACGTCTCGGATCGGGTCGGCTGGTGCTCGCCGGACTCGCCGTCGGCTACGCGCTGTCGGCCGTCACGAATCTCATCGTCGTCCTCTCCGACAACCGCGACGCGATCCGAGCGATCACGTTCTGGATGCTGGGGTCGCTCGGCCAGGCTTCGTGGGCCGACCTCCCGCTCGTCGCGCTCGCCCTCGTCGCCGCCGTCGGCGTCCTGACGGTGTGGGGCCGCCGGCTGGACGCCATCGGACTGGGCGACGACGTCGCCCGGAGCCTCGGGAGCGACCCCGACCGGCTCCGTCGCAACGTGGCCGTCGTCACCGCCGTCGCGATCGCGGCCGCGGTGGCGGTCAGCGGGTCCATCGGCTTCGTCGGCCTGGTCGTCCCCCACCTCGCCCGCGGGCTCGTGGGCGCCACGCACCGTGTGCTCCTGCCGACGAGCGCGCTGCTCGGCGGCATCCTCCTCGTCGCCGCGGACACCCTTGCGCGCACCGTGCTCGCTCCGCGCGAGATCCCCCTCGGCATCCTGACCGCCCTGCTCGGCACTCCCCTGCTCCTCCTGCTGATCGCCCGTCGCAGCCGCGACGCGTGACAGCCCCACCCGAAAGGAACCCGATGCGTTCGCGCCCCATCCTCGCCGCCGCCCTCGTCCTGTCCGGAGCCGCGCTCCTCCCCGGCTGCTCGTCCTCAGCCGCCGCGCCGGCGTCGTCCGGCGCCGCCGGTGCGTACCCCGTCACCGTCACGGATTGCGGGACGGACGTCCAGATCGACGCGCGCCCCGAACGGGTGCTCACCGTCGGCACCGCCGCGGTCGAGCTGCTCGACGCCGCGGGGGCCAGCAGCTCGATCACGGCCCGAACGGCCGAGTTCGGAGCGGCCCTGTCGGACTCGATCACCGACCCACCCTCGGACGACCTCATCATCGACCCCGCCGATCCCACGACGGAGACCATCGTGGGAGCCACCCCCGACCTGGTGTTCGGTTACGGGCTCTTCTCGGCAGACCCGGCGCAGGTGAAGGCTGCGGGGATCCCGATCCTGACGGTGCAGGGCGAGTGCGGACACGACGCCAGCACCGACAGCGAGGCGGTGGACCTGCACACCGTCACCGACGACGTGCGGCGCCTGGGCACGGTCTTCGGCACGAGCGACACCGCCGACACCGCCGCCGACGCTCTCGACGCGCGGATCACCGCCGCCACGCGTCCCGCGACGGGCGACTCGGCCGCCTGGGTCTACTACTTCTCGTCGGAGGACCCGATCTCGGCCTACGGCGGAGCGGGTCTTCCGGCGGCCGTCCTCACCGCCGCCGGGCTCGACAACGTCTACGGCGACCAGAGCGACGCGTACCTCACGGTCTCGACCGAGAGCCTCCTCGCCGCGCAGCCGACCTGGATCGTCCTCACGCACGGCCTGTACGGCGAGACCGCGGAGCAGGCGCGCGAGAAGCTGCTCGCCGAGCCCGGGATCGGAGAACTGGATGCCGTCAAGGCCGGTCGTATCGTCATGGTGGGCGCCGACACGTCGAGCCCGTCGCCGGCGGCCGTCGCCGGCCTCGAGGCCATCGCCTCGGGGACACGTGACTGACGGCCCCGTGGCGGACGGCCCCGTGGCGGACGGACCAGCCCTGCTGGAGGCCGAGGACGTCGTCGTCGCGCACGGACGGCGCAGGGTGATCGAGGACCTCTCGTTCACCCTGCGCCGTGGCGAACGCGTCGCTGTCGTCGGCCCCAACGGCGCGGGGAAGACGTCGCTGCTGCGCGCGCTGGCCGGGCTCAGCCGCCCGGCCGGCGGGCGGGTTCGCCTGCACGGGCGCGACCTGCACCGACTGCGGGAGCGGGAGCGCGCACGACACCTCGCCTTCGTCGCCCAGGACGAGCACACCGACCTGCCGTACCGCGCGCGCGACGTGCTCCTTCTGGGACGGTCGGCGGGACGCGGCGACTGGCACCGCTACGACGGCGACGATCACGCCGTCATCGCCGAGGTCGCGGAGCGGTGGGAGCTCACGGGGCTGCTCGACCGCACGCTCGACGCCCTGTCGGGCGGGGAGCGGCGCCGCGTGCTGCTCGCCCGTGCCTTCGCGCAGGACGCCGAAGCGGTGCTGCTCGACGAACCCACGAACCATCTCGACCTCCGACACCAGCACGCGCTGCTCGCGCACCTGCGCGACACCGGCGCCACCGCGGTGCTGACCCTGCACGACCTCGACCTCGCGGCGGCGTACTGCACGCGCGTCCTGCTCCTGCAGCACGGGCGGGTCCTCACCGACGGGGAGCCCGAGGCAGCCCTGTCGGCCACGCGCGTGTCGGAGGTGTACGGGGTGCCCGTCACGGCCGTGCACGTCGGCGGGCGCGCCCGCATCCTCGTGGGGTAGCCACGATCCCTCTCGCGGCGGATGCGGATACGCTCCGGGGCGGACGACACCACAATCCCGCGCGGCTGGGATGGAGGCATGACCTCTTCTCCCGTCCTCACCGCCACCGGACTCGTCAAGCGTTACGGCGAGCTGTCGGCGCTCGACTCCGTGTCCCTGACCATCCGCGCCGGCGAGTCCGTCGCCGTCATGGGGGCGTCGGGGTCGGGCAAGACCACCCTGCTGCACACCCTCGCCGCCGTGATCGCGCCCGACTCCGGCTCCGTCGTCCTCTCGCCCCCGGGCGCTCAGCCGATCGAGCTCGTCGGTCTCACCGAGGGAGAACGCGCGCGCGTCCGCCGCACGCTCCTGGGCTTCGTCTTCCAGGAGCACCTGCTGCTGCCCGAGCTGACCGCCGTCGAGAACGCGGCCCTGCCGCTGCTGCTCACCGGGATGAGGAGGCCGGATGCCGAGCGCCACGCCGCCGGCTGGCTCGCCGCCCTGGGGCTCGCGGGAATGGAGTCCCGCCGTATCGGTCAGCTCTCGGGCGGGCAGGCGCAACGCGTCGCGATCGCCCGCGCGCAGGTGACCGGGGCACCGGTCGTCTTCGCCGACGAGCCCACCGGTGCCCTGGATTCGGCCACCTCGACCGACGTGCTGAGCGCGCTCCTGCACGCCACCACCGGCCAAGGCCGAACGCTCGTCATGGTCACGCACGACGCCGAGGTCGCCCGCCGCTGCTCGCGCATCGTGCGCCTGCGCGACGGCCAGGTCGTCGACGACACCGCGGGGGTCCTGCGATGAGCACCGTCCTCCCCCTGGCCCGTCTGCTGTCGCGGCCCAGCCGCCAGGGTCGCGCGGCGCTCGTCCTCCCCGCGGTCGCCTTCGCGGTGACCACGGCTCTGCTGCTCACCGTCGTCGGCGGTGCGCACATGTTCCTCGTGGATCCTCGAACGCAGGACGGCGCGGGGGTCTACGGCATCCTGGCCTCGCTCGCCGTACTGCTGCTGGCCGTCCCGCTCGTGACGCTCGGAGCGGCGGCCGCGCGGCTGTCGAGCCGCCGCCGCAACGACCGTCTCGCGACGCTGCGTCTGCTGGGCGCGAGCGGACGCGAGATCTGGGCCCTCACCGTGCTCGAGGCCACGCTCGTCGCCGCCGCGGGCGCCGTCGCGGGCGTGGCGCTGTATGCCGCCCTGCTCCCCCTCGTCGGTCTACTGCCGTTCTTCGGCGGTCCGGTCGGGGTCGCGGCTGTCGCGATCACGCCTCTCCTGGGGGCGGGCGTGCTGGTGGGCGTGGTCGTCATCGCCGCGATCAGCGCCGCCGCGAGCCTGCGCAAGGTCACGGTGACCCCGCTGGGTGTGCGGACGCGCAGCGCCGCGCCGCCGTCGCGTCGCGCGGTGCTCATCGTGGGGCTCGTCCTGCTCGTGGCGGTGGGCCTCGCGGTCGCGAACTTCAGTGTCGTCGGCAGCCTCGTCGGGCCTGCCCTCGCCACGGGCGTGCTGCTCGGGCTGTTCGTGGGAGGCATGGCCCTGCTCAACCTCGTGGGCGCCCCGATCATCGCCGCCCGCGGCCGCGCCATGGCCCGCACCGCGAAGAGCGCGGCGCAGCTCGTCGCGGGTCGTGAACTCGCGGCGCACGCGGGGCCGTCGTGGCGCCGGGTGTCGGGCATGGCGATCGTGTCGTTCATCGCGGTGGTCGCCGGGTGCGGCCTGGCCGTCGTCAACGCGGCCGAGGGCGCCGAGGGCGTGACGCTCCTGACCGACATCCGCACCGGCGTGCTCCTGACGCTCGGGATCGCCTTCGTCCTCCTCGCGTGCGCGGTGGGGGTCACGCAGGCGGCGTCTGCGCTCGAGGAGCGCGACCTGATCGTGGGCCTGGACCGGCTCGGCATCCCGGATGCCGAACTCCGCCGCGCCCGCCGGCTCACGGTCATGGTGCCCCTGCGCTGGGCAGCGGTGGGCGGCGCCGCCCTGGGCGGGGCGCTGTCGTTCCCGATCGTCGGGATCGGCCTCGTGACGGCCCCGTTGTCGGTCGCCACGATCGCCGTGACCTTCGTCGCGGGCTTCGCGCTGGTCGCCGCGGCCCTCGCGTCGACGCGTCCGATCGTGACGGGCATCCGCCGCGGCACGGTGTGAGGCGGGCGGGCGGTGCCGGATCCGGGGCGGCACCGCCCGCCAAGAGGGTTGAGTGTCCCGGACACCCGGATGGATGGGGGCACTCGTCCGGGTGTCTGGGACACTCAACCCTCTGCGGGCCCCTCTGCGGGCCGGGGTCGCCCCGCGCGGGTGTTAGCGTGCGGGGGTGCGACAGGATGCCACGGAACCCCGCCGAATCCGCGTTTCGGCCGCGGTCATCACCGACGCCGCGGGCCGCCTGCTACTCGTGCGCAAGGCCGGAACCACCGCGTTCATGCAGCCCGGCGGCAAGCCCGAGCCGGGCGAAACGGCGGCGGAGACTTTGGCCCGCGAGCTCGCCGAGGAAATCCGTCTCGACGTCGATCCCGCGGCCCTCGAGCCGCTCGGCGAGTTCTCCGCCGTGGCCGCGAACGAACCCGGCTTCGAGGTGGTCGCCGACGTGTTCCGTGTCGACATCGGCGACCAGGAGCCGGTCCTGGATGCCGAGATCGTGGAACTTCGCTGGGTCACCGCCGCGACGGCATCCGGAATCGAGATCGCCCCGCTGGCCCGGGAGTATTTTCTGCCGGAGTGACGGGGCGGGAGTTCCTGCCGGGCTGTCGGGCCCGGGCCCGGGCCGTCAGGCGGACTCCAGGCCCGACACGCCGCCGCCCACGGCCACCACACGGCGTGTCGCCGACGGACTCCGCACGACGGCACAGGATGCCACGGCCCCGGCCCGCGGCACGGAACCACAGCCCCAGCCCCGGCCCCGGCCCCGCACCGCGACGTCAGCCGCCGACTGCCCCCACCAGCGCGCGCAGGGCCATCGCGGCCAGGATCTCCGCCGCGCGGTCGCCGGTCGAGTCGGCGCTGTGCGGGGTCGAGTTGAGCAGGCCGAAGGTCCCGAGGAGGCGCGTCTGGCGCTCGGCCGCATCGAGTTCGGGACGGACGGATGCCAGGACGGCATCCCATTCCTGCACGTACTGCCGCTGCAGACTCCGGACCTGGTGGTTCGCGTCAGCGGGCAGTTGGGCGAGCTCGCGGTCCTGGATGCGGATCGTGTCGGGGTCAGCCGTCGCGAAGTCGAGGTGGAAGCGGACGAGCCTCGACAGGACCTCGTCGGGGGTCCCGGCCTCGGAGACCAGGGCGCGGCCGCCCTCGAGCAGGCGGCGGCTGGCGTCGATCAGCAGCTCGGCGAGGAGCGCCTCTTTGCTGGGGAAATAGTTGTACAGAGCGGGCCCGCTCATCCCCACGGCTTCGCCCAGTTCGACCGTCGACACGGCCGCGAAGCCCCGCTCGGCGAACAGCGCCGCCGCCGAACGCATCAGCGACGCCCGGCGGTTGGCCTTCTGCGTCGCCCGCCAGGTCGCCGTCACCGCAGCATCTCGCGCGCCTGCCGCAGTACCGGCTCGTCGATCATGCGCCCGCGGAAGCGGAACACCCCGGGCTGCCCCTCCGCCTCGGCGAGCACGGCCCGCGCCCACTCGCGCTCGGTGTCGGTGCTCGCATAGGCTGCGCGGATCGTGGCGACCTGCGTCGGGTGGATGCACGCGGTGGCGGTGAAGCCGGAGGCGGCGGCGTCCTCGCACTCGGCGCGCAGGCCCTCGAGGTCGGCGATGTCGAGGTGCACCGCGTCGATCGCGTCCTTGCCGTGAGCGCGGGCGGCGAGCAGCACGTTCGCGCGCGCGGTCCGAGCAACATCGCGGTAGCGGCCGTCGGCGAAGCGGCTCGAGCGTCCGTTCATGCTCGCGATGAGGTCTTCGGCGCCCCACATCAGCCCGACCGTCGCGGGGTGCGCGGCGATCTCGGCGGCGCGCACGATGCCGCGCGCCGTCTCGCACAGCGCGATGACCTCGAACCCGTCCGTCGCCTCGACGTCGGCGGGCGACTCGACCTTCGCGAGCATCACGGTCGTGTACGCGGTCTCGCGCACGGCGAGAAGGTCGGGCGCGTGCTCGGGGGTTCCCGCGGGATTCAGGCGAACGATCACGCGCTCGGGGTCGAGCGTGCTCGCGGCGAGCGCCTCGCGCGCCCGCTCCTTGTCGGCCGGGGCCACGGCATCCTCGAGGTCGAGGATGACGGTGTCGGCCGCCGCGGCCGCCTTGGCGTAGCGGTCGGGGCGGTCGGCCGGGCAGAACAGCAGGGCGGGGCCGTGCATCAAGGCTCCTCCTCGGGGTTGCGGTCAGGGACCGGGTCGGGGCCGGGCGCGGTCGCGGGGCCCGAAGCGGACGCGGGGCTCACGAGCATGAGGGTCGAGCGGCGCGCTCCGGCGACCACCACCCCATTCTGGTTGCGCATCGTGTGGGCGAACTCCACGATCCCCTGGCCGGGCCGCGAGGTCGACAGGCGTTTGCCCGCGATGAGCGTCTCGGCGTACAGGGTGTCGCCGACGCGCACGGGCGCCGGGAAGCGCACGTCACTGAACCCCAGGTTCGCGACGATCGTGCCCTGGGTCAGCTGCGCGACCGAGAGTCCGACCATCGTCGACAGCGTGAACATGCTGTTCACCAGACGCTCGCCGAACTCGGTCGATGCCGACCACGCGGCATCCAGGTGCAGCGACTGCGTGTTCATCGTGAGGGTCGTGAAGAGCACGTTGTCGGCCTCGGTCACCGTGCGACCCGGGCTGTGCACGTAGGTCGCGCCCTCTTCGAGCTCGTCGAAGTACAGCCCTCTCTGGATGATCCGGATGCCACTCACTCCCCGCCCCTTTCGTCGCCCGCGCCGGGTTCGCGCGGTGTCTCCGCGCCCGCCGGCGCACCGTCCGAGTCGACACCGGGTGCGACCACCGCGAGCGCCTGCCCGCGCGCGACCACGTCGCCGACCGCCGCCTGCAGCCTCACCGTCCCCGCGACGCTCGATCGCACCACGTGCTCCATCTTCATGGCCTCCACCGCGAGCACCGCGTCGCCCACCCCCACCGTCGCCCCGTCGGCGACGTGCACCATCACCACGGTGCCGGGCATGGGCGAGACGAGCTGCGGGTCGGCGTCCGCCGTGGCGTCGGCGCGGTGCACCGCTCGCACGGTCTCGACCCGTCGCACCGCCCCGCCCCGCGCGATCCACACGCCGTCGGCGTCGACCTCGGCCGCGAGAGTCCGCGTACGGCCGTCGAGGGTGACCGACACGAGACCGTCGTCGTGCCGGACGATCCGCGCGGGCTCCCGCTCGCCGGCCCGCGCAAGCGCCGCCACCGCGAGCGTCTCCCCCGTCCCGGTTACCTCGACAGTGCTGCGCACCAGGCCCGCGAGCGTCTCCCCCACGCCGGTCACCTCGACCGTGCGCTGCTCCCCGCCGAGCGCGAGACGGTAGCGGCGCGGCGCGGGTGTCCCCAGCCGCCAGCCGTCGCGGCGTCGCCACGGCTCCCGCGCGCGCGAGGCCGTGGCATCCAGGATCAGAGCCGCCTCCGCGAGAGCGCGCTCGTCGACCTCCTCGGTCGTGAGCCCCTCGAGCTCTCGAGCGATCAGCCCGGTGTCGAGAGCGCCCGCCACCACGTCCGGAAGCTCGAGCAACCGCCGCAGGAACTCGACGTTCGTCGCGAAGCCGAACACCGCGGTGTCGCCGAGCGCCGCGACGAGCCGCCGGCGCGCGCTCTCGCGATCGGGGCCCCACGCGATGATCTTCGCGAGCATCGGGTCGTAGTCGACCGAGACGTCGAGGCCGTCCTCGAGCGCCGTGTCGACGCGGATCCCCTCCCCGCCGGGGTGCCGGACGCGCACGACGTGACCGCCCGTCGGCAGGAATCCGGATGCCGGGTCCTCGGCGTACACGCGCGCCTCGATCGCGTGCCCGGTGAGGGTGACGGCATCCTGATCGACGCCGAGAGGCTCACCGGCGGCGATCCGGAGTTGCTGCTCGACCAGGTCGAGGCCGGTGACCTCTTCGGTGACCGGATGCTCGACCTGCAGGCGCGTGTTCATCTCCATGAAGAAGAACTCGCCGGGCGCCTCGGCCGACACGATGAACTCCACCGTCCCGGCGCCGCGGTAGTCGACGCTGCGCGCGGTCTCGCACGCCGCTTGGCCGATGCGGGCGCGGGTCTCGGCGTCGAGCAGGGGCGACGGCGCCTCTTCGATGACCTTCTGGTGACGGCGCTGCAGCGAGCACTCGCGCTCGCCCAGGTGCACGACCCCGCCGTGCGCGTCGGCGAGCACCTGCACCTCGATGTGCCGCGGAGCCCGGACGTAACGCTCGAGGAACAGGGTGTCGTCGCCGAAGCTCGCCGCTGCTTCGCGCCGGGCGGCGGCGATCGCCCCCGCCAGCGCTCCGGGCGCCTCGACGACGTGCATGCCCTTGCCTCCGCCGCCCGCCGAGGGCTTGATGAGGAGCGGGTAGCCGACGTCGGCGCCGGCGGCGATCAGCTCGTCGTCGGTCATGCCCGCGCGCGCGACCCCCGGAACGGTCGGCACCCCGCGCGCCTCGACCGCGTGCTTGGCCGAGATCTTGTCACCCATGACGCGGATCGCCTCGGCACTCGGCCCGATGAAGACGATCCCGGCCTCCTCGCAGGCCTGCGCGAAGGCGGCGTTCTCGGCGAGGAATCCGTACGCGGGATGGATCGCCTCGGCGCCGGTCTCGCGCGCCGCGCGGATCACGGCGTCGACGTCGAGATAGCTCCGCGCCGCCGGCGCCGGTCCCAGGCGCACCGCGACATCGGCGAGGTGGACGTGGCGGGCCCCGGCATCCGCATCGCTGTAGACGGCGACCGAGCGGATGCCGAGGGAGCGGAGGGTGCGGATGATGCGACAGGCGATCTCGCCGCGGTTCGCGATCAGAACGGTGGAGAACATGCGGGTCACATCCGGAAGACGCCGTAACCCGGCGCGTCGAGGGGCGAACGGGTGATGACGTCGAGGGCGAGAGCGAGAACGTCGCGGGTCTGCGACGGCTCGATGATCCCGTCATCCCACAGACGGGCCGTGGAGTAGTACGGGCTCCCCTGTCGCTCGTACTGCTCGCGGACCGGCGCCTCGAAGGCGGCCTGCTCCTCGGCCGACCATTCGCCGCCGCCGGCCTCGATCTGGTCGCGGCGGACGGTGGAGAGGACGGATGCCGCCTGCGGGCCGCCCATGACCGAGACGCGCGCGCCGGGCCAGAGCCAGAGGAAGCGCGGCGAGTACGCGCGTCCGCACATCGAGTAGGTGCCGGCGCCGAACGATCCGCCGACGACGACGGTGAGCTTGGGCACCGAGGCACAGGCGACGGCGTTGACCATCTTCGCGCCGTGCTTGGCGATGCCGCCCGACTCGTACTCGCGGCCGACCATGAACCCGGTGATGTTCTGCAGGAACACCAGCGGGATGCCGCGCTGGTCGCATAGCTCGATGAAGTGCGCCCCCTTGAGGGCCGATTCGCCGAAGAGGACGCCGTTGTTCGCGATGATCCCGACCCGGTGCCCCTCGATGCGGGCGAAGGCGGTGACGAGGGTCTCACCGTACTCGCGCTTGAACTCGTGGATGCTGCCGGCATCCACGATCCGGGCGAGGATCTCGCGGGCGTCGTAGGGGGTGGTGAGTTCGACCGGCACGATGTCCTCGAGCGCGCGCGGGTCTTTCTCGGGGTCGGCGGCGGGTTCCGGCATCCGCTGTTCGGGGGGAGGCAGGGTCGCGACGATGTCGCGCACGATCTCGAGCGCGTGTGCGTCGTTCTCGGCGAGGTGGTCGGCGACGCCCGACACGCGGGTGTGCACGACCCCGCCGCCGAGATCTTCGGCCGTGACGACTTCTCCGGTCGCGGCCTTCACCAGCGGCGGTCCGCCGAGGAAGATCGTGCCCTGGTTCCGCACGATCACCGTCTCGTCGCTCATCGCCGGGACGTACGCGCCGCCCGCGGTCGACGAACCGAGCACCGCCGCGATCTGGGGGATGCCGTCGCGCGACATCCGTGCCTGGTTGTAGAAGATGCGACCGAAGTGGTCGCGGTCGGGGAAGACCTCGTCCTGCATCGGGAGGAAGGCACCGCCCGAGTCGACGAGGGAGACGCACGGCAGGCGGTTCTCCGCGGCGATCTCCTGCGCGCGCAGGTGCTTCTTCACCGTGATCGGGAAGTAGCTGCCGCCCTTCACGGTCGCGTCGTTGGCGACCACCATCACGTGCCGGCCGTGGACGAGGCCGATCCCCGCGACCACACCGCCGGCGGGGCAGTCGCCGCCGTACATCCCGTAGGCCGCGAGCGGGGCGACCTCGAGGAACGGGCTGCCGACGTCGAGCAGCGCGTCGATGCGGTCCCGGGCGAGCATCTTGCCGCGGGCTGTGTGACGCTCGCGGGCGGTTTCGGGTCCGCCGAGCGCGACGGTGGCGCGGCGCTCGCGCAGCTCGGCGACGAGTTCGCGGTAGCCCTGCGTCATGACAACTCCTCGTTGAGTTACCGATCAGTAATGGAGTTAGATTACGGCTCGGTAATCGAGTTGTCTACGTGTCGGCGCCCCCCCCCGGTTGAATGTCCAAGAAACCCGGACGCCTCGGAAAAACGTCCGGGTGTTTTGGACACTCACCGCGCTCAACAGCCTCGCGCCCTGCCCTGACCCGCCTCGCGCCGCTCCGCTCCCCGCGCCGCCCGCGCCCCGCCGACGCTTAGGCTCGACGCCATGCGCAGCGACTGGATCACGCACCGACGCCCCGACGGCGAGGTGCTCGGGTGGATGGAGCCGCACGGCGACGGCTTCGTCGTCGTCGACCTGCTCGGCCGGCGTTCGGCCGAGGCGGTCGATTGGCTGACCGCTGAGGAGACGCTCGAGGAGCGCGGGATCGGCTACCTCGCCGACATGTACGAGCTGCGCCTCGACGACGGGTCGTGGCTGCGGGTGCGCATCGCCGAGGTCTCGACCTCCGGCATCCGGGTCAAGAAAGACGACTGGGGCGCCGTCGGGGCTCCGCAGCTGTTCTACGACGTGGCGTTCCCGGTCGACGAAGCGGTGCTGCGGCCTCTGGGGTAGCCGTGCTCGCCCTCACGGCCCACTGAGTGTCCAGAACACCCGGGCGCCGACGAAAAACGTCCGGGTGTTTTGGACACTCAACCGGCGTGGGCACGACGCGAGCGCCGTCACCCCGTCGAGTGAGCGCCGGCCGAGCTCACCACGAGCTCTTGCGGTAATCCTTCAAGAAGATGCCGAAGAGGTCTTCGCCGGCCTCGCCGCGCACGATCGGGTCATACACGCGGGCGGCTCCGTCGACGAGGTCGAGCGGGGCGTGGAAGCCCTCCTCGGCGAGGCGCACCTTGGTGAAGTGCGGACGCTCGTCGGTGATCCAGCCGGTGTCGACGGCGGTCATCAGGATGCCGTCGGACTCGAACATCTCGCGGGCACTCGTGCGCGTGAGCATGTTCAGCGCGGCCTTCGCCATGTTCGTGTGCGGGTGGCCGGGGCCCTTGTACCCGCGGCCGAACACGCCCTCCATCGCCGAGACGTTGACGATGTACTTCCGCCGCGCCGACGACGCGGCCATCGCGGGACGAAGCCGGCTCACGAGCAGGAACGGCGCCGTCATGTTCGCCAGCTGCACCTCGAGCATCTCGAGGGGCTCGACCTGGTCGACGTGCTGCGTCCAGCTGTTGATGCGGTCCTCGTCGGGCACGAGCCCGCCCGCGTCGATCGCGGTTCCCGCGGCCAGGCGCTCGAGCGACGACGAGCCCGCCGCCATCGCCTCGGCGGTCAGCTCCTCCGCCGTTCGCGCGGCCGACGCGAGGATCGGGTGAGCCGACACCGACTGCGCGAGCGCAAGCGGGTGCGCGTCGTTGGTGTGGCCGAACGTGACCAGCTCGGGCAGCGGCCCGTCCGGGAGTGGTGCGAGTTCGGCATCCACCAGGGGTTTGTACGCACCCGGCGAGCGCCGCACGGTCTGCGCGGCGTTGTTGATCAGGATGTCGAGCGGACCATCGGATGCCACGGACTCGGCGAGTCCGATCACCTGGGCGGGGTCGCGCAGGTCGATGCCCACGACCTTGAGCCGGTGCAGCCAGTCGGCGCTGTCGGGGAGCGACGAGAAGCGCCGCACCGCGTCGCGCGGGAAGCGGGTCGTGATGGTGGTGTGCGCGCCGTCGCGGAGCAGCCGCAGCGCGATGTACATGCCGATCTTCGCGCGGCCGCCGGTGAGCAGCGCGCGCTTGCCGGTGAGGTCGGTGCGCGCGTCGCGCTTGGCGTGGCTCATCGCCGCGCAGTCGGGGCAGAGCTGGTGGTAGAAAGCGTCGACGAGGGTGTAGTCCTCTTTGCAGATGTAGCAGGCGCGGGCTTTGATCAGCTCTCCGGCGAACGGCGTGGTCGTGCGGGTCGCGAGCGGGATCCCGCGCGTCTCGTCGTCGATGCGGTCGGCGGCACCGGTCGCCGTGGCGGCAACGACCGCGCGGTCGGCATCGGCGATGCGCTGGCGCTTCTCGCGCCGCGACTGCCGCTTGACGTCCTTGTAGAGCTTGCCGGTCTGACGGCGCAGCGCAATGTAGGCGGGATCCTCACGGTCGAGCGACGACGCCGCGTCGATGACGCGCAGCGCGATCTCGAGCTCGGTGGGATCGATGGATGCCACACGCTCGACGTCGGGCACGGCACCGGAGTCCGTGGCATCCGGATCCGTATCGGTCACCGGCGCGGCGGCATCCAGCGCGGTGACGCGATCGGCGTCACGATCGGGGCTGGGGGGTGTTTCGGGCACAGGGAAGTGTACCGAGGGCTCGCTGGACGCGGGATGGGTCTCCGCCCCGGGATTCGCTCGATCGCCGCACTGCCGGTGCGAGCCCTGCCCTCAGGGCTCGGGGCGAGGGTGGGCTACTGCTTGCCGCCGTCGACCCAGCGCGTGTGAGCCTTCAGCGCGTGCAGCACGGCCAAGCGCACGACGAAGTACGTCACCAGGCCGATGACCGCGAGCGCGACCAGCCAGCCGAGCAGAAGGATGAGCAGGTGGGCGCCTCCGACAGCTGAGAACATCCGGCGAGCCTAGCCGCGGGGCGGCCGAGACTCCAGGGGGACAGCTCAGAAGCCGGGCCTCGCCTCACGGCTGCACGTCTCCGATGAGGCGGTGACCTCTCAGCGGGCCGTGCGCCGGCGGACGGCCGACAGCGCGACCGAGGAGGGCGGCGGCCGCTCAGCCGACCGGTCGGCGGCGGACGGAGGCGACGACCAGCGCGACGGCTCCGAGGAGGACGGCGATCGCCCCGACGATGCCGCCCGCGACGAGTCCCGACGAGTCCTGACCGCTCGCGGCGAGGACGCCGGACGCGGGCGTGGGGGTGCCCGTCGGAACCGGGGCGGGCTCCGCGGTCGGGGTCGTCGTCGGGTTCGCGGTCGGTGTGGGCGTCGGTGTCGGCGTCGGTGTCGGTGTCGGTGTCGGTGTGGGCAGCGGCTCGTCGATCGCCGCCCGCATCACGGCCGCCCACTTCCACGGCGCCTCCGTCCCGCCGGGGAGCGAGTTGAAGTACTCCCATCCCGCGACGCCGCCGAACGTGGGGGTCGTGGTCTTGATCTCTTGAATCGACGCCGTCAGCTCATCGAGCGGAACCCACCCGTCCCCGCAGTTGTCGGGGTTCGTGAGGGCGGCGATCACGATCTTCGCCGCCGGAATCCCGGCGCCCTTCGTGCTCTGGTAGTCGACGATCTCGCCGTAGTCCGCCGCGGTGGGATCGCCCCACCCGCAATAGAACTGCGTGTTGAACCAGTCGATGGAGTCCCCCGAGCTGCGGTAGAGGTCGTCGTAGTCGAATCCCGAGAGATTGTCCTCCCCGACCAGCGCCGCGGTCACCGGCGACAGCGTGATGAGGAACGACGGACCGAAGTCGGCGCTCAGGTCGGCGATCACCCTCTCGACGACCGAGATGTCGGTGTCGGTCTCGACGTCGAGATCGATGCCGTCGAGCGCGTGCGCCTCGACGAAGTCCCGGAGCCGCACGTACTGCACGTCGTAGTCGTCGGTCAGGCTCTGCCAGGTGGCATTCTGCGCGCCGCCGATCATGCCGACGACGGCGACCCCCGACCGCTGGATCTCGGCCAGTTCGCTCCACATCGTGTCGAAGGCGGGATCGTCCGGCAGAAGGTCGTTGAGCTTCAGGACGTCGGCGTTCATGTGCACCGCGGCGAGGTTCACGACGTCGACGCCCGTGTTCTCGGTCACGAGGGGCAACGGCGAGATGTACGCACCCGTCGATCCGTCGACGAACTGCTTCTGGTAGTACACGACGACCCGCCCGCTGTCGCGCACGACGGTTCCGGATGCCGTCGACCCGGCCGTCTCGGCCGCCGATGCCGCGCCGGTTCCTCCGCCGAATGCGAGGGTCAGCGCGACGACGGCGCCTCCCACGATCACCCGAGTACCAAGCGTCTTCCTCGCGCGCCGCGTCATGTCCGCCCCCTGTCCTCGTCACAGGATGCCGTTCCAGCGGCATCCTGGTCCAGTCGACGCCCGCCACACCGGGCGTAGAGGCGCTGCGCGTCAGCGGTTCGCGGCGAGGTGCACCCCGGGCGCCGAAGCGGAGCGCACCGTGGCCCGCGACCGGTCGTAGCGCAGCAGCCACCGCTGCGCCGGGATCTCGATGAGCTTGTGCATCGCCCAGGCGAGGCCGAGGGCGATGCCGAAAGCGGCGAGCGCGAGCGGCACGGCCTGTCGCCAGGGCAACTGCGGGTGCCCGTCGGGCCACGCCGACGACACCGACGCGATGACGAGCAGGTGCACGAGGTAGAACGCGAACGACACCCGTCCGAGTTCCTGCCAGAGGGGCCGCGCGAGGAAGGTGGAGTTCGCCCGGGCGTCGGCGTTCGCGAGCGAGGCGACGAGCAGAGCGTAGAACCCCACGGTCGCGGCGAGGCCCGGGTGGATGTCGGTGCCGGGCAGCGTCGGCGCCTCCGACAGCGCGTAGCCGGCGACCGCGAGCGGCACGGCGACGATCAGGCGCACGGGCTGCCACGCGCTCTTCTTCATCAGCAGCGCGAGGCTCACGCCGATCACGAACTCGGGCATTCGCAGCAACGGGGTCGACGCGGCCGACATCGGGATCGGCGACATCGACGCGATCTGCGGCGCGAGGGCGGCGACGACGAGGGATGCCACGACCACGACGCCGAGGGCCCGGTTCGAGGCGCGCGCGAGGGGGCGGATGAGGAACGGGAAGGTGAGATAGAAGAACGCCTCGCACACGAGCGACCAGCTCGCGGGATTGCCCGCCTGCCACCAGTCGGGAACCCAGCCGTTGACGAGGAAGACGTTCGCGACCACGGGCGCGGTGCCGTCGGCGCGGATCTCGGGAACGAGGGTGGCCGCGGCGATCAGCGCGAGCCCGACCCCGACGAGGTGCAGGGGGTAGATCCGCGCGATGCGGTGCCACCAGAACGACCGCGCGGTCTGCTGCGGCTTGTACCCCCACGCGAGGACGAAGCCCGAGAGGATGAAGAACAGCGTCACGCCGGTCTTCCCGGCCTCGAAGAGGTTTCCCCAGATCACGCCCGGAGTGCCGCCGAAGTACTCGACGGCCATGAGGTGGTGCCCGAAGATGAGCATCGCGGTCGCCCATCGCAGCCCCGTCAGCGACGGCAGGTTGCGCACCTTGTCGAGGGGACCGGGGCTCGTCGCGATCGGAGCGACGACGGGGGCAGTGAGCGTGCTGATGGTGATCGCCTCCCGTGTCGTAACCGAGCGCGATCGCGTGCCCGTCGACGACGCCGCCTATGGAGTCGACCTGAGCACGTGAAGTCGCGCAGACCGGGTGAGACGGTACACCGCCCGGGTGAGGAGATCCCTGAGAGGGGTGGGGGCTTGACTCCGAGGCCCCGCCCGGCCGACGACTCCGATACGCAAGCCCCATCCGATTCGCGCACTCCTCCGAACAGGTGTCGGCGGCTCGTTTTCTCCGACGGCCGCGCTCTCGCACCCGGAGGAAAGATGCTCGAGACGACCATGCCCGCTTTGGCGAGCCTCGAAGCGTTCGGCAACGTGACCGACCTTCTCGTTCGCCGCGCCGCCGACGCCCCCGACCACGTCGCCTTCGACGTACCGGCCGACGATCCCGCATCGTGGCGCCCCGTGACGACCGCCGCATTCCTGGGCGACGTCCGGGCCCTCGCGAAAGGGATGATGGGTGCCGGCCTGGCGGCGGGCGACAGAGTCGCCATCATGGCGCCCACGCGCTACGAGTGGGCCGTCGCCGACCTGGCCACCTGGTTCGCCGGCGGCGTCGTCGTCCCGGTCTACGACTCGTCCTCGGCCTCGCAGGTCGACGCGATCGTGCACGACGCCGGCGTACGCCTGGCCATCGCGGGGTCGAGGGCTCACGCCGACCTGTTGACCAGGGCACTCGTGGGGACTGACGCGATCGGAACCTGGGCGATGCGCGGGGTCGACGGCATCCGGTCGCTCGACGATCTCTCCGGTCGTGGAACACACGTCACCGACGCCGAGCTCGAGACCCGTCGCACTCTGGCGGGGCACCACGACCCCGCGACCATCGTCTACACCTCGGGAACGACCGGCGAGCCGAAGGGGGCCGTGCTCACGCACTCGAACTTCCTCGGGCAGGTGCTCAACATCGCCGCGGCCTACCGGGAAGTGGTCACCCCGACGGGGAACACCATCATCTTCCTGCCTCTCGCCCACGTGCTCGCCCGGGGTCTGCAGCTCATCTGCATCGCGAGCGGCATGCGCATCGCGCATCTGTCGGAACCCTCGCGAGTCGTGCCCGCGCTCTCGGTGCTCCGCCCGACGTTCCTCGTCGTCGTGCCGCGCGTGCTGCAGAAGATCCAGGCCGCGGCTGCGGATAAGGCGGCCCGCATGAGGCTCGGTCCGGTCTGGGAGCGTGCCGTGTCGACCGCCGTCGCCCGGGGTCGTCTGGCCGAGAAACAGGATGCCGGACGTCGGAGCCGCGCCCCGCGGGGCCTCCGTGTGCGCGGGGCGGTGTTCGACGCGCTCTTCTACTCGCGGCTGCGCGCGATCATGGGCGGCCGCGTGGACTACATCCTCTCGGGCGGGGCGACGCTCGACGGCGCCCTGTCGCTGTTCTTCCGGGGGATCGGGGTTCCGGTCATCGAGGGCTACGGACTCACCGAGACCACCGCTCCGCTCACGGGCAACCTGCCTGGGCGCATCGTGTCGGGCACGGTCGGCCTCCCCCTGCCCGGCTCGACGGTGCGCATCAGCCCCGAGGGCGAAGTGCTCGCTCGCGGAGTGGGCGTGTTCGCCGGCTACCGCGATGCCCGCCACGATGCCGAGGCGTTCGTCGACGGGTTCTTCCGCACCGGAGACCTCGGGCGCATCGACGACGGCGGACGCCTGATCCTCGAGGGCCGCATGAAAGACGTCATCGTCACCTCGAACGGCAAGACCGTGGTCCCGGCCCGCTGGGAGGGCGCGGTCGAGGCGAGCCCCCTCGTGCAGCACGCCGTCATGGTCGGCGAGGGCAAGCCGTACCTGTCGGCCCTGCTCATCCTCGATCCCGCGGAGTCGGCCGCGTGGGCGGCATCCCACGGATCGACGTTCGCAACGGGCTCACCCGGAGAGATCCGAGCCATCGACGAGCCCCGTCTCCGCGCCCACCTGCAGCCCACCGTCGACGCCGCCAACGCCCTGGTGGCGCGGAGCGAGCAGGTACGCCGCTTCACGCTCGTGCTCGCCGACCTCGACGACCACGAGCTCGTCACCCCCACCCTGAAGATCAAGCGCCGCGAGGTTCTGCACCGCGCCGCCGACACGATCGACACGCTGTACCGAGGAGCCGCATCATGACCGCACCCGTGCCCCCGACGACGGAGCGAGCCGGCGGCTCGCAGAATCGAGCGGCGGTCGTCGCCGTCGTCGTCGCCCTCGCGATCGGCGCGGGCTTGGCCGCGGCCGGCAGCTCTCGCGGCGGGCAAGTCGGCGGCATCCCGGTGTTCGCCCTCGCGGTGACGGCGGCCTACGTCATCCAGTTCCTCATCTTCATCCCTTCGGCGCTGCGTCGGACCGAGCGCTTCTTCGACCTCACCGGGAGCCTCACGTTCATCACCGTGTCGATCGCCCTCGCACTGCTCGCTCCCCA
Organism: Microbacterium sp. S1037; assembly: GCF_048381605.1. NCBI lineage: Bacteria > Bacillati > Actinomycetota > Actinomycetes > Micrococcales > Microbacteriaceae > Microbacterium > Microbacterium sp. S1037. Next base: position 617,542 of record NZ_JBLWIG010000001.1, read on the forward strand.
GCAGGACGCGCGGGGATGGATCCTCGCCGCGATGGTGATCGTGTGGGCGGCGCGACTCGGCTCGTTCCTCTTCGCGCGCGTCCACCACTCGGGTTCCGACGGGCGTTTCGACGAGATCAAGACGCGGCCGCTGCGCTTCTTCCAGGTGTGGTGCATCCAGGGTCTCTGGGTCTCCCTCACCGCCTCGGCGGCGTGGATCGCGATGAGCGCGGATGCCGCCGGCCGGGCGCCCCTCGACGGTTTCGTGATCGCCGGGATCGTCGTCTGGCTGCTCGGGATGGCGTTCGAGGTCGTCGCCGACCTGCAGAAGCAGGCGTTCCGCGCCGACCCCGCCAACAGGGGCGAGTTCATCCGCACGGGCCTGTGGTCGCGCTCGCGCCACCCCAACTACTTCGGCGAGATCCTCGTGTGGATCGGGGTCTTCCTCGTGGCGGCGCCCGTTCTGCAGGGCTGGCAGTGGATCGCCGTGCTCTCGCCGCTCTTCGTCATCCTGCTCCTCACCCGGGTCAGCGGCATCCCGCTGCTCGAAAAGCGCGCCGACGAGCGCTGGGGCGACCGCGCCGACTACCGCGCCTATCGCGACCGCACGCCGGTGCTGATCCCGGCGCTGACCGCACGGCGGTAAGGGCACAGCCGCGGATGACTTCCTAGAGTGGATGCCATGCGGCGAACGACGAAGACCTTCGCACTGACCGTGGGCGCCCTGGCGCTCCTCACCGCGTGCTCGCCGGCGGCCGATCCGACCCCGCTGAGCACGGAGACCGCGGCGGCCCCGGCATCCCCGACCCCCACGGGCGGGACGGCGGTCACCTCACCCCGCGAGTGCGACGATGTCGAGCTCATCGCGGACGCGAGAGTGACGGGCTCCGACCTCTCGGCGTGCGTGATCGCGTTCTCGCGCGCGGCCGGCAGCGGGCACCTGACCCTGCAGTCCGCCGATCTGAGCGGGGAGGCCGACTTCGTCTTCGGCGACGATCCCGCCACATCGGGGTCGGTCACCGGCCCCGACGGGACGAACGACTTCGTGCTCACACCGACCGAGGCCTGGGTCACGTTCGACGGTGCCTGGGTGAAGGCCGACCCGTCGAGCGGCGACTACCGCGCCGTCATCGCCTCGACCATCGGTGAGTCGTACCGAGCTCTCGCCGACCCCGCAGCCGCGGCATCCCTTCTCGCCTCCGCCCCCTCCTGGACGGTGCAGACCGGCCAGGACACGGTGGCCCTGCCCGACGGCACCGACGTGCGCGCCTGGCGGGTGCAGGCCGATGCGCCCTTCTCGGCCGCGGGCGTCGACGTCAGCGAGATGATCGTGTGGCTCGGCGAGGGGCACCGCGTCGTGGCCACGCAGGCCACCGGGACCTTCGGGGGCGTACAGACCACATCCCTGCAGCAGTTCACGCGGTGGGGCGAGCCGGTGACGATCGAGGCGCCGAAGGGCTGAGTCCGCGCGGCGCGCGCCGGGGTTCCCGGGTGGCGAGCGGAGGAGATGGGGTGCGCGGAGGACCGAGCCGCGGCATCCTTCCTCCCTCCGCCCCACCTCCTCCCCTCGTCACTACCGTCTCGCTCACGCCTCCCCCTCCCGGGTCGCGGCGAGCTGCTCCTCCCAGTCCGCGGGCAGGCGGTCCTGCGGCCCCGGCACCGTCTGCTCGGCGGGGTGGGTCGTGGGCGGGGCGAGCGGGGGTCCGTGCACGACAGCCGAGGTCCCGTAGTCCCACCACCACACCTCCCCGGGCTCGAAGCTCTGGATGTAGCGGTGCCCCGTCGCGTGGAAGTGCGCCGTCGCGTGTCGGTTCAGCGACGAGTCGCAGCAGCCGACGTGACCGCACGCGGCGCACCGCCGCAGGTGGACCCACCAGCTCCCGCTCGCGTCGCACTCCTGGCATCCGGGACCGCTCGGAGGAACGCCCCGGTCGATCTGATCGAGCGCGGTCATCACGCGAGGTCGGCGATCGCGTCCGTGATGACTTTCGCGACCTCGGCGGGGTGGCTCTGCATCACGAGGTGGGGCGCGTCGAGCTCGACGACCGTCCGCAAGCCCGCGCGCTGGTAGCCGAAGCGCTCGACGTCGGGGTTGATCGTGTGGTCGGCGCTCGAGACGATGCCCCACGCCGGCTTCGTCTTCCACGCGGCGACGGGCGCGTTCTCGCCGAACGCGAGGGCGGCGAGGGGCCGCTGCGACACGGCGAGCACCTCGGCCCGCTCGAGCGGCACGCCGTGCGCGAAGACCTCGGGGAAGGCCGCGACTTCGACCGAGACGTCGGTGCCCGGCTCGCCGCCCTCGACGGGGAACGGCGTGTAGACGAGGTGCTGCGCGAGGTCGGAGTCGGGGAAGCCGCCCTGCAGCTGGCCGAGACTCTCGCCCTCTTCGAGCGCGTAGCCCGAGACGTAGACCAGGCCCACGACGTTCTCGGCGACACCGGCGACGGTGATCACGGCACCGCCGTACGAGTGCCCGGCGAGAAGCACGGGTCCCTCGATCTGCTCGACGACCGAGCGGATGTACGCCGCATCGCCGATCAGGCTGCGGTTCGGCACGGCGGGCACGCGCACGGTGTACCCCTGGTCGAGCAGCGCGCGGGTCACGGGCGCCCAGCTCGCGGCATCCGCGAAGGCTCCGTGCACGAGGACGATGGTGGGGGAAACGGACATCGGATGCCACTCCTCTCGTCGCAGCCGAGTCGCCGCGAGTGGGTGCCCACGCTAGGCAGCGTGGCGGCGGGGCGGCAGGGGCATTCGTCGAGAATCGCGCTCGACAGATGTCGAAGGCGGATCCCCGCCGACGGGTGATCGGTGACAGGCTGAGAGAAGGTTCGGGACGGGAGCGACGGATGACGGGGCAACGGCGTCGGATCGGGATTCTGCTGTTCGACGGGGTGAAGGCGCTCGATTTCGTCGGCCCGGCCGAGGTGTTCTCCGAGACGAACCTGACGACGGATGCCTACGAGCTCCGGTTCTACTCACCCACGGGCGCCGACGTCACGGCGTTCATGGGTCTGCGGATCGGCGTCGACGGCGCCGCCTCCGAGAGCGGGCCGCTCGACACGGCGATCATCCCGGGGAGCGAGCGGGCACCGGCGGTCTTCGACGACGCCGATCTGCAGAGGGCGATCACCGACCTGGCGCGTCAGGCCCGGAGGATCGCGTCGATCTGCAGCGGCGCGTTCGGCCTCGCCGCGACGGGACTCCTCGACGGTCACCCCGCGACGACGCACTGGAAGTTCGCCGACGCGCTGGCCAGCCGCTATCCCCGGGTCGCGGTCGATTCCGAGCGCATCTTCACGAAGCAGGGTGACATCTACACCTCGGCGGGGGTCGCGGCGGGTATCGACCTCGCCCTGTCCCTCGTCGAAGACGATCACGGCGCCGAGGTCGCGCGCAGCGTGGCGCAGCACCTCCTCGTCTACATGCGCCGCTCGGGCGGGCAGTCGCAGTTCTCGGCCGCGCTGAAGATGCCGGTCCCGCGCACGAGCATCGCCCGCGCGGTAGCCGAGTACGTCTCCGACGATCCGACCCGCGCGACGAGCGTCACCGAGCTCGCCGCGCACGTGAACGTCAGCCCGCGACACCTCACCCGCGTCATCCGCGACGAACTCGGCGTCACCCCGGCCGCCTACATCGCGTCGCTGCGGCTGGAGCTCGCGGTCAACCTGCTCGAGTCGGGTGCCTCGATCGCGCAGTCGGCCTCCGCGTCCGGCTTCGGCTCGCCCGCGGCCCTCCGCCGCGCGTTCCTCGCGCGCTACCGCGTGACGCCGTCGGGGTATCAGCAGCGGTTCCGCTCGACGGTCGCGCCGCCCGCGGGCGAGCTGTCGGCCTAGAGCGAGGCCGACTGTCGCACGGGCGAGAGCGCCACGGACGCGTGGGCGAGAGCACCGCTTTCAAACGAGCCTGAGTGGTGCTGTCGCGCGGGCCCGCGCGGTGCTGAGCGGAGGATCGGGGGCGAGCGGAGGACCTTTCGCGCCGCTGGGCCCTCCCTCCGTCCCTGGCCCTCCGCTCGTCACGCCGTCCGCCCGTCACGCCCCGGCCCCCCGAACGCCCCGACCCTCCGCCCGTCACGCCCGGCCGTACGCCCGCCGCACGAGGTCGCGAAGCGCCTCGACCCCGGGGGTGTTCGGTTCGGCGAAGAACTGGGTCATCGTGCAGCCACGGGATGCCGGGATCGCCAACGTCTCGCTGCGCAGGCCCACCCACCCGTGGGACTCGATGTACACCAGCGGCCACGCGCTCGTGTGCGGCCGCACCTCGCATCGCTGCCACAGCTCAACGAAGCGCGGGTCGGTCGCGCTGAGCGTGTCGACGATGTGGCGCAACCGGGGGCTGCGCGGATCGGCGTGGTACCGCAGCGACGCGACGAGGTTGCTCGCGGTGCGCCGCCAGTGCGACTCCGAGTGCGGGTCGGGATAGTGCTCGAACACCGACATCACGAGGTTGAGTCCCGGTCGCAGACCCCCGGGCGCGAGCAACCGGCCCGCTTCGTTGACCCCGATCACGTCGAGGGTGCCGTTCGACAGGTACGCCGGCGTCTCGGGGTGCAGGTCGAGCAGCGCGCGGATGCCCGCGGGGACCTCGTCGCTGACGGTCGGCGCCTCGTGCCCCGCCGACAGATTGGCGACGCGGTGCAGGTGCTCGTCGCCGTACACGTCGAGAAGGAGCGCGCGGCTGAGAGCGCTGAGCACCTCCGCCGAGGGGCGGTGCCCCCGACCCTGCTCGATGCGCAGGTAGTAGTCGGCGCTGATCCCGGCGAGCTCGGCCACCTCGGTGCGACGCAGGCCCCGGACGCGGCGGCGCGACGAGTCCGACAGCCCGACCTGCGCGGGCGTGAGCGACTCGCGTCGGTCGCGCAGGAACTCGGCCAGCGGGCCACTCGAGGTCGTCACGCGCATCCTCCGCCGAGTAATGGAACGGTCGCTCCAATTCTCCGCGCGGCCCCGCCGGACCGTGCGACGCAAACGGACACGATTGCGCGAGAACAGGACGTGCCCGTTGAAGAGGCCGGGGGTGCAGCGGGTACCGTGGCCGCGTGGGTCGACCCCGGCGATACGACGAAGACGAGCTCCTGGATGCTGCGCAGGAGCTGTTCTGGTCGCGCGGATACGACCGCACCTCGATGGAAGACGTGGCCGTGGCATCCGGAGTCGGCACGAGCAGCCTGTACGCGGCCTACGCGAGCAAGCTCGGGCTGTTCCTCTGCGTCTTCCGCCGGTATTGCGAGGGGCGCGTGGCGTTCGTGGCCGAGGCGACCTCCGCGCCGCGCACCGATCTCGCGGTGGTGGCCGGGCAGTTCCTCCAGCGTGTCGTCGATGAGTGCGGCTCGTCCGCGGATCGACGTGGATGCCTCATGCTCAACACGATCGTCGAGCTCGGCGATCGCTTCCCCGAGGTGCTCGACATCTCCGCGGCGACGACCGCGCGGATGGAGCGAGTGCTGGCGGAGACGTTTCTGCGGACGGCGGCGGAGCAGGACCTGATCCTGGATGCCGAGGAGGCGGCCGCGCACGCCGAACGCACGGTCTTGGCATCCCAAGGTCTCATCCAGTTGAGTCGCCTTCGCGTCCCGCACGAACGCCTCGCGGCTCTCGCGGCGCATTCGGCCCGCGCCTCGGTGTGGCAGGGCGCCTGACCCGTCCGTCAATTGTCGAAGCCGGGTGTCGGCGCCCCCGAGTAGGGTCGGGGCGAGGAGGCGTCATGGCCGAGTTCAGCAGGGGTTTCGGTGCACGCCGGCGCGCGTCCGACCCGCAACTTCCCCCGGGGCAGTACCTCACGCACGACTTCCCCGTGCTGTCCGCGGGCCCGACCCCTCGCATCCGGCTCGACGACTGGCAGTTCGCGATCCGCACCGAGACGGGCGCGACGACGACGTGGACGTGGGACGAGATCCACGCGCTGCCGATCGAAGACGTGCACACCGACATCCACTGCGTGACCCGATGGTCGAAGTTCGGCACGTCCTGGCGCGGGGTCTCGGTCGACACGCTGCTGGCCGACATCGACAGCGCCGCCCCCTCGGTGATGGCGCACTCGTACGGCGGATACACGACGAACGTGCCGGTGAAAGACCTGATGGGCGGCAAGGCCTGGGTCGTCTTCGAGTTCGACGGCAAGCCGCTCACACCCGAGCACGGCGGGCCCGCGCGCCTGCTCGTGCCGCACCTCTACTTCTGGAAGAGCGCGAAGTGGGTGCGCGGCCTCGTCATGCAACCGCGCGACGATCCCGGCTTCTGGGAGCAGAACGGCTACAACATGCACGGCGATCCGTGGCGCGAAGAGCGGTACTGGTGACGGCGACGCCATGGCTGCCGGCGCACGTCGCGTCGGTCACCCGCCTCACCGCGCACGCCCGGTCGCTCGTGCTCGACGTCCCGGGCTGGACGGGGAGCCTCCCCGGGCAGCACCTCGACATCCGCCTCACCGCCGAAGACGGCTACCAAGCCGAGCGCTCGTACTCGATCGCGAGCTTCGGACCCGGAAGCAGCGTCGAGCTCGCCGTCGACGAGGTCGAGGACGGCGAGGTCTCGCCGTACCTCGTCGAAGAGGTACGTCCCGGCGACTTCCTCGAGGTGAAGGGCCCGCTCGGTCAGTACTTCGTGTGGCGCGAGAGCGACCCCTCGCCCGTGCAGCTCATCGCCGGCGGCTCGGGCATCGTCCCGCTCCTCTCGATCGCCCGGGCGCGCGCGGCCGCGGGCACCGCCCAGCCGTTCCGGTTGCTGTACTCGGTGCGTTCGGCACCGGATGCCATGTACGCCGACGAGATCGACCGGCTCGGGGCCCTCGGCATCCCGACCGAGTGGATCCACACGCGCCTCGCCCCGCCCGGATCGCCGCGGGCCGCGGGCCACGTGTCGATGGCCGAGCTCGAGCGCCTGACGATTCCGCCCGCGGAGCGACCCCTCATCTTCATCTGCGGACCGACCGCGTTCGTCGAGGCGACGGCCGACGCGGTGGTCGCCGTCGGCCATCCGCCGCTGCGCGTGCGGACGGAGCGTTTCGGCGGCGCGTGACCCTACGGGGTCACCCTCCCCACCGATCGCATTTTCGTGTACGTTATTCGCATGGGCGACCACCTCCTGCGCGGCAAGCGCGTCACCGACTCCGAGGTACAGGCCTGGGCCGACGAAGCCGAAGAGGGCTACGACCTCACCCGTCTTCCCCGGCCGTCGCGAGGCCGACCGGCGATCGGAAACGGTCCCGGCGAAGCGACCACCGTCCGCCTCGACGCTGAAACATTGACGGCGTTGATGCGACGAGCAGAAGCCGAGGGCATCACGTCGCGATCCGAAGCCATACGCGCGGCCGTGCGCGAGTGGGCTCACGTTGCCTGAGCTGCATCGCTCTGCTCGAAAGCACTATCACCGCGACCGGCTGAACGACGACGCCGTTCGGCAGGCCGCGAGCCACGTCCTCGCGCCATGGCCGCTCGACGACGAGGACGACCCCCGTCGCTGGTTGCTGATCGGCATGGAGCAGCGGGTCGGACACTCGAGCTCGTGACCCTCACCTTCGACGACGGCCACGAGATGATCATCCACGCGATGATCGCCCGACCGGAGTACCTGCGCGATCTCTGACACCCGTCACGCCCGCAACAACCCCTCCTCGCGCAGCGGCACCACCGCCGCCTCGGACGCTTCCTCCTCCCAGAGCCTCAGCAGCTTCAGGGCAAGGTGCAGGGTGGTCCGCTGCAGACCATCTGCGAGCGCGACGCGCACCGACTCGGGCAGGTGCTCCAGCCGGTAGTACAGCGTCGTGCGGTGGATGTGCAGCCGCTCGCAGGCCACGGGCACGCGCCCGGCGGCATCCAGGTACGCCTCGACGGTCTCTCGGGGCGTCGGATCGTCCAGCGCGAGGAGGTCGAAGGCGGCCGGGCACGCCTGGTGCAGCAGCGGGCGTGAGCGCGGCACGGTGTGCAGGAGCGCCCACCCGCCGAGGTCTTCGGCACGCACCGACGCGACCTGGTCGGGCAGGGTCGCGCGCAGCCGTGCGGAGGCGATCGCGCGCTCGACCGCGGCGTCGATGTCGGTCTCGACCGCGCCGCAGGTCGCCATTCCGAGACCCCGGGGCACGACCCCGTGCACGGCGGCCTCGCGGGTGACGGCATCCGTCAGGTCGTCGATGTCGCGCACGGGAGCGGCGAGGAAGACGGCGGCCCCGTCGCGGATGCCGACGAAGTGCACCGCCCCGTGGAGGGTGAGCGCGAGGTGCCGGCCGAACGCGGTGACCGCGAGCTCGCGGGCGGCGTCGAGCCGGACGACGAGCACGTCGAGGTCGTCGGCCCGACCGTCGACCCACCGCCGGGCGCGCACCTCCCCGAGGGCTTCGCGCCGCCTTCGGCGGTCGGCATCCATCAGTCCGGTGAGCACCGTGTCTCGCGACGCGGCCAGGCCCGCCCCGAGGTCGAGCAGGTACGCCGCGGCGTCGATCACCGCCCACTCGAACGGGCCAAGCTCGCTCTGCATCGCGCCGACGATGCGGAGGTACGCCGCTCCCCGGCCGAACGGGACGTCGACGCACACCGTCTCGCGGTCGACGACCGCCGGGTACGTCGTCTCGCGCAGGTGAACCCGGCGGCCGAGCATGGTCGAGAGTTGGTCCACGATCTGCGGCGGATGCATCCCGACTCCTCGCGTGCGTTCCGGTGGGGGGTCCTCACACGCTACGTCGGCGAGGCCCGCGGCAGCGTGGCCCTCTCGCACACACGGTACCGCTCCCACGACGCGAGAGAGGCGCACCCCGAATTCCCCGGAATGCGCCTCTCGTCGGCTCTTTACTGCTGGATGAACGCGAGGATGTCGGGGTTGATCACATCCGCGTGCGTGGTGAGCATGCCGTGCGGGTAGCCCTCGTAGATCTTCAGCGTCGAGTTCGCGAGCATCTCGTGCTGGCGGATGGCCGCGGCCTTGTACGGCACGACCTGATCGTCGTCGCCCTGCAGCACGAGCACCGGCACGGTGATGGCGCGGAGGTCGGCTTCCTGGTCGGTCTCGGAGAACGCCTTGATGCCCTCGTAGTGCGCGACCGCGCTGCCCGTCATGCCCTGGCGCCACCAGTTGTCGATGACCGGCTGCGAGGGAGTGACGCCGTCGCGGTTGAATCCGTAGAAGGGTCCGGATGCCACGGCCTCGAAGAACTCGGCACGGTTGGCCGCGAGGGCCTCACGGAACCCGTCGAACACCGACAGCGGGGTGCCCTCGGGGTTGTCGTCGCGCTGCAGCATGAGCGGCGGCACGGCCGCGACCAGGACGGCCTTGGCGACACGGCCCTGGGGTTCGCCGTGCTTCGCGACGTAGCGGGCGACCTGGCCGCCGCCGGTGGAGTGGCCGATGTGCACGGCGTTGCGCAGGTCGAGGTGCTCGACCACGGCGCTGACGTCGCTGGCGTAGTGGTCCATGTCGTGGCCGGTGCCGATCTGCGACGAGCGGCCGTGACCGCGGCGGTCGCTCGCGATCACGCGGAAGCCCTTGCCGAGGAAGTAGAGCATCTGCGCGTCCCAGTCGTCGGACGACAGGGGCCAGCCGTGGTGGAACACGATCGGCTGCGCCTCGGGGTTCCCCCAGTCCTTGTAGTAGATCTCTGCGCCATCTTCGGTGGTCACGAATGCCATGACGTTGCCCGCTTCCTTGTCTCGACGAGTGCGCCACGAACGTGGCTCGACCACTCAACCCCGCGGCGGCCCGGCGGGCATCAGACGTTCGTCGAGAACCACGGGCGGGGTGGGGCGTGACGAGCGGAGGACGAGGGACGGGAGGAGGATCCCCTCGCCGTCCGCACCCTCCGCTCGTCCCCCGCCCTCCCCCTGGCACGCACCGGAGGCGCGACGGGCCGCGGCCTCCCGGACCAGCCCCGGGCCCGTCGACGGCACGGAGACGCGAGAGACACTGTCCGAGATCTGAGACACCTTCCCGCCCCGGTTCCCGCGGGCCGCCCGCCGGGAAGGCACGCTGGAGCCATGACCATCCCCCGCCTCATCCGTGTCGCCGACCTCTCCCCTACTCCGTGGGCGAACGGGCGCGGTCAGACGGTCGAGCTGGCGCGCCGACCCTCGACCGGACCCTTCGCGTGGCGCCTGTCTCTGGCGACGATCGACGCGGCGTCCGCGTTCTCCACCCTCCCCGGCGTCTCGCGCGCGCTGCTCACGGTCGACGGCCCGCTGTCGCTCCTCATCGACGGACGCCCGCTCGAGCTGCCGCGCCACGAAACGGTGGTCTTCTCGGGCGACGCGGCCGTGTCGGTCGCCGACCCGGGGTCCGCTCAGCGCGACCTCAACCTCATGGTGCGCGGTGCCGCGACACCCTCGCTCGACGCGGTCGCGATCGAGGGGCGCGTCACGACGCCCGCGGATGTCCTCGCGGTCGTCGCCCTCGACGGCGAGGTGACAGCGCTGGGGTCTCGACTCCTCCCCGGCGACACCGTGATCACCGAGGGAACCGAGACCGCCCTCCGGGGCCGTGGCACGGTCGCCTTCGCCGCGATCCGCTGAACCGGTCGCATCGTCGGCGGGCAGGCACCCGACGACGATCGGACGACCGACGCAGCCTCAGGACGCCGCGAATCGCGGCAGCACCTCCGCCAGGGCCGCGACGAGCCCGGGCTCCCCGAGAGAGAGCCGCAGCCCCTCCCCCTCGAAGACGCGCGTCGAGATGCCCGCGTCCGCGCACAGCGCGCCGAGCGCGGCGCTGCGCGGGCCGAGTGGCATCCAGACGAAGTTCGCATGGGTGGCGCTGGCGGGGATTCCCGCCGCGGTGAGCATGTCGAGGACGGCGGAACGCTGCGCGCGAACCCGGGCCACGATCGCTTCGCGATGCGCCTCGTCGTCGAGAGCGGCGATCGCCGCCGCGACCGAGAGCGCGCTGACGGGGAACGGGGGGAGGATCTTGCGGACGGCGGTGATCACGTCGGGATGACCGAGACCGTAGCCGACGCGGAGTCCCGCCAGGCCGTACGCCTTCGAGAACGTCCGCAGCAGCACGAGGTTCGCGTGGGCCGCGACGAGCTCCCGCGCCCGCGGACGATCGGCGCGGTCGTCGAAGTCGAGGTACGCCTCGTCGAGGACGACGAGGACCTGTCGCGGCACACGCAACAGCACCTCGGCCACCTCCTGGTGCGTCAGGCCGACCCCCGTAGGGTTGTTCGGAGAGCAGAGGATGAGTCCGGCCGTGCGCTCATCGACGGCCGAGATCATCGCCTCGACGTCGTGCCCGCCGTCCGCGCGATTGAGAACCCGCACCGGCTCGCCGCCGGCGGTGAGCACGCAGATCGGGTACGCCTCGTAGCTGCGCCACGGGATCACGACTCGGGCGCCGGGAGCGACGTGCGAGAGCAGCAGATAGTTCAGCAGCGAAAGCGAGCCGTCGGCCACCGCGATCTCGGCGGGGTCGGCGTCGAGCCGGTCCGCGAGCGCCCGGATGAGGTCGATCCCCCCGAGCACGGGGTAGCGGTTGGGCCGCTCGAGGCGGTCGAGCACGGCATCCCGTACCGCCGGGGAGAGCCCGTCGGGCGCCTCGTTCGACGAGGCGCGCAGGCGCACGGGCACGGCGCTCGCCAGGGCGGACGAGTAGACCGGCACCTCGCCGAGTTGCGGGCGGGCAGGAACGGTGCCGTCCGGAGCGGTCGACCAGCTCACCGGATGCCGCCGACCACCGTGCGTGCCGCGGCGAGCGCGCGACCGGACTGGACGAAGGCGACGGCCGCGGCGATCTCGGGCGCGAGGTAGCGGTCGGTGCCCGGACCCGCGACCTCTTCCCGCAGCGCGGTGATCACCGCCGCGCCGACCGGTCCGGGCGCGGAGTCGCGGATGTCGATCGCGCGCGCCGCGGTCAAGATCTCGACGGCGACGACGCGCTGCGCCCCGTCGACGGCCCGGCGGAGCTTGCGCGCCGCGGCCCATCCCATCGAGACGTGGTCTTCCTGCATCGCCGACGTGGGGATCGAGTCGACGGATGCCGGCACGGCCAGGCGCTTGAGCTCGGAGACGATGCCGGCCTGGGTGTATTGCGCGATCATGTGCCCCGAGTCGACACCGGGATCGTCGGCCAGGAAGGGCGGAAGGCCGTGACTGCGGGCGGGATCGAGCATGCGGTCGGTCCGCCGTTCCGAGATGGAGGCCAGGTCGGCGACCGCGATCGCGAGGAAGTCGAGCACGTAGCCGACCGGGGCGCCGTGGAAGTTGCCGTTGGACTCGACGCGCCCGTCGAGGGTGACGACGGGGTTGTCGACCGCGCTCGCGAGCTCGCGTCCCGCGACGAGCTCGGCGTGGGCCACCGTGTCGCGGACGGCACCGTGGACCTGCGGCGCGCACCGCAGCGAGTAGGCGTCCTGCACCCGGGTGAAGGCCGTGGGCGCGGTGCGGTCCGCGATGATGTCGCTTCCCGCCAGCACGGCGCGGATCACCGCGGCGCTGTCGGCCTGTCCGGGGTGCGGGCGCAGTGCCTGGAGATCGGCCGCGAACACCGCGTCGGTGCCGCTGAGGGCCTCGACGCTGAGCGCCGCCGCGATGTCGGCGGTCGGAAGGAGCTCCCGCAGATCGTGGATCGCCATCACGAGCATGCCCAGCATGCCGTCGGTGCCGTTGATGAGCGCGAGCCCCTCCTTCTCGCGGAGCGCCACGGGCGTGAGACCGGCGGCCGCGAGCGCGTCACCCGCGGGGTGGACGACCCCCTCAGCGTCGCGCACGTGCCCCTCGCCCATGACCGCGAGGGCGCAGTGCGCGAGCGGGGCGAGGTCGCCCGAGCAGCCGAGGCTGCCGTACTCGCCGACGAGGGGGGTCAGATCGGCGTTGAGCAGGCTCGCGTACGCGTGCGCGACCTCCGCGCGGACGCCGGTGCGCCCGGTCGCCAGGGTCGACAGACGCAGGAGCATGAGCGCGCGCACGACCTCGCGTTCGACCTCGGCGCCACTGGAGGCGGCGTGACTGCGCACGAGCGATGCCTGGAGCTGCGCCCGGAGGGCCCCGGGAATCGACTTCGAGGCCAGGGCGCCGAAGCCCGTGGACACCCCGTAGTGGGGCCGGGTGTCCTCGGCGAGCGCGTCGATGATCGCACGCGACGCTTCCATGGCCGTCACGGCGTCGTCGGAGAGCGCGACCGGAGCGCCGTGCCGGGCGACGGCGACGACCTCGTCCGGAGAGAGTGCGTCGACCCCGACGGTGACGATTCCTGTGCGCATGCGGGTTGCCTTTCTGTCGCTGGGACGAGCCATTCTCCGCGGGGGAGCGGGCCGGTTCCCATCGTGCGGCCGAGGCCCGACGGCATCCGACGATCCGTCCCGCCTTGTGTCTGACCCGTCAGATCGGAGCCGCCCGTCCCGCATTTCAGACACCTGATCACGACCGGATGCCGGAAAACCGGGGAAGGGGGTCTTTCATGGAGGCATGTCCCGCACGATCCAGGCCCTTCGGCTGCACCGCGACCTCGTCGCGGACGTGGCAGCCGTCGCCGCGCCCGCGCTCGGCGAGGGCGACGTGCGCGTGCGCACCGGCGCCGCGGGCATCTGCGGCTCCGACGTGCACGCCGCGCAGACCGGCGCATGGATCGAGTACTGGCCCGCGACCACCGGGCACGAGGTCGCGGGCGTCGTGGTCGAGAGCCGCGCGGTCGCGGTGCCGGTCGGGACGCGCGTCGTCGTCGACTCGCGCCTCCCGTGCCGCGCGTGCGCGGACTGCGCCGTCTCGCCGCGCCTGTGCCCCGACCTCACGTGGCTCGGGGAGTCGCGCCCCGGCGGTTTCGCCGAAGAGCTCGCGGTACCCGCGGCGCAGACGCACCCGATCCTCGACGACGCGCTGCCGCTCGACGTCGCCGTGCTCGCGGAGCCGCTCGCCGTCGTCGTCACCGCCCTGCGCGGCATCCCCGACGGCACGCGCACGGTGCTCATCCAGGGGTACGGACCCATCGGCGCGCTCGCCCACCTCGTCCTCCGTGGACGCGGGATCGAGGTCTCGGTCGTCGAGACCGACCCCGGTCGTCAGGCGCAGGCGGTCGCCCGCGGCGCCGTTCCCGCCGGAGGGCGGGTGGATGCCGTCCTCGACGCCGCGGGGTACCCGGGGTCGGTACGGGCGGCGTTCGAGGCCGTCCGCCGCGGTGGCACCGTCGTGGTCGTCGCGATCGGCGATCACCCCCTCGACATCTCCGCACAGGCCCTCGTCGAGAAGGGCGTGAGCATCGTCACCTCCGTCGGCTTCGACGACGACGGCATCCCCTCCGCCCTCCGGCTCCTGGCCGAGGCCCCGGGCGCCTTCGCCGACATCGTGAGCGACCGCATCCGTCTCGATCAGCTTCCCGCCCAGCTCGTCGCCCCGGCGCGGACGCTCGGAAAGGTCGTGGTGAGCTTCCCATGAGCCGCAGATACCTCGTCACCGGCGGGACGAGCGGGATCGGCGCCGCCGTCGCCCGCCACCTCACCGCCCAGGGCCACCGCGTCCTGATCACGGGCACGTCGCGCACCACGGTGGATGCCGCTCTCGCGGAGGGCGTCGCCGCGCAGGGCGCGGTCGCGGACGTGACGGATGCCGCCGCCGTCGAGGCCGCGTTCGCCCGGGCCGTCAGCGCCCTCGGGGGACTCGACGGCGTCTTCGCCAACGCCGGCATCGACGGCGAGGGCAAGCCCGCCGAGGAGCTCGACGCGAACGTGTTCCGACGGGTGCTCGAGGTCAACACGGTCGGCGTCCTCCTCGTCGCGCAGGCCGCGCATCGCCACCTCGCTCGCCCGGGGACGCTCGTCGTCAACGCCTCGGTCAACGCGCTCCGGCCCGAAGCGCATTTCGCCGACTACAACGCCAGCAAGGCGGCGACCCTGGCTCTCGCCAAGACCCTGGCCCTGGAGTGGAGCGCGGAGCGGCTGTCGGTGACCTCGGTCTGCCCCGGCTACTTCCCCTCGAGGATGACCGCCGACTGGCTCACCGACCCCGAGGTCTCGAGCCAGCTCCTCGGCCTGATCCCGGCCGGTCGCTTCGGTCGCCTCGACGAGATCGGCGCCCTCGTCGAGTTCCTGCTCGGCCCCCACGCCCCCTTCCTCACCGGCGCCGCCATCACCATCGATGGCGGACGGAACATCTGACACCCGAGAGAAAGAGCACTCCATGACGACTCCGTCCATCCGCGAACGCGGACGTTGGGCCGACATGTCGGTCGCCGAGCGCGCCGATCTGACCACGCGCGGCATCGGTCGCGTGTTCGACCCCGAACTGCGCGCTTCGGTGCTCGAGATCCTCGAGGACGTCCGCGACCACGGCGACGCCGGTCTCCTCCGGGCGCTGTCCAGGTTCGACAAGGTGGAGGTGGATGCCGCCGGCATCCGCGTGTCGCGGGAGGAGTTCGACGCGGCGCGGGGCGAGATCGATCCCGAGATGCTCACGGCGATCCGCGAGTCCATCGCCGCGGTGCGCCGGTACAACGAGCGGCTGATCGCGGAGGACGCGGACTGGAGCTTCGAGACGGTTCCCGGCGTCGTCGTCGGCGAGCGCACCAGCCCGATCGAGAGCGTCGGGCTGTTCGTCCCGGCCGGCAAGGGCTCGTTCCCCTCGGTGCTGGTCCAGCTGGGCACCCCCGCGGTCGTGGCGGGCGTCCCGCACATCGCGGTCGTGACCCCGCCCGTCCCCGGCTCCGGCGGCAGAGTCGACCCGGCGATCCTCGTCGTCGCGGACGAGCTCGGCATCACCGACGTCTTCCGCGTCAACGGCCCGGCCGGCATCGGCGCCCTCGCTTTCGGGACCGAGACCGTGCCCGCCGTCCGCAAGGTCGTCGGACCGGGCAGCCCCCCGGTCGCGGTCGCGCAGATCGAGGTCCAGCGATTCGGTGTCGTGAGCAACATGCTGCTCGGCCCGAGCGAGAGCCTCATCCTCGCCGACGACTCCGCCGACCCGCGCCTCCTCGCCGCCGACCTGCTCAACGAGGCCGAGCACGGCCCCGACTCCTCGAGCGTGCTCGTGACCACCTCGGCGGAGCTCCTCGCCGCGGTGCAGATCGAACTCGCCGAGCAGCTGGCTCAGCTGCCCGCGCCCCGCGACGAGTACGCCCGCCTCGCTCTGCACAACGGCGGGGCCGTGCTCGTCGACTCGATCGAGGAGGGAGCCGCGGTCGCCAACGCCTACGCACCTGAACACATGCAGCTCGTCGCGCGCGATGAGGAGGACGTGCTCGATCTCATCGTCGACGCGGCGGAGATCCTCGTCGGTCAGTACACGACGGTGTCGATGGCGAACTTCGCCCTCGGGTGCCCCGCCGCCCTGCCGACGAGCGGGTACGGGAAGGTGTCGAGCGGCATCACGGCCCACACGTTCCGCAAGAAGCGCGCCGTCGCCCGCTCGACGCCGGAGGGTCTGCGCGCCCTGGCCCCGACGGTCCTCGCGTACACCGCTCACGAGGGGTTCCCGGCGCACGGCAACTCCGTCGCGATCCGGCTCTGATCCGTGAAGCTCAGCGAGGCCCTCGACTTCGTCGGACTCACCCGGGGTCGGCCGGCGGGGAAGTTCGCCCACCTGTACACGGTCGACGACGTCCACCGCGCCGCACGTCGGGCCCTCCCCCGAGGCATTTCCGACTACGTCGACGGCGGGGCCGACGGCGAGGTGTCGATCGCCGCGAACGAGCAGGCCTTCGACGCCTTCCGCTGGCATCCGGATTCCCTGGTCCCCGCCGACGCGATCGACACGGCCACGACGATCGCGGGCGAGCGCTGGGCCCTTCCCGTCGGGCTCGCGCCCACGGGGTACACGCGCATGATCCACCCCGCGGGCGAGATCGCTGTCGCCGAGGCCGCGGCCGACGCGAGCGCGCCGTACGTGCTCTCGACCGTGGCCACCACCACAATCGAGGACGTGACCGCGGCCACGCGCGCACCCTGGTCGCAGCTGTACGCCATGCGGGAGCGCGAGGTGACCGACGACCTCATCCGGCGCGCCGCAGCGGTCGGCTCCCCCGTGCTCGAGCTCGCCGTCGACACGGCGGTCGCGGGCAACCGGGTGCGCGACCGTCGCAACGGCCTCGTCATCCCGCCGCGCATGACGCCGTCGACCATCCTCGGCATCGCGGTCAAGCCGCGGTACTGGATGGGCATGCTCACGAACGACTCGATCGACTTCGCCCAGGTCAAGGCGAGCGACGTGGGCGGTCGGCTCCCCGGGGGCTCGATCTCGGACATCACCGCCGGGTTCGACTCAGCGCTCGACTGGGACGAGATCGCCCGCATCCGCGACCTCTGGCCCCGCACCTTCCTGCTGAAAGGGCCGATCAGTCCGCGCGATGCCGAGCGCGCCCGCGACCTGGGGATCGACGGTGTGCACCTGTCGAACCACGGGGGAAGGCAGCTCGACCGCGCGGTCGCCCCGATCGACCTCGTCGCGCCGGTGCGTCAGGCCATGGGTGCCGACGCTCTCGTCGTGGTGGACTCGGGCGTCCGCAGCGGCGGTGACGTCGCGATCGCGATCGCCCTCGGGGCGGATGCCGCCTTCCTCGGCCGTCCATATCTCTGGGGCCTCGCCGCGGGAGGGCGCGAGGGCGTGGCCCGCGTGCTCGAGATCGTGCGCGGAGAGCTCGCCCGGACGATGGCGCTCGTCGGCGCTCCCTCGGTGGCGACTCTGCGTGAGCGCGGACCCCGTCTTCTCGCGCAGCCCCGTACGCTGGGCGGTGCCTGAGCAGCACGGGGCACAAGAGATCCAGGATGCCGAGATGACCGCCGATCCCGCCGATGACGTCGCCGCCACCATCGCCGCGCCTCCGGAGCGCCCGGTCGGCCCTCGTATGCCCGCCCTCCGCCATGGCGTGGCCGTGCTCCGCTTCCTCGCGAGCAAGCCCGGACCCGTCGGCGCCGTGGCGATCGCGCGGAGCCTGGATCTTCCGCGCAGCTCGACCTACCAGATCCTCCAGGTGCTGGTCGACGAGGGACTCGTCGTGCACATCCCCGACGCGCAGGGATACACCCTCGCGGTCGGGGTGTTCGAGCTCGGGTCGGCGTATCTCCGGCACCAGCCGCTCGAACTCCTCGCGCGCCCACTGTTGAACCGGCTCATGCTCGCGCTGGGGCTCACCGCGCACGTCGGCATCCTGTACGGGCACGAGACGCTCTACCTGCTGAAGGAGCAGCCGCCCCGCGCGACCTCGCTCGTCACCGACGTGGGCGTGCGTCTTCCCGCGCATCTGACCGCCACGGGCCGCGCCATGCTGGCGATGCTGCCGGCGAGCCAGATCATGGCCATCTACGCCGCGCGGGGTGCCTTCGTGCAGCGCACCGAGCGCGGACCGCGGAGCCTGCGCGAACTGCGCTCTCTGCTCGCCGCCGATCGGCAGCGCGGGTGGAGCCTCGAAGACGGGCACACGACCGACGGGGTGACGTGCATCGCCGCCGCCGCGGTCGACCACAACGGCCACCCGGTCGCGAGCTTCTCGGTGTCGTTCGCCAGCGATCAGCTCGCGGACGTCGAGGCGCACGAGAGGGTGGGCATCGCGGTCCGCGAGGCGGCCGCCCAGCTGACGCGTCGCCTGCACGGCGATCCCGCGGCCCTCGTTCCCCGCCGCGTCGGCGGCTGACCCCGGCCGGGCACGCGCGCGGGCCCCGCACCCGGGGCCGGGCGCGCGGGCGGCACGCGCGGGCCCCGGGCCGGACACGCGGGCGGCACCCGCACGGGGGCCGCCCGCCGCGTCCGCCCCCGGCTACTCCGGGGACACCGCCGCGAAGAACTCCGTGAACACGTCGTCTCCCGCGACCGGCTCCGCGCCCGCAGCGACGGCGATGCTCCAGCCGATCGCCGCGCTGACGGGCGTGTGTCCGGTCGGGCCGCCGGCGCGCAGCTCGTGCACGAGCGTGGGGCAGCACATCAGCGCGAGCCGGACCAGCCGTCGCCAGTCGGCGGGCAGCCATCCCCGCTCGTGCAGGTCGGCGAGCAGCGGGCGCCAGATCAGTTCGACCTTGGTGTCGAGGAATGCTCCGCGCAGCGCGCCGAGGTCATGGTCGTGGTCGACGACGAGACGGCCGTCGGCGTACGACACGGAGGCCGAGTAGCGCTCGGTCGCGATCGCCGGCTCATAGAGCCAGAAGGGATGCGCGAAGACGTTGTGGAAGGTCGTCTTCACCTCGGCGAGCAGCGCGGGAACGTGACGCCCCGCGAAAGCGGGGTCGAACTGGGTGAGCAGGGCACGGCCGTCGTCGGCCCGCTCGAACCACACGTTGGCGTTGTGCGCGTCGCCGTGCGCGATCACGGCCGCGGGTCCGTACCGCTCGGGGACGAGTGCGACAAGGGCTTCGTCGAACAGCTCACCGACGGTGCGGTCGTACTCGACGCCGTTGACGACCCACCGCGCGGCGAAGAACTCCGCATCGTCCAGGACCACCGTGCGCGCGCCGCCCAGGCGGTGCTCCTTCCCGCGGTAGAACCGCGAGACGCGTCCCGCGACAGCGGTCCCGGCCGGATCGTCCGCGGGGTCGAACAGCCGGTCGCGGAACAGACGGTTCACCGGCTCCGCGGCGAGCTCGGCCGTCGTCGCGGCGTGCAGCGTCTCGCGCATCCGGGCCAACGAGACGGCATCCAGGTCGCGTTGGGCCTGCACGGCCTCACGTACCTCCGGGGTGTCGGCGGCGGCGCCGTCGACCTCGAGTCCGCGACACAGGTCGGAGAAGCGGGGGTCTCGGCGCAGCCGGTACAGCAGGATCTGACGCCCCGGCTCACCGTTCGCCAGCGCCGGCACGTCGACCGGGTACCCCGCCGCCTGCAGCAGCTCGGCGTTGTAGTACTCCTGGATCGTGTCGTCCTCGCCCTCCTCGGCGTGGAACTTGAAGAAGAACCGCTCGCCGTCGAGGTCGACGGTGCCGTTGAGGGAGTTCAGGCTGTACACGTCCCGGTTGATGGCGACCCCGGCGACCTCGCGGTCGGAGATGTCGCGGATCAGTTCGGTGAGACTGCGCGTCGCCGCCGGCTCGTCGCCCGACAGGTACTGATCGCGCGCGAGGCGCGCGAGGGGCGGGGCGCTCACGCGACCTTCTCGTGGACGAGCTCGAGGATCTCGGCGAACATCTCGCGGAACTCCGGTGTCGTCGTCATCTCGGCGGCGCGCGGTCGAGGCAGCGGCACGCGCAGATCGGCCCGCACGCGCCCAGGTCGCGGGGTCATCACGATGACGCGGTCCGAGGTGTAGATCGCTTCCTCGATGTCGTGCGTGATCATCAGGACGGTGAGCTTGTGCTGCTCCCAGATGCGGGTGAGCAGCGACTGCATGTCGCGACGGGTGAGGGCGTCCAGCGCGCCGAAGGGCTCGTCCATCAGCAGGATCCGCGGACGGTAGCTGAGCGAGCGGGCGATCGCGACGCGCTGCTGCATTCCGCCGGAGAGCTGAGCGGGGAAGTGGTCCTCGAACCCCGTCAGCCCCACGAGGGCGAGCTGCTCGCGCGCGTAGGCGGCGCGGTCCTTCTTCGACATGCGCTCGTTCTCGAGAGCGAACTCGACGTTGCCCTGCGCGGTGAGCCAGGGGAAGAGCGTGAAGCCCTGGAACACGACCCCGCGGTCGCGTCCGGGACCGTCGATCTCGGCGCCGTCGACGCTCACGTCGCCGGTGGTCGCCTCGGTGAGCCCCGCGATGATGCTGAGCAGGGTCGACTTCCCGCACCCCGAGGCCCCGACGACTGAGACAAACTCGTTCTCGGCGAGGGCGAGATCGATGGGTCCGAGCGCCTCGACGGAGCCGAAGCTCTTGGTGAGGGCGTCGACGTGGACGAGACCGCTCATCGGCGAATCCTTTCGTAGCGGAACAGCGCACGCCCGATGAGGCGCATGAGCACGTCGGTGACGAGGCCCAGGATGCCGAGGACGATGAGGTACGCGAAGATCAGGTCGGTCTGCAGGAAGCGCTGCGCCAGCACGATGCGGTACCCGAGACCGGTGGTGGCGGCGACGAGCTCGGCCAGCACGATCCAGGTCCAGGCCCAGCCCAGGGTGATGCGCAGGGCGTCCCAGATTCGCGGGGCCGACGCGCGGAGCACGATCCGCGCGAGGATGCGCCCGTTCGACAGCCCGAGGGTCTCGCCGACGTCGATGAACGAACGCGGCACGGATCGCACCGCGTCGGCGACCATGAGCACCTGCTGGAAGAACGTGCCGAGGAAGATGATGAGCCACTTCTGCTCCTCACCGACGCCGATCCAGAGGATCGTCAGCGGCACGAAGGCGACGACGGGCATGTAGCGGATGAAGTCGACGAGCGGCTGCACTGCCGCCTCGACCCGCGCGCTGATGCCGACGACGGCACCGATGGGGACCGCCAGCACGGTCGCGAGCAGGAATCCGACGAGGATGCGGTACGTCGAGGCGCCGAGATCGGCGAGGAGCTGGCCGTTGGCGATCTGCTCGCCCAGCGTGACGGCGACCTCGAGGGGAGAGGGGAGGAACCGGGGGTTGGCGACGCCGGCCGCGCTCACGAGAGCCCAGAGAACGAGCAGCACGACGAACGAGACGACCGCGGTCGTGACGTAGCGCCGGCGGGTCATGGTCTGGCCGATGCGATAGCGGCGGCGACGCGGGCGGCGCGTCGTCGCCGGGGTCGTGGCCGACGTGGTCGCGTCGGCGCGGGTGGAGGGGAGGGTCATGAGTACCTTCTCTCGCGGGTGCGCCGGCCCCGCCCGGAGGCGGAGCCGGCGAACCGCGTCGGTCCTTTCGTCAGTTCGTGACGAACTGGCTGTCGTAGAGGGCGGTGAGGTCGACGGGCTTGGTGAGCAGTCCCGCCTCGGTGGCGACGCGCTCGGCCAGCGGGAGGACGTCGGAGACGTACTCGCCCGAGAACGCCGTGGCGTTCTCGGCCTTGTCGAAGTAGCGGACCCCGTCGAACGCGCTCGACAGAGCCGAAGCGTCCTCGCCGACCTGCTTCGCGATGACGCCGCGGGCGGCTTCGGTGTCGGACTTGTAGTAGTCGACGGCCTCGCCCCACGAGTCGACGAGCGCCTGCACCGTGGTGGGACTGTCGGAGAGGAGCTTGCCGCTGATGACGAGGGCGTCGCTGATGAGACCGGGGGCGTCGGATCCGGAGAAGATCGGCTTGAGCGCCGAGTCCTGCTCGAGCGCCGTGGTGATGTACGGCTCGTAGGTGATCGCGACGTCGACCTGCTTCGAGATGAGGGCGGCCGCGGCATCCGAGGCGGCCATCGGCACCGGCTGGATGTCGCTCATCGTCAGGTTCGCCTTGTCGAGGGCCGCGTGCAGCAGCAGGTCGCTCGTGGACCCCTGCTCGTACGCCACCTTCTTGCCTTTGAGCTGCGAGATCGAGGTCACGTCGGGCCCGGCGAGCATCGCGTCGGCGGTCTCGGAGTAGTCCTCGATCAGCACGATCTTGAGGTCGACGCCCGCCTCCTTCATCATCATGGCGGTGTGGGTCGCGACGTTCGCAGCGTTGATCTGACCCGAGGCGAAGGCGCTGATCTTGTCGGCGTCGGTGTTCAACTGCACCATGTTGACGTCGACGCCGTTCTTCTCCAGGATCCCCTGGTCCTGGGCGACGTACCACTGGCCGTATCCGATCCAGGGCTGGGTGCCGAGGGAGACGGCGACATTGCCTCCCTCTCCTCCGGCGCTGGAGGAGGAGGTGCCGGAGCAGCCGGCGAGCAGAAGGGCGGCCGCCGCGACGGCGGCGACGGCGAGACGACGCGCACGGCGCGGCATCCCGGAGAGCGGAGTACGTCGGGTCGTGTTCATGGCTTCACCGTAGGAGCGCCGTGTTTCCAACACGAGTCCCACGGGGCCGCGCGGGAGAGGTTGTGTGTGGGATTTCAGATTGCGCCCCCTCCCGCGGCCGCGCCCGCGCCCCGAGACGCGACGCGACGCCGCAACCCCTACTCCGTCACGTCCCCCCGGTCCACGCGGAACGTCTCGCTCCGCCCGTCCGGCGCCGTCACGGTGACCTCGGCCACCCCCGAGCCCCCGGGGAACACCCGCAGCGACAGCCCGTCGAGGTAGTCGTAGTCGGGCCGATCCTCGCGCGCACCCCACGGCAGCACGGCGCCCGGCCGCACGTACAGGGGCAGCGAGTCGAAGCCGTGCGCCTCACGGCGCCACCCGCCGCCGACCACCCGCTCCCCGGTGAGCAGGTGCGTCCACTCCCCGTCCGGCAGGTAGAACGACACATCTCCGGATGCCGAGAACACCGGCGCGACGAGCAGATCGCCGCCGAGCATGTACTGGCGGTCGAGATGCAGGGTCGTGGGGTCGTCGGGGAACTCGAGCGCCATCGGCCGCATCACCGGGACACCGGTCGCCGCGGCCTCCCGCGCCGCCGCGTACAGGTACGGCATCAGGCGGAGCTTGAGGCGCGAGAACAGCCGTGTGACATCGACCGCCTCCTCGTCGAACGCCCACGGCACCCGGTACGAGTCCGAGCCGTGGAAGCGGCTGTGCGACGACAGCATCCCGTAGGCGATCCACCGCTTGAACACCGCCGGGTCGGGGGTGCCCTCGAAGCCGCCGATGTCGTGGCTCCAGAACGAGAAGCCGCTCCACGCGAGCGACAGGCCCCCGCGCAGGGTCTCGGCCATCGACGCGAACGTCGACGAGTTGTCGCCGCCCCAGTGCACGGGCATCGTCTGCCCGCCCGCCGTCGCCGAGCGGGCGAACAGGACGGCCTCGCCCTGACCCCGCTCCTCCACCAGAACCTCGTGGACGGCCGCGTTGTACAGCTGCGTGTAGAGGTTGTGCATGCGCTCGGGGTCGGTCCCGTCGAAGTACACGACATCGGTGGGGATCCGCTCGCCGAAGTCGGTCTTGAAGCAGTCCACGCCCTGCGCGACGAGGCGCCGCAGGTACGACTGGTACCAGCGCACGGCATCCGGGTTCGTGAAGTCGACGAGCGCCATGCCCGGCGTCCACAGGTCCCACTGCCACGGCGATCCGTCGGGTCGGCGCACGAAGTAGCCGTTCGCGACCCCCTCCGCGAACAGCGCCGAACGCTGTGCGATGTAGGGGTTGATCCACACCGACACCCGCAGGCCCCGGTCGTGGAGGCGCCGGAGCATGGCATCCGGATCCGGGAAGACCCGGTCGTCCCAGGTGAAGTCGGTCCAGGTGAACTCGCGCATCCAGAAGCAGTCGAAGTGGAACACCGACAGCGGCAGGTCGCGCTCGGCCATGCCGTCGATGAACGACGTGACGGTCTTCTCGTCGTAGTCGGTGGTGAACGACGTGCTGAGCCACGTGCCGAACGACCACGCCGGCACGATGGGCGGACGACCCGTGAGTGCGGTGTAGCGCTCGAGCACCTCCTTGGGGGTGGGGCCGGCGATGACGAAGTACTCCAGCGCTTCACCCGAGACCGAGAACTGCACGCGCTCGACGTTCTCGGACGCGACCTCGAACGAGACGTGTCCCGGGTCGTTGACGAGCACGCCGTAACCGCCCGACGACACGTAGAACGGCACGCTCTTGTACGCCTGCTCGCTCGAGGTGCCGCCGTCGGCGTTCCAGATGTCGACGGTCTGACCGTTCTTCACGACCGGTCCGAAGCGTTCGCCGAGGCCGTAGACGGTCTCGCCCACGCCGAGGTCGAGCTGTTCGTGGACGAAGTGACGGGATGCCGGGATGCCGGTCTCCGCACCCCGGTTCGAGATCACGCCGGCATCGACGTCGGCATCCTCCGCGAGGCTCACGCGACCGACGGAGCGGTGCCCGCTGCCCGTCACCCGCTGTCCGTCGAGCTCGAAGGAGAGGTCCCACGGCGCGCCCGGCGCGATGCGCGCGACGAGCCGCCCCGCGGTGAGGGTCCCGGCCTCGACGTCGACCTCGCCGCCGCCCACGGCTCCCGGGAGCGCGAACCCTCGCCCGCGCCCGGCTCCGTCGTGGTGCACGATCCGCACCCGCACGACCCCCTCGAGCGGAGACGACAGCGTCACGGTCAGCAGCGTCCGGTTGAGCACGTCGCCGCGCTTGACGATGACCTTGGTCGGGGCGTGCACGACGAGGCCCGGTCCGTCCGGGGTGTCGTCGGTCCGGCTGATGTCGTAGGCCTCGGCCGCGTAGTCGACGGTCACGCCGTGACGCATGAGCCAGAACCCATCGGTGAACTTCATTACTTGACTGCTCCTGCCGTGATGCCGCGTGTGAGCGTGCGTTGGAAGATGAGGAAGAAGATGAGCGTCGGGATGATGCCGAGCAGCGCCGACGCGCTGATGGTGGTGACGTCCATGAGGCGATCGCCCTGCAGGACGCTGATCGCGACCGGCACGGTCTGGTTGTCGTTGGATGCCAGGAACGTCAGCGGGATGAGGAACTCGTTCCACGTCCAGATGAAGAAGAAGATGAGCAGCACCGCGAGGGTCGGGCGACTGATCGGGAAGATGACGCGCCAGAGGATCTGCCAGCGGCTCGCGCCGTCGATCGCGGCGGCCTCGAGGATCTCGCGCGGGAACGTGCCGTAGACCGACGAGAGCAGGTAGGTGCCGAAGGCCGCCTGCACCACGGTGAAGACGATGATGACCGACAGGACGTTGTCGTACAGACCGACCGATTTGAACATGTAGTACAGCGGGTACAGCAGCGCCTCCTGCGGGAGCAGGTTCGCCAGGAGGAACAGCAGCACGATGCCGGTGCGCCCGCGCACCCGCCCGATGCCGATCGCGAAGGCGTTGAGCACCGAGATGAGCACCGCGAGCACCGCGACGACGCCCGAGATGAGGATCGAGTTGCCGACCTTGCGCGGGAAGTCGACGCGGTTCCAGAAGTCGACGATCCCGCCGAAGTCGAGCTGCTGCGGCAGCGCGAGCGGCCCCGAGGTCGCGTAGTCGAGCGGCGACTTGAACGAGTTCACGAGCACGAGGTAGAACGGCGCGAGCACGAGCAGCGCGCCGACGACGACGAGCGCGAGCAGCAGCCAGTCGATCGGGCGGCGGCGGGTCATGCCCCCGCGGCCGCCGCGACCCGGGCCCGCGGGCCGACGCCGCGGCGGGCGTTCGGCGGCGGTCGTGGTGAGAACGGATGCCGAGGCCATCAGAGTCCCGCCCTTTCCTTGCGTTCGAGCGAGCCCTGCACCCGGATGAACACGATCGACACGATGACGACGACGATGGTGAGCACCGTCGCGATCGTGGCGCCGTAGCCGACGTTCCGCTTCGTGAAGAACTCGAGGTAGGCGTAGTACGCGGGGACGATCGTCGAGCCCGCAGGCCCGCCCTGGGTGATGACGTAGACGGGGCCGAACACCTTCAGGGCCGCGATCGTGCAGGTCAGGGTCACGACGAAGATCTCGGGCCGGATGATGCTCATCGTGATCGCGGTGAAGCGTTGGAACCAGTTCGCCCCGTCGAGTTCGGCGGCTTCGTACAGCTCGGGGTCCACCCGCTGAAGCGCGGCCATGAAGACCACCACGGGGTAGCCGATCTGCACCCAGACGAGCACGACCATCAGCACGATCAGCGCCGAGGGCATCTGCCCGAGCCAGTCGTACGACGGCAGACCGAGGCTCGCGAGGATCTGGTTGAGCGCGCCGGTCTCGCCGGGCCGGACGATCCAGCCGATGACGATGCCCGCCACCGCGATGGGCAGGATCTGCGGCAGGTAGTAGGTCGCGCGGAGGAAGCTCCCGACCTTGCCGCCGAACTTGCGCCCGACGACGTCGAACAGCAGCGCCGCGACGGTGAGACCGACGATCGTCGGGACGACGACCATCGCGAGGATCATCCACACCGAGTTGGCGAACGAGGTCCAGAAGTCCTCGTCGGCGAGGAGCTTCGACCAGTTGTCGAGTCCGATGAACTCGGGGTCGCCGACGCCCCGCCACTTCGTGAAGGTGAGGAAGACGTTCCACACCAGCGGGATGATCACGATCACCAGCAGCAGCACGAAGCCGGGCAGCAGATAGAGCCAGTAGCCGGCGGTGCCGCCGCGGCGCTGGGGGATGGCCGGCTGTTCGGGTGGCAGGGCCACGCGCGCCGGGCGGGTCAGAAGGGCCATGTGGGGGTCTCCGAATCAGGAAGAGGTGGGGGCGGCGGGGCGCGCCGCCCCCACCGGGGTCAGCGGAAGTCCGCCGTGCCCTCGTCGTACTTCTTCCCGAGGTTCGCGTTGGTGGTCGCCGGGTCCTGCGTCCCGGTCACCAAGCCCTGCAGCTCCTGGACGAGCACGTCGTAGAAGCCGGGGGCGGGCCAGTCCGGGTAGAACGACAGCCCGTCGTCGGCCAGGATGCCGTTGAACGTGTCGATCAGCTCTTTGCTCTTGGCATCCGTGATGTCGGCGGTGTCGGCCGCGACGGGAACGCCGCCGTTGTTGCCGATGATCGCCTGGATCTCGGGGCTCATCGTGATGTCGATGAACTGGTACGCGAGGTCCTTGTTCTTCGAGCGGTCCGGGACGACCCAGAGGTTGCCCGACGATCCGAGCGACAGCTTCGAGCTCGGGAAGGTCGCGAGCGACCAGTCGAAGCCCGCCTCCTCGGTGAATCGGCCGTACCACCACGAGCCCGAGACGAAGATCGGCGAGGTGCCGTTGATGAACGAGACGCCCGCGTCCTCGGCCTTGACCGACGAGACGTCCTTGGCGATGTAGCCCTTGTCGACGTACTCCTTGAGCGTCTCGGACGCGTAGTCGACCTCGGAGCCGTTCCAGTCGACGGGGTTCTTGTACAGCTGGTAGTCGTCGACCCACGAGCGGTCGGCCTTCGTGAGCGCGAGCTGGTACCAGAGCTGGCCGAGGGGGTACTCGGCGCCGGCTTCGGCGAGCGGCGTGATGCCCTTCGCGACGAACGCGTCGAGCGCCTTCACGAACTCGTCGTAGGTGGTCGGCACCTCGATGCCCGCAGCCTTGAAGGCGTCGAGGTTGTAGTAAACGCCGACGAACTCGCCGTAGTTCGGCACGCCGTACCAGGTGTCGCCGCCCATGACCCCGTCGGAGGAGTACTTCGCGGTGGTCTGCAGCGACGGGGCGAGCTTGGCATCCCATCCGTACTCGCTGACGGCGTCGCCGATGTCGGCGATCAGGCCGGTGCTGGCGAGGAAGCCGGCGGTGGCGTTGCCCTTGTTGAACTCCATGAGGTCGGGAGCCGCGTCGGTGTCGAGCACCTGGCTCGCGGTCTTCTGGATCTGCTCGAAGGACTTCTCCTCGACCTTGACCGTCGCGCCCGTCTTCTCCTCGAAGATCGGGGTCGCGGCGTTCCAGGCCTTCGCCATCGCGCTGTCAGCGCCCTCGTAGTGCCAGAGCGTGAGGGTCTTGCCCGCGCCGTCGGTGGATCCGGCGTCGCCGCCTCCCCCGCTGCAGGCCGAGAGGGTGAGGGCGGCGACGGCGATCGAGCCGACGGCCGCGAGGGCTCGGGTCGCGCGTCGTTGTGCGTTCGTGCGTGCCATCGTTGGCACTCCTTTCACTGTGATCCGCTGGTTGGGAGGGGTCCGCTAGCGGTGGCGGATGCGCTGGGCCCGTCGTCGAAGAATCGTCGAAGAATCGTCGAAGCGCTTCGATAATGGGCGAACAGAGCGAGATGTGGAGTTGAAGGGTCAGGCGGGGGGAGCCGCGGCGACCGAGCCGCGCTCGAGATACGTCGGGGCGATGAGATGGAGACCGGATGCCACGGGGCGACCGGCGATCAGCTCGATGGCGAGATCGACGGCGAGTTCGCACGAGCTCTGCGGCACGAGCGGGATCGAGTCGATCGGGGTGGGCTGGGCGTCGGTGTCGAAGCTGCTGCCGACCGACACGATCGACACGTCGCCCGGCACGCTCTTGCCGAGGGCGGCGAGCTCGACGAGCACGACCTGGAGCACCTCCTCGGGAGCGTGCAGCACGATTCCGGTGACCCCGTCTTCGACGAAGCGGCGCACCGATCGACGCACCTGGCTGCGATCGGTGACGACGGGACCGGATGCCACCGACACGGCGCTCATCCCCCGCTCGGTCGCGCGCTCCGACAGGGCAGCGCGCACGCGCGAGGGGAAGTTCGACTTCTCGTACGCGCGCTCCGACCCGCCGATGAGGCCGATCGCGCGGTGCCCCGCATCGGCGAGACGGTCGACGGCCTCGACCGTCGCGTGCTCGAAGTCGAGGTCGACGCAGACGAGACCCTCGTGGTCGTTCGGGATGCCGACGAAGATCGTCGGGGTCGCGCTCGCGCGGGCGATCTCGACCCGCGCGTCGTCGGGGGCGACGTCGAGCACGAGGATGGCATCCACGAGTCCGCTCTGCGCGACCCGCTTCATGCCGGCCGAGGCGTCTTCGTCGGTGAGCAGGAGCATGTCGTACTCTTTCCGGCGCGCGGCGACGGTCATCGCGTGCATGAACGACATGTGGCTCGGTGCGTGCGAGTCGGCGCGCAGCGGCTCGGACAGCGCGAAGATGTTCGTCTGGCTGCCGGCGAGCATGCGCGCCCCGGCGTTGGGGCTGTAGCCGA
Source organism: Microbacterium sp. S1037 (assembly GCF_048381605.1). Lineage (NCBI taxonomy): Bacteria > Bacillati > Actinomycetota > Actinomycetes > Micrococcales > Microbacteriaceae > Microbacterium > Microbacterium sp. S1037. The sequence goes on from NZ_JBLWIG010000001.1 coordinate 646,857, forward strand.
GCTCGTGCACCGCGTCCTGGATGCGACGCCGCGTCTCGGCCGAGACCGGGCGCTTGCCGCTCAGCGCGTAGGAGACGGTGCTGATCGATACGCCCGCGGCACGGGCGACCTCGTCGATCTTGACCATAGCGACTCCTTCGTAGCTGTCGAAGCGCTTCTCGGAAGCGCTTCGATGGCCAAGCTAGATCAGGTTGGCGGGGAGCGCAAGAGTTAAGTTGGCGATCGCAACAAAACGGGTGCCCGTGTTGAGGCCGCGCGCGCGGCGCGCGCGTGACGAGCGGAGGACCTGGGTCCGAGGGAGGACCCTTCCCCCTCTCGCGCCCTCCGCTCGCCCCTCACCCTCCCTCGGTCACGCATCGCGAGCGGCGGCGATGGGGAGCGGGCGTGGAACTCCTCCGCGCGTGGGGCGGGGCGGTGCCGCGCGTCTGACGTGCGCCCGCGCTCCGGGATAGCCTGACCACTCGGCATCCGCAGAACTTCACCCGGGGGACGAACGATGAGCCAGAACGCGGCACCCGTGCCACCCGAGAAGCTCGCGCGCCGGACGCGAATCCTCACCCCCTTCTTCGCCGCGGTGTTCGCGGCGGTGGGTGTCGCTCTCACGGGATTCGGCCTCGCGTCGCCGCCGATGCTCGCCGCCGGGATCACGGAGATCCTGCTCAGCGTGCTCCTCGTGGTGGCCGTCTTCGTCGCGTCGCCGATCGTGCGATGGGTGGCCCTCGCGATCGCCGGGGCGGGTGCCGCCACAGCGGCGGTGCTCGGCGTGACGACGCTGCCGAACGATCTCGGAATCGCCGCGACCCTTCTGCTGGGCATCTTCGCGATGCTCGGCCTGACCTGGTTCATCCTGCACAGCTCCGCCCGCGCGGCACACCCGCTCCGCGCCTGAGGTACCCGGGGCTCGAGGCCTCGCCCCGCGCGCACGCGCCGCCGTACGCGAAAGCGCGGCTCAGTCCCGCGGAAGCGCCCGCTTCGCGACGACGCGCCGCGCCTCGACGGCCGCTTCGGCGAAGTCGGTGTCGGGGTCGCCCATCACGATCGCCGTGGCCCGCGCGTGCGCGCTGATGACGTCGTACGGCGACACCGTCGCCCGCTCGATCGCCCCCTCGGCGCGGAAACCGATCGCCGCGAACGCACGGCTCAGGCTTCGCTGGGTCTCGTGATCGCCGCGTCCGAACTGGGTGGCGAGCTCGTCGGCGAGGTCTTCCTGCGCTCCTTCGGGAACGAGACCGGATGCCGTCCGCCAGGCCGCTCGCGCCACCTCGGGGTGCGGGTCGCGCAGCACCGCGGGCGTGATGGCCGCGAACGCGATCGGGTCGCCGATCTTCGACAGGGTGTGCAGCGCCTGGCTCCGCGCCTGCGGGATCTCCGACGTCACCTCGGGCAGGAGGACCTCGACCGCGCGCGACGGATCGTGCCTCGTGAGAGCCCAGGTCAGCATGTCCCGGACGAAGAAGTCCGGTTCGACCGCGCACCGCGCCACGAGCTCGACGACGTAGCTGTCATCGGGTCGTGTGCCGGCGGCGAGCGCGGCTTCGAGGCGGGCGGACGCGTCCGGGTGCTCGAGCGCTGCGCGCAACCGGTCGGACGGAGCGGATTCGGTCATGGTGATCCCTTCGGTCCTTCCAGCGTGGCACGTCGCAGAAGACCCGGGGCCGGCGTGACGACTCTCCCCGCGAGGGCGAATTCGACGCCCGACCAGGGCGGGACGGATGCCGCCGGCCTCCGCCCGCGACCCGGTCGGGCGCGCGGCTACCGTCGGACCGCGCGCTGCTCGATCAGCTTGCGGACGACGTCGGCGAAGTGCGGCGCGTACTTCGCCCATTCCTTGTCGAGCTTCGCGACGTCGATCTTGCCCGTGTGGATGAGCTCGCACAGCTTCATCCAGCTCTCGCCCGTCGCCGCGGTGAGCGCACCGGCCACTCCGGCGTTCACGACGACACCGGCGCCGGGGATGAGCTTGAGGAAGCTCGCCGCGAGCGCGCGACCCGCGACCTGCACCCCGAACTGCGCGAGCGCACCCGCCGAGAGCATCGTCTTGAACTCGAGGTCGTAGATCGTCGCGATCCGCCCCATCATCGTCAGCTGGATCGGCGCCAGCGTGACAGCGTCCGTGACAGGGAGGGGAACCGTCGCCGCTCCCGCGGCGGCTGCGGTGGCGGCGGCGATGACGGGGCGCGCCATCTCGCGCTTCCAGGGGAGGTTGAGCCGCTGCGCGATGCGAAAGGCGTCCTTGTCGCTCTCGGGGGCGAGCGCCAGGGTCTCCGTGACAAGGTCACCGAGGCCGTGCCCCTTGCCCTTCCCGTGCCGGTCGCGGGTGGAGGTGAGGATCACGCGGCGATACGGCACGTGCAACGGCTGGCCGGTGGCATCCACAGGTTCGTGCAACCAGTCGACGAAGGCCTGGAGGTCTTTCGCGATCCCGCGCTGCCCCGTGATGGGGTTCTTGATCCAGTCGACCTTGGTGAGCACGAGGATGACGGGCAGCCCGCGTGCATCGAGCTCGCGGATCATCGCGATGTCGGCGGGCGTGAGCCGGTCGTCGTTGGCTTTCACGCAGTACCAGACGACCGAGATCTGGTGGTCGCCCGGGTGCGCCGCGATCGCGTCGAGGTGGCCGCGCAGCTGTTGGTCGGGCGGGACGGGCGAGCCGATCTCGAAGCCCTCGACGTCCCAGATCCCGAGGGACTCGTCGTGATAGAACTGCACGCCCCGGGTGACCGGGAGCCCCTTCCCGACCTTGGCCCAGTCGCGCCCGAAGACGGCGTTGACGAGCGACGACTTCCCCACGCCGGAGCTGCCGACGATCGCGAGGTTGAACCGCCCGTAGCGCGACCGCGCCTCCGACGACGCGTCGACGAACGCTTTCTCGTCGAACGCGGGCTTTCGCGGGTCCTTCTTCGCCATCGCGCCCCCTCGTTTCACCTCGCTCCGTCAGTGTCGCATTCGTGGCGGCCGCGGAGCCTCCCCTGGACAACGGGCGCTCGGCACATCCACCACGAGTCGGATTCGCCGCGTGTCGAACGGAGGACCACGGATGGAGGGAGGACGAATCCCCCTCTGTCATCCTCCGCTCATCCCAGGCCCTCCGCTCGTCACCGGCCACAGTCGCGCGGGCGGTCAGGAGAGATCAGTCGTTGCGGCGAGGATCTCCCGCAGCAGCTCGTATTCGGCATCCATGCCCGCGTTCGCCCGCCGCGGGTCGTCCGACCGGCCGGTCCGGCGGACGTCGGCGAGGTAGCGGCGATCGGCGTCGAGCCGGGCGCGCGCGTCCGTACCGATGTTTCCGTGCCCCGGGATCACGAGGCGCGCGGCGTCGGCGTACGGCTCGAGCAGGTCGAGCGCTCGTTCGTACGCGGGCACGTCGTGGGGCCAGAAGGGCAGCGGCAGCTCGACGTCGCTGAGCATGTCGCCCGCGACCAGCACACGCGGCTCGGGCAGCCACACCGCCGTGTGCCCCGGAGCGTGCCCGTCGTGCACGATGAGCTCGACGTCGAACGCCGGGGTGCCGGCATCCACTCTCCCCATGAGGTCGACGAGGTCGGGCGTGAACTCCGGCCCGAGCGCCGCGACGAGGTCGTCGCGCTCGGTGCGGGCGAGCTCGGCGGTGCGGGGCGAGGCCCAGCGCGGCACGTCGCCGAATCCCGGATGCCACAGCACATGGTCGTGATGAGCGTGGGTCGCGAAGCCCTCGGCGACGGTGATCTCGCGCTCGCGGAGCTCGGCGGCGAGCGCGCCGAGCTCATCGGGGAGCCACGCGGGGTCGATGAGCAGGGCACGTCCGGATGCCACGACCACCGTCGTGTTCGTCTGCATGACCCGGCTCGTCCGCACGAGCACGCCGGGCGCGATCTCGCGGAGGCCCGTCACGGCTGCCGCCGCATCCCCGCCCACCCGTCGCCCTCGCGCTGGAACACGATCCGGTCGTGCAGCCGCGACGGGCGCCCCTGCCAGAACTCGAACTCCGCGGCATCCACCCGGTATCCGCCCCAGTGCGGGGGCCTCGGCACCGGCTGGTCATCGGGGAAGCGCGCGGCGACCTCGGCCATCTGCTCCTCGAGGGCGGCTCGGGATGCCACGGGCTCCGACTGGTGGCTCGCCCAGGCCGACAACTGCGAACCGCGCGGACGCGAGGCGAAGTACGCGTCGTCACGTTCGGCTGGCAGCGGGGTCGCGGTGCCGAGCACGATCACCTGACGCTGCAGCGCGTACCAGGGGAACAGGATCGAGACGCGCGGATTCTCGGCGAGCGCGCGGCCCTTGCGCGAGAGACGGTTGGTGAAGAACCAGAGGGCGCCGTCGTCGTCGATCCCGCGCAGCAGCACGGTTCGCGAGGTCGGTGAGCCCGTGGCATCCACCGTCGAGACGACCATCGCGTTCGGCTCGGGCAGGTCGGCGGCGTCCGCCAGCCAGCGCTGGAGAAGAGCGAGAGGGGATGCCGCGAGCGCGGCGTCGTCGAGCTCGTCGAGCGTGTAGTCGAGCCGGTGGGCGAGGGGGTTCTCGGTCATCGCGGATCCTCCGGTGGGTGGCTGGGGCACCAGCGTATGGCGATCCGCACGCCGCACGGCGGGTGATCTAGCGGTCGATAGGATCGTCGAATGGAAGAAGGGGGCACGCGGCAGCAGATCCTCGTGCACGCGGCCCGCTTGTTCGGCCGGCACGGCTACCACGGCACCACGACGCGCGAGATCGCCGACGCGGTCGGCATCCGGCAGCCCTCGCTCTTCTATCACTTCGCGGCGAAGCACGTCATCCTGTCGGAGCTCGTCGACGCCGACCTGGCGCAGACGTTCGGCCGCCTGCAAGACGCGCGGGCCCTCGAGGCGTCGTGGGCGGAGCGGTTCCACTACTTCCTCACGATCAGCTCGAACGACTACCTGACGCTGCCCTACGACGCGCGCGGGTACTACAGCGACGCGATCTTCACCGAGCCCGAGTTCGAGACGCAGCGCCGCGAGATCTCGCGCTTCCACGACGAGGTGCGGGCGCTGGTCGAAGAGGGCGTCGGGGCGGGCGAGTTCATGGACGTCGATGCCGAGTTCGTGCAGCGCGCGATCACCGGCCTGCAGTTCGAGGGCATGCGCGAGCGCGAGACGAATGCCTCGGCGCCGGTCGCGCATCGGCCCCTGCAGGTGTCGGACTTCATCCTGCGCGCGATCCTCGACGACCCGTCCCGGTTGCACGCGGTGCGTGCTGCCACGCTGTCGCGCCTCGACGGCGTCGTCTCCTTCTCGTCCTGATCGAGCCCCGTCGGGCCAGTCTTCTCCGCGTCGATATCGGCGTGTAATGCGGGCGCAACATGCGCCGTCTATCAATTGATAGACGAACCACCTATCAATTGATAGCCTGCTCCGCACGTCACACCCGAGGTGACGGAGCATCGAGCATCGACGGAGATTCCCATGCACACCACCACTCGCATCGCCGCAGTCGTCGCGGTCGCCGGCATCGCCGCCCTCGGCCTGGCCGCGTGCTCCTCGAGCCCGGCACCGGCAGCCGACACCGCATCCGCGATCGCCACGGTCGCCCCGAGCGCCCTGCGTTCGGCCGGCACGCTGTCGGTCTGCACCACCAACCTGGGCTCACCGCCCAACATCAGCACCGACGAGTCGGGCACGCTCGTCGGCAGCGAGATCGATCTGGCCAAGGCCGTCGCCGGACGTCTCGGACTGAAGCCCGACTTCGTCACCGTGGACTTCGCGGCGCTCATCCCGAGCCTGCAGGCGAAGCAGTGCGACGTCATCATGGCCTCGCTCTACATCAAGCCCGAGCGTGAAGAAGTCGTCGACTTCGTGCCTTACCTCACCTCCGCCACGGGTGTCGCGGTGAAGCAGGGATCGGATGCCGGCATCACCGGCCTCGACGACTCGCTCTGCGGCAAGAAGGTCATGGTGACCGTCGGTACGACGGCGCAGGATCTCGCCGAGAAGCAGTCGACCACGTGCACCTCCGAGGGCAAGAAGGCGCTCGACATCAGCACGAACAACCAGGCGACGGTCGGCTTCCAGCAGCTCGTCAGCGGCCAGCTCGACGCCTATCTCGACGCCGCGGAGCTCATCGGCTACTACCAGAAGCAGGGCACGGCGGGCATCGAGATGGTGGGCGACCCGACCGACGCGATCGACATCGGCGCGGCCACGCTGAAGGACGACACCGCGCTGCACGACGCCATCCAGACGGCGTTCGACGACCTCGTCTCCACCGGCGACTACACGAAGATCCTCAGCTCGTGGGGACAGGAGTCGCTCGCCTACACCGGGACCAACTGACGATGAACTTCGACTGGGGCTTCTTCTGGAAGAACCTGCTCACCCCGGGTCCGCCGTTCCTGCAGGGGCTCGCGCTGACCGTCCTCATCTCGGTGCTGGCGATGGCCGGGGCGCTCGTCGTCGGCCTCGTGATCGCCATGATGCGACGGTCGTCCTTCGCGCCCCTGCGCGTGATCGCGAGCCTCTACATCTGGCTGATCCGCGGTACCCCGCTGCTCGTGCAGCTCGTGATCATCTACACGGGCTTCGCGGCGGCGAACGTGTTCCGCTTCCAGGACGTCGACCTCGGCGGCATCCTGATCAAAGCCGCCATCCAGGCGGCGATCGTCGGGCTCATCATGAACGAGAGCGCGTACATCTCGGAGATCATCCGCGCCGGTCTCGACTCGGTACCGGTCGGTCAGACCGAGGCGGCGCAGGCGCTGGGGATGTCGGGCGCCTCGGCGATGCGGTGGATCATCCTGCCCCAGTCGTTGCGCCTCATGGTCCCGCCGCTCGGCAACTCGTTCAACGGACTCATGAAGAGCACCTCAATCCTCAGCGTCATCGGCGTCTCCGAGATGTTCCTCGTCACGCAGAGCATCAGTGCGGCCACCTTCCGCACGTTCGAGATCTTCGCCGTGGTCGCGATCTACTACCTCGCCCTCACCACGATCTGGACGGTAATCCAGAGCGCGATCGAGAAGAAGCTCAACGCCCGGGTCGGCATCGTCACCACGGTGTCTCCGTGGCAGCGACTGTTCGGCGGGCGGCGCTCCGCTCCCCTCACCCCCGTCACCGCCCTCTCCGACTCGGGAGTCCTGAAATGACCGACCCCATCGTCCGCGCGAAGAACGTCACGCGCGCCCTCGGCGGCCGCCAGGTGCTCGACGACGTCTCGCTGGACGTGCAGCCGGGCGAGGTCGTCGTGCTGGTCGGCCCCTCGGGCGCCGGCAAGACGACGTTCCTCCGCACGATGAACGGCCTCGAGAGCATCGACGGCGGAGAGCTCACGGTCGCCGGCCAGCCCATGGGCTACCGCGTCGCTGCGAACGGTCGGCGCGTGCCCGCCTCGAAGTCGGCCCTGCGCCAGCAGCGCCAGGAGATCGGCTTCGTCTTCCAGCACTTCAACCTCTTCCCGCACATGACCGCGCTCGAGAACATCTGGCACGCGCCCGTCCGCGTGCGCGGGGTCGCGAAGGCCGAGGCCGTCGCACAGGCCCAGGCGCTGCTCGAGCGTGTGGGGCTGGGCGACAAGGCCGACGCGCGTCCCAACAAGCTGTCGGGCGGTCAGCAGCAGCGCGTCGCGATCGCCCGCGCTCTCGCGATGAAGCCCCGTCTGATGCTCTTCGACGAGCCGACCAGCGCGCTCGACCCCGAGATGATCGGCGAGGTGCTCGACGTCATGCGCGAGCTCGCCGCCGACCACATGACCATGGTCGTGGTCACGCACGAGATGGGGTTCGCCCGCGAGGTCGCCGACCGGGTCGTGGTGATGGATGCCGGAGCGATCATCGAGGTCGCCCCGCCGAGCCGGCTTTTCGCCGCCCCCGAGCACCCGCGCACGCAGGCCTTCCTCTCGAAGATCCTCTGACCTCTCCCCTCCCCGCACGATCCACCGAGGAACACCCATGTCTCGCACGCTCCTGACCGGCGCTATCGCCACCCCGCACGCCGACGCCACGCGCTCCGCGGAGAAGGCGTTCGCGCGCGGCGGCAACGCGATCGACGCCGCTCTCGCCGCGGCCGCCACACTCAGCGTCGTCTACCCGCACAACGTCAGCATCGGCGGCGACCTGATCGCGCTGGTGCGCGACCCCTCGGGACGCACGCGGTGCGTGAACGCATCGGGCCCCGCGGCATCCGCCGTCGATCGCGACGCGATGCGTGCCGCGCACGGCGACATGCTGCCGTACCGAGGAATCGACACCGTGACGGTGCCGGGCGCCGTCCGCGGCTGGGACGCACTGCGGCGCATGGGCGGCCAGCTGGACTGGGCGGAGATCTTCACGGATGCCATCGCCGCCGCGCGCGATGGAGTGCCGGTGTCGCGGTCCCTCGCCGCCGCCTTCCGCGAGGAGGAGGCCGCGATCGGGTTCGACAAGGGGTTCCGCGACACCTTCCTCGCCCGAGGGCTGCCGAGCGAGGGCGACGCTCTCGTACAGCCGACCCTCGCCCGCACGCTCGAGGCGATCCGCGATGGCGGATCCGCCGCTCTGTACGACGGCGTGTTGACGGCACCGTTCGTCGATGGTCTCGCCCGCCTCGGCTCGCGCATCGGCGCGGCCGACCTGCTCCTGTTCCACCCCGAGGTCGTCGAACCGCTGACGACCTCGTTCGGGTCGTACCGCGTGCTCACGAGCCCGCCCAACACGCACGGCTTCGTGCTGCTCCGCGTGCTGGGCGAGCTGGAGCGCAACGGCATCACCGACCCGCTCGGCGCGGACTTCGGTCGCATGATGGAGCGCTTCTTCGCCGCCAACCTCGTGCGCGACGAGCTTCTCGCCGACCCTCGCGTCACCTCGGGAGACGTCAGCGAGCTCCTCGGCGGCGACGCCTCCGCCCGCGGCGACGAGCCCGTGCTCCCCGGCTTCCGTCGGCCCCGCGGCGACACGGTCGGCATCGCGGTGTCGGATTCGTCGGGGTGGTCGGTCTCGCTCATCCAGAGCGTCTACCACGCCTTCGGTGCCGCGGTCGTGGAGCCGTCCACCGGCATCCTGCTGCACAACCGCGGCACCGGCTTCTCGCTGGATCCCGCGTCACCGAACGCCCTCGCCCCCGGCAAGCGCCCGCTGCACACGCTCATGCCCGTGATGGTCGACGACGCCAAGGGCCTGCGCTTCGTGTCGGCCACGATGGGCGGCCAGGGTCAGCCGCAGATCCACGCGCAGACTCTGCTCCGGGCGATGGCCGGAGCCTCGGCACAAGAGGCGGTGTCGGCCCCGCGCGCCATCGTCGGCCCGCAGCGCGACGGCGACAGCCCGTCCGACATCTACGTCGAGAGCGATCTCGCCGCACCGGCCCGCGCCTCGCTCGCCGAGACGCGCCTCCACATCATCGAGACCCCGGATGCCGACGAGCTCGTCGGTCACGCCAACCTCGTCGCCGTGGCATCCGACGGGGGTCTGGATGCCGGGAGCGACCCGCGCTCGGACGGCGCGGCGAGCGTGCGGGTGTACGGGGGCTGAGGCGAGCGGTTGGCGACTCGCCCGTGGCGGCGCTGAGAACAGGACGGCGCAGGAGCCTGTGTCAACCCACCGCTGCACACATGTGCATTCCGTGGAATAGGTCGATGCCGCGCTCCGTTGGGTTCGCGTGGCCCTTGTTCCCCACGAAAGGACTCCCGTGAGCCTCTTCAGCCCCACCACCGTCGGCGCCGTCGACGTCCGCAACCGCGTCTCGCTCGCGCCGATGACCCGCCTCCGCGCCGCCGAAGACGGCGTTCCCGGCCCGATCGTCGCGAAGTACTACGCGCAGCGCGCCGGCATCGGCCTCCTCGTCACCGAGGGCGTCTTCCCGAGCGCCGAGTCGCGCGCGTACCCGGGCCAGCCGGGCATCGTGACCGACGCTCAGGCCGCGGGCTGGGCCAAGGTGGCCGACGCCGTGCACGCCGAGGGCGGCACCGTCTTCATGCAGCTCATGAACGGCGGACGCGTCACGCACCCCGACATCACCGGTACCGACCGCATCGTCGCCCCCTCGGCGATCGCGATCCAGGGCGAGACCCGCCTCGCCGACGGCACCAAGGTCGCTTACGCCGTGCCGCACGCCCTCGAGACCGAGGAGCTCGCCACCGTCCGCGACGAGTTCGTCGCCGCTGCCCGCCGGGCCGTGGATGCCGGACTCGACGGCGTCGAACTCCACAGCGCCAACGGCTACCTGCTGCACGAGTTCCTCTCCCCCGCCTCCAACCAGCGCACCGACGAGTACGGCGGGTCGCCCGAGGCCCGTGCCCGCTTCGTCATCGAGGTTGCGGAGGCCGTGGCCGCAGAGATCGGCGCGGAGCGCGTCGGCATCCGGATCTCTCCCGCCCACAACATCCAGGACGTTCTCGAGACCGACGACACTGAGACCCGCGCCACCTACGAGGCGCTCGTGTCGGGCCTCGCGCCCCTGGGCCTGGCGTACCTGAGCGTGCTGCACGCCGACCCCGCAAGCGAGCTGATCCAGGACCTCCGCCGCACCTTCGGCGGCACCTTCATCGTGAACTCGGGCTTCTCGAGCGTGACGACGCGCGACGAAGCGGTGTCGGTCGTGGAGGACGACATCGCCGACCTCGTCGCCGTCGGCCGCCCCGCGATCGCCAACCCCGACCTCGTCACGCGCTGGGAGCAGAACGCGTCCGAGAACGAGGTCGACCAGGCCTCGGTCTACGGCGGCGGCGAGCGCGGCTACACGGATTACCCGTTCTTGCAGGGCTGAGATTCCGGATGCCACGGGCCCCGCGCGAGTTGTCGCGCGGGGCCCGTAACTACCCGCCGTCCATGTCGCGCGGGCTGGATTTCAGAAGAACACTCAGAGGGACCACGAGGGTCACCCGTAGGCAACCCTCGTGGTTCTGACGCGGTTTACGCAGGCGCAAATCAGAGGTGAGCGAATGCCTCGACCTTGCTGTCCAGCGGTACTTCCCACAGCGGTACCTTCCACGCTGCCGTGCCGCCAGCAGGCACACGATCCGTGTAGGTGGTGTCGACGCCTACGATCTTCCCGTCGCCATTGCGAGCGATCACGTCGATACGGACCATGTCCTGATCCTCGGTGAACTTGCTGGTGACGGTGCCGCTGACAGTCATCCAGTCGTACTCGGACCCGGTGGTCACTTCACCCATCGTGAAGGAGCCGGTCTCAGCGGCTGGCGAGTTGGTCGCCGCACTGGCGCTCGGCCCGCGCACCTCGATGTGGTCGATCTGCGCCGATCCCACCTGCAGGAAGCGGCCGACGTACCACGAGCTTCCCGAGAGGATGGTGCTGTAATCCGTACCGGTGTCGAGAAGCACGCCGCTCGCGTCATAAGCCTCCACCTCGATGGCGGCGTTGCCGAAGACGTAGTCCTCGTTCGGGTTGGTCAGCTGCACGGCGTACCAGCCCATGCCGCTCTCGGCGTCCACGCCAAACGCGGTCTCGCCGAGCACGAGTTCCTGCGCCGCCGCAAGCGCGGGCTTCTCAGCGGTCCCGGGCGCCCCTTCCTCGACAATGTCGGAGGTACCGACCTTGTCGGTAACCGTGTCGTCGATCGCGTTGTTGAGAGCTGTGGCCGCGACCACGAAGAATACGACCACCCCGACGATCGTGCCAACAACGGACACGATGATCGCAGTGAGGCCCTGCCATTTGGGCTTGTCTTTCTGGAAGAGCGCCACGATGCCGAGGATGAAAGCGATCGGCAGCAGAATCCATCCGACGATCAGGGCACCGGGGATGCAAGCGAAAATGAATCCCACGGCCGCCAGCCCGAGCGCCACGATCCCGAGGAGGTTGCGCGTCTTCTTCTCAGGCCCAGGAGCTGTCGATCCGGGGGCAGCGAAATCGCTCCTGCCAGACGCGGCGTTGACGGGACGAACGTGGTCAGTCCACGCGGTGCCATCCCAATAGCGCTCCTGGCCTTCGACGCCAGCAGGGAACCAGCCCGCGGGCGCGGCTGGAGTGATCGATTCAGTCAAGATATCCCCCACGGAAAGGGCCACGTCGGATTCGTGGCTTGTGAGCTGAGTGCTCGCCGTCGGCCGGCGAGACTCGAAAGTCTATGGGCAAAAATCCACCTAACTCATAACAAATACACACCTTTTGTCCGACCACCGCGCGGGCGCGGCGGTGTTGCTTCGCTGAATGAGTTCGGCGGCCCATAGCGGAGGTGGCGAGAACTTCGCCGCCCACCAGTACGACGATCTCGACCCGCACCGCGTCTGGCGCACGCTCACGCGTGACGTGCCGCGGCTCCGCGAGTACCTGACTGACGTGGTTGTCCCGGCCCTCTAGGTCAGTCGCCCGCCACCGACGCTTCTCGCGAGGACGCCACACCCCGCCCGAACGCCTGCCCCTGCAGAATGGCGCCCAGGTCGACGCCCGTCGCCGACTTCACGCTGTCGAACGTCGCCGCCAGACCCGCCGCCTGCTCGCGCGCGATGTGCGTGCCGGCGGAGTCGCCGCCCACGAGGGTGACGTTGCCGACGTTTTGGTACCCCTTCGCGAACTCGGCCATCAGCGCGGGCAGCTGCCCGATGAGCTCGCGCCCGAGGATGGCCTCCTGGTTCTCGCGCAGCGCCTCGGCCTCGGCCTGGATCGCCGCCGCGCTCGCCTCACCCTTCGCGCGGATGGCCTCGGCTTCGGCGAGAGCTTGAGCGCGAAGGGCTTCCGCCTCAGCGCTGGACTTCGCCCGCAACGCTTCCGCTTCAGCCTCGGCGCGCGCCCGCACGGCGGCGGCTTCGGCTGCGGCGGAGGCCTGCCGGGCCTCGGCCTGGCGCTGCACCGCGTAGGCCTCGGCATCCGATTCCTGCTGCGCCACCTGACGGTCGGTCTCGGCCTTCTTCTGGCGCGCGTACGACTCGGCGTCGGCTTCGGTCTGCTTGCGGTACTTCTCGGCATCCGCGACGCGCTTCACGTCGGCGTCGAGCTCGGCCTGACGGTTCTCGGCGCGCTGCACCAGAACGGCCTGTTCGCGCTCGGCGCGGGCGAGGTTCTCGGCCTGCTCCGCCTCGGCGTTCGCACGCCCGACCTCGGACTTCGATGCCGCCGTGTTCTTGTCGAACGCGGTCTGCTCGATGAGGTTCGCTTCTTCGGTCGCGAGCTGGCGCGCCTTGACCTCGCGGGCCGCCTCGATGCGCGCGACCTCGGCCTCGCGCTTCACGCGCTCGACCTCTTGCGCGCCGAGTGCCTCGATGTAGCCGTTGCGGTCGGTGACGCCCTGGATGGCAAACGAGTCGAGCACGAGACCCTGAGCGAGCAGGTCGCCCTTGATGCCCTCGGCGATCTCGTCACCGAGCTTCTGGCGGTCTTGCATGACCTCTTCGACGTTCAGCTTCGCCACGACTCCGCGCAGCGCACCCTCGAGCTGCTCGGTGGTGAAGACGTCGATCGCCTGGTCCTGCGAGGCGAAGCGCTCCGCGGCGGCGCGAACCTGGTCGGGCAGCGACCCGATCTTGACCAGCGCGACACCAGCCAGGTGGATGGTCACGCCGTTCTTCGTCTGCGCGACGGGCTCCATCTTGATCTGTCGCGACCGCAGCGAGATGCGGTCCGAGCGCTGCGTCAGCTTGTTGACGAAAGCTCCGCCGCCGGTGATGACCGTCATGTTCGACGTCAGCCCGTCGGAACCGCGCTGCTTCTTACCGACGATGACGATCGCCTCATCGGCCTGCGGCACCTGGTACCAAGCCCGGAAGATGAAGAAGCCGATCAGCAGGATCAGCAGCACCGCCCCGACGGCGACGACCACACCGATGATCCAGAAAATGTCACTGTTCACGACAAACGCCCCCCGGCCACGAAAATGCGGATTGTGGGATCACGCTATCGGGTGCCGGTACCGCTGCACGGTAGCCCCCGAGCCGAACTCCCACCGCTCGACGAGCTCGAGCTTCAGCTCCACGCCGTCGAGCAGCCGCGGTCCGCGACCGGCGATCACCGGATGCACCACAAACGTGTACTCATCGATGAGCCCCGCCGCGGCGAGCGCCGCTGGCAACCGCACACCGCCGAGCGAGATCCCCCGCCCCTGCCGCTCCTTCAACCGCCGCACCGCGTCGACGACATCGCCGCTGATCAGCTCAGCGTTCCAGTCGACGGCGTCGAGAGTCTCGGATGCCACCACCTTCCGCATCGGATCCATGACCTCCGAGAAGGCCACCTCACTGGCATCCATCCAGTCCGGCCACTCCCCCGACTCGGGCCTGCGCCACGCGCCCTGCATCAGCTCGTACGTCACGCGTCCGTAGAGGAGCGCGTCGGATCGACGCAGCTCGTCGGTCCAGAACGCCATCGACTCCTCGTCGGGTGGGAGGCCCTCCTCGTGCGAGCAGCAGCCGTCGAGGGTGACGTTGATGGCGTAGCGGAGGGGCTGGGTCATGCCGCTAGCTTCCTCGCCGGGGCTCCTCCGCGGAAGAGCCCGCCGCCGCGAATCGCTCCGCCTGCACCGCGAACGCCTCCGCCAGCTCGGGCGGCCCGACGACCTCCATGGCCACCTCGAACCGACCGAAGGATGCCGCCCTTCCCGCGAAGGCCTACCCCTCGAGGATTAGTGCCATTCGACAGGTTCTCTCCTGCGCGGTCTGTACGTCCATCGCCAGACTGTCGCTTTCTTCCGACGACGCGACGCGGTCCTCGCAGATAGGTTGAACTTCTCGGCCGGTTACACAGTGAGCGCACATGACATGACGAACCTCTCCATCACGAGCATCCACGACGTCCTCGACCAGTACCGGAAGGTCGCGTTCGACGAATACGACAAGGGCGCGCACTTTGAGCGGCTGATGCAGGCGTTTCTCCGCACCGAGCCGCAGTACGCCGAGTTGTACGACGAGGTGTGGCGGTGGTCGGAGTATCCCGAGCGCGGAAACCGTCCTGACACGGGCGTCGATCTGGTTGCCCGGAGTCGTGACACGGGCGAACTCACCGCGATTCAGTGCAAGTTCTTCGCGCCCTCCACCACAGTGACGAAGGCGATGCTCGACTCTTTCCTGTCCGCGTCCGGCAAGATGACAGTCGACTACGTACCAGAGTTCGCAGCGCGCCTAGTGATTTCGACGTCAGACACCTGGGGGAAGAACGCCGAAGAGGCGATAGCTGGGCAGTCGATCCCCGTAGAGCGACTGCGCGTGCAAGACCTCGATGACTCGTCGATCGACTGGTCTCAGTTCGTATGGAACGAGCCCGCACGACTGGAAAAGAAGCGCCTCAAGACCCCCTTCGACTATCAGCGCGCCGCCATTGACGATGTCGTCGCAGGCTTCACCGAGCGTGATCGCGGGAAGCTCATCATGGCGTGCGGCACCGGCAAGACGTTCACCTCGCTTCGTCTCGCCGAGAAGGTCGTCCCGCTCGGTGGCACCGTCCTGTTTCTCGTGCCTTCGATTGCTCTGCTGTCGCAGACGCTCAAGGAGTGGACGATCCAGGCCGAAGTGCCCATGCGCTCGTTTGCGGTCTGCTCTGATGTGTCGGTCGGCAAGCGTCGTACCGAAGAAGACATACCGGTCACCGACCTTGCATTCCCCGCAACCACGAACGCATCGGCGCTCGTCAAGCAGTTCACCTCGGGCGATGGCTCGGACAAGCTCACCGTCATCTTCTCGACCTACCAGTCGCTTCCCGTGATCTCGAAAGCTCAGGGGATGGGGCTGCCTGAGTTCGACCTCATCGTCAGCGATGAGGCGCACCGGACGACTGGAGCTGCAATGTCGGATGACGACGAGTCAGCGTTCATGAAGGTGCACGACCAAGACTTTGTGCAGGGCAAGAAGCGCCTCTACATGACTGCCACACCGCGCATCTTCTCGGATGGCACTCGCAAAAAGGCGGGGGAGATCGGCGCGAAGCTCGCCGACATGGATGACGAAGCGGTCTACGGACCCGAGTTCCACAGACTCGGATTCGGGCAGGCAGTCAGCATGGGCCGACTGACCGACTACAAGGTGCTCGTGCTCGCGGTCGATGAGTCGTTCGTCGCACGCGAGTTCCAGTCGTTGATGTCGCAGGACGGCTACGAACTCGCGATGGAGGACACTGCGAAGATCGTCGGCACCTGGAATGGTCTCTCGAAGCGTTCGGTGATCCCCGGAGAGTACGAGGACGACCCGTCACCGATGCAGCGTGCGGTGATGTTCGCGAAGGACATCGCGACCTCGCGCAAGCTCTCCGACGCATTTCAGCAAGTTGTCGAAGGTGAGATCGAGCGCATCGAGGCCTCAGGCGAAGACACCTCTCGGCTGCTCCACGCCGAAGCGCGGCACGTCGACGGAACGCAGTCGATGCTCGTGCGCAACGAGAAGCTCGACTGGCTCAAGGAGCCGTCCCCGGAGAGCACCGTCCGCATCCTGTCGAACGCCAAGTGCTTGTCCGAAGGCGTGGACGTTCCCGCGCTCGACGCTGTGATGTTCATGAACCCGCGCAAGAGCGTGGTCGACGTGGTGCAGTCGGTCGGTCGCGTCATGCGCAAGATGGCGGGGAAGAAGTTCGGGTACGTGATCCTCCCGATCGCGATCCCCGGTGGCATTGAGCCCGACGAAGCACTGAACAACAACGACAAGTACCGGGTCGTCTGGCAAGTTCTCCAGGCGCTCCGAGCGCACGATGAGCGGTTCGACGCCGAAGTCAACAAGATCGACCTCACGAAGAAGACCAACAGGCTCATGGTCGATGTGATCGGCGCAGGCGGCGGGAAGAGCGACGACGAGGAAGACTCGGCAACCAAGGGTGCCGACAAGGTGCAGGGTGCTTTGCAGCTTGACTTCTCGAAGATCGAAGCCTGGCGCGACGCGATCCTCTCCAAGATCGTGCAGAAGGTAGGTCAGCGGCGCTACTGGGAGAACTGGGCGAAGGACGTTGGTGAAATCGCGCAGGCTCACTCCGAGCGAATCAACGCGCTCGTCAAGGGCGACAACAAGCGGATCCGCGACGAGTTCGAGGCGTTCACCGAAGGTCTTCGACTCAACCTGAACCCCGACATCTCGCATGACGACGCGGTCCAGATGCTCTCGCAGCACCTCATCACGCAGCCCGTATTCGACGCGCTGTTCGAGGGGTACGCGTTTTCTGAGAACAACCCGGTCTCTCGGGTCATGAACGCGATGGTCAAGGTGCTCGACGGCGAGAACCTTGAGAACGAGACAACGAAGCTCGAGTCGTTTTACGAGTCCGTTCGCGTACGTGCGGCGGGTATCGACGACGCGGCGGCAAAGCAGACGATCGTCAAAGAGTTGTACGAGAAGTTCTTCTCAACCGCGTTCTCCAAGACAAGCGAGAAGCTCGGCATCGTCTACACGCCGAACGAGATCGTGGACTTCATCATCCACTCGGTAAATGACATTCTGGAAGACGAGTTCGACACGTCGATTTCCGATGAAGGCGTGCATGTCCTCGACCCGTTTACGGGTACCGGCACGTTCATCGTGCGGTTGCTCCAGTCGGGTCTCATTAAGCCGCACGACCTGGCGCGGAAGTACCGCTACGAGTTGCACGCGAACGAGATCGTGTTGCTCGCGTACTACGTAGCGGCGATCAACATTGAGGAGACATACCATGCGCTCCGGGGCGGCGAGTATGTCCCCTTCGACGGCATCGTCCTGACCGACACGTTCCAGATGTTTGAGGACGATGACGAACTCGACGACATGGGCATCTTCCAAGCCAACAACGACCGCGTGATCGCTCAGAAGGAACGCGATATCCGCGTCATCATCGGCAACCCGCCGTACTCGAAGGGTCAGACCTCCGGTAACGACGACAACGCGAACAACTCATACCCGACGCTCGATGGCAAAATTCGCGACACGTACGCGAAGCGCTCAACCGCGACGAACAAGAACAACCTCTACGACTCCTACATCCGCGCGATCCGATGGGCGTCCGATCGCATCGGTGAGGAGGGGATCGTCGCGTATGTCTCGAACGGTGGCTACATCGACGGCAACACTGCCGATGGACTCAGACTGAGCCTGATCGACGAATTTACGAGCGTCTACATCTTCAATCTGCGCGGGAACACCAGAACCTCCGGAGAACGGGCGAGGAAAGAGGGAGGGCAAATTTTCGGATCGGGCTCGCGCGCTACGATCGCGGTCGCAATCCTCATCAAGAACCCGAAGCGGCAAATCCCCGGAACTCTTTACTACTACGACATTGGCGACTATCTCGATAGGAAGCAGAAGCTCGGAAAGATAGCCGGGTTCGGCTCTCTTACGGCACTCCCGTGGAAGAAGATCGAACCGTCGACTGAGGGCGACTGGACGACTAAGCGGAATGATGAGTTTACAAAGTTCTCCCCGATTGGGGAGAAAGACGCGAATAGGTCTCGCGAGACGCGATTCTTCGCCACTTTCAGTCGCGGACTGGAAACAGGACGCGATTCCTGGGTCTACAACTACTCTAAGCGCACGCTCGACGACCTCGTGTCGCGACTGATCACAAACTACAACGCAGAGATCGACCGTTGGAGTGATGCAGGACGCCCGAAGAACTTGAAGACGTTTGTCAAATTCGACGGAGGCTACATTAAGTGGACGAGCACCTTGCTCGACGAATTGGCGCGCGAACACCGTGCAGTGCTCGCTGAGGGCACGTCAGCTCGGGTAGCACTGTACCGGCCGTTCAGTCGCCAACGTGTCTATTTTGACTCACAAATGAATCATCGCCAGGGGAAGTTGATGAGCATGTTTCCGACAGCAACCTCGGAGAACATGGGCGTCTATGTAACAGCTCCAGGCGCCGGCCACGGGGCATCTTTACTAATGACCGACGCGATCCCCGATCTTGCCCTTTGGGGTTCGGGAAGCGGGCAATTCTTCCCTCGCTACACATATCGCCGCACTGAACAAATTCCTGGAGCTCTAGACGTATATGGAGAAGGCGATGCCCCTGGCTACGAGCGCATCGATAACATCACCGACGAGATTCTGACCGACTACCGGCAGTCGTTCGGCAAGGATGTGGCGAAGGACGACATCTTCTTCTACGTCTACGGGCTGCTGCACTCGCGCGAGTACCGGGCAGAGTTCGAGGCTGACCTCGCGAAGATGCTCCCGCGCATCCCGAAGGTCAAAGCGTTCAAGCAGTTCGTCGAAGCCGGTCGCGCACTCTCCGAGCTTCACCTGAACTACGAGACCGTCGAGCCCTACCCGCTGATCGAGACCGCCACGCCGAACGCCTCGCTGCGTGTCACCAAGATGCGCTACGCGAAGGAGGGTCGTCAGGACAACAAAACGACGATTGTCTACAACGACAGCATCACCCTCACCGGCATCCCGGAGGAGGCGCAGGAGTACCTGCTCGGCTCTCGCTCCGCGCTCGACTGGATTATCGAGCGGTATCAGGTGAAGACCGACAAGGCGTCAGGCATCATCAACGATCCGAACGCCTGGGGCGACGAGCACGGCGACCCGCGCTACATCCTCGACCTCATCAAGCGGATCACGACGGTAAGCGTCGAGACGGTCAAGATCGTCAACGGGCTGCCGTCGCTTGAGGTCGTCGATGCTTGATTCTCTGACCCTTTCGGGGATGGCGTGTTTCGGCACTACTCCGCTGGCGATGAAGCCCTTCGGGGTTGCCACCTTCGTGTTCGGTCCAAACGGCTCGGGGAAGACCTCCATAAGTCGTGCGCTTGCCGAGCCGTCCCGATTCGCTGGCACGAAACACCACTGGAATGGTGACACGCCACTCGACGTGAGGGTGTACAACAGAGACTTTGTCGAGAAGGTGATCGAGCAATATTCGCGCCTGGAGGGAGTGTTTCTTCTTGGCGAGGAGAACGTTGAGAAGCGCACCGCGCTTGAGGCGATCGTTGGCGAGGGCGGAGAGAAGCCCAAGGCGGAGACGAAGAAGAAGCGCACCGAGTCCAACCTGAAGAAGCACCGAGACGAACTGGCTTCCGCCAAGGATCGTCTGAAAACGGACGCGTGGAAGAAGCGGAGTGATTTTGCACCGGAGCTTAGGAGCGCGTTCGACGGGTTCAACGGGTCAATGGATCGTTTCGTCACGAGGCTGCTGGCTGCTACTGCAACGGTGTCGGAAGCCACGGACGCCGATGAGGCAGTGCTCGTCGCGGAGGCGCAGAGTGTCTTCGACGATCAGGCGACAGAAGCGCCCAAGTTCGCGCCGCTCACCACGCTTAGGGTCAACGCCCTTCCCGGATACGACCTGTTTGCGCAGCGAGTGGTCGGACGTGAGGATGCCACGCTGAGCGATCTGGTGCAGCGGCTCGGAAACGCAGACTGGGTGTCCGCCGGTCGTCGATTCGTCGATCATGCTGACGGGGTCTGCCCGTTCTGCCAACAGGAGGTCTCCTCGGACTTCGCGCATCAACTGGAAGAGCTGTTCGACCGGTCATACGAAGAGCAGATCGAACAACTGCGTCGCTTCGACGAGGCATTCACGAGGCAGTCCGAGGCGATTATCGGGACGGTTCGTCGTCTTCTCGAAGGTCACAACTGGCACTTGGACGCGGCGGCACTCGAAGCACCGGCAGCGGCGCTCGAACTTGTCGTTGAAAAGGTGCGGGGATCGATCGGGCAGAAGCTCGCGTCTCCGTCCACCGAAGTAGCCCTCGATGACATTGCTCCCGAGATCAATCGGATCAACGAGGTGCTTGCATCCGCGAACGTCGGGATTGACGAACACAATGCACGGGTTCGAAGACGCGCTCAGGAGCGCCCGCTCCTCGTGGAACGCTGTTGGAACTACTTCGCCGCCCACGTCGTGAACGCAGACCTCGCCGCATATAAACGTGACGTTGACCGGCTCGAACCAGCGATTGCTGGCATCGAGGAGGCGCTAAGTGCGGCTGAGCGTGATCTTGCCGACATTGTCCGTCGCGAGGTGGCTCTGAGCGCGCAGTTGGTGTCAAGCAAACCGACCATCGAGCGCATGAACCGAGTCCTCGCGGATACCGGATTCACGTCGTTCCGGCTTGCAGCCTCCGATGAGCTAGAGGACGGCTACACCATCACTCGGAACGATGGAGCCTTCGACGCAGGCTCGCTGAGTGAAGGAGAGCGCACCTTCCTGTCGTTCCTGTACTTCTGTCACGTGCTAAGAAGCACCAAGACAGGGGGCTCTCCACAACCGATCCTTGCCGTGATCGACGATCCGATCTCGTCAATGGACAGCGATGTGATGGTCGTTGTGAGTGCGTTGATCCGTGAGCTCGTGGACGAGGCAATGAAGGGCGGTGGGCAAGTCGCTCAAGTCGTTGTTTTGACCCACAACGTTCACTTTCACAAAGAGGTCACCTACCAGCGCAGCCGAAAGCCCGACAAGCGGCGACGCTACTTCACGATCAGAAAGTATGCAGACCGGGCTCATGCAATCGAGCCCTTCGACACCAACCCGATCAAGTCCTCGTATGGTCGACTCTGGGACGAGGTGCGCAACGCGGGACGTGCCGGTGGCTACGAGACGCCTATCGGGCTGGAGAACACCATGCGGCGTATCTTGGAGACGTACTTCAACGTTCTCGGCGACGTAGGCCAGGACAGCATCCTCGATCAGTTCACGGGCGATGACCGGCTCATCTGCCACTCGCTCTTCATGTGGGCGAATGGAGGATCGCACAGCATCTTCGATGACAACGATCACTCTCCGTCGATGCACGCCGTAGAGACCTACCTCAGTGTGTTCGAGCGCATCTTCACGGTGACGAAACAGAATCAGCACTACGACATGATGATGGCGCGCGACGTAAGCCCTGCGGAGGACTGGTCGGAAGTTCCCGTCGTCTAGTGGTTCGGTCAGGATGGGCTTACATACGGCAGAGCCCGTGAAATCGTGCTTTCCCGACGATACGAGACACTCTTTGAAGGCGCCGATCGCTCATGGCGGAAGCTATCAGCGATAGCTACTGCGACGACCAGCCCGGCATGAATTGACACGTAAACTAATCTCGAAATTCGAGATCTTTGCGGTCTGATGAACAGGACGACGCAGAGCCGATCGGACGATCGCCGCGTGATCGCGCACAAGCCCGGGCCCAAGATCACTGCGGCCCCACGCCAACGTGAGAACTCGCGGTATCACCGGGCGCTGACTCCCGCACCAAGGGCCGCCCGCGGAGCAGAAACGATAACCCGGCGCCGTCAAGCGAGCCGAACTCACACGCCGCGGCGTCCATAGCTCAGCTCGGAACACCGGTAGTGCGTCCGCTGACCGGCCCTGGTACCACGCTGTCAACTGCAACGTCTCACGGTCCGCGAACGGGGGACCCCGAGATCTGCAACCCGTTCGGCCGCCCATTGGCTGCGAAGCGGCCGGTGACCGACAGGTAGCCACACTTGTTGCGCGGCAGCGTGAACGCGCTAAGCGACATGGTTTCGCTCGCGTCGACGCCTTAGGGCATCGACGACCCGTGGGAACGCCGCTTCAGGGCGACTAGGGCGAGCGTCGCCTTCGAACGCCGACTTCGCCGCTACCATGCTCTTCTGCAGGTCGCGGAGCGTGTCGTAAGCCTCAAAGGCACGGCGGCCGGTCATATCGGCACCCCGGTGATGCTCCCAGTCCGCAACGTAAGGCAGCACGGGCTTAGCGACCCGCCCGCGCCTGTGTGGACGAACCACTGATCAATTTGCGAGCCTAATGCGTGGTCAGCGCGGAGCCGCTTCACTTATCCAGAGAAACGAAACCGCTCATGTTCCGGTTCGCCATTCTGGATAAACCCAGGGGGATTCCCATTCGAGAGGTTCCGAAAGACTCATGACTCGCGCGAACTCCGCGAAGTAGGCGGCGGCGATAGAGGAGTCGTCAATCTCGACCGCATTCTCAAACGAGTAGCCGGCATTCTTGGAGAAGTTAAACGAACCGGTCCACACCGCCACTGGCCGAAGGTGATCGACCGCGGGCTCGGCTCGCTCGTTGTACTCCAGTCGAACGAGGAACTTGTGGTGCATCCGGGGCATCGCCGGCGACTTGTCCGAGTTGTGATTCCCTACGCAGCGAACTGGCTCCAGAGTCGGATCTGTGGCGTAAGAAGACGACCCCAAAGGCTCCGGAAACTGAAATCGGACGAATGAATTATGGAGCTCTGCGTAGCTAGCTCGCAACCTCGTCGCCCAATCGGCCGCCGACCGTGCATCGGGCCGGAGGAAATCTTCCTTCTGAACGACAATCGACGTGTCGCGACCCGCCAGCGCAGCAAGTAGGCGCGGCTCCGTTAGCCAGGCAACACAGCCCACGACAGCAGAGGAACTCTCGATGAAGCGCACCGCGCGGTCTGTCAGGTCTCCGAAATGCGCGACCACAGGGCCAGAGCTGGTCGTACGCTGATCGTCATCCCACGGGAAGTCGGTCCGGTCCTCGAGCACCGGTCGCTCACGGTGCAGGCTCCGTGTCACCGGGTCTGAGCCTCCGGAGCCGGAGAAGTTGCGCCACCTACGAGATTCCCCCATGCATGCACCATATACTCGAAGACTCGCAAGTCATCGCAAGCCCTCATAGGGACCATCGGGCATGCGGCGCTGCCCCGTGAGCAAGAGTCGAATGCCTAAACATGAGGAGCTTTTCGGCTTCGACTTACTTGACATCCCACTGCGGTAGGTCACATCTCACTCCGCTCCCAGGCATCTTTGGCCGCCATACGAACCCCCAGAAGTTTGACGCCGACGCGGGCACCGCGTGAGTACTCGCCCGAGCCAGGCGGGACGTCCGCTGCGCCATAGCTCAGCTCGGAAACATCGGTCACGCATCCACCGTCCGCGCAGTCTCGCATGATGCCGTCATCCGCGACGGCCCGGTCGGCGCACCGCCGTCCTCAGATCTCCAGCTCACTGGGCCGGCAGTCGACGATGAATATGCCGGTGTCGGCGCCACGAAGCTCTGGTCCATGTCCTACCCCCGGAGTACCCTCCCCACCATGACCCCAGCCGCCCTCTTCCTCCACGCCGATGCCGCGCTGCGCGAGGTCATCGACCAGCTCGATCCCGCTGACTTCTCCGCCCCCGTGCCGAAGGAGTGGAGCCAGCTCGAGTCGCCCACGCTGCTCGGCATCCTCGGGCGCCATGCCTACGACGAAGCCTGGATCCCCGACGTGCTCGCGGGCCGCGCCGCTGCGGACGGCGACCCGTACGCCGACGTCGACCTGCTCGGCGACGACCCCATCGCGTCATACGACGCGCTCAACGACAAGGCGACAGCAGCCGTGCGATCAGGTGACATCGCCGAGACCTTCCGGTTCACCTACGGCGGCTACCCGGCCGACGAGGGCTTCGCGCACCTCGCGACGTATCGCGCGTTCCAGGCGTACTCGATCGCGAAGCACTTCGGCATCCCCTTCCACCTCTCCCCCGAGCTGGTCGCCGGCTTCAACGAGCACGTCACCCCGCACGCCGACGAGTGGCGGCAATGGGGCGTGTTCCCGCCGGCCATCGAGCCGCCCGCGGATGCCGATGACGAGACGCGACTGCTCTGCGCGCTGGGGTTCTGGCAACCCTGACGTCTGCGGTCAGGCGATCCGCACTGGCTTTCCCGTACGAACGCTCGCATCGAGCGCGGCATCCATCACCGCAATGAGCTGTCGGCCATCGGCCGTCACGAAGTAATCACCGAGCGAGGTGATAGTGTCGGCGATGTCGCTCCCCCACGGCGGGCTGACGTCCGGCTTATCGATGTCCCAGACCACGTCGGCGGATGGGTGTCGCCGCAACTCGCGCTCGACGTTCGCCAGTTCCGCGCGGGCGAGCTGGGCGGCATCCGGAGACAACTCCCCGTCCCCATAGAGAGCCGCGAGCGTCGGGAACCGCGAGCCGCGAGTGCCGCCCTCGAGCCGAACCGTGACGGTGTCGAAGAACGAGCCGAGAAAGTCAGCGCGTCCGATCGGATACGCGATCGGCCCCACCCTCAGACTGACGCTCATGGCAGGAGCTTAGGAAAGATCATCGCGCCGGTGACGCCGAGGGGTTCTCGATCAGGTTCACCTGCGTGCCGTCGATGTCGACCAGGTTGCCGATCCGCAATCCCGACGGCTGCGTCGCCACCGGATGAACGCGCGGAAACCCGACCGTCTTCTCGACGACGCCCGCCGATGTGATGCGCCGATACAGCTCGTCGACGTCGTCGACCCGGATGCTGCACATGAACGAGCTGCTCGCGGGGTCGAGGTCGACGAAGGGGAAGAACTCCAGCGAGAGCCCGCCACGCCGGAGGATCAGCCAGCCCTCGTCCCGGTAGTCCTGCTCGAAGCCGAACCCGCCATAGAAGGCGACCGTGGCGTCGAAGTCGCGAGACGGCAGGTTCGGGACAGCGCGATCGGTCATGCGGCAGACCCTACAGCGCCCATCGCTCACCCGCCCGAAAGCTCCGCCTCACCCCGGCCGGCGAACCGCTCCCAGTGCCCCTCCGACACCACGCGCACCTCATCGCCCGCGACCATGAGGGCCGTCTCGTCGTCGATCGCGTAGGCCGCGGCACGCCGATCTTGGACGCCCATCGCCGCGCGCTCTCCGTAGTGTTCGACGACCAGCCCGGGTAGTCGAGGTGCGGGAAGATCGAGAACTCGACGAGACCGAGCGTCTCGTCGGGGCCGTCCGGCTGCCACTCGACGAACTCCGGCCCGATGCGCGGCGTCAGCACCATGCTGCCGGCGCTCACCCCGACCCACACCGTGTCCGACACCAACGGGAGCAGGTCAGCGAGCCCCGACTCGCGCAGCCAGTGCGCGAGGTACACCGCCTCGCCTCCGTCGACGAGGAGGACGTCGGCCTGACGCACCCACGGCTCCCAGCGCTCGCGATGCATGGTGGGCAGAGCGAGGAGCTCGAGGACCCCGACGGACTCCCAGCCCAGCTCGACGAGACGCGTCTTCCCCGACACGGCGCGCCACAGACTCTCGGGCGTGCACATCGGGTGACCCCACTGCGCCGTCGGGATCACCAACGCGCGCGACTCCTCGATCGGCTTGCCGAGCAGCCCGACGAGAGCGGCACGGATGCTGTCGTTCGTGACCCCGCCGGAGGTCAGCAGAAGCTTCATGGTTCACCGACACGCGTGGTCATCGAGCGCTCCTTCATCCCCTCGGGCCGAACCGGTGCGACGGATCGAGATTCTTCCCGAGAATCGCGGTGATCCGCGAGAGGTGAGCCAGATCTTCCGGCGAGAGCGCATCGATCACGAGCCGGCGCGCGGTGGCGATGTGTCGAGGCGTCGCGCGGATCAACTCCCGTCGCCCCGCCGCGGTCAGGGTGGCCATGCTGACGCGTCGATCGGCGGGCGAGATCGACTTCTCGACCAGCCCGCGCCCCTCCAACCGCCGGCACACGTGCGACACCCGCGGGAGTGTCGCGTTCGTGGCCTCGGCGATTTCGGTCATGGATGCCGTCGACTCGGGCATCGCGCGAAGGTACGACATGAGGCCGAACTCGTAATGCGTCATCCCGGAGTCACGCGACAACTGCGCATCGAGCTCGCTCGGCAGCAGATTGCAGACGCGCAGGAGCCCGAGCCAGGCTTCGCCCTCTTCGGGGGTCATGCGCGGAACGGCGTAAGTCATCAGGTGCTCCGAACGTCGGGAGCGGGAGGGCTACCGCGCCCTCACGCTACCCCGAGGTCGAGGTGGTGGCCGGTGTGATCGCGCTTCGCCCGCAGATAGCCAGCATTCGCCGCCGTCAGGTGCACTCCGGTCGGCACGACGCCATGGACGGTGATCCCGAGCGCGGTCAGCTGCGCGACCTTGTCGGGGTTGTTCGTCAGAAGCCGGATGCCACGCACCCCGACCGCATCGAGCATCTGCGCGGCCGCGGTGTAATCGCGTTCGTCTTCCCCGTGCCCCAGGGCGGTGTTCGCCTCGTAGGTGTCGAGTCCGGCATCCTGCAACGCGTACGCGTCGAGCTTCGCGTACAGCCCGATGCCACGGCCCTCCTGCCGCAGGTAGAGCAGCGCGCCACCCTCGATCGACAGCCGCTCGACGGCTTCGCGCAGCTGCGGGCCGCAGTCGCACCGCTCCGAACCGAACACGTCGCCCGTGAGGCACTCGCTGTGCAGCCGCACCAGAGGAACGTCGTCGCTCTGTGAGGTTCCGTCGAACGACAGGAGCAAGTGCTCCGCTCCGTCGGCGAGGTGACGGAACGTCGACACCCGCGCGGTGGTCTCGAAGCCGTCGGCGAATCGCAGCGGGATACGCACCTCGTTGCGCACCTCCGCGCGCGGGAGGAGTGAGATCGCCGCGTTCATGCCGCACCTTCTTCCGGCGTGACGGTCAACAGGGTTCCCCAGGGATCGCGGAGCCGGAGACTCCGCCCGTCGTCCTCCGTGGCGATGCCAGCGTGGCGGGCACGATCGGCGAGGGCCAGCACGTCACTGCGCTCTGGCATCCGGAGACGGACATCGCCCAGGCCGAGCGAGACCGCACGCGGGCCGGCGCCGGCGCTGTGCCATGTGTTCATGCCGATGTGGTGGTGGTAGCCGCCGGCGGAGATGAACAGCGCGGACCCGAGGTCCATGACGACGTCGAAGCCGAGGGTGTCGACGTAGAAGCGGCGCGCCGTCGGGATGTCGCCGACCTGGAGGTGCACGTGGCCGATCGTGGCCTCGTCGGTGCTCTCGCGCGAGGGGTCGAAGTGCTCGCGAAGGAAGGCGTTCGGGTCGATCGCCAGGTTCTGCGGCATCCATCCGGCGGGCTTGTTCTGCCAGACCTCGACCGGTCGATCCCAGTAGAGCTCGATGCCGTTGCCCTCGGGGTCGTGGAAGTAGAAGGCGTTGCTGAACGTGTGATCCGTCGCGCCCTCGTACAGATGCCCCGCGTGCCGGGCCATCGACATGACCGCCGCGGCGAGCGCCGCGCGATCGGGGAACGCGATGGCCGTGTGGTACAGTCCGGCGTCGTGCCGGCGGAAGGGCGGCAGGTCGGGCGTGTGGGTGAGGGTCACGATCGGGATACCGTCACGCCCGAGGGTCGCGCGCGGACCGGACTGGTCGAGCACGTCGAGAGTGACGCCGCGGCGGTAGAACTCCGTCTGCGCGTCGAGGTCTCCGACAAGGAGTTCGACCGTGTCCATGCGCGTAGCGTCGGCCGCCGCGCCGGCGGTGTGAAGGGGAGACGGGCGCCAGGTCAGCGCGGGAGCGGTCATCGAACACGTCCTTCGGCCTGCGGATCGGACGGTCCGACCGCGTTAGTTGACGCAACAACTAAGTGGGGAAAGCCATTCCCCACTGACCGCACGATCTTCGGGCGGGCTCGACGAGGCTCACAAACCCTTTCGCGACGGAGCGATCAGCAAGGGGTGGTCACGCACACGCCACTGACGGGGAGTGCGGGCTACGCGGTGGCGTGGCGGAGGATCGCGTCGGCGAGTGCGGCCGGATTCTCGAGGGGGAGGAAGTGACCGCATCCGGCGACGGAGTGCGTGCTGGCGGTCGAGAAGAATTCGGGGATCCGGTCGGCCCATGCGGGTGGGAAGAGGGGGTCGGCATCCGGCCAGAGGATCGTCGACGGGGTGTGGATGGGTGGGAGTGCTCCGCTGTAGCCACGGTTGGCGGTGTACCACTGGATGCTGGCGTGGAAGGCTCCGGGCCTGCTGTAGGCGGCGATGAGGTCATCGCGGTGTGGATGCCGCTGCGGCGCGTCGGGTCCGGACCATTGCGTCCACACCCAATCAAGGTAGGAGGCGACGTTGTTCTCGTTGCCGTCGATGAGCTCGGCTGCCAGCGGCGTGCGGTGGAAGTGCTGGTACCAGAACCGCTCGGCGTACTCTGCGGCGCCTGCCCGTTCGCCGATTCCTGGATATCCGGGCGTGAGGACCGCGCCGATGAAGCGGTCCGGGTCTGCGCGTAGAGCGGATTGAGCGATGCGGCTGCCGATGTCGTAGCCGACGATCGTCACTCCGCTCGTGACACCCTCGGCATCGAGTTCGCTGAGGAGGCGCCGGGCATAGGAGTCTGCGGTGGCATCGTCCGCGTCGATCGGACCGGTGTATCCGGTCCCGAATCCTGCGAGCGTCGGGACCAGTACGCGAGTACCCGACAGGAGGGGCGTGACGGCCCGATAGTCCGAAGGTAGCCCCGGCCAACCGTGCAGGAGGACGACCGGGTTCCCACCCGACGCCGGTTCAGGCTCCATGATCATCCGACACTCACCGACCTGTAGGTTCCCGCTGGAGGTGGCGGGGATCGCCGCGATTCCACGATAGTTGGCAGTGGTTTCGAGGTCGGGATTCCACGCGAGATGGCGGATTCCTACTCTCGCACTCTTAGGCTCCCCGCCGCTGGCTAGCGGCGCGACTGCGTCCGCATCGCCTCGACTGCCGCGATGAGCGCTTCTTCCTCGACTGGCGCGCTGTTCCAGTCGGTCCAAAAGTTCTTCGTGGCGCTGGTGGGCCTGACTTTTGGCGCGTCGAGCCGGATACGAGTCGGGAGGATAATTGCGTCACCCAGCAGGAGCGCTTCTCCAACATCCAGGAGCGGCAGCGCTGCGGTGAGCCCGTCCATGCTGTCGGGCATGAGTCGCTTGACGACGGCTTGGTCCTGATCGTTGGTGAGACGAAGAGCGATGAAGTTGTTGCACTGGGAGAGCACTGTACGACTTACATCCGACGGCCGCTGGCTAACGACGAGCAGCGAGATCCCGTACTTCCGGCCTTCCTTTGCGATTCGTTCGAAGGAGTCAAGGGCTCGAAGGTCAGCTGCTCCTGCGTTTCCGACAGGCAGGTAGAGGTGCGCCTCGTCGCAGACGAGCGTTACTGGCGTGCGCTTGTCTTCAGCTGTCCAGAAGTGGATCTCGTAAAGCACACGTGCCATGACCCCGACAACGATCGGCAAGACATCGCTCGGCACTTCGCTGAAGTCAATGACTTTGATTCCAGGAGCGGTGCCGAGAAGACGCTTGGCGAAGGCATGAAGCCAGTCGTAGCCGAGATGGTCGGCCGGCGGGCTGAACATGAATCCGTACCGGCGGTCACTGATCCTTGCCTCCATCCGACTCACGAGTCGTGTCAGCCTTCCAAAAAACGGTCCTTGCTTCTCGCGGCCACCCGCGCCTGGCACCATCTCAGCATCATCGGCAGATAGGCGTCCAACGAGTCCAGAGAGGTCGTAGGGGACCGGACTGTCAACAGTGAATCTCGCGGCGAGCTCGGTCTTGCCATCCGCAACAAGCCGATCATGCTTCAGTGCGCGCACGTGATGGGTCAGCCGGGCAGCCTGGTTGGGTGCGTTCTCCTCGGATCGGTCGAGCAGGAGGGCTTGCATTTCCTCTTGGTTGAGTAGCCACCACGGCAAGTAGAGAGCGTGATCGTCGTCCGGCGTTTGCCCCGGCCCTGCGATGTGGAATCCGCGCGCGATAGGGACGTCGCCCTCGGCCAGGGGCGTGTACTCACCATGCATGTCGAATACGACAAGGTTTGGATGAGCGAGCGACTTGGCCCGCTCGAGGATGAGAGCAACTGCCCAACTCTTGCCCGACCCAGTACTGCCCAGCAGCGCCGCGTGCCGCTGAAAGAGGCGATCACCGTCTGCGACGGCCTCAGCTGTGGGATCAGCGACGAAAGTTCCTAGACGTAGCCGCTTCTCCGGATCGAGCTGGCTGGCGAGCAGACCCATGAGCCGTTGCAGGTTGGGGCCGTCGATCACCCAGCACAGCGACTCGACGAGCGGATAGCTGTCAGCGCCACGCTTGAAGGTGTTCTTCCTGGTGCCATCGACTATGCGGTACGTGCCGAGCAGGACGACACGTAGGAGATCCCGCTGACGTATCTCCACCGGGACATCACCGTCTGGACTTATCTCTTCGAGCAGGGCTTCTTCCTGGAGATCGCGGGTAACTCGATCAAGCATGCCAACGAGGAACTCGGACGGGTTGGATCCTTGGAAGGCGATCAGGCTACCAACACCGATGCGAGTCAACCGCTCGTGGTCTACAGCCTCAGCCCAGACGCTCGCCGTGTCCACTCTGAAGACGCGTCCGAGGGCTGCTTCGCGGGGGAAGTCAAGGGCAGAGTCGGTCATATGCTGAGCACTTCCTTTACCAGGTGTTCCAAATCCCACAGTGGGATGTCGAGTTCCAGATGGTCGCCACCTTGAACGATCCGGCACCCTGCTCCGTGCTCGGTGGCCTCGATGCCGATCGCGCTCGGGTTCGAATCGAGGTAGCCAAGGGCATTCGTAGTGAGGGAGCGACTGACTACGACGGCCGGCACCTGAGCAAACCTCGAGCGCAGATGGGTCTGGAGATGCTCGTCGTTGAAGCCGTATCCCACAGTGAATAGCGAGGCCGCTCCATCGATTGCCTGGTTGGCGCGATTGCGCTGCTGGTCGAACGGGACCTCATAGCCGAGCCTGTACTTGTTGCCCC
Source organism: Microbacterium sp. S1037 (assembly GCF_048381605.1). Classification (NCBI taxonomy): domain Bacteria; kingdom Bacillati; phylum Actinomycetota; class Actinomycetes; order Micrococcales; family Microbacteriaceae; genus Microbacterium; species Microbacterium sp. S1037. The sequence continues at coordinate 678,078 of NZ_JBLWIG010000001.1, forward strand.
CCGGCGCGATGATCTGCCGTGACCCCGGGATGGCGAGGTCACTCCGAAAGTACTGTCCTTCGTGAGCGAACCAGTCGAGACTGCCGTGCGGCTTGGCCAAACGAATGTGCGGCCGCGTGCGTACCGTGACGCCGCGTGCGCCGCGTCCAGCGGGAGCATGAGCCTCATAGAGCTCTTCATGGCTGAGAGCCGCATCCATCCGACCTATGGTGTGCCCGTAGTACATGGAGTCCACTCGCACACCAGCGCGAGCGGCGTGCACCTCAATCAGGCGGTCATAGTTGGTGGTGACCACATCTGCATGCGTCGCCGAGCGCAGGATGTGTTCAAACAGGCGTCCGAAAGCGGACGCCTGTTCAGCTTGAAGGATCTCCGCGATCGCCGCTCCTTCTGAGAGCCGAACCCGATCGGTGATGGCCATCGTGAGTACGTCTGCGAGTGACTCAGGCAACGGCTGCTCCCCGAGCGCGGACTCAAGACCTTCGCCGGCAGCCAAGCCTGTTGCGATTCGTCCCCACTCCCGCAATGCGAGCACGTCATCATCGGGAGTGTGTTCGGGCACAGCGACGCGCAGGTGTTCAGCCAACTCACCCATACTGGGAAGTCCATACGCGCAGGACGCGCCGGAGCCGACGATGATCACCACACCTCGTTGGAACAGCCCCTGCACGTACGTGTAGACGCTGTCTTGAGTTATCGCCACTTTCCCCTCTCGGTGCCCGGTCACAGTCCCGACCCTCCCCGGTACGGGAACCGGCTCGCACTAGCGTCTGCGGCGGCCGCCCGGTCTGCAATCATGCGGCCATCATGGGCGCCCGCTCTCACGCGCAATAATGCACGAAACCACCACGATTACGTAAGTCACGTCGTACCGAATCGCTCTTGCATGTTCAGCAACTACGTACGATGTGACGTACGTTCTAGTGAATGTCACATTCGTTGAACCCTCGAAACGGCAAGAATCAAGTTGTGTACGTGAGATAGACAACACCGGAGGGAGATCGCCTCGGAATCACCTTCGCGCACGTGCCCGGCGTCGGCGACGTACGCGAAACTCGGGGCATGACGATAGTGGAGCCCATCGCACCGGAGGAGTCCCGGCTGTTCTTTGACAACAGCTATATGAACGCTGTCGTCATCGAGATCGCCGCCCTCGAAGGCGACACCTTCTCACCCAAGTAGATCGTCGAGGCGACCGGCTTGCTGGGCAGCATCGTCCACCTCTGATCCACAAGCTTCGCGACGCGCACTTCCTCGAGTTCGTCGGCCGCGTCCCCGGCGAACGAACTCTCCTCTACAGAATCCGCGACAACTACTGGTGGGAAGACGCCCGGCGCTACGCCGCCGACCGGCAGGCCGCGGCGCAGCGCGCAGCTTCCTAACCGGCCGGCGACTGCAACGGCAGGTAGTACGCATCGAGATCGATCGCCAGCGCCGTGCCCAGCCGGGAGAGGGCGCGATACAGACGTGTCGCGAACCAGATGAGCTCCTGTCCGGGCGGCGCGTAGGCGACCCCATCCGTCCGGTCGAACGCGCCGCCGCGAACGGCGATGCCGAGATCAAGCGCTGTGGGCTGGTCCTCGGCGATAGACCCGACGGCCGCGGCACCGCGGATGTCGCTCCAGTCGAGGTCTGTGCTGAGAAAGACACCCAGAATCGGCTTGGTGTCTGGGCCCTGTGGCGGGTAGGTGCCGCCGGCGTGCCGGATTTCCGCTGAGGTTCGGTGAAGTCGGCGGACGCTCGCGACCTTATCCCGGGCGTAATCGAGGTTGTCCTTGTTCATGCGAGGTTTCACCTCGCACACCGCGTACACGCTTTCCGCGGGCACGAAGCTCACGTTCCCCTGTTCGAAGAACAGGGGTGAATACTGCCGATCGTAGATGCCGATGTCGATCTGACCGCTCTGCTGCCCGAGGGAGTCGATTGCGAAGATCGGCCCCACGCCGTACCGCTGAGGAAGGAACTCTCGGAGCACGCTGGTCCACTGCTCCTCTGTCGCGTCGCCCTTCGTCCCGGGATGATCGGTGAACTGGGGCATGAGTCCGAGCCCGGTGAGCATGTGATCCTGCTTAGCCGTGTAGGCCTTGGCGAGGTCGAACGGTTCAACCATGTGTGTGCTCGCTCTCTGTCGACGGGACCGGCAGGTCGCCCGCCGGGATCATGGCACACGTCCGCAGCCGGACACCGCGCGCGACGTGCAGGTCGATCGCGTACTGGTCCTCGACGCATCGTGCGATCAGCAGCAAGGTCGGCTGCATCGTGCGGACCGCTGTCGTCACGGTGGTCAGCCTGTCAGTCGCGCTGGCGGGGACATCCATCGGGTGAGAGTGCCAATCCCCGAGATACCCCACCCGCGGATCCAGATCGCGCAGCTGGCTCACCGCTCGTCGCGTCACGCCGGCGGGGAGGCGATACGCGGTATGCCCTCGTTCGGCGGTGCGAACTTCGACGGCGTGGGTGACCCACGGGTACCGACTGGTGTGGACCCCGACGAGGATCCCGCCGGTCTCCAACGGATGGGACAGAGTCGCCGCCGCGCGGATCGTGTCGAGGGCCGACTCAGAGACATGCACCGTCGTGCTAGGCATTCGCCCACTCCTGTTCCCGCCCCTCTGCCGCCGGAAACACGAGGCTGCCTCGCGTATCGAATGGTGCGGCGTCAATCGGATGGAGAACGGTGACGACGTCCTGCGCGCCGGTGTTGCGACCCGTGAGAAGGTCCACTGCCACGAGCGCTGCGTCGGCGGCCGCTCGGAGGACGGCAGTCGGCGGCGCGTTGTGTACCGGGGCGGTGCAGCCGAGCTCCAGGAATCCCTCCGTATCCTCGTGGTCACCAGGAGGGATCGCCGGGAACGCCGGGCTCGTGCGCTGCAGAATTGGCACATCCCCATGGGTTTGCCGCTGGATGCGAAACAGGCGGCCGGCGCGATGCAGCGACACTGACACAAGCGGTACGTTCTCCAACTCGCATGCGCGGGCGAGCGCAAAAGTAGCAGCGAACATGCCCGTGCAATCGACCACAAGGTCGAACCCTCGGATGACGTCCGCGACCTGTTCCGGGTCCAACGGAAGCGCCGCTCCCTCCACCGTCCGACACCACGGTGCAGAACCCGCGATCCTCACGCTCAACCCCACGGTCTTCGAGTACCCGACGAGGTAGTCATCGAGGACATGCCGAGCAAGGTTCACCGAGCGGAGATCATCATCGTCACGAAGGTAGAGCTCACCAACACCGCTACACGCCAGCGACAGCGCGACCTGACCGCCCACCGCTCCCACACCGGCCACGAGTACGCGCTTCCTCTGCAGAATGCTGGCATCGGGTCCAGCACGCCGAATGCGGCTAGCCACATCACTCGGCGAGGTCGAGTGCGGAGAGGCAACCAGCTCCGCTCCGGCGCCAGCGAAGGAGAGCACCAGCGCCTCAAACTGCCCGTACTTCGGCCAAGCGAGAACCGCGAAGTCATATCCACCGCTCGCCTCCCCTTGAGCCGCGCCGCCGCGCCGCGCAAGACCATGGTTGAGATTGTCCCGCTGCCGACGCGTGAGAGCAGCACGGAACTCGTCGAGAGAGCGGGGGGCCATCCGCACACTGTCGCGGTACATCACCACACCCTCCAGCGGGTGATCGTCGCGTGCGTTCTTCGTGAGAGTAAGGATCGCTTTGGACTTCCCGTGGACGACATGGACGTCACCGTTGCGAGGTGTCCCTAGCAGTGCCGGCAAGTCGAGTTCGGCGCGAACAGCGGCGATCCCCGGGAACAGGACCCACGAGTCAAGCGCACGGTCCTCAAGCTCGAACCCGTCCCGCGCACTCGCGGCCCAACGATCCAGACGCGCGGAGAACGCGCCCCATGTCTGTCCGTGAATCTGCGCCGGATCGTCGTCGGCCCACAGGCAGATGTATCCCGACTTCGGCAGCACATGATCAGCGGTCAACCCCGGGACGAACGCCTTGGCGGCCACCGCCGGCCACCCGTCGGTGATCGCGATCTCCATCACACCGGCATCGGTGAGCGGTTCGAGGGACTCCGGAATTGCGCCGGTCCAGTGGCGCCCTCCTGAGCCGACCGTAGGGCTGAAGCCCGCGCGGACCAGCTCCGCACAAAAGGCCTCAAACGCCGCCTGGTCGTACACGAAAGACCCCGACACGACGCCGTCACCAGTTCGGGCGCGCGAAACCCCGAGCCCGCGCCGGTCCCGTCGCGCTCACCGCCGCAACGCCGAGAATCGGGCGCCCATCCGCTCCGCAACCGGGCGGAAGGGGAAGCACCTGGCCGCGGTCATTCGAACCAAGGATCTCTCGCCAGATCGCCGCCGCGGCGCACGCATCTGCGCGGAGCGCTTGCTCGGCCCGGGACGCCAACTGGGCGAATCGTTCCGAAGCGATCTGCCACTGAGCCTCGGCGAGAGCAGGACGAAGCGGCGTCCCGAGAATGGGGTCGGACAACCCCGCCGCTGCCGCTCGTTCGAACTCGGCGGCGACCTCGCGGAGCGAGCATGCGAGCAACTCGGCCCACGAATCGCCGACCACGCGACCGGCCTTCCATGCGTAGTACGCGGCGATCTCGACATACAAGCCGCCCGGCTTTGCGTCAGCCAGGTGCGTGTGGCGCACCTGCCGCAACAGCCGCACCACCGGCTTGTACGCATTCCGGGCTCCCACCGTCGGACTCGACGCACTCGTCGAGAGCGCATCCGTCTCCGCGGCGAACAACACTGGACTCGTCTTGATCCATCGCGTCGACGGCTCCGACCAGGAATCGCGGTCTCGAGTCGGGATCCCCCAGTGCTCCCCCCAAGGGACGGCTGGAACAGCATCAACGCTGAACGCCAAGTCAGCCTGCGCCCCCGGCGCCGCGAAGTCGATCTTCACGCTCCGCGCCTGCAGTGTCACACGGCCACCGTGCTCAACTAGCCCGTAGTGAGCGATCAAGACCCTCGCAACCCGGTCATAGATCGTCGTCGGATTGAACGACGTCGACAGTGCCTTGAAACGGAGGAAGACGTCGACATCCTTCCCCGGGTAGCGGCCGGTCTCGCGCGCATACGACCCGATCAGGATCGTGTCGATCCCCCACTCCATGAGACCGGAATCCGTCTCTAGCAGCTCTCTGACCTCGGTGTGAGCCGCAATCGCGCGCTGCCGCTTATCACCGCTGATCGACACATTCGACACGGCGTCTTCGAACTGATCCCCCAGGATCTCCATAGATCGCATCCTCTACATCGCTCAAGCACTCGACACGTTGGCGGCTGCTAGCCCATCCTCGAACCTTTCGCCGACCTCAGACAGTAACGGCGCCCCCCGACACCTGGCGAGTGACGAAGCGAGCGCCTACGGCGGCAGCCACCGCGCCGCACCGCATTCTCAGGAAGATGGCGGAACCGCCATGTATCCGCCACTTCATCTGAGAATCCGCCATCATCGCCGATGAACCTACAGAATGGCTGGTTACATCCCCGGCGCCATATCCGCGAACCGCGAATAGTGCCCCTGGAACGCCACCGTGATCGTGTCCGTCGGACCGTTACGGTGCTTCGCCACGATCAGATCCGCCTCACCGGCGCGCGGGGAGTCCTTCTCGTACGCGGCCTCGCGGTGCAGCAACACGACCATGTCGGCATCCTGCTCGATCGAGCCCGACTCACGCAGGTCGCTCAGGGCGGGCTTCTTGTCGGCGCGCTGCTCGGCACCACGGTTCAGCTGCGACAGCGCGATGACGGGAACCTGCAGCTCCTTCGCCATCAGCTTCAGCGCACGCGAGAACTCACTGACCTCCTGCTGACGCGACTCCACGCGCTTACCGCTCGTGAGCAGCTGCAGGTAGTCGATGACGACCATCTTCAGACCCTCGCGCTGCTTCAGGCGACGGCACTTCGCCCGGATCTCGACGAGCGTCATGTTCGGGCTGTCGTCGATGTAGAGCGGGGCGTCGTTGATGCGGCCACGGGTGGCGGCGACGGTGGTCCAGTCGCGGGAGTCGAGCGTGCCCTTGCGCATGCTCTGCAGCGGGATGGCGCCTTCGGCGCTCAGCAGGCGCATCGCGATCTCGGACCGGCCCATCTCGAGCGAGAAGAAGATGCAGGGCGCGTTCGACTTGATCGCGGCCGCGCGGGCGAAGTCGAGCGCGAGCGTCGACTTACCCATGGCGGGACGCGCGGCGAGCACGATCATCTGACCCGGGTGCAGACCGTTGGTCAGCTGATCGAGACCGGCGAAGCCGGTGGGGATGCCGGTCATCGAGCCGTCGCGACCGCGGGCGGCCTCGATCTCGTCGACAGCGGCATCCACGGCCACCGTCAGGGGGATGTAGTCCTCGGCGCTGTCGTCGCCCGAGACGTTGTAGATCTCGGCCTGCGCGCTGTTGACGAGCTCGGTCGGGTCGCCCTCGCCGGCGTAACCCATCTGCACGATGCGGGTGCCCGCCTCGACGAGGCGGCGGAGCAGAGCGCGCTCGGCGACGATCGACGCGTAGTAACCGGCGTTCGCAGCGGTCGGGACAATCGAAGTGAGGGTGTGGAGATAGTCGGGCCCGCCGGCGCGCTGCAGCTCGCCGGTCTTGATGAGCTCGTCGGTGACGGCGACGACGTCGGTCGGCTCACCGTGCGAGTAGAGGGTGAGGATCGCCTCGAAGATCAGCTCGTGCTTCGGCACGTAGAAGTCGGGGCCGCGAAGGGTCTCGATGACATCCGCCACGGCATCCTTCGACAGGAGCATCCCGCCCAGCGCGCTCTGCTCGGCCAGCATGTCGTGCGGCGGGGTGCGCTCGGGGCGCGGCGCTTTTCCGAGACGCTCTTCGGCGATGTCAGCGATCGACACGTGCTCTCCTTCAGTGCTCCGACGCCCCCTCACCTCCTCGCGCGCGCGCGTGGGAAGGTCGGGAACGCTGCGGGTGGGACGATCTCGCCAGCATGAAATCACCAACATCCGACATCGACGCGCGCCGGTGGTGAAGGGGGTGCCCGAGGGGCTGCACCCACGCTAGATACCACCGTCTCCACATGCAAACAGACCTGTGGATAACTCTGTGGAGAGCTTGCGGGAAACGCCGCCACGTCTGTGCACAACTACTGTGGACAACTAGGTGGATGGATACGAATTTTGGGCAATAAGAGCTGTCTGACCTGGGATAAATCTGTCCACAGCTTTTGTGTTTGAAACCTGCGTGAACTTCGGCTTGAAGGTTGTGCGCTACGGGGTTCGCATGTGCACAACTCGGGGGATAACTCGCCGGACGCCTAGCCATCCAAGGTCCCTGCTGTCAAATCATTTTTCCCATCCGGCGTGTCGCCCGTCATCCCGCTGTTACTTACCGACTACCGAGATTTCACCCCCGCCCTATCGAACCCGCCGACGCAGGCGTACCGTTGCCGCCGCAGAGTCGTTGACGATTCTTTGGGGGTGCATCGATGGATGCCACGGCGAAGCGGGGAGTGTCGCACACGCTGCGATTGCTCATCGCCGGCGCCTGCGCGGCATTCGCCCTCGCGCTCCTCTCGCTCGTCCTCTCGGTGACGTCCGCGTCGGCCGATGACGGCGGGGGATTCGGTCTGCTCGGCGGAATCGCCTCGACCGTCGACGACGCGACCGATGCGGTCGCCGACGTCGCCCGCCCCGTCACCGATGCCGTCGAACCTGTCACCGATCACGTGGCCGACACCGCGGCATCCGTCTCCGACACCGTCGCCGAAGCGCTGCCCGAGCCCGTCGCAGCCCCGGTCACCGAGATCACCGACACGGTGACCGACGCCGTCACCGACACGGCGGCTGCCGTCACCGACACGGCGGGTGACGTGTCCGATGGGGCACTCGGCACGGTCGACACCGTTGTCGACGACGCGACGCAGGGGGTGTCCGATGTCGTCGACTCAGGCGTGGGCGGCACGATCGTCGAGCCCATCGTCGACACCGTCGAGGCGCTGCCCGTGGTCGGACCCATCGTCGACGACACGGGCCTCGGGGACGTCGTCACCGACGTGGGCGACACGGTCGACGGTACGGTTCCGGTGATCATCGGCGAGCTGCCCTCGGTCGACCCCGTCGCCCCGGTGACGCCCGTCATCCCCGCGATTCCCGTCGTGCCGACGGTCCCGATGCCGGTCGAGCCGGGCGGAGTCGTCACGCCGCCGGCCGCGCCGGTGGCGACCGACCCCACGTCCTCGTTGGCGATGGGCGCACCGTCGACGGCTCCCCCGGCCGACCCCACCGATGCGCTCTTCGCGCACGCTCGCGCGACCGCCGCGTTCTTCACCGCCGCGGCGCACTCCGCGCCGCCGGCGCAGATCGCCGCCCCCGCGTCCCCCGCGGTTCCCACCGACGATCAGACGCCCCTCGCCGCACAGAGCGTGTCGGGCGTCCCTGGCTCGTCGGCATCCGGAAGCTCCGCCGCCGCCCCCTCCCCCGTCGCAACGCCCGCCAACGCCGCCTTCGGCGCCGGGTTGCTGCTTCTCGCTCTGCGCCACAACGTCGACGACGATCTGCCGGGGAGCCCCGTCTTCGCCACCGACGTCTCTCCTGACTGAGGACGGTCGCGCCGTGCCCCGCACGGCAGACGACCCCGCGCGTTCGCGCACCCTCACTCACACACAGGAGAAACACTCATGCGCAAGTTCTACTCGCGTGCCCTGCTGGGCGCGCTCGTCGGGGGCGGCCTGGCCGTCCTCGGATGCGGCATCGCCAATGCCGCGGAGACCTCGGGAGCGGACAGTCTGCTCTCGGGCGACCAGGCCGCTGTGTCGGTCGACCTGCCCATCACCGTCGGCGGAAACGCCGTCTCGGTGATCGGCGACAGCCACAGCGAGGATGCCGACACCTCGGCGCCCGCTCCGGATGCCGCCCCGGTGACGACCACCGACGGCAGCGACGGAGTGGCCTCGGGCAACCAGGGGATCATCTCGGTCGACGTGCCCATCACGGTCGGCGGAAACGCCGTCTCGGTGATCGGCGACAGCCACAGCGAGGACGCCGACACCTCGGCGCCTGCCGAGCCCGCTGCCGAGCCGGAGACGGCTCCGGAGCAGCCCCCGCTGCCCGTCACACCGCCCCCCACCCACGAGGTGCCCGGAAAGACGGATTCCGTGACCACGGACGGCACCGGCAGCATCGGCGGCGGCAACCAGGCCATCATCCCGATCGCGGTGCCCGTCACCATCGGCGGCAACGCCGTCTCGGTGATCGGCGACAGCCACAGCGAGAACGCCACCACCACCGGCGACACCACCGGCACCACCGGCTCCACCGGCGACGTCGAAACCGACGGCACCGACAGCCTCCTCGGTGGCAACCAGGCCATCATCCCGATCGCAGTGCCCGTCACCGTGGGCGGCAACGCCGTCTCGGGCATCGGTGACAGCACCTCCACGGGCGCGACCACCACGGGTGGGGCCGGCGACGGAGGTCTGATCGGGGGGATCGTCACCGACGGCACCGGCAGCATCGGCGGCGGCAACCAGGTCATCGTCCCGATCCAGCTGCCCGTCACGATCGGTGGCAACGCGGTATCGGTCATCGGTGACAGCACCACCGACGGCTCGCACACCGGCGGCACGCCCGGCACCCCGGGAACCCCCGGAACGCCCGGTACTCCCGGAACGCCCGGCACCCCGGGAACCCCCGGCACCCCCGGAACGCCCGGCACCCCGGGAACCCCCGGCACCCCCGGAACACCCGGCACCCCCGGCACCCCCGGCACCCCCGGCACCCCCGGCACGCCCGGCACCCCCGGCACCCCCGGCACCCCGGGGACGCCGGGAACGCCGGGAACCCCCGGCGGTCACACCACCACTGGCGGCACCCCCGTCGTCGGTTCGGTCGCTTCGACGAGCTCGGTGACGCCGCTCTCGACGAACGCCGCGAAGACGCTCGCGGTCACCGGGACCGACGGCTCCACGGCCCTCGGACTCGGTATCGCCGGCCTGCTCGCGCTGCTGATGGGAGGCGTGCTGCTGCGCCGCCGCCGCTCGCTCTCGTGAGTCGCGGAGGGCACTGACCCTCGCCGGAAGACACCGGATGCCGACGCGCTGTCGCGGCATCCGGTGTCGTGGCGCGCTCGGAGCCCGGTGTCGTGCAGCGCGCCGACGTTGTCAGTCGGCCAGGCGCCAATCGTCGAAGCTGAACCCCGGCGACACGAGGCAGCTCACCACGACCTCGGCGTCGCCCGAGGGCCGTGCCGCCTGCCACACCCCCGCCGGAACGGTGTGCTGCAGCACGTGACCGGCGGCGAGGTCGGGGCCCAGTGTGATCGTCTGCGCCTCGCCCGGCTCGGTGCCCGACCCGCCGAGCGACAGCTCGAGCGCGCCGGGGCCGTGCCACAGCCACACCTCGTCGCTCGTGACGACGTGCCACGCGCTGCGCTCATCGGGCTGCAACAGGTAATGGATGCAGGTCGCCGCGGGTCGCTCACCCGCGGGGGTGTCGACGGCGTACGACCCCGTCCACATGCGACGGAACCACCCGCCCTCGGGGTGCGGCTCGAGGTCGAGCAATCGCGCGGTCTGCGGGCGGTCGTCCCCCGCGCCGGCGGTCTCATCACGGTCGGTCATGCGCGCACTCCTGTCTCGCGGATGAAGGCGGGCGAGGTGAAACGCGCCTCGCCGTCGATGAACGTCGCGGCCGCGGTCGCAGACCCGGCCACAACGAGGTGTTCGATCGTGGCATCCACCTCCGACACCGGGATGTCGAAGAACGCCAGATCCGCCACCGCCCCCACCGCCAGGTAGCCCGTGCGCGTGGGACCGGTGTCGAGGCCCATCGCGTGCGCCCCGCCCAGAGTCGCCGCGCGCAGCAGCAGCTCCGACAGGTCGCGACCGGTGTAGCCCTGCGCCCGCGCGAGCCGGTGCAGCGCGGCGACATCGGCGAGCAGATCGAGCGACGGCGACGACGACAGCGAGTCGGTGCCGACCGCCAGCGCGTTGCCCTCGACGAGGTATGCGGCCACCGGCGGCTCATCGAGTCCGATGACGGCGTTGGACCGCGGGCAGAGCGCCACGGTGGTCCCCCGCGCGCGGAGCGTCGCGCGATCGCGCGCGGTCATGTAGACACCGTGCGCGATGTGGCAATCGGGTCCGAGCACACCGAGCTCGTCGACGAACTCCGTCGCCCCGGTGCCGAATCCCTGCTCGCGCAGCGCCTGGAAGCTGGCCGGACGCTGCTCGCGCCACGGGGCCGCCTCGCCGTGCTCCCGTTCGAACGCGGCCTCGCCGAGGTGAATGTGAAGGCGACTCCCCCGCTCGCGCACGATGTCGGGGATCTCCAGCAGCGGCTCGACGTCGAGCGAGTACGGCGCGTGCGGCGAGAGACCGGTCCCGGGCGGCGAGGGCAGCGCGTCGAGGCGCGCTTCGACCTCCGCGCGGCCTCGTTCGGCCCACGCGTCGTTGGTCCAGCTCATCACCTCCCAGTAGGTGATCCCGTGCAGACGAGCGTCGTGCAGCGCCGAGGCGGCCTCGACGTCGGTGACGACATCGGCGACGGCGGTGGTGCCGGCGGCGATCATCGCGTTCGCTCCGGCTCTGGCATCCGCTCCCCAGTCGTGGGGAGTCTCGTACACGACCTGGAACGCGCGCGCCCAGTCGTCGAAGCCGCCGTACATGCCGCGGCCCACCTCGGCCATGCCGGTGTACTGCAGATGCGCGTGCGCGTTGACGAGCCCGGGAGTGAGGACACCCGACCAGTGCACCTCGTCGAAAGGGATCCCGCGGGTGCGCAGCTCGTGCACGACCCACTCGCGCTCCCCCACGTGCCGGATGCACCCCGCCGCCACGGCGATCGCCCCACCTCGGATGGGCGGGGCGGTGATCGGCAGAACGAGGGATGCCGAGTACACGACGACTCGACCGGCACGCTCTTGCACGGCGTCAGCCTAGGGTCGCGGTGTGACGGGCGTGTGTCGCGCTGCGCACCCTCACCCTTCGACAGGCTCAGGGCCTCCCCCACCGCACGGTTTTGGGGCGCATTCTTCCGTTTGGGGCACGGAATACCCCGCCCCGAACGGAAGAACGCGCCCCAAACCCACCGACCCCGCCGCACGGTAGCTGAGCTCGTCGGAGCCACCCCGGACCCTTCGACGAGCTCAGGGTCCTCCCCGGGGACGCGAAAAGGCCCCGCCCTGCCGAAGCAGGAGCGGGGCCGAATCGTGCGTCGCGAATTACTTCGCGGCGACCACCTGGAGGGTGATCACGGCGGTGACGTCGTCACGCAGACGAACGGTCGCCTCGTGCTCGCCCACCGACTTGATCGCCGAGGTGATCTGGATCTTGCGCTTGTCGAGCTCGCCCAGACCGGCGGCCTTGACGGCGTCGGCGACGTCGCCCGGCTTGACCGAACCGAACAGGCGACCCTCGTTGCCGGCCTTGACCGACAGCTTGACCGTGTTCGACTCGAGCGTGTTCTTCAGGGCCACGGCGTCTTCGTGCGCGTGGATCGCGCGGGCCTCGCGAGCGGCGCGGATCGACGCGACCTGCTTCTCGCCACCGCGGCTCCAAGCCACGGCGAAGCCCTGCGGGATGAGGTAGTTGCGGGCGTACCCGTTCTTGACCTCGACAACGTCACCGGCGCTACCGAGCCCGGTGACCTCATTCGTGAGAATCAGCTTTGCCATCGGGTGCTCCTTAGCGGCCGGCGCCGGCGTAGGGCAGGAGAGCCATCTCGCGCGCGTTCTTGATGGCGCGGGCGATCAGGCGCTGCTCCTGCACGGAGACACCGGTGATACGACGGGCGCGGATCTTCCCGCGCTCCGAGATGAACTTGCGGAGGGTTGCGACGTCCTTGTAGTCGATGACGCCGACGCGGATCGCCTTCGCGGGGGCTGCGTTCTTCGCGCCCTTCCGCGGCTTGCGGCGGTCGCCAGTGGCCTTTCCAGCCATGCTTCCTTCTTTCGTGTGGTTCGGATGCCGAGGCGGTCACGCGGACCGGGGTGTGGCATCCGGAATTTCAGGGGGTCGTCGTGCTCGCGAGAGCGCGGCGAAGATCAGAACGGGGTGTCGTCTCCGTAGGAACCAGGAGTGCTCCACGCGTCGGCACCGCTGTTGCCGCTGTTCGAGCCGGGGGTCGACCACGGCTCGTCGTTGGACTGCTGCACCTGCGGGCGCTGACCGCCGCCACCGCCGCCGCCGGAAGCGGCACGGGTGACCTGCGCGGTCGCGTAGCGGAGCGAGGGGCCGATCTCATCGACTTCGAGTTCGATGGAGGTGCGGTTGTTGCCCTCGCGGTCCTGGTACGAACGCTGCTTGAGGCGACCGGTCGCGATGACACGGCTGCCCTTCGTCAGCGAACCGGCGACGTGCTCGGCGAATTCGCGCCACACCGAGGCACGCAGGAACAGCGCCTCGCCGTCTTTCCACTCGTTCGCCTGACGGTCGAACGTGCGGGGAGTCGACGCGATGGTGAAGTTCGCGACCGGAAGACCGTTCTGCGTGTAGCGCAGCTCGGGGTCGGCCGTGAGGTTGCCCACAACGGTGATGACGGTTTCGCCGGCCATCGTCGTTACTTCGCAGCCTTCTCGGCGGACTCGACCTTGCGGGGAGCGGCAGCCTTGCGAGCGGCCTTCTCCTCGGAGCGCTTGGCTTCGGCGGCGACCTGAGCGATCGCTTCTTCGGCACGGAGGACCTTGGTGCGCATGATCTGCTCGTTCAGCTTGAGCTGACGATCGAGCTCGTTCGTGGCCTCGCTGGTCGCGACGAAGTTGACGACGGCGTAGATGCCCTCGTTCTTCTTGCGGATCTCGTAGGCGAGACGACGGCGGCCCCAGATGTCGACCTTGTCGATGGTTCCTCCATCGGCCGTGATGACCTTGAGGAATCCGTCGAGCTTCGGAGCGACCTGGCGCTCGTCGACCTCGGGATCGAAGATGACCATGAGTTCGTACTGGTGCGTCACTAACCCACCTCCTTCGGACTAGAACGGCTGACGGGCATTTCCCGGCAGCAGGAGGGTGTGTTGCACGTCGTCGTGGGCTTATACGCGCATGGGCGTCGCCAGACAACCTTCATAGTCTAACGGATGCCACCTCGCTCGGCGGAATCGTCCTGGGTAACGTGGATGTGAATCACGACCGTGGGGGGACGGATGCCGGGAATTCGACCGTTCGACGCACGCGCGCTGGTGGAACCCGTCGACACCGCCGCGGCGAAGGCTTTCACGACCCGGCTGCGCCGAGAGGGTCGCATCAACGAGGGCGGCAAGGTCGCCGCGATCGTCGTCTACATCGTGATGCTCGTCTTCATCGGCGGATTCGCGCTCGTCGGGCTGTTCTTCCTGATCGTCTTCGCGTCGGTGCTCAAAGAGGGTGCGATCTTCATCGGCATCCTGTTCGGCCTTCCGGTGCTGCTGTGCGTCGGGGTGATCGTCGGGGCGTTCTTCTTCGGGCTGCGCGGCGAGCGCATCGCGCAGGAGCGCCGCTGGCGGCTCGCGCGCTTCGCGCAGGCCGTGAGCATGGAGTACGTGCCGTCGATCAGCGAGCCCCCGCTGCCGGGCTCGATCTTCTCGCGTGGGAGCGGGCGGACCGCCGTCGACGTGCTGCGCGGACGGGAGCCGCGGTTCGTCGAGGTCGGCAACTACCGATACACGGTGAGCAACGGGAAGAACCAGACGACCGTGCGGTGGGGGTACATCGCGATCAAGCTCAACGTGCCCCTCCCCCACATCGTCCTGGACGCTTCGGGCAACAACATCTCACTCGGCACGTTCGGCCGCGACCAGCACCTCAGCCTCGAGGGCGACTTCGACCGGTACTTCCGGCTGTACTGCCCGCAGGGGTACGAGCGCGACGCGCTGTATCTCTTCACCCCCGACGTGATGGCGCGTTTCATCGACAACGCCGCCGTGTTCGACGTCGAGATCGTCGACGACTGGCTGTTCCTGTACTCGTCGGACGACATGTCGACCCTCGACCCCGGGCGCTGGGCCTGGACGTTCTCGCTGCTGTCGGCCCTGCTCGACAAGCTCGCGCAGTGGGAGCGCTGGCGCGACGACCGGCTGCTGCCGGCCGCTGATCCGGGCGTGCCGTGGGGGCCGGGGGCGGGCGTTATGCCGGGCGCGGGCGCTGCGGCGGGCCCGGGCGCTGCGGCGGGCCCGGGCGCTGCGGCGGGCCTGGGCGCGGCGGGCCTCGCGGCCCCGAGCGGAGGGATGCCGGGAGGCGCGGCATCCGCTCCCGTCCCCGTCGCGCCGCTGCCGCTGTCGGCGCCGCCCGGCGTCGCTCCCCCGGGTCGGCGCCTGCGCCGGGGCGTTCCCTGGTTGGCGCTCGGGATCATCGGTGGCGTGCTGGCGCTGGGTTTCGTCCTGATCGGCGCGTTCCTGCTCCTCCCCGTCCTGTTCCTGCCCTGACGGGCGGTACGGCGCCGGGTGAGCACGGCTCGGTAACGTGGGCCGCGCACGACGAGACCCTCTGAGGAAGGTGTGCCCGTGGCATCCGGAACTCCCCCGTTCGACCCGACGCCCCTGACCGCGCCCGTCGACCGCGCCGAGGTGCGCGCGTTCACGGCCCAGCTTCGGCGGAGCGGAGCGTTGCGGACGAGGTGGCTCTCGGGTGCCGTCCTGGCGATCATCGGCGGGGCCATCGTGCTCTTCACGGTCCCGACGCTGCTCGTGCTGGTTTCGACCATCACGTCGGGCGAGAACACGATCAGCCCGGTGTCGATCTTCTTCGTGCTGTTCTTCGTCGCGGTCATCGCGCTGATCGTGGTGGCGATCGTGCGCGCGTTCCGCGGACGGGCCGAGCGTCGATACCGACTCGACCGCTTCGCACGCGCCAACGGGCTCGAATGGCGGGGAGACGTCGATGACCCGCCCCTGCCCGGCATGATCTTGGACCAGGGCCACTCGCGCGAGGCGAGCGACGTCGTGAGCGGATACCGTCCGCGGTTCATCGAGGTGGCGAATTACGCGTACAAGACCGGCTCCGGCAAGAGCGAGACGACGCACAAGTGGGCCTACGTCGCGATCCGACTCGACACCCCGCTCCCCCACATCGTCCTGGATGCCGTGGGCAACAACGGTCTGTTCGGGGGATCGAATCTACCCATCACGTTCACCCGCGGCCAGCGCCTCGGGCTCGAGGGCGACTTCGACAAGCACTTCGCGCTCTACTGCCCCGAGGGATACGAGCGCGACGCGCTCTACCTCTTCACCCCCGACGTCATGGCGCGCTTCGTCGACAACGCGGCCGCCCTCGACGTCGAGATCGTCGACGACTGGCTGTTCCTCTACGCGCGGCGCGACCTCTCGAGCCTCGACCCGCGGACGTGGGAGTGGCTCTTCACGACCGTCCAGGCCATCGAGGAGAAGGTCGCGCAGTGGGCACGGTGGCGCGACGAGCGGCTGCAGGCATCCGCGGCGGCGGCGCGCCCTGGCGCGGTCGGTACCGCCATGCCCCTGCTCACTCCCCCGCCGGCGGGCGTCGCCCCGCAGGGGCGGCGCCTCAAGCGCGGCGTCTCGTGGCTGACGGTCGCGATCGGCGTGATCGTCGTCGGGTACTGGATCGTGAGCATCGTCTCGGACGTGTTCCTCCGCTGACCCGCGTCGCCCCCGCGCACCCACCGCGCTCGCGCCTCCCGTTGAGTGTCCAAGACACGCCGTAATGCGCCCGGGCGTTACGGCGTGTTTTGGACACTCAACACGGGGCCGCGGGCGGCGCAGCGGGCGGCGAGCGCGGTCAGTGGGCGGACCAGCCGCCGTCCATCGTGTAGCTCGCGCCCGTGACCATTCCGGCGTCGGGGCCTGCGAGCCAGAGCGCGAGGGATGCCACCTCGTCGGGCTCCACGAGCCGCTTGATCGCGGCATCCTGAAGCAGCACCTTCTCCAGAACCTCGCTCTCCGGTATGCCGTGGGCTTTCGCTTGATCAGCGAGCTGTTTCTCGACGAGCGGCGATCGCACGTACCCCGGATCGATGCACACGCTCGTGACCCCGTGGGGGCCACCCTCGAGCGCCGTGGTCTTGGACAGACCCTCGAGGCCGTGCTTTGCCGTGACGTACGCCGACTTATATGCCGATGCGCGTATGCCGTGCACGCTCGACATGTTGAGCACGCGCCCGAATCCGCGCTCGTACATCCCCGGCAGGGCCGCACGGATGAGGAGGAAGGGGGCCTCGAGCATCAGGCGCAGCATGAACGCGAACCGCTCGGGGTCGAACTGCTCGATCGGGCTGACGTGCTGGATGCCGGCGTTGTTGACGAGGATGTCGACGTCCAGGCTCAGCTCACGGAGCGCGACCGTGTCGGAGAGGTCGACCCCCCATGCACGACCGCCGATCTCCCCCGCCACGCGCTCGGCGGCTTCGCGGTTGACGTCGGCCACGGTCACCTGGGCTCCGGCATCCGCGAATCTCCGCGCGACCGCCTCGCCGATGCCGCTCGCTCCCCCGGTCACGAGCGCGCGGCGTCCGGTCAGGTCGATGCTCATGCGGTCTCCTTGCTCGCCGGGCGGTCCGAACGCGCCGCGTCGGCCGCGTCGATGGCGTGCAGCGAGATGCCGCGCGTTTCCTTCAACGACAGCACGGTCAGGGCGGTGATGACGCACGCCACGACGATGTACATCGCGATCGGCAGCCACGAGCCGAAGTCACGAAGCCACTGCGTCGCGAGGATCGGCGCGAGCGAACCGGCGAGGATCGCGGTGACCTGGGCGCCGAGCGAGACACCCGAGTACCGCATGCGCGTCGGGAAGAGCTCGGCCATGACCGCGGGCTGCGGCGCGTACATGCCGGCGTGGAACACGAGGCCGATCGCCACGGCGGCGACGATGAGCACCGGGTTGAGCGTGTCGAACATCGGGAACGCGAAGAAGGCCCAGGTCGCGCTGAGAATCGCCCCGGCGAGGTAGACCGGGCGACGCCCGACGCGGTCGGCGAGGCGGCCGAGGGGCGGGATCACGGCGAAGTGGATCACGTGGGCGATGAGCAGCGCGAGCAGGAGCTGGCTCGTGTCGTAGGAATGCACGACCTTCAGGTAGACGATCGAGAAGCTCACGACGATGTAGTAGACGATGTTCTCCGCGAAGCGAACCCCCATCGCCTGCGCGACACCCTTCGGGTAGCGGCGAAGAACCTCGACGACGCCGAACGACGTCGCCTTCTCCTTCTCGACCTGCGCCTTCGCCTCGAGGAAGATCGGTGCCTCTTCGACGTGCGTGCGGATGTAGAAGCCGACCAGCACGATCACCGCCGACAGCCAGAACGCGATACGCCAGCCCCAGTCGAGGAAGGCCGCGGGGCTCAGCACGAACGACGTGACCAGCAGCACCATCGTCGCGAGCAGGTTGCCGACGGGCACCGCCGCCTGCGGCCAGCTCGACCAGAAGGCGCGCTGCTTGTCCGGGCTCTGCTCCGCCACGAGGAGGACGGCGCCGCCCCACTCTCCGCCGACGGCGAAGCCCTGGATGAAGCGGAGGGCCACGAGCATCGCGGGGGCCCAGTATCCGACGCTCGCGAAGCCGGGGAGGCATCCCATCAGGAAGGTCGCCGCGCCGACGATGACGATCGTCGCCTGCAGCGTCGGCTTGCGACCGAAGCGGTCACCGATCTGCCCGAACACGATGCCGCCGAGCGGACGGGCGACGAAGCCGACCGCGTAGGTGACGAACGCTGCGATGATCCCGTCGAGCGGCGAGCCCGACGACGGGAAGAAGAACGTGCCGAAGACGAGGCTCGCGGCGGTGGCGTAGAGGAAGAACTCGTACCACTCGACGACCGTGCCGGCCATGGACGCGGCGACGACGCGCCGGATGGGGGTGGTGGGGGCTGCGCCGCAGCGGCTGGTGGTGGGGGATTCCATGCTGCTCCTTCGGTGTCGACGGTGACATCCGCGGTTCAGTCTGCGGCGGGGGATTGTGAGCGGCAATGCCCAGTCCCTCGTCCCCGCTGTGCAGAATTGCACACATGGATGCCAGTTCCGTGCGTGCCGACGACCTCTTGATGCTGCTCGCAGTCGCCCGCACCGGGCGCTATACCGCCGCCGCACAGCTGCGAGGCGTCGACCACACGACCGTTGCGCGCCGAATCTCCGCGCTCGAGGACGCCCTGGGCGGCCGGGTCGTGTCGGCGTCCGGCCGCGGCTGGGAGCTGACGACCCTCGGGCAGCACGCCGTCGAGACCGCGGGCCGTATCGAGGCGGCGATGTCGCACCTCGCCGGCGGGGGAGTCGAGCCCGACCCCGTGTCGGGTGTGGTGCGCATGTCGGCGACCGACGGCTTCAGCGCTTACATCGCGGCTCCCGCGGTCTCGGCGCTGCGTCAGCGGCATCCGGATCTCTCCGTCGAGATCGTCACGGCCCAGAGACGGGCGGCCCTGCACCCGGGGCTCGACATCGAAGTGGTCGTGGGCGAACCGCAGTCGTCGCGGGGGCACGCGATCGAGCTGGGGCGCTACACGCTCGGGCTCTACGCGTCTTCCGCGTACCTCGCCCGGGCGGGGCGCCCCGCTCGCGTGGAAGACCTCGAGCGGCACCGGCTCGTGTACTTCGTCGACTCGATGCTGCAGGTCGAAGCCCTCGACCTGCCGCGCCGGGTCGTGCCGCACATGCGCGACGGCGTCAGCTCGACGAACGTGCTGGTGCAGGTCGAAGCGACGCGCGCAGGTGCCGGGATCGGCATGCTGCCGTGCTTCACGGCCGACCGGCACGACGATCTCGAACGTCTGCTCCCGGAAGAGGTCAGCGAGAGCCTGCCGTACTGGATGATCGTGCGCGCGGACTCGCTGCGGATCCCCGCCGTGGTCGCCCTGTCCGACGCGCTCCGCGAGGAGACGGCGCGGGCTGCGGCGATGCTCGCGGGCGTCGTCTCGGCGCCCCGGGTCAGCGCCGCGCGGGGACCTCGGGCTCGCCCAGCGAGAGCATCAGGCGGTTCGCCCAGCTGAAGAACGCGGCGCCGTTGACGGCGTCGACGATCGCGGCGTCGTCCAGCCCGGCGTCACGCAGGCGGGCGACGTGCGTCTCGGTCAGCGCCGGGGGAGTCGCGGCGAGAGCTGCGGATGCCGCGGCCACCGCGTTCCACTGCTCGTCGCCGAGGTCCGCGGCGACGCCCTCGTCGAGCAGGCGCTGCACGTCGTCACGGCGCCCCGACTCGCGCGTCGCGAAGGCCGCGTGCACGGAGGCGCAGAACACGCAGCCGTTGAGCCGCGATGCGGTCGCGGCGGAGAGCTCACGAGCGGCGCGGGGGAGGCCGCCGTCGGTGTTGGTGAAGATGTCGAGGTCGGTGAGCGTACGGGCTTCGAGCGCCGCGGGGTCGCGGGCGAGCAGTCGGAAGTACGGCATCGCCGCCCGCGCCGGCTCGATCAGGGCCTCGAGCTGCTCGGGCGTCAGCTCTTCGCGCTCGACCGGGGCGAGCCACGGCACCCAGCCGAGCCCGTCCTGCGTGAAGACCTCCGGACGATGGATGCCATCGTGCTCGGTCACCAGGTCGGTCTCGGCGGGAGTCGTGTGGGGCTGCCCGGCGGCGGCCACCTCGGGCGCGGCCCATGCGCGGGTCGCGCTCCCCGACACGGCACGCAGCCCCGCCACCGCACGGAGCTGGAACGCGAGGAACGACACGAGCTGCGAGAGCGAGACGATCTGGTCGGCGTCCCACCCCGCGGCGACGAGTCGGCGCAGCGCGTCGGCCGAGCTCTCTCGCGGCCGGAACACCAGGAGGTGCGTGTGCTCGAGGGCCGCGGTGAGCCGCTCGCCGAGGACGGGGACGACAGCATCCGGAACACCGTATGCCTCGACGGGAATGCTCTCGTCGGACAGCCCCGGCTCGCGGTAGACCCCCACAGGGCCGGTACCGAGCCCCGCCGATGCGGCCCGGAGCACGGTCGCGAGAAGGTCCGAGTCCTCGTCGGCGAGCAGGTCGCCATAGAACCGCACCGCCGCGTCGTCGCCGTGCACAGCGGCGACGAAGGTCGCGACCGCGTACCGCTCGGCCAGGGTGAAGCCTCGGTCGTCCGTCGGCTCCAGCAGCGCGGCGAAGCTCCGCTGGGCGTTCTCGCGCGCCTGCGAGCGGCGGTGGCGCACGGCATCCAGGGGCCCTTCGGCGGAGAGGCCCGCGAGAAGGTCGATCACGTCGGTCATGCGAGTACTCCTGTGGTCTGTGCGGTGAGGTTCCGCAGTTCGTCGGCGGCCTCGGCACCCGCGCGCAGGCCCAGTCGCGGCGCGACCTCTGTCGCGAGCAGTTCGATCGAGCGCAGGGTGATCTCGTGCGCGGGATCGACGGAGTGCACTTGGAACGCGACGTCGGTCGCGCGTCCGAGGGTGAGATCGGCCTCGAGAGAGGCGACGACCTCGTCAACGGTGCCGAGGTGCGTATCGGTGAGCCGCGCGATGTCGCACAGGTCGCCCGCGCCGTCCTGCTTGAGGAAGGTGCGCGCGAGGCGGCGGAGTCCCGGGTCGGCTGCCTGCCACGCAGCATCGAGATCGGCGGGATCGACCACGACGGCCGTACGCGACGCCAGGATGCGCGGCTCGACACCCGACGGCAGGGCCTCGAGGTAGGCCTCGACGATCGGCAGCTGGACGTCGTGCAGCGTCTGACCGGGCTCCTTCGGCTGAGTGCGCGAGAGCAGCAGCCCGTCGCCGTCGAGCCCGGCGCGCCGGCCGCCCTCGACAGAGAACGTCGCCTGCCACAGCCGGACAGCGAGGTCGGGAGCCGGGGGATTGAGCACCGAGGACGTGCCCCGGATGCCGCGCCCGCCGAACGCGTCGCGCAGCACCTCGACGTGCTCCGCCTGGATCGCGCGGCGCTCGTCGGACGAGCGCTGGAACGCCGCGAACGACGACGGCGTCCCCCCGGTGCCGATGCCGAGTTGCACGCGACCTCCGCTCAGCGCGTTGACCACCGCGGCGTCTTCGGCGACACGGATCGGGTCGTCGATGGGGAGGGTCACGATGCCGGTGCCGAGCGCGATGCGCTCCGTCTGCACGGCGGCGGCCGACAGGAACGGGAAGGGCGACGGCAGACCGCCCTCGTCGCGGTCGAAGTGGTGCTGCGCCACCCACAGCGAGGCGAACCCGTGCTGCTCGGCGGCGCGGACCTGCGCGAGAGCCCGGTGGTATCGCTCGCTGTCGGTTCCGGCATCCAGAAGTCGTGTGAAGAATCCGAGTCTCGCGCCGCTCATCGCGTCGCCTCCGTTCCCGCCTCGTGGGCCGTCTCATCGTTGTATGCCGTTCCCGGAATGGCCGCGAGCAGCTGCCGGGTGTCCTCGCTGCGCGGCTGTTCGAACACGCGCGCGACCGGTCCCGTCTCGACCTGTCGTCCGCGCCGCAGCACCGACACGGTATCCGCGATCTGGCGCACCACGGCGAGATCGTGCGAGATGAACAGGTAGGTCAGACCCAGATCCTCCTGCAGCCGGGCGAGGAGCCGCAGGATCTGCGCCTGCACCGTCACGTCGAGCGCCGACACGGCCTCGTCCAGCACGACGACCCGCGGGTCGAGCACGAGCGCCCGCGCGATCGCGACGCGCTGACGCTGGCCGCCCGACAGCTCCGCCGGGTAGCGCGACGCGAGGGCGGGGTCGAGGGCCACCTGTTCGAGCTGATGCCGCACGCGTTCCGAGCGGGCGGCCGCGCTCCCGAGACCGAAGTTGCGCAGCGGCTCCTCGATGGCGCGCCCCACGCGTTGACGCGGATCGAGGGATGCCAGGGGGTTCTGGTACACGAGTTGCACGACACGGCGATAGTCGCGGAGCCCGCGACCCGAGAGGGCCGTGACATCGATCCCGTCGACGCGCACGGTCCCCGCGGTCGGGCGCTGGAACCCCGCGACCGCGCGACCCGTGGTCGTCTTGCCCGATCCCGACTCCCCGACGAGCGCGTGGGTGGTCCCGGCCGCGACGGTGAACGACACGTCGTCGACCGCGACGAAGGGCTCGGCTCCGCGGCGCGCGTACTCCCGACGCAGACCCTGCACCTCGATGAGGGGCCGGGCGGTCTCGGCATCCGGAATCCGCCGCTCCACGACGCTCGACAGCGAGGGGGCGTCGGCGAGCAGGGTCCGCGTGTACTCCGCGGTGGGGTGCGCGAGCACCTCGGACGCGCGCCCGGTCTCCTGCACGGTCCCGCCGCGCAGGACGACGACCTCGTCGGCGCGGTCGGCGGCGACCGCGAGGTCGTGCGTGATGAGCAGCACGCCCGTGCCGCTCTCTCGGCGGAGGCTGTCGATGAGGTCGAGCACGGTCTTCTGGACCGTGACATCGAGGGCGCTCGTCGGCTCGTCGGCGACGATCAGGTCGGGTTCGAGGGCGATCGCCGACGCGATGAGCACGCGCTGCTTCATACCGCCCGACAGCTCGTGCGGGAACTGACGGGCGCGCGTCGCGGGGTCGTCGATGCCGACGCGCTCGAGCAGCTCGAGGACGCGGCGCCGGATCTTCGCGTGGTCGCGGTCGCCGTGCACGCGGAACGTCTCGGCGATGCTCGCGCCGACCGTCCGCACCGGGTTGAGCGACCCCGTCGGGTCTTGCGGCACGAGCCCGATACGCGCTCCGCGCAGGGCCCGCAGGCGTCGCTCGGACAGTCCGAGCAGCTCGAGCTCACCGAGACGGATGCTTCCGGATGCCACCCGCGCGGCGTTCGGCAGAAGCCCCAGAACGGCCTGGCCGAGGGTCGACTTGCCCGACCCCGACTCCCCGACCAGGGCCGTGACGCTCCCCGGCGCGACGGCGAGCGAGACGTCGTCGACGGCCGTGTGGCGTCCGCGGTCGGTGACGTAGTCGACGGTGAGTCCGCGGATGTCGAGCAGGGAGCCGGTCATGAAGATCCTCCCCGGCGGATGGCGCCGCTCAGCCGATTGGCCGAGAGCACGACGAGAGCGATCACGATGCCGGGCAGCGTCGTGAGCCACCACGCGGTGGCGATGTAGTTGCGACCCTCCGCCACGAGCAGGCCCCACTCGGGCGTCGGCGGCGGAGCCCCGTACCCGAGGAAGCCGAGCGTCGCGATCTGCAGCACGGCGGATCCGAACTGCAGGGCGGCGAGCGCGAGCACCGCGGTGAGCGAGTTGGGCAGGATGTGCCGCCACAGCACGGTCCAGAACGTGCCGCCGCTGCCGTAAGCGGCCTCGACGAAATCGCTCACCCGGACGCTGACGACCTGCGAGCGCGCGAGACGCGCGAACGCCGCGATCGAGGTGACGCCCACGGCGAGCGCCGCGTTCGCCGTGCCGAACCCGAGCAGGATGATGATGCTGAGCGACAGCAGGAGTCCCGGGATCGCGAGCAGCACGTCGACGCCGCGCATGAGGACGTCGTCCACGGGCCCCGGACGCGAGCCCGCGACGACACCGACCGCCGTACCGGCGACGAAACCGACCCCCACCGCGATCACGGCGCCGAGCAGTGACTGCGAGGCCCCGTGGACGACACGCGTGTAGAGGTCTCGGCCCGTGGCATCCGTCCCGAACCAGTGTTCCGGGCTCGGCGGCTGCAGAGCCTGCATGCCGATCCCGGCCGTCGGGTCGCCCGGGGCGAACATCCACGGCACCAGCGCCCAGGCGATCGCGATCGCGAGCACCAGGAGCGAGAACAGGATGCCGAGAGCCGGGCGTCGGCGCCCGCGACCGGCGCGCGCGGGAGCGGCGGGATCGGTGAGCAGAGCGGTGGCGGTACCGGTCATCGGCGGGCTCCTCGCAGGCGCGGGTCGAGCACCGGGTAGGCGAGGTCGACCAGAAGGTTGATGACGACGAAGGCGAGCGCCGAGAACACGACGACCGCGAGGAGGACCGGCGCATCGCGGGCGGCCACGGCCTGCGCGGTGAGCTGTCCGACCCCCGCCCGCCCGAAGACGCTCTCGGTCACGACGGCTCCGCCCACGAGCTCGCCGAAGATGAGTCCCGCCATGGTGAGGGCCGGGAGCACCGCGTTGCGCGCGACGTTGCGCCAGAGCAACCAGCTCGTCGACGCGCCGCGCGCACGCACCACGGCCACGAAGGGCTGCGCGCGCACCTCGTCGATACTGCGGATGAGCACCTGGGCGAGCGGCGCCGACAGCGGGATCGCGAGGGTGGCGACCGGCAGGATCAGCGCTTGCACGGGGCTCGCGTTGATCACCGGGATGAGCCCGAGGCGGAACGAGAAGACCTGGATCAGCACGATGCCGACGAAGAAGACGGGGATCGACACGAAGAGCGGGGGCAGCGCCTGGAAGCCCCGACGGACGAACCGCGGGCCGAAGGTCGCGGCGATCGCGATGCCGACCGCCAGCACGATCGCGATTCCCAGACCCCACGCGGCGAGCACGAGCGACGAGGGGAGGGCGGTCGCGAGGAGCGTCGACACGGCCGCACCGCTCTGCACCGAGTAGCCGAAGTCGCCCCGCACGAAGGCGAAGAGCGACTCGAAGTAACGCTGCCACAGCGGTCGGTCGAAACCGTAGGCCTCGCGGATCGTCGCGAGCTGCTCGGGCGAGAGTCCCAGCTCGGGGCTCGCGAATCGCGCGACCACGGCGTCGCCGGGCAGAGCCGCGAGCAGCACGTACGCGACGGTGTACGCCAGCAGCAACACCAAAGCCGCCTGTCCGAGGTGGCGGAGCACGTAGGTCATGGGGGATCCTTCGGGGGTGGTGGGGGCGGCCCGCCGGCCGGCCCCTCACGGGTGGGGGTCGGCCCGTCGACCGACCCCCACCCGGGGTCAGCGGTCGAGCCAGACCTCGGCGAAGCTCGGGCGACCGACCGACTCGGTGTGGAAGCCCTTCACGTCGGCGCGGAGGCCGAACACCTGCGGCTCCTCGAAGATCGGCAGGATGTACGCCTGCTCGGCGAGGTACTGCTGCGCTGCGGCGGAGGCGGCCGTGCGCCCCTCGACCGTGGGCGTCGAGGCGATCGCCGCGAGCAGCGTGTCGAGCTGGGGGTCGCCCACCGAGCCGTCGGCCGGGTGGAGGTTCAGCAGCGTGTTGCGGTTCTTCGAGAAGTACTGCGACTTCAGAACGTCGAAGTCGGCCCGCCCGACCATCGAGTGGTACACCTGCACGATGTTCTCGTCGAGCGAGTTCGCCGTCTGCGTGGCCATGTCGCCGGGGGTCAGCGACACCGCGATGCCGAGCTTCGCGAGCTGCTCCTGGATGATCGTGACCACCTCGGCCGACCGCGGCTGGGGCAGGGCCTCGTTGAAGGCGATGGCGAGACGCTGACCGTCCTTGACCCGGATGCCGTCGGCCCCGGGCACCCATCCTGCTTCGTCCAGGAGAGCTGCGGCCTTCTCGGGGTCGTACGCGTAGTACGAGGAGGTGTCGGTGTACCCGAGCGCGTTCTTGGCCAGGGCTCCGGTCGCGAGCGGGTAGTTCTTCGTGAAGAGGGTGTCGACGATGTCCTGGCGGTCGATGCCGGCGATGATCGCCTGGCGCACGCGGATGTCGGCGAGCAGCGGGTTGCGGAAGCGGAAGCTCAGGCCGTTGTTCACCCCGTTGGTCGGCGCGGCGACCAGCGCGAGCCCGGGGGCCGCGAACTGCGCCTCGTCGGGTGCTTCGATCTGACGCGCGGCATCCGCTTGCCCCGCCACCACCGTGCCGACGCGCACGCTGTCTTCGGCCGCGACGATCAGGTCGATGCCGTCGAGGTAGGGGCGACCCTGGTGCTCGCGCGAGGGCGGCGCCCAGTCGTAGTCGTCGCGCGCCTTCAGCGTCACCTTCGTGCCGACCTCTTCGGCGTCGATCACGAAC
The DNA here is from genome assembly GCF_048381605.1 of Microbacterium sp. S1037. Taxonomy (NCBI): domain Bacteria; kingdom Bacillati; phylum Actinomycetota; class Actinomycetes; order Micrococcales; family Microbacteriaceae; genus Microbacterium; species Microbacterium sp. S1037. The sequence continues at coordinate 704,698 of NZ_JBLWIG010000001.1, forward strand.
GGACCCGATCCGATCACCGTCGTCGCGTTGCCGGGCCCGAAGGTCTCGGCCGTCTTCGCGAGCGTGGAATTCGAGACCAGACCCGAGTTGATGGTCGACACCGCCTGCGCGAAGCCGGGGGAGGGGGCGGTGAAGAAGAAGCGGACCGTGGTCGCGTCGACGACCTCACCGTGGTCGTAGTTGTTGATCGCCTCGGACTGCGTGAGCTTGCGGCTTGAGTCGCCCTTGCCGAACAGGTCGAAGTTCGCCACGACGTTCGCCGCGTCCAGCGGCGTGCCGTCGGAGTACGTCACGCCCTCGCGGATGGTGAAGGTGTACTGGGTGGCATCCTCGTTCACCTCGGGGAGAGCGGTCGCGATCCAGGGCTGCAGCTCGAGGGTCTCGGGGTCCTGGTAGAGCAGTCGATCGGTGATGTTGTTGACGATGCCGCCGTTCGGATAGAAGCCCGCGGCGGGCGGGTACAGCGTCGTCCACGTCTGCGGCTCGAGGTAGGTGAGCGTTCCGCCCGTGACGGGCTCGGCATTGACCGGAGCGCCCGATCCGGCGCCGCCGCCCGAGCATCCGGCGAGCAGAGCCGCGGCGGCGACGGCTGCGGTCGCGGCGAGCGCGAGGCGGCGAAGAGGACGGGGCAGGGGCATGTCGACTCCCGGTTTGCTGTGGGTGAGGTAGGAGCCAGTCCAGCGCAGGCTGGGAACCGACGCACATTCAGCGCGTCACGCGACGACATAACCCGTCACATTCGGGGTCACATGGCGGGCGGTCACGCGCCCGCAGTCACACGCGGGCGCTCGCCCACGTCGCCGCGCGGGCGACTTCGGTCTGCGGGCGGCCCTGCACGATCGAGAAGCAGACGACCTGGAGCGGATGCGTCGCCGCGATGATCCGCGCGCGGTGCACGACCTCGGGCGGACGCACGCGCTCGATCACGTCCCACCCGTGCCACACGGCGAGCGCTGCGACATCGATGGCCGGGTCGCCCGAGCTCGCGAGATCCCAGTCGATGACGCCCGTGACGACACCGCCGTCCCAAAGGAGATTCGACCCGGCGAGGTCGCCGTGGACGAGGACCTCGGGGACCGGCTCGAGCGCGGCGAGGTCGTCAGCGGCCCGGCGGGCTCTGTCTCGGACGTCGGGGGCGAGAAGCGGGATCGCCCGCTCGACCATGACCGGATGCCACTGCTCACCGCCCATGAACGCGTGCGGAGGCGCGAGGCGCGCTTCGAGCGCGCGGACCGGTACCGCGGCCAGCGCATCGAGGACTCCGCGCAGCGCATCGGCATCGCCGTGTCCGCTCGGGTGAGGGACGCCATCGAGTCGGCGCTGCGCGATCGCGACCATCTCACCGTCGCGCACGGGATCGGCGAGGGCACGGGGGAGCGCGAACGGCAGCTCGGGCAGCGTATCGACCACGGCCTGAGCGCGGAGAGACTCGGCGGCCGCTCTCGCGGTGCGGCCGACCCGCACGGCGGCGGCGCCGGCGAGCACGACGAGGTTGGCCGAACCGTGTTCGATCCACTGCCACCGCGCGGGGTCGTCGGGCTGGCCGGCCGCTCTCAGGGCCTCGGCGACGAGGGCTTCGGTGCGAGCGCGATGCGGGATCACGTACCGCGTCTCGACCATGAGTCGAGCCTACGGGCCGGGGTCACGGCACCCGTCGTCCCCCTCAGCGCGCGGCGACCTCGATCGGGTCGCCGGTGCGCGCGAGATCCGCCTCGAGCTCACGCACGATCGGGATGACCGTCTCGCCGAATCGCTCGAGCTCCTCCTGGAAGTGGAGGAAGCCGAGCAGGAACAGGTCGACGCCGCGCTTCTTGTACTCGATGATCCGTTCGGCGATCTGCTGCGCGTCACCGAACAGCTGCGTGCGGAAGCCGTCGTTGTACTGCACGAGGTCGTCGAGGGACGAGTCGGCCCACATGCCCTTGCCGTCCTTCGTCGATGCTCCGGCCTCTTGCACGCTCTTGCGGAAGCCCTCCACCGCACCGTCGTCCGCGTGGGCGATGATCTCGCGGAGCTGCTGCTCCGCCTCCGCCCGGCTGTCGCGCTGGATGACGAAACCGTTGAGACCGAAGCGCGTGCGACGCCCGTGTTCGGCCGCGATCCGGGTGACGTCGTCGTACTGCTCGGTGAAGCCGTCGAAGTCCTTGCCGTTGGAGAAGTACCAGTCCGAGAATGCGCCGCCGTTGAAGCGCGCCGCCGTCGAGTTGCCGCCCTGGAAGATGTCGGGGTGCGCGCGCCCCGGCACCTCGTAGGGGAACGGGCGCAGCGTGAAGTCGGTGATGTCGTAGTACTTGCCGTGGAACGAGAACTTCTCCTGCGTCCACAGTCCGCGCAGCACCTGGATGAACTCGGCGGCACGCTCGTACCGCTCGTCGTGCTCGAGCCACTCGAGACCCAGGTCGGTGTACTCGTCCTTGAACCAGCCGCTCACGACGTTCACGGCGGCGCGGCCGTGCGAGAACTGATCGGCCGTGTTGATGAACTTCGCCAGGACGGCCGGATGCCAGATCCCGGGGTGGATGGCCGAGATGACCTTGAGCTTCTCGGTGTTCAGCAGCAGCGCCAGGCTGATCGAGGTGGATTCGTGCTGCTGCGCGGCTCCGTAGCTCGAGGCGTATCGAACCTGGCTCAGCGCGTACTCGAAGCCGACCCGCTCGGCCGTCTGCGCGAGCTTCACGTTGTAGTCGTAGCCCCAGTCGGTGCGCTGCTCGATGGAGCTGATCACCAGGCCGCCGCTGACGTTGGGAACCCAGTAGGCGAACTTCAGGGGCTCGTGCGTGGGGGCGATGTCGGTCATGGGGTTCTCCTCGAGGATCGGAACCCGGCTACCGTCGCACCGACCTCGACAACGGTCAACGGTGTGTGACGGTCCGTGTCCTCGCATGACGACACACGACATCGAGCCGGGTCAGGATGGATGCCATGACCTCCCCCCAGCGCGTGCGCTTCGGCTACTGGACCCCCATCTTCGGCGGATGGCTGCGCAACGTCGACGACGAGCAGACGCCCGTCTCGTTCGCCCACATCGCCGAGATCGCTCGCGCAGCGGAAGAGGGCGGCTTCGACCTCACGCTCATCCCGGAGCTCAACCTCAACGACATCAAGGGCGTGGAGGCGCCCTCGCTGGACGCGTGGGCGGTCACCGCGGGTCTCGCCGCGGTCACGTCGAACCTCGAGCTCATGACGGCCGTGCGCCCCGGGTTCCACAACCCCTTCCACACCGCGAAGCAGGCCGCCACGATCGACGAGATCAGCGGCGGACGGTTCACCCTCAACGTCGTCTCCGCCTGGTGGGCCGAGGAGGCCAAGCAGTACGAGGGACTGTTCAGCGCCCACGACGACCGGTACGCCCGGACGATCGAGTGGGTCGAGGTGCTGCGCGGACTCTGGAACGAGACGCCGTTCGCCTATGAGGGCGAGTACTACCGCACCGAGGGCACGTACACCGAGCCGAAGCCCCGGGTGCAGCCGCGCCTGTACGCCGGGGGCGAGAGCGAGGCCGGGCGCACCGCGATCACCCGCTTCGCCGACGCGTACCTCACCCACGGCGGGACGCTCGAGGAGCTGTCGGCGAAGGTCGCGGACATGCGCCGGCGCCGGTCCGAGGCCGGCGCGACGCCCTTCGAGGCGTTCGGCATGGCCGCCTACGCGATCGTGCGCGACACCGAGGACGAGGCGCAGGCCGAGATCGAGCGGATCACCGACGTCCGCGGGGGAGCAGCGTACGGCTCGTACCAGGACTTCGTGAGCAAGTCGAAGCTCGACACCCAGGTCGACCTCAAGGAGTACTCGGTGTCGAACCGTGGCCTGCGTCCGAACCTCGTCGGCACGCCCGATCAGGTCGCCGAACGCATCGTGGAGTTCGCGAACGTCGGGGTCTCGACGCTGCTCCTCCAGTTCTCGCCGCACCTGCCCGAGATGCAGCGCTTCGCGGCCGAGGTGATTCCGCGCGTGCGCCGCCTGGAGGCGCAGCGCGACGCCTGACCCGCGGCTGCCGTGTGTTGAGTGTCCGAAACACCCGGAACGTCTCGAGATACGTCCGGGTGTTTTGGACCCTGAACGAGGGATGCCGGGCGTCGCTTCTCGCGCAGCACCGCACCCGTGACCCGGTACGCGAACGCAAACCGGCGAGCGCCCGCTACGCCACCGCGCGCAGCGCCTCGTCGAGGTCGGCGATCAGGTCTTCGGCATCCTCGAGCCCGATCGACAGGCGGATGAGCCCGTCGCCGATGCCGAGGCGGTCGCGCGTCTCTTGCGTGAAGCCGAGGTGCGTCGTGGTCGCCGGATGCAGCGCCATCGAGCGGGTGTCACCGATGTTCGTCATGCGGCTGAACAGCCTGAGCGCGTCGAAGAATCGTTCGGCCGCCGGTCGTCCCCCGCGCACGGTGAAGGAGAACACCGAGCCCGAGAGCCCGCCGTAATCGCGCACGGCGAGAGCGTGCTGCGGGTGCGACGGGAGTCCCGCGTAGTCGACGCTCTCGACGACGGGCTGGTGCTCGAGCCACTCGGCGATCGTGCGGGCGGAGGCGAGGTGCTGCCGCATGCGCACCGACAGCGTCTCCATGCCCTGCTGCAAGAGGAAGCCGTTGAGCGGAGACAGCGCGGGTCCCGTGTCGTTCGCGATCCCGAACCGCAGCGAGAACTCGAAGGCGCGCGGGCCGAACGCGTCGACGTACGACGCATGCTCGGCGATCGGCGTCGCGGTGATCGCGGGATACGAGCGATCGGATGCCACCCAGTCGAACGTTCCGCCGTCGACCACCGCCCCGGCGAGGTTCGCCCCGTGGCCCGAGAGGAACTTCGTGGCCGAGTGCACCACGACGTCGGCGCCGTGCTCGATCGGGCGGATCAGGAACGGTGTCGCGATGGTGTTGTCGACGATCAGAGGGATGCCGTGGCGCTTCGCGATGCGGGCGACGGCGGCGACGTCGACCACGTCGTTCTTGGGGTTGGGGAGCGTCTCGGTGAAGATCGCCTTCGTCTCGGGGCGGATGAGGGCGTCCCACTCCGCCTCGTCGTCGGGGTTCCAGACGTACTCGACGGTGACGCCCATGCGCGCGAACGTGCGATCGAAGAGTACGCGCGTGCCGCTGTAGATGCTCGCGGTCGAAACGATGTGTTCGCCGCTTCCCGCTAGCGCCAGCAGGGCGGTCGTGATCGCCGCCTGCCCCGAACCGACGACGATCGCTCCGCTGCCGCCCTCGAGAGAGGCCAGGCGTCGCTCCGCCACCTGGTTCGTCGGGTTGAGATTGCGTGAATAGAGGTGTCCGAGATCGGCACCGGCGAACCGGTCCGTCGCCTCCTGGAAGGACGCGAAGCGATACGCCGCCGACAGGTGAACCGGGGTGATGCGGGAACCGTGTGTGAGGTCTTCGACCTCGCCGGCGTGCACCTGGCGCGTCTGGAAGCCGAATCCGTCCCACTCGACGTGGGGCGGCGATGCCTCAGCCACGAGCTCCGACCACTTCCTGCGGCAGGAGGGAGCCGAGCCACCGCGCGATCTCGCGCGGTCCCGAACGGGGAGCCGTCGCCTCGACGTCGGGGTTGTAATTCGTGTTCGTGTTGACGTCGTAGGTGACCGTGCGTCCGTCGCGCGTCTCGATGAACTCGATTCCGGCTATGCCGATGCCCTCGGCGGCGAGGAACGCGAGGTACCGGTCGACGAGCTCGGGATCCACGTCGTCGCGGCGACGGAACATCGGCTCGGGCTCGACGCCGTCGGCTCCGGGGAGCGCGCACGCCTCGGCCGGGCACAGTTCGAAGCTGCCCGCGCTGGTGTCGACCCGCACCGCGTAGACGAGCGAGCCGGCGACGAACTCCGCGCGTGTGATGAACGGCGCCTTGGCGACGAGCAGCTCCTGGAGCAGCGTGATCCCGTCGGGCGACGGCTCGAAGTCGGGGCCGTCGACCCACGCCGCGAACTCGTCGACGGAGTCCCACCGACGCACACCGAGACCCTTGCCGCCCTGGTTGTGCTTGCTGATGAAGGGGGCACCGAACTCAGCCGCCCGCTCGACGATCCCATCGGTGCCGAGCACGGCGACGGTGCGCGCGACCTCGATGCCCGCGTGCTGGAGGGCCACGTGCTGCGCGACCTTGCTCACCTCGAGCTCCAGGACGTCGGCACCGTTGATGACGGTGCGACCCCATGCCGAGAGCCACCGCAGCACCGCCCGACCATAGTCCTTGCTGAGCGCTCGATCGCGGGTGTGCGCAGAGGCGCTCAATCGCGACCAGAACACGCCCTCCGGCGGCTCGGACGAGAGGTCGATCGCCCCCTCGGTCAACAGCCACTCCTCGAGCGGCACCCCCTCGGCGTCGAAGGCCGCCCGGAACGGCGGCAACCACGAGGGGTTGTCATGGATCACGTACACCTTGCCCGACATGCCGCCAGGCTAGCCCGCGGCCCCGACATCGCAGCCTTCGCGTGTCACCGTGCGTCATCGCCGTCCGCCCGGGCGCACGGGGCGCCCGTCGAATCCGAACAACCCCGAACACCGCGCGACCACGCGGGCGCAGTGGCATCCCTTTGGATGAAAAAGTGGACATCGAACTCTCGCACTTCGTCTTCGGCGTGGTCACAACACTCGCGCTCGGATTGCTGGCGGCTGCACAGTTCTTCGTCGACCACCGACGGCGCCGCTTCGAGGACACCCAGATCGCGCTCGACATTCAGGCCGCCTTGACGACGCGGGAGATCGTCGAGCTGTTGCGGAAGCCGACCCTCTCGGCTTCCGAGCGAGACTTCCTCTTCTACGCGCACGGGGTTGCGCTCGACAGACAGCTGGCGATGACGTCGTTCGACAAGCTCAACCCCGATGTGTCCGAACGGGTCTTGGCATCCATAGAACGCGTCTATCGCGTCGTCGAATCCGACAAGCGCGCTCGCGACCGGCAGAAGGCGGCCGACGAGAGGTTCCACACCAACGTGGTCGACCACACGAAGTTCACGTGGGGCGATGGCGCCGAGAAGCTCGGCAAATGGGATGTGCTCGCACTGGCGGGTGCGAGATGGCTGCGCGAGAACCCCGACGTCCGTACGCGCGAGCAGTTCGAGGAGGCGTTCGGGAAGGTCGTCCGGCCGGTCATCGAACCCTTCGCCGGCGGGGGTCGGTTCAACCCGAAGCTGCTGCTGCAGCCTGTCGTGCACGCCAACCAGAAGGAGGGCGACCGCAAGCGCGGTGAGCGCTGGCTGACATCGCACGGGCACGACGGGGGGATCGCACTGGACGGCGAGACGTTCCGCACGGGATGGAACCTCGGCTTCGGCTCGACCGGCGGTGGCTCCGCGCACCTCGCGATGATCGACCACTTCCGCACCGCCCTGGGCTACGACATCCGCCCGGTCGCGTCGTGACCGCACAGCCGACGGTCGACGCGGAGCTCGAATGGCAGGCCCTCCGCCTGCAGAAGATCGTGCATAAGAAGTTCGAGGTGTGGGCGATCAGCCGCATCGTCCACGGTCTCGACGACCCCGAGATCGAATGGGCGACCCAGCAGGTCGTCCCCGCCCGAGCCGAGGGGAAGCTGTCGCTGCTCGACCTGTACTTCCCGCAGTTCCGCCTGGCTGTCGAGATCGACGAGCTCGGGCACGTCGACCAGGTCGCGCAGGACCGCCTCCGCGAACGCCGTGTCATCGACACCGCGAACGTCGAGTTCTGGCGGTGGAAGATGCAGGACATCCGTAGCCTCGACGACGCGCGGCGCCACATCGATGCGCTGGTCGACGACCTCCGCACACGTAAGCGCTCCCAGGTCGACGACGGCACGTTCGTGCCCTTCCGTTTCGGCGAGAAGCACGACCCCGCTGAATGGATCGCGCGCGGAGGAGTCGGCATCCAGGACGATGCGCGCTTCCGTCGTCACATCGATGTCGCCCGTCTGTTCGGCAGGAATCTCGCCGTCCACCGCTCCGGCATGCTGCGGGTGTCGAGGGCCGTGCAGGTGTGGTTCCCGAAGCTCTACCCGAACACCCCTTGGCACAACGCTCTGCTCGACGGCGGCCGACGCATCCTGCAGCGCCTCGCGGCAGACGTCGTCGAAGGAGTCGACGTCGAGCCGCTCGCCCTCGGCAGCGGGTCGGGCGAGACCCGCCTGGTGTTCGCGCACTATCGCGACGAGTTCGGGCAGATCTACTACCGCTTCGTCGGGGCGTTCGAGCACACCGGCCAGGACGGCCACAGCGCGGACTTCCGCCGCATCGGGGAGCGCATCACGGTCGATGGCGCGGGCGGCTTCGAGATCGTACGACCGTGACCGACCTGACCCCCTACGTGCGCATCGTCCAGCGGGCGGAGCGCGCGAGTCGGATGCCCGAACCCGCCCGCGCGCGCGAGGAGATCGCAAAGCTCCTGGAGGAGCTGCGCGCGCTCGGTCCGCCCGAAGACCCCCGGGCCCGTGAGCGCATCTGGGCACAGTTCCAGGCCGCCGAGAACAGCGTGCCCACGCCCGCGACTCCGCCCCGCCGTCCCACCGCACGTGAGGTCCTGCGGGACCGGGTGACTCGGCTGCGACGCCTCGCGTGGCGAGAGCTCACGCTCGACGCCGTCCGGGGGTACGCGCGAGCATTCTCGTTCGGGGGCAGCGACCCCCGCGCCCGGTTCTGGCCCTTCGCGCTCGTCGGTCTACCCCTCGGCATCCTGATCATCGCTGCGGTGAGCCGCATCCCCGCGCCGTCTGCCCTCGTCGTCGCGACGGTTATGGCACTCGGCGCGTGGTGGCTGCTCTCGTTGATCGCCGCCCTCTGGCGGCGCTTCGACGATGCCGGAACGCCGACCTCCCTGGCCATCGGAGCGGTCCTCCTACCGGCCGCGCTCTGGTTCGACGCATTCGTGATCTCGTTCTTCGTGCCCCCACAGCCCCTCGCCGGTGTGTGGCCGGCGACCGCCCCCATCCTCATCGCCACGACGGTGCTCTGCGGCACATCCGCTCTCGCGAATGTCGTCGTGGCCTGCTGTCTGCCGGCCGGCAGCGTCCGTCGCTGGAACCACGGCGGCGCGATGCTGGTGCTCGGCGCCCTCTCGCCGGTCCTGGTGCCCTTCCTGCTCTTCGTGGCCTTCTTCTCGTTCGTCCTGAGACTGTTCACCGCGGCCGGCGTCCCCCGGACCGCCCGCGTGTCATCGTCCCGTCGACGCATTGGGGGGCGAGTCGGCGCGGACGGGAAGTGGCGGAGGGGTCGCACGACCACCGTCCGAGCGCACGAACGCCGCCTGAAGGGCACCCGATCCTCGACGGCCGATGAAGCCCTCGCGCTGTCGGCCGGGGCCGGGACGGGACTGGCGTTCCGGATGCTGATCGCACCGGGCATCATCTGGGACTTTTCCCTCGTGCGGCGCATCCGAGCATCGCCCCACCCATGACGAACGTCACCCCCACATCGTGACGAGAGTCTGAGGTCGTGCGGCCGCCTGGCGGCCAGCATGAAGACATGACCTCCTCCACCCCCACTCCCGCCGCGATCGACGCGCGGGGCGTCGTCAAGAGCTTCGGCTCCGTTCATGCCGTCCGCGGCATAGACCTCTCGATCAAGCCGGGCGAGATCGTGGCGTTCCTCGGGCCGAACGGCGCGGGCAAGACCACGACGATCGACATGATCCTCGGCCTGAGCACCCCCGACTCCGGCTCCATCAGCGTCTTCGGACACAGCCCGCGCGGCGCGATCGCCCGGGGTCTCGTCTCCGCGGTCCTGCAGACGGGCGGGCTGCTGAAAGACCTGACCGTTCGCGAGACCGTCGAGCTGACGGCGAGCCTTTTCGCCGAGAAGCGTCCCGTCGACGAAGCGCTCGAGCGAGCCGGCATCCGGAATCTGGCGAGCCGGCGCGTCGGCCTCTGCTCGGGCGGTGAGCAGCAGCGGCTCCGCTTCGCGATGGCGCTCGTGAGCGACCCCGCCCTGCTCATCCTCGACGAGCCGACCACCGGCATGGACGTCGAAGCGCGCCGCTCGTTCTGGAACGCCATCCGAGCGGATGCCGCCCGTGGACGCACCGTCATGTTCGCGACGCACTACCTCGACGAGGCCGACGAGTACGCCGACCGCATCGTGCTGATGCGCGGGGGAGAGATCGTGGCCGACGGCCCCACCCCCGAGATCAAGAACCTCGTGTCGGGGCGCATGGTGCACGCGACGCTTCCGGATGCCGACATCACCGCCCTCGCGGCCCTTCCCGGTGTCGACTCGGTGGAGGCCGCCGGCGAGCGCATCGCGATCCGCACGAGCGACTCCGACGCCCTCGCCCGCCACCTGCTCACCACCACCGACGCGCGTGACATCGAGATCACGGCGCAGAACCTCGAGAGCGTCTTCCTCACCCTCACCGCCGACTCCGCCGCACCCGCCCAGAATGGAGCAGTCCGATGACCGCCATCACCCTTGACCGCCCGGTCCCCGCGTTCGGTGGATTCACGCTCACGTATCTGCGCATCGAGCTGCTGCGCAAGCTCCGCAACCCGCGCAGCCTGCTGTTCACGGTCGCGTTCCCGGTGCTGATGTTCTTCATCGTCGGGTTCCAGACGCTCGACGTTCCGCTGACCGATACCCCGCTGGCGTCCGGGGGAGTGTCGGTGGCCGCGTACATCATGGTCTCGATGGCGATGTACGGAACCATGATGTCCGCGACGCAGACCGGGGCGTCGGTCGCCGTCGAGCGTGCGCAGGGCTGGAGCCGCCAGCTCCGCCTCACCCCCCTGAACCCCGTCGCGAACGTCGTGGTCAAGATGATGGCGGGCATGATGTTCGGCCTGATCGCCGTGATCGCGACCTACGCCGTCGCCGCCTTCGCCGGTGTCACCCTCGCCCCCGTACAGTGGATCGTGACCGGCCTCGCGGCCTGGCTCCTCGCCAGCGCGGTGTTCACGACACTCGGCCTCATGGTCGGCTACATGGTGCCGGGCGAGAACGCGGCGCAGATCACGAGCCTCGCCGTGGTGCTGCTGGCATTCCTCGGCGGCCTGTTCTTCCCCCTGTCGTCGATGCCCGATTTCCTCCAGGTCATCGGCAAGTTGACGCCCGTCTACGGCATCGGCGAGCTCGCGCGGTCGCCTCTGACGGGGGATGCCTTCGACCTCGGCGCCCTGATCAACGCGGTGGTCTGGCTCGCGGTGTTCGTCTTCGGGACCGTGTACTTCTTCCGTCGCGACACGCGGCGCGCGTGACGCCTAGGGTGAACGACATGAGCAGTGGGACCGGCCCGGAGCGAGCGATCGTTCCGGGCCGTCGCCCGTTTCAGCGCGGGTGGCTCATCGGTTCGTCGATCTCGCTGATCTGGACGTTCCCGACTCTGCTCACCCTCTGGGAAGAGCCGGGTCTGGCCCCGCGGGTGCTCGGGACCTCGATCGTCGTGGTGTTCGCGGCGCTGTTCATGGCGACCGCACCCCTCGCGCGGATCACCCCGTCGTTTGGCCGCCGGCTGATTCCCCCCGTGGCGCTCTTCGCGCTGAGCGTGGCCCTCTGGCCGTGGCTCGGCGCCGACGTGCGATGGCTGTGGACGTTCGTGGGCGTCTCCGTCGCCGTTTCGCGTGTGGGGCCCCGCACGATGTGGACGACCGTCGGCATCCTGAGCGGACTCTCGTTTGCCGTGGGCGAGTGGAGCGGGGCCGACACGTTCACGAGCGTGCTCAACTCGGCGATCATCCTTTCGATCTCGATCATGATGTTCAGCTTCATGCGGAACATCTCGACCCTCGAGCGCCTCCGCGATGCGCAGGCTCAGATCGCCGAACTCGCCGCCGAGAAGGAGCGCGGGCGCGTCGCCCGCGACGTGCACGACATCCTCGGTCACTCGCTCACCGTGATCACGGTGAAGGCAGAACTCGCCGGACGGCTGATGGATGCCGGCTCCCCGGCCGCCCGCAACGAGATCACGCAGATCGAGCAGCTGGCGCGCGGCGCCCTCTCCGACGTCCGCACGACGGTCCACGGGTACCGCGGGGTGAGCATCAGCGGAGAGCTCGCCGCCGCGCGAGCGGCGCTGGAGAGCGCCGGTGTCTCCGCCGACCTCCCCGGATCGACGGAGCAGGTTCCCTCCGACCGCCGCGAGCTCGCCGGGTGGGTCGTCCGCGAGGCGGTGACCAACGTCATCCGTCATTCCGGTGCCACCGCCTGCCGAGTGCGGCTCGACGGCCGGTCGATCGAGGTGGCCGATGACGGCTGCGGCCCCTCGTCCACGGCATCCACCGGATCGGGGCTGACGGGCCTCCGCGAGCGCGTCGAGACGTCCGGCGCTCGTCTGACCGTCGGGCGCAGCGACCTCGGCGGATTCACACTCAAGGTGGCATGGTGATCCGACTCCTCATCGCCGACGACCAGGCTCTCGTGCGCGGCGCCCTCGCCGCCTTGCTCGGTCTCGAGCACGACATCGAGGTCGTGGCTCAGGTCGGCCGCGGCGACGAGGTGGTCGAGGCCGCGCGAGCCTCCGAAGCCGACGTCGCTTTGCTCGACATCGAGATGCCGGGCATCGACGGCATCGCCGCGGCATCTCTCCTGCGTTCTGAGGTTCCCGGATGCCGTGCCCTCATCGTCACGACCTTCGGACGCCCCGGCTACCTGGCGCGTGCCATGCAGGCCGGCGCCTCGGGATTCGTGGTGAAGGACACGCCCGCGGCGGAGCTGGCGGATGCCGTGCGGCGCGTGTCTCTCGGCCTCCGCGTCGTCGATCCGGCCCTCGCCGCCGAGTCGCTCGCGCAGGGCGACTCTCCGCTGACGGAGCGCGAGACCGACGTGCTCGCCGCAGCGCGCGACGGCGGCTCGATCGCCGACATCGCGCGGACGGTCCACCTCTCCGAGGGGACGGTCAAGAACCACCTGTCCAGCGCGATCGGCAAGACCGGTGGGCGGAATCGGGCGGATGCCGTGCGGGTGGCGGTGGAGCGGGGGTGGCTGTAGCGGGAACTCAGCCTTCGGCAGGAGCACCCACCCCGAACGCCACCGCCTCCTCCTCCGTCAGCATCCGCGACCGGATGAGGAACCGCATCCCCGTCGGCCCCTCCACCGAGAACCCGGCTCCGCGCCCCGGCACGACGTCGATCGTGAGGTGCGTGAACTTCCAGTACTCGAACTGCGACTCCGACATGTAGACCTCGATCGGGTCATCCAGGCCGACCTCAATGTCACCGAGGCGCACGTCACTCGGTCCGGTCAGGAACATCCCCACCGGGTAACACATCGGCGAACTGCCGTCGCAGCACCCACCGGACTGGTGGAACATCAGCGGGCCGTGCTTCGCCGTCAGGTCGCGCAGCAGCGCGGCCGCGGCATCCGTCACGTCGACGCGGGAGAGCTGGGTCACCATGTCCCGCTCCTTTCGGTTCGTGTCCCAAAATTTGTCGGCTGCAGGTCCCGTAACCAGCCATAAGTGGGACGAGGGTCCATGCGAAGTAGCCATAAGTGGGACATGCACTGACACAACAGGGGCACGCCACATCCGCCACCCACAGCCATGTCCCACAACGTCCGGGTTCAGCCGATGCAACTCGCACGAAACGGGACACGCACTGACACAACAGGGCCGCGGCCGCGAAGCGGCCCGAGCCGAGCGGGTGTGACCCCCGGGACTAACCCGGGGGTCACGGAACCAGGGCCACCCGCCGCGGCCCCGGCTCCGCCGATCAGAAGAAGCCCATCGCCCCTTCGGCATACGACACGAGCAGGTTCTTCGTCTGCTGGTAGTGGTCGAGCATCTTGAGGTGGTTCTCGCGGCCGATGCCCGACTGCTTGTAGCCGCCGAACGCGGCGTGCGCGGGGTACTGGTGGTACGTGTTCGTCCAGACGCGTCCCGCCTCGATCGCACGACCTGCGCGGTACGCGGTGTCGCCGCTGCGGCTCCACACACCGGCACCGAGACCGTACAGGGTGTCGTTGGCGATGGAGATGGCGTCGTCGAAGTCGTCGAACGACGTGACCGAGAGCACCGGCCCGAAGATCTCCTCCTGGAAGATGCGCATGTCGTTCGTGCCCTCGAACACCGTCGGCGCGACGTAGTAGCCGCCCGAGAGGTCACCGCCGAGGTCGACCCGCTCGCCGCCCATGAGCAGCTTCGCGCCGCCCTGCTTGCCGATGTCGATGTACGACAGGATCTTCTCGAGCTGGTCGTTCGAGGCCTGCGCACCGATCATCGTCTCGGGGTCGAGCGGGTTCCCCTGACGCACCTTCTTCACGCGCTCGAGGCCGTCACCGAGGAACTGGTCGTAGATCGAGCGCTGGATGAGCGACCGCGAGGGGCACGTGCACACCTCGCCCTGGTTGAGCGCGAACATCGTGAATCCCTCGAGCGCCTTGTCGTAGTACGCGTCGTCGCTGCGCAGCGCCACGTCTTCGAAGAACACGTTCGGGCTCTTGCCCCCGAGCTCGAGCGTCACCGGGATGAGGTTCTGCGAGGCGTACTGCATGATCAGGCGCCCGGTCGTCGTCTCGCCGGTGAACGCGATCTTGCGGATCCGCTTGTGCTGCGCGAGCGGGGCACCCGCCTCGATGCCGAAGCCGTTGACGATGTTGACCACGCCCGCGGGGAGCAGGTCGCCGATGATGTCGAAGAGGAACAGCAGGGATGCCGGGGTCTGCTCCGCCGGCTTGATCACGACGCAGTTGCCCGCGGCGAGGGCCGGCGCGAGCTTCCATGCCGCCATGAGAATGGGGAAGTTCCACGGGATGATCTGGCCCACCACACCGAGCGGTTCGTTGAAGTGGTACGCGACGGTGTTCTCGTCGAGCTGGCTCAGCGAGCCCTCCTGTGCGCGCAGCACGCCGGCGAAGTAGCGGAAGTGGTCGACGGTCAGCGGGATGTCGGCCGCGAGCGTCTCGCGCACCGGCTTGCCGTTCTCCCACGTCTCCGCGACGGCGATTCTCTCGAGGTTCTCCTCGATCCGGTCCGCGATTCTGTTCAGGATGACGCTGCGCTCGGCGGGCGTGGTCTTCTTCCAGCTCGCGAACGCCTTCCACGCGGCATCCACCGCTCTGTCGATGTCGTGCGCGTCGCCGCGGCCGACCTCGCAGAACGGCTTGCCGGTGACGGGGGTGATGTTCTCGAAGTACTCACCGCTGTGCGGTTCGACCCACTCGCCGCCGATGTAGTGCCCGTACCGCGAGCGGTACTCGGCGACGGCCCCGCGGGTGCCGGGGGCGGCATAGACGCTCGAGACGCCTTCTTCGACGATGGTCATGCGTGTCTCCTTCGACGGTCATGAGTCGCCGCGACGGCTTCGAGCGGCGATGCGCCGACGGTACGCCGGGGGAGGTTGCATCGGGTTGCATCCGCATGTGCCTCAGGCCTGGCCACCGGAATCGGAGAGGTGCATCGGATTCGGATGGCGCTGCCCGTTCGATCCGAATCCGCTGCGCGCGTCCGAATCCGTTCACCTGGGCTGCGTCGCGCATGCCCCGCACGGACAGCACGCGACATCACGCATGCCCAGCGGCCGCGCCCCACAACTACGGCGCAGGCACCGGAAGCTACGGATGCCACGACCCCGAGGCCGTGGCATCCGTTCCGCGCGTACCGTCAGGCGTCGGCGTCCGCCAGGACCGAGCGCAGGGGCGGGACGTTCACCTCGTGCAGGTCGATGTCGTCGAGGCGCTCGATGCTGATGACGCGCGGCGCGATCGTGCGGTCGTCGGCGACGATCCAACTGCCGACGAGGAGGAAGCGATCGTTGCCGGCGGTGATGGGCCCGGTCAGGGCGAAGGTGTGGTTCGTCGGTGTTGCGAAGGTGACCCGCACGGGCGTGCCGTGGGGAAGGGCAGACGGGTCGACGACATCGGCCGTGAGCGCCGGCTCGGGAGGCTCGATCCCCACGTCGATCCGCTGGATCTCGGAGCTCGTGCCCAGGATGATGTCGCCGACGAGCGGCTGCCCGCCCACACCGATGCGTACGGTTCCCTCGATCGCGTACAGCCCGTAACGCGGGGAACGGACGATCACCCGGGCGACATCGCCCGCCTTGACCTCGGCGAGCGCCTCACGAATGCGCCCCACGTCGCGCCGAGCGCGAGCTGCCGAGAAGATGTCGAGCGCCTTTTCGTCCATATGTTCAGCGTAACGAGGGCCTCCGACATCGGGCACCCCGGGGCCGCATCCCGATGTCACGTGTCCCACTTCGCGCGAGATGTCAGCGCGATATCCGCACGAAGTGGGACATGCCGGTGCAGGAATACGCGCAGAAAGGCGCGAACGCATCACCCGCGCTCGAGCCGCTCCACCCGTGCGACCAGTCCCGCGCGCTTCGGAGACCGCGCGGGCAGCATGCTCAGGCACAGCCGCAGCACCTCCTCGTCGTCGCGCGCATCCGCCATGTCGGCGTACGCGAGCAGCACGTCGATGCTCGCCTCGGCGAGCAGGGCCTCGCGCAGCGCCGAGCGCACCGACTCGCGCAGGTCGACGACGCCCGGCGCGTCCGATTCGGGCAGCACCGGGCCGGCATAGGCGGCGAGCGCCACGCGGTGCGCCCCGCGGTCGAGGAGCGACAGCACGTGCTGCGCGTCGGTCTCGAGTCCGTCGGGCAGCCGGTACGGACGGGATGCCGGAACCAGGCGCGGTGCGACGGGGGCGAGCGCGCGCCGCAGACGCACCATCTCGGGACGGAGCGTCTCGACGACGGCATGACCGTAGACCGCCTCGCTCAACGCCTCGGCGGACAGACCCTCGCGATGGACGGCGAGCAGCAGCAGGATCTCCGCGTGACGGGCGCTCAGCTCGAGCGTCTCTCCCCCGGCCTCGAGCACCGCGCGGTCGCGACCGAGGATGCGCAGCAGCGCGCGGGACGGTGCCGATCTTCTCGGCGGGGGCGCCTGCTGCGCCCGGAGGCGCGCGACGAGGATCTCGCTCTCGATCGCCCGGGCCGTGGCATCCACGAGCAACTGCGCTTGCGGAGTCACCGCCTCGGGGCCTCCCGTCACGTCGATCACCCCGAGGAGGCGTCGCGATTCCGGGTCGTGCACGGGTGCCGCGGTGCATGACCACGGTTGCACGAGCCGATTGAAATGCTCGGCACCGCGGATCTGCACCGACCGGTCGAGGGTCAGAGCCGTTCCCGGGGCCGAGGTGCCGACGGCATCCTCCGCCCAGTTCGCGCCCGCGACGAAGCCCATGTCGCCGGTCAGGGCCCGGATGTGCCGGTCGCCCTCGACCCACAGCAGCCGGCCGGCCGCGTCGCCCACGGCCACGACGACGCCCGACTCCTCGGCCGTTCCGGGCAGCAGAAGAGCGCGAACCATGTCCATCACCCCGGCGAGCGGATGCGCGCGGCGATACGCCTCGAGCTCGTCGCTCGCGAGGTCGAGCGAGGGGAGTCCCTCCGGTCCCACGAGGGATGCCAACGACCGCCGCCACGACTCCTGCACGAGCGGCCGCACGTCGTTCAGCCGCCGATCCTCCTCGTTGCCCGCGAGTAGCTCCTCGTGCGCTCGCGCGATCAACAGCCCCGATGTCTCGGAGGAGATCGGCGGTCGCGACCACGGAGAAGGCACGGCACTCCCATCGGCGGTGACGGAGGAGGCTCCCAGTGTAAGTCGGTCGTCGCCCGGGCGGGAGGGGCGGTACCGTCACGCGGACTCACGGCGCGACACGCCGTTCTGCGGCTGGTCCACGCGGCGTGTCGGCCCCGGACTCCGCGCGACGGCCCGCCACGGACCGGGGGGCCGAGGTACAGATAGGGGAAAACACGTTCCGCACCCCGCACTACTGCGCACTGCGTGGTACTGTCCGAGGCAGACAAGCGAAGGGGGGCCGCGTGTGGATACGACGCAGCTATTGAAGGGAGTGCTGGATGCCGCCGTGTTGGCGGTCGTGCAGCACGACGACGGGTACGGGTACGACATCGTGCGACGCCTGCGCGAAGCGGGGCTCGGCGAGGTGGGGGATGCCTCGGTGTACGGCACGCTCCGCCGTCTCTACTCGGCAGGCGCCCTGTCGAGCTACGTCGTGCCGAGCGACGGGGGACCGCACCGCAAGTACTACGCGATCAACCCGCAGGGCCGTGAGCTGCTCGCCGCGCAACGCGCGAGCTGGGCTCACTTCTCCTCCGCCATGACCACGCTCCTCGACGACACCACGACCACGAAACTGCGCACGATCGGAGAAGCCCGATGATCACCACGCCCGTCCGCGACGACATCCGCGCCTTCGCCTCCGCGGTGCGCGCGCACCTCGACGACCTCCCCGTCGACGAAGTCGACGACCTGCTCGACGGCCTCGAGGCCGACCTGTCGGATCAGGCCGCCGAGGCCGGTGACGGTTTCACGATTCCGGATGCTGCGACCTACGCCGCCGAGCTTCGTGCGGCCGCGGGGCTGCCGGAACGCGGCGATGCTCCCGCGACGAAACGCACGCCGTTCCGCCAGCGACTCTCGAACGCCCGGACGTCTGTCGAGGCACAGATCCGTCGCAACCCGGCCGGTGCCTGGCTGCTCGACCTGCTGGCATCCCTCCGTCCGATCTGGTGGGTCCTGCGCGCGGTGGTGCTGTACCTCTTCATCGCGCCGCTCTTCTGGTCGGGGTACGGCTCGGTGTCGGGTGCGCTCGCGTACCTGATCGGGGCGGTGCAGTTCCCGGGCATCGTGCTCCTGGCGGTGCTCCTGCTGGTGAGCGTGCAGTGGGGTCGTGGACGATGGGCGCCCAACGCCATCGTCCGCGGTTTCCGCACCGCGGTGACCATCGTGGTCGTGGTCCTGACCCCGTTCACGCTCGTGGCGATCGGCAGCAACATGCAGTCCCTGGTGTGGGATGGATCGCACGACGTCCTCGCGGCGCCCTACACGTCGGGTCTGTCGCTCGACGGTCAGCGCGTCCGCAACATCTTCGCGTTCGACGCCGACGGCAACGCGATCCCGACCGTGCAGCTGTTCGATCAGGACGGCACTCCGCTCACGACCGTCGGCAACGCGAACGGCAACGCTCCCTTCGACAACTACTTCTACGGCGGGGGCGGTCCCGTGCCCGTGCCCTACACGGCACCCGGCGCCGCCGACGCGTGGAACATCTATCCGCTGCACGAGATCCCGGCGGGCGTGATGAGCTGGGATTCGGTCGAGGACGTCAGGAAAGCGACCGCGCCGGCGTTCCCCTTCCTGCGCGTTCAGCCCGTCCCTACCGACGCGGCGTCTTCCGCCGGAACGACTGCCGGGCCCACGCCTCAGCCGTCGCCGAGCCCCACCGACGCGGCGGTGACCCCGTGAGCGACGAGCCGCGCATCGTGAGCATCGACCTCACCCACCTCGTGATCGCCGCGCTGGAGGACGCCCGCGACGAGGAGGAGTAGGCATCCCGAACTCGGGGCGTGATTCGGCGGATTGGGGGCGTCGAATCACGCCCCGGCCGTCTCCCGCCCGCTGAACGCGCGCCGTCGTGCGGAGTTCGGCCCCGACACGCCGTTCCCGACGGCTCCGGACCGGCGTGTCGGGGCCGAACTCCGCGCGACGGCACACAACGCCCGGCCGCACACGACGCCGGGCCGCACACGACACCCCGCCGCGACTCGCGTCAGCTCCGCGCGGCCCACCAGTCCCGAAGACGCCGCTCGGCCTCTTCTTCGCCCACCACGCCCTCATCGAGTCGCAGATCGAGCAGGAAGCGATACGCCTCGCCGACCTCGCGGCCCGGCGTCAGCCCCAGCACCTCCTGGATGCGGTTGCCGTCGAGCTCGGGCCGGATCGCGTCGATCTCCTCCTGCTCGCGCAGCGTCGCGATCCGCGTTTCGATGTCGTCGTAGGCGGATGCCAGGCGCTGGGCCTTGCGCTTGTTCCGCGTGGTCACGTCCGCCCGCGTGAGGATGTGCAGCCGCTCGAGCTCGTCCCCCGCGTCGCGGACGTAACGCCGCACCGCGGCATCCGTCCACGCCCCTTCCGCGTAGCCGAAGAAGCGCAGGTGCAACTCGATCAGGCGCGAGACGGTCGTCGTGGTCGCCGCGTCGAACCGCAGCGCCTGAAGGCGCTTGCGTGCCATCCGCGCGCCCTTGATGTCGTGATGGTGGAAGGTGACGCCACCGCCGGGCTCCAGTCGCCGGGTCGCCGGCTTGCCGATGTCGTGCAGCAGGGCCGCGAGGCGGAGGGGCACGTCGGGCGCGGCATCCGGATTCCGCTCCTTCTCGAGCGCGATGGCCTGCCGCAGCACCGTGAGCGAGTGCTCGTAGACGTCTTTGTGGTGGTGGTGCTCATCGACCTCGAGCCGCAGCGCGGGGACCTCGGGGAGGAACTCGTCGATCAACCGGGTCTCGACCAGGACCCGGATGCCACGCACCGGATCATCGGTCTGGAGAAGCCGCACGAGCTCGGCCTGGACCCGCTCGGGACTGACGATCCGGAGCGTCTCGCGCAGAGCGCTCATCGCGTCGAGGGTGTCGGGGTCGATCGCGAACTCGAGCTGCGACGAGAAGCGCGCCCCGCGCAACATGCGCAGCGGGTCGTCGCCGAAGCTCACGGCCGGGTCGATCGGGGTGCGCAGGCGTCCGGCGATGAGGTCTTCGACGCCGCCGGTCGGGTCGACGAGCGTCCGCGCGGGGACGCGCAGCGCCATCGCGTTGACGGTGAAGTCGCGACGGCTGAGGTCGGCTTCGAGCGTGTCGCCGAACTCGACGGTGGGCTTGCGGGTGACGCCGTCGTAGCTGTCGGCGCGATAGGTCGTGATCTCGACCTGCTCGCCCTTCACGCGGGCGCCGATCGTGCCGAAGGCCCGTCCCACGTCCCACTGCACCGACGACACGGGCTTCACGAGCGCGAGGATCTCGTCGGGGCGGGCATCGGTGGTGAAGTCGAAGTCGTGCGTCACGCGCCCGAGCAGCGCGTCGCGCACCGGGCCGCCCACGATCGCGAGATCGCGCCCCGCGTCGGCGAAGACGCGGGCCAGGGTGGCGACCACGGGATGCGCGGCGAGCTCTTCGAGGCGCGCGAGACCCTCGGCCATGTTCAGCATGCTTTCGAGCCTATCCGGGGCCGCCGACAGCGCACCTGCGGCACCCCATGACGCCGAGTGTCCGAGAAACGCCGTACCGGGCTCACGCGTTGCGGCGTGTTCCGGACACTCGACCGCCGCGGCGCCTATGCGTCGAGGAAGCGCAGGAACCCGGCGACGATGAGCTCACGCACGCGGGGGAGGAGGTCGGCGCGGAGGTCATCGGCATCCACCTCGAGAAGCTCCGCGATCGCACCGACCAGCGGTCCCACGGCGAGGTCTCCGTCGCACGCACCGACGAGGGCGGCGAGCGCCGGGTCGACCTCGATCGTGCGACCGAAGCCTCCGCCCTGGCGCAGCTCGATCACCGACGGAGACTCCTCTCCGGGGCGGTGGTGCCGGGCCTCCGTGACGTCGGACGCCACACGAAGGGTCGCGGCGGCCAGTCCGTCGTCGTCGATCAGGGCGGCGCGGTCGTGCTCCTCGAGGCACGCCGCCAGGTGCGGACCGAACGCCGCCTCACCGCCGCCGGCGACCCGCTCGTAGCGCGCCAACGTCGGAGCCCCGGCGAGCGGTCGACGCAGGAGCACGTACCCGAAGCCGATCCCCGTGACCCCGCGCCGGTCGAAGTCCTCGAGCCAGGCGTCGATCAGACCGGCGTACGCGGGTGTCCCCGGCACCGTCCCGCCGTCGCGCACCCACAGCTCGGCGTACGCGAGCGGATCCAGCACCTCGCGCTCGATCACCCAGGCATCCAGCTCGGGATCGACCCACCCCTTCACCCGGTCCAGCCCGCTCTTGCCGTCGCGGTACTCCCAGTTGCCGAGCGACTGCGCCACTCCGCCCGGTGCGAGGTGCGCTCCGACGCTGGCGATCACGGAGGCCACGAGAGCGTCACCCTCGAGCCCTCCGTCGCGGTACTCGTACGCCGGAACCCCCGCCACACGCGGAGTGATGACGAACGGAGGATTGGATGCCACCCGCTCGAACACCTCTCCCTCGACGGGTTCGAAGAGCGAACCGTGCCGCGTCTCGATCCCGTCGACGTCGTTCAGGAGGGCGTTCAGGCGGGTGAACCGCAAGGCCCGTTCGGAGATGTCGGTGGCGACCACTCGCGGCACCAGGCGCCGCAGGCGAAGAGCCTGGATGCCGCACCCCGTGCCGATGTCGAGAGCAGAAGCGGCGCGCCAGGTGACCTGCAGCCGCGCGAGCGTCTGCGACGCTCCGCCGACGCCCAGCACGTGATCCTCGGGAAGAGGGCCGCCCAGCGCCGCCTCGTCGAGGTCGCTCGCGATCCACCACTCCTCCTCGCCGTCCGCGTCGGCGATGGCCTGCGGGCGGACGAGAACCATGGGAGCCACAGCGTCCCCGTCCTCTGCGACGAGCCCGAGAGCGACGACTCCCGCAACGCCGACCGACGGCAGAGCGGTCGCCAGGTCGTCGCGCGTCACCGCACGGCCGAGCCCCCACAACCGGCCCAGCACCGCGAGCGGATCGCGCCGGTCGCCCAGCGCGCGCATCGCGGGACCGAGCAGTCCGCGTGCGACGGCGTCGTCGGCCTGTGGGCCCCAAGCGCTCCTCAGCTCGGCGCTGCGGTAGCCCGCCGCCCGCAGGTCGTCGGCGAGGAGGCGGCACAGCGTCGGATCGGGTTCGGGAAGCACCGCTCCATTCAACCGTCTCCGCGAGGCTATCGGGGGGCTCCGAGGTGGGCGGCCCTAGACTCGTCGCGGTGCGAGACCCCTCGCCCACCGACGCTCGTATGACCGTGATCTCCCAGCCCTCTGGCTCACCCGTGCTGCGGCGCCCTCTCACGCGCCGGCTGCTGGCGACCCTCGCGGCAACCGCCCTGGCGCTGGGTCTGGCCGCTCCCGCGGCGGCCGTGGCTGCTCCGACGGCCACGCCGACGCCCTCGGCCACGGCGAACGCCGCACCGGTGCTCGCGGTCGCACCGGCGGCCAACGGCATCCTGCGCAGCGGGGACGCGCTCACCGCGACCGCGACCCGAGCGAACCCCAGCGGCGGAAGCGCTCTCTCCGCCTCCGCCGTGGCGCTTTCGATCGGCACGCAGGCCCTCGCCGACGACACCGCCCTGACGCGCTGGCTCGACGGCGACGCGACCGGCGTGACGCTGCAGCAGATCGCCACCGGGATCCTGGATGCCACTCCCTCCGGCTCGCAGGCGTCGACGACGTTCAGCGTGCCCGCCACCGATGCCGCGGTGGCCGGCCGGCCCGCAGGGGTGTACCCGCTTCTCGCCCGCACGGATGACGGCCTCTCGGCGCTCAGCGTCGTCGTGGTGACCGCCGACGGGGGGACCCCGACGCCCCTGGGACTCGTCGTTCCCATCACCGCTTCCCCGATGACGCGTGGCCTGCTCACCGCCAACGAGCTCGTCGACCTCACGGCGGTGGACGGTCCCCTCTCGGCCCAGCTCGACGCCGTCGACGGCACGCGGGCGACCCTCGCAATCGACCCGGCGATCGTGGCATCCATCCGCGCACTCGGCTCGTCGGCACCTCCCACCGCCGTGGCGTGGCTCCAGAGACTGCTGTCGCTGCCCAACGAACGCTTCGCTCTGCAGTTCGGCGATGCCGACCTGGCATCGCAGCTGCGCGCCGGGCTCACGGCCCCCCTCGCCCCGACCTCTCTCCAGTCGTACATGACGGCGAGCGATTTCACGCAGCCCCCCGCGGTCGCGAGCCCGTCACCGGATCCCTCCGCGACCCCGGGGCAGCCGACGCTCCCCGACCTGGCGACCCTGCTCGACATCGGCTCCGCGACACCGTCGGTCTACTGGCCGGCCTCCGGCTCCGCGGGTGCCGACACGGTGGCCGCTCTCGGCGGTCAGGGAACCGTGGACGCCCCCACGCGGGTCCTGGTTCCCTCGAGCACCGTCGCCGGTGCGGGCGAGGCCGTCCCGGCGAACGCCAGCGTCGGAGGAGTGTCCACCCCCGTGTATGACGCCGAGGTCTCGGCGGCGCTGACCCGTGCGGCCGGCGAGAACGACACGACACGACGGGGAGGCGACCTCGCCGCGGCACTGGGTTATCTCTCGTTCGCGCGCGCCGCGAACGGCGACCGTCCCGTCCTCGCCGTCCTCGACCGCGGCACGGACCGCTCGCGCGGGAGCCTCCGCGCCACCATGACGGCGGTCACGACCGCGCCGGGCTTCACCGGAACGACCCTCGACGCGATCGCCGGGCAGCCGGCATCCGCGATCTCGCTCGTCGATGCCGCGATCGACGGCACCCGGGTCGACGATGTGACGAACCTCGTCGCCGACGAGCAGGTCATCGATCGGTTCGCGACGATCCTCGAGCAGCCCGACCTGCTCACCGGTCGAGAGCGCGCCGAGGTCCTGCAGGTGCTGAGCGTGGGATGGACCGGGGATGCCGCCCGCACGGCCGTCTCCGATCACCGCGCCGCGACGCAGACCACCCTGAACGCGGTCGGCATCCTGTCGTCCGATTTCCGCCTGGTGAGCTCGAGCGCGCCGCTGCGGCCGTGGGTGCGCAACGACCTCCCGTGGCCGATCTCGGTGGTGCTCGCGGTCCGTCCCGACGATGCGCGACTGCGGGTCCAGGATCGCACCCCGGTCGAGGCCCAAGCGTCGGCGAACACGCGCGTCGAGGTCCCCGTCGAGGCGCGACTGGCCAACGGCGAGGTCAGCGTCGCTCTTCAGCTCTACAGCCCCACCGGAGAGCCCGTCGGTGCCCCGCAGGTCGTCGACGTCGAAGTGCGCGCCGAGTGGGAGAGCATCGGCCTCATCGTCGTGATCGTGCTCGTCGTCGTCTTCCTCAGCGTGGGCGTGATCCGAACTCTCGCGCGCCGACGGCGCGTCGCCGCCGGCCAGGAGCCGGAGCCGACACCCGATGACGAGCCGGCCGACGGACGCGCCCCCGCCGAAGGCGATGCCCTCGATGACCCCACCAACGCCCCCGACGTCGACGCCACCGACGTCAACGCCCCCGACGTCAACGCCACCGAGGAGTCCCACCCGTGAGCAGCATCGGTCGCGCGAGCGTCCTCATCGGGGCGGGCACTGTCGTCTCGCGGGTCAGTGGCCTGCTCCGCACGATCGTGCTCGTCGCCGCGATCGGGTCGATCAGCGGCGCGGGTGACGCGTTCGCCGTCGCGAACCAGCTGCCCAACAACATCTACGCGATCATCTCGACCGGCCTGCTGACCGCGGTCGTCGTCCCGCAGATCGTGAAGGCCGCTGCGCACGCCGACGGCGGTCAGGCCTTCATCTCGAAGCTCTTCACGCTTGGGACGGTGGGACTGGTCGCCGCGACCGCCCTCGCGATGATCGCCGCCCCGTTCCTCGTGCAGGTGTACGCAAGCAAGTTCACGCCGGACCAACTCGCGCTGTCGACGGCTTTCGCCTACTGGTGCCTTCCGCAGATCTTCTTCTACGGCCTCTATGCGCTGCTCGGGGAGATCCTCAACGCTCGACGGGTGTTCGGCCCCTACACGTGGGCACCCATCGTCAACAACATCGTCTCGATCGCCGGCTTCGGGGCGTTCATCCTCATCTTCGGCGGCCCCCAGACCCGAGTCGATGCCTGGACCCCGAGCATGATCGCGGTACTGGCAGGAACGGCGACGGCGGGCATCGTCGTTCAGACCCTGGTGCTGCTGTTCTTCTGGCGGCGGGCCGGCCTCGCGCTGCGGCCCGACTTCCAGTGGAAGGGCGTGGGGCTGCGCCACATCGCGCGGCTGGCGGGCTGGACGTTCCTCATGGTCGTCGCGGGTCAGCTCGCCGGCATCGTGCAGTCGAACGTGCTCTCGGGCGCCTCGGGAGAGGATCCGGCGATCTTCGCGTCGCAGAACGCCTGGCTGCTCTTCATGCTCCCGTACTCGATCATCGTGCTCTCGATCGGGACGCCGTACTTCACCCAGCTCAGCGAGCACGCGGCATCCGAACGGCACGACGAGGTGCGGGCCGACATCGCTCGCAGCATCCGTACGCTCGGCTTCTTCATCGTCGTGGCCGCTGCCGCCCTCGCCGTGGCCGCGGTACCCGCCAGCCGCATCTTCACCAACGGCGCGGACCAGGCGACCGCAGCCGCTCCGGTGCTCCTGTGCTTCCTGCTCTGCCTCGTGCCTCTGGCCGTCCTGTTCGTCGTGCAGCGGACGTTCTACGCGTACAACGACACTCGGACCCCGTTCTTCTTCACGCTGCTGCAGTGCGCCCTCGTGGCCGGTGGCGCGGTTCTCGCGGGCCTCCTCCTCGATCGCAGCGTCCTCGCCGCGGGGGTGGCCCTCACCCAGTCGTTCGCCAGCATCGTGCAGGTCGTCGTTGCGAGCGTTCTGCTGCACCGGCGCCTCGGCGGGATCGGGACTGCCGCGTGGCTCCCCGCGCTGGTGAAGTTCACGCTCGCGTCGATTCCGGCTGCGATGGCCGGATTCGTCGTTCTCTCGCTCCTCGGGGGATCGACCGGCTGGATGACGACGAGCTCTCTCGCCGGCGCGGCCGGAGCCGGCCTCATCGGAGCTGTCGTGGTGGCGGTGTACGTCGGCATCCTGGCCCTGTTCCGTACCCCCGAGGTAGCGTCGGCGTTCTCACTCATGCGCCGGTTCCTGCCCCGACGCTAGCCCCCAGCCCCGCGGAATACCCCGCGGCTACCATGGGTTTCATCCGACGGAATCAACGAGAGGAAGGCGCAATCGTGCGTCACGTCATCATCATCGGGTCGGGTCCTGCCGGCTACACGGCCGCCATCTACGCCGCCCGGGCCAACCTCGAGCCCCTCGTCGTCGCGAGCTCCGTCGAAGCCGGCGGCGACCTCATGAACACGACCGAGGTCGAGAACTTCCCCGGGTTCCCCGAGGGCATCCAGGGCCCCGACCTCATGGCCAAGATGCAGGCCCAGGCCGAACGTTTCGGCGCCGAGGTGCTGTACGACGACGTCGTGTCGCTCGAGCTCGACGGGCCCGTGAAGAAGGTCACGCTGGGCAGCGGCAAGGTCGAAGAGGCCGTTTCGGTCATCTATGCCACCGGCTCGGCGTACCGCAAGCTCGGGCTCGAGGGTGAGGACCGCCTGTCGGGCCGCGGCGTCTCGTGGTGTGCCACGTGCGACGGGTTCTTCTTCCGCGACCGCACGATCGCGGTCGTCGGCGGCGGTGACTCCGCGATGGAGGAGGCCAACTTCCTCACCAAGTTCGCATCGAAGGTGTACATCATCCACCGCAAGGACACCCTGCGCGCCTCGAAGATCATGCAGGAGCGCGCTTTCGCGAACCCCAAGATCGAGTTCATCTGGAACAGCGCGGTCGACGAGATCCTCGGCGACGAGGCCGTCTCCGGCGTCCGCCTGCGCTCGACCGTCGACGACACCACGCGCGAGCTGCCCCTCGACGGCCTGTTCGTCGCGATCGGCAACGACCCGCGCACGCACCTCGTGCACGACAAGCTGCAGCTCACCGACCAGGGCACGATCTGGGTCGATGGACGCTCGTCGCGCACGTCGGTCGAGGGTGTCTTCGCCGCCGGCGACGTGATCGACCCCACGTACCGCCAGGCCATCACTGCGGCCGGCAGTGGCACGGTGGCCGCCCTCGACGTGGAGCACTTCCTCGCGGCGCGTGGCGAGGCCGGCGAACCCGCCGTCGCCGACAGCCTCATCGAGGGCCTGCCCGACGCTGCGGTGGTCTGAGGAACAATTCGACGCCCCCAGGCGTTTCATCAACTGACGCTCTCACTAAGGAGAAAAGCACATGACCGCCAAGGCGACGACCTCCGCGACCTTCGAGCAGGACGTCCTGCAGGCCGACGGACCCGTTCTCGTGGACTTCTGGGCCGAGTGGTGTGGACCGTGTCGCATGGTCGCCCCCGTGCTCGACGAGATCCAGTCCGAGAACTCGGGCAAGATCACGATCCTCAAGCTCAACGTCGATGAGAACCCCGACCTCGCGATGAAGTACCAGATCACCTCGATCCCCGCGATGAAGGTGTTCCAGGGCGGCGAGGTCAAGACGACCATCATCGGCGCGAAGCCCAAGTACGCGCTCGAGCAGGACCTCGCGCCGTTCATCGGCTGAGTCCCCTCGCGAATCGGATCCCCGGCGCTTCGGCGTCGGGGATTCGTCGTTTCCGGGGCATATCGACGCGGGGATCGCCGGGGACGATGGATGCCGAGCAGGGCCCGCGCTCGATCACGCCCGGGGTGCTGGCGCAGGCGTGAGGCCCATGGAAGTTGCATCGTCGAGACGGTGGGGAAAGGATGCCGCGGAGGGCGCGCTGCGGCGTTTGCGTCGCGCGGACCGTGTCCTGCCGGGGTGTGAACCGCACGCGCACCGCGTCGTGCCAGGTGTGCGCCGCTCGGGCTGAACGTCGTGCCGGGCTGAACGTCGTGCCGGGTTGTGCGGCATACGGGGTGTGCGGTGACCGCGGCGTGCGGGGTCTTACGCCGCGCAGGGAGCGCGCCGCACGGGCTGAGAGCGTCGTACCGGTTGGTAGGACGGCGTCAGGCGCCTGAGGGCCGTCAGGACGCGTCGAGACGTACGCTGGCATCCCAGCGCCGATGGGGCTCTTCTTCGCCCAGGATGCGCCACACAGCGCGCGTGAGCGGGGGATAGTCGAGAGCGATCTGCCGCAGCACGCGGTAGTTGCGCGCGCGGTTGGGTCGCTGCCCGCCGTTCTCGGCGATGTTGTCGGCCCGCAGCGTCAGGACGACGAGCTCATCGACACTCGGGAGGTCCTCCATGAAGTCCCACGGATCCTCGCCACCGCGCAGCCGCTCATGGATCAGCACCGCCAGTTCGTCGGATGCCTCTGCCCGCAGCAGTTCCAGACTCGCCCGCCGGGGCGGGTCTTGCTCGTTCGCGGTCACCTTTCCAGGGTACGCGCGACCGGCGACACCTGGGCCTCCCGGTCAGCCGGTGTAGCTCACTTCGCCCAGGGCGGAGAGGATTCGATTCAGGTCCTGAATCGTCGCGAAATCAATGCTGATCTGGCCTTTCTTGGCCGTCAGTGACACGCGGACCTTGGTGTCGAGTCGGTCGCCGAGCCGCTCGGCGACGTCGTCGAGACCGGATCGTCGCGACCCTGCCTTGGGCTTCTGACGTGCGGGGGAGACACCCGGCATCTTGGCCGCTGCTTCCGCCGCGCGCACGGAGAGATCCTCGTTGACGATCTTGTCAGCGAGCTTCTGCATCTCCTGCGGGTCGTCGAGCGACAGGATCGCACGAGCGTGCCCCGCGCTGAGCACACCCGCCGCCACGCGCTGCTGGACAGGCACGGGGAGCTTCAGCAAGCGAATGGTGTTGCTGATCTGTGGGCGAGAGCGACCGATGCGAGTGGCCAACTCCTCCTGGGTGATGCCGAAGTCCTCGAGGAGTTGCTGGTAGGCGGACGCCTCTTCGAGGGGGTTGAGCTGGGAGCGGTGGAGGTTCTCGAGGAGCGCGTCACGCAGCAGGTACTCGTCGTCGGTCTCGCGAACCACGGCGGGGATGGACTCGAGGCCCGCCTCCCGCGAAGCGCGCGTCCGGCGCTCGCCCATGATCAGTTCATAGGTGCCATCGCCCTTGTCGCGGACGACCACGGGCTGGAGCACACCGAACTCCCGCACGGAGTGCACGAGCTCCGCGAGGTCTTCGGGGTCGAAGTGCGTACGTGGCTGACGAGGGTTGGGGACGATCGCCTTGGGGTCGATGTGTACGAGTCGAGCGCCCGGCACCGAAACGAGGTCGCTCGCCGGCGACGTCGCGTCCGTTCCCGCGGGGGATTCTGTCTTGACCGACGAATCCTTCGAGGAAGCACCAGGGAAGAACACGTCGACGGGACGCGCCTCCGATGCTTCCGCCGTCGGGATGAGGGCGCCGATACCGCGCCCGAGTCCGGTCCTCTTCGCCATCAGGAGCCCTTCGTCGTGGTGTCGCGGTTGACGATCTCGACCGCCGCTTCGCGGTAGGCGATGGCGCCCGCTGACTGGCCATCGTACGCGATCACGGTCTGCCCGAAGCTCGGCGCCTCCGAGACGCGCACAGAACGCGGGATCACGGTATCGAGCACTTCGTTCGCGAAGTGGGAACGCACCTCGTCGGCTACCTGCTGAGCCAGACGGGTACGGCCGTCGTACATGGTGAGAAGAATCGTGGAGACATGCAGGGTTGGGTTGAGGTGCTTCTGGATCATCTGAACGCTTCCCAGAAGCTGGCTCAATCCTTCCAACGCGTAGTACTCGCACTGGATCGGGATCATGACCTCGTCGGCCGCCGTGAAGGCATTGATCGTGAGCAGACCCAGCGACGGAGGACAGTCGATGATGACGAAGTCGAGATGATTGCCGTCGATGGCGAGGTAGTCGCGCAGCGCTCCCCGAAGACGGTGCTCGCGAGCGACCTGTGACACCAGCTCGATCTCCGCGCCGGCGAGGTGGATCGTGCTCGGCGCGCACAGGAGGTTCGGCGATTCGGGGCTCGTCTGGACGATCTCGGCGAGAGGCACCTCGTTGATGAGGACGTCGTAGATGCTGGTGGTCTCCGCGTTGTGCGCAACCCCCAGAGCCGTGGAGGCATTCCCCTGCGGGTCGAGGTCGATCACGAGCACGCGAGCTCCGACCGACACGAGAGCGGCGGCGATGTTGACCGTGGTCGTCGTCTTACCGACGCCGCCCTTCTGGTTCGACACCGTGAAGACGCGGGTGCGACCGGAGAGCTCGACTTTCGCGCTCTCGAGCGCCCGTCGACGCGCTGAGAGATGAGCGATCTCGCGTGCGATGGGGGAGTCGAAGAACGAGGATGACGATGGCGTTTCGTCGGACTGTTTCACGTGAAACGCTCTCCCTTGCCGTCGCCGAACTCGCCCAGTCTACCCGCGCGGCTGTCGCGATGATCGACGCGGGCCGGTTATCCACAGGCTTTCCGGGGAGGGTGAAAATCATCTCTCCGAGGCATTCGGGATGCCAGCCGTCCCCGGGGTGGGCGTCTCCTCGACCTCGCCGAGGGCGGTCGGGGCGCCCACGAGAAGGTGGCGGGGCGCGGCGACGTCGCCGCGAGCGCCGGGTGACAAGTCCCGCGTGCCGCAGGCGCCGTTTGTAGGCCCAACTCATGCGATGGGTCACGACATGATGACAGCGCCTGCTTTGCGGAGACGACCATGGCTCGTGGTTCGCGACTCCTTCTGATTTTCTTCGCGCGAGCATCCGCTTCGATGCGCGGACATTGCCTTCCCCGGATGCTGGGGCAGGATCCCCGATTCGACGCCACGGACAGGCGATGCAGCGGGTTCCAACGGCGAGGGTCGACAGCGCGCACCTGAGGCGGCCCGCACAGCGGGTCTCGTCGTGGGCGGTTCGCGGGTCCCGAGCCACGGGGACTAGCGAGCGGACGGACCGCCCGGCGCGGACGGCCGGTCTTCTCCGACGCGGACTGACGAATTCGGTCCTACCAGCAAGATGCGGCCAACCGCCTTCCTCCAGCGGCCCCGCGAACCGCAATGACACCGCAAGACACGTTCAATGAACGCCACCGAACCGTAGTCGTTCAGCACGTCATCGATTGACGCGTGCCGGCGTAGTCCTCGGCCCGAAATCTTGCCCCTTGGGGCGTGGCCACGGCCAGTTCATGGCGCTGGTCGTTGTTCTACGCGCCACATAGAAAGCACGTGTGGGCTGGGGTGGAGCGGGTGTTTCACGTGAAACATCCCGTAGGTCGGCTCCCTGGTGCGTTACTGAGCGAGGACTCCCATCCCAGCAATCACGGATAGGCATCACTCATCCGTCGATCCGTTTCCCCCTGACATCTCAAACCATCTGGTCTCCACTGGTGCCCAGACATCGCGTGATGACCCGGCGACGGTGAACGAGCACCGCCACCCTCCACGAATCCCGATCGTGTCGTGTCTACTCTCAACGCCAACACCCGGGCTGCTTGGTTCGAGGGGGAGCTGGTGCGTCGATTCTCGGCCCCGACTGGCTCGATGCCCCGCCGAGCTCATTAGGAACGTTTCACGTGAAACACCACCCGTCAGCACCCCAGGTCCCGCGATAGAACGCTTCCGCGCACGGCTTGTACGTCGCGGTCGTCTTCACGCCCAAATCAACGCACGCCCTGCGACAGTGTCGGACAACATTCGCAGGGACAGTGCCAACAGCCAACAGACCACCCGTCAGCCCACCAGGCCCCGCGATAGAAGGCTTCCGCGCACGGCTTGCACGTCGCGGTCGTCTTCACGCCCAAATCAACGCACGCCCTGCGACAGTGTCCGACGGCATTGGCAGGGGCAGTGTGCCAACAGCCAATACACCGCCCGTCAGATGATTCGACATCTCGCGAGTCGACGAGCGAGGACCCGCTGGCAACCTTCGTCCCAACCAGACCACACGGCGTCGATCAAGTTCACGCCGCGCCCAGATCGGAACGGGAGGCCCCGGGCTGTACGAACGTAAGCACACGAGCCGAGAGCTCGTCGACATGACGCCATGAGCGGAGTGCAGTCGCTCGATCGTGGGAGCATCAGTACCCGTGTCCCGCTCGCTTCGAGTTCGCGATCCGCGGGATGGTGCCCCATTCGTTCGCGGCAGCTTGTGCGGCCACGGGCGGGCGGCGAGCTTTAAGAGATCCGCTGCAGCGCGAGCTCACTCACTCTGCTGTCAGTTGAGAGCTGGCGCCGCGACAGGAGAGGTCCCACCTCTCAGGTGGGGCCCGTGACCCTCTACAGCTCGTGCAACCTCGGTCAGTGGATCGGTACCGATTCACTTCGGGGAAGCGCAGCCATCCTCGCCCACAAGCACCGATTTCGCCCTCACTGGCGCAGTCGTAATGCCCGCTTGTGCGGCCCTACCTACCGCCCGTGTGTTGGACAGCGAGAGCGAGGTTTCACGTGAAACAGCCGTCGCGGCGGCAGCGTGCGGACGTACGGCCGGTCCGTGAGACCGACGAGTCCTCGACGGCGTAGTCCGGATGCCTTCCTTCTGGCGCACTTCCGTTACGAAGGCACTCGCTTGGAGAACCAGGCCTGTGGTCGGGCAAGGACTCCGTTTGCGACCTTGACGAGCGGGCATCGCAGCCCCCGCGTGTGTTTCGCCACCCACGGCCACCACCCGCATTGCCCCGTGCGAGGCCGCATAGCCCCGTCCGAGGGCAAGTTTCACGTGAAACATGTGTCGTCTCGGTCGCCAGGTACTTAGTCTCATGGCAGCACGACGACTCTCTTCCAGACCGTTCACCGTGGCGAACGCCACGCTCCGCCTGTCGGCCCGATGGCATTGACCCTCGATATGAGCCCGATCCCGCCTCGGAGGACATCGTCGGCGGCCCGGAGTCACGACAATGGGAGGGCGCAGCTGGCGTGCTCTACCGTCCGCAGGACGGCGTCCACCACCCGATCAGTTCCGGGAAAGCGTTCCTACCTGCCACCACTCGGTCGACTCCTTGGACACTTTCCTAGCTGCCGCCGGACGAGCCGGGATCTGGGGGAGGAGCTTCGCACTGGAGCCGATCGCCGGCCTCTCCATCACACCATCACGCTTCGAGCTCTCGGTCATGGTCCTCGCTCTGGCGCGCCCGGCGACGTTTGGACCGGCGAGCTTCTGTCGCGCCTCGCTGATTCCAGGACCGTGGCGAGTTGCTCCTAGGCTCGACGGTGGGTCCGAACCCTCTGATCCCTCATCGCCCCAATGTTGCTTCGATGAGCATTCCGTGCTCCCTCGCTCGATTCCATCAACATGTGGCATGCGTGAGCGTTGGGGTTCGTCTGGGTGACGGAACGGTCGACCACGTCATCCGCTCCCGACATCCACGCCATGGTCGACGTGCGCGAGCAGCGGAACGCATCGTCGCCACGACCTGGCCACGTCGGCTCCTCGCGCGAACACATGCGGCGGCCGGCGCCGTCGACGAGCAGGTCCGCGTCGGCATCGGACCCCGCGCGATATCGCCAGGTGCCAGCGCGACGATCGTTTCCCGTTTCATACGGCGTCAGCTGCCGCGGTACCTACGCGCTGGTGCGGCAGGAGGTCATTGCGCACGCCGGATGGCGCGCGTTCTCACCGTAGGTACGCAGCGCCCACCCGCGCTCCCGGGCAGCCGGAAAGTGGGCACGTTGCCGTGCATGTTTTACGTGAAACACACGGACCAGAGGTGCTGGACGAGCTACGCATGGGGGTGGGGTATCACGTGCTTTCGAACGCCAGGCGCCTCACGCTCACGCTCACGCTCACACTCACACTCACACTCACACTCACGACTATGGCGATGAGACCCCGCGAGATTCACGGCGGGCAGCGCGGTACGTTTCACGTGAAACATCAAGCCCGGCCGTACGGGCCCAGAATGCGCGCGCACACGCATTCGCAGCGAGGAACATCGGGCCCGCGACAGTCACCACGCGGTCAGGGCGGGTCCGAACCAGTAGCTGCCCGCATATCGAGTCACGGAATCCATCTGACACGGGCCCCGCAGCGGCTCATCTTGCCGCCTCATTGCGCTCACAACCTGATCCTGGGCGGCAAATCGCATCCATCACCGCGCGATGTTCGCCGCGGGTCGCAGATGCCCGCGGCTCGCAATCCAGACCCTCAGTCATGCCTCTCTGGCGGAGGTACATCGCGGCTCCCTCCAACCGACCTGCGCTTCTTCGCCTGCACGCAGGTCGACGAGGACACTCCTCGGTGCCTCGACTCCCGAGACAGCAGCTGACCATCGCGTCACCCGCCTCGGTGACCGGCGAACGCGATAGCTGGAGAGGCACCACCCGAGGACGCGCACGCAGCCAGGGGTGCCAGCCAACGCACGCTAGGACGCCGGCTCGAGGTCCAACAGCACGACACTCACAGACTCCAGCCCGCCGAGGCGCAGAAGCGTGTGCGATTCCGCCTGAGCGCTGATGTGAGCACAACTTGCAGTCGGAGCGTCCCCTCCAGGTGCGCCCGCTGACCCCGGCTGGCGCCGGCGCGACCCGAACAACCCCCATCGCAACGTGCCTGTCTCTGTCATCTCCAGCGCGAGCCCGACCGTCGTTGTCCGCATCACCGTCTCGCCACGCTCCCGCCTATGCGCTGAAGACGAAGACGAATCAGACGCATCTCGCACGAACACGGTCGCTGCTACCGTCCATGCTCGCGACATGGGGGAGAGCCCGGGAGAACGCTCGCGCGCCATCAGCCCTACGCGCACTACGGCCCACGGCCAACCCGCGCCCCGTTCATGCGGGCGAGATGTGATCGGCTCTACCGACCGTGGCGCCCGTCGCATCAGTCACCGAGCGCTGCGCGCCGATCACGCCTCCGCCGCGGACGTCGTTGTGGTCCGGCCCACTCCCGGGCTCGTCTTCGCGTCCGATAGCGGTACATGACGGGGCGGATCACCACTCTGAAGCCGTCCACTCCTTCGATCACGCGAACTCCGTTCGTCACGCATCTCCAGCGCTCACGATGCGAGAGGTTTCCCGCCTGAGCGACGTCCGGAGATCATGGGGGAGAGGCGAGATATCCACTGCCGCCTTCGCCGGGCCATCCGATTCGGCCTCGGGCGGACCACGTGTCCCGAAAGAGATGTGCGCCGGATTGGTCGGCGCACTTCACGTGGATCCTCTCCTGTCCGCAGTCCGGACGCAGGCCTTCGGAGGCGGTGCGGCGCCGCCCGGCGTCATTGCCAGATGACTCCCGAGCGAGTCGCTCAAAGCCAGGCCACGCCCATCGGTCCGGCGAGATCGCACCCTCTCGCCGCCGGCGCGCGCAGTGCGTCACCGAGGTCAAGATGTCCGTCCACGCTCGACCCCGCGGACCTCGCCCAACACCGTTTCACGTGGAACACGGATGCCAACGCTCGAGCGCCAAGCCGGCAACAGAGACCACAACGCACCACGCGCAGGGTTCGCGCCGACACCCCTGCGATCTAACTGACTACCTCGCAAGGGTCTTCGTGGTCGCGTAAGCCACGACCAACTTGTCAGACAAGCCTTCCACACTCTATCGCGGTCGCCTTCGCGCTCAAGTGAAGGACGCAGATCACCGCGCCACGCCCGTCGGACGAGCGCACACGCGCCGTCCATAAGCGCCCCGTGTCCCAGAATCACCCGCACGATCGATGAGTTCTCCGCCGGTCGCAGCTCGCTCGGCCGCGCGCTGATTCCGGTCGACCGGCACGCGGCATCCGCCCCTGTCTCTGCGAGCCCCGCACGAGAACAGTGCCACCGAAGCCTCACCCGAAACCGCGAGATAGGCACCACAACCGCTGACGTCAATCAGGAAGGGGTACGCCGCAAGTCGGCGGGATGAGGGAGATCGTCAGCGCGACACCGTCGCCACGAAAACGCGCGTCGGCTCGTCCAACTGCCCCTCACCGACGACCTCGACGCGCACATCGGTCAGTCCAAAGCGGCGCACCTGCTTCGCGGCCGCGTCGATCTCGGCCGCGACGTTCGCCCCCTTCAGGAGCACCAGCCGACCACCCGGACGAACCAGGGGAGCGGTGAAGGAGAGCAGCGTGCGCAGCGCACTCACCGCACGCGCGGTGACGACGTCGAACGAACGCCCACCGGTCCACTCTTCGCCGCGCATGCGAGCGACCGTGACGTTCGAGAGCCCGAGACTCTCCGCCTGCTCGGTCAACCAGATCGTCCGGCGCTCCATCGGCTCGATGAGCGTCCAATGAACGTCCGGGCGCGCGATCGCGAGGACGATCCCCGGCAGACCGGCCCCCGACCCGATGTCCGCTGCTTGACCTTCGAAGAAGGGCGCCGCGACAGCACTGTTGAGGATGTGACGAGTCCACAAGCGCGGAACCTCGAGCGGACCGATCAGACCGCGTTCCTCGCCATGCTGCGCGAGAGCCTCGGTGAAACGCCGAGCGAGGCCGAGACGATCACCGAAGATCTCCGCGGCGACCGCGGGCTCCGCCTCCAGCTCCAACGGCATCCCGGGTCCTCAGCTGCGACGCAGAACGGTGTGACGGTCCGCGCCCTCACCGAAGGATTCGGACACGCAGCCGCGCTGAGCCGCGATGTCGTGGACGAGCTTGCGCTCGTAGCTCGACATCGCGGGAAGGGACGCTTGCGACGCACCCTCGTCCAGGCGCTCGATCGCCCGGTCGACGAGGTTCTCGAGTTGACGCTGGCGCGCGTCGCGCGAGCCGCCCACGTCGAGGATCAGTCGCGAGAAGCGACCGGTCGCGTTCTGCACGGCGAGACGCGTGAGTTCTTGGAGGGCCTGAACCGTGTCGGGGTGCGACAGCGACGACAGCGCGCTCGCATCGTCCGCCTCCACGGACACGTAAGCCCGCCCGGCACGCACGTCGAGGGCGAGATCACCATCGATGTCGGCGATGTCGAGCAGTCCCTCGAGGTAGTCGGCGGCGATGTCGCCCTCCTGCTCGAGCTGCTCTTCGGTGGCGGCGTTCTGGTCGGTCGAGATCTGCTCGGACGTCGTCATGATGTCTCCGGGTCGTCAGGAGGAAGGGTCGGATGCGGCGGAACCGGATGCCGGGCGCGCGGGGGAGCCGCCGGGTTTGGTGCCGCCCTGCTGCTTCTTGGCACGCTGCTTGCCGACCGGCTGCTGCCGCTTGGGCTGCGCTGCACGGGCGCGCTCAGCCTCTTCGAGGAGACGCTGCTGCTCGGCGCGGTACTTCTCGATCGGGACGACCTTGCCGCTCGAATCGATCGCCTTGCCCTTGCGCGCGAGGCGCTCTTCGCGGGCCTTGGCCGCGTCCGATCCGGGGGTCGGCATCTCGCGGATGACGACGAACTGCTGGACCATCGTCCACAGGTTGCTGACGAACCAGTAGATGACGACACCGAGCGGGAAGAAGACGCCCGAGAAGATGAACGCCAGCGGAAGGATGTAGAGCATCACCTTCTGCATCTGGTACGCCTGGCCGGTCTTCGCCTCGGGGGAGAGGTTCTTCGAGATGATCTGCAGCTGCGTGAAGAACTGCGACGCGATCATCAGCACCACCAGCGTGAGCAGGATCGCCACGGTGACCTGGCCGTCGGGCTGGCTCCACGCCGTCACAAGGTTCACGTGCATGGATGCCACGTCGAACAGACGCGCGTCGTAGAACTCGGTCGTGAGCTCGGGGGTGAGCAGACCCACACCACCGACGCCGCTCGCGGCGTGCTTCGACACGTCGTTCAGCACGCTGAACAGGGCGAAGAAGATCGGCATCTGCACCAGGAGCGGGAGGCAGCTCGAGACCGGTGTCGTGCCGTGCTTCTTGTACAGAGCCATGGTCTCGCGGCTCATCGCCTCGCGAGACAGCTGGTCGCGCTTGCCCTTGTACTTCTCCTGCACCTTGCGCAGTTCCGGAGCGATCTCCATCATCTTGCGCTGGCTCTTGATCTGCTTCACGAAGAGCGGGATCAGGGCGGCACGCACGATGAGCACGAGACCCACGATCGAGAGCACCCAGGTGAGGCCCGCGGCCGGCGCCATGCCCAACGCCGTGAACAGCGCGTGCCAGCCCACCAGCACGAGCTCGACCATCCATTTCAACGGCCAGAGGATGGTCCCAATGAGATCGAATTGCACGATCAGTCCTTCCGGGAGGGCACGACGAATCCGTGCGGAGTGAGTTCGTGACGGAAGGCGCGGTGAGGACGGACATCGTCGATGCCTCCCTGAGCCCAGGGATGACAGCGTGCGAGGCGGGCCGCGGTCAGCGCGACACCCTTGACGAGTCCGTGCTGCTGCACGGCGCCTACCGAATAGGCAGAACAGGACGGGTAGTACTTGCAGACGTCGCCATAGACGTGCGAGATCGTCGCGCGATACGCGTGCAACAGGGCCAGTCCCGCGTTCCGGGGGAGGAGCGGGATGGATGCCACCACCGCGGACAGCTCGAAGTGGGCGGTCCCGGTGGACGAGGTGGGGAGGGTCGAGGCGCTCATACGAAGGCCTTCCGCTGCAAGCAACGAAGGACGTCGGACCGGAGCGACGCGTAGTCGGCGGTCGCTGAAGAGGGGAGAGCCCGGATCACGACCGAGGCGCCCCCGCGGACAGACGGGAGCGCCTCGGCGCACACCGCCTTCAGGCGGCGGCGGACGGTGTTGCGGGTGACCGCGGATCCGACCTGCTTGCTCACGATGAAACCGAAACGGGCGGGGCCGTCTTCGTCCACGCTGCCGACGTACGTCACGGCATGGGTTCCGGCGCACCGAGTGCCCCGGCGGACAGTGGCTTTATAGTCCGATCCGCGGGTGAGTCGGTTCGGCTTCGCGAGCACTAGGTGGGTCAGGCCGAGAGTTCGGTGCGGCCCTTGGCACGACGGGCCGCGAGGATGCCGCGGCCGGCGCGCGTGCGCATGCGGGCGCGGAAGCCGTGCTTCTTGGCGCGGCGACGGTTGTTGGGCTGGAAAGTGCGCTTGCTCATGGGTCACTCCGGAGGTGGTGTCGCCCGATGCTCTTCTGCCGGGGACGTGGGTCGGGACTGCCGTATAGGCATAAGTCAACCGACTAAGGCTACGTCGCGCGCGCCCTTAACTCAAACCGAGAAACCGACCGCCCATTATCCCCAGTCGTTGTCCACAGGCGTGGCAAAGACACGCGACAGCGTTCTACAGTGGATTTTGCTCCGGATGAGCCGCGAACTAGCGTGGCCCCGGAAGTTATCCACAGGTTCGACGCGACTCCGTCGGTCTGCCCGCGCGCCGAGATCCCGGAGGGGACATGTCATTGCACGAAGTACCGGATGTTCCCGTCTGGTCCGCCGTGCTCGACCACCTCCTCGAGGATGAGCGCGTCACGCCGCAGCTCCACGGCTTCCTC
Organism: Microbacterium sp. S1037; assembly: GCF_048381605.1. Taxonomy (NCBI): domain Bacteria; kingdom Bacillati; phylum Actinomycetota; class Actinomycetes; order Micrococcales; family Microbacteriaceae; genus Microbacterium; species Microbacterium sp. S1037. The sequence goes on from NZ_JBLWIG010000001.1 coordinate 744,277, forward strand.
AACCTCGCCGTTCCTCAGGGCGTCATGGGCGGCACGCTGTATCTCGACGTCCCCAACGATCTGACCGCCGCGCAGATGAACAAGCGCATGCGTGCACCCATCCTCGAGGCGCTGACCCAGGTTCAGGGATCAGACCCCGAAGTGAACGGGTTCCGCGTGGTGGTCAACCCCGACCTGATCGATTCGCCGCGGCCCGCTCCCGCCGACGACCGCCCCGCGCCGGCCCCCGCCGCTCATTCACTCATCCCCGAGCAGGCGCCGGAACCGATCGTGCCGGCATCCCGCAGCGACACCCGGCTCAACCCGAAGTACACGTTCGACAACTTCGTCATCGGCCAGTCCAATCGGTTCGCCCACGCAGCGGCCGTCGCCGTGGCCGAAGCGCCGGCGAAGGCCTACAACCCGCTCTTCATCTACGGGGACTCGGGGCTGGGCAAGACCCACCTTCTCCACGCGATCGGCGACTACGCCGCGAGCATGTACGCCGGCATCCGCGTCCGATACGTCTCGAGCGAAGAGTTCACGAACGACTTCATCAACTCGATCGCGAACAACCGCGGCTCGGCGTTCCAGGCCCGATATCGCGACGTCGACATCCTTCTGATCGACGACATCCAGTTCCTCCAGGGGCGTGCCGAGACGCAGGAAGCCTTCTTCCACACGTTCAACACCCTGCACGACCACGACAAGCAGGTCGTCATCACGAGCGACCTGCCCCCGAAGCAGCTCACGGGCTTCGAGGACCGCATGCGGAGTCGCTTCGAGTGGGGCCTCATCACCGATGTGCAGGCGCCCGACCTCGAGACCCGCATCGCGATCCTCCGCAAGAAAGCGCAGAGCGAACGTCTCCTCATTCCCGACGACGTCCTCGAGTACATCGCCACGGTGGTGTCATCCAACATCCGCGAGCTCGAGGGTGCTCTCATCCGTGTCTCCGCGTTCGCGAGCCTGAACCGGTCGACCCTCGACATGTCGCTCGCGCAGACGGTGCTCCGCGACATCATCGATCAGGACGACGCCAATGTCGTCTCACCGACCGACATCATCACGGCGACTGCGCAGTACTTCAAGCTCTCGGTCGACGACCTCTACGGTTCGAGCCGATCACAGGCCGTCGCCACCGCCCGGCAGATCGCGATGTATCTCTGCCGTGAGCGCACGAGCCTGTCACTGCCCAAGATCGGACAGCTCTTCGGCAACCGCGACCACACGACCGTCATGTACGCCTACAAGAAGATCAGCGACCTCATGAAGGAGCGTCGATCCATCTTCAACCAGGTGTCGGAGATCACGAGCCAACTCGGACGTATGCGCTGAGAGCTCGTCTCCCGCACCGGGCCCGTCCGCATCCGCGGTCGGGCCTTTCGTCTTTTTCGGCCGGGAGAACCCGTCACAACCTCTTCCGCGGAGACTTTTCGGCAGGTTCTACACAGTGTGGAAAACCTGTGGATAACTCAAAATCTCTGCGGATGACTTGTGTACGACGCGCCCTAACCTGTGGACGACAGGCGCACCCCCGCCGAGCGCCGTCGTGTTAACTGCGCAGACTCTCCGCAACGCCTCCACAGGTCACAGTCGTGTCGTTCCCTTCTGTTAACAGGGATCCATCGAGTTATCCACACTCTCCACAGCTGTTAACAAGATGAAAGATCCCCTTTGAGTTAAGAGAGATTCGATGACCTTGTGGTGCGAGGGCACGCACATCGGGGGCGCCTCGGTCGGGGACTAGCATGGGTAAGCCATACCCGCCGTCAAGGGAGCGTCCGTGAAGTTCCACGTCAATCGCGATGTGTTCAGCGAAGCCGTCTCGTTCGTGGTCAAGCTCCTGCCTCAGCGCAATCCGCAGCCGATCCTCGCGGGTGTGCTCATCGAGGCCGGCGATCAGGGACTCACGCTCGCCGCGTTCGACTACGAAGCGTCCGCGCGTACGACGATCGAGGCGACGGTCGACGAGCCCGGCACGATCCTCGTCCACGGTCGTCTCCTCAGCGACATCGCCAGCCGCCTGCCGAACGCACCCATCCAGATCGCTGTCGACGACGACGGTGGCATCCTGCTCACGTGCGGGTCGGCGCGGTTCACCCTCGCCTCGATGCCCGTCCAGGAGTACCCCGCGATCCCCGAGGTCACGGGTGAGTCGGGTCTGGTCCCCGCGGACGAGTTCGCCACCGCTATCGCGCAGGTGGCCTTCGCGGCATCCCGCGACGACGTCACCCCGGTCCTCACCGGTGTCCAGCTCGAGGTGAGCGGGACACGGCTCAGCCTCGTCGCCACCGACCGCTACCGCGTCGCGCTGCGCGAGATCCCGTGGGACGGCGGGCAGGCGGCATCCGACGAGACGACGTCGGCGCTGGTGCCCGCGCGCACCCTGCAGGAGGTCGGCAAGACCTTCGCGCACGGCGGTGACATCTCCATCGCCTTCTCGGGGTCCGGTGACCGCGAGATCATCGCGTTCACGGCCGCGAACAAGACCGTGACGTCGCTGCTCATCAAGGGGAACTTCCCCCCGGTGCGCCGGCTCTTCCCCGAGCAGACCGAGCACCACAGCGTCGTCAACACCGCCGAGCTGGCCGAAGCCGTCCGTCGCGTGGCGCTCGTCCTCGACCGCTCCGCTCCGCTGCGTTTCACCTTCGGCGCCGACGGTGTGTCGATGGACGCGTCGGGCACCGAGCAGGCGCGCGCCACCGAGACAGTGGATGCCACGCTGGTCGGCGACGAGGTCACGCTCGGCCTCAACCCGCAGTACCTGCTCGAATCGCTCGGCGCGGTGCGCAGCGAGTTCACGCGCATCACGTTCACCTCGAGCGACAACGCGAACAAGCTGAGTCCCGTGCTGGTCACCCCGCAGACCTCGGTCGACAAGGGCGGCGAGGGCACGTTCAAGTACCTGCTCCAGCCGAACCTGCTGCTGCGCTGAGCCGGCCCCGGGCCGATCCTCGGGCTGATCCTCGGGCTTCGGTGTCGGAGGCGGCGGGTAGTCTGACTCGGTGATCGTGGAGCAGCTGGGACTGAGGGATTTCCGCAATTACGCGGAAGTCGACGTCTCGCTCGCCACGGGCGCCAACGTCTTCGTCGGGCGGAACGGCCAGGGGAAGACGAATCTCGTCGAGGCGGTCGCCTATCTCGCCACACTCGGTTCTCACCGCGTGTCCAGTGACGCGCCGATGGTGAAGGACGGGGCGGATGCCGCGATCGTCCGCGCGCGTCTCGCTCACGGAGAGCGCAACGTCCTCCTCGAACTGCAGCTCAATCGCCAGGGCTCCAATCGCGCGCGTGTGAACGGCGTGAACGTCCGCACCGCCGAGTTGCCGCGCTATGCGCAGGTGATCCTCTTCGCGCCCGAAGATCTTCAGATCGTCCGCGGTGACCCGTCCGCACGCCGGCGCTTCGCCGACCAGCTCATCGTGCAGCGGAGCCCCCGCATGGCCGCTGTCGTCGCCGACTACGACAGGGTCCTGCGTCAGCGCACCGCTCTGCTGAAGTCCGCTCGGGCGCGAGGAGTGCGCGGCGACGCCCTCGGCACGCTCGACGTGTGGGACGACAAGCTGGTCACCCTCGGGACCGAGCTCATCGAGGCGCGCCTGGCGCTGGCATCCGATCTGTCCGAACCCGTCGCACGCGCCTACGCGGCGATCGCGGGCGCCGACCACGAACCGCGCCTCGAGTGGGCACTCTCCGTCGGTGGCGGCGATCCCGAAGAGGGCGAGGCGGCCACCCCCGCGTCGGCCGGGCCTCTCGCCGACCAGTTCCGCGCCGCCCTCGCCGCTCGCCGCTCCGCCGAGCTCGAGCGGGGGCTGACACTGGTCGGTCCGCACCGCGACGATCTGGTGCTGCGTGTCCGCAACCTGCCCGTGAAGGGCTACGCCTCGCACGGAGAGTCCTGGTCGGTCGCGCTCGCTCTGCGCCTCGCCTCGGCCGAGATCCTGCGCGCGGAGTCACGTCTCGGAGACCCCGTCCTGATCCTCGATGATGTTTTCGCAGAGCTCGACGCCGGACGCCGCGCGCGCCTCGCCGAGCTCGTCGGCGGATATGAGCAGGTGATCGTCACCTCCGCGGTCGAAGAGGACGTCCCCGACGGCCTCCGCGCCCACGTGGTTCGAGTGGAGGCGGGTCGGATCGTGAGTGACGACGATGAGTGACGAGACCGAACTGCCCGAGACGATGGCGACCTACCTCCGCCTTCGTGGCCTCGAACCCTCGCCCTACCGCAAGAAGAGGCGTCGTCGGCGGACCGACGACGACGAGAACGCCCCTTTCACCCCCGGCCGCGACCCGCGCGGGCTCGGGGACGTGCTCTCGACGCTGACGCAGTCGGCGGGGTGGGAGCCGCAGCTTGCACGCGAGGATCTGGTTCGCACCTGGCACGACGTCGCCGGCGCCGACACGGCCGCGCACACCCGCCCGGTCGCTCTGGACGCCGGCACACTCACTGTCCAGGCCGACTCCACCGCGTGGGCGAAGCAGCTCCAGCTCATGCGCGCGCAGATCCTGTCGGAGATCCTGCGTCGCTTCCCCGAGGCGGGTGTCGAGGCGATCCGGTTCGTGGGGCCGGACGTCCCCTCCTGGAAATGGGGGCCCAGAGCCGTTCCAGGCCGCGGCCCGCGCGATACCTACGGCTAGGCCATGGTCGATCCCGCCTCGACCCGATTTATCCCCGCGTAGGGGCGTACACGCCATTTCTGCAGGTCGCGCGCGATAGGATGGAAGCTCCGAGAACCGATCTGGAGCGCGCGTACCCATGACGTCCGAAAACCCCGACAGCGTTTCCGAGGAACCCGAAGCACCCTCCACCAAGGTTCCCAACGAGTACGGGGCCGACGCCATCCAGGTGCTCGAAGGTCTCGAGGCGGTGCGCAAGCGCCCCGGCATGTACATCGGCTCCACCGGCGAGCGGGGCCTGCACCACCTCGTCCAAGAGATCGTCGACAACTCCGTCGACGAGGCCCTGGCCGGGTACTGCGACACGATCGAGGTCACGATCCTCAGCGACGGCGCTGTCCGCGTCGTCGACAACGGCCGCGGTATCCCCGTCGACATGCACCGCACCGAGGGCAAGTCGACGGTCGAGGTCGTGCTCACGGTCCTGCACGCCGGCGGAAAGTTCGGCGGTGGCGGATACGCCGTGTCCGGCGGTCTGCACGGCGTCGGCTCATCGGTCGTGAACGCGCTGTCGACCCGCCTCGAGGTCGAGGTCAAGCGGCAGGGGCACGTGTGGCGCCAGTCGTTCCGCGACGGCGGGCACCCTCTCGCTCCGCTCGAGAAGGGCGAAGAGAGCGACCAGACCGGGACGACGATCACGTTCTGGCCCGATGCCACGATCTTCGACACCATCGACTTCGACTACGACACCCTCCGCACGCGTTTCCAGCAGATGGCGTTCCTCAACAAGGGTCTGCGCATCAGCCTCCGCGACGAGCGTCCGCAGTCGGTGGTCGTCGAGGGCGAGCCGGGCGAAGAGGTCACCGAGGCGCGGAACGACTCGTTCCTCTACGAGCGCGGTCTCGTCGACTACGTCGAGCACCTCAACCGTGTGCGCAAGGCCGATGTCGTCAACGACGAGATCATCGAGGTCGAGTCGGAAGACACCGAGCGCCACATCGCGCTCGAGCTCGCGATGCAGTGGACCACCGCGTACACCGAGAACGTGTTCACGTACGCGAACACGATCAACACGCACGAGGGCGGCACCCACGAAGAGGGCTTCCGCGCCGCGCTGACCACGCTGGTCAACCGCTATGCCCGCGCGAACAACCTGCTCAAAGAGAAGGACGACAACCTCACCGGCGACGACATCCGCGAGGGACTCACCGCCGTCATCTCGGTGAAGCTGTCGGAGCCGCAGTTCGAAGGCCAGACCAAGACGAAACTCGGGAACACCGAGGCGCGTGCCTTCGTGCAGAAGGTCGTCGGCGACAAGCTCGGCGACTGGTTCGACCGCAACCCGGGCCAGGCGAAGAACATCATCCGCAAGGCGATCGATGCCGCGACCGCACGTCTGGCCGCGCGCAAGGCGCGCGAGACCGCTCGCCGCAAGAGCGTGTTCGAGTCGGCCGCGATGCCCGACAAGCTCAAGGACTGCACCTCGAAGGACCCCTCGATCAGCGAGATCTTCCTCGTCGAGGGTGACTCCGCCGGCGGTTCGGCCGTGCAGGGCCGCGACCCGCACACGCAGGCGATCCTGGCGCTGCGCGGCAAGATCCTCAACGTCGAGCGCGCGCGTCTCGACCGCGCACTGGGCAACAAAGAGGTCCAGGCGATGATCCAGGCTTTCGGCACGGGCATCGGCGAAGACTTCGACATGGCCAAGGCGCGGTACCACAAGATCGTGCTCATGGCCGATGCCGACGTCGACGGCCAGCACATCACCACGCTGCTTCTGACCCTGCTGTTCCGCTACATGCGCGGACTCATCGAGGCCGGTTTCGTCTATCTCGCCCAGCCGCCCCTCTACCGCCTGAAGTGGTCCAACCACCCCCACGAGTACGCCTACAGCGACCGTGAGCGCGACGCGATGCTCGTCGACGGCCAGGCCGCCGGTCGCCGTATCCCCAAGGACAACGGCATCCAGCGCTACAAGGGTCTCGGTGAGATGAACGACCACGAGCTCTGGGAGACCACGATGGACCCCGAGACGCGCACCCTGAAGCAGGTGACGATCGACGACGCCGCGGCCGCCGACGAGATCTTCTCCGTGCTCATGGGTGAAGACGTCGAGTCGCGTCGCAGCTTCATCCAGCGCAACGCCAAAGACGTCCGCTTCCTCGACATCTGATCTCTCGCCCGCGCGACCCCGCACGGAACCTCACGACGACGATCGACGACGTACTACGAAACTGAGAAGACATGGCTGACGACATCACGCCCGAGCCCGACGACGTCCGGTCGGAACCCGCGCACAACCACGGCAGGATCGACCAGGTCGACCTCCAGCTCGAGATGCAGCGGAGCTACCTCGACTACGCGATGAGCGTCATCGTCGGCCGCGCACTGCCGCGTGTCGAGGACGGTCTCAAGCCGGTCCACCGCCGCGTGATCTACGGCATGTACGACGGCGGCTTCCGCCCCGACAAGTCGTTCTCGAAGTGCGCCCGTGTCGTCGGCGAGGTGATGGGGCACTACCACCCCCACGGTGACGCGCCGATCTACGACGCCCTCGTCCGGCTCGTGCAGCCCTGGTCGCTGCGGTACCCCCTGGCGCTGGGGCAGGGCAACTTCGGCTCCCCGGGCAACCAGGGAGCGGCTGCCCCTCGCTACACCGAGACGAAGATGTCGCAGCTCGCGCTCGAGATGGTGCGCGACATCGAAGAAGAGACCGTCGACTTCGAGGACAACTACGACGGTCAGACGCAGGAGCCCGTCGTCCTGCCGTCGCGCTTCCCGAACCTGCTCGTCAACGGCTCGGTCGGTATCGCGGTCGGTATGGCCACGAACATCCCGCCGCACAACCTCCGCGAGGTCTCCGCCGGCGCGCTGTGGGCTCTCGAGAACCCGGATGCCACCCGCGAGGAGCTGCTCGAAGCGCTCATGGAGCGCATCCCGGGGCCCGACTTCCCGACCGCCGCGCAGATCCTCGGAACCCGAGGAATCAAGGACGCCTACCGCACCGGTCGCGGTTCGATCACAATGCGCGCCGTCGTCAACATCGAGGAGATCCAGGGCCGTACGTGCCTCGTGATCACCGAGCTGCCGTACCAGGTGAACCCCGACAACGTCGCGGTCAAGATCGGCGACCTCGCTCGCGAGGGCAAGATCACCGGCATCGCCGACATCCGCGACGAGACCTCGGGTCGCACGGGCCAGCGCCTCGTCGTCGTCCTCAAGCGCGACGCGGTCGCCAAGGTCGTGCTGAACAACCTCTACAAGCACACCCAGCTGCAGGAGAACTTCGGCGCGAACATGCTGGCGATCGTCGACGGGGTGCCCCGCACCCTGTCGCTCGACGGCTTCATCAGCCACTGGATCGACCACCAGCTCGACGTCATCGTGCGCCGGACGCGGTACCGCCTCCGCAAGGCCGAAGAGCGCATGCACATCCTGCGCGGCTACCTGAAGGCGCTCGACGCCCTCGACGAGGTGATCGCGCTCATCCGCCGGTCTCCGACGGCTCAGGATGCCAACGAGGGACTGCAGAAGCTCCTCGACATCGACGACATCCAGGCGCAGGCCATCCTCGACATGCAGCTGCGTCGTCTGGCAGCGCTCGAACGGCAGAAGATCGTCGACGAGGCGACCGAGCTCGAGGCCCGCATCGCGGACTTCAACGACATCCTCGCGACCCCTGCCCGCCAGCGCACGATCATCCGTGACGAGCTGACCGGGATCGTCGACCGCTTCGGCGACGACCGTCGCACGCAGATCCTGCACGGCTTCGACGGCGACGTGTCGATCGAAGACCTGATCGCCGAAGAAGAGATGGTCATCACCGTCACGCGCGACGGCTACATCAAGCGCACGCGCAGCGACAACTACCGGTCGCAGCATCGCGGCGGCAAGGGCGTGAAGGGTGCGCAGCTGCGCGCCGACGACGTCGTCGAGCACTTCTTCGTCACCACGACGCACCACTGGCTGCTGTTCTTCACGAACAAGGGCCGCGTCTATCGGTCGAAGGCCTACGAGGTCCCGGAGGCGGGACGGGATGCCAAGGGCCAGCATGTGGCGAACCTCCTCGCCCTGCAGCCCGACGAAGAGATCGCGCAGATCCTCGACATCCGCGACTACAGCGTCGCCACCTACCTGGTGCTGGCGACCCGCAACGGTCTGGTGAAGAAGACGCGCCTCGACGAGTACGACACCAACCGGCAGGGCGGTGTCATCGCGATCAAGCTCCGCGGCCAGGTGGCCGAGGAGGGCGACGACACCGAGCCTGGCGCGGCCGATGAACTGGTGAGCGCCCTGCTGGTCGACGAGGGCGACGACATCCTCCTCATCAGTCGGCTGGGCATGTCGCTGCGCTTCTCCGCGACCGACAGTGCGCTGCGCCCGATGGGTCGGTCGACGTCGGGCGTGAAGGGCATGGACTTCCGCGAGGGCGACAGCCTGCTCTCGGCATCCGTCGCCAAGGACGACGAGTACGTCTTCGTCGTGACCGAGGGCGGCTACGCCAAGCGCACCGCGGTGACCGAGTATCGCATGCAGAACCGCGGCGGTCTGGGCATCAAGGTGGCCCGTCTGACCGACGATCGGGGCGTCCTCGCGGGCGGAATGATGGTCTCCGAGGGTGACGAGGTCCTTGTGGTTCTTGCCAGCGGCAAGGTGGTACGCTCTGCCGTGGCCGAGGTGCCCGCCAAGGGACGTGACACGATGGGTGTCGTGTTCGCCCGAGCTGGAGGCGACGATCGCATCATCGCGATCGCTCGAAACGCCGAACGCAACTTGGCAGAGACGACGGAGACGACCACGGAGCCCGCCGCAGCCCCTGCGGACGAGGCCGACGCCTCCGCTCCCGAGACCCCCGAGGAAAGTACTGACGCATGAGCACGGTAGCCGACAAGCTCGCTAAGAAGTCGACTCACAAGACCCCCGCCAAGCAGGTGCGCCTGCGCCTGGTCTACATCGACTTCTGGTCGGCGGTGAAACTGTCGTTCCTGGCCGCCGTGGCGGTCGCGATCGTGACCGTGGTCTCGTACTTCCTCATCTACCTCGTCGTCAGCGCCACGGGCCTCATCACGAAGCTGGACGAGTTCTTCACGAGCTTCACCGACGGCGGCGCCACACTCTCGCAGTACGTCGGGCTCCCCCAGGTGATGGCGTTCGCGGCGATCGTCGCGATCCTCAACCTGGTCGTCATCACGGTTCTCGGCGCCGTCGTCGCCGGAATCTACAACCTGGCGGTCAAGGTCACCGGCGGTCTCCTGGTCGGCTTCACCTCGAACTGAGGCCGATTCGGAAAAACCTCGGGATTCCGGTAAAGTCTTCGAGGTTGACGACATCACGTCGTCGCAACGGGGCTATAGCTCAGGCGGTTAGAGCGCTTCACTGATAATGAAGAGGTCCCAGGTTCAAGTCCTGGTAGCCCCACCCCATCCCCACGGGGCCTTAGCTCAGTTGGTAGAGCGCCTGCTTTGCAAGCAGGATGTCGGGAGTTCGAATCTCCCAGGCTCCACATCTTCTTCATCCCGGCTCCGGCCGATGCGGGTCTCTTCACGGCCCGCGTCGCACGCCGCCGCTGTCGCGCCGCTATGGTGTCGCAATGGACATGCGAGTCGCCGCCTATGCCATCGTCACCGGCTCGAGCGACCGTTTGCTGCTGGCGCACTGGGTCGAGGGCCGTCGGGCGGCGTGGACGCTCCCCGGAGGCGGTCTCGAGGCCGGGGAGGACCCCGAGCGCGCGGTCCGGCGCGAGGTGCGGGAGGAGACGGGCTACCGTGTGGTGGTCGATGAGCTTCTCGGCATCCACTCCCGAGTGATACCTGCGTCCGGGCGGCTGTCAGCGGATGCCGACGGGCCGCTTCACACACTGCGAATCGTCTACCGCGCCCATGTGGTCGGAGGGCGTCTCCGCCATGAGGTCGGAGGATCCACGGACCGCGCAGAGTGGTTCTCGTTGCCGACGGTCCGCAAGCTCCGCCGTGTCCAGCTCGTGGACATCGCCCTCCGCATGGCGAAGATCTCGCCGCGCGGGACGGAGGAGTCGGCTCTTATGCCCGAGGCGCGGTGATATCGGCGACCGTCGCGTCGTAAGCGTCGATGAGGTCGTCGGCCTCGACGAAGAGGCTGTAGCCGTGTGCGCCGGCTCCCATGGCGATGCGCTGCCCGACGATGCTCTCGTCGGCGTAGACCGGCCAGTCGTTCGTGCTGCCGATGGGAACGATCGTCCCGCGTTCGTACCCGGTCGCCGCCAGCGCGAGCTCGGGTTCGGGCAGGCGCAGCTTGTTGACCCCGACGACGGCGCGGAGCTTGGGCCATGAGATCGCCCGATCACCGGGCACGAGCGCGAAGAGATACGTGTCGTCGGATCGCTTGACCACGAGCGTCTTCACAATGGCCGCGGAGGGGATGCCGAGGAGTTCGGCCGCCTCGTCCAGGCTCGACGCCGCCGGACGCTCCCGGATATCGACGGAGAGGCCGCGCTCACGCGCGGCCTCTCGGACTCTGATGGTGGGGTCGCTCACGCGTCCGGTGCACGCAGCGGGTCGTCGGCCACCCACAGCTCGTCGTCGGCACGAAGTGTCTGCCACGCGGCGTAGGCCACACCGGCCGCCGCGACGACGCCGAGGATGATGGCGATGACGCCGCCGGCGCCGATGCCGTCGTTCTGGTGAGGAAGCTTCTTGGCGAGGTTCTTCGACGCCTTCTTGCCGTACTTCTCGGCACGCTTCGCGTACTTGTGGGCGTCGAGCTCGAAGCCCTGGCCCTTCGCGAGACGGTCACGCGTGTCTCCCGCGGCATCCCACACCGACATCGCCCCGCCGACGACCGCACCGGCCGCCGGAATGAGCTTGTTGCTGAGGAAGCGGTTGCTGTACTTCACGCTCTTGTCGACGTAGGGCGCGGCGTACTTGTTGTAGCCGTCTTGGACGGCGGGGACGAGGTCTTCGCGGCTGAAGCGACCGAGCTGGTGGCCGGCTTCGCGAGCCACCTTTCCGCTCTCGCCCAGCAGCACCTGCTGCGACTCCCACACCTTCGCGGCGTGCTTCTGGAGCTTGCGCAGTTCCTTCTTGCTCTTGCGGCTGAGGCCCACGGCTCATCCTCCCTATCGATGGGATGTACGTTGCTTCATCTTGCCAGACCGGGCGGCGCCCACCACGGACCCTTGCAGATAACTCTGAGAGAATGTACCCATGGCTACTCACACCGCCGTCGCGACCTTGCACACCAACCACGGCGACATCGTGGTCAACCTGTTCGGCGACCACGCTCCCCGTACCGTCCGCAACTTCATCGGCCTGTCCGATGGAACGCAGGAATGGACCAACCCCGCCACCGGCGCCAAGGGCGAGGGTCCGCTCTACAAGGACGTCATCTTCCACCGCATCATCCCGAACTTCATGATCCAGGGCGGTGACCCGCTCGGTCAGGGCATCGGCGGTCCCGGCTACAACTTCAACGACGAGATCCACCCCGAGCTCGACTTCACCGCTCCGTACAAGCTGGCCATGGCCAACGCGGGTCTGCGCCGCAACGCCATCACCGGCCAGCCGGAGGGCACCAACGGCTCGCAGTTCTTCATCACCACCGACCCGACGCCGTGGCTGCAGGGCAAGCACACCATCTTCGGTGAGGTGGCCGACGACGCGTCGAAGGCCGTCGTCGACGCCATCGCCGCTGTCCCCACCGGTGCCCAGGATCGACCGAAGGCAGACGTCGTGTTGCACTCGGTCGACGTCGTCGCCGTCTGACCCTCGAGGCGGCGGCGGGTGTCTACGACCGACGATTTCCGTCGTAACAGCGACAACTTCTGTTACCGGCATCCGGATCGGCAGAGCTTCGTGCTCTGCCAGCGATGCCTGCGTACGGTCTGTTCGGAATGTCGCACCCCCGCCGCCGTCGGCGTGATCTGCCCCGAGTGCATGGCTCAGCAGCGCGCCGCGGAGACCCCCGCCCAGAAGAAGGCGGAACGACGCTGGGCCTCGCGTCGCCCGGCGGTCGTGGTCGCCTCGGGTCGACCGCTCGCCACGCTGACGATCATCGCGGTCACAGGCCTCGTCTACATCATCGGGATCATCCCCGGTCTCGGGTCGATCCTGAGCAACGCGCTCATGTTCTACGGCCCGTACCTCGTGCCGCAGTTCGGTGCCTTCGAGCCGTGGCGGCTGTTCACCGTCTCGCTCGTGCACTCCGGTTTCTTCCACATCGCGCTGAACATGCTCGCGCTGTGGTTCATCGGTCGAAACCTCGAACCGCTCCTCGGGCGGTGGCGGTTCGTCGTGCTCTACGCCCTCGGCACCCTCGGCGGATCCGTCGCCGTGGCTCTGCTCGCGCCGCTGACTCCGGTTGTCGGCGCCTCGGGCGCGATCTTCGCCCTCTTCGGCGCGCTGCTCGTCATCGGGCGCCACATCGGCGCCGACATCCGCGTGATCGCCGTGCTGATCGGCATCAACTTCGCGTGGCCGTTCGTCGTCGCGCTCATCACCTCGATCGGCACGGGCGACTTCATCTCCGCACTGAACGGCGTCGGGATCTCGTGGCAGGCGCACCTGGGCGGGTTGATCACCGGGGCGGCCGTGGGCTTCGTCTACGCGCGGACGCGTCTCGCGCGGCAGAGAGCGTTGCAGATCGGGCTGCTGGTCGGGGTGGGCGCGGTGCTTCTCGCGCTGCTCGTGATCCCCGTCGTCGTGTACTACTGAGAGTTATCCACAGGCTCATCCACAGGTGGGGATGAATTACACGCGTGTAAGTCGGGTGAAAATCAGCGCCAGCGCGTGGTCATCAGGAAGCCGACGAAGGCGATTCCGAAGCCGATGACGAGGTTCCACGGGCCGATGCCGGGAATGGGGAACTGCGAGTTGCTGAGGTAGAACACCAGAACCCAGACCAGGCCCACCAGCATGAGACCGATCATGATGGGCAGGAACCACACAGGGTTCGGTGCCGACGCGCCTTCGTTGCGCTCGGCGATCGGGTCGTCGCCGTTTCCAGTTCGAGCCATGCGGCCCAGTCTAATGCTCAGGTGCTGCGCGACCCACGGAACTAGAATCGCCTGGTGCACACCGCATCCTCTCCGCAGACGCGCCGCGACGCTCGCCGTAGCACTCGCCGGCGTCCCGCTCCGCGGCGCCGGGTGTCGGTCATCGGTGTCTTCGGTGACCTGCTGTTGACCGCGGGCGTGCTCGTGCTTCTGTTCGTCGCCTGGCAGCTCTGGATCGGCGACGCGATCATCGGTGCCCAGTACAAGAACGAAGCCAGCTCGTTGACCGACAAGTGGGCGACCGAAACACCCGCCCCCGCGCCCTCGCCCACCGCTTCGTCCTCCGGAGCGCCCGCCCCGACGGAGCCGGCCACCGCCGAGCCCCCCGCTCTGCCCCAGCCCGGCGACGGCGAGGTCTTCGGCGTGTTGCGCATCCCGCGTCTGGGATCGGATTACCAGTTCAAGCTGGCGGGCGGGGTGAGCTCGTCGGTCACGCTCGATCCGATCGGCGTGGGGCACTACCCCGACAACGCGATGCCGGGTCAGGTCGGCAACTTCGCCATCGCGGGACACCGCGGCAGCCATGGCGCCCCGTTCGCCGATCTGCCCTCCCTCCACATCGGCGACGCCATCGTCGTCGAGACCCCGGACGGCTGGTACACCTACCGCTACCGCAACCTCGAGTACGTGCAGCCCGATGGCGTCGGCGTGCTGCTCCCGGTCCCGCAGGCGGCTCAGGTCGAGGCGACGGATCGGTTGATCACGATGACCACGTGCAGCCCGCGGTACGGATTCTCGGAGCGTGCCATCGGCTACGGCGTCTTCGAATCGTTCACGCCCCGCGCCAACGGCGCCCCTGCTTCGCTGACCTCTGGAGCCGCCTGATGTACGGAGCCCTCTGGCGTGTGCTTCCCGGACCCTGGTGGGTGCGGGTGCTCATCCTTCTCGTCCTCGCTGCCGCGGTGCTCTACGGACTCTTCTACTACGTCTTCCCCTGGGTGAGTGACATGGTCTACCCGCAGGAGGTCACGGTCGAGTGAGTCGGTGGCGCGTGGTCGTCGTCGACAACCGCGACAGCTTCGTCCACACCCTCGCCGGGTACCTGAGCGATCTCGGCGCGACCGTCGAGACGCTTCCCTCGAACGACCCGACGCTGCTTCACGCGGTCACCACACGCGCCGAGGCCGTCGTCATCTCACCCGGGCCCGGTCACCCCGATCAGGCGGGCGGATCGATCGAGGTCGTCCGCGCTGCACACGACGCAATGCTTCCGCTTCTCGGCGTCTGCCTCGGCCATCAGGCGATCGCGGTCGCGTTCGGGGCCCGCGTCGACCACGCCCCCGAGCTCCTGCACGGGATCACGAGTCGCATCCGCCACGACGGACGCGGTGTGTTCGCCGATCTGCCCGACGGGTTCGCAGCGACGCGCTACCACTCGCTCGCCGTGTCGGACGGAACGCTCCCCGCTGAGCTCGAGGTCACCGCGCGCACCGACAGCGGGGTGATCATGGGCGTCCGCCACCGGTTCGCACCGATCGTCGGTGTCCAGTTCCACCCCGAGAGCGTGCTGACCGAGGGGGGTCACCGGCTTCTCGGCAGATGGATGGACGATGCCGGATGCCTCGGCGCCGCCGTGCGCGGCGCGACCCTTCATCCGCGCCGAGTCAGGAGCCGGAGCAGGACGTGAGCGTGATCTCGCTGTGGACCGGCACCTCGCCGGGGGCCAGCGACTGCGTCTTGACCGTGGGGCTCGGGACCGAGGCCGGACAGCTGGAATCCTCTTCGACCTTGACCGTCAGCTGCATCGCATCGGACTCGAGCTCGCGCTTGGCGGCATCCACGGTGTATCCCGTGTAGTCGACGATCACGACCTGGCCGCTGGCGACGATCAGGTTCACGGTCGTGTTCTTGGCGAGCTGCGATCCCGCTTCCACGTTCGTGACCGCACCGCCGCTCGCGACACTCGCGGAGATCACGGTGCTCGCAGCGAGAGCCGGGTCGTTCTGTCGCCGGACCGAACCGACGGAGAGCCCCGCCTGCTGCAGCGCGGTGCGCGCGGCCTCTTCGCTCATCCCCGAGAGGGTGGGCATGGTGGCGAGGTCTGGCCCGCTCGAGACGTAGAGCACGACCTCCTGGCCCTCCGCGACGGACGTGTCGGCAGCAGGCGTCGTCCGTGTGACGTTTCCGGCGGCGATCTTGTCGCTCGGCTCGTCGACGCGCTTGGCGACGAGGTCTTCTCCCTCGAGCGCCTCGACGGCCCGGTCGTACGACATATCGACGACGTTCGGCACGGCTCGGCCGGCGGACGGAACGTTGTTCGAGGGCTGGATCTGCATCACCCAGAACAGCACGGCGACGAGGAGAACGGCGAGAACCGTGACGCCAGCCCAGATCCAGGCGACGGGAGGGCCCGGCTGCGTCCGGCGCATCGTCGTGTCGGTGCTGAGCTGACGCAGCGATCGTGCGGTCTCGGCGGCCTGCCGAGGGTTGGGGCCGTAGAGCTCGTTCGACAGGGCCGACATCTGACGCTTTGTCGGACCTCTGCCGTCCACGGTGGCATCCAGAGCTTCCCGGAAGCTCGCCGCATCCTGCGGACGCTGGAACGGATCCTTCGCGAGGGCACGGAGCACGATGGCATCCAGAGCCGTCGACACGGATTCGTTGATCTCGCTGGGCGGCACCGGGGCTTCGCTGACGTGCTGGTACGCGACGGCCACGGGTGTCTCACCGCGGAACGGCGGTCGGCCGGTCAGCAGCTCGTAGAGGACGACGCCCGTCGAGTACAGGTCGGCTCGCGCGTCGACCGACTCGCCCTTCGCCTGTTCCGGAGAGAAGTAGGCGGCGGTGCCGACGATCGCCGTCGTCTCGGCCACGGTCGACGAGGAGTCCGACACCGCGCGCGCGATGCCGAAGTCCATGACCTTCACGCCGCCGGATTCGGTGATCATCACGTTGCCGGGCTTGATGTCGCGGTGCACGACGCCGGCGCGGTGAGAGTACTCGAGAGCCTCGAGGATGCCGTCGACGTACCGCAGTGCGTCGTCGGTGGGGACGGGGCCGGCCGAGATGATGTCCTTGAGCAGGCGCCCGTGGACGAGTTCCATGACGATGTACGGAACGGGACGTTCCTGGCCGTCCGGGCCCGTCTCGACGTCTTCGCCCGCGTCGAACACCCGCACGATCGTGGGGTGAGCCATCCGCGACGCGGCCTGCGCCTCGAGGCGGAAACGCGTCCGGAAGGCCGCATCGCCGGCGAGATCGGCCTTGAGGACCTTGATCGCGACGGTCCGCCCGAGCGTCTGGTCGTAGCCGCGGTAGACGCTCGCCATGCCGCCACGACCGATGAGGTCGTCAACGCGGTAGCGTCCGGACAGGACGCGCGTCTCAGTGGTCACGAAGGAACTCCAGGGGTGATGCGTGTGCGAAAGGGTCAGTTCTTGGGCGACGCGGAGGTCGTCGGCGACGGACCACCGGAGATCGTGGCGGATGCCTCACCCGAGGGGCCGGCGGTCCGATCGGTGCCCGAGCAGCTGACCGTGTAGGTCACCCGGAGAGTCGATCCGGGAGAGTTGCTCACCACCAGCTCGGCATTGCGCTCGTCCGGGGAGAACGACGCCGTTGACGAGCCGTTGGTGGCGAAGGTCCCCTGCTCGGCGGTGAAGTTGTACGACGTGACGTTGCCCGTGCCCGAGGGGCAGGTGTACTGCTGCCACGAGACCTGCACCGTGGCACCGGCCGCGACCGACGAGGGCAGCGTCGGCGTTCCCGGCTGGCTGAGGGGCGTCTCTTCGCCGTAGACCGTCACCGTGATGTTGGTGCCCGCGGGGTTCCGACCGGTGGGGTCGACCTTGTAGACCGTGCCGATCTCGTCGGCGTTGGTCGCCGCGTTACCGGTGGCACAGGTGGCCGCGAGGTTGCTGTCGCGCAGGATCGCGCGCGCCTCGTCGCACGTGCGGCCGAGCAGGTCGAGCGAGTCGACGTCGACCAGGGTCTGCGAGGGGGAGGACGACGGCGAGGGCGTCGACGCGCTCGGCACCGGCGTGGCCGCTGTCGGAGCCGTGCTCGACGTGGCCGCGTCGGGCTCGTTCTGGTTGGTCAGCAGGGCCGCGAGCGTTCCTCCGAGGACGAGCACGAGCAGCACGATCAGCGCGATGAGCGGCCACGTGAGCCGGCTCCGCTTCCTCTTCTGCGGCACGGTCTCTTCGGTGTGCTCCTCGGTGAGAAGCGACGTCGCTGCCGGGGTCGGCATGAGGCGCGTGGCCGCGCTCGTCTGCCCGGGCGACAGGAGCTGCGTGACATCGTCGGCGACGGCGGCACCCGCGGCGATCGCGGGGACCGCGGCCGCGGCGGCGGTGAGGTCTCCCCGGCGCAGGGCCGTAGCGGCGCGTGAGACGGCGGCAGCCGAGGCGGGCCGGTCGTCGGGCTTCTTGGCGATCATGGCCATGACGAGGTTCTGCACCGGAACCGCCACGGTGGGCGGGAGCGGCGCAGGCTGCTCGTTGATCTGGGCCATCGCGATCGCGACCTGCGACTCGCCCGTGAAGGGGCGCTTGCCCGCCAGGCACTCGTACGCGACGATGCCGAGCGAGTAGATGTCGGTCGCCGGAGACGCCGGGTGTCCGGACGCCTGCTCGGGCGACAGGTACTGCACGGTGCCCATGACCTGACCGGTCGCGGTCAGCGGGACCTGGTCGGCGATGCGCGCGATGCCGAAGTCGGTGATCTTGACGCGGCCGTCGGGCGTGATCAGCAGGTTGCCCGGCTTGATGTCGCGGTGCACGAGACCGGCGGCATGCGCGGCCTGCAGCGCGGCGGCGGTCTGCGCGACGATGTCGAGCGTCTTGTCTGTCGACAACGAGCCCTCGCGCTCGAGGATCGTCGACAGGGCCTCGCCGGGGACGAGCTCCATGACGAGGAAGGCGCTGCCGTCTTCCTCGCCGTAGTCGAACACGCTCGCGATGCCCTCGTGGTTCACCAGGGCTGCGTGACGGGCTTCGGCGCGGAAACGCTCGAGGAACCCGGGGTCGCCCATGTATTCGTCTTTGAGGATCTTGATGGCGACGGTGCGTCCGATGACGTGATCGGTCGCTTCCCACACCTCACCCATACCGCCGATCGCAATACGCGAATCGAGCTCGTACCGTCCTCCGAAGGTCACTCCCTGCGTCGGTCTCATTTACCCAGCACCGCCTCCATGACCTTCTTCGCTATCGGGGCGGCGATATCGTTGCCGCTCCCGCTCTGCCCCTGGCCCCCGCCGTTCTCGACCACCACTGCGACGGCGACCTTGGGGTCGTCGGCCGGAGCAAAACCCGTGAACCAGAGAGTGAACGGACGTGTCGATCCGTTCTCCGCGGTGCCGGTCTTACCGGCGACCTGGACCCCGTCTATTCTTGCATTCGACGCCGCGCCGTCCTGGACGTTCGCCGTCATCATCGAAACCATCTCCGCCGCGAGATTCGCGTCCAGTGCGCGACCGAACTCGCTGTCGGCGCGTTCATCGGTCACCGACAGGTCGGACTCGATCACCCGGTCGACCATCCGCGGGTTCATCACCACTCCGCCGTTCGCGATCCCGGCCGACACCATCGCCATCTGCAGCGGTGTCGCGGTCACCTGTCCCTGACCGAATCCGCTGAGCGCCGTCTGCGCGGCGTCGAGGCCGGAGGGGTAGCTGGACGCGGTCGAGGTCAGCGGCATCGAGAACTGCTTGTTGAAGCCGTACTTCTCGGCCTCGGCCTTGATCGCGTCATCGCCGAGCTCGACGGCCAGCTCGGCCATCGGGATGTTGCAGCTCAACCGCAGGGCCGTGGCGATCGTGACGGTGTCGCCGCCGCCGCACGTGCCGCCGCCGGCGTTGCGTACGACGCTGCTCGACTGCGGCAACGTGTACTCGGCCACGTTGGGGAAGCTCGAGTCGGGAGTGTACTTTCCGGATGCCAACGCCGCCGACGCCACGACCAGCTTGAACGTCGACCCCGGAGGGTTGAGGTTGCCGGCGATGGCGCGGTTGTCCATCGGCTGCGACGGATCGGCGACCAGTTGGTCGTAGGTCGAGTCGACGGCATCCGTGTCGTGAGACGCGAGCGCGTTCGTGTCGAAACTCGGCGTCGAGACCATGGCCAGGATGCGACCGGTCGAGGGCTCCATCGCGACGACAGCACCCTGCAGACCGCCGAGGGCGTCCCACGCGGCGCGCTGAACGTTGGCGTCGAGCGACAGCTCCACGTTGGCACCCCGGGGCGCCTGACCCGTGATCGCGCGGTTGATGCGCGAGAAGAACTCGTTCTCTCCCGATCCGCTGAGCACCGAGTTCTCGGCATCCTCGATCTGCGTGCGCGAGTCGAGCACCGGGTTGACGTACCCGGTCACGGGAGCCCACATCTGCGCGTCGGTGTACTGGCGCTGCCAGCTGTAGACGTCGTCCGACGGCACCGACTGCGCGATCGGGCTTCCGCTCGCGATGATCGAGCCGCGCTGGATCTCGTAGGAGTCGTAGAGGGCGCGAGTGTTGCCGGGGGCATCGGTGAGATTGCCCGCCTGGGCGACCTGGATGATGCTCGTCGAGGCGAACAGGGCGAGGAACATCGCCAGCATGACGATGCTGAGGCGTCGGAGTTCTTTGGTCACGGTGCCTCCTCCGGTCGGGGAGCGCCGAGGGGCGCGGTGGGGGGCGCGATCGTGGGCGTCATCAACCGATCACCACCCGGGGGCGGCTGCGCACGGCATCCGAGATCCGCAGCAGGAAGGCCACGATGATCCAGTTGGCCACGAGCGAGGACCCGCCGGCGGCGAGGAACGGCGTGGTCAGGCCGGTCAGCGGGATCACGCGCGTGACACCGCCGACCATGATGAACACCTGCAGCGCGATCGTGAACGAGAAGCCGGTCGCCAGGAGCTTTCCGAAGTCGTCCTGACCGGCGAGGCCGATGCGGATGCCGCGGCTCGCGAACACCATGTAGAGCGCGAGGATCGCGAACAAGCCGACGAGACCCAGCTCTTCGCCGAGGCTCGGGACGATGTAGTCGCTCTGCGAGAGCGGGGTGATGTACGGGCGGCCCTGGCCGAGACCGGTGCCGAAGAGTCCGCCGTGCGAAAGGCCGAAGATCCCCTGCACGAGCTGATAGCTTCCGCCGTCGCGGTTGACGACCTCGGGGTTGAACGCGTCGAGCCAGTTGGCGAAGCGCCCGTTGACGTAGGGGAGGACCCGGGATGCCAAGAACGCTCCGGTCGCAGCGAGGACGACGCCGATCAGCACCCAGCTCGTCTTGCCGGTCGCGACGTAGAGCATCGCGACGAACATGCCGAAGATGAGCAGACCCGTACCGAGGTCGCGCTGGAGCACGATGATGCCGAGCGAGACGAGCCAGATGATCAGGAGCGGGCCGAGCTCTCGCGCGCGGGGCCAGGTCATGAACAGGAACCGGGTGCCCGTGGAGGTGAGGCTCTCACGGGTGCGCACCAGGTAGCCGGCGAAGAAGATCGCGAGGCAGATCTTGGCCAGCTCGCCCGGCTGGAACGACACGAATCCGAGCGAGACCCACACGTCCGCGTTCTGCTCGGTTCCCAGGCCCGGGACGAACGGCAGGAGCAGGAGCAGGATGCCGATGAGACCCGAGAGGTAGGTGTAGCGGAAGAGCACGCGGTAGTTGCGCACGAAGATCACCACAGCGAGGGCGGCGACCAGAGCGATGGCCGCCCAGGCGATCTGACGGTTCGACGTGGCATCCCAGCCCTCGAGGCGGACCGCGAGGTCGATGCGGTAGATCATCGCGATGCCGATACCCGTCAGCACGGTGGCGATCGGCAGGACGAAGGGGTCGGCGTCGCGGGCGCGCAGCCGCAGGACCACGTGCATGACCAACGCGAGGACGGCGGGGATGCTCGCGAGCGTGAGGAAGCCCGACTCGATCGTGCCGTTCACGCCCAGCTGCACGAGCACGAGAGCGGCGCCGTAGACCGCGATCGCGAAGATCAGCAGGCCCAGCTCCCGATTGCGCTGCGTGGCGGGGACGCGGATCTTCTTCAGGGCGCGCATCACGGCCGTGTCGGTCGACACGGCGTTGTCGCGGGTCAGCTTCTGATCGGTCATCCGCCGGCCTCCGGGGTGGGACGCAGACGCTCCACGATCTGTTCGGCGTCGGACAGGGAGCGCGCCGAGATCGTGGCCTCGACCGTCTGGCGGTCGAAGTCCGAGAGGTCGGCGAGGACGATGTTGGTGTCTTCGTACACCGACGACAGCGAGATCGGGCCGATGGACTGCTGCACTCCGCGGTAGATGACGACGGAATCGTCGTCGGCGCCCACGTAGTACCGCGTCTGGGTCCAGTTGTAGCCGGCGAAGAGAGCGAGGCCGATGCCGGCCAGCACGATCAGGAGCGCGGCGAGCCAGCCGAGGCGGCGCCGACGGGCGCGGCGCCGGTCTTCTTCGATGAGCTCTTCGAGGAACTCGGCCGCGGGTTCGAAGTGCGTCGGCTCGTTCGCGGCCTGGCGGACGGGGTGCAGCCAGTTCGACCTCGCCGGTCGGCCCGCGGGCGCGACGGCTCCGACCGGGTTCAGCGCCGAGCCCACGATCGTGGGTGTGCCGGTGAAAACCGGGTGCTGGCCGCCGACGTCGACGATCACGACGGTGACGTTGTCGGGCGCCCCTCCGTCGAGCGCTTGCTTGAGGAGCGCGTCCGCGGTGCGGGCGGGCGGCATCCCGAGGGCGAGGGTGCGGTCGGTGTGTGCGTCGTCGACGACGCCCGAGAGCCCGTCGGAGCACAGCAGCCAGCGATCGCCGTCCTGCGTCGGCATGATGAACGTGTCGATCTCGGGATCGGGGTCCATGTCGCCGAGCACGCGCATGAGGACCGAGCGCCGCGGGTGATACCGCGCCTCTTCGGGGGTGATGCGACCCGAGTCGACCAGGCGCTGCACGAACGTGTGGTCGGTCGTGATCTGGGTGAGCTCGCCGTCGCGGTACAGGTAGATGCGCGAGTCGCCGATGTGGCCGATGACGGCGTAGTCGTCGACCATGATCAGGGCGCTGACGGTGGTTCCCATCCCCGCGAGCTCGGGCCGACGCGCGACCGTGTCGATGAGCTCGGCCGCCGTGTCGGACAGGGCGTCGCGCAGGGCGTGCTCGGCGTCGGCGGGGGTGGGGAAGGGCTGGTCCAACTCGGTCATGCGGTGGATCGCGAGGCTCGACGCGACGTCACCGCCCGCGTGACCGCCCATGCCGTCGGCGACCACGAAGAGATTCGAGCCGGAGTAGCCCGAATCCTGGTTGTTGGAGCGCACCTTGCCCGTGTGGGAGATGGCGGCGCTCGAGCCTTGGAAGACCATGGAGGAGGGTTACTTCCTCAGCTCGAAGGTCGTCGCGCCCACCTTGATGGGGGCGCCGACCTTCACCTGCACGGGGGATGCCACGCGCACCCCGTCGTGCGTGGTGCCGTTGGTCGAGTCGAGGTCTTGCAGCATCCACTGGTTGCCCCACAGCACGAGCCGCGCGTGGTGGCTCGAGGTGTAGTCGTCGCGGACCACGAGACCGGACTCGCTCGAGCGGCCGATCGTGAGCGGTTCGGTGCCGAGGGGGAGTTCGAGGCCGACCTTGGGTCCGCTCGTGATGACGATGCGCGACACGGTGTCGGTGGTGGCGAGTCCGCCGGCGGGGGCGGCCGCCGGGGCGGGCTGGCGCTTGACCTGGGTGGTCACCGCGTCGGGAGAGGCGACCGGGGCGGGCGTCGCGGGAGCGGATGCCGCCGGCTCGGGGAGCTTCCGCACCTTCACGCCGAAGAGGTCGGCGCGCAGCGAATACACCACGCCGAAGACGAAGAACCACAGCAGGACGAGGAAGCCGCCCTGCAGCAGCAGAAGAGTCAACGGACTCATGACAGGGGCCCCCGCTCCCGAACGTCGAACAGGCGCGTGGCGTCGGAAACCGCCGCGCGTCGCGCCGGCTGCGCCTGCGCCACCACACGGAACACGATCGTGGTGCGACCGATGGAGATGGTCGAATCGGGCGGAAGTGCGGCTTCAGACACTTTACGGCCGTTGAGGGTCGTGCCGTTGGTGGATCCGAGGTCGCGCACCATCGCGCGCTCGCCGTCCCACAGGATCTCGACGTGCTTTCGGCTCGTACCGGCGTCGGGGATCGTGATGTCGGCGTCGCTGCCGCGCCCGATGACCGTGCGGGCCCGGGTGAGCTCGTGCCGCATTCCGTCGATGTCGACGACACCGCGCCACGAGACCTGGCCCTCGCTGGTCTGCGAGTCGACGCGGAGGGTCCCCGTCGACAGCGACTCGTCGCGTTCGATCGAGATGGCCAGGGGGCCGGCGAACGAGTAGCCCTGCGTGCTGGCGTGCTTCTTCACGAGCGTGGTCAGCTCGGTGACCAGAGTGGACCCCAGCGCGCTCATCTTCTCGTCGTCGGCGGGCGACAGACGGACCGCGAAGGCGTTGGGGGCGAGGATGCGGTCGCGGGTGACCACGACGGCCTTCTTATCGAGCTCACTCCGCAGCGCGGAGGCGATCTCCACCGGCTGGATGCCACTGCGGAAGGTCTTCGCGAACGCACCGTTGACGGCGCGTTCGAGACCCTTCTCGAAACTGTCGAGTAGTCCCACGAGACTCCTTCGGGCAGGCAGACCAGTAGGCACATCGTAGTCAGGGCGGCTGAGCAGGTCATGGATGCCGCCTGCGGAGCCCGCGTTTCGCTGTGCCGACGCGGCCGTGATATTCTCGGGAAGTTGGTCGCGTGGCATCCTCGATGTCGCGCACGCGCGAGTGGCGGAATAGGTAGACGCGCTGGCTTCAGGTGCCAGTGCCTTCACGGGCGTGGGGGTTCAAGTCCCCCCTCGCGCACAGATGAGAAAGACCCCCGGGTTCATCCCGGGGGTCTTTCTCATGTCTGGGGGAGGGGCGGCCCCGGACCCGTCCCGGCTTGCACCGGAATCGGACACGGCGAACAGAATCGGATGCCGAGCCCCCTGGCATCCGATTTCGTTGCACTGGTCCGAATCTGTGGGGGTGCCGCTCGGGTCAGGGGGACTTCGCGGTCAGGCGCGCCTGCATCCACACCACGAGCAGCACGACCGCGGCGCCGGCCGCTGCGAGGAGCACCGTCGAAGCGACGTCGCCCGACGGCGCGAGGGAGTGCCCCGCGTCGTCCTGCCAGGGCCAGAGCGCGCGGAGCGAGCCGAGCATCAGTCCCGTCATGAGGGCGAGCATGCCCGCGTGGAACCGCGTCAGGAGCAGGCGGAGGACATTGACGAAGAGGCTCAGACCGACGACCGCGCCGAGGGCGAACGCCAGGATGTAGGGCATGTCGCGCTCGTTCAGGGCGACCAACGTCGTCTCGTAGAGGCCGAACACGAGCAGCAGGAAGGCTCCGGATAGCCCCGGCAGCACGAGGGCGCACACGGCGACCGAAGCCGCCAGCGCGACGACGATGAGCGGCGGGTTCTCGACGGCACCAGAGGGCAGGCCGGTGAGGACGAACGCAGCTACGGCGGCGACGAGCGTCAGCAGGCCCAGCCGCCACGTCCACTCGCGGCCCAGCAGCCGGATCGGAATGAGCAGGGATGCCGCGATCATGCCGCCGAAGACGGCCCGTGTCCCGGTCGGATACTCCTGCACGAGGGGAGCCAGGACGCGCGCGCCGAGGACCACCGCGAGCACCATGCCGGCGAGCACCGGGGCCACCACACGCCAACGGACGGCCCGGAAATGGCGGGCGCTGCGCGCGAGTCCGCGGCCGCGTACGACGTCCGTCGCCGCGACCGTGCCGCGCACGATGTGGCTCGCGGCGTCGATCAGCGTCGCGTACACCCCCACGATCAGGGCGACCGTTCCGCCGCTGACCCCCGGGATGACTTCCACCGCCCCGATCAGGGCGCCGCGAACCACGTCGAGAGCGGGGCGGAGAGGTGAACGTCGGTCGGCAAGGGTGTCGGCCATTCGGTCCACGCTAGGCGAGGGTCAGCCGGCGGCCAAACCGCTCTCGCCCCAGGCGCGCACGCGGTGGATCGTCGCCGTCTTCGGGTAGAGACCCCGGCGTGGGCCGATCTCGAAGAGGTCGATCATGAGGAACAGCGGGTAATCGGGTGCCTGTGCGACCCGCCGCAGCGTGCGGTCTTGGCATCCGATGACCGTCTCGCCCGACCCCCACTGCACGAACCAGGTGTGCGGGGCAGACGCGTCCAGGGGAAGAGCGACCTCGCTCATGTCGGACGTGAGGTGTGGGTCGTGATGGGCTTTGATGCCGCTCCGCGCCACGGTGGTCTCGCCGATCGCGTCGGCGTCGATCTCGAAGATGCAGATCTCACCGGACTCGGTCGGGGAGCGGTTCTCGGTGCCGACGAGCCAGGCGGCCGTCATGCAGTTCACGTCACGGCTGGCGGAGACCGTGATCTCGACGCGTCCACTCGAGGGGGCGAAGAGAAGTCGCGTCGGGGTCTCGGTGCGGACGGTGAGGCCCTCGCGGTGACGGTGCGACCCGAGGGGGGAGCCGACCGGCCCCGAGAACACCCCGGTCTGCAGGTTCGAGACGCGCAGGGGAGCGTCTTCTTCGCGCCAGTCCGGCTGATCGCGATCGATTCTCAGTGCGAGACCGTCCGGCCCGGTGTCATAGCGCGCTCGCGCTCGCTCCGGCGTGGTCCAGTGCGGCAGGTAGCTCGCGACCCACCAGCGTGGGTCGAGTCCCGTCCGGAAGTCGTCGTCGAGATCGGGCTCGCGGTCCGGCGCGGGAGTCAGGCTCCCCGGAGGGAAAGGCATGAGGAATGATCGCACGCCCTCTCAGCGATACGCGGGTGTTCCGCGGTTTACTGGGCGGATGCCGAAGACCCGACGCACCGGCCTGATCGTGACGCTCGTGGTCGGCGGTGTTCTCGCCGCCGTGGCGGTGTGGC
Source organism: Microbacterium sp. S1037 (assembly GCF_048381605.1). NCBI lineage: Bacteria > Bacillati > Actinomycetota > Actinomycetes > Micrococcales > Microbacteriaceae > Microbacterium > Microbacterium sp. S1037. The sequence goes on from NZ_JBLWIG010000001.1 coordinate 770,734, forward strand.
CGCAGCTGGTCGGTGCGCAGCGCCTGCAGGTGGTGGCCCAGCTGATCCCGTTCCGCGGCATCCTGGCCATCGGCCTCGCCGCGCTCGCGGTGGTCGCGGGCGTGATCGCCGTGCTCCGGCGGCGGTGGGGCGTGGCGGCGGGGCTGGCGATCGTGCTCGCCGCGGCGTCTCTCGGCAACGCGGGCGTGCTCGTCGCGCGCGGTGGGGGCGGGGCGGCTGCCGACGGCGAGCTGGTCGTCGTGGCCTGGAACACGTACGGGGGCGGGGCGTCGCCCGAGAGCATCGCCCGACTCGTCCGCGATACCGGGGCGGACGTCGTGAGCCTTCCCGAGACCGACGCGGACGCGGCAGCGGAGGTCGTCGGCATCCTGTCCCGCGAGGGCATCCGCATGACTCCCTCGACGTTGCAGGCCGCTCCCGGGGACGATCCCGTCCCCACGACGCTCCTCGTCGCGGAGTCGATGGGACCGTACGTCCCGGATTTGTCGGCCGGCTCGACGCCCGGGGTTCCCAGCGGGGTCTTCCGCCCGGCTGAGGGGGACGGACCGACACTCGTCGCCGCGCACCCGCTGCCCCCGTTGCCGCTGATCATGACCGACTGGACCGAGGGGATGGACTGGGTGGCGGCGCAGTGCTCGAGCCCCGACGTGATCCTCGCCGGCGATCTCAACTCGACGCTCGATCACCTCGCGGGTCTCGGACGGAACGGCGGCACGGTGGGGGAGTGCCGGGATGCCGCCGCCGAGGCGGGAGCGGCCGCGGTGGGCACCTGGCCGGTGCGCCTGCCCACCGGGCTCGCCGCACCCATCGACCACGTGCTGGTCGGATCGGCGTGGGAGGTGCGCGGCTTCGAGGTCAGAACCGACTTCGACGACGCGGGGAGCGACCACCGGCCGATCGTCGCGACCCTCTCGCGGCGCTGACCTTTACGCGGCCGCTCGCGCGCGCCTAGGTTGGGCGCATGTCGGAGAAGCGCAGAGAAGAAGAGGCCTACGCCCTCGCCGCCCAGCAGGCCGCCGCAGCCGAGGAGGACAGCGCCACGGACGACACGTCGGTCGACGCCGACGAGACGCTCGAGGAGAGCGAAGAACCGAACTAGGGCGTCTCGACGCCGCGGTTGTGGACGATCACGGCGGCGAAGTACGGAATCAAGAGGAACACCACGGCCACGGACCCTGCCAGCAGGGGCACGAGCCAGGACGGTGCGTCGAGCTGACCCCAGGGGGCGATCCCGACGCCGAGAGTCAGGGTCGCGGCTCCGAAGGCCCGCGACGCGACCGCGCGACCCGGGGCATTACGGGGGTTCCGCCACACCGGGACGCGCTCGCCGCGGTAGGCGCGGACGGTCAGAGCGATCGACCACCACCACAGCGCCCCGCCGGCGATGATCAGCACCACACTCGGAACGATCCCGCCCCACGTCACGTCGTTCATGTCGAGGTCACTCCAGAGTCGGGGGAAGGACGTAGACGATGTCGTCCCCGTCGCGCGAGTCCTCCACGAAGCCCAGCCCGGCGAGCACGGCGTGCGAGGGGTCGTCGTCGGCGGCGAGGCAGGCGTAGAGGGGGCGCTCGGGTTCGAGGACCGTGAGCAGGCGGAGGGCTTCGGTGGCCACACCCTCGACGGCACCGGGAGTCACAGCGAGGAGGATCTCGCGGTCGTCGTCGACATCGAGCGTGGCGGCGAGGCCGACAATGGCGCCGTCGGCGACCACCGCGCGGGCGGCCACGCGATCCTCGGCGACCCAGGCGTCGAAGGCCTCGCGGTTCTCGATCGTGGCGCGCGGCCACGAGGAGGCACTGTCGCGGACGGCGGCGAAGGCGGCATCCCGATCGTCGTCGGTCAGCTCGCGCAGGTCGATGTGGGCCATGGCGCCACGCTACCGGGGGCACCGTGCGGGGCGCTCGACGCTTGCGCGCTCAGGCGAAGCCGTGCAGAGCGAGGAAGGTCCACGTCGCGCCGTTCGCGTCGCGCGCGGCAAGCTGCGTGCGCAGATGCGCGAACAGTGTGGGGCGGGTGTCTCCCGTGATGCTCTCCCACCCCTCGAGGTTGCGCCGCAGGACCAGATCGGTCTGCTCCAGCGTCCTCTGGAAGGGGATGTTGTGCGAAGCCGCGACCATGAGCGCGTACAAATCCAGGACAGCGGCCACGTACGTCTTCGAGGAGTCGGCGTCGCGCATCGCGTCGATGAGGGTGAGGGCGGTCTCGATCTCCTCGGGGGTGCAGCGCGGCAGCGCGACGCGCATCGCCGACGCGATGTTGTGCGCGGCGTACTCGCGCATGTCGGTGCGGGCGCGGTCGGTGAGCGCGGCGACGCGCGTATAACGGTTCGCGGCGACCTCGACGAGACCGATGCGTTGGAGCTTCTGCAGCGCTTCTCGGACGGGCGTTCGCGAGATACCCATGTAGGCGGCCAACTCCACGTCGCGGAGGCGGTCCCCGGGTCGAAGCCGGCCGTCGACGATGGCCTCGCCGAGGGCCGCGTAGGCCTCATCGACGAGGGCCAACCGAGACCGTGGAGCGCTCATCACGCGGAGTTTACGTCGCGCGAGTATCACAGTCTCGGACTTTGCGTTACGTATTCACAGCTTTCGTGTCGCGCGGAGGCCTTCTGCGGCTGTAATGTCATCACCGTCACGCCTCGCGTGACATATCCGGGGGGATCCGTCGACGCCCGGGCTTCGAGCTCTGCTCAGCCCGGGCGTCGTATGGGCTTCGGCCTCATTGCGGCATGCAACGTTTGTGTCACGGGGTCGTGCGCCGTTTCGACGCGGGCGCTACTTTTGGGGCAAGTCCGGCGCGCTCGGTGCCGGCTCAAGCGGAAAACGGCATGTCGATGAGCACGCAGGGCACGGTCAAATGGTTCAACGCGGAGAAGGGTTTCGGCTTCATCGCGCCCGATGACGGCGGGCAGGACGTCTTCGCGCACTACAGCGCGATCCAGTCGGGCGGCTACCGCTCGCTCGAGGAGAACCAGCGCGTCGAGTTCGAGATCGCGCAGGGCCCCAAGGGCCTGCAGGCGGAAGACATCCGCCCCCTCTGACCTCTCACCCCGGGCGACCCGGGGTCGATTCGGCCGGGCACGGCGGCATCCCCCTGTCCGGCCGATCAGCGTTCGTGGCGCACGAGGTCGAGGCCGGCTGCGGCGAACTGGCGGATCGTCGCGTGCGGCAGGAACGCCCGCGTGAGCGCGGTGCCGATCCGCGTCAGGTCGGCCTCGTCGCGGTAGAGCAGGTACATGGTCTCGTAGCGCGGTTGGAACTTCTGCTTGAACCGGTGCAGGGACGCGAAGCCGTAGACGGGTTCGAGCATCGCGGCCATGCGCTGCTGCAGGTCGGCGATGGGGCCGGCATCCGCGGGATACTCGTGCGCGAGGGGCGCGCCGGACAGCGACATGACATCCGCGCCCTCGCGGGAGAACTGCAGCGCCGACGAACCGATGAGGTACTCCATGACGGGGCCGAAGCCTCCGTCGCGTCGGCGCATGAGATCGAGCGTCCAGCCGCGCACGCGGCCCTCGCCGTACACCGGCAGCCACGACAGGAACCCGTCGACGTCGCCGGCGGGCGAGATTGCGAGTGCCACCCGCACCTCGGGGTCGTTCGCCTCGTGGAGCGTGCCGAGGGTGAAGCCCATCTCGGGCAGACCCTTCTCGCCGACCCAGCTGTCGGAGATCGCCCGCAGCTGCTGCCGGATGCCCCACGTCTCGTCGGCGAGGCGAGACAGCCGGAACGTCATGCCCTCGCGCTCGCCGCGGTTGAGTGAGGTGCGGACTGCTCCCCACGCCTTGCCGGTGAATTTCAGGCCCGGCAGGTCGACGATCGTGTCATCGGCCACGACGATGCTGCGCCAGTCTTCGGGTACGGCCGCGCGCGTCTCTTCTCCGGCGCTGAAGAAACAGGGGGCGAGGCCGGCGCTCTCGGCGCGGTCGATGAACGCGCGCACGGCCTGCGGACGATCGCCCGCGGGGCCGAGGGCGTCGCCGAGCGCGAGGGCGACGCCGGTTCGGCGCTGGAAGGCCACGATGCCGCGGCCGAACCGCGCGTACGACATGCCCTCCCAGGTCGCCATCCATGACAGGGTGCCCCCGCCGGATCGGTGCAGCTCGTCTTTGACGTCAGCGACGGTGGGGGCGGGAGTCTCGCCCAGTGCCGCCTTCGGGCGCGCGCGGAACGCGGCGCGCACGAGCACGAGGTAGACGAGCACGATGGTCCACAGCAGCGACGAGGCGAGGGTGATCGTGAGGTCGATACCGGAGTCGGCCTCGAGATCGGCGGTGCCGTAGAGGAGTACCAGCCCGGCGAGCAGGACCACGAAAACCGCGTTGAGGGCCGCGTAGGCGATGAGCACGACCCACGCCCACCGACGGCCGCGGCGGATGCCGGTCGCGACGACGAGCACCAGCACCGTGTTGACCGCGACGTCGATCCACGAGCCCGAAACGGGGGCCGATGTTCCGAAGGGACCCGTGGTGGGGCTGAAGAAGGTCAGGATCTCGATGGCCCCGAGCGCGCAGACGACCACGAAGGCGATGAGCCGCTGCTCGCGCACGGACACCCGCTGAGGACGCAGCGAACGATCGACGACGAGCACGAAGACGACCGCGAAGGCGTGCTCGAGATCGGGCAGCGAGCCCCAGTAGATCAAGGTCACGGAGAGGCCGGCCACCAGCACGGTCCACACGCGGAGGCGCCAGGGCGAGGGCAGGAGCGAGACCGCCGCGGCGATGGTCGCGACGACGCCGCCCGAGGGGCCCACGTCGAGCACGGCCGCCTGCTGCTGCGCCCACGGCCAGGGGAGGAGCGCCGCTGCCCAGAGGAACAGGGCGGATGCCAGCACCGAGACGAGCTGGCCGGCGGCGAAGTACCCCGCGGCGACCCGCGAGCCGCGCCGGTACTCGACGTACCCCATGCCCGCGAGGCCGAGCAGGATCGGGGCGTACACCCACGGCGCGTCGAGGAAGAACGTGCCGGTGACGGGGGTCCACCACCTGCCCTCTTGAAGTGCGGGAAGACCGTACGCCACGGTCGGGAACACGTCGGAGGTGGAGAACGGATGCCAGAGCCCCGCCCCCGCGACGCCGACGACGAGCAGGATCCCGGCGAGCACGAGCGTCGCGGGGACCCGCCGCATGAGCTGGAGCGTGCGGCCTGCTGTGGTGTTCTCCCCCATGTCGCTCACGATAGGGCACCGGGGGTGCGCCCTGTCAGCGCGCGGCGGCCGCCTGCCATGCCGTTCGGGCGTTGGCGAGGGCGACACCGGCGTCGGTCGCGGCGCGGGCGGCCGCGAGCTCGCGTCGCGCGCGGTCGCGTCGCAGGCGCGCGTCGATCGTGCGATCGTCTCGTGCCTCCGCGGCCGCGAGAGCCGCTCGCGCGCACGCGAGGGTTCCCGGGAGTGCGGCGCGGGCGGCCTCGAGTCGCCGCCGTGGAGCGGGGGCCTCGCCCAGCAGGTCGTCGCGGAGCTCGCGGACGCGGGCGACGGTCTCGATCGCGGCGCGCGGCCGCCTCCCGGCATCGATCGCCGCGGCGTCGAGGTCGTTCGTCGCTTCGCGCAGTCGCGCGGCGGCGTCGGACGCGCACTCGTCGGGGCGGCTCTCGGCGATGTCGATGGCCGCCGCGAGCTCGTCGCGCGCGGCGGCGACCTCGGCGCCGGCGTTGTCGGCGGCCTGGAGGGCGATGCGGTGGGCGTCTTCGACGGCTTTCAGGTGCCGAGCTGCCCGGCGCGTGGCATCCGTCGCCTCGTGGACCAGACGATCGATCTCGGCGGGGTCCGTGGCTGCGTCGGCGGCGGCGAGCGTCTCGTCGGCCTGAGCCAGGGCGGCGGTGGCCGCGTCGGCGGCCTCGGCGGCGTCGCGCCAGTCGTCCTCGGCGAATCGCTCGCGCAGGCCCGCGATCAGGGGCGCGGGATCACCGGCGGCGCGGACGACGTCGTCACGTCGTGCTCGCGCGGCCCTCACACGGTCGGACGGGGTTCCGTGCGTTCGTGCCCATTCGACGAGCTCGGCCCGCGTGCGGGCGACCTTTGCGAGCTGCGCCTCGAGCTGAGCGCGCACGGCCTCGGCCTCGATCCGGCGTTGAGCGGGGATGGCCGAGGAGCTCTCGAGGGCGGCGACATCCGTGAAGCCCCGGTCGCGCGCCCGCAGCGCGGCGGCGCGCGACCGACGGAGGGCGCTCGTCGAGTCGCCGTCCACCAGTGCCTCGGACGCCTCGAACGCGATGTCGAGATCGGTGGCGGCATCGTCCAGACGAAGGAGCGCGTCGGCTGCGGCGAGGCGCGCCGCGTCGGCGGCGGCCCGCGCACGCGGGGAGCGGCGTCGCGCGCGGACGACCATCACGACGACGGCGGTCACGAGGAGGGCTCCGACGATCGCCAGGGCCGTCGGAACCGCCCAGGTGACGTCAGACACGGGTGACGGTCCCGCCGTCGCCCTCGGCAGCGAGCTCGTCGTCTGAGACGAGGAGCAGCGCGCGCAGCTGATCGATGTCGTCGACCGCGGCCTGGGCGCCGTCGGCCTCGTAGGGCCAGCTGAAGCCCCAGCGGACGAAGATCACCGGCACGCCGGCATCCGCTCCACCCTCGACGTCGTGATGCCGGTCGCCGATCAGGACCGGGCGCGAGGTGTCGACGCCGTTCGCCTCGAGACGGCGGAGTGCTTCGCGCACGATGTCGGACTTCGCGCTGAGACTGCGCTCGTCGAGCGAGGCGCCGACGATCGCCTCGAGGTCGGGGGCGAGGCCGAAGTGGTCCATCAGCGCGACGACCTGGACCTCGGGCTTCGAGCTCGCGGTCGACTGGGGGACGCCCGCGGCGTGGAGATCGTGCACGAGCTCGGCGACGCCGGGATAGAGCCGCGCGCTGACGGTGTACCCCTCGCTCTTGTTCAAGCCGCGGTAGAAGGCGACGGCCTCGGTCGACTGCTCCGGCGTCATGCCGACGTTCACCTGGAAGGACTCGAACATCGGCGGCCCGATCCACCGCGACAGCTCGTCGCGGGTCGGGGGCGTGCGCCCGAAGTGCTCGAGCGTGATGGTCAGTCGGCGGAGGATCCCCTCGGACGCGTCGACGAGAGTGCCGTCGACGTCCCACAGGACACACGAGAAAGGGGAACGCACAGGCATATGTCCACGCTACCGGCGCGGTCGGACGCGAGCGTCAGGGCGCGGCGGTCACCTCGCAACGGTCACCTCGCGACGGTCACCACGGGGCGATCGACCCCGTGGCGACCGCGGAGGCGCGTGAGGATGCCGGTCGCATCGTGAGATCGACACCCGCCGTGGAGGTGCCCACCGTGACCTTGACCCCCGACCGGCAGACCTCGGCGAACGGAGTCGGCGATTCGACCGGTCGCGCGCAGACGGTGTACGTGCCGGGAGCGGCCTCGATCGCGTAGGCACCGGGGGATCCGGCGTCCGACCGGCCGGTCGTGACGGTGCGCCCGGCATCGTCCTTCACCGTGACGTCGGCGAACGCCCACGTCGTCGTGCCCTTCGCGGGCGCGGCGGCCACACGACCACTGATGATGCCCGCACGCGTGAGCTTGGTGGTCGGAGCTGTCACCGTGGCACCGACGGCCACCTTGATGACGGCGGCGTCTTCACGCGTGCGACCGCTCGGGGCCCACCCCGGGGCGTACGACGATGCGGAGTCCGTGTCGGCGCGGGTGAACTGCACGCGGTACGAGCCCGCGGGGAGATCGTCGAAGCGGTACGAGCCGGTTTCGTCCGTCCACCGTTCGGTCATCGGCCAGGTCTCGCCCTCTCGCCATAGCGCGACAGCGATCCCGCTCGTGGCGTCGGCCACCTTCCCCTTGATGACTCCCAGCCGCGGCGTCGTGAACGTGAACGCCTGGGTGCCCGCTTTCGCGGTGAAGGTCCGCGTCGAGAGGGCCGTGCCGCTGAGCGTCCGCACGTCGATGCGATACGACGTGCCGGCGCGCAAGGTGGACGGGAATGAGAAGGCGCCGAGGGAGTCCGTCCGGGTCATCACCGTGCTCGCGCGTCCCTGCAGGGCGGAGACGCGATCGAGGGGGGTGAGCTGCACGGTCGCCGAGCTGATCGCGGTCCGGTCGGTGGCATCCAGGACCTTTCCGGTGACCGAGGCGTCGCCCGCGGCGAGAGCGAACGAGACGGTCGACGTCTCACCCGCGCGCACGGTGATCTTCTTCGCCGTCGTGTTCGACGCGCCGCCGTACCAGGTGTCGACGACACCGGGGGAGGTGGAGGACGCGAAGACGCGGTAGGTGCCGACCGGGACGGCGAAGGTGCCGGTCACCGAGTTGGAGCCCGTGCTGCTGCGAGAGGGGTCGTACATGCGCCCGCTGGAACTCACGACGACGATGCGGGCGGAGTACGACGCTCCCGTCGCGGTGACGGTGAGCGTTCCCGCGGTGCCACGCGGTGTGGCATCGAAGACTCCGAGGTCGACGACCTTGCCGCCGGTCACGGTGAACCGCGTCGCCGCGTCGGCCGTGACGGCGCCGCCGAGGTAGACCCCGTCGACGGATGCCGTGTACGTACCCGGCGCGAGGGCATCGAGCCTCACGGACGAACCTGCCGGTCCGCCCGCGTACGCGGCGTACTGCGCGGTTCCGTCGGCCCACCGATAGAGCTGGAGGGCACGGTACGAGGAGGATCCGGTCCCCGCCGGGAGGACGGCGGTGACGGTTCCGCCCGAGAGCGCGGCCAGGTTCTTCGTCAGCGCTGTCGAGGCCACGGTGAACGCGGTGGCGGTGCGGGGGTCGGTGCCCCCGCCCGACCACGTCTCCGCCAGCCCGCTTCCCGCGGCGGGCGTGAACTGAGCGGTGTAGGAGCCTGCGATCACTCCGCGTAGGCGGTAACGGCCGTCGGTGCCCACCGTCGCGGGCGTCGCCGGCCCTCCCAGGGAGGAGGTGAGCCGAACCGTTCCCCCGGAGACCGGTGTGCCCGTCGCCCCCACCGTGACGACGCCCGAGACGGTGACGCCGGGGACTTTGACGTCGATCCTCGCGGTCTTCTCGACCGTGACGAAGGTCGCGCCGGCGAGGATGTCGGTCGAACCCGCGTAGACGGTCCCGCCGCCCGCGCTCACGCCGGCCGTGACGTCGCCCGATACGCCCACCACGGTGTAGGCCCCCGTCGCGTCGGTCGTCGCCGAACCGATGCGCGCGGCGGTCCGCGAGTAGAGGGTCACGGATGTCCCGGCCACCGGGGATCCGTCGGCGTAACGCACGGTGCCCGAAACGGTGGTGCCGACGGCGAGCGTCATGTTCGCGGTCACGTCGCGCCGGGAGCCGGAGTCGAGGGTGAGGGAGTTCGCCGTGGCCAACGAGGGCTTGTCGTTGTAGTACTCCGGTAGCAGGTCTCCCGCCGCGGGCTTCGCGTGGAGCTTGTATGTCCCGGGCGACAGCTTCGGGAACGAATACGTGCCGGTCGAGGTCGTCGTCGCCTGACGCGTCCACTGCCACGAACCGTCGTTGCTGAGGCGATACACCTCGACGGACACTCCGGCGACGGCCGCACCACCGGTTCGCGTGATCGTCCCGGAGATCGAGCTCGAGCGCGCGAGTGTGGCGTCGATGCCCGACTGATCCTGACCGCCGGCGAGCGTCACGGACTGAGCGCTCGCGAAATCGGGCTTGTCGTTCCACCACTCGTCGAGCACGGGCGCGTCCCACGAACTGAACTTGATCTTGTACGACCCGGCGGCGAGGCCGGTCACGACGTACCGTCCGTCGGATTCAAGGCGTCCCTGGAACGAGGTTCCCCACTCGTTCGAGGCGGGGACGGCGGAGACCGAGATCTGATCTGCCCGTACTCCCGCGGGCAGGGTGACGGTGCCCGAGATCGAAGCCGACTTGCGCAGGGTGGCGTCGATGCCGGTGACGTTCCGAGAGCCCAGCACGATCGCCGTGGCCGAGTCGAAGTCGGGCTTGTCCTTCCACCACTGGTCGAGGACGTTGAGTCTGCCCGCCGAGAAGCGCACCCTGTAGGTTCCGGGCTCCAGTCCGTTCACCACGTACGTGCCGTTCGGGGAGGCCATCGTCGTAGCCTTCGGCGTCCACGGCTGATCGAGCGTGTACGCCGACACCGAGACGTCCATGCCCGAACCCGTGGACCCCGCGGGGAGCGTCACGGTGCCCGAGATCGTGTACGACAGGGCGAGCACGGCGTTCACGCCCGTTCGCTTCTCACCCGCCGAGACTTTGACGGGCTTCGCGGAAGCGGCATCCCTCGCGTCGTCCCACCACTCGGCGACCACCGGCGCGTCGTACGACGTGAATTTCACGATGTACGACCCGGCGGGAAGACCCGACAGCGTGTAGGCGCCGTTCTGGTCGGCAGCCGCGCTGGCGATGTTGCGCCACGGCTCGCTCTGTGTCGAGGCGGACACCCACACGTGTCCCTGGCCGGCTGTCACTTCCTTCGGAAGGGTCACCGTTCCCGAGATGGTGGCCGAGGGAGCGAGGCTCGCGTCGATCCCCGTCCGCACCTCACCGCCCTTGACCGTCAGCGGAGTCGCCGAGGCGAAGTCCGGGGCGTCGTTCCACCACTCGCTCAGCGCAGGGACGTTGTACGCGGAGAACTTCACCTTGTACGTGCCGGCCGGGACGTTGGTCACGGTGTAGCTGCCGTCGGCCTCGAGCCGGACGGCGCCGACGGACGAATACTCCGATGTGGTCGGGGCGACCGTGACCATCAGGGAGCCGAAGGGTGCGGTGACGCCGTCCGGGAGGGTGATGCGGCCCGAGATCGTCGCGCCGTTCGCGAGGGAGGCGTTGACGCCGGTCCGCTTCTCGCCCGCGGCCACGGTGACGACGGTGGCGGAGTAGTAGTCCGGCTTGTCGTTCCACCACTCGGGCACGAGCGTGCCCGAAGGGGAGAAGTTGAGCTTGTAACCGCCGGCGGCCAGACCCGTCACGCTGTAGCTGCCGTCCGACAGGACGAAGCTCGACCCGACCATGGTGTACCCCGTCTCGGAGAAGACCTGGACGCGGATCGACGTCTGCGAGAGGGTCGTTCCGGCGGGCAGGGTGACCCGGCCCGAGATGCTGGCCGTATCGGCGACGGGAGCCGGAATCGCGGGGGTTTTCGTGGGGGATGCCGACGGGCGAGGCGTGGGCGTCGCCGTCCGGCCGGGCGTGGGCGAGGTGGTGGGCTTGGGGGTCGTGGTCGGCTTGGACGTCGCGGTCGGCGTCGGTGCCGGCGTCGGTGTCGGCGTCGCTGAGCGGGTCGGCGCCGGACTCGCCGAGCGGGTCGGCGTCGGAGCGGCGCTGGCACTCGGCATCGGCGTCGGCGTCGCCGGAGTGGGAGAAGCAGACCGCGTCGGCGACGGGGTGGCGACCGCTGCCATCTCTCCCGGTGCATCGGGCGTCTCGGCGTACGCCGCGGGGGCGATGAGCGACGAGCCCACGAGAGTGAGCCCGACCACGGCCGTGATCCAGGCACGCAGCAATGACCGCGCAGGTGCGCGCATAGTTCCCCCCCGGGCGGCCTCGCGGCCGGCAGCGCGGGTTTCGGGTCCCGCGGTTCAGCGCGGAAGCGCCTCCCGCTGGGTCAGTCCTATCGCAACCTGGGAGTTCGCTGCAAGCTCATGATCCGAGAGCGGCTCAGAACAGGCGCGGAGCCCCAGAATCGATGCCCTTCATCTCGTCGTAGTCGAGGGTGAGGCACCGGATGCCACGGTCTGTCGCGAGCACGCGGGCCTGGGGCTTGATCTCCTGAGCGGCGTAGACGCCGGTCACCGGAGCGAGGAGGGGGTCGCGGTTCAGGAGCTCGAGGTAACGGGTGAGCTGCTCGACGCCGTCGATGTCGCCGCGGCGCTTGACCTCGATCGCGACCGTGCCGCCGTTGTCGTCGCGCAGCAGGAGGTCGACCGGGCCGATAGCCGTGGGGTACTCGCGTCGCACCAGGGTGAGCCCCTCGCCGACGACCGAGACCTGCTCGGCGAGCAGGCGCTGCAGGTCGGCCTCCACGCCGTCCTTGATGAGACCGGGGTCGACCCCGAGGTCGTGAGCGGTGTCGTGGATGACCTCGTGGATCCGCACGAGCAGAGCGTCGCCGCTCTTCGCGTGGGTCACGCGCCAGCGCTCGACGACGCCGTCTTCGACGTCGACGTCGTCGGGCTGCTCGACGACGAGGCTGCAGGGCGGGCTCATCCAGTTGAGCGGCTTGTAGGAGCCGCCGTCGGAGTGCACGAGCAGCGACCCGTCACCCTTGTGCACGAGCAGGCGGGTGGCGAGGGGGAGATGCGCGTTGAGACGGCCGGTGTAATCGACGGAGCAACGGGCGATGACGAGACGCACCCGACGAGCCTAATCGCCCCGCACGCACGTCGTCGGGCTGTTCGGAGTCGTTCGGAAATGCCGTTCGGCGCGATTCCGCGCTCGCGAGATGTCTAGCGTGACGAGAAGAAGGGCCGGATTTCAGCGGCTCCGGATCAGAAGGATGCCCATGTCGCTCTTCTCGGGACTCACGCGCGCGAGCGCGGCGATCGGTTTCGGCGTCTCCGCCGTCGTGGTGGCGGGATTCCTCGCCGCCGCACCCGCGACGGCCGCTGTGCCGGCGCCCCCCACCGCGTCGGCGAGTCCGGCTCCGACGGCGAGTCCGGCTCCCACGGCGATCGGGCTCGTCGCGCCGCTGAACGCCCCGTCGTCGTCTGCCGCCCCCACACCCTCTCCTGCAGCGTCCTCCTCGCCCGTTTCGGTGGGCGAGCTGGCGGCCGCGAAGACCGTCACGATCTCGGGCCGGGTGATCTTCGACAAGCGCACGACGACGGCCCAGCGGGCGGCGGTCACCGTCTCGGCCGCCCCGGTCGGCGGGGTTCCGGTGCCGAGCGCCAAGGTGAAGTACGACGCGAAGGCCGGAACCTTCCGCATCTCGGACGTGCCGCGCGCCACGTACACCGTCTTCAGTCGGATGGAGCTGGCGGACGGGTGGTTCGCGTCCTCGCCGTACGAGACCGTGGTCGACGCGACGACCAAGAGCGTCTCGGACATCACGATCGACTACAGCGTCGCGCGCGGTGGCCTCGCGACGGAGCTGCTCATGTTCGACGAGTCCGTCGTCATGCGGCAGCTGCGCGTCGTGGCGACCGACGTCTCCACCAAGGCCGAAACAGAACTCGACCTCATCGGCGGCGGACTCGGCGGGGTCTACAACGAGACCATCCTTCCGACGGGCACGAAGGTGACCGTGCGCGCGCAGTACACCGACGGTCGGGTCGTCTACTACGACGGGACCGCCAAGGGAACGAGCGATCCCGCTCGCGCTGTCGCCGTCTCGATCGGCGTGTGGTCCTTCACCCGTCTGACCATCGACTGGGCCGTGGCCGCGGCCCCGAAGCTCGCCTCGTCGACGCCGACCGTCTCGGGCACCGCCCGCGTCGGACGCGCGTTGACGGTCACCACGGGGGTATGGGCGAGAGGCGCGACGCTGAAGTATCAGTGGTCCGCCGACGGCGTGGCGGTGCGGGGGGCCACCGCCACGTCGTTCACCCCGGGCGCCGCACAGAGGGGCAAGTCCATCACCGTGACGGTCACCGGGACGCTCGCGGGCTACACGTCGGTGTCGAAGACCTCGAAGCCGACGGCGGCGGTGGCGGCCGGCATCCTGACCTCTCCCACCCCGACGATCCGCGGGACCGCGCGCGTCGGGACGACGCTGACGGCGGTTCCCGGGACGTGGACGAGCGGGACGACGCTCACCTACCAGTGGTTCGCGAACGGGGCCAAGATCCGCGGGGCGACGTCGTCATCGTTCACGCCGACCAGCGCGCAGCGCGGCGCGAAGCTCACCGTCACGGTGACCGGCACGAAGGCCGGTTACACCTCGAAGAGCGTGACGTCGAAAGCCACGACCGCGGTCGCGCGTTAGCCGCGCCGGACCTTCTCGGTCTCGGCGCTCTCGACGGCGAGCGGCTTGGCCGCCCCCGAGAAGAGACCGGATGCCACGATCAGCCCGACCACGATGAACAGCGTCGGGAGCAGCCCGATGTGGTCGCCGATCCAGCCGAGGATCGGGGGACCGCAGAGGAAGGCGATGTACCCGATCGTGGCCGCGGCGGCGACGCGGGAGGCCGCCTTGGCGGGGTCGTCGGCGGCGGCCGACATGCCGATCGGGAAGCCGAGCGACGCGCCGAGACCCCAGAGGGCGGCGCCGATGAAGACGAGCGGGCCGAAGGGCGCGACGATGAACAGCAGGAGTCCCGCGGCGGCGGTCGCGGCGAGGACGCGCAGCACGATCACACGGCCGAGACGGTCGACGACGGGCCCGCCGGCGATGCGGCCGATCGTCATGGCGACCGAGAAGACGGCGAGGACGGCGGGTCCGGCCTCTTCGGGTGCGCCGTGGCCGAACACGACGGCTGACGGAAGCCAGTCGTTCGCGCTGCCCTCGGCGAAGGCCATGCCGAGCATGATGACGCCGAGCGTGTAGGTCCGCGGCTCCTTCCACGCCTGCAGCGACGTGGCGAGGCGCTCGCGCCAGTGGGCGCGCTCCTCGTCGGCGGGCGCGTCCATCGCGACCTCGCGTCGGGGGACGTTCGCGATCGAGACGAAGGCCACCACGAGGATCACGACAGCCAGGGCGATGCAGTGCGCGAGGACGGGGATCCCCACGCTCACGGCGACGAAGCCGAGGCCGGCGCCGATGACGGTGCCGAAGCTGAAGAAGGCGTGCAGGAGCGGCATGATCGTGCGGCCGGTTGCCTTCTCGAGAGCCGCACCCTCGACGTTCATCATCACGTCGAGCGCGCCGTTGCCCAGTCCGAACAGGGCGAGGCCCACGAGCGCGACCCCGAACACCTGCAGCGTGTCGGCGCCGAAGCCGATGATCGCGAGGCCGACACCGACCAGCACGAGAGCGGTCAGCATGCCTCCGCGCGCGCCGAGACGTGCGAGGACGGCGGGAGCGATCGAGAGTCCGATGATGGATGCCACACCCATGCCGAGCAGCAGCAGGCCCACGCCGGAGTTCTCGATCCCGAGGGACTCGCGGATCGCGGGAACGCGCGATGCCCAGGTCGCGATGCTCAGTCCGCTCGCGAGGAAGATCGCGCAGATCGCGATGTGCCAGCGCACGAGCTGAGAACGGGTGAGGGCGGTGTCCATGCGCTTCACTGTACCGAATCGATTCGACGTGAATCGAATCGATTCGGCCGGAGGGCGTGTCGCGGGTACGATCGGCCCGTGAGCACGCGACGGGCGACCATCAGCGACGTCGCCCGCGCGGCGGGCGTCTCGGCGTCGACCGCCTCGGTCGTCTTCAGTGGCAAGACCCCGACGTCGGAGGCGACGCGGGCTCGCGTTCTCGCAGCGGCCGCGGAGCTCGGCTACACCGGCCCGGACCCCCGTGCCGCGTCGCTCCGTCGCGGACGGTCGGGCATCGTCGGGGTCGTCTTCGATGAGCACCTCGGTACGGCCTTCCTCGACCCCGTCACCACGCACATGATGGACGGGCTCGCCGACGGCGTGTCCCGGCTCGGCGCGGCCCTCCTGCTCCTTCGTGACGACGGTGAGACGGTGAGCGAGCCCTCGCTGCACACGGCTCCGATCGACGCCGCCGTGCTGATCGGGTGCAGCCCTCGCATGCGCGACTCTCTCGAGATCGTCCGAGCTCGCGGCATCCCGGTCGTCGTCATCGAGGGAGACGCGGGCGAGGGTATCCCCCGCGTGCTCCTCGACAACGTCGAGGCCCAACGCGAGGCCGCTCGCCACCTCGCCGACCTGGGACACCGCGACGTCGTCATCGCGACCCTCCCGACGGATGCCACGCGTCGGCGTCGATGGATCGCCGACGACGCGGAGGTCCGCGTCGACGTGACGGCGGATCGGCTCGCCGGGGCGCGGGAGATCTTCCCCCGGGCTCGGGCGCTCGCCGCGGCGGGGAGCTCGATCGACGAGGGCATGATCGCGGGTCGGACGATCTTCGCCGACCCCGACCGGCGCCCCACCGCGGTGATCGCGCAGAGCGACCTGCTCGCCGCGGGGGTCATCCGCGCGGCCGAAGAGGCGGGCCTCCGTGTGCCGCACGACGTCAGCGTCACCGGATTCGACGGCGTCGTGGTCGACGGTCTCGCGCCGCACGTGCTGACCACTCTCGTCCAGCCCGCCACCGCGAAAGGACGCGCCGCGGGTGAGGCCGTCGCGGCGATGCTGCAGGACGAACCCCCGTCGGGACTCGATCTCGCGTGCACTTTCCGGGCGGGCACGACGACCGCCCCACCGCGTACCACATGATCCCGTCGGTGCGGGGACTCTCATGCTTCCCATAGAATAGAAGCGACACCCCGAGAGCCGAGGCCCAGCGCCCGTCGACCCCGAGGAGGCCCACCTTGTTGGTACTCCTCAGCGCGTTCGCTCTTCTCCCGCTGATTCTCCCGTGGCTCGTCGGCCGCATCGGAGCACGGGCCTTCTATGTCGCGGCCCTACTTCCCGCCGTCGCTTTCGTGCAGGCGATCCTCGCCGCTCCCGCGGTCTTCTCCGCGGACATTCCTTTCGAGGAATACCGGTGGATTCCCGCCCTCGACGTCTCGCTCTCGATGCGGATGGACGTCCTGAGCTGGCTGCTCACCCTCGTCGTGACGGGTGTCGGAGCGCTGGTGATGCTCTACTGCCGGTGGTACTTCCGCGGCAAGACCGCCGGCGTCGGGCAGTTCTCGGCGGTTCTCCTCGCCTTCGCCGGCGCGATGTACGGCCTCGTGCTCACCGACGACATCGTCGTGCTGATCATGCTGTGGGAGGTCACGAGCGTCCTGTCCTACCTGCTCATCGGCTACTACCACGGCCGCGCGGCCAGTCGCCGTGCCGCACTGCAAGCCTTGCTCGTGACGACGCTCGGCGGCCTGGTCATGCTGATCGGCGTCGTCCTGATCGTCGTGCAGTCGGGCACCTCGAGCCTGTCGACGATTCTCGCCGACCCACCGACCGGCACCGTCGTCGACATCGCCGTGCTGCTCCTATTGGTCGGGGCGCTCAGCAAGTCCGCGATCTTCCCCTTCCACTTCTGGCTCCCCGGCGCGATGGCGGCACCCACGCCCGTGAGTGCGTACCTCCACGCCGCCGCAATGGTGAAGGCCGGCATCTACCTGATCGCGCGCCTGTCGCCGGCCTTCGCCGAGACACCGTTCTGGCGTCCCACGCTGATCACGCTCGGTGTGTTCACCATGCTGCTGGGCGGCTTCCAGGCGCTGCGCGAACGGGATCTCAAGCGCATCCTCGCGTTCGGCACGGTGAGCCAGCTCGGGTTCCTGACCGTCATGCTCGGGTACGGAACGAGGGATGCGGCTCTCGCCGGCGTCGCGCTCCTGCTCAGCCACGCGCTGTTCAAGTCGTGCCTCTTCCTCGTCGTCGGTGTCATCGACCGCCAGCTCTCCACCCGTGACATCGGCGAACTGTCGGGCCTCGGACGGCAGGCGCCGGTCATGGCGACCGCCTCGTTCATCGCGATCGCGTCGATGGCCGGTGTCGCCCCGACCCTCGGTTTCGTCGCGAAGGAGACCGCGATCACCGCGCTGCTGCACGAGGCCGAGGCCGGAGCGGGGTGGGGCATCGTCGCCCTGGCCGGCATCGTCGTGGGATCGGCCCTGACCGCGGCCTATGGCATCCGGTTCCTCTGGGGCGCGTACTGGACCAAGCGCGATGTCGAGAAGACGGACTGGCCCGACCCCCCGATGGGTTTCCTCGCCGCACCCGTCCTGCTGGCCGCGGCGTCGCTGACGCTGGGATTCCTCGCACCGATCGTCGACCACTGGCTCGCGCCGTATGCCGACGGGCTTCCCGAGGCGACGCCGGGCGTCGCCGCGCCGGACTATCCGTACCACCTGGCGCTGTGGCACGGACTCGAGCCCGCCCTGTTCATCTCGCTCGGGACTCTCGCCCTCGGTGCGGGTGTGTTCTGGGTCGTGCGGAAGACCCAGCTCCACAAGCGTCGCCGCGTGCTGCCCTTCACCGCCAACGATGCCTACAACGTCGTCCTGCGGGCGATCGACCGCTCGTCCGAGTGGGTCACCGCGCGGTTCCAGCGCGGCTCGCTGCCCTTCTACGTCGGCACGATCTTCGTCGTCCTCGTCGTCGCCGAGGGCACGGCACTGTTCGCCTCGGACGAATGGCGTGCACAGCTTGACGCGTGGCAGTCGCCCGCGCAGCTCATCTCGGCTCCGCTCATGATCGCCGCGGGCATCCTCGCCGTGCGGGCGCGGAAGCGGTACACGGGCGTGGCGCTGGTGTCGGTGACGGGGCTCGGCATGGTCGTCCTCTTCGCGACGAGCGGGGCACCCGACCTCGCCCTCACCCAGGTGCTCGTCGAGACCGTGACGCTGGTGGTGTTCGCTCTCGTCCTTCGCCGGCTGCCGGCGCGGATGGGCGAGCAGAATGCCTCGGTCGCCCCGATCGCCCGCGCGATCCTCGGGGCCGGGGTGGGTCTCACCATGGCTCTCGTCGCAATCGTCGCGACCGGTGCGCGGCAAGACCTCCCCATCTCGCTCGAATGGCCTCCGCTGGCGTACGAGATCGGTCACGGCCGAAACGTCGTCAATGTCGCCCTCGTCGACCTGCGCGGCTGGGACACCATGGGCGAGCTGTCGGTTCTCGTTCTGGCGGCCACGGGTGTGGCATCCCTCGTCTTCATCACCGACCGCAGCGACAACCTCGCGCGCCGCTCGGGCACCGCCCGCGCGCGCGTCGGCCTCGGGCGCCGTCGTCCTCTCGTCGAGACGGATGAGGGCGTCCGCGCGCAGCGCGTCGGCGAGACGGGCGCCCCGCGGGCATGGCTCATCTCGGGCGCGAAGGTGCAGCCCGAGAACAGGTCGATCCTGCTCGAGATCATCGTCCGGGTGCTCTTCCACTCGATCATGATCGTGTCGCTCTATCTGCTGTTCGCCGGACACAACCTGCCCGGCGGCGGCTTCGCGGGTGGACTCGTGGCGGGAATGGGCCTGGTCATGCGGTACATCGCGGGCGGGCGCTGGGAACTGGGCGCCGCGGCACCGACCGACGCCGGGCGACTCCTCGGAGCGGGTATGGCGATCGCGGTGCTGTGCGCCGTCGTGCCCCTGTTCTTCGGGTACGCGCCGTTGCAGAGCTTCACGTTCGAGGGTGATCTGCCGCTCATCGGGCACTGGGAGTTCGTCACGAGCACGATTTTCGACGTGGGGGTCTACCTCGTCGTGATCGGTCTCGTGCTCGACGTGCTGCGCAGTCTCGGCGCCGAAGTGGACCGTCAGTCGCAGCACCCCGAGGACGCGGAGGTGGTCACCCCGTGAACATCTCGCTGGTCCTCGTGATCGTCATGGCGGTGCTCTTCGCATGCGGCGTGTACGCGATGCTCGAGCGCAGCCTCACCCGCGTTCTCATCGGGTTCCTCCTGCTCGGCAACGCCGCCAATCTGCTGCTGCTGATCGTGATGGGCGTTCCCGGCAAGGCTCCGTTCTACGACGGCGGAGAGACGGATGCCGCGGAGATGTCCGACGCCCTCCCTCAGGCTCTGATGCTCACCGCCATCGTGATCACGTTCGCGATCTCGGCGTTCCTCCTCGCGCTCATCTACCGCTCGTGGCAACTGGGGCAGGCCGACACGGTCATCGACGACGCCGACGACGTCGCGCTGCGCACCCGCGCCGCCGACGAGCCCGAAGACGCGATGGACGAGGAGTCCCGCTCCGACGACGAGGACGTCACGACGGACTTCGTCGGTGATGTGGCCTCGCCGATCCGCGTCCTTCACCAGGGCGATCTCTCGCAGCTCGTCGACGACGCCCCGGTCGATCGGGTGGCCGTGCGCCGCACCGACGACGACACCCGCGATACCCCGGACGGTGATCGCCCGTGAGCGCCCTCGTTCCCCTGCTCGTCGGCATCCCGCTCATCGGTGCCGCGATCAACCTCGTCTTCGGCCGTCGCAAGAAGACGCAGATCGTGGTGTCGGTCGCCGCGCTCTCCGCCGTGCTCGTGCTCGGGGCGATCCTGCTGGTCGAGGTCGACACCAACGGTCCCCTCGCCGTGGCGATCGCGGGGTGGGACATCCCGTTCGGCATCGTGCTCTACGTCGACGTGCTCGCGGCCCTCCTCGTGGTCGTCACGAGCATCGTGCTCCTCGCGGTCCTGCTTTTCTCGATCGGCCAGGGCGCTGCCGACAACGACGAGGACACTCCGGTCTCGATCTTCTATCCCGCGTATCTGATCCTCGGCGCGGGCATCTTCAACGCCTTCATCGCGGGCGACCTGTTCAACCTCTACGTCGGTTTCGAGATCCTGCTCGTCGCCTCGTACGTGCTCATCACGCTCGGCGGCACCGAGTCGCGCATCCGCACGGGCGTCGTCTACATCGTCGTCTCGCTGGTGTCGTCGATCCTCTTCCTCGCCGCGATCGGCATGGTCTACGGAGCGCTCGGCACCGTGAACATGGTGCAGATCAGCGAGCGCATGGCACTCCTGCCGCAGGATACGCAGACGATCCTGCACCTGATGCTGCTCCTCGCCTTCGCGATCAAGGCGGCGGTGTTCCCGCTGTCGTTCTGGCTGCCCGACTCGTATCCGACGGCTCCCGCGCCCGTCACGGCCGTGTTCGCCGGCCTGCTCACCAAGGTCGGCGTCTACGCGATCATCCGCACCGAGACGCAGCTGTTCGTCGACAACGATCTGAACTTCCTGCTGATGATGGTGGCGCTGTCGACGATGATCGTCGGCATCCTGGGCGCGGTCGCGCAGGCCGAGCTCAAGCGCATCCTGTCGTTCACGCTCGTCAGCCACATCGGCTACATGATCTTCGGACTGGCGATCAACACGCCTCTCGCGGTGGGCGCGACGATCTACTACATCGTCCACCACATCATCGTGCAGACGACTCTGTTCCTCGCCGTCGGCCTGATCGAGCGCCGCGCGGGCAGCACGTCGATCCTCAAGGTGAAGGGACTCATGCGGGCGGCCCCGGTGCTCGCGGTGCTGTACTTCATCCCGGCGATCAACCTCGGCGGTCTGCCGCCGTTCTCGGGCTTCATCGGCAAGTACGCCCTCTTCGACGCCGCCGCGCAGGTGGGCACGCCGGTCATGATGGTGCTGATCGTCGGCGGGATCGCGACGTCGATCCTGACCCTCTATGCCCTCATGCGCGCGTGGAACCTGTCGTTCTGGCGTGAGGACGACGACTCGACCGAGACGATGGAGCGCATCGCGTACCTCGGCAACGCGCCCGCCGCGGCGATCTCGACCGAGCGCCGCACGATCCCCAAGATCATGACCCTCGCGACGGTCGGAATGGTCGCCGTCACGGTTGCCCTCACCGTGTTCGCCGGTCCGCTGCTCGACATGTGTCTGCGCGCGGGTGTGACGATCACCGACGGCGTGAGCCTCGTGCAGCTCCAGGAGCAGGGGGGCCAGCGATGAGCCCATCGCGTCGTTCCCAGGTGTCGTTGTTCCTGCACCAGCTGCCCTTCCTGGTCTGGCTCGTCGCCCTGTGGATGATGCTGTGGGGGCAGTTCACCTGGCTCGCCTTCCTCACCGGCCTCGTCGCCGCGATCGTCGTCACGCGCGTCTTCCGCCTCCCGCCGGTCGAACTGTCGGGCCGCATCAACCTCTGGTACGGCCTGATCTTCGTCGTCACCTTCCTCGGCGCCGTGATCCGGGGTTCGCTCATCGTCGCGTGGCAGGTGCTCGACGTCCGGCGGCAGCCGGGTGCCGCGATCATCGCCGTGCCCCTGCGGGTCGATGACGACGTGATCATGGCCCACACCGCCGTCACGGCATCCCTCATCCCGGGCTCTCTCATCGTCGATGTCGACCGCGAGAACCGGACGCTGTACCTGCACACCATCGGCGTACGCAGTGACGAGGATGCCGAGCACCAGCGCCGCGTCGTGCTCGGGTGGGAGGCCCGCATCACGCGTGCCGTCGGCTCTCGCGAAGAGCTGCAGGAACTGCGCGCGAAGATCGCCGAGTCCGAGGCGGATGCGCGTCGGGCGACGGAATCACCCCGAGAGGGGAGGACCCCGCTGTGACCCCCGTGACCACCGCCCTCGTCATCGTCATCCTGGTCGTTTTCGCGGCCGCGGCCGTGCTGGCTCTCATCCGCCTCGTGATCGGCCCCTCGATCCTCGACCGCGCGGTCGCCGCCGACGTGCTGCTGACCGAGGTGGTCTGCATCCTGGGTGCCGACATGGTGATCAACCACCACACACGATCGCTGCCGGCCATGCTCATCATCGCCGCGGTCGGCGTGTTCGGCTCGATCGCGGTCGCCCGCTTCGTCGCGCGGAAGGAGAATCCGCGATGACCCTCGAAAGCGTTCTCGACACGATCGCCCTGATCCTCGTGCTGATCGGTGCGATCCTGTGCCTCACCGCGACGATCGGCCTGCTGCGCTGGAAAGACGTCCCGACCCGTCTGCACGCGGCGACCAAGCCGCAGGTCCTGGGCGTGCTGCTCATCGTCGTCGCCGTCGAGCTCGCCCTGCGATCGTGGGAGGCCCTGGCCTTCGGCATCCCGATCGTGCTCATCCAGTTCGCCACGGCGCCTCTCGCCGCGCACATGGTCGGTCGAGCCGCGTACCGCAACCGGACGACCGACGAAGAGAACCTCTACATCGACGAGCTGAACCACAGCACGGAGCAGCCGGGCGGGACGCACACGGAGTCGCGGCCGGAGAGCTGAGCGGCCCTGCTGGTCAGAGGGTCGCAGCGATCGCACGGCCGACCGTGCGTCCCGTGAAGAGGCAGCCGCCGAGGAAGGTTCCCTCCAGCGCGTTGTAGCCGTGCGCGCCCCCTCCACCGAACCCGGCCGCCTCGCCCGCGGCGTAGAGCCCGGCGATGTGCACACCCTCGGCGTTCAAGGCGCGGCCCTGCAGATCGGTCTGGATGCCGCCGAGCGATTTGCGCGTGACCACCCACAGGCGCACCGCGATCAGCGGGCCGTGCGCGGGGTCGAGCATAGCGTGGGGCTTCGCGGTGCGGAAGATCCGGTCGCCGAGGAAGCGTCGGCTGTTGCGGATGCCCATCGCCTGTGCGTCTTTCGAGTACGGGTTCACGAGCTCGCGGTCGCGCGCCACGACCTGGTCGCGGACGGCATCCGGATCGAGGAGGTGATCGCCGGTGAGGTCGTTCATGCCGCGCACCAGCTCGTCGAGGGTGCCGGCGACGACGAAGTCGGCCCCCTTGGTCTTGAAGGCCTCCACCGGGCCCGGGGCCGTGCGCCCGAGTCGGCTGCGCAAAAGGAGCGCGCGGTCGCGGTTCGTGATGTCGGGGTTCTGCTCCGAGCCGGAGAGGGCGAACTCCTTCTTGATGATCGACTGGTCGAGGACGAACCACGAGTAGTCGTAGTCGGCGAGGTCGGGGGTGGTCCGCAGGAGTCGCAGGGTGCCGAGCGTGTCGTACCCCGGGAGGCCCGGTGCCGGCAGCCGACGACCGCGCGCGTCGAGCCACAGCGACGACGGTCCCGGCAGGATGCGGATCGCGTGACCGGGCCAGATCGGGTCCCAGTTCTGCACGCCCTCGGTGTAGTGCCACATGCGGTCGCGGTTCACGAGCCGCACGCCCTGGTCGGCGGCGATGTCGAGCATGCGTCCGTCGACGTGGGCCGGAACGCCGGTGACCATCTTCTTCGGCGGCGTTCCCAGGCGCTCCGGCCACCACCGGCGGACCCGTTCGTGATCGCCGCCGATGCCGCCCGTGGCGATCACGACCGCCTGTGCCGACAGCTCGAACGTCGACACCACCTCGCGCGACGACGACACACCCCGCGGGGAGTCGTCCGGTGCGAGGATCGACCCGTGGATGCCGGTCACCCGACCCGCCGTGAACGTCAGGCCGTCGACGCGATGGCGGAAACGGAAGACGACCCGCCCCGTCTCGGCGGCCGCCCGCGCCTCGTCGGCGAAGGGCTCCGAGATGCCCGTGCCGGTGCCCCACGGCACGTGGAATCGCGGGACGGAGTTGCCGTGGCCGCGGGCCGACAGCGACCCGCGCTCGGCCCAGCCGACGACGGGCGTGAAACGCACGCCGTGCTCTTGCAGCCAGGTGCGCTTCTCGTCGGCGGCGAACTCCACGTACGCGCGGCCCCAGCGCTGCGCCCACTCGTCTTCGGGGTGCTCGCCGTCGAGGCGGTCCCACGCGGCCGAGCCCTGCCAGTCCTGCCACGCGAGGTCGAACGAGTCCTTCACGCCCAGCCGACGCTGCATGGGGGAGTCGACCAGGAAGATGCCCCCGAACGACCAGAACGCCTGCCCGCCGAGGTTCGCCGCGTTCTCCTGATCCACGACGATCACGCGCTTGCCCGCCCGGACGAGTTCGCTGGTGGCCACGAGACCGGCGAGCCCTCCGCCGATGACGATGACGTCGGCATCCATTCGATCCCCGTTCCGCGGGTCGGCATCGACACGCTCGGTGAGATTCTCCCCCAGGCGAGGCGCGGCGGCGTCAGATGTCGGCTTCTCGCACGTCTTCCTGAGCCTGGGGAGAAGGAGTGCCCTCCTCGGGGTCCGGCGTCTCGGTGCGGTGGTCGAGCTCGCGCGCCTCGCGCTCCTCACGGCGGCCCTCGGCGAGGAAGGCCAGGCGATTGAGGCACTCGTGATTACGCGCGATGAGGAGGGGCTTCCACAGCAGTGAGGGCAGGATCGACGCCGCACCGGTCACGGGCTCCTCGGCGATCGTGACCGCGATGCCGTCGCCGTGCGGTCGGACGTCGATGCGGATGACTCCGCGACCCAGGATGCCGGCCTCCGGGCGGAGGCGCAGTCGTCGGGGCGGATCCCACTCGACGAGCTCGGTCTGGTCGTGGATCATGACGGGCCACACGCCGAGCGAGTGGTGGATGCGCGAGCCCTCCTTCGGCCACTCCTCGTCGACGTCGCGCATCCGCGCCGCTCCGACGACCCACACGGGGTAGAGCCAGCCGTCGGAGAGCACCGCGAAGAGGTCGTCGGGCGTGCAGCGCATGAGGCGGGTGTTGCGGGCGGCCATGGCATCCCTCCGGTCGGCGTGTTTCGACTGTAGGGGGAGGGTGGGGCTGTGGTCTCGGGCCTTGACGCGCGGGGTGCGGAGCGGCGTGACGGAGGGAGGGCCGGGGACGAGCGGAGGAGGGATGCCGGGTTTCGGCCCTCCACTCGTCCCCGGCCCTCCGCTCGTCGCGGGGACGCGGGCTCAGCCTCGCGTGATGTCGCTGATCCGCCCGCCCGCGAGGCGCAGGCGCCGGCGTGCGCGTCGGGCGACGGCGGAGTCGTGCGTGACGACCACGAGGGTCAGCCCCTCGATGTTCAGCGTCTCGAGCACGTCGAGGATCTCGTCGCGCATGCGCTCGTCGAGGTTGCCGGTCGGCTCGTCCGCCAGCAGGACCCGGGGCTGCTTGGCGATCGCCCGGGCGATCGCGACGCGCTGCTGCTGTCCGCCCGACAACTCCCCGGGACGGTGGTCGTGCCGGTCGGCGAGGCCCACGCGAGTGAGCGCATCCGCGATGCGGCGCAATCGTTCGGGGCGGTCCAGCTTCAGAGGCTCCAGACCCATGTCGACGTTCTCGGCGGCGGTGAGGGTGGGGATGAGGTTGAAGCCCTGGAACACGAAGCCGATCTCCTCGGCGCGGAGGCGGCTGAGCTGCGCGTTCGACGCCTGCGCGATGTCGACGTCGCCGAGCATCACCGAACCGCTCGAGGGGCGGTCGAGCGCCCCGAGCATCTGCAGCAGCGTCGACTTGCCGCCGCCGGTCGGTCCCTGGATGGTGACGAAGTCGCCCGCGTCGATCTCGAGGTCGACGCCCGCGAGGGCCTGCACGGTGCGTTCGCGCTGACGGTAGGTGCGGGTCACTCCCTGCAGACGGTAGGCGGTGGCGGTGGCGGTGAGGGTCATGATGTCTCCTTCGAACGGGATGCCGGTCACGCGACCGAGCGGAGGGCGGCGGCGGGGCCGAGGCGAGCGGCTCGCCATCCGCCGAAGGCGCCGGCGAGGACGCCGCCGAGGACGGCGATCCCGACCGCGGCCACGATGATCGCGGGGGTCATCGGCGCGTGCAGCACGATGTCGGTGGCCTGGGCAGCGGACTGGCCGAACCCGCCGGGGCCGCCCATGCCCGCGCCGCGCTCGCCGCGGCCCGAGGTCTGGCTCGCGACCGAGATGGTGGGCGAGATGACGTTGACGAGCAGGATGCCGCCGAGCCCCAGGACCAGTCCCGCGACACCGCCTATGAGCCCCTGCGTCAGAGACTCTCCCGCGACCTGCCGCACGATCCGACCGTTGGACCATCCGATTGCCTTGAGGGTGCCGAACTCGCGGGTGCGACGCGCAACGCCCGAGATGGTGAAGAGCACCGCGAGCGAGAGGGCGACCACGAGGACGACGATCGAGAGCCAGGTCCCGAGGTTCGAGATCAGCGCCGAAGCGCTCGAGAGCGAACCCGACACGGTCGAGGCGAGCTCGGACTGCGAGCTGACGGTGGCGTCGGGCAGTGCGGCCGTGATCTCGCTCTGCACGGAGTCGATGGCATCCGCCGAATCGGCCTGCACGTAGACCGTGGAGACCACGCTGCCCACTCCGGCGAGGGTCTGAGCGGTATCGAGGGGGAGGTAGACGTTCGCGGCGGTGTCGGCGTCGGACGACGTCGAGGCGACGATCCCGACGATCTGCATCGCCGTGCCGCCCACGTCGATCGTGCCCCCGACCGAGAGGGAGGCGCTCGTCGCGTAGGTCGCGTCGATGACGGCGACGTCCGTGCCGGCGTCGGACGCGGTGAGAGCGCGGCCGTCGCTGACGGTGACGGACGAGAGGGGACCGACGGATGCCGAGGGGTCGACGCCGAGGACGGTGAACGAGTCGACGCCGAAGGCGCTGCCACCGTCGCCGCCGGGACCGCCGCCACCCGCCGGCGGCTCTCCCATCTGCGCGCCGTCGCCGGTGCCGCTGCCGCCGGTACCGCCCGACTGGGAGCTGCGGTCGGGAACCTGTCCGGAGAAGGTCGTGTTCGTCAGCGACAGCGCCCCGGTCGCGGCCGCGACGCCGTCGAGGCCCGTGACCGTTGCGACGGTCGACGCGTCGAGCGTGCCGCGTCGCATGTCGGTCATCAGGCGCGACTGGCTCAGCGTGGTGGTGCCGTCCTGCGTCGCTCCCTCGCCCGCGCCGAAGTCGAAGCGGGTACCGCCGCCCTGTCCGGGTTCGGTCTGCGCGCCGGTCACGGTCAGGTCGGTGCCCACGCCGTAGACCGACGACAGCGCTTGCGACTGCGCGTCGCGTACCCCCGCCGAGAGGGCGTTCACGACGATCACGAGCGCGATGGCGATCGCGAGCCCGATCGCGACGATCACGGTTTGCTTGACGCGGCCGGCGAGTTCGCGCCGCAGGTAGGTGCCGTACATGCTTCTCCTTTCGGACGCGGAATGCGGCCGTGCCCCGAAGGTAGGAACGGCACCCTCACCGCTCCCTCAGCGTTCCTATGAAGCGTGTATGTCCGGTGACAGCGGGGGTGGAGAGCGGGCATGCTGGCTCTCGTGACCTTCCGCCCCGCCCCCCTCACCCGTCCCGACGGGTCGCCGATCCGCGTGCTCGTCGTCGACGACGAGGCGAACCTCAGCGACCTGCTGCGCATGGCGCTGCAGAACGAGGGGTGGGACGCACGCACGGCCGCCAACGGGCAGGAGGCCCTGAACGTCATCCGCGAGTTCGGCCCCGACCTCCTCGTGCTCGACATCATGATGCCGGGGCTCGACGGCATGGAGCTGCTGACCCGCATCCGCGCTGCCGGCAATGATGCCCCCGTGCTCTTCCTCACGGCGAAGGATGCCGTGGAGGACCGCATCGCGGGCATCTCGGCGGGGGCCGACGACTACGTCACGAAGCCCTTCAACCTCGAAGAGGTCGTCGTCCGGCTCCGGGGGATGGCGCGCCGGCACGTCGCGGCCATCGCCGACGCCGACCCGCGACTGCGCGTGGGCGACCTGTCGCTCGACGAGGAGTCGTACGAGGTCGAGCGCGGCGGCATCCCGATCAAACTCACCGCGAAGGAGTTCGAGCTCCTCCGCTACCTCATGCAGAATCCGCGTCGGGTGCTGAGCAAGTCGCAGATCCTCGACCAGGTCTGGAGCTACGACTTCGGCGGCAACGGCAGCGTCGTCGAGATCTACATCTCGTACCTGCGGAAGAAGATCGACAGCCTCGGCGAGCCGCTGATCCACACGGTGCGCGGCGTCGGTTACACGATCAAGGCGTCATGACCCGGTCCCGGTGGACGCTGCGTCGCACCCTCGTCGTCGGCACGAGCGTGCTCGTGGCTCTCGCATTCGTCGTGATGAGTCTGGCCACGATCGTGGCGCTGCGCTCCTTCGCGCTCGACCGCCTCGACCAGCAGGTGGGGGAGGGGTTGTCGTTCGCCGTCGGTCGCGGATCGTTCGATCACTCCGGCGCGGACCAGCGTGAGGGGCAGAATCGCGGCCAGGATGCCGACCGGCCCGCACCCCGGATCGGATCGCTGCAGGCGGTGGTCGCATCCGACGGCACGGTGCGCACCTCGAGTTATACCCGCAGCGACGGCACCCAGGTTCAGCTCAGCGACGATCAGGTGGCGCTGCTGCGCGCGGACGTTCCCACCGATCGGACGCCCACGTCGATCGATCTCGGCGGCGATCTCGGATCCTTCCGGGTCGCGGCCGCCGACCTCGACGGGACGACCGTGTTCGCCGGCAGCTCGCAGGCAGACGTCACGGCGACGACGAGTGCGCTCACGGTGATCCTGCTCGCGGTGAGCGCGGCGACGCTGCTGATCGCGGTGGTCGGGCTCTCGCTCTTCGTCCGCCGGAGTCTTCGCCCCCTCGATCGGGTGGCCGAGGTCGCCCAGCGTGTCTCGACGCTGTCGCTCAGCGAGGGGAGCGTCGACATCCCCGACCGGGTCGCCCCCGCCGACACCGACCCCTCGACCGAGGTGGGCCGCGTGGGGTCGTCGCTCAACGACCTTCTCGGGCACGTGCAGTCCTCCCTCGCCGCGCGGCACCACAGCGAGGAGCAGCTGAGACGGTTCATCGCGGACGCGAGCCACGAGCTGCGCACGCCGCTCGCGAGCATCCGCGGATACGCGCAACTTTCCCTCGGCGAGGACGCACCGATGACGCCGACCCAGGCGCGCTCGTTCGATCGGATCGAGTCGGAGGCTCAGCGCATGGCATCCCTCGTCGACGATCTGCTCTTGCTGGCCCGGTTGGATGCCGGACAACCGCTGCGCCGTGACGAGGTCGAGCTGACGCTGCTCGCCGTCGATGCGGTGAGCGACGCGCACGCGGCGGATGCCACGCACGAGTGGCGTCTCGACGTGACAGACGACCTCATCTCGGTCACCGGCGACGAGAACCGCCTCCGGCAGGTGGTCGCGAACCTGCTGCGCAACGCCTCCACCCACACGCCGCCCGGGACGACGGTGACGCTGTCACTGGGTCGCGAGGGGAGAGAGGCCGTGCTGCGCGTGACCGACACGGGCCCGGGGATCGACCCGGGGGTGGCGGGACGGCTCTTCGACCGCTTCGCCCGTGCCGACGACGCCCGGAACCGGGATGCCGGCAGTACGGGGCTGGGGCTGTCGATCGCCCAGGCGATCACGGCGGCGCACGGAGGCACCATTTCGGTCGAGAGCAGGCCGGGGCGGACGGTGTTCGAGGTGCGGCTGCCGGCGTGAGGCGGTTCCGGTCCCTTCGACGGGCTCGGGGGCCTGGGCGCGTCGAAGGGGGCTGAGCGCGTCGAAGCCACCGGAACGTGACACATGTCATGCCCGCTCGTGACACCGCGGCCCTGGCCGGGAACGGCCCCCCGCCCGAGGCTGGAAGCATGACACGACGACGACTGCTCACGACCGTGGCGATGGTGGCCGCGCCGCTCATGACGCTCGCGGTCGGGCTCGTGACGATGCCCCGACCGCCGGCACTCTCCGAGCGGATCATCGGCGATGCCGCGCTCGCCGCCGCGGTGCGCGACGACCTCGTCGCCGCGGGCCAGCGCCACGAGGCGGTCGTGGTGTCGATCGACGGCGACCGCACGCGGTTCGCGGGCTTCGGAGCCGACGAGCACACGCCGTTCGAGATCGGATCGGCGACCAAGACCATGACCGGTCTGCTCTTCCAGGACGCGGTCGAGCGCGGCGAGGTGGCCGCGGACGACCGTCTCGACCTGTGCCTGCCCGAGCTGGCGGACACCGCGGCGGGGGCGGTCCGTCTCGACGATCTCGCCACTCACATGTCCGGGATGCCACGCCTGCTCAGCGATCCGGGATTCCTCGCCGACACGCTCGGCCGCAGCCTCCTCGGGCAGAACCCCTACATGCTGACCGCCGACGAGATGATCCGCCTTACCCGAGCAGAGCGGGTCGGGGAGACCGGTGCCTTCGCGTACTCGAACCTCGGCACGGCTCTGCTCGGCCAGGCGATCGCGCGGTGCGCGGACATGGACTACCCGACCCTCATCGCGAGCCGTCTGTTCGAGCCGCTCGGGATGACCGAGTCGACCGTGCCCCTGACCGCCGACGACCTGCGGCCGATCGACACGCGCGGGTTCAGCGCTCAGGGAGTCCCTCAGGGCCAGTGGGCCATGGGCGGCCACGCTCCGGCCGGCGGGGTGCGCTCCACCGCGCACGACATGACGCTGTTCGTGAAGGCGCTCCTCGACGGCACCGCACCGGGTGCCTCCGCGATGGATCCGCGCCGGGAGACGGCATCCGGTCCCATCGGGTGGTTCTGGTTCACGCTCGACGTCGACGGCACGGCCATCACCTTCCACAACGGCGAGACCGGGGGATTCACCTCGGCGATGATGCTCGATCGGGCGGCCGGGCGAGCGGGCTTCGTCCTCGACGACACCGCGGCGAACGTCGACGAGGTCGCCTATGCCGTGCTCACGAAGGGAGCGGCACGATGATCGCCGTCGTCCTCGCCGCACTCCTCGTGGCCGTTGCCGTCCTCTTCGCCGTCCGGGCGTGGGGCGTCGGACGGTTCGCGCTCCGCGACCGCGTGATGGTCCTGGCGGAGGCGTTCGGGATGGTGGTCGCGTTCGCCGCGGCGTCGCTGCTCGTGGACTGGACACGGGCGTCGCCCCTGCTCTGGGTCGCAGCGGTGATCCTCACCGCCGCGGGGACGATCGGGGCCGCGCGCCGCTTCGCGGCCCTGCCGTGGCGGCGCACCCGGCGCCGTTGGTCGCTGCGCGTGGTGCGGCTGGTGGCCGGCGGCATCCTGGGCTCCGGTGTCGTGGCGCTCGCTGCCGTGATCGCGGCGTGATCGGCGCGACAGGCGGCGGCCGGGAAGTCGGTCCCCTTGGGGGACGACGGACCGTTCGTCAACCACCCTGACACACAGCTTGCGCATAGCAACGATGAGGGCCCGCTTATGTCCCCCCTTTGAGGATCGGCAGATGCCCTCGCCCCCGGATGCAGACTTCCTTGTTCTCACCAGTCGCCTGGCCCCGCGCCTCGACGGCGGATACGCCGTCGCGGTCGCCTCTCGTCTGCGCCTGTTGCGGTCGATCGGCGTGACGCGCCCGCTCCTTCTCACTTTCGACGTCGGGGACGCGGACGAGCGCGCGCGCGAGGTCCGCCACGCGCTGAGGGAGGATCCCGAGGGTGACATCGAGATGCGCAACCTCTACGAAGAGGTCGTCCGCGATCCGTCGTGGCTGTACGAGCAGGCTCAGGAGGGCGGGGCAGACCCGGCGACCGCCTATCGCGCCATCCGAGACGATGCAGGAGCCGAGGTCGTATCGCTGCCGGTGATCCGCGATGACCCCGACTGGCACCTCACGCGGACCCCTGTCGTCGTCCGCGGAGAGCGTGGCTCCCGCGTCCTGGCCGGCTTCCGAGCCCTCTACGCGGCGTGGCTGACGCGCGTGGTGGCGGAACTGCGCGCCCGCGCCGGTGATGACGAGCGGAGCGTCGTGGTGATCTGCGAGTCGAAGCAGATCGGTGAGTTGATCGCCGAGTGGGTCGACCCGAACGTGCGGATCGTCCACACCGTCCACGACTCGCACCTCGCGGCGCCGTGTCGGCCCTCGGCGCCGCTGCGGGACGACGGGTGGCGCAGGTGGCTGGGCCTGCTCGATCGCTTCGACGCCGTGGTCTGGCCCACGCCGAGCCAAGAAGACGACGTGGTCGAGCGTTTCGGTGCCCATGAGGGCTTCGCCGCCATCCCGACACCGATCGCTCCCGGCCTCGAGCCCCCGGCTCGCGCGCGCGAGGGAACCGACGTCGTGATGGTGAACAGGCTCGTCGACCAGAAGCGGGTGGACACCGCGATCGCCCTGTGGCCGAGCGTGGTGGCGCGCGTCCCGGATGCGCGCCTCCACATCTACGGGGACGGTCCCCTCCGGAGTGCGCTGCAGAACCTCATCGAGGAGCGTGGAGTGAGCGGGAGCGTCCACCTGCACGGGTACTCCGACCGGGTCCGCGAGGCGATGGCCACCTCCGCCGTCTTCTTGTGCACAAGCATCTTCGAGGGGCAGAACCTTGCGATCGGCGAAGCCTTGGCGAGCGGGCTGCCCGTCGTGGCGTTCGACGTCTGTTACGGACCCCGCGACTACGTGGGCGCCGGCGGCGTCCTCGTCGCACCGGGCGACACGGACGGTGTCGCGAGCGCCCTCACGGCACTCCTCACCGACGAGGGCGCGCGCGAGGAGATGTCGGAACGCGCGCGCGAACAGAGCCTGCTGTTGACGCTCGAGGCGGTGGGCGAGACCTTCACGCGCCTTCTCGAAGACGTCGTGGCGCGCCCGGCGCGGCGGTGAGCCGGCGCGGGCGCGACACACGGTGAAGAGCGGAGGGGCGGGGGCGAGCGGAGGACGGATGCCGCGGGTTCCCCCTCCGGTCGTCCCTCATCCTCCGCTCGCCACGCGGGGCACGCGCCGCCCGGCCCGCGTCAGCCGATCAGGCTCGGCTGCAGGTCGCGCAGGGTGCGGAAGTGCGTCATCCGCGTGACCCCCAGGGCGGCCAGCGCCACCCCGCCGAGCATCCACGCGCCCAGCACCAGCAGGTCGGGCCCGACGCGTGAGACGTCTCCGCCGTACATGACCTGGCGCATGGCATCCACCACGTATCCCATCGGCAGCACGTGGTGCAGGGCCGCGAGAGGTGCGGGCAGCGTCTGCCACGGGAAGGTTCCGCCCGCCGTGACGAGCTGCAGCACCATCAGGACGAGTCCGAGGAACTGTCCCACCGAGCCGAGCCAGACGTTCAGAGCCAGCACGATCGCGGCGTAGGTCGCGGAGGCGAAGAGCAGGATGCCGAGGGCCGCCCATGGATTCGCGAACGAGAACTGCAGCGCGATGGCGAGCACCGTGAAGAGTCCCACCATCTGGAGGGCTCCGAGTCCCGCGGGGGTCAGCCAGCCCGCCAACGTCACGCGGACGGGCGAGCGCAGTGCCGTGATCGCGCGCTTGGACACGGGCTTCACGATGAGGAACAGCGCGTAGATCCCGATCCAGCCGGCGAGGGCGGCGAAGAAGGGTGCCAGGCCGGCGCCGTAGTTCTGCGCCTTGGTGACCGCGCTCGTGCCGACCGCGACGGGATCGCTGATGGCCGCGGCCTGCGCCTTGCGCGTCGCGTCGTCGGAGTCGGGGATCTGCTGCACGCCCGACGCGAGCCCGTCGCGAAGCTGCGTCGCACCTGTCTGGAGCTGACCGATACCGCTGTCGAGCTGACTCGCCCCGTCGCGGAGCTGCGCCGAGCCGTCGCGCAGTTGCGCGGCTCCGGATGCCGCTGTCGCGGTGCCGTCGGCCAGGGTCGAGGCTCCGTTCGCCAGGGTGTCCGCACCGCTCGCCACCGAGGCGCTGCCGTCGGCGACCTGGCGTGCGCCGTCGTCGAGCTGGTTGATCTGGCCGACGGTGCTCTGCACCTGTTCGTTCGCGGCGGTGAGGCGCTCGGCGACCGGATCGAGCCGCGACAGGATCTCGTCGATGCGGGCCTGGCTGAGTCCCGCGTCGGCGAGGGCCTTGGCGATGTCGGCGCGCGCTTCGGGCAGGCGGTTCGCCGCGTCCTGGGCGATCGAGCCGACCTGGCGAGCCGCGTCGTCGATACGGTCGACGCCCCCGGCTACCTGCTGTGCGCCGTCCGCCACACGCGCGGAGCCGTCGCGCAACGAGGCACTGCCGTCGCGCAGCTGGTCCGCGCCGCTCGAGAGCTGAGCGGTGCCGTCCGCCAGCTGCGCCGAGCCGTCGGCGAGGGTCGCTGAACCGCTCGCGAGCTGGGACGATCCGTTCTTCGCCGTGCCGAGACCGTCGACGAGCTGCGTCGCCCCGTTCGTGGCATCCACGAGGCTCACCCGGATCGTGTGCAGGGCGTCGAGCAGGGAGAGACCCGCCTCATCGACGACCTTCTTCGCCACCGACGCCTGGATGCGCGCGACCGCCTGCGTGCCGATCGTGGAGGCGAGGTAGTTGTTCGCATCGTTCGTGCGCAGCTCGATGTCGGCCTGCCGCGGCGAATCGCTGGAGAGGGATGCCACCGCCTCGGTGAAGTCCGCCGGGAGCGTCACGATGAAGTCGAAGTCGCCCGCCGAAAGGCCGGCGTCGGCCGCGTCGGAAGTGACCCGGTGCCACTCGAAGGTGTCGCTGTCCAGCAGCTGCTCGGCCGCTTCGTCGCCGAGGTTGCGTTGCTGGCCGTTGACCTGGGCGCCCTGATCGTCGACGACGAGCGCGACGGGGACGCTCGAGAGGTTGCCGTAGGGGTCTTGGTTCGCCCAGAGGTAGAGCCCGCCGTAGAGGATCGGGACGGCCAGCAGGGCGATCAGGGCGATGACCGACATGCGCGTCGAGGTGAGGCGACGCAGCTCGGCGGTGATCATCTGCGGGATCTTCATCGCGCGTCCTCCTCGGCGGGGGTGGTGTCGAGTGCGGCGGCGGCCGCGAGCGCCGACTGCGATGCCTGGCCCGCGATGACGAGCACGGCGTACCCGCGCTCGGCGAACTCGCGAGCGATGCGCCACCACGCGGCCGGCTCGCCGCCGTGCCGGTCGGGTGCCACGAGCACGAGGCCGTCGACGTCTTTGCGCAGCGCGGCGAGCTCGAGCAGGAGGCGGATGCGATCGGTCGGCTCGACATTGCCGATCGGCAGCCCGGCGAGCGTGTCGAGTCCGATGCCCTCGAGCCAACGCGCGGCGGCGAAGGGCGTGGGAGCGTGTCCGGCGAACATCAGCTCCTCGGCGACGACGCCGGTGACGGTGACGTTGGACTCGGGCTCCGACACGACGGGCGCGTCGACCAGGGCGACGCGGCGGCGGATGGCCTTGGCATCCGTCCGCCCGTCGATCGTGACCTCACCGCTGTCGACCTTCATGCGACCGGATGCCACGAGGCCCAGCACCGTGGGCCGCTGCTCGGTCTCGGCGAGGGCCAGGGTGGCCCGGCCGGTCTCGAACGAGGTGGAGGTCGGGGGGAGGACCCGTTCGGCCCGGCCCTTCGCGACCTCGGAGAGGACGATTCTCACTGCTTCTCCAGTTCGGGGTGCTCCGCGAGGAGCGCCTGCGCCTCGGTCCAGGAAAGTCCGGCGATGCCGAGCACGGCGCGCACGGCGATCGAACGGGCGGTCGATGCCCCCGCGTCGACGCGGCTGACGACCGTGCGCCCCGTCTCTTCGAGCAGGCGCGAAAGGGTCGGTGCGGGGAGGTCGGTGCGCAGCTCGCCGGTTTCCTGTCCGCGGCGGACGATCGCGTCGATCCGGCGGCGCAGCGGGGCCAGGGCCGCGGAGGTCTCGGGGAGGTGCGCGTCGTCGAGGGCGAGGGCCGCGGCGGCCTGCACGTGCGCGGCTTCGGCCCAGAGCTCGGATGCCAGGCGCGCGAGCGCAACGCGGGAGTCGGCGTCGTCGACGCGGTCGGCGATGGCGTTGAAGCGGGCGGCGCCCGCGGCGATGACCTCGCGGATGATGGCGTTGCGGTCGTCGAAGTGGCCGTACAAGGCCCGACGAGAGAGGCCGGCGCGGCGGGCGATCGCGTCGATCGACGCGCGCGGGTCGTGGCCGATCGCGGCGGTGGCCGCGTCGAGGATGCCGGCGCGGTTCTCGACGGCGTCGCGGCGGGTGGGTGTGCTCACGAGGGATCAGTGTACGCCGAAAGTGCACGCGCGTGTGCAACTTATTCACCGATCGATGGCGCGGAGGTGGCTGAGCCCGTCGAAGCCGCCGGGCGGGCGTGCGGGTCCGGCCCCTTCGACAGGCTCAGAGGCCCGGGTCGGCGGACGCGAAAGAGCCCGCGACGCCGGGCGCCGCGGGCTCTCGTCGAGGTCGCTTCGTCAGTCGGTGCCGGCGTCGAACGCGGCGGACTCGCCCGCGGCGTCCGTCGCCTCGGCGAGGCGTTCGCCGTCGGCGCTCAGGGGAGCGGCGGGCTCGATGATCTCCTGAGCCCCACCGACGGCGACGTCGCCGACGAGCTCGCCGGTCGGGCCGCCGATGAGGCCCTGGGCCGCGTACTGCTCGAGGCGGGCGCGCGAGTCGGCGATGTCGAGGTTGCGCATCGTGAGCTGGCCGATGCGGTCGACGGGGCCGAACGCGGCGTCGCCGACGCGCTCCATCGAGAGCTTCTCGGGCGAGTACGACATTCCGGATGCCACGGTGTCGAGGATCGTGTAGTCCTCGCCGCGGCGCAGGCGCACGGTGACCGAGCCGGTGATGGTCGAGCCGACCCACTTCTGGATCGACTCGCGCAGCATGAGCGACTGCGGCTCGAGCCAACGGCCCTCGTACATGAGGCGACCGAGGCGGCGACCCTGCTCGTGGTACGTGGCGAGGGTGTCTTCGTTCAGGATGCTGTTGACGAGGCGCTCGTACGTGAGGAACAGCAGCGCCATGCCCGGGGCTTCGTAGATGCCGCGCGACTTGGCCTCGATGATGCGGTTCTCGATCTGGTCGCTCATGCCGAGACCGTGACGGCCGCCGATCGTGTTGGCCTCGCGGACCAGCGCCACCGGGTCGTCGAAGCGCGTGCCGTTGATCGCGACCGGACGGCCGGCCTCGAACTCGACGGTCACGTCTTCGGTCTCGATCTCGACCGCGGGGTCCCAGAAGCGCACGCCCATGATGGGCTCCACGATCTCGAGCGACACGTCGAGGTGCTCGAGCGTCTTCGCCTCGTGCGTGGCGCCCCAGATGTTGGCATCCGTCGAGTAGGCCTTCTCAGCGCTGTCGCGGTAAGGGAAGTCGTGGGCGACGAGCCACTCGCTCATCTCTTTGCGACCGCCCAGCTCGGTGACGAAGTCGGCGTCGAGCCACGGCTTGTAGATGCGCAGGGCGGGGTTGGCGAGCAGGCCGTAGCGGTAGAACCGCTCGATGTCGTTGCCCTTGTAGGTCGAGCCGTCGCCCCAGATGTCGACGCCGTCTTCTTTCATCGCGCGCACGAGCAGCGTGCCGGTCACGGCGCGACCGAGGGGCGTCGTGTTGAAGTACGTGCGACCGCCCGAGCGGATGTGGAACGCGCCGCACGCGAGCGCGACGAAGCCCTCTTCGACGAGCGCGGTCTTGCAGTCGACCAGGCGCGAGACCTCGGCGCCGTACTGCGTGGCGCGACCGGGGATCGACTCGATGTCGTCTTCGTCGTACTGCCCGAGGTCACCGGTGTACGTGCAGGGGATGGCGCCCTTGTCGCGCATCCACGCGACGGCCACCGAGGTGTCGAGACCACCCGAGAAGGCGATGCCGACGCGCTCGCCGACGGGAAGGGACTGCAGGACCTTGGACATACGCCGATTCTATCGGGGGAGGATGCCGCGACCCGACCCGTGTGGAGGGCTCACGCCCCGTTCCCGGGCTGGGGAGGAGGAGTGTCAGCCGACCGTGACGGCGGTGATCTCCACGGGAGTCGCGGGCGCACCGTCGGCTCCTCCGCCCGAGACGCCGGCCTGGCCGATCTTCTCGACCACGGCGAGGCCCTCGGGCGACATCTTCCCGAACACCGTGTACTTCGGCGGCAGCTTGGTGTCGGCGTAGACGAGGAAGAACTGCGAGCCGTTGGTGCCGGGCTGGCCCGTGTTGGCCATCGCGACGGTCCCAGCGGGATACGTCTCGCCGCCGTCGAGCTCGTCGGCGAAGGTGTATCCGGGGCCTCCGCGACCCGACCCCGTGGGGTCGCCGCACTGCAGCACGAAGATGCCCTGCGTCGTGAGGCGGTGGCACTGCGTATTGGTGAAGTACTGCTGCTGCGCGAGCGACACGAAGCTCTCGACCGTGCACGGGGTCCGCGCCCCGGTGAGCGTCATGGGGATCTCGCCCGCCGAAGTGTCGAGGGTGACCTCGACATCCCCGGTGGGCCGCTCGGTGTCGGCGCTCGGAGGGGTGACGTCGACCGAGGGCTTCCCCGACGTGGGGTAGGCGCATGCGCCGGCCGCGCTCGGCTCGCTCGCGGGCGGTGCAGCGGGGCCCGGCCCCGCACATCCGGCGAGCAGGAGCAGGGCGGAAGCGGCGAGAGCCGCCGAGATCAGTCGCGTGCGCACGTGTTCCAGGCTAGAGCGCCCGGGGCGTGGCATCCGTCTTCCGATCGGAGAAAGGCAGCCGAATCGGCGGTCCCACGCCGATTTCCGCGAAGGACTGCTCAGGACGATCGGATGCCGCGCGCCCGTCCGATCGCGATGGCACCACATGCGAGCCCGACGATCGCCAGCGCGATGCCGACGATGTAGACCGCGACGCTGCCCCAGCCGTTCGTGTGCGGGTCGAAGAAGGGGTAGGGGTACCAGTACGGTGCGCCGGTGGTCGGGTTCGTGATGAACGGGCCGCGAGCCAGCGTATAGACGATCCACACGATCGGGAAGACGGCGGCGCCGAGTGCGGCCTTCCAGGGGAGTCGTCGCCGGCCCGGGCCGATGAGCAGATCGAGGAGGAAGAAGAGCGGCGCCCACACGTGCACGATCTCGTTCGACCAGCCCACCGACTCGGGCTGCGGCGGGAGCCCTCGCAGCAGCAGGTTGTAGACGATGCCGGTGATGATCATGTAGGTCGAGACCCACGCCAGCGCGGTGGCCAGGGCGGCGGGATCGGCGTCGAGACGGCGGCCGCGGACGAAGAACCGCAGCCCCGCGAGAGCGAGCACGACGACCGCCGACAGATTGGAGAGGTTCGTGAAGAAGCTGAAGAAGTTCGCCACCACGGTCGGGAGGTCGCGGCCCATCGCGGCGGAGTAGCTCACCGTCGAGACGAACTGGGCGATCACCGCCACCGCGATGAGCACCGCCATCGCCACCCGAGCGAGGTTCCACCCAGCAGCCCACCCCGGGGCAGGTCGCGGATCGTGCCCCGCGGTCTGCGCCGTCGCTGAGAAACGTGCCATGGGGGCACGTTAGCGAGCCGGCCTTCCGAGCCGCGGGGCTTGCGGGGGCGGTGTCGGACCCTCTCGATAGGATGGGGTGTACCGCCGGACAACATGCGAGGAGCACTCATGCCCGGAATCGTGATCGTCGGCGTCCAGTGGGGCGACGAGGGCAAGGGCAAGGCCACCGATCTGCTCGGTGAGCGCACCGACTGGGTGGTGAAGTTCAACGGCGGCAACAACGCCGGCCACACCGTCGTCATCGGCGACGAGAAGTACGCGTTGCACCTGCTGCCCAGCGGCATCCTGTCCCCCGGCGTGACCCCCGTCATCGGTAACGGCGTCGTCGTCGATCTCGAGGTGCTGTTCAACGAGCTCGAGGCGCTGAACGCGCGCGGTCTCGACACCACGCGCCTGAAGATCAGTGCCAACGCGCACATCATCACGCAGTACCACCGCACGCTCGACAAGGTCACCGAGCGCTTCCTCGGCAAGCGCATGATCGGCACCACCGGTCGCGGCATCGGCCCCGCGTACGCCGACAAGATCAACCGCGTCGGCATCCGCGTGCAAGACCTCTTCGACGAGAACATCCTGCGTCAGAAGGTCGAGGGCGCCCTCGACCAGAAGAACCACCTGCTGGTGAAGATCTTCAACCGCCGTGCGATCACCGCCGACGAGGTCGTCGAAGACCTGCTCTCCTACGCCGAGCGCGTGCGCCCGATGGTCGCCGACACCTCGCTGCTGCTGAACGAGGCCCTGGATGCCGGTGACGTCGTCGTCTTCGAGGGCGGCCAGGCCACCATGCTCGACGTCGACCACGGAACCTATCCCTTCGTCACGTCGTCGTCCGCGACGGCGGGTGGCGCCTCGACCGGCTCGGGCGTGGGCCCGAACCGCCTCGACCGGATCGTGGGCATCGTCAAGGCGTACACGACGCGCGTGGGCTCGGGACCGTTCCCTACCGAGCTGTTCGACGAGAGCGGCGACTGGCTCCGCTCCCGCGGCTTCGAG
This sequence comes from Microbacterium sp. S1037, assembly GCF_048381605.1. Taxonomy (NCBI): domain Bacteria; kingdom Bacillati; phylum Actinomycetota; class Actinomycetes; order Micrococcales; family Microbacteriaceae; genus Microbacterium; species Microbacterium sp. S1037. Next base: position 810,936 of record NZ_JBLWIG010000001.1, read on the forward strand.
TTCGGCACGACCACGGGTCGCCCACGCCGCGTCGGCTGGTACGACGCCCCGATCACGCGCTACGCGACGCGCATCAACGGGATCACCGACCTCGTGCTGACCAAGCTCGACATCCTCGGGGGCCTCGAGCAGATCCCCGTCTGCGTCGCCTACGACGTCGACGGTGTGCGCTTCGACGACCTGCCCGTCAACCAGACGGACTTCCACCACGCGAAGCCGATCCTCGAGTACTACCCGGGCTGGAGCGAAGACATCTCCACCGCGCGCACCTTCGACGACCTGCCGCAGAACGCGCAGGACTACGTCCTCGCGCTCGAGAAGATGAGCGGCACGCGCATCTCGGTCATCGGCGTCGGTCCGGCTCGCGACCAGGTGATCGTGCGACACAACCTGATCGACTGACATGCGGTTCTGGGTGGGGGCCTACGCGGGCGACGCGGGATCAGCCGAGGGCATCGGCATCCTGCAGGCCGGAGACGCCGACTCGGTCTGGGCGTCGGGTCCGCTCGGCATGGTCGGCACCGCCGTGCCCGCGCCCGGCTCGGCGTCGTGGCTCGCCGCCCACCCGACGCACGACCTGCTCTACGCCGCGCTCGAATCCGACGGCACGGTGCAGGCCTACCGCCGCACGAGCGAGACGCGCTTGACCCCGGTCGGCCCCGCGATCGAGGCGGGCGAGTCGGTCTGCCACGTCGCGGTGTCGCCCGACGCGAGCTTCCTCGTCGCGAGCTGCTGGAGCGACGGACGGGTCGTCCGGATCGATCTGGATGCCGCGGGCCGGCCGTCGCGTCCGCGGATCGCCGCCGAGGCCACCGACCCCTGGGGCCCCGACTCCCCGGAGAGCGGCGTCTCGACCGGGGCACGCGTCTCGGGCGCCGTGGTCCCCGACCTCGCCGCCGCCGCGCGCGCCCTGCGCGAAGCCGCCGGAGACGAGTACGGCGACCTCGTGCCGGCGTACGACGCCGTGCCCGAGACCGATGCCGAGTCCGAGGAGGCCGCGATCGGCCCCCGCGTCTCGCGCTCGCACCAGGCGATCTTCCTCCCCGGCGGTCTGATCGCCACCACCGACATGGGCCTCGACCTCGTCCGCTTCTGGCGTTCGAGCGGCGACGGCCTGCGACTCGTGCAGCAAGTCGTGCTGCCGAAGGGCAGCGGTCCGCGGCACGGGGTGTGGCATCCGTCCGGCCATCTCTACGTCGTGACCGAGCTCAGTCGCGAGGTGTTCGTCCTGGCTCCGGATGCCGAGACCCGGTGGCGCGTCATCTCGGGCCAGTCACTCGTCGGCAGCCTCGACACCGACACCGCGGCCGAGCTGTGCGCGAGCCGCGACGGCGCCACGCTCTACGCGGGCGTCCGCGGCAGCGACACGATCGGCGTGCTCGCCGTGCGCGGAGCCGGCGAGGAGCTGCAGTTCACCGCCCTCGCCGACGCGGGAACCCACTGGCCGCGACACCACGTCGTGGTGAACGACACGCTCCTGGTCGCCGGGCAGCTCGCCGACGAGATCGTCTCGCTCCCCCTCGACGCCCGCACCGGTGTGCCCGGTCGCGTTCGTCACCGCACCGCGTCGCCCTCGCCGACGCGGCTGCTGCCGATGCGCTGAGATCCCCTTGCCCAGGGAGAGAGCCCGTCCCCCAACCGGGAACGGGCTCTCTTTTCGTCAGGAGGTGGGGATCCACACCCTCATGGTCGACGGACCCCGGTTTCCCCAGTCGTGATACGGCACGAGGGCGACCGGTTCCGCGTCGCCGATGGTCGTGGACGTCGGGGGAGCGTAAGGCCACCCCTCGCCGACGGGCGTGCGGTGCGCGAGCTGTACCCACACGCGGCCGTCCTTCTCGACCGGGATCGCACCCGCCGCCAGCGCGACATCGCCCACGTCGGCCCCGTTGACGAGGTCGGCCGACTCGAGCGCCCAGACCTCGGGCCCTCGTTCGACCGCGACGCACCCCCGGACCGCGTCGATTCGGGGATCGGGAACGACGACGCGCGGCGTCATCGGCAGCTCGAGCTGCACCACGTCCCCCGCGTGGAAGGCGCGGCGCACCCGCGCCCAGCCGGGAGCCGCGGGCAGCGACTCGCTTCGCCCATCGGCCCCGTCGATCCGCAGGGCGGCACCCGTCGCCCATTCCGGCACGCGCAGCGACAGGGTCCACGCTGCGTCGGCGTCCTCGGCGATCCGCACGCGGACCCGTCCGTCGGCGGGGTACGCCGTCGTCACGTCGAGGGCCACGGGGCGACCGTCGTCGAGGGTCGTCCGGATCTCGGCCGGGGCGTACTGGTGGATCTGGATGCCGTCCGCATCAGCCGTGGCGATGTACGCGTCGAGGCTGGCGAGCGTGCGGGCCACGTTCGGCGGGCAGCAGGATACCTCGAACCACGGCGCCCGAAGCGAGGACGAGGCGCGCGGAGACGTCGCGTCGGGATCGGGGACGACACCGGGCACTCGCTGGTGCAGGGTGTTGGCGTAGAAGAAGCTGCGTCCGTCGGCGGCCGGGGAGGTGGCGACGACGTTGAAGAGCGTGCGCTCGATGAGGTCGGCGTAGGTGGCGTCGCCTTCCGACAGGAGAAGGCGCCACGAGAACATCACCGAGGCGATCCCCGCGCACGTCTCGGAGTAGGCGCGGTCCGGCGGCAGCTCCCAGTCGTCGCCGAACGCTTCGTCCTGGTGGTGCGAGCCCTGCCCGCCGGTGATGTAGGTCCGGCGTCCGCGCGTGCGGGCCCATTGACCGCGGAGAGCGGTCAGCAGCCCCTCGTCGTCGTTCTCGACGGCGACGTCGACGGCTCCCGCGGCCAGGTAGTTGGCACGCACGGCGTGACCGCCGAGGGCTCGCGTGTCACGCACCGGGACGTCGTCCTGGAAGTACCGGCGTCCCCACTCGATGTCGGCGAGCGTGGCGTGTCCGCGACGCTCGACGAAGAGGGCGGCCTGCGCGGCGTAGCGGCCATCTCCCGTGACGCGTGAGAGCTCGACGAGGGCCGCCTCGATCTCGGGGTGGCCGCAGAAGGCGGGGATGCCGTCGGCCCCGAACACCTCGCAGACGAGGTCCGCGGCGCGGCGCGCGATCACGAGCAGTCCGTCGTCGGCATCCGGGCGCGTCCGCTCGCGGGCGACGGCCGCCTGGAAGAGGTGGCCGAGGCAGTAGAGCTCGTGTCCCCACTCCAGGTCGGACCAGCGGGGCTGCTGGCCCGGCCGACCGAACTCGGTGTTCAGGTACCCGTCGGCTTCCTGCGCGGCGGCCACGCGGGCCACGACCCCGCGGAACGTGCGCTCGAGGGCGGGGTCGTCGCTGCGGCCGATCTCCCACGCGGTCGCCTCGAGGAACTTGTACACCTCGGAGTCGCTGAACTCGCGCCCCCGCCGGCCGGACGGGAGGGTTCCCGCGGCGCCGCGATCGAAGTTGGGCAGCCAGCCCTCGGACTCGAGCCGACCGAGGATATGGCCGAGGGTGTGGGCGGCGTTGACACCCTGGCGCTCGCCCCAGAATCCACCGGTGATGCGGACATCGCCGAGGCCGAGGGGGCGCAGACGGGAACGCGTGGGAAGGACGGGGGCGGCGACGCTACGTGCCGTGTCCGGGTCGAGCGGACGGGAGGGGAGGGTGGTCGACATGGTCATCCCTTGAAGGCGCCGGACATGAAGCCGCGCACGTAGTGACGTTGGAGGATCAGGAACAGGACGATGCACGGCAGCGCGAGCACGACGACCCCCGCTTCGGTGACGCCGTAGTCGATGACGCCCATGGTCTGCCCGCGCAGATTGGCGACGGCCAGGGGCAGCGTGATCTTGGACTGATCGTTGATGAGGATCAGCGGGGCGATGAAGTCGTTCCACGCGGTCAGGAACGCGAAGAGGCCCACCGTGATGAGGCCCGGCTTGACCGCCGGGAGCAGCACGCGCCGCAGGGCGCCGAAGCTCGTGCACCCGTCGACGAGAGCCGCCTCGTCGAGCTCGCGCGGCACCGACTCGAACGAGATGCGCATCATGAACATCGAGAACGGCAGCTGGAACATCGTCAGCACGAGAGCGACCCCGACCAGCGAGTTCTGCAGCCCGACGGCGTTGAGGATGACGTAGAGCGGGATGAGCAGGGTGGCGTAGGGCACCATCAGGATCGCCAGCACCAGAAGGAACAGGAGGTTCTTGCCGGGGAAGGAGAAGCGGGCGAAGGCGTAGCCACCCAGGAACGAGACGATGAGGGTCAGGGCGACGGTCAGCAACGACACGAACAGCGAGTTGCCCAGATACACCCAGATGCCGGACTGGAACGAGGCCAGAGCGGCGTAGTTGCCGAAGCCCCATCCGGTGGACTGGCTCGTGCCGGCCTGCGGGCTCACCGAGGCGACGCCGGTCCACACGAGGGGGTACAGGAAGATGATCGCCAGACCCCCCGTGAAGACGGTGGAGGGGATGCCCCAGAGCAGGCGACCGGTCGGACGGCGACGCGGGCGCGAGCCGGGGGCGACGATGGTGCGGGTGCTCGCGGTGGCGGCGGGCGAGGGAGCGGCGGTCAGGGCCATCTCAGGACTCCTCGGGGCGACGGAACGCGCGCAGCTGCACGACGTTGATGACGACCAGGGCCAGCAGGATGATGACCGACAGCGCGGCGGCGATGCCGAGGCTGTTCTGCCCCTGGAAGGCGATGTTGTAGATGAGCTGCACGACGGTCATCGTGCTGTTGTCGGGCCCACCCTTGGTGAGGATGTAGAACTGGTCGAAGGCCAGCAGGGACCCCGTCACGCACATGACGGTGGTGAGGGCGAAGGTGGGGCGCAGCAGCGGGACCGTGATGTCGCGGAAGATCTGCCAGCGCGAGCCGCCGTCGATCCGCGCGGCCTCGTAGATGTCCTCGGGGATCCCCTGCAGCCCGACGAGCAGCAGGAGCATGTAGAACCCGGCGAAGCGCCAGACGATGAGGAACACCGTCGACCAGAGCGCGCCTTCGGGAGACCCCAGGAACGTGATGCCCCACGACTGCATCAGCCCGGCGAACGGACCGGCGATGGGGGAGTAAAGCACGTAGAACAGCAGCGAGGCCGAGGCGAGTCCGAGGGCGCTCGGCAGCAGGAACGCCGTGCGGAGGAAGCCCTTCCACCGGGTGGACTCCTGCACGAGCAGCGCGAGCCCGAGCCCCAGGCCGATGAGCAGGACCGTGGTGATCACCGTGTACAGCAGCGTGAAACGCACCGACTCCCAGAAGAGGCGGTGATTCAGGGCGTCGGTGAAGTTCTCGGGGAAGTTCGGCCCCATGTTGCCCCGGAGCAGGGGCCACTCCGAGCCGGACATCTGGAGGACGAGGAGGAGGGGGATGACGAAGAGGGCGACGACGAACAGCGCCGTCGGGGCGGCGTACAGCCAGCCCTGCACGGGTCCGCCGAGCGCCGAGCGCGCGTAGCGCGAGCGCCGAGCGGTGGAGGAGAGAGCCACGGTGTTCCTTCCGGGGAGGGGGGTGCCGGGTGAGCCGCCCGGCACCCCGCGGGGTTACTGCGACAGGACCGCGGTGATCTCGTCGTTGTCGGCGTCGACGGTGTCGGTGCCCTGCAGAACGGCGTTGCGCACGAGAGTGAGCCACGGGCTTCCCGGTGCGTTGAACGCCTGCTGGAAGTTCAGCGCCACCGGCGTCTTGCCCTTGCCGGCGACCTCGTTGATGGCGACCTGGCGCGGATCCTTCGCCGCGTACTCGTTGTCGGCGAGGTCGGACCGCGAGACGGTGCTGCCGCCCTTGGCGAGGACGCCGACCTGCGCGTCCTCGGAGGTCAGCCACGACAGGAAGTTCCACGCCTGCGGCGACTGCTTCGAATCCTTCGAGATGCCGATGCCGTCACCACCCACGAACGTGGACTCGCCGCCCTTGACGCCGGGGATTCCCGAGACGCCGGCGTCGAATTTGAGGCTCGACAGGAGCGTGGCGGGGAAGGGCATGATGCCGACCTTGCCCTCCTGGAAGCCCGCGACCCAGGTCGCACCGGTCTCGTCGGCCGAGCCGGGGGCGACGGCGCCCGACGCGTCGAGGTCCTTCCAGGTGGAGTAGACCTCCTTGGCGGCGTCGTTGTTGAGCAGCGAGGTCGTACCGTCGTCGCTCAGCACCTCCTCACCCGAGGCCCAGACGGAGGGGAACCACGTGAACAGCAGGCAGCCGCCGCAGTTGAGCCCGGTGGAGGTCCCCGAGACGCCGGGCTTGTTCAGCGCCTGGACGGCCTTGGCGGTCTTGGCGAAGTCGGCGATGGTCGTTGGCGCCTTCTCGGGGTCGAGACCGGCCTCCTTCACGAGGTCCTTGTTCCACATCATGACCGAGAGGTCGAGGACGAACGGGAGCACGTACTCCTTGCCGTCGAGCGTGCCCGCGTCGAGGTGGCCCTTGTTGATCGCGTCCTTGTACGACAGGCCGTCGATCTGCGCCGAGACGTCCTGGAACAGGCCCTGCTGCACCCAGTTGGGCACGTACACGATGTCGGCCGCGAAGAGATCGGGCAGACCGCCCGATCCGGCTGCCGCGCCGACCTTCGCGACGTAGTCGTCGTTGGGGACGACGGTCAGCTCGACCTGGTTCTTGTGGCTCGCGTTGTACGCGGCGACGAGATCCTTGGCCTGCTTCTCGAGGGGGGCGCGCGTCCACAGGGTCAGGGTCGCGCCGTCGTCGGTTCCTTCGGCCGGGATGTCGGCCGGAGCGGTCGTGCCGGATCCGCCGGAACACGCGGCGAGGCCGCCGACGAGAGCGCTTGCGGCCAGGATGGCCGTCGCTGCCCGGAGGGCGAAGCGGCGCCGGGATGGGGTCATTGCAGTCTCCTCTAGCTCTTCATTGAGCGGATGCGACATTCGGGGTCGGCACCGCTGTACAGGGCGGGATATCGAAAGTACCGAAATCCCTTTCGGGACGGTAACGTGAGTCCTGCCGATCCGTCAAGACGGCAAACGGTTACGAACGAGAAACGGATTGCGATGACCGCCGATGCCACGCGCGCCGCCACCCTGAGCGACGTCGCTCGCCGCGCCGGCGTCTCGATCGCCACCGCGTCGAAAGCCCTGAACGGTCGCGGCGACGTCGCCGCAGGCACCCGCAAGCGGGTGATGGAGGCCGCCGCCGAGCTCGCGTTCACTCCCAACGCGATGGCGAGAGGTCTGCTGGCGGGTCGTACCGGCACTGTGGGCCTGCTCACGAACGACCTCGAGGGTCGTTTCGTCATCCCGATCCTCATGGGTGCCGAGGATGCCTTCGGTGCCGGCCAGATCAACGTCTTCCTCTGCGATGCGCGGGGCGACGCCATCCGTGAGCAGCACCACCTCCGGGCTCTATTGAGCCGTCGCGTGGACGGGATCATCGTCGTGGGTCGCCAGACCGACCCGCGGCCGTCCCTCGGGCAGGAGCTGCCCGTCCCCGTCGTGTACGCCTATTCGCCGTCCGACGATCCGCGCGATCTGTCGCTCACGCCGGACAACTATTCCGGCGGTCGCCTCGCCGTGGAGCATCTGCTCGCCTGCGGGCGACGGCGCATCGCGCACATCTCGGGAGATCCGTCCTACGCGGCCGCGCAGGATCGCCTCGCCGGGGCGCGAGCGGCCCTGGCCGCGGCCGGACTCGACTTCGTCGGCGAGCCGATGTTCGCCGCGTGGAACGAGCACTGGGGCCGTGATGCGGCGGCGATGCTGCTCGAGCGGCACCCGGAGGTCGACGCCGTCTTCTGCGGGTCGGATCAGATCGCGCGCGGCGTTCTGGACACGGCCCGCGACCTCGGACGCGATGTGCCGGGCGACCTGGCGGTCATCGGTTACGACGACTGGGAGCTGCTCACGCAGAACGCGCGCCCGCCGCTGACGAGCATCAACGCCAATCTGCAGCAGCTCGGTCGGCAGGCCGCGCAGCGCGTGTTCGATGCGATCGACGGGGTCGACGTGGGGGCGGGGACGCATCAGATGCCCGTGAAGCTCGTCATCCGCGGATCGACGATCGCGCATCGCTGAGCGGCCTCTCCGGCCGTTTTCGCTGATTTTTCGAAATCCCCGAAAAGCATTGCGAAACAATTCCGCTCCTCTGTAGCGTGCCAGCCACGCACACACTGCTCATCGACGAGCAGTGCCGAGAGGAACAGACAACGTGGACTGCACACCGACGATCCCCCATCGCGTCGGGCGCTCCGTGATCGCCGCTGCGGCGATCACGACGCTGCTGGCGACGACCTTCGTGGCCGCGCCGGCGCACGCCGCCAACACCGACATCGGGTACCCGACTTTCTCGGGGAGCCCGAATCCCGTTCCCGACACCGGAGTCACGTACACGCCGGGGAACCAGCTGCAGAAGATCTTCGACGCGGACGTCGTCGCCGGCGCGGGCACGAGCCCCGCGAAGGACTTCTGGATGGATCGGATACTCGCCCGCACCGGCGACGCCGGCAGCTTCGGCGACAACAACCAGTGGCTCTTCACGCGCGGGCGTGCCGTGTTCATGAAGGAGCACGACCCGTCGGCCCTCGGTTTTGGCGGGCAGCTCGCGTACTGGGAGGCGATCGACGGCCGCTCGGGTTACACGATCACCGCCCGCGTGGGCGGTGCCGATGTCGCGCTCACCGAGGATGTCGCAGAGCGCAAGCAGACGCCCAGCTACTGGCGGAGCGTCCACCGGGGCGGCGGCCTCGAGGTCGTGCAGACGAAGTTCATCACCGACGCGAACGTGCTCGTGACGAACCTCGAGGTGCACGCGACGGGCGACGCGGTCGACGTCGAGCTCGTGGCATCCTCCCCGTACGCGGTGTCGGCGGAAGGCGACGAGCTCGTCGGTCACGTGGAGGCGCTCAACGACCTCACCAAGATCTCGCCCCGCTTCTCGGGAGACGGCTTCTCGCCCGCGGGCGAGACCCTGACGCGCACGCTGTCGGTGCCCGCCGGCGGCAGCGCCACGGCGAAGGTGCAGCTGGGTCTCGTCACCGACGAGATCGCCGAGTCCCGCACCGAGTACGACGCCACGCGCGGGCAGACGGCCGGCGAGGCGTACACCGCCCACGTCACCGCGTACAACAAGTGGTGGGCCGACAACGTCCCCTACCTCGACACCCCCGAAGACAACATCGACAAGACGCTCTTCTACCGCTGGTGGCTGATGAGGTACAACTTCCTCGACGCCGACATGCCCGGCAACACCTACCAGTTCCCGGTCGCCATGGAGGGCGTGCTCGGGTACAACAACTCGATCGTGCTCACCACGGGCATGTTCATCGATGACCTGAAGTACTTCCGGGATCCGATCTACTCGTACGGCCCCTGGGTGTCGACGGGCGAGACGAGCAAGAGCTACAAGTTCGTCGACAACCCGGGCGACCCGGCGAACTGGTCGAACAGCTACACGCAGTACATCTCCGAGGCCGCCTGGCGCTCCTACGAGCTGCACGGCGGGCCCAGTGCCATCGCCGGCAACCTCGCCAAGTACGCCGAGGACGACGTCAAGGGCCTCCAGGACGCCTACGACTTCAACAAGAACGGCCTCATCGAGTACAACTGGGGCGCGATGACGGGCAACGACGCGGATGCCGTGTCGTTCCACTGGAAGCCCGGCTATCAGGACCGTGCCGAGAACGCCTACCTGTACTCCAACGCGCTCGCCGCGGCCGAGGCGTACCGCACCGCCGGGGACACCGCGAAGGCCACGGAGATGGAGACCTTCGCGCAGAACATCAAGACGCAGGTCATGAAGGTGCTGTGGAACCCGCAGGACAAGCTCCTCGAGCACGCCATGGCAAACAACGGCGAGCACGTGCCGTGGAAGGAGATCAACAACTACTACCCGTTCACCGTCGGTCTCGTTCCCAAGCCCGGCGACGCCGACTACAACGACGACTACGTGCAGGCGCTGCGGCTCTTCGCGGACGACAAGCAGTACCCGATCTTCCCCTTCTACACCGCGAACCAGGCCGATCAGGCGGCGTACAACGCCACCGGTGGTCAGGGCAGCAACAACTTCTCGGTCATCAACTCCACGGTCATGTTCCGGATGATGTCGACGGTGCTGCGCGACTATCCGACGGATGCCATCACCGCGGAGTCGTACAAGAAGCTCCTGTACTGGAACGCGTGGGCGCACTACCAGAACGGCGGCGACAACCGTCTGCCCGACCAGAACGAGTTCTGGGCCAACGGCTCGGCGAACCCGCAGAAGATCGACTACCGCTCCTGGATCCACCACACGATCCTCGGTGCGACGAACTTCACGATGATCGAGGACACGATGGGGGTGCGCACGCGCGACGACGCCAAGATCGAGCTCGACCCCATCGACATCGGGTGGGACCACTTCACCGCGAACAACATCCGCTACCGCGACCGCGACCTGACGGTCACGTGGGACGCGCCGGGTGGGACGCGCTACTACGGCGATGACGTGCCCGAGGGCTACTCGGTGTTCCTCGACGGGAAGCTCGCGTTCACCGTCGACAAGCTGTCGCACGTCATCTACGACCCGGCCACCGGCACGGTGCAGGTCGTCAAGGGCGACGCGAAGGTGACCACCGCGACGACCTCGTCGGTGAAGGCGCCGCAGGACGTGCGGTTCGCCGACGACGCCCGCGTCGTCGACCTGTTCGCCAAGGCCGGCGCCGACGTCCGCACCGCGAGCACGGGCAGCGCGAACCTCGCCACCACGGCGACGGCCACGTTCTCGGCCGCGGGCCGTGACCCGAAGGGAGCGGTCGACGGCACCACCATCAACGAGCCCTTCTGGGGGACCGCCGGCTCGCCGAACGCGAAGGACTCCCTCACCATCGAGCTGGGCGGAGAGAAGACCTTCGATGACATCCGCCCCTACTTCTACGCCAGCTCGTCGTCGGCGACCGCGGCGGGGTACGTCGAGCCGTCTGTCTACACGCTCGAGGTGCGTCGTGGCGGGCAGTGGTCCGTGATTCCCCAGCAGGCCCGCACGCCCGCGTACCCCCGCGCGAACTACAACCACGTGCAGTTCCCCGAGGTGACCGGTGACGCCGTACGCCTCACGGTGACTCACGCCGGCGGGATGAAGACCGGGGTCAAGGAACTCCAGGTCTTCCACACGGGCGTCGCTGTTCCGGCATCCACGAACCACGCTCCGCTCGTCACCGCGTGGCAGGATCGTCAGGCCTCGGTGGGCGGGTCGGCCGCGTTGGTCGGCACGGTGAAGGACGACGGACTGCCGTCCGGGGAGGTGTCCTCGCGATGGAGTGTCGTCAGCGCGCCCGAGGGGGCGACGGTGCTGTTCGATGACGCCGCGTCGGCGTCGACGACCGCGCGCTTCTCGGACAAGGGCGAGTACGTGCTGCGTCTGACCGCCGATGACGGCGAGAAGACCTCGCAGAGCGACGTCACCGTGCAGGGAGAGCCGGTCACGGCCGGCACGGACGTCGCACCGGATGCCACACCGACGGCGGAGTACACCGCGGGCTGGAACAACGTCGACGCCGTCAACGACGGGAAGGTGCTCTTCACGGGCGGCAGCCAGAGCGACATCTGGGGCACCTGGTCGGGCACCCACCCGGCCACCCGCTGGCTGCAGTACGAGTGGAAGACGCCGCAGCGCGTCGCCGGAGCGGAGATCGCGTTCTGGAGCGACCAGACCGACCCCGCGTCGGCGAACGGCGTCAACGTCCCGAAGGGGTGGAAGGCGCAGTACTGGACCGGGTCGGACTGGGCCGACGTCGCGAACCCGTCGGACTACACGGTGAAGCGCGACGAGACCAACGCCGTCACCTTCGACGCCGTCACCACGACGCGGTTCCGTGTGGTGCTCGAGGCCGCCGGCACCGGACCGTACGCGGCGGTCGCCGTCAGCGAGCTGAAGGTCTTCGCCGACGCGCCCACCTCGATCGAGCCGATCGATGTGCGGACGACCGTCGGCACCAAGCTGACTCTGCCTGCGACGGTGGATGCCACGTACTCGGACGGCAGCCACGCCGACCTCCCCGTGACGTGGGCCGAGGTCACCGACGCGCAGGTTGCGGGGGAGGGCAGCTTCCCCGTGTCGGGGATCGTCCCGGGCTCTCCGGTGCCGGCCAAGGCCACGGTCTGGGTCCGCGCGACCGCTCCCAGTCAGATCAACCAGGTGGATGCCGTCACCAGCCGCACCCAGCCGGGTGTCGCGCCGGTGCTGCCGAAGACGGTGGGCGTGTTGTTCAACGACGGCTCGCGCCAGGATCTGCCGGTCACGTGGGATGCCGTGGACGCGGCGTCGTACGCGGCGCCCGGACAGTTCACGGTCGCCGGGACCGTGCAGAGCGAGCTGCCGGGCACGAAGGCGGCCTCGGCGGCAGTGACCGTGGGCGGCGGCGGTGACGACACGAAGGCGCCGACCGTGGCGTTCCAGGTCTCGCCGGCGGCGCCCGACTCGGGCTGGTACGCGCAGGCGGTCGCCGTCGACGTGACCGCCCGCGACGATCAGGACGCGGCCCCGCGCATCGAGGTGCGCGTGGATGCCGGCGCCTGGGCGGCCTACTCCGGCACCGTCTCGCTGACCGGCGACGGCTCCCATGTGGTGCAGGCGCGGGCGACCGACGCGGCGGGCAACACCTCCGCTGTCGCCGAGCAGACCGTGCGCATCGACACCACGGCTCCGGCCGTCGAGGTGACCACCGACGCGGTCTCGCGCACGGTCAAGGCCGCCGCGACGGACGCCGGTTCGGGTGTCGCGTCGATCGAGTACCGCCTGGACGACGCCGAGAACTGGTCGACGATGACGGGTCCCGTGCTCGTCGGGCTCGACGAGACGACGGTGCGAGTGCGCTCCACTGACACGGCGGGGAACGTCTCGCCCGCGATCGAGCGGACGATCCCGAAAGCAGATGGCACGCAGCGGCGCAACGTCGCCCTGCTCGCCACTCCCACGGCATCCGGAACCGCCGGATGGAACAAGGTCACCGGACTCAACGACAACGTCCAGCCCACGTCGTCGGGCGACGTCACGCCCAACGACAACGCGAACGTGTGGGGTGTCTGGCCGGCCGTGACGGACCAGTGGGTGCAGTACGACTGGAAGGATCCGGTGCGCATCGGCGAGCTGGGTGTGTACTTCGTGTCCAACCTCGACGCGCAGGGGCTCGGCATCGACGTCCCCGCGAAGTGGGAGGCCGAGTACTGGGATGCCACGACGAGCGCGTGGGTGCCGGTGAAGAACGCGGGAGCGTACGGCACGGCGAAGAACACGTACAACACCGTGTCGTTCGACCCGGTGACCACGACGAAGCTCCGCCTCGCGCTCGACCCGGTCGGGACCGAGCAGGGCAAGGGCAGCGTCGGCATCAAGGAGTGGCAGGTCTGGGAGCAGCCGGAGACCCCGGTTCCCGACACGCAGGCGCCCGTCGTCACCACCTCGGTCGACCCGGTGGCTCCCGCGAGCGGCTGGTACACCGGCACCGCGACCGTCTCGGCCACGGCCATCGACGACCGCGACGACGCCCCCCTCCTCGAGGTGCGCCTCGGCGACGGGGAATGGACGACGTACACCGCGCCGGTCGCCGTCTCGACCGACGGGGTCACCACGGTCTCGTTCCGGGCGAAGGATGCCGCCGGCAACACCTCCGAGCCCTCGGGCGTCGAGGTGAAGCGGGATGCCACCAAGCCGGTCGCCGACGCGGGCTGGAACGCCGCGTCGCGCACGGTGACCCCCACCGGCACGGATGCCGGTTCGGGCGTGGCCGTCGTCGAGTACCAGCTCGGTGACGGGGCGTGGACCGCCGCGACCGGTGCCGTCGCCGTCGGCGACGCCGCCACCACGGTGCATGTGCGGGTGACCGATGTCGCGGGCAACGTCTCGGATGTCGGGGAGGTCGCCGTGCCGGCGAAGCCGAGCGACCCCGGTACCGATCCGGGCACGGACCCCGGTACCGATCCGGGCACGGATCCCGGTACCGATCCGGGCGTCGACCCGACGGGGACGCTCACCGGATCCGAGGTGGTGCGCGTCGGCGTCGCGCAGGTCGCTCCGGGTGGTCAGCTGCCGGTCTCGGTGACCGGTGCGAAGCCGGGAACGGTCTTCGCGGTGGAGTTCCGTTCGACGCCGACGCGTCTCGGGACGCTCACGGTCGGAGCCGACGGGTCGGCCTCGGGGGTGTTCACCGTCCCGGCGTACGCCGAAGCCGGGGTGCACACCGTCGCGCTGATGGTCCCGGGCGGAGAGGTCACCGCCCAGGTGACGGTGGTCGCCGCGGGGGTCTCGTCTCCGCGAACCCCGCCCCTGGCCGTGACGGGTCAGGACGACCGTGCCACCCGCGTGGCGGTCGGCCTCGGCATCAGCGTGCTCGTCCTGGGTTTCGTCGCGACGATCATCGCCCGCCGGAGCCGTCGCCGCTCGTTCTGACCGACGCGGGAGGGCCGGGAGCATTCGCGCCCCGGCTCTCCCGCGCGTCCTCCGTCGGACGTCAGAACCCCTGCGCCGCGGGCTTGAGCCGCCACGCCTCGCGATAGGCATCCGCCAGCGCCAACTCCCGTGCGGCGTCCTCGTCCGCCAGCACGGTGACGTGCGGGTGCAGCTGGATCGCGGAGCCGGGCAGGCTCGCCGATACGGGCCCCTCCACCGCACCCGCGAGCGCGGCGCTCTTGTCGGTCCCGAACGCCAGTAGGACGAGGTGCCGCGCTTCGCGGATGGTGCCGATGCCCTGCGTGATGCAGTGCACGGGCACGTCCTCCGGGTCGGTGAAGAAGCGCGCGTTCGCCTCGCGGGTCGTGGCGGCCAGCGTCTTCACGCGGGTGCGCGAGCCGAGGGACGACCCCGGCTCGTTGAATCCGATGTGGCCGTTGCGTCCGATGCCGAGGATCTGGATGTCGACGCCGCCGGCTTCGTCGATAGCGCGGTCGTACGCGGCGGCGGCGGCGAACGGATCGGCCGCGCGCCCGTCGGGCACGTGCACGTGAGCGGGGTCGAGACCGAGCGGCGCGGTCACGGTGCGCTCGATGACGGCGGCGTACGACTCCGGGTGGTCGGCGGGAAGGCCCACGTACTCGTCGAGCGCGAAGGCCCGCACCCCCGACGTGTCGAGGCCGTCCTCGGCGATGCGCCGGGCCAGGTGCCGGTAGAACCGTTCCGGGGTCGAGCCCGTCGCCACGCCCAGGACGAGCCGCGGCTGCGCGGCGATCGCCCGGGCGACGTGGTCGGCGGCCAGCGCCGAGGCCTCCTCGGCGGTGCGCGTGATCACGACCTCGGCCATCAGACCAACTCCGTTCGTTCGAGGCGGCGCTCGCCGCTCCTGCTGTGCGCCGCCGTCAGCACGGCGCCCCACGCCCCCGCCCATGATCCGAGCTGAGCCCGGATGATCGGGGGTACCGCGTGGAAGGTCGCCCGGCGGTGGGCTTTCTCGATCGCGGGGTCGATGATCCAGGCGGGAGAGTTCGACAGGCCGCCGCCGATCACGATCACCCCGGGGTCGATCATCGCCATCAGACTGAGCAGCCCGTTCGCGAGAGCCGTGGTGGCCTCGTCGAGGATCGCGCGGGCCGTGCCGTCGCCACGCTCCGCGGCGAGCACCACGTCGAGGGCGGTCGACTGCGCGTCGACCCCGCGGGCGCGATCCCAGCGCGCGCCGAGGCGCGTGCCACCCAGCAGCGACTCCAGGCATCCCGACTGCCCGCACGTGCACTTCTCGCCCCCGCCCGTGGCGATGTGGCCGATCTCGCCCGCACCGCCGTGGGCGCCCTTCCGCACCGACCCGTCGACGACGTGGGCACCGGCGATGCCCGTGCCCAGGGCCAGCACGAAGACGTCGTCCGCTCCGCGCCCGGCGCCGAGGACCGCCTCCGCGATCGCCGTGGCGACGCCGTCCTGGACGGCCTCTCCGGGGATGCCGAGGCGGTCGGACAGCTCGCGAGCGGGGGCGAGTCCCTCGAGCCAGCGCATGTTCGCGCTGGTGGCCACGAGCCCGGACGCCTCGTCGAGGATCCCGGCGACGGTCAGGCCGAACGCGTCGGCGCGGTCGTCCGCCAGGAACGTCCGTGTGAGGGCCGCGAGCTCGTCCATGGCCGAGGGCCCGCGCGGGGTCGGCGCGTCGGCCGTGCGCACGTGCTCGAGCCGCCCCTCGATCTCGCGGGCGAGCAGCAGCTTCACCCGCGTGCCCCCGTTGTCCACTCCCAGAAGAAGCGTCATCTCGCCTCCTCGTTCGAACGCAGGATGCCGAGCACGCGACGCGCTTCGTCGGCATCGACGGTCTCGTAACCGCCGCCGTCGGTCGCCGCCGAACCGAGCGCGACGCCCGGCGTACCGGTGACGGCCCGCTTGGCGGAGGCGTGCACGGCGTGAACGCCGGTCGCGGCGATCCGCGCGACGTTGTCGGAGCGCACGCCGCTCCCCGCCATGATCTCGATGTCGCGACCCGCGCGGCTCACCAGGCGCCGCAGCACCGCGAGAGCGTCGACCGCGCGTGCTTCGCCGCCCGAGGTCAGCACACGCGTGACGCCGAGGTCTGCGAGGCGGTCGAGGCCGGCGTCGAGGTCGGCCAGGTTGTCGAACGCCCGGTGGAACGTCACCGGGGCGCCGTCTGCGGCGACCACGATGCGCGAGATCAGCGCGTCGTCGATCCGGCCGTCGCGAAGGCCACCGACGACCACGCCGGTCGCCCCGTGCGCGCGCGCCCAGAGGACGTCCTCCACGATGATGGCCCGCTCGGCGTCGTCGTACTCGAAGTCGCCCGCCCGCGGGCGTACGAGCACATGGGTCGGGATGCCGGAGGCCGCCGCCGCGGCGATGAGACCCGCCGAGGGGGTCAGGCCGCCGAGCGACAGGGCGGAGCACAGCTCGATACGGTCGACGCCGAGCTCGGCCGCGACGCGGATGCCCGCGGCATCCTGAACCGCCAACTCGAAGGTCGTCATCGCAGCACCGTCGCCGTCAGATCGGGGGCGGTGTCGAACGCGTCGAAGGGGAACATCGGTCGCGCGATGCGGTGATGGCCCAGACGCGCGAGGTCCTGATCGACCGGCCCGGGGGTGAGGGCCAGCGTCCAACCCGCGGCCACGTCGTACAGCGTGGGCTCGAGGTACCCGATCTTCGTCACGACGATGTCGGTGGCGAGCGGGTCGATCCCGACCGCGCGGAAGTCGCCGACGGCGTGGAAGGCCTTGCGCCGCTCCGTGACGATCACCCGCAGGGCGCCGACCCCGATGACCACGACACGGCCGGCGACCGGGTCGTCGTACCTGCCGACCAGAACGCCGGTGATGCGGACCGGGCCGCTGACGCGGTCGTCGACGCGGGCTCCGGCCTGGAGGTCGACCGTCGAGCCCACAGCGGCGTCGTCGAGAGAAGCGACGGCACCGGGGTCGAAGATCGACGCGACGGCGACGGTGAGATCGTCCACAGCGCCGGTGAGGCGCTCGTCGGCAAGCAGCTGGTGCAGCGTCCACGTGACGTCGCCCGAGCCGCCGGCACCCGGGTTGTCGCCCGAGTCGCTGACGAGGTAGGGCCGCTCGCCTCCGGCGGCGCGGTGCGCGAGTCCCGCGGAGATCCCCTCTGCGAGCGAGCCGGGCGGCCCGACGAACGAGAAGTCGTCGCGGACGTGCCACAGCCCGCGGGCGAGCTCCTCGGCCTCGGCTGTGATCGCGTCGGGGTCGTCGCCGCTGACGATGACGGTGGCGTGACACCGGGGTTCGTCCGCCCACGCGTATCCGATCCAGATGGACGCGTCCGTGACACCCGGCATCCGTTCCACGTCGGTGAGGCGCGCGTAGAGGCTTCTCGCGGGCTCCACGCGCGTGGAGGTCTTCTCGCCGGGGAGCAGGATCGGCACCCGCACCCAGGCGCGCGCGGGGCGCTCGTCGCGGCCGACCCACTCGAGCAGGGTCCGCGCCGCGCGCTCGCGGGTGTCTTCCGCGTCCTCGTGCGGGGCGAGGCGGAAGCATGTCGGCAGGTCGACGGCGCGGGCGAAGCGTTCCGAGACGTTGCCGTGCAGGTCCATCGGCGCAGTGATCAGGGGTCGGGTTCCGACCACCGCGCGCACGGCCTCGACGAGGTCGCCCTCGGCGTCGTCCATGCCCTCGACTCCCATCGCTCCGTGCACGTCGAGGTACACGGCATCCACGTTCCCGACCTCGGCGAGGCCGGTGACGATGCGGGAGCGGAAGTCGTCGTACACGTCGCGACGCACCTGCCCGCCGGGGATCGAGCGCGCGTAGAAGACGCCGATCCACTCCGCGGCGTCGCCCAGCGGCGTCCCGGGCGCGAGGAACGGGTAACGCGCGAGCACCTCGCTCCCGCGCAGCACGGCGAAGTCGTCGTGGCCGGCGCGGTGGGCCGCGTACGCGCTGGACTCGATCGCCATTCCGGCGATGACGATCCGGGGCAGTCGCGCGGTCATCGGCCGCCCAGACCCGACGTCGCGATGCCCTTGACCAGGTGCTTCTGCAGCGCGATCACGAGGATCGTGGTCGGGATCATCGAGATGATCGTCGCCGCCATCTGCAGGTCCCACCGCGTCCCGGTCTGCGTCGCGAAGCTCGCGAGGCCGATCGGCAGGGTCCCGAGCGCGTTGTAGTCGTTGACGGTCACGAGCGGCCACAGGTAGCTGTTCCAGTAGTTCAGGAACGTGAACACGGCCAGCACCGCGAGCGCCGAACCCGCCAGGGGCAGGATGACCTGGATGAAGGTGCGGACGGGACCCGCGCCGTCCATGCGCGCGGCCTCTTCGAGTTCGAACGGGATGCCGCGGAAGAACTGCCGCATGAGGAAGGTGCCGAAGGCGGTGAAGGCCCACGGGAAGATGAGCGACTGGTACGTGTCGACCCACCCGAACCACTGCATGACGACGAACATCGGGATGACGAGCACTTCCTGCGGGACCATCAGCGTGCCGAGGAAGAGGACGAACACGATGTCGCGCCCGGGCCAGCGCAGACGTCCGAAGGCGTAGCCCGCCGTCGCCGAGACGACGAGGACGACGAGCACCCCGGCGATCGACACGAAGAACGAGTTCGCGATGTACGTCGTGAACGGCGCGAAGCTGAACACCTCGAGGAAGTTCTGCCACCGCACCTCGCTGCCGATCAGCGTCGGAGGCGCCAGCAGCACCTCGTTCGACGGCTTCAGGGCCGAGAAGAACGCGTAGACGAGAGGTGCGGCGAAGATGACCGCGGCGAAGATGACCGCGACGTACGCGCCGATCAGCCCGAGGCGCTCGCCGCGGGAGGCCGGCTGTCCTCGGCGCCGACCGCGTCGGCCGCCGCGCGGTCCCTCGACGGCGGTCGCCGGCGACAGCGGGGTCGGACGGTGGGTCTGTCGCAGGGTCTCAGTGCTCATAGTGCACCCACCTCTTCTGCGCCCGGAACTGCAGCGCCGTGATGCCGATGATGATGACGAACAGGATCCACGCGCCCGCGGCGGCGAGACCGAGATCCTGGAACTTGAAGCCGGTGTTGTAGATGAACATCACCAGCGGGACGGTCGAGGTCCCGGGGCCGCCGCCGGTGAGCAGCTGCGGCTGGGCGAAGACCTGCATCGACGAGATGATCGTCATCACCGCGGCGAAGAAGATCGCGGGCGAGATGAGCGGGATGATCACCTGCCAGACGAGACGGATGCCACGGGCCCCGTCGATCTGCGCGGCCTCGACGACCGAGGTGGGTACCTGTTCGAGCGCGGCGGTGAGGACGAGCATGTTGTAGCCCATCCCGGCCCAGACGCTCATCGCGACGACGGCGAGCATCGCCCAGTTCTGGTCGACCAGGAAGTTCGGCAGTTCCCACCCGAAGAGCGAGACCGTCATGCCGTTGAGGAGGCCGTCCGGCTGCAGCACGAGTCGCCAGATGAGCGCGCTCGCGACGATCGGTGTGACCACGGGGATGAAGAACAGCACGCGGAAGACGGCGCGGCCGCGGATGCGGGGACCGAGCAGCAGCGACAGCCCGAGCGCCACGATGAGGTTCAGCGGCACGTAGAGCAGTGTGAAGACCGCCGAGTTGCGCAGCGCGGGCCAGAAGTCCGGCGACGAGGTGAGCAGCGTGACGTAGTTGTCGAAGCCCACGAACGCGCGCTTGCCGAAGATCGGCCAGTCGAACAGGCTCATCACGATCGCGAGCCCCACGGGCAGCACGGTGAAGACCGCGAGACCGAGCACGGCCGGGGTGATGAAGCCGAGCGCCTGGCGACGTTCCCTCCGCTCGATCGTGTTGCGTCGCCGCGGGGCGATGGAGGACTCGGTGACCATCCGGTGGCCTTTCGTCATGAGGAGGCCCGCAGGTACAGCTCGATCACGGGCAGCGCGACCGACGGAGGCTGGACGGGGAGCTTGAGCGTCAGGGTCCCCGGCTCGGGGGCCGCGGGCTGGAGGTTGAACGCCTCTTGATCGGCGGGGATGTTCTCGAACAGCACCTCGGATCCGTCGTCGAGGAACCGCGCGAACTCGACGCGATCGGCGAGGTCGGGGAGGTGGAGCAGGCCGAAGGGCCAGTCGAAGAGGTGCGCGTAGAGCCGGTCGCCGCGCTGCGTGTAGACGACTCCCGACGGGGCGGTGTAGCTCGACGCGGCGGCACCGCGGATGGCATCCGCGTGGCGGGTCATCCACTCGCCCACCTCGGCAAGGAGGGCCGCGTCGCGCGGGGCGATCTCGCCGCGTCCGGTGGGGCCGACGTTCAGCAGCAGGTTGCCGCCAAGCGCCACCGAGCGCGCGAGCATGCGCACCAGCAGGGCCGCGCTCTTGCTGTCGTGGTTGTCACGGTGGTAGCCCCAGCTGCCGTTGATGGTCTGGCAGGCCTCCCAGACGAGGGGGACGCCGTCGCGCTCGAAGGGGCGAACCGGCTGGTACTGCTCGGGGGTGACGAGATCGGCGGGGATGCCGAGGCGATCGTTCACGACCATGTCGGGCTGCAGCTCCCGGCACATCGCCAGGAGGGTCTCGGCATCCCAGTCCTCGGGCGACTTCCCGGGCAGGCCGTCCTCCTCGGCGGGCTCGGTGAAGTCGAAGAAGAGGTAGTCGAGCGGACCGTACCCGGTCAGCAGCTCGCGCACCTGGGCGTGCAGGTACTCGCGATACACCGCCATATCGCGCGCGGCGTTGCGCTCGGCGACGTCGGCGGCGCCGCGCTGGGGGTGGTGCCGGTCGATCGTGTACTGCGGGTGCGACCAGTCGAGGAGAGAGAAATAGAGCCCGACGCGCAGGCCCTCGGCGCGCAGCGCGTCGACGTACTCGCGCACGAGGTCGCGGCCGCAGGCCTCGACGGCGTTGAACGGCGTCGTCGCCGTGTCCCACAGGCAGAAGCCCTCGTGGTGCTTGGCGGTGAGCACGACGTAGCGTGCGCCGGCCTCGCGGGCCTGACGGGCGAGGGTGCGCGCGTCGAAGAGGTCGGGGTCGAAGAAGCGTGCGTAGCGCGCGTAGTCGGCGGCTTCGATGCGCTCGTAGTTCTGGACCCACTCGTGACGGGCGGCGACGCTGTAGAGCCCGAAGTGGACGAACATGCCGAAGCGGTCGTGGACGAACCAGTCGGTGCGGCTCGCGTTCATGGCGGTGTTCCTCGAGGAAGAAGGGGGAGGCGGCGCCGAGTGGCGCCGCCTCCCCGAGGGGCTTACTTACCGAAACGCTGTTCGAGACCGTCGAGCACCGACGACATGGTCGCCTGGCCCGTGTAGACGCTGACGAGCTCGTTCGGCATGGCGGTCGCGACCTGCGTCCACTGGTCGGTCACGCGCTGCGACACGGCGCCCTCGAAGGCGGCGGTGAAGGCCTGCGTGAGGTTGTCGCGCGTGGCGTCCGGGAGCGCGGTGAAGAACTCCGGCTGGCTGGCGAGCTGCGCGGGGTAGCCGCCCTGCTGCGCGATGACGGACTGCACGTCGGGGCTCGAGAGGGCTCCGAGCACCTTGAGCGCCGCTTCCTTGTTCTCGCAGTTCGCGGCGATGCCGTAGCCCGAGCCGAGTGCGACGCCGTACGCGCCGTCGGAACCGCGGGGGATGCGCACGGCACCCGCCGAGAAGCCGAGATCGGGAGAGGTGAGAGTGGATGCCATCCACGTGCCCTCGATGATCATCGCGGCCTTGCCGTTCTCGAACTGGGTCGTGGTCCACGCCGAGTCGGAGGCGGAGGGGACGGCGTCCGAGACGCCGAGCTTGGTGACGAGGTCGCCGTAGCGGGTCGCTGCCTCGACGAAGTCGGGGTTGGTGAGGTCGAGCTTGCCCGAGTCGTCGACGGGCTGCAGGCCCGTCTCGGCCATCGGCAGCGAGAGCCACTGGAACTCGTCGACCGAGACGGCGAAGCCCTTCGCGCCCGCCTTGGCGGTGATCTCGCTCGCAGCCTTCTCGAAGTCGTCGATCGTCCAGTCGTTGGTGGGCAGCGGAGCTCCGGCCTTGGCGAACAGGTCGGCGTTGTAGAAGAGGAGCATCGCGGCCGTGTCGTAGGGCAGGCCGTACAGCTTGCCGCCGTTCTCCATGACGCTCAGCGCGCCCGGGTTGTACGCGTCGCGCGATATCCCCATGGTCGACAGGTCGTCGTCGGTGAGCTCGTCGAACACGTCGGTGTAGCCGGCGAGACGCTGACCGTTCATACCCGTGACGCAGGCGACCTTGCCCGACGCCATGTTCGTGTTGAGCTTCGTGAAGTAGTCGGCCCACGGCGCCGTCTGCAGTTCGATGGTGATGTCGTCGCCGACGAGCTTCTGTGCGACGGCCATCTGGTCCTTGAGCTTCTGCTCGGACGCGGTGTCACCGGCCCACATGTTCCAGACGATGGTCGTCTTGCCGCCGTCGGCCGCGCTGCCGCCGGAGGCGCAGGCGGTGAAGCCCATCGCCGTGACGGCGACGAGGCCCGCGAAGGCGATCCGTTTCTTGTGCATTAGGTTTCCTCTCGGGTGCGGGCTGCGGAGGTCGGGTCCGGCGTATCAGCCCTGGAGACATCGGATGAATGGGTCTTGGGGAGAAGCTAACGGCGCGAGCGACGTTGGCTTCATTCCGTAACTGACCTGTTACACAGATCGCATGAAGTCGTCTTTTTGATTTCAAACAGTGAAGTAAGTCAGGAACGCGGACGCGCCAGCGCGTCGATGGATGCTGCGGACAACAGCTCGTCGCGAACGAGCAGCGCCGCCCCGCGGGCACCGATGTCCCAGCCTTCGGTCGAGGCCGCGACGTCGAGCGACGACGTCGAGAGCGGCAGGCACAGGTCGTAGATGCTCGAGCGCACACCGGCCACGAACTCATCGGTCGTGGCGATGATGCCGCCGAGGACGAGACGTTCCGGGTTGAAGAACCCGACGATGGTCGCCAGCACGCTGCCCGTGCGCAGGCCCGCTTCGCGCAGCAGACGCGTGGCGAGGGGGTGTCCGTCCCGGGCCAGATCGGCCAGCTGCGCGACATCGTCGACGCGGATCCCGGCCGCCGTCATGGCCTCGCCGATCGCGCGACCGCCGGCGATGGCATCCAGGCATCCGACGCGTCCGCAGACGCAGGCCACGGTCGATCCGGCGACGGCGATGTGGGTGATGTCGCCGGCGACGCCGGTGGCCCCGCGATACAGGGCGCCGTCGGCGATGATGCCCACGCCGATGCTCGATCCGGCCTTGACGACGAGCATGTTCGCCGAGCGGCGGCCGTCGGCGATGTGCTCACCCAGTGCCATCGCGTTGGCGTCGTTCTCGCAGCGGACGGGGACGCCCGCGATGCCCCCGAGGATCGCCGAGGCGTCGATCCCGTTCCATCCGGGCATCCGCGACGGCGAGATGATCCGTCCGTCCGGAACGCCCACGGGCCCCGGGACGGCGAGGCCGATGCCCGCGAGCGTCACCGGTTCCGCGGCGGCCGCGACCAGCGCGAGGACCTCGCGATGGATGCCACGGAGCACCACCTCGGGAGCTCGGGCGATGTCGAGACTCATCCGATGACGGGCGACGCGCGTGCCACGGAGGTCTTCCAGGATGATCGTGGCGTGGGCGGTGCCGAGATCGATGCCCGCGATCACGCGACCGTCTCGGGCGAGGGCGAGCTTGCGCGGACGTCGTCCGCCCCGGGATGCCGTCTCGCCGGCCTCCTCGACGACGCCGAGGCTGAGGAGCTCATCGACTCGCAGCGTGATCGTCGAGGGGGCGAGACCGGTCAGTCGGGAGAGGTCCGATCGTGACCGCGCGAGACCGTCGCGGATGAGCGAGAAGACGCCGCCCGTCGACGTGAGGTGGGGGTAGGGCGCGCTCATTCGGCTGCTTTCGACGGGGGACGCGGTGACGAGATCATTGCACGTCGCGGAGCGTCGGTCAGGCGGTGATGGAGCGGGTGCGGCGACCGATTGATCAGATCTCTGCACTACGGTGGGCGGCATGACCTCGCCGCACAGCCAGCCCGTCGGCGCCCCTTCCGGACCCGTGCCCGTGCCCGCGTTCGTGGATCTGCACTGCCACGGAGCGCTCGGCCACGGCTTC
The DNA here is from genome assembly GCF_048381605.1 of Microbacterium sp. S1037. Lineage (NCBI taxonomy): Bacteria > Bacillati > Actinomycetota > Actinomycetes > Micrococcales > Microbacteriaceae > Microbacterium > Microbacterium sp. S1037. The sequence goes on from NZ_JBLWIG010000001.1 coordinate 835,261, forward strand.
GACGACGCCGACCTCGACGGCGTGCGCGCGGCGGTCGATCACCATCGCGCACACGGGACGCAGACGCTGCTCCTGAGCCTCGTCAGCGCCCCCGTCGACCGCGTGGCGCGCCGGCTGGGTGAGCTCGGCCAGATGCTCCCCCTGCTCCCCGGGGTCGCCGGCGTGCACCTCGAGGGGCCGTTCCTTGCACACGGCCGTCGTGGCGCGCACGACCCCGTGGCCTTGACGGCGCCGTCGGCGGAGGCCGCCGAGCGTCTGATCGAGGCGGGGAACGGGATCGTGCGCTCGGTGACGATCGCGCCCGAGCTTCCCGGCGCGGGTGAGGCGATCGAGCGGTTCGTCGCCGCCGGGGTCGTCGTCGCGGTCGGCCACACCGAGGCCGACTACGACACCGCCGCCGCCGCGTTCGACCGCGGCGCGCGCCTCCTCACGCACGCGTTCAACGCGATGCCGGGGCTCGGGCACCGCGCCCCCGGGCCGGTCGGTGCCGCACTCGCGCGCGACCACGTCGTGCTCGAGGTGATCGCCGACGGCGTCCACGTGCACCCCGTCGTCATGCGGACGCTTTTCGACGCTGCTCCCGGCCGCGTCGCGCTCGTCACCGATGCGATGTCGGCGACGGGGTTGGGGGACGGCGTCTACCGGCTGGGTGGACTGGAGGTCGAGGTGCGCGACACCCGACCGGTGATCGCCGGAACGGACACCCTCGCCGGCTCGACCCTGACGATGGACCGGGCTGTCGCCGCAGCCGTCTCCGCGGGCGTGCCGGAGGCCGTGGCGCGAGCGGCGGCCTCGACGGTTCCGGCCGGAATGCTGTCGTGAGCGCTACTTCTTGGCATCCTGTCGCGGGATGACGATCTGCTTGATGATCAGCAGGACCGAGGCCGTGACGGGAATCGCGACCAGGGCGCCGAGCAGGCCGAGGAGCGTCCCGCCGACGAGCGCGCCGATCACGACGAGCGAGCCGGGCACCGAGATCGTGCGATTCATCACGCGGGGCGTGAGGAGATATGCCTCGATCTGCATGTAGATCAGGTAGACGATGGCGAAGATCAGTCCGGAGGTCGGGCTCACGATCAGCGTGAAGACCGTCGCGACCGCCCAGAACAGCACGGAACCCACCAGCGGGATGAGCGTGATCCCGAACGCGAGCGCCGCCAGCAGGGCCGCGAAGGGCTGCTGCAGGATCGTCAGCACGATGAACGCGAAGACGGCGTTGCACAGAGCGAGGACCACCATGCCGGCCAGGTAGCCACCGACCGAGTCGGTGATCTGTCCGGTCATGTCGGAGACCGTCGCGCGGCTGCGCGCGGGAGTCAGACGCACGAGGCTGTTCTTCATCTTCGGCAGGGCCGCCAGGAAGTACAGGCTCAGCACCAGGACGATGATCGCTCCCGAGATGAAGGTGCCGATCGTGATGCCGACCTGGAGAAGGCCCCCGCCGATCGCGGCGATGTTCGTCGGGTTGGTGACGAAACCCTGCACCTCTTTGAGCACGTCCCCCAGGCTGTCGCCGAAGTTCGCTTCCACCCAGCGCACCGCGTCGCTGTCGATGAGGTCGTTGACGAAGGTCGGGATGTCACCGACGAACTGCTCGACCTGCCGGACGACCGGCGGGATCAGCAACCACAGGGCCGCGGCCAGGATCACGGCGAGGCCGCCGAACACGATGACGATCGACCACGCGCGAGAGATCCCGCGGCGTACGAGCATGCGCACCACCGGATCGAGCGCGAGAGCCACGAACAGCGCGATCGCGATGTAGATGAGCACGGTCGACAGGTTCGACAGCGCGAGCCCGAGCAGGATCGCCGTGAGGCCGCCCAGGGTCAGGAAGAAGCCCGCCGCGTACGGCCGCGATATCGCGGACCAGACGGGGCGGTCGCGCGAGGTGGGCTCGCCGGCGTCGGCGCCCTCGGCAGTCGGGTCGGGACGCGTCGATCGGCTCATGGTCACACTGTAGGGGTCGGCTGAGAGCGGACGCTCGAGCGCGCGCCCGCGCGATAGTCTCGGATCGACTCGGGAGGACACATGACGGACGCCGACCCCACGACGATCCTGCAGAACCTGCGGGGCAGCATCGACAACATCGACGCCGCGCTCATCTTCCTGCTTGCCGAGCGCTTCCGGTGCACCAAGCAGGTCGGCGTGCTCAAAGCGAAGCACGGGATGCCGGCATCCGACCCCGCTCGTGAGGAGCAGCAGATCGCGCGCCTCATGCGACTCGCCGAGGACGCCGATCTCGACCCGGCCTTCGCGGAGAAGTGGTTCAACTTCGTCGTGGCCGAGGTCATCCGTCACCACCGCTCGGCTGCCGCGCACCCCGCGGACTGACGACCCGTCCGCGCGTCGTCGCGACGCGTCATCGGGACGCTCGGGCGACCCGCGCGGGGCGAAGCGACACGCCCGGGCTGACACGCGGTGTCGCCGCTGGCGACACCCGTTGAAAGGGTGACGCACGCGCGCGCGTGTGCCACGTGGCATCCGGAATCGCAAGACGGTACGCGAACTTGCCAGTCGATCCATCAGCATGAAAACGTAGTGATGGCCCGGTTTTGGGCCGCCCACTCGACCAGTCCGCGGTCGCGGTGACGACTCGGGGGAGTCGACACCGCGAGCGTACGGTCGGCAGTCGGGGCCGCGGGATCCGACATCCTGCGCCAACGCGCTCCACCCCCCTGAGCGCCGGCGACTGCCACCCGGGCGTGACCGATGCGGCCACCCGAGGCCGCCGAGGTGCACCAGTGACACATCCGCCTGCCCTCGCGCCGCAGACTTCCGCGACGCCGGCTCTGGCCGCCAAGAATCTGTTCAAGGTCTTCGGACGTTCTCCTCAAGCCGCCGTCGAGAAGCTCCGCTCCGGTGCACGCCGCGAGGAGATCGCCGACCACGGGACCGCCGCCGTCATCGACGCGAGCTTCGAGGTCCAGCCCGGCGAGATCTTCGTCATCATGGGCCTGTCCGGATCCGGCAAGTCCACGATCATCCGCATGCTGAACGGCCTGCACGAGGCGACCGCCGGCACCGTCGAGGTGAAGGGCGATGCCCTCACCGGCGTCGGCCCCTCGCGTCTGCGGTCTCTGCGCCGCGAGCGCCTCGCCATGGTGTTCCAGCACTTCGCGCTCCTCCCGCACCGCACGGTGGCCGCGAACGTCGCCTACCCGCTTGAACTCCGCGGCGTCGGCAAGGCCGAGCGCCTCGCGAAGGCCGAAGAGATCCTCGCGCTCGTGGGTCTCGAGGGGTGGGGCGACACCTTCCCCTCGGCGCTGTCGGGCGGCATGCAGCAGCGCGTCGGAATCGCCCGCGCGCTCGCCGCCGACACCGACATCCTCCTGATGGACGAGGCGTTCAGCGCCCTCGACCCGCTCATCCGCCGCGAGATGCAGGAACAGCTCATCGAGCTGCAGCGGACCCTGAAGAAGACGATCGTCTTCATCACCCACGACCTCAACGAGGCGATGTTCCTCGGTGACCGCATCGCCGTCATGCGCGACGGACGCATCGTGCAGATCGGCACGCCCGAGGACATCCTCACCGACCCCGCCAACGACTACGTCGAGCAGTTCGTGCAGGACGTCGACCGTGCCCGCGTGCTCACCGCCGGCAACGTCATGGAGCGTCCGCGTCCGCGCGTCGACGCCTCGGCCGGTCCGCGCACCGCGCTGCGGCAGATGCGCGACGCATACATGTCGGCCGTGTACGTCACCGATCGCGACCGGAAGCCGCTCGGCATCATCACGGATCGGGATGCCATGAAGCTGGTCCGCGCGGGCGAGAGCTCGCTCGCGTCCAAGCTGCGTCCGCTCCCGCAGAGCGTGCGCGAGGACGACGTGCTGATGAACCTCTTCGTCCCCTCGGTCGAGTCGCCCCTGCCGCTCGCCGTGCTCGACGCGGAGGGACGCCTGGCCGGCGTCATCCCGCGCGTCACGCTGCTCGCCGCCCTCGGCCCCGGCCCCAGCTCCACGGAGGAGATCACCGTGCTCCCGCAGCCCCTGCCCTCCGCCGAGATCGACGCGGTGCTCGACACTCCGGTCGCGGCCTCCGAGACCGAGGGGGTGCGCTGATGGACGGCTTCCGTGTCCCGGTCGGCTCGTGGGTCGACGGCGGTGTGGACTGGCTCCGCGACAACCTCTCCGGATTCTTCGACGTCATCGCCGTGACCGTCCGCTTCCTGGTCGGCGGGCTGAGCGACGTGCTCCTCGCTGCGCCGATCGTCGTCGTGATCGTCGTCGCGGCCCTGCTCGCGTGGCTCCTGCGCTCGTGGAAGCTCGCCCTCGGCACCGTGATCGGCTTCGCGCTGATCCTGGCGATGGGTCAGTGGGTCACCGCGATGCAGACGCTCGCCCTCGTGCTCGTCGCGACCGTCGTCGCGGTGGCGATCTCGGTTCCCCTGGGGATCTGGTCGGCCCGGAACGCGACCGTTCGCGCGGTGCTGAAGCCCATCCTCGACTTCATGCAGACGATGCCCGCCTTCGTCTACCTGATCCCGGCGATCACGTTCTTCAGCATCGGCGTGGTGCCCGGTGTCGTCTCGACGGTCATCTTCGCCCTGCCCCCGGGCGTGCGACTGACCGAGCTCGGCATCCGCGGCGTCGACTCCGAGACCGTCGAGGCGGGGCAGGCGTTCGGCGCGACCCCGGGACAGATCCTCCGCGGCATCCAGCTGCCGCTCGCGATGCCCACGATCATGGCCGGCGTCAACCAGGTCATCATGCTCGCCCTGTCGATGGCGGTCGTCGCCGGCATCGTCGGCGCCGACGGACTGGGCAAGGAGGTCGTTCAGTCGATCTCGACCGTCAACCTGCCCAAGGGCGTCGAGGCGGGCCTGAGCGTCGTCATCCTCGCGGTCTACCTCGACCGTCTCACCGCGGCCCTCGGCAACCGCGCCGACAACCGCTCGTCGCTGCTGGCGATCCTGGGCCGTCGTCGGGGCGCCGGATCGACGGATGCCACGCCCCCGCGCCCCGCTCCGTCGACGGATGCGGCCGCCGAGGCCGAGCGCGAGCAGGCGTCGCCGCGTCGCGCCCCGATCTCGACGGGCGCCTGACCCCTCGGCATCCCTCTCACTCGGGAGGGGCGGACCAACCGGCCCCTTCCGAGCGGACACCCACGGAAATCGCATACGAAAAGGAAGAGAACACAGCAATGAACAAGCGACACCTCACCAGTGCCCTCGCCCTCGGCGCCGTCAGCGCCCTCGCTCTCGCCGGCTGCGCCAGCGGCAACCAGGCCGAAGGCGGCTCGGGCGGCGACGACAGCAAGGGCACCATCACGCTCGGCTTCCTGCCCTCGTGGACCGACGGCCTGAGCACCGCGTACCTGCTCGAGGACCAGCTCGGCAAGCTCGGCTACACCGTCGAGATGCAGACCCTCACGGAGGCGGGTCCGCTGTACGCCGGCCTCGCTCAGGGCGACGTCGACATCTACCCGTCGGCATGGCCCGAGCTCACCCACGCCGACTACATGAAGAAGTACGGCGACAGCATCGAGGACCTCGGCGCGTACTACGACAACGCCAAGCTCACCATCGCGGTGCCCAGCTACGTCGACATCGACTCGATCGACCAGCTCAAAGACAACGCGGCGCGCTTCGACGGCAAGATCTACGGCATCGAGCCGGGCGCGGGTCTGACGAAGCAGACGCAGGAGGTCGCGATGCCCGGTTACGGTCTCGACGGCCTCGAGCTCGTGACCTCGTCGACCGCGGCGATGCTCACCGAGCTCGACAACGCCATCGCGGCGCAGAAGGACATCGCGGTCACCCTGTGGCGTCCCTTCTGGGCGAACGACGCGTACGACGTGAAGGACCTGGAAGACCCCCAGGGCCTGATGGGCAAGCCCGAGGCCCTGCACTTCCTCGCCACCTCGGGCTTCAAGGAGAAGTACCCGGATGCCGCCGAGCTCATCGCCGGCATCCAGCTCGACGACGAGCAGTACGGCTCCCTCGAAGACCTCGTCGTCAACGAGTACGGCGAGGGCAAGGAGCCCGAGGCCGTGCAGGCCTGGCTCGAGCAGAACCCCGGCGCGTTCTCGACGCAGCGCTGACGTGACGTGCGGCGGCGGTCCCCTCGGGTGGGGGCCGCCGCCGTCGTCTGTCTCTGCGGGGCCGCGCCGTGCCCGCGGCGGCCGGTGATCAGCTGATCGAGCGCGCCGCGGTGAACCGCGTGATGAAGCCCGGGTGCCCCGCCGGCATCGCGAGCACCGAGTCGGGCGCGCGACCGGCAAGCTGAGGGAACCCGGCATCCGCGACGAGGTCGTCGTCGAGCTCGTCGAGCCGGGCCTCGACGAGCGGCCACGGCTCGTGGGCGTTCGCGGCCCAGATCGTGCGGCCCAGGTGGCGCTCGTGGAAGCCCCATCGGGCGGTCAAGAAGCGTGACAGCGGGGTGTCGACGGTGTCGGTGCCGAGTGTCGCGCGCACGCGGGTTCCGGGATGCCGACCCCCGTGACGCCGCGACCGGAACTCGATTCGCGCACCGTCGGTGCGCACCCCCACTCGCGCCCACCGGTACGGCAGGCCGAACAGCGCGCGGGCGGCGAGGACCGGCGCGAGATGCTCGGCCTCGAGCGTGCGGAACACGACGCCGCGGCGTCCTTCGTCGTCGACGGCGTAGGTGCGGACGTTGATCTCGGTGAAGGTGCCGAGGAGAGGCACCGGCGGAAGCGGCAGGAAGCGGAACTCGCTCAACACGAACGGCACGAGACCCACCCATGCGGAACCGTCGTGCACATCGGGGCGGGTTCCGGACGGCAGGAGGGGCGCGACCTCGGCCGGGTCGACCCGCCAGTGCACGAACACCGCGCGATTCCACCGCTGCGCGATGACCGCGCGGCCGGGCAGGTCGGGGGCGTGTCGATCGGTTTGCACCGGCTCATTCTGGCCCCGTCATCGCCGCGCCGAGGGAGACTGGACAGATGGCCCCGTCATCTGGTGCGGACCCTCGGCTCGTGGCATCCATTCGCGAACTGCTCGCGGCTCGGGATGCCGACAAGACGATCTGTCCGTCGGAGGCCGCCCGCGCGGTGGGCGGCGACGACTGGCGCGACCTCATGCAGCCCGCGCGCGATGCGGCGCACGAGCTGGTCGGCCTCGGCGAGGTCGAGGTGACGCAGAAGGGCGAGGTCGTCGACGTGACGACCGCGCGGGGGCCGGTGCGGATCCGGCGGAAGCGCTGAGCTACGCGGCGGTTCCCGTGCGGCAGTGCGAGGGCGGCTGCCGCGGGGTCGGACCGCGTGCGCGGAGGAGCTGAATCGGGTGGGTGAAGCGGAATCGGATGCCGAGGGGTCGGTCGCCCGATTCTGGTGCGGTGGGCCGATTCCGGTGCGCGGGTGGGGCGCGACCCGCGGCATGGAGCGGGGTCAGACCGCGGGCTCGGGCGGCGTCCGCGGTGCGGGTTCGGCGCCGCGCGGCAGCTCGAGCGCGACCTTCTTCTCGAGCTCCTCGACCGCGTCGTCCGAGAGCCAGATCAGGCCGTCGAGCTCCTCGCGCACGCGCTTGTACGCGAGCTGGCGCTCGTTCGGCGTCGCCGCCTGGTCGGTCGCGACAGTGAGCAACTGCTTCGCGGTATCGAGACGCTTGCGCTCATCGGGTGAGAAGGCCGCGTCCTTCACCCGACGGGCGTCGCGTTCGGCCACCTCGAACGCGACCTCGTAGTCGGTGACGGCGTCGCGGTACTCCTTGAGCCGCTCGGGCGAGAGCGTCTCCCCGTCGCGGGGTCGGAGATTGTCTGCGACCTTCTTGGCGCGCAAGAACGCGGCGGTCAGCGGCTGGCGGCCGTCACTCATCGCGGGGTAGGTGATGAGCTTCCCGGCGTCGAGCTCGTACTCCAGCCAGCGGTGCGTCACCGCATCCTGCGCGGCGATGAGGCGCTGCTGGTCGTCGGTCTCGGCGGGGGGCGTCAGCGGAGCCGGAGCGGCCCCGCCCTGCGCGCGGATCAGCTCGATCTGTTCGCGGTGCCGACGGCGGGCCTGCACCTCACGGCGCTTGTTCACGCCGTTCACCGCCCCCATCGTCATCCCGAAGAGCGGAAACACGAGCCACCAATAGCTGCCCGCGAAGGTCCAGAAGTCATGCACCCCCGTCATGCTACGCCGGTCCGCGGTGACGACCTCGCCGGGATCATTCGGGGTCGGTGCTCTTCCGGCCGCGCTTCGTGCTCCGTTCGTTCCAGCTGCGCGCGGCGGCCCGTCCCATGGACTCCATCGACCGGGCGAGGGCGCGCTGAGCGGATTCGGCGAGATCGGATGCCATGCGTCCCCAGGCCTCGGAACCGTCGAACGCCGGGGGCGGATTCTTGTCACCGTGTCGGGCGATGCGTTCCGCATGGTCGAACGCGTTCACCGTGCGGCGGACCGCGTCGCGGTACGCGAGGAAGTCCGCGGGTTCGAGGCGCGTCTGCGCCGACGCGGGGCGAAGCCACTGCGCCTTCTCGTGTGCCCGGAGGAACTCGGCGAGCAGGGGCGACCGAGGATCCGACATCCCCGGGAAGTCGATCGCGAGCGCCGGATCGGTCTCGTAGGCCATCCAGCGCGCCAGAACGGCGTCGTGTTCGGCGAGGAGGCGCTCGACCGGGAGGGGGGCGCTGCCACCACGGATGGCGGGGAGCATCGCCTGCGCGGCCTTGACCGCGGCGCGTCGCGCCCGGAGGTCGGCCGACGCGGCGCGCAAAGCGTGCTGCGCCGCCACGAGGCGCGCTCGTGCCGCCGACACGGCTTCGGAAGAGCCTCGGGATGCCGCCCGCTCCGCCTGTGCACGAACCACCTCGGCATCGGCGATCTTGACCTCGGCCCGCCCGCGCGTGATGGCTTGCCGTGCGGTGAGGAGGTCGAGCTGCGCCGCGTCGAGTTCGAGTCGACGGGCCGCGTTCTTGCTCATCGGGCGGGACGCCCACGCGCGAGCCGCGCGGTCACCCGTCGTGGTGGTGCCGGCGGGGAGGGCACGCTGCTGGCGAGAGCGGCGCACGCCGATCCAGCCGAGTGTGCCGGCACCGGCCGCCGCGGGCCCGATCCACCACCACTCGGCCAACAAGACCATCAGCGGCTCCACGCTCCCATGCTACGTCGGGCATGCGACACGGTGCTTGTCGTGGGGCCGGATTGGGCTGGGGCTGGGGCTGGGGCTGGGGCGGGGGCAGGGGCTGGGGCAGGTGACAGGGGCAGAGGGTGGGGCCGGGGCGGGCCGGGGCTGGGGCTGGGGCTGGGGCAGGGACAGGGAGGGCAGGGGACAGGGGCAGAGGGTGGGGCGGGGTGGGCCGGGGCTGGGGTAGGCCGGGGTGGGCGGGTCAGGCGCGCGGCGCCGACGATCCGTGGTCGCAGATTCGGATCAGTGCAGCAGATTCGGATGAGATCGGGAGTTTTCGTCCGGATCTGCTGCCTCGATCCGAATCTGCGCACGGGTCGTGCGCGCGGGAGCCGCCCGCGCCGGGGCGATCCGCGCCGGGCGTGCCGCCTCGCGTCAGCCGAAGATCAGCGTCAGCACCGTCGCGCCGCCGCCCGTGAGGACGAGGGCCGCGATGACCACCCACGCGGTCACCTTCACGCGGCGCTGTCGTTTCTCATCGAACACGGACATGTCGTCGTCGTTCGTCACCGCGTCTCCTCTCGGTGTGGGTGGGTGGGCGGGCGGGTCGGTTCGGGTGCGGCGGGCCTAGCGAAGGATGGCCGCGGTCTCAGGCGACGGGCTCTGCGACCGTCGGACCGAAGACCGCGGGGAGCGTCTCCGTCGACAGGCGACGCAGCTCCGCGACGGGGACCGTGAAGACGTCCTGGATCTCGAGGGATGCCTCGGTGCCGGGCTCGACGTCGGTCACACCGATGCGGAGCACCGGGTATCCGCGGCCGTCGCAGAGGCCCCGGAACTTCACGTCCTCCTCGCGGGGGACGCTGACCAGCACGCGCCCGGTGGACTCGCTGAACAGGGCGGCCGTGGCATCCACGTTGTCGCGCTCCATGAGCTCGGTGAGCCACACGCGCGCGCCGACGCCGAAACGCATCACTCCTTCGGCGAGGGCCTGGGCGAGACCGCCGGACGACAGGTCGTGGGCGCTTGAAACGAGCGACTGCGATCCCGCGGCCTGGAGCAGCTCGGCGAGCTTGCGCTCCTGAGCGAGGTCGACCTTGGGCGGGCGACCGCCGAGGTGGCCGTGGATCGTGCCGGCCCACTGCGAGCCGTCGAGCTCGTCGGCCGTGACGCCGAGCAGGTAGAGGTTCTCGCCGGCATCCTGCCATCCGCTCGGGATGCGCGCGGCGACATCGTCGATGATGCCCAGGACACCCACCACGGGGGTCGGGTGGATCGGCTGGTCGCCGGTCTGGTTGTAGAACGAGACGTTGCCGCCCGTGACCGGGATGCCGAGCTCGAGGCATCCGTCGCTCAGGCCCTCGACGGCCTGGCTGAACTGCCACATGACCTCGGGGTTCTCGGGGCTGCCGAAGTTCAGGCAGTCGGTGACGGCGGTGGGCACGGCACCCGTGACGGCGACGTTGCGGTACGCCTCGGCCAGCGCCAGCTTCGCGCCGTTGTAGGGGTCGAGCTGGTTGTAGCGGCCGTTGCAGTCGGTCGCGATCGCGAAGCCGAGACCCGTCTCCTCGTCGACGCGGATCATGCCGGCGTCGTCGGGGAAGCTCAGCGCGGTGTTGCCGAGCACGTAGTAGTCGTACTGGTTCGTGATCCACGATGTGTCGGCCAGGTTGGGGCTCGCCACCAGCGTCGTGAACTGCTCGCGGAGGGCCTCGGCATCCGTCGCCCGGGGAAGGGTCGCGGCGGAGTCGGCCTGCAATGCGTCGATCCACGTCGGGTAGGCGACCGGACGCTCGTAGACGGGGCCGTCGACGGCGACAGTCGAGGGGTCGACGTCGACGATGCGCTCGCCGTACCAGTCGATGACGAGGCGGCCGTCGCCGGTGACCTCGCCGAGGACGCTCGTCTCGACGTCCCACTTGCCGACGACCGCGAGGAAGGCGTCGAGCTTCTCGGGTGCGACGATCGCCATCATGCGCTCTTGCGACTCCGACATGAGGATCTCTTCGGGCGTGAGCGACGGGTCGCGCAGCAGCACCTTCGACAGCTCGACCTTCATACCACTGTCACCATTGGCGGCGAGCTCGCTCGTGGCGCACGAGATGCCCGCGGCCCCGAGGTCTTGGATGGCCTCGACGAGGTCGTCGCGGTAGAGCTCGAGGCAGCACTCGATGAGCACCTTCTCGGCGAACGGGTCGCCCACCTGGACCGCGGGACGCTTGGTGGGGCCGCCGTCGGCGAAGGTGTCGGATGCCAGGATGCTCGCGCCGCCGATGCCGTCGCCGCCCGTGCGGGCACCGAACAGCACGACCTTGTTGCCCACGCCCGTGGCGTTGGCGAGCTTGATGTCTTCGTGGCGCATGACGCCGACCGCGAGGGCGTTCACGAGCGGGTTGCCCTGGTAGACGGCGTCGAAGACCGTCTCTCCGCCGATGTTGGGCAGGCCCAGGCAGTTGCCGTAGAACGAGATGCCGCTGGTGACGCCGTGCACGACGCGCGGGGTGTCGGGGTGGTCGATGGCGCCGAAGCGCAGCTGGTCCATGACCGCGACCGGGCGCGCGCCCATCGAGATGATGTCGCGAACGATGCCGCCGACGCCGGTGGCCGCGCCCTGGAACGGCTCGATGTAGCTCGGGTGGTTGTGCGACTCGACCTTGAAGGTGACCGCCCATCCCTCGCCCACGTCGACGACGCCGGCGTTCTGGCCCATGCCGACCATGAGCCGAGTCTTCATCTCGTCGCTGACCTTCTGGCCGAACTGGCGCAGGTAGATCTTGCTCGACTTGTAGGAGCAGTGCTCGCTCCACATGACCGAGTACATCGCCAGCTCGCCGCTGGTGGGGCGGCGGCCCAGGATCTCGCGGATCTTCGCGTACTCGTCGCTCTTCAGGCCGAGCGCGCCGTACGGCTGCTCTTTCTCGGGCGTCGCGATGGCGTTCTCGACGGTGTCAGCAAGAGCTGTGCGGGCGGCGGGGTTCGGGGTGGTCACGCGGCTGAGCTCCAAGAATCGCAGGGGCCGGACGGGCATCAGTCTAGTTGGGGCAGCCGATCCTGATCGGCCGACGTGGACAGGTCGCGGCCTCCGCCCCGCTGGGGAGGACGGGTGGGGCGTGGCATCCGCTCCCCTGGTCGAGGTCCGGGGCCGTCACGGGTCACGGCCGGGGCCCGTACCGTCGTGCGGAGTCCGGTCGCCACACGCCGGTTCCGGATGCCGCGGGGCGGCGTGTCAGCCACGAACTCCGCGTGACGGCACGGTGGCGGACGACCCCACCGCCGGGTACCGCGCGGACCCGGTGGGAGGGTGGCGGCACCGGAAGTGGTTGTGCCGAACAGAGGAAGGCGACAGGCTGATCCGCACCGGACCGAAAGGCGTGCCATGGCCATCCTCAATTTCCAGCTCGTCGTCTCGGGCGACCTCGCCGCGGCGCAGGACGCCACGCGATCGGCCCTCGAAGCAGCGGACTTCACCGTGACCGACAAGGGCGACCACTGGAAGGCCGCGCACGGCAGCATCGCCCGGACGATGTTCCAGGGATTCATCACGAGCGAGGACTCGCTCCGCGAGGTGCTCGATGTGAAGTTCACCGACCTCGGCGGCACGGTCCAGGTGGATCTCCACCGCCCGATCTTCCAGCCGGGCAGCGGTAACGACGACGGTCTCGTCCAGGTGAGGCTCTACGACGCCTATAAAGAGGCGGTCGGCAAGGTCGCCGCCGACCTCGAGGGCCGCGGCATCCTGGTCAGCAGCAAAATCTGAGGCGGGCGGCCACTACGTTCCCTCGGGCGGAGTCCGGGCGCGACGCGCCGGTTCAGGATGCCGCGGCACGGCGTGTCGGCGATGAACTCCGCGTGACGGTCCGGGGCGTCATGCCCGACGCCACCGCACAGAAGCACCGCGTGAGAAGGAGGGCGACATGACGTCGACGTGCGCCATCGCCGGCGGCGGGCCCGCGGGGCTGGTGCTCGGACTTCTGCTCGCGCGGGGTGGCATCCGGGTCACCGTTCTCGAGAAGCACGCGGATTTCCTCCGCGATTTCCGGGGTGACACCGTCCACCCCTCGACTCTCGCACTGCTCGACGACCTCGGACTCTTCGAGCGCTTCGACCGGCTCCCGCAGTCCCGTGTGCGCCAGTTCCGGGTCCCCACGACCGACGGTTCGGACGTGGTGCTCGCCGATCTCGATCGCCTGCGGGTGCGGCATCCGTACATCGCGATGGTGCCGCAGTGGGATCTGCTCGACCTGCTCGCGGCGGCCGCGGAGGCGGAGCCGACCTTCACCCTGCGGCGCGAGCACGAGGTGACCGGCGTGCTCCGCGGGGGCGGGCGCGTTCGCGGCGTGACTATCCGATCCCCGCGCGGTGAGGGCGAGCTGCTCGCCGACCTCACCGTCGCGTGCGACGGGCGGTGGTCGGTCGTCCGTCGCGCGGTCGGGTTTCCGGTGCGCGAGTTCCGCGTGCCGTTCGACGTGTGGTGGTTCCGCATCACGACCGCACGGCACCTGGCGGAGGCGCTGCTCCCGCGCGTCCGTCGAGGCCGTATCGGGATCGCGATCCCCCGCCGTGGGTACGTGCAGGTCGCGTGGATCGGCCGGAAGGGGACGGATGCCGCGCTCCGCGCCGCCGGAATCGACGCGTTCCGCGCCGAGGTCGCCGAGCTCCTCCCCGACCTGGCCGAGGACGTGCACACGATCGCGTCGATGGACGACGTGAAGCACCTCGACGTGCGGCTGAACCGCCTCCGCCGGTGGCACGCGAACGGCGTGCTGTGCATCGGCGACGCCGCGCACGCGATGTCGCCCGCGGGAGGGGTGGGCATCAACCTCGCGGTTCAGGATGCCGTCGCCGCGGCGCGTCTGCTCGCGAAACCGCTGCGCGACGGGGCGCTCGCCGGACCGCGGTCGGGGCGTCTGCTCGGGCGAGTGCAGCGCCGGCGACGATTCCCGACCATCGTGATCCAGACCCTGCAGCGGGTCGTCCATGCGCGCGTGATCGCGCCGGTGATCGCGGGCCGCACCGGGGTCGTCGTGCCCCGGATCGCCGGCATCCTGTTGCGTCGGCTGCGCGGGCTGAGCGTGGTCCCGGCGTTCGTGATCGGGGTGGGGCCGCGCCCGGAACGGGTTCCGGGGTGGGCGCGGCGGGGCGGCGGCTGAGCGGGGTCACGTGGTGGGATGGCGGGTATGCGTCTGACCCTCCGCCGTGCCGCCGTCGTCCTCTGCGCGGGGCTCGCTTTCGCGACGGCGGGATGCACGGGAGAATCGGAGAACCCCTACATCGCGCTCTGCAAAGACCCGGTGGTCGTGACGTGCGACCCCGCCGACGGCCCCTTCTCGATCACGGTCGACGCCGAAGCCGCGAGCGGCGACGTGGTGGGTTTCGCGGGTCGAGTGCAGGATGCCGTGACGCGAACGCAGCGCGAGGTGACCCTGTACGCCGAGGACGCCGACGCCGTGCAGCTCGACCCCGAGGTGTCGGTGAGACCGAAGTGGCAGGTCACGCTGCAACCCGAGGGGACTGCCGACTCGGTCTCGAGCGTGCTCGAGGCGGCTTCCGTTCCTGGCGCGAGCGGGATCTCGGCGGGGGCGGGGTGGCCGTCGGCCGTTGCCGCGACCCTCGGCGACGTGGCGCCGCTGATCACCGCCCTCTCATCGACGGCGCTCTTCGCCGACGGCGGGTCGTTCACGGTGACGTCGCTCGGTGACCGTTTCCGCCTCGTCTACGTGCCGGCCTACACGACGATGGACGGCGTCCGCGAGGTGATCTCCGTCGCCCGTGACTACCCGGACGCCGAAGTGCTGCTCGAAGCGCCCGCAGCGGGGCCGAACCAGCCGACGTTCTACGTCGCGCACCTGACGCCCGAGGAGGCGACGCAGCTCGCGGCGCGACTGAGCGCGCCGGAGCTGGCATCCGCGAGCGTGCCGGGTGCACCGCTCGCGTTCGTCCTGACATCGGTGAGCGAGCAGGGCACAGACTCGCTCACGGGCACGTTCGGGAACGTCCCGGGCTGAGCGACGGCGCCCGCGGGGGCCGATGGGGGCGGTCCAGGCGGAACGCGCGCGGTGTCGGCTTCCGAGATGCGCCGGATCCGGAGACGCACGCCAGATCCGGACGGAATCGTGGATTCGATCCGGATCTGTGTTCGCGATCCGGATCTGCGTTCGCGATCCGGATCCGGCGCACGGCCCGGGCGGGTACCGCTACCATCGCGCCATGACCTCTCCCGTGGCACCGGTGCGGACGAGCACACTTGCGGTGGTCGGCTTCATCGCGGCGTTCATCGTGCCGATCGCCGGGCTCGTGATCGGCATCGTCGCGCGGAATCAGCTCAAGCGGCCGGACAACGTCGAAGCGGGCGTCGGGTTCGCGCGGTGGGCCATGATCATCGGGGCGCTCGGAACAGCGGCAAACGTCGTGTTCATCGTCATCTGGGCATCGTTGATGGCCCGCGCGCTGTCGTCGTTCTGACGTCGGGTCCGCTCCCTTGCCGGCGCAGTGTCGACCGGCTCCGGTCGACGAAATCGGACCGGTGCAGCAGAGTCGGATGCCGAGGCCAAACCGGTCCGAATCCGTTGCGCCGCTCCGATTCTGCGTGCCGCGCGCTGCCGCACCGCGCGCTGCCCGCCGCGCGCCTCGGCGACGGCGTCAGGCCGTCTTCGCGATCCTCACCCGGATGTCCTTCATCAGCGGCTGGTCGCTCTGGCGGCTGTAGTCGTCGGGGCCGAGGAGCACGTTGAGCTCGGGGAAGTAGCCGGCGGCGCTGCCGCGCGGCGTGTCGTACTCGAGCGCGCGGAAGCCCGTGACACTGCGCACCGAGCCGTCGCGCGAGGTCGCGACGATGTCGACGAGGTCGCCCTCGGCGATGCCGCGGTCCTTCATGTCTCGACGGTGCATGAACACCAGCTCGCGGATGTTGCGGACGCCCCGGTAGCGGTCGTCGGCCGAGTAGATCGTGGTGTTCCACTGGTCGTGGGAGCGCATGGTCTGCAGCACCAGCACGTCGGCCTCTTCGGGGATGACGTTCGGCAGCTCGGCATCCGAGAACTCCGCCTTGCCTGACGGCGTCTGGAAGTCGCGCTCGCGCGCCGGCTGCGGGATGCGGAAGCCGTACTGCTGGCGCACGAGCTCGTTGAAGCCCTCGAATCCGGGCAGCACCTTCGCCATGGTGTCGCGGATGCGGTCGTAGTCGCCCACGTACCACTCCCACGGCGTCGCCGAGTCGGGCATGGTGGCGCGCGCGATGCGTGCGATGATCTCGGGCTCGCTGAGCAGGTACGGCGACGCGGGCTTGCGGGAGCCGAGCGAGAGCATGACCGAGCTCATGGCATCTTCGGTCGAGATCGACTGGGGGCCCGCCTCTTGCACGTCGCGCTCGGTGCGGCCGAGGCACGGGAGGATCAGCGCTCGCTTGCCGTGCGTGAGGTGGCTGCGGTTGAGCTTGGTGCTGACGTGGACCGTCAGCTCGCAGCGGCTCATGCCCTCGGCGGTCAGCGAGGTGTCGGGAGCAGCCCGGACGAAGTTGCCGCCCATCCCGACGAACACCTTGAGGTCGCCGCGGTGCAACGCGGCCACCGTGTGAACGGTGTCGAGGCCGGGCTCTCGCGGCGAGATGATGCCGCAGACCTCGTCGAGCTTCGCGAGCCACTTCTCGGTGGGCTTGTGGTTGATACCGCACGTGCGGTTGCCCTGAACGTTGCTGTGGCCGCGTACGGGCGAGGGGCCGGTGCCCTTGCGCCCGACATTGCCGCGCAGGAGCAGCAGGTTGACGATCTCGCGCACGGTGTCGACGCCGTGCTGGTGCTGACTGACGCCGAGGCACCAGCTGATGACCGTCCGGTCCGCGCTGAGATAGACGTCGGCCGCCCCGCGGATTTCGGCTTCGGTCAGCCCCGCCTGTTCGACGAGCTGGTCCCACGGGGTCGCCTCGACCAGAGCGCGGTACTCGTCGAGCCCGGTCGTGTACTGATCGAGGAAGGCCTGGTCGAGGGCGCTCGGGTCGGTGTCGGACGCCTCGAACACGACCTTCGCCATGCCGCGCACGAGGGCGAGGTCACCGCCCGGGCGCACCTGCAGGTTCATGGTGCTCGTCGGCGTGCTGTGGAACGTCGCCATGTCGACGATCTCGTGCGGGACGATCGTCCGGGTGCCGGCGACCTCGCGCAGCGTGTTGACGTGCACCACCTGAGCGCCGCGGTCGATCGCCTCGGCGAGGCTCGTGAGCATGCGCGGGGCGTTGGAAGCCGCGTTCACGCCGAGTACGAAGAGGGCGTCGCAGGTCTCCCAGTCCTCCAGATCGGCGGTGCCCTTCGGGGTGGCGAGGGATGCCGTGAGTCCACGCCCCGAGCCCTCGTGACACATGTTCGAGCAGTCGGGGAGGTTGTTCGTGCCGAGCTCGCGCGCGAACAGCTGGTAGAGGAAAGACGCCTCGTTGCTGAGCCGGCCCGAGGTGTAGAACGCTGCCTGGTCGGGGGAATCGAGAGCCGTGATCTGCTCGGCGATGAGGCGGAAGGCGTCGTTCCACGAGATCGGCACGTAGTGGTCGCTGGCCGCGTCGTAGACCATCGGGCCGACGAGGCGCCCGGCGTCTTCGAGGGCGAAATCGGTCCACTGCGACAGCTCGGACACCGAGTGCTCGGCGAAGAACTCTTTGCCGACGCGCTTGTGGGTCATCTCCCACGTGACGTGCTTGATGCCGTTCTCGCAGATGTCGAGGGCGACGCCCTTGTCGTCGGGCCACGCACACCCCGGGCAGTCGAAACCGCTCTTCGGGTGGTTCATCGTGAACATCGCCCTGGTGCCCGCGATCGGCTGGCGTTGTTCGAGCAGCACCTTGCCGACGGTGAGCGCGGCACCCCATCCGGCGGCGGGATGCTCGTACTCGCCGGTGCTCGACCAGTCGCCCGTGACGACCGGTCCGAGGCCTCCCTGACGGGGCTTCTCGGTCATCAGGCCGAAAGATTCACCCATGCTCACCCTCCGTGGTATTCGGTGCCGGGTCGGTGGCATCCACCCTTCCCGCGCTCTTCGTCAGCGTACGCTCGACGGCGCTGCGGCAGAGGGGGTTGTGGGCGCGTCGGTGGAGGGAACCGCGATTCGGTCCGCCCGGGAGTACAGGTTCATGCTGCCCCCGCGCACGAAGGCGGCGAGGGTGAGCCCCGCGCGTTCGGCCAGCTCGATCGCCAGCGACGACGGCGCCGAGACCGCCGACAGCATCGGGATGCCGGCCATCACGGCCTTCTGCACGAGCTCGAAGCTCACGCGACCCGACACCTGCAGCACGGTGCCCCGCAGGGGGAGCCGGTCGTTCAACAGCGCCCACCCGACGACCTTGTCGACCGCGTTGTGGCGACCGACGTCTTCGCGGACGACCAGCATGTCACCCGAGGCGATGTCGAACAGGGCCGCGCCGTGCAGTCCGCCGGTCTTGTCGAACACTTTCTGCCCCTCGCGCAGGCGATCGGGGAACGCCGCGACGTCGCGGGCGTCGATGCGGACCTCGTCGGTCGACACGTCATACGTCGACACCTTCTCGACCGCCTCGATCGACGCGGTTCCGCACACCCCGCACGAGCTCGTCGTGTAGAACGAGCGGGCGATGTCGGGCGAGGGGAGCGCGACCCCGGGCGCGAGCGTGAGGTCGAGCACGTTGTAGGTGTTTCCGTCGGCGCCGCCCGTACCCGGCCCGCCGCAGTGGATCGCGCGGGCGAACTGGTCGCCGCGGCTGATCACCCCCTCCGACACCAGGAAGCCGGCCGCGAGCTCGACGTCATGCCCGGGGGTCCGCATGGTCACGGCGAGCGGTGAGCCCGCGACGCGGATCTCGAGCGGTTCCTCGACGGCGATGGCATCCGGTCTCTGACGGTTGACCCCGTCGAGGGTGATGCGAGTGACCCGGCGGGAGGCGGTCAGGCGACCCACGTCAGTGCCGCCGCGAGCGAGAGGGGGACATGCGTCGAGCGTACGCCGGGGGATCGTGGCACGGGGCGGCGATGCGGTCCATCTGCATGATCGGCGGGGTCCGTGGGAACGGGTGGGGCGCGCGTGACGGGACATCGAGCATGGGTCCTGCAACCGCGCCGAGGCACGGTGCGTGGGAGCGCGCACATCGGCGAGATGACGCCGATTTCAGGCTTTCGCATTCATGCGAATACAGAATCTCGAACTTTTTTCAATCCCCGCGTGACGTTTCCCACACCCGGTACGTCTTATCCACGTAGGCCAAATCGCTTACCCCGGCCCCGCCGGGCACCACACGTGAAAGGCACCGACATGGCTACCGAGGCCCCCACCACCCCCGCCGCGCAGAACGTCCCGCAGGCGGCGTCGCGCGTCAACCGCCCCCTCAACGCCCGCGGCTCGGAGACCCCCACCGAGGGCAAGACGACGATCGCCGACGGCGTCGTCGCCAAGGTCGCCGGCATCGCCGCGCGTGAGGTCGCCGGCGTGTACGCCCTCGGTGGCGGCGGAGCCCGCGCCCTCGGCGCCATCCGCGATGCGATCAACGCCACCGACCTGACGCAGGGCGTCAAGGTCGAGGTGGGCGAGACCCAGGCCGCCGCCGACATCACGATCGTCGTCGAGTACGGCGCCCCCATCCAGGAGGTCGCCGACCAGGTCCGCGGTCGCGTGGCCGGTGCGATCAACCGTCTCGTCGGCCTCGAGGTCGTCGAGGTCAACGTCGACGTGAACGACGTCCACATCCCGGGCGACGACAACGACGACGACGCCAACGAGAAGCGCGTCCAGTGAGCGCCACCACGAAGGGCGCGCTCGTCGGGCTCGTCCTCGCTCTCAGCGCCCTGATCTTCGGCTTCTGGGGATTCATCCTCGTCGCCCTGTTCATGGCCATCGGAATCGTCGTCGCACGCATCACCGCCGGCGAGATCGATTTCGGCAACATCGTCAACGCCTTCAAGGGTCGGAGCACATCGTGACCACCGTCACCGCTTCCCCCGGGGTCGGCAGCCGCACCACGGTTGCCGACCCCGGCCTCCCCGCGGGCCGCGTGAACGTCGCCGACCGTGTTCTTCAGAAGACGGCGGAGCGCGCCGCGGCCGACATCATCGGGGTGGATGCCAAGAACGTCCGCGTCGAGATCGTCTCGGCCCGCGACACCGCCGTCGTCCGCGTCACCACGCCGTTCCCCGTGCCGCGCCTCGACGACACCGCCGCGGTCGGCGCGGCGACTCCCGTCCTCGAGGCGGCGCGTACCGCGCAGACCGCCCTGCGGTCGCGCCTGACACACCTCTTCGGACGCGACGTCTCGCGGGTCGATCTGACCATCTCGGGCGCCAGCGTCCCCCAGCGAAAGCGAGTGCTGTGATGACCGATACCGTGCTCCGCACCGTCGTGCGTCGCGAGACGCACTCCCCGCGCACCGTGGCGATGCTCGTCGTGGTCGTCCTCGCGCTGCTCGCGCTGGCGTACGCCGCGGTCGAGATCGTCCTCGCCCTCCTCGGGCAGCCGCCGCTGCTCGTCGGCCCCGGCGCCGCTCTCAACGCCGTTGTCGCGGCTCCGGCCGCGCTCCAGCCCGTCGCCTTCATCGTCGGCGGAATCGTGCTCGCCCTGCTCGGGCTCGTCGTGCTCGTGCTCGCCCTCAAGCCCGGACGCCTGTCGCGTCACGAGATGGCATGGGGAGAGCGGGCCGTCGTCGTCGACAACGGCGTGGTGGCCTCGGCTCTCGCCCAGCACCTCAGCAACGAATCCGGCATCGCCCGTGACGACATCGTCGTGGGCGTCGCCCACCGCACCGTCGACGTCACCGTGCGCCCGCCCGTCGGCATCCCTGTCGACGAGGCGCAGATGCGCCGCATCGTCGACGACGAGATCGCCACCTACAAGCTCTCGCCCGCCGTACGCACGCACGTGCGCGTGCAGCGCCCCGACACCAAGGAGTCCTGATGAACGCCACGCGCCGCGGTCTCAACCGCCTCGTCCTCTTCCTCGTCGGCGTCGTCCTGCTGGCGGCAGGCGCCCTCGCGCTCGCCGTGGCGCTGCTCCCCGGTGGAGCCGACACGTGGACCACCGTCATGGGCGGCTTCCAGGGCTGGCTCGAGTCCCTCGGTCGTGAGTCCGCCGGGTGGGGCGCCGTCGCCGCCTTCGTCGTGCTGGCGCTCGTGCTCATCGTGATCGCCTCCGCCGCCGTCCGCGGTCGTCGTCAGGCCCCCCTGCAGTCGACCGGTAGCGACAGCGCCGAGGGACGCATCACCGTCACCGACGGATTCGCCGCCGAAGCGCTCAAGAACGCGCTCGCGGAGCGCGACGAGATCCTCTCCTCGCGCATCAGCGCCGGCGAGATCCAGCGCGAGTCGGTGCTCCACGTCGCGGTCACGCCGCGCCAGAACACCTCTCCGCGTCAGGTGGCCGAGCACATCGACACGCTCGTGACCAACCTCGCCGCCCTCACCGGGCAGAACCTGCGCGCCTACATCTCCATCCACTCGGGTCTGCGCGCCAAGCTCGCGCGCGACAACACCCGCGTGCACTGATCCCACGAGGAGTCGTCATGACCAGCATCGACACACCCACCCTCGACGCGGCGGCCGGACGCGCGGCTACCGCCGCCGCGGCGGTCGACGGCGTACACGCCCTCGGCAGCCTGCTCGGACGGGCCTCGGATGCCGTGCGCGAACGAGTCGGCCTCGCGAGCAGGGTTCCCGGAGTCAAGATCGACACCGACCGCGCCGACTCGGTCACGGCGACCATCTCGCTCGTCGTGGACTACCCGCATAACCTGCGCGAGGTCTCGGGCGCGGTGCGATCGGCCGTGCGGACGGCCCTCGAGCCGCTCGGCCGCGGTCAGGTCGACGTCGACGTCATCGTGACCGGTGTCTTCGGTCCGTTCGACCGTGACGTCGTCACCGAGGCGGAGGAGAAGGCGGATGCCGTCGCCGCCCGCGCCCGGGAGACGGCCGCCTCCGTTCGAGAGCGGACGGATGCCGCCGTGACCCGCGCCTCCGAGGCGGTCGACGACGTGAGAGCCCGCGCCTCGGCGGCGACCGAGAGCGCGGTGGCCGCGTCGAAGGACATCGCCGCCAGCGCCGCGGAGACGGTCGACGCCGCGGTCGCCAAGACCAAGGACGTCGCCGCCGGCGCCGCGGCAGCCGTGGACGAGACGGTGAAGGCCGCCCGGGAGCGGGTCGCGGTCGACGACGCGCGCGCCGACGTCGATGCGGCCGACCGGGTGACAGAGGGTCTCGAGCCCGAGCCTGCCGCCACGGACGCGCACACCGCCGCCGCCTCGTCCACCGCCTCTGCTGAGCCCACGGAAGCCGCCATCGAGCCCACGGGAGCCCTCTCCGGGCCCGGGGGAGTGCCCACCCAGCCCGCGGGAGCCCCCGCCGAGCCCGCCGGAGCGCTCGCCGAGCCCGCCGGAGCGCCCTCCGAGCCCGCCGCCGACCGCGCCGACGTGAGCGACGTCGTCGCCGAGGCTCTCGAAGACGCCGCGATCGACATCGCGATCGCCGCCGACGAGGTTCGGGGCGACGAAAAGACGCCGGCGACGGACGAGGTTCAGTCGCTCGTGGAGGACGAGAAGCCGCGACCCTGAGGTTCTGAGGCGGGTCTCGGCCATCAACAGCCTCGATGCGGGCCTCGCGGGCACCCGTGCGAAACTCCTGAGAATCCGGAGGACCGGTCCGTTTCGAGACCGGACTTCCGGTCTGTCCCGCCGCTCGCCGAGCGGAAGTCAGGAGTTTCGCACGGGTGCTCCGAGCGTCAGCCCGCTGTCGCGTTGTCGTACGCGCGCTGCGCGGCGGCTTGCGCGTCGGCCAGCGCCTGCTCGGTCGTCTTGTCGCCGAGGAGCACGGCGGTGATGGCGTTGTTCAGCTCGTTCTGGATGTCCTGCCCGGCGGGCGAGGAACCGAACGAGCGACCGGAGGCGACCACGTCGTAGTACGTCGAGATGACCTGGTCGAAGCCGGCATCGCCGGTCGGCGTGACGTACTGCGAGCGGATCATCTCGTCGGCCTCGGGGGAGCCGGTGAACAACCCCGTGTTGAGACCGCCCTTGCTCTCGATGGTCTCCGCGCGGGCCGCCCCGGCCGCCATCCAGGCGTCGGTCGAGGTGAGGTCGGTCATCCACTGACAGGCGGCGGCCGGGTTCTTCGCCCCGGCGGGAATCACGAACGCGGTGCCGGAGGCGACCGAGAACGGCTGGCCGTCGGCATCCCGGAACGGAACTGCCTGCAACGAGATCTGGTCGCGGTAAGCGCTGAGGACGTTCGGGTACCACTGGTTCGCGACCTGCGCGCCGACCTTGTTCGTCACGAACTGGTTCGCGTCGCCGAAGGTGTCGAACGCGTCGGTGAAGCTCTTCACCGCGGCATAGCCGCCCTGAGCGTCGGTGATGCGCTTGAGGGCGTCGATGCCGGCCGCGTTCGCCGGATCGTCCAGGGTCGGCTTGCCCTCGGCGTCCGTGAGCTGTCCGCCCATGCCCAGCACCCAGAGGCCGCCCTGGCCGGTCGCGACCGGGTCGAAGCCGAGTCGCGTCGGAGTGTTCCCCGAGCCCTGGTACATCTTCTCGACGGCGGCGAGCAGGCCGTCCATGTTCGAGGTGTCGAAGTCCTCGGGCGTCACGCCCGCTTCGTTCAGCACGTTCATGTTCAGCAGGATCGCGGGCGGCTGGTAGAACTGCGACACCGCGTATACGGCATCCTGATACGTCACGTCGTCGACGACGTTCTGATACCAGCGTTCGGTCGGATTCACGCCCTTGGCCTCGAAGCATGCGTCGAGCGGCATGAGGAGTCCCTGGGCGGCATATGTGGTGACATAACGCCGGTCCATCTGCACGACGTCGGGGACGTTGCCGCCGGCGATGCGCGTCGTGAACTTCTGGGCGTCGAAGGCCGTGGCATCCAGGGTCACCTCGACATCGCCGAGCTTCTCGGCCGCGTAATCGAGACGCGACTGACCGACGTCGTCGGCATTCTCGAAGCCCCAGGCGGCGAGCGTGCCGGACGGCGGGGACGAGAAGTCGACGTCGGCGGCGGGGTCGTCCGAGCCGCCGCTGCAGGAGGTGAGAAGGAGAGCGGATGCCGCGAACGCGGCGACACCGGCGAGGGAACGCTTTCGCATGAGGGGGTCCTTTCCGGACAGGGGGGATGGTCAGCCTTTGCGGCCCTGGGTGGCGACGCCCTCGATGAAGTACCGCTGGCCGAAGGCGAAGAGGATGAGCATCGGAAGCGTCACGAGGAGCGAGGCGACCATCACGTACTGGTAGTCGCCCTGACCGCCGGCGCTCGGGCTGTACTTCGTCATCGCGTAGGCGATGCCGAGCGGGGCGGTGAAGTCCTCGACGCTGCCGGCGTTGAGGTAGATGAGCGCCGCCTGCAGGTTGTTCCAACTCGCCTGGAACTCGAAGAGGAACACGATCACGAACGACGGGATCGACAGCGGCATCGCGATCCGCCAAAACAGCCCCCACGCACTGCAGCCGTCGAGGCGCGCCGCCTCGAACAGCTCGCGCGGAACGCCGAGGAAGAACTGCCGCTGAAGGAAGATGTAGAAGGCGCTGCCGAACAGGTTCATGCCCCACAGCGGCACCCACGTGCCGAGCAGCCCGGTCTCTTTCCAGATGAGGTAGATCGGGATCATCGTCACGGCGCCCGGCAGCATCATGGTCGCCAGCACCAGGCCGAAGAGCAGCCCCCGGCCGGGGAAGCGGAAGTACGCGAAACCGAAGGCGACGATCGAACTCATGATCGCGACGATGGTCGCGGCGAGGAGCGCGATCGCGACGCTGTTGAACATCCAGTTGAGCAGCGGCAGCTGGTTCCACACCTCCGCGTAGTTGCCGGGAAGGAACGTCTTCGGGATGAGGGCGTTGTCGAACACCTCGCCGCGTGGCTTGAGGCTCGCCGCGAGCAGCCACGCGAAGGGGTAGAGGAACAGCAGCGCGAACAGCACCAGGACCGCCGCGAGGATCACCCGGCCGGCAAGGGTCTTCGGGCGGCTGAGCGCGCGGCGCCAGCGTCTGCGCGGCGGGACGACCAGTTCGGGACGCGCCTGCGCGATACCGGGGGTCTGCAGCGTGGTGGCCATCAGCGGTCCCCCTCGTAGTAGACGAAGCGGTTGCCCAGCCGCACCTGCACGAGCGTGATGAGCAGGATGATCACGAAGAGCAGCCACGCCATCGCCGCGGCGAAGCCGAAGTTGAACTGCCGGAACGCCTGCTGGAAGAGGTAGATCGCGTAGAAGAGGGATGCCTCGGGGGAGGCGTTGCTCTGATCGCGCCAGAACAGCAGGTAGGCCTGGTCGAACACCTGGAACGCCGCGATCGTGAGCACGATGACGTTGAAGAACATCGCCCCCGAGATCATGGGCAGCGTGATCGAGAAGAACCGGCGGATCGGCCCCGCGCCGTCGATCTGCGCGACCTCATACAGATCGACGGGCACGTTCTTGATCGCGGCGAGGAAGATCACCATCGTGCCGCTGACCGTCCAGAGCGCCATGATCACGATGCTCGGCTTCACCCAGGCCGGGTCGACCAGCCACTGCGGACCCTGGATGCCGACGGCCCCGAGCGCCTGATTGATCGCGCCGGAGTTGCCGTTGAGGAGGAGGAAGAACACCGCCGCCGTGGCCACGGCCGGAGTCATCTTGGGCAGGTAGTAGAGCGTGCGGAAGATCCCGGCTCCGCGACCGACACGGCTCAGCAGCAGAGCGAGGAACAGCGCGAAGGCGATCTCGAGCGGGACGGCCATGACGGCGTAGAAGAGCGTGTTGCCGAGGGAGACGGCGACCCGCGGGTCCTCGAACAGCTGCGCGTAGTTGGTCGCCCCGACCGGTCGCGCGGAGCCGGTGGCGAGGTTGTAGCTCGAGAACGAGATGACGAGGCTGTAGATCATCGCCCCGGCCGTGAAGATCAGGAACCCGAGGATCCACGGCGACATGAAGAGGTAGCCCGCGATCGCTTCGCGGCGGTTGTATTTGACCTTCTGGCGGCGGGGCTTCTTCGAGTCGACGGTGGTCGGGGCGGTCGAGAGGGTCACCGGTGCGCCAGGTCGGGGGCGGTGGCGTCGTCGTTCATGGGTGTCTCCTCTCGCCTGCGCCCCCGGCATCGAGAAGCGCTTCGCCAGGGTCGAGAAGTGTCGAGAAGAGGTCCAGGGCGTTGCCAAAGCGGTCCGGGAGTGGGATAAGCGTCCGCGCGCGGGCGAAACTCCTGAGATTCTTCGCGCGCGATCGGATGCCGCGCCCCGCGGCGCCGGAGTCGAGGCCGGGCGGGCCCGAATCTCAGGAGTTTCGCCCGTCTCAGCGCGCGTCGAGCGCGCGGAGGTACCGCCGCGTCATCCACGCCTGCACGGCACGACCGAGCGGGGCGGCGACCCGGGTGAACCAGCGACCCGGCTTCGAGAACGCGGCGATCTCGAACACCACGGCGCCCGAGGGCAGCAGCGTGAGCGTGAAGCGTTCCTCGCCGCGTTCGGGGTGCCCGGGCAGCGTGCCGTACGCGAAGCCCGCGGTCGTCGCGGTGCGCTCGGCCCACACGATGAGGCACGGGATCCGGAAGCTCAGGATGCCGAGCCCCAACCGCATCGTCACACGGTCGCCCTCGCGCAGCGGCGTCCGCGGCATCTCGACCCGCGCCCCGGCACGGCGCTGGGCCTCGCCCGCCAGGAGGGCATCGGCGGCGCGCGCGAAGACCTCGGGACCGTTGCCGATCACGCGCTGCGCGCGGACGTGGTGGTAGCCCTGCGGCATCTCTCCGGCCGTCGCGCCGACCTCGTCGTAGGTCAGGTCGTCCATTCGGCCACGGTAGCGCCGGGTGCGGGGGACCCCGGCGGGGTTGCGGGGGCGGCTTGGGGTGAGGGGCCGGGGCGAGGGGAGGAGATGTGGCGAGGGGAGGACGTGGCACCGCTCGCGGGGCCTCCGCTCGTCCCCGCTCCTCCGTTGGGCACCGCCCGCCCCGCCGCGGCGCACTGCCTTTCCCCGGCGCCTACCGACCCGCGGCCGGGAATCTCGGCGCCGCACGTCCCCCTGAGGTCACCGCCGATGTCGGGAGGGGCTGGGAGGATGGCCGCATGATCGAGTTCCGCGAAGCGCGACCCGCCGATGTCGACGCGATGGTCGAGGTGCAGAACGCGATCCACCGCGCGGGCCTCCGGCCCTCGCCGGTCGATGCCGCCCTGGTCGAGGAGCGCTACTTCGACGCCGAGCACACGATCTCCTGCACCGTCGCCGATCGTGACGGCGTGGTTGTGGGCTTCCAATCGCTCAAGCGCGCCTGGGAAGGCAACCCCTACGGTGTCGAGGAGGGCTGGGGGATCATCGGCACCCACATCCACCCCGAGGTGGGCCGCAGCGGCATCGGACGCAGCCTCTTCGCGCGATCGCTGGCCGCAGCCCAAGCCGCGGGTCTGCGCCACATCGATGCCACCATCGGGGCTGACAATGCTCCCGGGCTCGCCTACTACACGGCGATGGGGTTCGCGCCGTATCGCGACGGCGACGGCGCGATCCCGCATCGCTTCGACCTCTGACCCGCGCCTACGCTGGGTCCATGCCCCTCGCTCGCCTCGGATCGACCGCGTGATCGACGTCGCCGAACACCTCGCGGCGATCCTCGCGGCCGTTCGACCTCTCGAGCCCGAGCCGCGCGGTGTGGCGGAGGCGCGGGGCCGGGTGCTGCGGCATCCTGTTCTCGCCAGGGTCGACGTACCCGGATTCGACAGCTCCGCGATGGACGGCTTCGCGGTACGCGAGGTCACCGGCCCGGCCACGCTGCGCGTGATCGCCGACCTCCCCGCGGGCACGCAGGACGATCCGAGGATGGATGCCGGCGAAGCCGCGCGCATCATGACGGGTGCGCCCGTGCCGACCGACGCCACCGCGGTCGTCCCGTTCGAAGACACCGAACGCGGGCTCGCCGGCGGACTCGGGGACGTCACGGTCCTCGCCGCCCCGCGCGGCCCCGGAGCTCACATCCGCCGCCGCGGCTCTGATGTGCGAGAAGGCGACCTCGTCGTCGCGGACGGCATCCGACTGACCGCCGCTCGACTCGGTGCGATCGCCGCCGCGGGTGTCGGGACGGTCTCGGTGTCGCCTGCCCCGCGCGTGGCGGTGGTCTCGACCGGCTCCGAGCTGCGGCCGGCCGGGGAGCCGCTGCGTCGCGGGCAGATCCCCGAGTCGAACAGCGTGCTCCTCGCCGGTCTCGCGGAAGAGGCCGGGGCCGAGATCGTGCTGCGCACGAGCGTCGGCGACGAGGGCGACGGACCGCGCGACGCCATCGCCGCCGCGGAAGGCGCCGGGGCCGACGTCGTCGTGTTCTCGGGCGGGGTGAGCGCGGGAGCCTACGAGGTCGTGAAGAACACGCTCGGCGACCTGATGCGCTTCGACCGCGTACGGATGCAGCCGGGCAAGCCGCAGGGCTTCGGGAGCACGCCCTCGGGCACCCTTCTGTTCGGTCTGCCCGGCAACCCCGTGAGCGCCGCGGTGTCTTTCGAGCTGTTCGTGCGACCTGCGCTCGGCGCCCTCGAGGGTGAGGCCGACCTCGGCCGCGAGACGCTGCGCGTCGCGCTCGCAGCGGATCGCCGCGCCCGACCGGAGCGCGTGCAGTACGTGCCGGTGCGCCTCGACCGTTCCGATCCCGCCCGTTGGACGGCCCTGCCGACGGCGCACGGAACCCGGGGGCTCGGCGAAGCCGACGGCCTCGCGATCATCCCGCCGAGCGACCGCGACCTCGTGGCCGGCGACCTCGTGACGGTGACCCGGTGGTGACGGGCCCGGTGGTGACGGGCCCTGCGTGGGCGGACCCTGCGGTGAGGGCCCTGCGGTGACGGGCCCTGCAGAGACGGGCCCTGCGATGACGGACCGTGCGGTGCCGGGCCCTGCGTGGGCGGACCCTGCGGTGAGCGTCGACGCGATCCTGCTGGCCGGGGGCCGCGCGTCGCGCGTGGACGGCGCCGCCAAGCCGCTCTTCGAGGTCGATGGCCGGACGCTCCTGCGCGCGGGATACGACGCTGTCCGCGCGCGCGGCGCGCGAAGGGTCGTGGTCGTCGGACCGCGACTCGACGACGACCTCCCCGTCCGGTGGGCGCGCGAAGACCCGCCTTTCGGTGGGCCGGTCGCCGCGATCGTGGCCGCTCTCCCGCACGTGGACGCCGCCGACGTGTTCGTGCTCGCCTGCGATCTGCCGACCGCGATCCCGGCCGTCGCCGCGCTGCCCGATCCGCTGCCGACGGGCGTCGACGGGGCGTGCCTCGATGACGGTCGACGCCAGTGGCTCATCGGCCGCTACCGGACCGCGGCACTGCGGGCGGCGGCATCCGGTCTCCTCGGCCGAGGACGGGATGCCTCGATGCGGGCGCTGCTCGGCGGACTCCGCGTCGAGCCGGTCGCCGTCGACCCGGCCCTGACGCGCGACGTCGACACGTGGGACGATCTTCGAGCAGCCCGAGGAGGAGCCATGACCGAATCCCGCACCCTGCCGCCCGAGGCCCTGAACGACTGGAGTGCCGCTCTCGCCGAGCGTTTCGGCCTGAGCGAGGGCGACATCCCGATCTCGCTGATCCTCGACCTCGCGCGCGACGTCGCGAACGGCGTGGCGCGCCCGGCGGCGCCGCTGAGCGCGTTCGTCGCGGGGCTCATCGCGGGTCGTGCCGGTGGGTCGCCCGCCGATACCGAGGCCGCCGTCGCCGCGGTGGTCGAGATGGCGCGCGGGTGGGAGAACCGGTGAGCCACTAGCCTCGCCCGATCACATCGACCGCGAGGCCACCGGATGCCGCGTGCAGCCGCGCGTCGTTCGTCCAGAACGCCGTGCAGCCCGACTGCCGAGCGATCCCGAGATGGAGGGCATCCGCCGTCGAGAGACGTGGATGACGGGCGCGAAGCAACGCCGCATCGAGGTAGGCGTCCGGCTCCGCGAGCAACAACTCGAAGGCATCGAACGCGCTCCACATGCGCAGCTGCGCGTCGGCATCGCCGTCTCTCATCGGCTTGACCAGAGATTCGAGCACCGCAAGAGGACTCGTCGCGACGCTCGCCTCCGCGGTGGCGAGCGCGCTGCGCGCCCGATCACCGATGTGGTCGTCGCGCTCCACGGCGTAGATGACCAGACAGCTGTCGACGTAGATCACGCCCCCGCAGCCCGGTTCTCGGCGATGATCGCCTCGATCTCGTGGGCGGGCCGAGCCCGCTCGGGTGCGAGCGGGTGCTCCTGGAGCCACGTCGCGAAGGCGTTTCGCGGGCGTTGCGGTGCGGCATCGACCGGGACGAGTCGCGCGACCGGAACCCCGCGGCGAGCGATCGTCACCTCGATCCCTGATTCGACGTCGGCGATCAGCTTCGACAGACTGTTCCGCGCTTCGAGGACGTTGTACATCATGCTGGCAACCTAGCCAGGCACATGGCGCGGTCGAGGTGGGGAGGGGCGATCTTCACCTCTTCACTCGAGCGAATTCGTCCGAACCGGGCGCCTCAACGCCCCACGTACTCGCCCCGCGGGCGCAACCGCATCGCCTGCTCGGCGTACTCGGCCCGGATGTGCGCGATCCAGCCCGCGAGGCGCCCCACGACGAAGATCGTGCTCGCCGCGTCGTCGGGAAGGCGGGCCCCGGATGCCAACGCCGCCAGCGCGAGATCCACGTTCGGCCGCAGGCGCGTGCGGTCGGCGACGACGTCGCTGAGGCGGCGCACGGCATCCATCGTCGCCTCTCCGTCGGGGAGGCGCTCGACGAACGAGAACAGGGCGTCGGCCCGATCGTCGATCCCGGGATAGAGCGGGTGGCCGAAGCCCGGGATGCCGTTGCCGTCCTGCAGCGTTTCGGTCAGCGCCCGCTCGGGTTCGAGGCCCCGCCGCACGCGCGCGAAGAGGCGCGCGGTCCGCGCCGCCGCCGAGATGTGCAGCGGGGAGTCTGCGGCGCCCAGCGCGGCGCTCACCGCGGCGTACCCGTCGGCCCGCGCCGACGCGGCGACGCGCGCGGCGAAGGTGGACACGGCGAGGTCGTGGTCGATCAAGAGGATCAGCGCCGCATTCACGGCGGCGACGGTCGCCTCGTCGGCGGGCGCGCGCCACGCGCTCACGAGCGAGCGAGCGATGTCGCCGTGCGGGTCGCCGCCGAGCGCGACGGGCAGGCCGGTGAGCAGGGTCCACCCGATACGGTGCAGCGTGGCCGACGAGGCATCGTGGCGCAGGGGGTCGTCGGCGGCGAAGCCGGTGAGGGCCGCGCGAAGGCGGTCCATGGCGCCGGCGTGCGGAGGAAGGGCCGCGACCATCTCGCGCGCACTGCCGATCGCGGGGTCGGGAGCGTCGACGCGCTCGGCGTCCCACAGCCACTCCACGACCTCGGCGAACGGACGGTCGGTGAGGTCCCGGGCGCGGCGGCCGCGGTACAGCAGTTCGCCGTCCTCGATGTCGGCGATGTCGGTGTGGACGACGGCGAGCGGCATCCCGGTGGTCGGGTGGACGGCCGCCGGTGCCGTGCGACGGCGCGCTCCGGCGAAGGCCTCGACCTCGAGCGCGTCGAAGGTCGAGCCGTGCGCGTCGCGGTCGCGTCGGAGCAGACCCCGCGACACGTACGCGTACACGGTCTGCGGCTTGACACCGAGGCGGGCGGCCACCTGGGCGGCGGTGAGACGGGGGAGCGAGGATGCCATATTGATCCGATCAACGTTGACGCTGTCTGCGTCATGTTCGCACACTGAACGCATGAGCGACCTGATCGATGTGCCCCGCGGACTCAACGGCGTCGTCGCCGCCGAGACCGCCATCAGTGACGTCAACGGCGAAGCCGGGTACTACCAGTACCGCGGCCACTCGGCCGTCGAGCTCGCCCGCAAGCGATCCTTCGAAGACGTCTGGCATCTGCTCGTCGTGGGTGACCTCCCCGACGCCGCGGCATCCGCCGCCTTCGCCGAACGCATCGCGGACACCCTCACGGATCCTCGGATGCCGGAACTCCTCGCCGCGGTCGCGGACCAGACCGACCAGCCGCTCGCGCGCCTCCGCGCGGTCTGGACGCTCGCGGCATCCGATCGTCGTTCGCCTGCGCTGTATGACCTCGGCGAGGAGGACCGGCTCGGCGAGGCGATCGCCTACGCGGCGATGGCACCGGCCGCCCTGGCAGGCGGGGTCTCCGCGAGCGGGGGAAGCGTGGTCGCCGACTACCTCGAACGGGTCACCGGCGTCGCGCCCGACGCCGCCCACGAGCGCGCGCTGTCGGCGTACCTCATCGCGGCCATGGACCACGGCTTCAACGCCTCGACGTTCACGGCCCGGGTCATCGCGTCGACCGGGGCGGACATGGCATCCTGCCTCACCGGTGCGGTCGGCGCGCTGTCGGGGCCGCTGCACGGGGGCGCGCCGGCGCGGGCACTCGACAGCCTCGACCGCGCGGGGGACGATCCGGCGCGCTGGATCGCGGGGGAACTCGCCGCGGGGCGCCGGCTCATGGGGTTCGGGCACGCCGTCTATCGCACGGCCGATCCACGCTCGGAGCTGCTGCGCGAGGTCGCGCGGGGGCTGGGCGGTGACCGGGTCGCCCAAGCGCTCGCTTTCCAGGCAGAGGCCGAACGGCAGCTGGCGGCCCGTCGCCCCGATCGCCCGTTGCACGCGAACGTCGAGTTCTACGCGGCCGTTGTCATGGAGCAGTGCGGGATCCCGCGCGACCTGTTCACGCCCACTTTCGCGCTCGCGCGCACGATCGGCTGGACCGCGCACGTGCTCGAGCAGGCGTGCGACCCGAAGATCATCCGGCCGTCGGCGCGGTACGTGGGGCCCGCGGTGCGGGCGGTGTGACTTGGGCGCGTGGTCGCGGCGGTGTCTGCGGGGTGTGCCGTCAGGCGGAGTCGGTTGGCGACACGCGGGTGGGGGCCGGTCCGGGGCGGCGTGTCGGGGACGGAATCCGCGGGACGGTACGGGGTCTCGCGGCTGGTCCCGGCCCCTTTGGCAAGCTCACGGACCTTGGGCAGGGGTCGGGGCATCATCGAGGCACCGGCCCCGCGGGGACCGCGGGGACGTGACGACGGCTCCCACCTCGACCACAATGGAGGGATGCGATCCCCCCACGCGCTGGTCATCACCCTGCTCGCTGCCGGTCTCGCCCTCACCGGGTGCACCGGGTCCTCGGCATCCGACGAGCCGTCCGAGACGACGGCCGCAACGGCGGATGCCAGTCCCGTCGCCACCGCGTCGCCGGTGCCGGCGGACGGCCCGGTCGCGGCGTTCCAGACCTGGTGGACGGCGGTGCGTTCCGCCGACACCGTCGCCGCGTGCGGCGCGCTGACCGACCCCCTCCAGCAGCGGATGATCGCCGAGTACGAAGCCGCGACCGGCATGGACATCGATGATTGCGCCAGCCTCATCCGGCAGAGCTCGGCCCTCTATGCGGCGGCGGGCCTCCCCGCCGATGTGACCGTCGACGTCGAGTCCGAGACCGCCGACGACGCGATGCTGCAGGTGACGTATGCCAACGGCGACTGCGGAACGGTGCACCTCGAGCGCACCGCGAGCTCGTGGGCCCTCACCGAGCTCAGTGAGGAATGCGCCGGCTGACGCATCCGGGCCGGGAGGGCGTCAGGGAAGGAAGTCGGCGCCGCTGAAGAAGCCGATGCCCAGTGACAGCAGGGCCGCGGCCACGCCCGCGATGAACCCGGCCGCGGCGAGTTCGCGCGCCATGCGGGCGTTCAGGCTCAGGATGCCAGTGACCAACGACACGAGGGCGAGCGCCCAGATGCCGAGCTGCACCCACACGAACTGATCGAAGTCGGCGATGGCGCTGACCGAGACCAGGAAGATGTGCCACGCGATGACGATGCTCCCGGTGACGATCGCGATGATCGAGGCCACCCGGAGGTCGCCCTTCGGAACGGGCGGCGCGGGCGGCTGGGGCCGCGGAGGCACGCGAAGGCCCGGCTCGAAGGAGTCGGGAAGGTCGTCGTCTGCCATGGGGTGATCCTCGCAGGTCCGGCGGGTGAGGGCGACCGCTTGCGCCGCGACGATCGCGCTCGGACGAACGGTGGGGTGCCCCGGACGATCGGTCGGGCGCGCGGAATGCGCCGTTGCGAGCATCGAGCCATGACCATGACCGCCCCCGTCCCCGTCGCTCCCGTCGCCCGCATGAGATACGGCGGGCTCGTCGTCCTGATGTTGATGAGCTTCCTGCTCGTCACCGCCGAGTTCCTCCCCAACGGTGTCCTCACCGAGATGGCCGCGGGCCTCGGCATCACTCCCGGCCAGGCCGGGCAGACGGTCACCGTCACCGCGCTCGCCGGGTTGCTGATGGCGCCCACCGTCGGGCTGATCTTCCCGCGGATGGACCGCCGCACGCTGCTCGTGATCGCGGCGGCGGCGGCCGCGGTGTCTAGCCTCGCGGTGGCGGTCGCTCCCCACTTCGTCACGATCCTCGTCGCGCGCTTCCTCCTCGGAACGGCGATCTCGACCTTCTGGTCGATGTCGATCACGGTCGCCGCCTCGCTGTCGGCGCCCGATCGCATCGGTCGTGCCGTGATGTTCACCTCCGCCGGTCTGTCGCTGGCCACGGTCGCGGGAGTCCCCCTCGGCGTCCTTCTGAGCGAGGCCCTCGACTGGCGTCTGGCGTTCCTCGTCGTCGGGCTCGCCTCCGCGCTCGTCGGGGTGGCCGTGCGTCTCTCCCTCCCACCGGTGCCGGCGGCCGCCGCATCCAGCATCCGACTCCTCGTCGACACGCTCCGCCGGCCCGGAGCCACGCTCGGGCTCGTCGGCCACGTCTTCATCGTGCTCGGGCACTTCCTCGCCTACACCTACGTGCGGCTCGCGCTGGAGCGCCTCCCCGAGGTGGATGCCGCAACGGTGGTCCTCCTCCTGACGCTGTTCGGCGCCGGCGGGCTCATCGGCAACATCGTCATCGGGATCGTGGTCGACCGGGCGTTCGGCATCCTGTCCGTCGTCGGTCCGCTCGCGATCGCGGCGTCGATCGTCGTGGTGCTCTCGCTCCCCGGATTCGCGGCGGTCGCCGCGGCGGTGTTCGCGTGGGGCTTCCTCTTCGCGTCGTGGCTGATCATCGTCAACACCTGGGTCGGACACCGGATGCCGGACCGACTCGAGGCGGGCGGCAGCCTCGTGGTCACGGGCTTCCAGCTCGCGATCGTCGCGGCCGCCGGTATCGGTGGTCTGCTGGTCGACGGGGTCGGCATCGTCGTCACGGATGCCGTGGGCGCGGCGCTCCTCGTCGTCGGCGCCGTGCTGTTCGGGGTGTCGCTGCGGGTTCCGCGCTCGCGCTGAGCGTGCCCGCGTTGCGCGCGGCCCAGCCGCGGCGGTTCGGTCCCGGCCGTCGCGGCTCAGCGGCGCGCGATCGGGACCGGCTCCGCGGAGGCGCGCCATCGCGAGGGCGCCACGCCCGTGACGCGGCGGAACGCGCGGCGGAATCCCTCATCGGAGGCGTAGCCCAGGGTCCGCGACACCTCGGACACGGACTCGCCGGCTTCGAGGAGCTCCTTGGCGCGGTGCACGCGCGCGTCGGTGACGTAGCCGCCGGGGGAGCGGCCGAAGGCCTCGCGGAACCGCTCGGCGAACACCGAGCGCGACATCGCGGCGAGACCGGCGAGTTCGTCGGTGGTCCAGGAGTGACCGGGGTCCGCGACGATTGCGGCGGCGGCACGATCCAGGAACGGATCCTCCGAGCGCGGTGGCCACGCGGCGTTCGCATCGGCGAAGGCCCACGCGCGGATCGCCGCGAGGACCACCGTGCGCACCATGATGTGGCAGATGGTCGTGTCGCCGGGGCGGGGGGACTGGCCGAGGTGGGCGGCGAGGGCCGCCGCGGCCGGCTCGGCGCGCGCGAAGTCGTTGACGAAGACGACGCCCGGGAGCGCGCCGGAGAGGAGGGTGCGTGCCACTCTCACGGAGATGACGGTGACCTCGGCCCCGGACTGCGACGTGAGCGCGAGGTGCTGGCACCCGAGCGAGACGAGAGCGTCGCCCGCGAGGAGCGTGCGACGGCCGCGCAGGGTCGCCGCCTCACCCGATCCGGCGTCGATCGAGCAGCCGAGATTCTCGCCGATGTCGCCGGTGATCTCTCCCGCGCGCACGAAGAGCAGTGTCGCCTCGCCGGGCGGGACCGTCAGACGTTCGCCCGCCTCGAGTGTCGAGCGCCGCGCGTGGTCGGCGCGGATCTCGAGCGACGCGAGCGCGCGATCGAGGGCGGCGGCGTGCGAAGTCACACCGGCGAGAACGACGGCGTCGTCGACGGTATTCCGCGCGGGCGGGCGAGCCACCCGTGATGCTGGGCCGTAGGCTGCGCGGGTGAGAACGATCGGCGTCGACCTGGCCGCGGGCGTGCCCGGTACCGCACTCGCCGAGCTCGTCTGGGCCGACGGTGGCGCCCGGCTCACGCGGCTGGAGACCGGGGTCGATGACGCCACGATCGTGGCATCCGTCTCCGGAGATGCGGTGTGGCTCGGTGTCGACTGCCCGCTCGGCTGGCCCGACGCGTTCGTCGACTTCGTGCGCGCGCACCACTCCGGCTCCGCCCTGGAGCTCGTGGACGGCGGAGCCGACTGGCGTCGCCCGCTCGTCTACCGCCGCACCGACCACGTGGTGCGCGAGCGCATCGGACGCTGGCCGCTCAGTGTCTCGACCGATCGCCTGGGTGTCACGGCGCTGCGGTGCGCGGGGCTTCTTCGGCGGCTCGCCGAGTCGGGGTTCCCCGTCGACCGAGCGGCCGAGGGGCGCCTGTTCGAGGTGTACCCCGGCGGCTCGCTGCGTCTGTGGGGCTTCGACACGACCGGATACCGGGTGGATGCCGAGCGCCGGGCCGTTCTCCTCGACACGCTGTCCGCGCGCGCCCCGTGGCTCGATCTCGGCGGCTTCGCCCCGCTCGCGGTCGCGAACGCCGACGCCTTCGATGCCGTGGTTGCCGCTCTGGCGACGCGCGCCGGTGCGCTCGGGGCGTTCGAGCCTCCGGCATCCGAGGTTCTCGACATCGCCCGGCGGGAGGGGTGGGTCGTGCTGCCGGAGGGGGCGGTGGAGGCGCTCGCGTCGTCGTGAGGCGTCCGAGGCATCGCGTGTGGTTCCTCGCCCGGGCCGGATCCGGGTCGTCTCCCGTGCAGATGAAGCCGCGGGTGGATTCGGCGCAGCGCATGGTTGCCGTGCTCACGTCTGGGCCGGCGTGAGTATCCGCGTGGCGCGGGGGCTGCGGCGAGTGCGTGCGAGGCAAGCCGTGCAGGCGCATAATTTACTCCCCCTTTAGCCATGTATTAAGGGGCCCTACAGTGCGATCATGGTCAAGCCGATGAAGTACCGCGACCTGGTCAGGTTGCTTCGGGATGCCGGATTCGACTCGGAGCAGGGGAAGGGCGATCACGAGAAGTGGTCGGCACCGGGGCTGTCGCGCCCCGTCATCATCACGCAGACACGAGAGGTGTCGCCAGGATTGACGCGGAAGGCGCTGGCGGCCATCGAGGAAGTGAAGGGACAGGACCGATGACGATGATCGATGTCACGGCCACCCGCTGGGACGGCGGATGGGAACTCGCAATCGACGGCGACCCTGTGACTCAGGTGCGCACTCTCGACCGTGCGGAGCAGCAGGTCCGCGACTACCTCGACACCCTCGCCCCCGGCGTCGACCACAGCGATGTGCAGGTGAACCTCATCCCTGATCTCGGGACTGGCGTTTCGGTTCGCGTCAAGGAGGCGCGGGAGGCCACGGCGGCGGCGCAGGAGCGTCAGGTCGCTGCAGCGCGCCAGGCTCGCACGGTCGTGCGCGAACTTCGCGCGCATGGCGTCACGGTCTCCGACGCCGCGGTGCTTCTCGGCGTCAGCCCCGCCCGCATCAGCCAGCTCGCCAAAGACAAGACCGACGCAGCTGTCGCGTCCTGATCTCCGGGGCGCAGGATGAGAGCATGCGCGACGACCGGATACACCGACCTAGAAAGAAGATTGATCCTGCGGAACGAACGCTGCCGCCGGAATCACGCGAAGCGAGCTCATCACGATCATCCGAACGTGACACGGTGCAGGGGGACACGATCGATCATGGGCCGCTGAACGTCCTATCTGAGTCTCCACTTCGGTGCTCAGAACGCTCAAATGCGCGGAGGCATGCTGCGAAACCAATTGGTTGTGCACTACCCACCGTCATCTCTCTCGGTCATTGCGAGCGGATGCGCCCCCGCTGTTTCGCGAGCGCCAGTAAGCCCCGTAGATGATGAAGCCGATACCGCCGACCGCCAACGCGGGTATCGCAAACCACATCGGTAGGCCGCGCCCAGTGGTCCCGGTGGGGTCTCCTAGGAGCACGGGTAGTGCGATCAAACTGAGTACCAGGAACGCCACTCCCAGCCCGATCAGAACGTTCGGCCGCTTGGGTGGGGTTGCCATAGTGCAGATGCTGACAGCCCCGCGGGTCGGGCGCTACCCAGCCACCGTGCCCTTTATCGATTGGGGGCGGGGTTGCCGCGCTGGTCGTCTGGCTGCTGCTGGCTGTCGGTGCGTACCTCGCCCTGCTGCACGGGCGCGCCGCAAACGCCCGGTGCTCGCGAGCGTCATGACCGGTGCGAGCGCACTCATCGTGCTCGGGGTGACGGCCGTGGCGCTCTCCTCGCCGCACCGCTTCTGAGCGCGGAACCGTGCCGGTCGCGGCCTCGCGCTGCGGGCCGTGTGCGAGGATCATCGAACGATGCGGCGGAGGGGGTTCGGATGATCAGTTCGCCTCGTCGTCTTGCCCTGTCTCTGATCGCCGGCGGGGTGTTCGCTCTCGTGGCGGGTACCGTGCTCGGCGTCACGACCGGGGTGACTCTGCTCGGGATGACGGGACAAGTGCTCGGGACGTGGTTCAGCTACGTGCCGATGTTCTCGGAACCGACCCCGCGACCCATGCCCGCGCTGGAGCCGCTCTTGCCCGCTGTGGGGCTCGTCGCCGGCATCACGCTCTTCCTCGGGGGCTGGGTGGCGATCATTCGAGGTGCGGCGCACGGCTGGCCCGCGAGGTTCGATCGCTCAGCTCCCTGAGCGGAAACCGACCGCGTCCGGTCTACGCCGCCGTGAGTTGGGGAGCGACGCGGGCGATGCGCGAGCGGAGCTCGGCCACCGTCTCGTCGAAGGCTTCGATGCTGCCCGTTCTTGCGGGATCGCGAATGGACCAGTGCACGTCGTCTCGCCCCCGCATCCGTTCGTGGGCATGGTCGCAGACGCTGATGAGGAAGTCGCCGGGACGCGCAACCTCGTCAAACGAACGCGGGGTCGCATCGGCCTCGAGCGGGATGCCGTGGCGAGCGGCGGCGGCCACCGCACCGGGATTCACCCGATCGGCGGGACGGGTGCCCGCGGACGCGGCCGGGATGGAGCTGTGCGTAGTCCAGATGGCCTGTGCGAGCTGCGAGCGCGCGGAGTTGGCGGTGCACACGAAGACCACCCGGCCTTCCACTCTCCGAGGTCCCAGGGCGAGCGCCGAGAACGCTTCCGGGATGAGCTGGAGGTAACTGCGACGACCGTCGGACTCTGATCGGACACGTCGCGCGATACCGCGGGATTCCAGAACGTTGGCGTGGAAGGCGACGAGATTCGACTTCATGCCCAGGGCTGCCGCGATCTCGCTCGACGACATGTCGCCGATGGACAGCAGGTCGATGATCTGAAGACGTCCGGGGTCGGCGAGGGCGGCGAAAGCATCCGCGCGTCGTTGAAGGTCGTCCATTATGCACCCCAGGGTCGCACCGTGTCAGCGGGCAGCGCCAGAAAAATTAGCTCAGTAATCTTTGAGCGACCGCAGCGGGCTAGGCGCCCCCAATCCTCCTCCCGCTGCGGTCCCTCGACGTCAAGAGTTACAGGGAGTCTCGCATGGGCAGAGGAACCCGCGTGCAGGTGTCCCCCACCCGTCGCGCTCGCGACGACGGAGACACCCTCGTGTGAGCACCGCAACGCGACGCGACCGAAGCCGCGGCTCCGAACGGGAGGCCCTCTCGGCCCTTCTCGGCGAGGTGTTCGCGGGGCGATACCGGCTGCTGGAGCCCCTCGGACTCGACGGCGGATCGCGCGTGTTCCGCGCGCGGGACGACATCCTCGCGCGTGACGTCGCGGTGAAGGTCTTCCGCGCCGACCCGCGCGATGCGTCCGATCCACCGAGGCGTCTTGCGGCCGCTCACGTGCTCACCGGGCTCGATCACCCGTCTCTGGTGACCCTCTATGACGCGCACCTCGGTCGTGACGGCCGTGGCTTCCTCGTCATGGAGCTCATCAAAGGCCCCACTCTGCGACAGCACCTCGACCAGGACGGCCCGCTCCCCTCCGACGCGGCCGCGGGGGTGCTCCGGGATATCGCGCGGGGACTCGCCACCGTCCACGAGGCGGGCATCGTCCACCAGCGCCTCCGCTCGTCGAACACGCTCCTTCGGCCTCTGCGAGACGGCAGTCGGCCTTTCGCCGCGGTCCTCTCCGACTTCGGCGTGACGGACCTCCTGGAGCGCGCGGCACGAGCGGACGGGCTCGACCTCACCGTCGACACGGCGGAGTACCTTCCTCCGGAACGTGTCCACGGCGAAGGCGCCCGACCTGCCTCCGACATCTACTCGCTCGGCCTTCTGATGCTCGAGGCGCTGACCGCGGAGCGCCCCCTTTCCGGCGGACTGGTGCAGGACCTCCTTCTCGACCCTCTGGCGTATGACCCGGAGATCCCCACGACGTTCGGGTACGGCTGGGAACTGCTGCTCACCGCCATGACGGCCCGTGACCCCGACGCACGCCCTACCGCGTCGGAGGTCGCGGCCCTGGCGGCCGAACTGCACGACCTCCCCGAGCCGACGCCGGCAACGGTGATCACCACGGACAGTCCGGAGCCGGTGCCGGCACTTCGAGCCGTGCGTCAGACGCGCGACGTCGTCGCGCGGAAACGCCGACCCGCGCTCTGGACATGGGTCACCCACTACCACTAGCCGACGCCTCACGGATTGCACGCGTCGCACGCGGCGGGATCGGCCACCTTCACCGGTCGCCGGCGTTCCTGCCGTTCCGGACACCGCGGGCACCCGTCCACGTCGAGCCGCACCTGCGACGTCGCGTTGCCGCAGGCGCCGCACGGCAGTCCGCGCACCACACCGACCGGTCCGAAACCGGGGCACCCGCACCCCGGGCAGAGGCGAGTGAGGCGTGCGGCGAGCAGCCACGACAGTCGCCGCAGCGTTCGTCGTCGCCCCGGGTTCATGTGCGCACGCAGATCCGGCTCGAGCTCGACCGGACCCCGACGGACGAGGGCGAGGAGGGCCGTGGCATCCTGGATCCCCTTCCTCATGCCCTCGTCGGTGTGCGCCACGACGGCCTGCGCGGGGAAGCCCACGCGCTGGAGATACCGCTGTGCCTCGCTCTCGCTACGGACGGTGCGCCGCGGCGCGATGTGCACGTGCTGGCGGATGCCATGACGCACGCGCATGCCGCGTTCGAGGTCGACGAACACGGCGAGCTCCTCGTGCACCATCGGGCCGAAGCCGCCCAGCGCGGGGGAGTACGACGCCTCGGTCGCGAGACCCGTCGCCGTACCCAGTTCGGCCGCCGCCCCGCGTGCTTTGGCCGCCGCGGCCTCTTCGGGAGTGAGCAGCCTCGGCACGTCTCGCGTGAACGTGCCGAGGGCGTCGGTGTCGAGCGCCACCGTGGGGGCGACCCACGCGCCGAGCCACCGTCGGAACGCGGGCGCGAACGCCGCCTCCTTCCCATGGACGGTGCCGATCGCGACGGTGGTCCCGTCGAACGGCGAGGGAGCGCCCATCACACGAAGTAGTCGGCGCGGCTCACCGCGGTGGGTGACACGAACATCACGCCGGCCGTGCGTTCGAGAAGGGGACGGATGCCGGCGACGATCCCGTCGGCGCGCTCGGGAGCGACGACCGTGACCAGCAGGGTGAGGGCGTCATGGTCGTTGAACAGCAGGCGGCCGCCGCGCGAGCCGTGGTGTCCGACGCCGGCCACACCGGTGATCGCGGTGTACCCGCGCGCGCCGAGCGATTGCATCAGGGCGGAGACCTCGGCGACGTCGTCGCTCGCGACGACCACCTCGATCTTGGTCATCGGGGTCAGTTCGGACGTGCTCATGAGAGGTGCTCCTTCGTGGTGGTTTCGGGGTGGAGGACGGGGATGCCGGGGGCCTCGGCCGTGTCGAGGTCGTCGAGCTGCCAGCCGTAGCGGCCCCAGCGCATCCACGGCGCGTTCTCGTCGTCGCGTACCCGAAGGGTGATCCAGCGGTGAGCGACGAGGGTGCGGACGACCTCGGAAGCCTCGACGATCGTGTTGACGCGCTCGATCGGCGCCTGGACGAACACCTGCAGGCGTACGGGCTCGTGCCGTGCCTCCTGGCCGACGCCCACCGACTGCCACGGCAGGCCGATCCGCACGTCGCCGCCGTAGCCCGAGAGCACGCCTATGGTCCCGACGACGTTGTGCAGCGGCTTCGGGCCCGCGCCGAAGCGGTCGGGGGCGACCGTCGAGGCGGTGTACTGCGCGTTGATCCACTGCGCCACGATCATCGGCGCGGTGAGGATCGTCTCGAGCCCCGACCCCTCCGGATCGGCGGACGCCTCGTAGCTGTGCAGGAACGCCCGCCGCTCGAGGTCGAGCCCGGCCGTGATCGCCCGGGGCCCGACGATGAAGGCCGCGTTGCCCGC
Source organism: Microbacterium sp. S1037 (assembly GCF_048381605.1). Classification (NCBI taxonomy): domain Bacteria; kingdom Bacillati; phylum Actinomycetota; class Actinomycetes; order Micrococcales; family Microbacteriaceae; genus Microbacterium; species Microbacterium sp. S1037. The sequence goes on from NZ_JBLWIG010000001.1 coordinate 877,841, forward strand.
GAGCCCCCATTCGGCGTACGACTCCGCCCAGTCTGCGGACCGCCGCTCGGTGTCGCGCACGGCTCCAGCCGCGTCGCTTCCCCCGGGGAGGGTCGCGCTGCGCTCCGCGGTGTTCGCGACGCGCGCGGACTCGAGGTGGTGCCCGAGCTCGAGCACGATCGTCTCGTGCGTGGCGGGCACCGTCCACGGCTCGAGGAGCGTGACCTCGTCGGTCACGGTGTCCATCTGCGCGGCGAGGAACAGCGTGTCCGCGGGAATCCGGATGCCACGCCCGGCCAGCGCCAGGCGCGTCTCGGGGTCGTTGAAGATCATCGCCGCGGCACGGGCGTTCGGCTCGCCCTCGTGCCCCCCGCACGCTCCGCACTGCAGGCTCGACGCGAACGGATTGTTCGTGACCGTCGCGCCGTGGCCGCACAGCAGCACGATCGGCGCGAAGTCGTCGACGAGGCCCATCATCCGCAGCGCCGTCTCGGCGTACAGGACGCGTTCCTCGAGCGAGAAGACGACGTCGGCGTCCACGTGGGTGGACGGCTTCGCGGGCCTGACCATCTCGACGAGCGCGCGCCATCCTTCCGGGGCGAGGGTCCGCAGCGCGGAGGCCGCGCCGATCACCCAGCCCGCGGTCTCGGCGAACGCGAAGGGCGTGACCGGCGACTCCTTCAGCGCGTCGAGCGTGGCATCCCGTTCTCCTTCCGCGATCCGGCGCCGCCGCCACCGGTCGAGGGCGTCGCGCTCGACGGACGACTCGGTGATCGCGACCCGCGGAGTCAACAGGACGGGACAGGAGGCCACCTCGGGGGACCCGTCCGCGGGACGGAACGAGATCGGCACCGCGAAGAACCCGGCGAAGCCGAGCGTCTCGACCGGGCCCGCCTCCTCGAGGTGGCGCCGGAAGCCCTCGGACCGGGTGTCGATGCAGAAGACGGCCTGAGCGAGGGGGCGGTCGGTCCGTTCGCTTCCCCGCGCGGGCGCGAGGGCACGGGCCGCGCCGCGCTCGTAGGCCTCCTGCCAGACGGCGAGCCTGGTCGCCGGGGTGACGAGCGCGAGGGTGCGGCCCACGACCGCGCGGGTCGCGGGGTCGGAGGGGTCTGCCCCCAGTGCGAGGGCGACCATGCCGATCCGGGCCTCCTCGTCGGGCGCGGTCTGCGCGGGGACGCGGAGGGTGGCGTCGGCCGGGAGCAGGAGGCGCTCCAGGGTGGTCCGGATGGCGACGAGCGAGGTGAGGTCGACCCCCCGCGAGCCGTCCGTGAAGTGCCGGACGAGGGCCGACCAGCCCGGCTGTGCGAGCACGTGCGCCCGCAGGAAGTCCTCGGCCGCCGAGCCCGCGAGCTGCCAGCGGTCGAGGGCGACGCCGATCGCGCTCGCCGCGTCGGCGGGCGTGTTCCGGATGCCGCTGCGCACCTGCCGCGAGAGCGTCGGGTCGACCGCGGCGAGGCGCCGCCAGCCGGTCCACATGCCGTCGCGCCGCACGGGGCCGCTCCACGCGCCCTCGCCGAGGGTGGCGGTGAGCCACCGCGCGGTGAGGTCGTCGACGCGCGCATGGACGCGGGGCGAGAGAACGGCCGCCGGAGTGGGTAGCGACGGTCCGGTGGCCATCGCGGGTGAGACGAGCAGATCCTGCCGCAGGACCTCGGCGACCGTCGTCACGATACGACCGACCACGAGGGTGTCGGTTGCGCGTGCCTCGGCGACCGTGAACCGGAGGGCGGCGATCAGGTCGGCCGACGAGATGCGACCTTGCTCGTGCAGCTCGCGGAACCGCTCTTCGGGCAGGGTGAGCAGGATGCCGTGGTCGCGGGCGATCTGTCCGAGTGCGCCCTCCCAGTCGAGGTCCTCGTAGCCGGCGACGGGGTTGCGGGCGATGAAGGTCTCGAGCGGGAAGTGCGGCGAGATCGCACGGCCGGCGGCGGCGACCCAGCCCCGGACGGTGGCCGGTGAAGGAGGAGCGGTGGTGGTCATCAGACTCTCCGGTACTCGAGGGGGCCGTCGGCGGATGCCGGAGCCCAGGACGGGGTGGGGGCGGGGAGCGGCGGTCGGCCCCACGCGAGGGCGAGGGCGAAGATCCGGTCCGAGATCGGTCCGGTGGAGCGGATGCCGAGGAGGGATGCCGCGGCGACGACGAAGACGGCCAGAGCAACGCCCCAGGGCAGTGCCGTCGTCCCGCTGACGGGGACGAGCGCCTCCGCGCCCGGGAAGACCACCGCCACGTATCCGACGACCGCGATCGCCAGCGTGAGGAGCAGCGCCGCCCGCGTGGACACCCGCGCCGAGGACGCGCCGATCTGCGCCCCCGCGACCGCGGCGGTCGTGAGCGCGAAGAGGAGGAGGACCGCGGTGGGGTGCGTGAGCGCGCCGCTCGCGACGACGGCGATCGCGGCGGTTCCTCCGACGAGCAGTGCTCCCGTGACCTGCCCGATCCGCGAGGGGACGGGCCGGGGGAGTGCCCGTGCCCGGAGCGCGTGTTCCACGGCGGAGCCGGACCCGAGGAAGAGGCTCGCCTTGAAGAGGGCGTGCCCGATCACGTGGACGAACGCGAGTCCGTAGGCGCCCAGCGCGCACGCGAGGAGGAGGAAGCCCATCTGCGCCGCGGTGGAGTGCACCAGTCGGCCCTTGACGTCGGCGCGGGTGAGCATCGCGAGCGTCGCGATCAGCAGCGTGAGCGCTCCGGCCACTCCCGCGATCCAGGGGCCGACGGCCGAGGGGACGGGGGAGAACCGCAGGAGGAGCAGAGCCCCGGCGTTCACGAACCCCGCGTGCAGGAGGGCGGAGACGGGCGTGGTCGTCGCGGCGGTGGCCGGGAGCCAGCCGTGCAGCGGGAACGACCCCGCGCGGGCGATCGCGGCGACCGCCACGAGTGCGCCGACGATGGCGGCCGAGGCGGCGTCGAGGCTGCCGAGGGCCGCGAGCGAGATCGAACCGGTCGAGGCGGTGGCGACGACGACGGCCGTCCACAGGGCGGCATCGCCGATCAGGAGCGCTACGGCGCTCCGCCGGACGGCGACGCGCGTCTGCGGGCCCGAGCCTCCCGAGGCGATCAGGGCGATCATGCTGAGGGTCGAGACCGTCCAGCCTGCGGCCAGCAGCACGACGTCGTTCGCGGCGATGGCGGTCGTCGACCCGAGGGCCGCGAGCGACGACAGGGCGAAGAAGCCGCGCGAGCGCGGGTCCCCGCGGAGGTTGCGGCTCGCGTAGACCTGCACGACGACGGTGAGGGCGACGATGAGCAGCGCGAGTGCCGCGCCGGCGATGTCGGCGCTCTCGGCGAGGGCGCTCGCGAGACCGAGCGTGGCCAGAGCCGTGGCAGCGACCCCGGGCCAGACGGCGAGCGAGCCCGGAGTGCGGTGGCGCGTGGCATCCGGCAGGAGGGCGGCGAGGAGCGCGGCCGTCAGGAGCGGGGCGATCAATGACATGCGCAGCACGTTACATGCATAAAATTGCGTGTGTCAAAACACAGGTAATTAATCACACGTTCTTGAATTCCGGTAGCTTCGGTCACTAGGCTGTGGTGATGAACACCTGGACGTTCCTGACGAACCACGCCCACGTGTTCATCTACGTCTCCCGCGATCCGGGTGCGCGTGTCCGAGAGATCGCGGATGCCGTCGGCATCACCGAGCGCACGGCGCACGGCATCCTGGCCGACCTCGTCGATGCCGGCTACCTCAAGCGCGAGAAAGAGGGCCGACGCAACCGCTACGAGTGCGTCGAGGACCTACCGCTGCGCCACCCGGTCGAGAGCGACCACCCCGTCGGCGCGCTGCTTCAGGCGCTGCGCGGCTGACTCTCGCTCGCTCTTTCGCTGGTTGCGGTCCGGGTCTCGCGATCGTCACGCGCGCCCGGGTTTGCCAATCCGGTTATGAGCGTGCGAGCGGCTACCTCTGGATCTGTATACGCGTGTGATGTCCGTGCGCTTCCGAGAACCGGTTTACTCGGTCGACGAGACTCTCGCGGACTCCATCAACGTTCTTGCCGATGGCCGGCGGTAGCAAGTTGTCGCCCACGAGACCTTTGCGCACAAGTCGGGTCATTCTCCCGATCTCTTCGTCGATCATCTCGATCTGTTCGCGATAAGCAAAGGAGGCGTACGCGGATGCAGCCTTCGCCGTGGCCTGAATGCCCTCCGCCTTGCCAACCGTGACCATTTGCTTGATCTGGCGTAAGGCGCGCAACATGTCCCCGAAGTCCGCCTCGACCGCCACCGAATGGCGTATAGCGTCGCGATTCAGGGTGCTCAGAACCACCTCGAAACAGGCGAAGTCGGAGCGCTGAGTGAATTGAGTCCAGGGGACGGACTCTCCCAGTCGTTCGTCGAGTTTCTCGAGCTGTCTAAGGGTCAAGCCGGCCGTGCTGAGGATCGATTCTTGGTGCGTAATGGTCACCCATTTCAAGGCGTGTTTGCTTTGTCTGATCCCTTCGATGCCAACGATGTGCAGGGTGTCGTACTTTCGATCTAGCTTCTTAGCTAAGAAGACTTCGACGGTCTTCTTGACCTTCCGTGAAGTAAGCCGGGCGGTCACCTGCACGGCAATTCGACGTCCCGTGTCGTGAAGATCGATGGCGGCGGAGTTGAGAGTCTCGAAATTCGTCGATGTCAGCGCCCAGCCGCGAGTCATGTTGAGAATTTCCCGGTACAGGGTTTCAAGTCCCTTGGCGGCGTCGTTGAAGCCAGAATCAGTGAGGCTCAACACATGATGACCGATGGCTCCGGCGCGATCCGCGATCGAGACGGCCAGATCAGTTTCTCTCATGGGTGCTCCTTGTCAGGGCGTCTCGTGGGTCAAGTATCTCTGTTCCGTCGACGGTAGCTCGACCCGCTTTGCTAGCCGGTTGTTTCAGGCCCGGGAGGCATGTTCGGGACGAATGAGAGCGATCGGTCGCGACGGTTGACCTCTTGAGAGGTCTGTGCCACCTGACATGCCGGAATTGCAGTCAGATGACATCGGACGTCCACGCGCTCGGGGCCGTAAGGGGGATGATCCAGGACATTGCAGCGATACATTCCTGCGACCCGAGGCGGCTTGCAGTCGCGTCCCGCCAGCGCCCGCTCGTTCGTGCCCGATATCCTCTCGTCAGCTAGAGGACGCAGCGGGAGTACGGGGAGATCGGGATGGCCGAACCACTCAAGATGGATAAGGTTCGGACGGGATTCGGCAAGACCGTAGATGACATGGGAAGGCTCGCGCGCAGCACCTCGGCACAAGTCGCCGAGCAGGCCGGCGAACTCAAGGACGCCGCTGGGAACACCCTCCAGAAGCTCACCACCAAGAAGCCGGACCCGTACGAAGAAGCGATCGCCGAGTACAACGGTGCGTTCACAGCAATGAACGACAGCGGACTGTCGCTGCTGCGCCAGCGCGAGCGCTCGACGGACCTGGTCGACCTGGTCGAGTTCCTGGTGAACAGCATCGCGAACACGCCGAAGTCATTCGAGAAGGATTTCGACGAGATCAACTTTCGCAAAGCACAGTTCGTTGAGGTCATCGAGTTCGCTCGGAGGGATCTCGAGGCCGCTCGAGCGTCCGCGGTCGGGGCAGGGGCGGGCCTCGCTGCGGGTGCTGCTGTGGCGAGCATGGCGCCGACAGCGGCCATGTGGGCCGCCACGACCTTCGGTGTCGCTTCGACCGGAACTGCGATCTCCACGCTCTCAGGGGCTGCCGCAACCAACGCGGCGTTGGCGTGGCTCGGTGGGGGAGCTCTCGCGGCCGGCGGCGGCGGCACTGCCGCGGGAAGCGCGCTCCTCGCACTTGCGGGCCCCATCGGATGGACGGTGGCAGGGGCCACTCTGCTCGTCTCGGTCGTGCTGTTCACGAGGAAGAAGGTTCAGAACCGCGACGCGAAACAGGAAGCGCTCATCGGCGTCAAGCAGAACACCGCGCTCGTGCGACGCATCGACGCCCAGATCAACGACCTGCTCCGTCGTACCTCTTCGTTTCGCGAGCTTCTCCTGAACCGCTATCGCGATGCGCTCACACTCGTCGGCGCAGACTTCCTCGCGATGTCCGCAGCGGAGCAGTCTCGGCTCGCCGCACTGGTCAACAATGCGAGGGCCGCCGCGGTGCTCCTCAGCCGCACTGCGGATCAGCACGCCGCCGATGAGTGATCCGGAGCGCCTCGCCAGAACCAACCAAGAGCAAGCGGTCGCCGCGTGGGTCAATCACCTGAACCAACTCCGCCTGGACAATTTGCTGAGCGCCTTTCGTCAGCAAGATGTCAATCTCGAGGATGCGCTTGCCAGCGTCGACGAAGCAATCAGAAAGATCGACCTCGAAGTGGTCACATCCAACCGCGGCGGCTTGAGGGGCATGCACGGCTTCATCGCCGAGGTTGCTGAGGTTGGCGTCGGTAACGCGCGGAGCCAGATTCTCGGAGAAGGTGCCGTCTACCAGTGGGTGAACGACAACGGCCCTGTGGACCTCATGCGCGGCGGCGTGGAGATCCAGCAGAAGTTCGTTGCTGCCGGCGGGCGCTTTGGTTTGGGCGCAATCACGGAGCATCTTGAGAAGTACCCGGACTTCGTGACGAGCGGTGGGAAGTACCAGATCCCCTGCGACCACTTTGATGTGATCCGAAACCTCCACGACATGCCGCGCGCGGAAGCCAGCAGTCTGCTGGCACGCAGAGGGAACGGTCCCTCTTTTCGGGACTGGGAGCGAGTCCAAGCGTTCTTCGGCGATGGCTCGGTCGGCATCGAGTCACTCGAACCATCCACGCTCGACTACCGCGAGGTGCAGCGAGGCGAGTACGAGTCCACGCTGGAGGCTGAGAAGGATGCACTCCGCTCAACCGACGAGACCCTGCGCAATGACGCGTACCAAGCGAGCCGACCGAAGCTCAAAGAAGGCGCGAAAGCAACACTCGTATCCGCTGCCGTCGAGGGCGCGACTGCCTTCGTCATCGCGGTGGTCGGAAAACGTCGAGAGGGTAAGAAGCTCAAGGACTTCACGCTCGATGACTGGACGGAGATCGCCGCTAGCACGGGGCTCGGCGCCGTCAGCGGAGGGGTTCGCGGTCTGAGCATCTATTCGCTCACGAACTTCACGGCGACGTCTGCGGCCGTCGCCAGCTCGATCGTCACCGCCGCCTTTGGCATTGCTGAGCAGGCAAGCAAGCTACGACGCGGGGAAATCGACGAGCTCGAGTTCGTCGAGGCTGCCGAGCTCATCTCCCTGGAAGCCGCGGTCAGCGCCCTATCGTCCTTCGTCGGCCAAGCACTCGTCCCGGTCCCTGTTCTCGGTGCCGTGATTGGCAACACTGTCGGCATGGTCATGTATAGCGGGGTCTCTTCATCGCTATCCCGACGAGAAGCAGAACTCGTTACCCGCTACCTCGAAGAGCAACGGATGCTCGATGAGCGGCTTGCTGCCGACTACCAGGAGCTGGTCAACCGGCTCGACGGGTGCATGCGGGACTACCTCGCGGTTCTCGAGCGAGCGTTCTCTCCCGATGTGGAGGTCGCGCTTCTCGGATCGGTCGACCTAGCGCTCACACTCGGCGTAGAGCCAGATGACGTTCTGGATTCAGAGCGGAAGACCTTCAGGTATTTCCTCGACTAGATGTAGCCGGTCAGCACGTTGGTAGTCACGGACACCTTTCGAGGTGCGCACCTGCATCGGATCAATCGCAGCCCGGTCCCGTTCGCTCAGTTCTCTGCTGGCGACGGCGTGCTGCAGTTCGAGGCCCGCGTCCCGCTCATTCGCGCGCGGCACCTCGACAACCTCGCGGTTGCGCTCGTATGCCATGCCCACTAACGTGCAACCAAATGGTTAAACGACAGCCCCTCCACGACGCCGACATCGACCGCGTCTTCCACGCGCTCGCCGATGCGACGCGGCGCGACATCGTGCGGCGCACGCTTGTGGCCGAGCAGTCGGTGTCGGATCTCGCCGCGGGATACGCCATGTCGTTCGCCGCCGTGTCGAAGCACATCTCCGTGCTGGCCGAGGCGCGGCTCATCACCAAACGCGCGGAGGGAAGGGTGCGACTCGTGCGCGCCGACCCCGCCGCGCTCGCGCGGGCGCAAGAACTGCTCCGCTCCTACGAAGACCTCTGGCGGGGCCGGATCGACCGGCTCGACGCCCTGCTGGCCGAACCCGCGCCCGCGGATCCCGGCCTCGAAGACGCCGGGGACCCGGCATCCGCCCCTCCACCTGTGAACTGAACCGACGAAGGAGTCCGTCATGCCCGTCACATCCGTCGAGAGCGACGCCGAAGCGCTCACCATGACCCTGGTCGCCGACTTCCCCGTCGGCACTGAGCGGCTGTGGGCCGTGTTCACCGACCCGCGGCAGCTCGAGCGCTTCTGGGGTCCTCCGGGGTGGCCGGCGACGTTCACCTCCTTCGCGTTCGAGGCCGGTGGGCGCGCCCGGTACGAGATGCGCAGCGCCGGCGGCGAGATCGCCCGGGGCAGCTGGGAGTTCGTCGCCATCGATGCTCCGCGGGGCTTCGAGGTTGTGGACTCGTTCGTCGATGAGAACGGCGACCCCATCGAGGGCATGCCCGCGATGCGCATGACCTTCGCCTTCGACGAGACACCGAGCGGCTCGCGCCTGACGAACATCACGTACTTCGACTCGCTCGACGGCCTCGAGCAGGTGCTCGCGATGGGCGCCGTCGAGGGGGCCACCCTCGCGATGAACCAGCTCGACGCGGTGCTCGTGGGGCTCCGGGAGTTCGCGCAGGGAAAGGGCACGCAACTCGAGATCCTCGACGATCAGCACGTGCGCATCACGCGGCTCATCGAGGGCCCGCGCAAGCTCGTCTGGCGCGCGCACACCGACCCCGAACTCATGCGGCGATGGATGCTCGGCCCCGACGGCTGGCGCATGAGCGTCAGCGAGGTCGACGTCTCGGTCGGGGGGACCTACCGCATCGCCTGGGAACCCGAGGAGGGCACCGAGGGCGAGCCGTTCGGCTTCGACGGCGAGACGCTGCTCATCGACGAGCCGCGCCGCATCGTGCAGACCGAGCACATGACCGGCACCGACTACCCCTCCACGACCAACGACCTGTCGTTCTACGAGGAGGACGGCGCGACCCTGGTCACGCTGCTCATCGAGTATCCGGATGCCGCCACCCGCGACGCCGTCCTCGCCACGGGCATGGTCGACGGCATGGAGCAGAGCTTCCAGCGGATGGAGCGCGTGGTCCTCGCCTGATCGACGGATGCCGCGGCCTCGAGGTCGCGGCATCCGTTCGGCCGGGCACGCAGAATCGGACCGCAGCAGCGGATTCGGATGCCGGGGCCGTGCTGCTCCGATTCTGTTGCTGCGATCCGATTCCGGTGCCGCGCGTCAGGCCGCGGGCGCCGCCCGCCGCACGAGCTCACGGATCCGCTGCTCCACCTCGGGCGTCACCTCGACCACCGCGTACGACACCGGCCACATCGGCCCGTCGTCGAGCTGCGCGCTGTCGTCGAAGCTCACGGTTCCGTAGCGGGTTTTGAACTTCGAGGCCGGCTGGTAGAAGACCACGACCTTGCCGTCTTTGGCGTAGGCCGGGAAGCCGTAGTAGGTCTTCGGGCTCAGGTGCGCCGCCTCTTCGAGCACGATCACGTGCAGGCGTTCGGCGACCGCGCGGTCGACTCCCTCGAGCTTCTCGATCGCCTCGAGGCAGGCCTCGTTCTCCTTCTGCAGTTTCGCGAGACCCTTCAAACCCTTCATGGCCTGGAGTTCCTCGGCGCGCTGCTTCATCGCCGCGCGCTCTTCTGCGCTGAATCCGTTGCCCATGGCATCCGCCTCTCTCCGTCGTGGTCGCAGGATATCGCCGCCCCGGCGGCCCCCACCATGCGGTGCGCGCACCGTCGGCGTCGGCTCGCGAAATGAGCTCGTGAGTGTCCAAAACACCCGGACGATTTTCTGAGACGTCCGGGTGTTTTGGACACTCAGTGGGCGTGGGCGCTGGGGAGCGGACGTCCGGATGCCACGGCCTCAGGCCTGCCGCAGCCCTTGCTCGAGCGCGACCCAGGCAAGCATCGCGCACTTCACGCGCGCGGTGTACTTCGAGACGCCCGAGAGGGCTGCCGCGTCGGCGAACGTCTCCTCGTCGAGGGGGATCTTGCCGCGGGAGCGCAACGCCTCGCGGAAGCCGGCGATCAACGCCTCGGCGTCGGCGCGTGGCATCCCCTCGTCTCCGCCGTCTTCCTGCAGGAGCGCCACCAGCATGGATGCCGAGGCCTGCGAGATCGAGCAACCGGCGCCCTCCCACGTGACCGAGGCGACGCGGTCGCCCTCGACATCGACGCGGAGCGTGATTTCGTCGCCGCAGACGGGGTTGCGCTGGTGCACGGTGGCGCTGTGGGCACCGGGCTCGGCGAGGCCGAAGCCGCGGGGCTTCTTCGCATGGTCGAGGATGAGCTCCTGGTAGAGCGACTCCAGTCCGCTCATGCGCTGACCCCGAAGAAGCCGCGGACGCCCGAGACCGCGTCGAGGAACGTGTCGATCTCGGCCTCGGTCGTGTGGATCGCCGCGCTCGCGCGCACTGACGCCGTGATCCCGAACCGTCGGTGCAGCGGCTGCGCGCAGTGGTGACCGACGCGCGCGGCGACGCCGCGGGAGTCGAGGAACTGCCCCACGTCGTGCGCGTGGACCCCCTCGACGGCGAAGGCCTGCAGGGCGACGCGGTCGGCGGCATCCGTGTCTCCGAGGAGGCGGATACCCGGAATCGAGCGAAGCCCCTCGCGCATGCGCTTCTCGAGCGTCGACTCGTGCGCGTGCGCGGCCTCGAGGTCGTGCTCGCCGAGCCACCGGACCGCGGCGGCGAGGCCGACGGCCTGGGACACCGGCTGCGTGCCGGCCTCGAAGCGCTGGGGCGGCGGCAGGTATTCGGCGCGCTCGAGCGTGACGGTCGTGATCATCGAGCCGCCCGTGGTGAACGGCGGCAGCGACTCGAGCACCTCATCGCGGCCCCAGAGGGCGCCGATGCCGTAGGGACCGTGGATCTTGTGCCCCGAGAACACGGCGAGGTCGACCCCGGATGCCGGGAGGTCGAGCGCGAGGTGCGGTGCCGACTGGCACGCGTCGAGCACCGTCAGCGCACCGACGCCGCGGGCGAGGGTGACGAGCTTCGCGACCGGGTTCACGATGCCGAGCACGTTCGAGACGTGAGGGAACGCGACGACTTTGGTGCGCTCGCCGATGAGGTCGGCCGCGGCGCGCATGTCGAGGGTGCCGTCGTCGAGCACGGGGATGTGCCGCAGGCGCGCTCCCGTGCGCGCGGCGAGTTCCTGCCACGGGATGAGGTTCGCGTGATGCTCGGCCTCGGTGACGACGATCTCGTCGCCCTCGCGCAGACGCCCCGCGTAGCCGAGGGACCCGGCGACGAGGTTGAGGCCGGCGGTGGCTCCGCTCGTCCAGACGAGCTGCTCGGGCTCGGCGCCCACGAACTCGGCAACCGTAGAGCGGGCGTCTTCGAACAGCTCGGTCGCCTCGGCGGCGAGCGTGTGCGCCCCGCGGTGGACGGCGGAGTTGGCGCGCTCGAGGAAGTCGCGCTCGGCGTCGAGCACCGCGCGCGGTTTCTGGCTCGTCGCGCCGGAGTCGAGGTAGACGAGCGGATGTCCGTCGACCTCGGTCTCGAGGATCGGGAAGTCGGCGCGCACGGCGTCGACGTCGAAGGAGAGGGTCACCTCTCCAGGCTACGCGGCGCGGGGTGGGTGGCGGCCGGTGGGCCGGTCCGGCCGATGTCGAGGGGCGGTTGGGACGGCGGGGGCGGGCGAAACTCCTGACAGAGCGGAGGCCGTGCCCCCGTGGCCGCGGGTTCGGGCGCCGAGAGGACTGAATCTCAGGAGTTTCGCTCGCTGGTGCGTGCCGCGCTCCGGAAAGAACTGCCCGATTGCCGCACAGAGCGGCCGAACCGGGCGCACTCGGGGCCGTTCTCCGGGGCGCGGCACGCGCCCGGCCGCAGGGGATCCGTGCGGATCGCCGGGCGCGCCGTATGGGAGTCGTGAGAGTCCCGCACCCCGTCGGATGACCCGCGTAGACCGGATGCCATGACCCTCACGGCCCTCCTCCCCACCCTCCGCTCGAGCATCCCGGCGCCGTTCGACGCCGGGGCCTGGCCCGCCGGCTCCGCGCCCACCCTTGACGACGTGACCGTCCGTGCGGTGTCTGTCGGGCGGTACGCCGACATCTGCGGCACGCCCTGCGTGTGCACGGGGCCCGCCGTCATCCCGGCGTCGGGCGGGGTGGCATCCGCGAGTCTGTCGATCACCGTGGTGGTGGCGACGGTGACGGATGCCACGCCCGCGACGCTCCGCCTCGACGCGTGCGTCGCGGGGCTCGAGGTCGTCTGGCGCGAGGCGCGGTTGATCGGTCGTGTCTCGCACGCCTACGACGAACCGTTCGCCGTGCTCGACGCCCACGGCTCGGCCGCCTGCGGAAGCGTCGTGCTGCCCGGCGACGTGCACGTGGGCGACCGCGTCGCCTTCCCGTGTCCCGGATGCCACACCGTCGGCGAGGTGCGCTGATGCTGCTGCACTCGATCGTCTACGCGTGCCGCTGCGCGCGGGTGCAGGCGGAGTTCGAGGGGTGCTCCGCCGGCGACGAGGTCGAGGCCGAGCAGAACTCCTGAGTTTTCGCTCCGCCGAGTGGGCGGGCGCGGCCGGGGCGTGCGAAACTCCGGAGTTTTCGCTCGGTTGAGGCCGGAACCGGGGTGTAAGACGGCCGGCGGCTCGGTTTCTCCGGAGTTCGGCCCGGCGGGCGGATGGCCCCGGCCGCGGCCGAACCCGCCGCCTCACACCACCAGCCGATACCCCATCCCCTGCTCCGTCAGCAGGTGCGCCGGGTTCGACGGGTCGGCCTCGAGCTTCTTGCGCAGCTGCGACATGTACAGCCGCAGGTAGCCGCTGTCGGCGACCTGCTCGCTCGCCCAGATCTCCTTGAGCAGCGTCTGACGGGTCACCAGCGACCCGGGGTTGCGGGCGAGGAACTCCAGCATCCGCCACTCCGTCGGGGTGAGGTGCACACGGGTGCCGTCGCGCAGCACCGCCTTGGCGGCCAGATCCACCTCGACGTCTCCGAAGCGCACCACCGCGTCGCCCGAAGCGGGAACAGACCGCCGCGCGTGCACGCGGAGTCGCGCGAGCAGCTCGTCGATCTGGAACGGCTTCGTGACGTAGTCGTCCGCCCCCGCGTCGAGCGCGTCGACCTTGTCGGCCGAGCCCGTACGGCCCGACACGACGATGATCGGCACGCTCGTCCACCCGCGCAGCGCCTGGATCACCTGCACGCCGTCGAGGTGCGGCATCCCGAGATCCAGCAGGACGATGTCGGGGTGCGCCTGCGCGGCGAGCGTGATCGCCGCCGCGCCGTCGGCCGCGGCCACGACGTCGTAGCCGTGCGCGCCGAGGGTGATGCGCAGCGCGCGGACGAGCTGCGGGTCGTCGTCGGCGATCAGAATCTTCACGGTGCGTCCTCCCGGATCCCGGATGCCACGGCCTCGGCATCCCGTTCGGCGACGGGCAGCGTCACCACCATCGTCAGCCCGCCGCCCGGGGTGTCCTCGGGGACCAGCGTGCCACCCATGCCCTCGGCGAAGCCGCGCGAGAGGGCGAGACCGAGCCCGAGGCCGGCGGTGTTGTCGGTGTCGCCGAGCCGCTGGAACGGCGAGAACATGTCGGTGCGACGCTCCGCCGCGATGCCCGGGCCGTGGTCGATCACGCGGATCTCGGCGATTCCGCCCAGCCGGCTCGTCGCGATGCGCACGCGCACGCCCTCCGGCGTGTAGCGCTGCGCGTTCGCGAGCACGTTGACCAGCACGCGCTGCAGCAGCACCGCGTCGGCGCGGAGCGCGGGCAGCTCGGGGTCGAGGGCGAGCTCGACCTCGTCGGGACCCAGGTCGAGCTCGTCGAGCGCCGCGATCACGACATCGGCCGCGTCGACGGGCGCGAGAGAGATCGCGAGCACTCCCGCCTGCACGCGGCTGACGTCGAGCAGGTCGGTCACGAGCACCGAGAGCGTGGCGAGGCTCTCGTCCGCGGTCTCGATCAGCTCGCGGCGGTCGTCCTCGGACAGGTGGTCGCCCGCGGCGCGCAGTCCTCCGAGGGCGGCGACGGCGGATGCCAGGGGTCGGCGCAGATCGTGGCTCACGGCCGAGAGGAGCGCGCTGCGGACCTGGTCGGTCTCGGCGAGGGCGCCCGCCTCGGCGGCGGTCTCGGCCAGGTCGGCTCGTTCGAGGGCTGCGGCGAGCTGAGCGACGACGACGTCGAGGAGGCGGCGGCTGCCGGCATCCAGATCTCCGCCGTGCAGTTCGAGGGTGGCGCGTCCGTCGCCGACCGGGATCGCCGTTCGGCGCTCGCCGCGGACCGGCTCGCCGTCGGTCGCGAGCACGCGTCCGTCGGCAGCGACGAGACGCACGCCGGCCAGGCCGAACGCCTCGCGCGCGCGGCTGACCAGCGCGGGCACGGCGACCTCGCCGCGGAGCACGCTACCGGCGACCGTGGCGAGCAGTTCGGCCTCGGCGGAGGCGCGGCGCGCGGCGCGGGCGCGGCGGGCCGCCTGGTCGACGACGACGCTCACCAGCATCGCGATCACGACGTAGAGGACGAGCGCGATGGCGTGCACGGGGTCGCTGATCGTCACGGTGTGCACGGGCGCGATGAAGAGGAAGTCGAGGGTGAGACCCGACAGGACCGCCGCGAACACCGCCGGCCAGATCCCGCCGATCAGCGCGACGATCACCACGAGCAGCTGGTAGCTGAGCACGTCGGTCGTGATCGAGTCATCGGAGCCGGTCGCCAGCAGGAGCAGCGAGATGATCGGGCCGCCCAGGAGAGCGGTGACGAAGCCGAGGATGCGCCGCTTCCTGCTCAGCGCGGGGCCCGTCAGACGCGGCAGCGCGAACCGGCCGCCCGCGCGGGCGTGGTTCACGATGTGCACGTCGATGTCACCCGACTCGCGGATGACGGTATTGCCGATGCCGGGACCGGTCAGGGCGGCGCCGAGGCGTCCGCGCCGACTGACACCGATGACGAGCTGCGACGCGTTGACCGAGCGGGCGAAGTCGACGAGAGCGGTGGCCACGTCGTCGCCCACGACCTGGTGATACGTGCCGCCGAGCTGTTCGACGAGGGCGCGTTGCGTCTCGAGAGCCCCCGGGTTGCTCGTTCGCAGACCGTCCTGCGTCGACACGTGGACGGCGAGCAGCTCGCCACCGGCCGAGCGCGCGGCGATGCGCGCCCCGCGGCGGAGCAGCGTCTCTCCCTCGGAGCCGCCGGTCAGCGCGACGACGACGCGCTCGCGCGCCTGCCATGCCCCCTCGATGCCGTGCTCGGTGCGGTAGCGCTGGAGCGCGGAGTCGACCTCGTCGGCAAGCCACAGCAGCGCGAGCTCGCGCAGGGCCGTGAGGTTGCCGAGGCGGAAGTAGTTCGACAGCGCCGCGTCGATGCGTTCGGCGGGGTAGACGAACCCGGCCGACAGGCGATCGCGCAGAGATTGCGGCGCGAGGTCGACGACCTCGATCTGGTCGGCCGCGCGGACGACGGCATCCGGAACCGTCTCGCGCTGCGTCACGCCGGTGATCTTCTCGACGACGTCGTTCAGCGACGCGATGTGCTGGACGTTGACGGTCGTGATGACGTCGATCCCGGCGTCGAGGATCTCTTCGACGTCGGTCCACCGCTTGTCGTTGGCGGAGCCGGGTGCGTTGGTGTGGGCGAGCTCGTCCACAAGGGCGAGATCCGGATGCCGCGCGATCACCGCCGCGAGATCCATCTCGTCGAGCGCGACCCCGCGGTGGGCGACCGTTCGACGCGGAACGACCTCGAGGCCGTCGGCTTGCGCGGCGGTACCGGCTCGACCGTGGGTCTCGACGACCGCGATGACGACGTCGCGTCCCTCGGCGGCGAGCCGTCGCCCCTCTTCGAGCATCTCGTACGTCTTGCCGACGCCCGGGGCCATGCCGAGCAGGACGCGCAGCTTGCCGCGCTTCACGGCCGCCCTCCCGCGCCCGCGCCCGCCCCCGTGACGATCCGCCCGCGCCCGCGCCCGCGCCCCCCACGTCGAGTGTCCAGAACACGCCGTAACGGCACCGCGGAATACGGCGTGTCTTGGACACTCGAGGTCGTTTCCCGAGTCGATACCGCTGCCCGGGCGCACGCGCGCCGCCGCCCCGCGCGGGGCGGGGCGGCGGCGAAGGACGCGTCGACGGTCATGTCAGCGATTCTCGTCGCTCACCGGGCGTCGAGCGCGCGATTGAGCTCGAACACGTTCACGCGCGGGTCGCCGAGGTAGCCGAGATCGCGCGGCAGGGTGTGCTGCGCCACCAGCGCCTCGACCTCCGACGACGGGATGCCACGGGCCTCCGCCACGCGCGCGACCTGACGCTCGGCGTTCTCGACCGAGATGTCGGGATCGAGCCCCGAGCCCGAGGCGGTGACGGTGTCGGCGGGGACCGAGCCCGCACCGTTGAGGTCCCGGAAGTCCGACTGCCCCTGCTGGATCGAGGCGATGAGGTCGGGGTTCTCGGGCCCGAGGTTCGAGCCGGTCGAGGCGGCCCCGTCGTACTTCGCGGCGGAGGGACGCGACTGGAAGTACTGCGGGAGCGCCTGGCCGTCGGCATCCTGGAACGACTGTCCGATGAGGGTCGAGCCGACCACGGCGCCGTCGGCCGAGCGGACGAGCGAGCCGTTCGCCTGGAACGGGAGCGCGACCTGGCCGATCGCGGTGATGAGCAGCATGTAGCCGACGCCGAGTACGGCGGTGAAGACGAGCATCGCGCGGACGGCGACGCCGGCGGTACGCAGGGTGGTGCGCATGACGGGGCCTTTCAGAAGCCGGGGAGCAGGCTCACAACGAGGTCGATGAGCTTGATGCCGATGAAGGGGACGATGACGCCGCCGAGCCCGTAGACGAGCAGATTGCGGCTGAGGATGCTCGACGCGCTCGCCGCGCGGTACTTCACTCCGCGCAGGGCGAGGGGGATGAGCACGATGATGACGATCGCGTTGAAGATGATCGCGCTGAGCACCGCGGATGCCGGAGACGACAGCTGCATGATGTTCAGCACCGCGAGGCCCGGGAACACCCCCATGAACATCGCCGGGATGATCGCGAAGTACTTCGCGATGTCGTTCGCGAGCGAGAACGTCGTGAGCGCGCCGCGCGTGATGAGCAGCTGCTTGCCGATCCGCACGATGTCGATGAGCTTCGTCGGGTCGGAGTCGAGGTCGACCATGTTGCCGGCCTCCTTCGCGGCCGAGGTGCCCGTGTTCATCGCCACGCCCACGTCGGCCTGCGCCAGGGCGGGGGCGTCGTTCGTGCCGTCGCCGGTCATGGCGACGAGGTTGCCGCCCTCCTGCTCGCGCTGGATGAGGGCGAGCTTGTCTTCGGGCGTCGCCTCGGCGAGGAAGTCGTCGACCCCCGCCTCGGCCGCGATCGCCTTCGCGGTGAGGGGGTTGTCGCCCGTGATCATCACGGTGCGGATGCCCATCGCCCGCAGCTCGCCGAAGCGCTCGCGGAGGCCGTCCTTGACGACGTCCTTGAGGTGGATGACGCCGAGCACGCGCCCCTCGCCTGTGGGCGTGAGGGTCGCGACGACCAGCGGTGTACCGCCCGACTGGGCGATGGCATCCGTCTCGCTCTGGAGCTGCACGCGCGGCGCCTCGGGAACGGGGGATCCGGATGCCGCGAGCCAGGCGACCACGGCCGACGCGGCGCCCTTGCGGACCTGCGTGCCGTCGGTGAGGTCGAGGCCGCTCATGCGGGTCTGGGCCGTGAACGGGACGGGTTCCGCGCCGCGGGGCATCTCGGCGACGATGCCCTGGGCCGCGGCCAGTTCGACGACCGACACGCCCTCGGGCGTCGGGTCGGCCTGCGACGACAGCGAGGCGTACTCCGCGAGCAGCGGGCCGCCGACACCGTCGAGCGGCACGAACGCCGACGCGCGACGGTTGCCGTAGGTGATCGTTCCGGTCTTGTCGAGCAGCAGCGTCGTGACGTCGCCCGCGGCCTCGACGGCGCGGCCCGACATGGCCAGGACGTTGCGCTGAACGAGACGGTCCATGCCGGCGATGCCGATCGCGCTCAGCAGCGCACCGATGGTCGTGGGGATGAGGCACACGAGCAGCGCGACGAGCACGGGGATCGACACCGGCGACGCGGCGTACGACGCGATCGGGTTCAGCACGAGCACCACGACGACGAACACGATCGACAGGCTCGCGAGCAGGATGTTCAGTGCGATCTCGTTGGGCGTGCGCTGGCGCGAGGCGCCCTCGACGAGCGCGATCATGCGGTCGACGAAGGTCTCGCCGGGCTTCGAGGTGATTCTCACGACGATCCGGTCGCTCAGCACGCGGGTGCCGCCGGTCACCGCGCTGCGGTCACCGCCCGACTCGCGCACGACCGGGGCGGACTCTCCGGTGATCGCCGATTCGTCGACGGTCGCGATGCCGTTGACGATGTCGCCGTCGCCGGGGATGAGCTCCCCGGTCTCGACGAGCACGATGTCGCCGACGCGGAGGTCGCCCGAGGGGACGTCCTCGGTGGCGGCCCCGGATGCCGCGGGGTCGGTCTTCCCGTCGTACGAGACGACGCGGCGGGCCGAGGTCGTCGTGCGTGTCTTGCGCAGCGTCGCCGCCTGCGCCTTGCCGCGTCCCTCGGCGACCGACTCGGCGATGTTCGCGAAGAACACCGTGAGCCACAGCCAGATCGCGATGGCCCACGTGAACCCGAAGGGCAGCGACCCGTCGGCGCCCCCGAGGAACGGCTCGGCGATCGCGATGAGGGTCGTCAGCGCCGCACCGACCCACACGAGGAACATGACGGGGTTGCGCCACTGGGCGGCGGGGTTGAGCTTTCTCGCGGCACCCGGGAGAGCGGCGACGATCTGCGCGGCGCTGAAGGCGCGGCGCGGGGCGGCGGGGTTCGGGGCCTCGGCGGGAGCCGGGGCGTGGGTCAACGTGGGCATCAGCGGACAAGTCCTTCGGCGAGGGGCCCCAGGGTGAGGACCGGGAAGTAGGTGAGGGCGGTGACGATCACCGCGACGCCGGCAAGCAGGCCCGCGAACTGCGGTCGATGCGTCGGCAGGGTTCCGGCCGTGGAGGGCACGGCATCCTGAGCCGCCAGCGACCCGGCGAGAGCCAGCACGAACACGATCGGCAGGAAGCGCCCGAGCAGCATCGCCACCGCGAGGGCGGTGTTGAACCACGCGGTATTCGCGGTGAGGCCCGCGAACGCCGAGCCGTTGTTGTTGGCCGCCGAGGTGAAGGCGTAGAGCACCTCGCTGAAGCCGTGCACGCCCGGGTTGAGGATCGAGGTGTTCTCCACGTCCTCGCGGATGCCCGGCAGAGCGAAGCTCAGCGCCGTGCCGGCGAGCACGAGCGTCGGGGTGACGAGGATGTACAGGCTCGCGAGCTTGATCTCGCGGGGCCCGATCTTCTTGCCGAGGTACTCGGGCGTCCGGCCGATCAGCAGGCCGCCGACGAACACCGCGATCACGGCGAGGATCAGCATGCCGTACAGCCCCGACCCGACACCGCCGGGCGCGATCTCGCCGAGCATCATGTTGATCATCGGCATCATGCCGCCGAGCGCCGTGTAGCTGTCGTGCATCGAGTTCACGGCGCCGGTCGACGTGAGCGTGCTCGTCGTGCCGAACAGCGTCGACCCGAAGACACCGAATCGCACCTCCTTGCCCTCCATCGCGCCGCCCGCGAGGGTCGGTGCCGTGCCCGCGGCGGTGAGCTCGGCCCATGTGAGCAGAGCAGTGGATGCCACGAAGATCGCGCCCATGACGCCGAGGATCGTGTAGCCCTGGCGGTCGTCGCCGACGATGCGGCCGAAGGCGCGGGGGAGCGAGAACGGGATCACCAGCATGAGGAAGATCTCGAGGAGGTTTGTCCACGGCGCCGGGTTCTCGAACGGATGCGCCGAGTTGGCGTTGAAGATGCCGCCGCCGTTGGTGCCGAGCAGCTTGATGGCCTCCTGGGATGCCACCGGCCCGCCCGGGATCGACTGGGCCGCGCCCGTGAGGGTCGTGGCATCCGTGAATCCGTTGAGGTTCTGGATGACGCCGCCCGCGAGCAGGACGACCGCCGCGATGATCGAGAAGGGCAGCAGCAGGCGGTAGGTGCCGCGCACGAGGTCGACCCAGAAGTTGCCGATCACGCCGCTGCGGCGATACGCGAAGCCGCGCACGAGCGCGACCGCGACCGCGATGCCGACGGCGGCCGACACGAAGTTCTGCACGGTCAGAGCGGCGAACTGCGCGGTGTAGCCGAGCGTCGACTCGCCCCCGTACGACTGCCAGTTGGTGTTGGTGACGAAGGAGACGGCCGTGTTGAACGACAGTGCCTCACTCGGGGCATCGAGGCCCAGAGAGTACGGCAGGACGGCCTGCAGACGCAGGAGCGCGTACACGAACACGACGCCGACGAACGAGAACAGCAACACCGAGCGCAGGTACGCCTGCCAGGTCTGCGCGCTGCGCGGGTCGACGCCGATCAGACGGTAGGTGCCGCGCTCGATCGCGAGGTCGCGCTGTCCGGTGTAGATGCGGGCGATGTAGTCGCCGAGCGGGCGGTACGCGAGGCCCAGGGCGACGACGAGGGTGAGGCTGGTCAGGAGAATCGCCATCTCAGAACTTCTCCGGACGGACGAGCGCGACCACGAGGTACACGACGGCGGCGACCGCGAGAACCGCGGCGAGGATCGAGAAGAAGATCACGAGCGGTCCCCGTCCTCGCGGGAGGTGCCGGCCGCGTTCGCGTCGGAACGCGCGGCGGAGGTGCCGCGGGGCGCGAGAGTGCTCGCCGGCGGGCCGAGCTTCTCGACCCCCTTGGCGACGAGGGCGACCAGCGCGAACAGCGCGACGGTCGCGACGAGGAAGACGGCATCGAGCACGACGACTCCAGGATCGAGGGGGCCGCGGATTCGCGGATGCCGCGGGGGCGGCACGTCTGTCGATCCAACGCGCCGGGGGCCCGGCATCCCGCTTCCCTAACGCTTTCCCTACGGGTCGCCCACGGACGCATACGCCGTGCTTACGCGGGCGGGCGGTGGGCTTCCGCGACGCGGCGGGCGCAAGATGGAGGCATGAGCGCCTCCGACGATTCCGGCATCCGGGTCACAGGTTCGCTCGTGATCCCCGCGTCCGAGCTGTCCTGGCGTTTCTCACGATCGTCCGGCCCGGGCGGGCAGGGCGTGAACACCACCGATTCGCGCGTGGAGCTGATGTGGGATGCCAGGGCCTCCACGGTGCTGTCGCGCGTGCAGCGCGAGCGGCTTCTCGAACGCCTCGGGAACCGGCTCGTCGACGGGGTGCTGACGATCGCCGCGTCGGAGCACCGCCATCAGCTGCGCAACCGCGACGCCGCGCGCGAGCGCCTCGCCGCGCTCGTCGCCGATGCCGTGCGCGCTCCGGCGCCGCCACGGCGTGCGACCACGCCGACGCGCGGGTCGACGGAGCGCCGGCTGCGGGCGAAGCAACGCCGCACCGACATCAAGCGGATGCGCCGTCGCCCGACCGACTGACGCCGGCGCCCGCCCGCCCGCGCGCCCGCCCGCGCGCCCGCCCGCGCTCCCGCTCGCCCGGTTGAGTGTCCAAAACACCCGGACATATTTTTGAGGCGTCCGGGTGTTTCGGACACTCAGCACGCCTGGGACCCGCAGCAGACGCCCGGCGCCGTCCTGACACCGGGACAGGGTCGCCGCCCGTCGCGTCAGCTCCCCGCGCCCGCACCCGACCCGGCCGCGCCGCCCTCCGCGCGCCGCCGACGCACCTGCTCCTCGAGGTCGGCGAGGTGCATCTCGCGCTCGAGGTCGGCGATCTGCTGCTCGGTGCTCCGCGCGTCGTACGTGCGCGGGGCGGGTGCCGGCTCGGCATCCTTCTGCCAGCGCCGCGGGTCTCCGAACGACATCGGCGCCTGCCGCTGCTCGTACTCGCGACCGATCGTGAACCACAGGATCGACCCGATCAGCGGCAGCAGCACGATGAAGAACACCCACACGAACTTCGGCATGTGCTTGACCTGGTCGTCGCGGCGCGTGATGGCGTCGATCAGGGCGATGACCATGACGGCGAGGGTCAGCAGGGCGAGGAGGGGCATGCCCCCACCCTCTCGCGAACTCGCGGTGGCGTCTACCGCCCGCGGGCTCAGGATGCCGAGCCGCCAGGCCCCTTCCGCACGCGGGGAGCCGGCACCTCGGCGACCGGCTGTCCACCGCGCTGCTGTCCCGGGAGGGGTCGCGAGCGGCGGCCGTAGATGACCTCGGACGAGTCGAGCAGCCAGGGGACGAGCGTGATCGAGACGCCGTGCACGAGCATGAGCTGCTGCGCCAGTCGGCGGGAGCGGCGGTTGTGGAGGATCGACTCCCACCAGTGCCCCACGATGAACTGCGGCAGGTACACCGTCACGACCGAGGAGCCGTGCTTCTCGCGGTACGACTTGATGAAGCTCGACACGGGCGACGTGTACGTGCGGTACGGCGACTCGATGATCACGAGCGGGATCGGCATGTCGTGCTCGGCCCATTCGCGCTGAAGGCTCGCCGCTTCCTCGTCCGTGATCGCGACGTGCACGGCGAGCGTCTTGTCGTGCTTGGCCGCCAGGGCGTAGTCGATCGCCTTCATGACGGGCTTCTGCAGCCGGTTGACGAGCACGATCGCCACGTCGCCGGACGCACCGAAGTGCACCGTGTCGTCCATCTGGATCTCGTGCTCGACGTCGCGGTAGTACCGGTTCACGCCGACCATCAGCACCGCGAGGATCGGGATGGCGATGAACACCAGCCAGGCGCCGTGCGTGAACTTGGTGATCGTGACGATCAGCAGCACGAGCACGGTCATGCCGGCGCCCACGGAGTTGATCCACAGGCCCGAGATCGCCGACCGGCGCTCGATCGCCGCGGACTGCTGCTTCGCGGCCTCGGGCGGCAGGCTCTTCAGCCCGCGCAGCGTCCGGCGCCAGTGCTTGACCATGCCGATCTGGCCGAGCGAGAACGACACGAAGACGCCGATGATGTACAGCTGGATCAGCGTCGTGAGGTTCGCCTGGTAGACGATCAGCACGCCGATGGCGACGATGCCGAGGATGATCATGCCGTTCGAGTACACGAGACGGTCGCCGCGGGTGTTGAGGGCCTTCGGGGCGTATCCGTCGCGGGCGAGAACGGCGCCGAGCAGCGGGAAGCCGTTGAACGCGGTATTGGCCGCGAGTAGCAGCACGCACGCCGTGGCGGCCTGGATGATGAAGAACGGGATGCTGTTCATGCCGAACGTGGCGGCCGCGACCTGAGCCATGAGACTCGGCTGCGGGTTGTTCTCGCAGTCGAAGCCGATGAGGTGGCACGGGTTCTCGGCGTAGTGCACGCCCGAGATCAGGGCGAGCAGCGTCAGGCCCGTGAACAGGACGATGGCGATCCCACCCATCATCGTGAGCGTCGTCTGCGCGTTGCGGATCTTCGGCATGCGGAAGGCGGGCACGCCGTTCGACACGGCCTCGACACCCGTCAGGGCGGAACATCCGCTGGAGAAGGCGCGCAGAATCAGCAGGATCAGCGCCGCCTGCGTGAGCGATTCCGCCTGGACGGCGTACTGCGCGCTCTCCGCGACCGGGGCGTTGCCTAGCAGGGTCCGGCCGATGCCGACGACGATCATGATTCCGACCGAGCCGATGAACAGGTACGTCGGGATCGCGAAGACGCTCGACGCTTCGCGCACGCCGCGCAGGTTCACGATCACGATGAGGATCACGAAGCCGACCGCGATCTCGACGCGGAACGGGTTCAGTTCCGGCAACGCCGAGATGATGTTGTCGACCCCGGATGCCACTGACACGGCGACCGTGAGCACGTAGTCCACGAGGAGCGCGGCGGCGACCACGACCCCGGGGATCTCGCCGAGGTTCTTGCTCGCGACCTCGTAGTCACCGCCACCGGAGGGGTACGCCTTGATGAGCTGCCGGTAGCTCAGCACCACCACGACGAGCAGTACCACGACGGCCACGGCGACCCACGGGCTGAGCGTCAGGAGCGCCGTTCCACCGATGAGCAGGATCATCAGCAGCTCCTGCGGGGCGTAGGCCACGGAGGAGAGGGCGTCGGAGGCGAAGATCGGCAGCGCCATCTTCTTGGGCAGGAGCTGCTCGTCGAGTTTTTCCGACGTCAGAGGCTCGCCGATGAGGATGCGCTTGGCCATCGGCGTCTCCACGCCGGGCTCGCGACTTTCTTCAGTCACGGCGCGCGACATTACGCGCACTGGGGGCTGTGCGCAATCTGACGCGCACCCGTTCACGGCATGGTCGCCAGACCGTGATGATGGGATGTTCCGGATGCCGAGCCCCGGGGCCCCGCGGAGGGGAGCTCAGCGGCCGGTCGCCGCCTCGGCGACGAATGCCGCGATCGCATCGGCGCCCGCGTGGTCGTCGGCGCTGATGGTCACGACCGCGTCGCCCGCGAACACGATGAGCTGGCCGTAGGCACCGTGCAGTCGCCACGCGTCGCCGGGGCCCTCCCAGCCCGCCAGCGCGTACCGGCGGTACCCCTCGCCGGTGCTGCCGGTGTCGACCCAGCCCGCGTGCATGGCATCCACGATCCCCGTCGAGACGAGCCGCCGCCCGCCCCAGACGCCCCGGTCGCGGATCAGGAGGCCCAAGCGTGCCATCTCCTCCGTGCGAAGCGACAGGCCCTCGCCGCCGAGCACTCGACCGTTCGGGCTCCGATCCCACGAGACGTCCCCGATGCCGAGGGGAGAGAAGAGGCGCGGCCGGAGAAACTCCTCGATGTCGCCCACGCGCCGAGCGAGCAGGGCCATCGCGGTGTAGGTGCTGGCGTTGGAGTACTGGAAGACGCGCCCGCGGGAAGGGCGCGAGAGGAACTCCGCCGCGAGGTCGGGCCAGTCGGTCATCAGCGTCGGCGACCACGGGAAGTCGATGCCGCTCGTCATCGTGAGGAGGCGGCGAAGCGTGAGATCCCGTTCCCGCGTGGAATCGATCGGCTCGTCCAGCGACACCAGCCCCTCGTCGGCGGCGATCCCGGCGGCCAGGATGCTCACCGCTTTGGCGACGGAGTGGATCTCTTCGCGTTCGTCGGGTGTCCAGCGGTGCTCGGCGATGTCGTCACCCACACGGACGTGGAGCCCGTGGGCGCGGAACCCGGTGTCATCGATCCGGCTCACGATCGCGTCACGAAGAGGTTCGGCTGCGGGCACGGTCTCAGGCTAGGCGCTCGCTCCCGCACCGTCGTGCGTGCGGTGCCCGAGCCGGCTGCACGGCGCCCCCGATGGTGCCGAGCGCACCTCAAGAAAGCGACAAGAGCTGCGCAACAAACGCAAGATCGCACAGGCCGCCGATAGCTTTCGGCTATTACCCGCATTCGCCGGTCTGCGCGTCGCGCCGGTCGGCAGCCCGAAGGAAACCATGAAACGTACATCCTGGGCCGCGCTCGCGAGCGCGGCCGCTTTCTCGGTGATCGCGGCGGGGGCGTTGATCGCTCCGCCCGCTTTCGCCGTTCCTGCCTCGTCGACCGACGACGTCGTCGAATTCGACCAGGGCACTGCCTACGTCCTCACGAATGTCGCCACCGGTCTCGTCGCCGGCATTCCCGGGAACACGAAGCACGAGGGCGCTCTGCTGAAGCAGACCGCCGACAAGGGCACAGCCAACCAGCAGTGGTACCTGCGTCCCGCGGGCGGCGACCTGTTCACCGTGGTCAACGTCAACAGCGGACTCGTGCTCGACCGCTTCCTCGACGACAAGCGCGGAACCGCCGTCGGCCAGTGGACCGCCAACGGTCAGACCAATCAGCAGTGGACCTTCGAGGCCGTCGGCGACGACACATACGAGATCCGCGTCAAAGACACCGGACAGGTGCTCGAGGTCGGCGCCAACGCCGACGAGGCGGCCGGGGTCACCGTGGGCACCGATGAGTCGAAGCCGACGCAGCGGTGGCGTTTCACCGCCCTCGACCGGGTCTCGGTCACCCCCACCCCGGCGGTCGCGGCCAACGGTTCCGGCTGGTTCACGGCTCCCGTCTCGCTGACCTTCCCCTCGTCGAGCAACGGCGTGACCGTGCAGACGCGCGTGCAGGGCACCGACACCTGGTCTTCGACGCAGCCCGTGCGGGTGAGCGCTGAGGGAACCACCGTCATCGAGTACCGCGCCGTGCGCAATGGCTCTGTCGCGGCGGGTTCGCGGGGCACCACGACGGTCAAGATCGACACCGTCGGCCCGGTGGCGTCGGCGACGACGAGCCCGGCGTCGGGCACGGTCGCTGCGGGTGGCACGGCGACGGCGACCTTCACGGCCACCGACGCCACCTCGGGCGTCGACCACATCGAGTACTCCACCGACGGCGGAGCCACCTGGGTGCGCGGATCGAGCATCTCGTTCACCGACCCCGGCACGCACGACGTGAAGTACCGCGCGGTCGACGTGGCCGGAAACGTCGGCGCGACGACGTCGCTCTCGCTCACCGTGCAGGCGCCCGTCGTCGCGCAGAAGGCGACGCCGTCGATCACCTCGGCCGACACGACCCCGCTCGGGTACCAGAAGGACGTGTACGTCACCCTCGTCGCGCCGCGGGCCGGACAGAAGATCCAGTACCGCCTGTACGGCAGCGACTGGAAGAACTACACGACGCCGGTCAAGGTCGCCCGTAACGGCATCTCGACGCTCGACTACCGCCTGGTCGCGTCGGGCAAGCCCGTCGCCGGGTCGGAGGCGAGCCTCACGATCAAGGTCGACAAGGTCGTGCCCGCGGCCACGGCCACGCGCAACGCCGCGAGCGGCATCGGCACGCCGAGCAAGCCCATCTCGGTCTCGTTCGTCGCGAAGGACCTCCACTCGGGCGTCAGCAAGGTCGAGTACCGCGTGAACTCCGGCGCGTGGATCACGGCATCCGGGACCCCCGTCGTGTTCGACAAGGTCGGTTCGTACACGGTCCAGTACCGCGTGACCGACGTCGCGGGCAACGTCTCGTCGGTGCGTTCGGTGCCGGTGACGATCAAGACGAAGTAACCCGCTCGTCTCCGCGCCCGGTCTCTCGAATGGGGGCCGGGCGCGGAGGCGTTCCGGGCCGCTACCGTTGGGCGCATGGGGGAGCCACTGTCGGCCGCGGATGCGCGCATCCTCGCGCTCGAGTCCGATGTCGTGCGCGGGCACGCGCTCAAGCTGCTCGTGCTCGACCCGGGCGAGGCGCTCGACCTCGACGCGGTGCGCGCGAGCGTCGCCGCCCGCCTTCCGGCTTTTCCCCGCGGCCGGCACGTCGTGGTCGACGAGGACGGGGGCCCCGCGTGGGTCGATGCCGGCGAGGTGGATCTCGCGCACCACGTCCGCCGACGTCCCGCCGCCGACCCCGCCGCGCTGCGCGCCACCGTCGGACAACTCATGTCGGAGCCCCTCGACCGCGCCCGACCGCTCTGGACCATCGACCTCATCGGTCCCCTCGCCGACGGACGCGAAGCCCTCGCGATCCGCCTCCACCACGCCGTCGCCGACGGGCTCACGGCCGTGCGCTTCCTCGAGTCGGTCGTGCTCGAACCGCACGATGCTCCGGCGCACGAGGTCGGCATCCGCGATCCCGAGGCCCGGCCCTCGAGGTGGAGCGAATGGGAACGGATGCCACTGACCCTGGCCCGCGAACTCGGTCACCCGGGGTCCCACTCGCCGTTCGACCGCCCGATCACGGCGCACCGCGCTCTGGCGTTCGTCGACGTGCCGCTGGCCGAGGCGCGCGCCGTGGGCGCCGCGCGGCCGGAGCACGCGACGGTCAACGACGTCCTCCTCGCCGTGATCGCGGGTGCGCTCCGGCGCCGTCTGCTGCATCACGGCCACGTCCCGCGCTTGAACGCCCAGGTGCCGGTGAGCCTCCACGAACGCGGCGAGGACGCCGCGGCATCCGGAAACCGTGATTCGTTCGTCGACGTCGGCCTCCACCTGCATGAGGGCGACGACGCACGGCGGCTTGACCTCATCAGCGCCGACACCCGCGCCCGCAAGCACGGCCACGACGCCCGCGCCCTCGACGAGCTGTTCCACGCCCTCGCCGCCGCGGGCCCCGTGGGGGCGGCGCTCCGCGGTCTCGCGGACGATCCGCGCGAGTTCGCGCTTGCGGTGTC
Source organism: Microbacterium sp. S1037 (assembly GCF_048381605.1). NCBI lineage: Bacteria > Bacillati > Actinomycetota > Actinomycetes > Micrococcales > Microbacteriaceae > Microbacterium > Microbacterium sp. S1037. The sequence continues at coordinate 905,888 of NZ_JBLWIG010000001.1, forward strand.
GAACGTCCCGGGTCCGCGAGTGGCGGTCTCGGTCGGCGGCCGCCGCGTCGCGCATGTCTACACCTCGTCGGAGCCCGGCCCGCGGCACGCGTTGCGGGTGGCCGCGATCTCGAACGACCGCTGGCTCGGCATCGGGTTCTGCGTGGACCCCGAGGCGGTCCCCGACGTCGAGCTGCTCGCCGACGCCGCGCACGATGCCTGGGAGGCGCTGCGCGCGTGAGCCGCGGCGCGCGCGCCGCGTGGGGCGGGTCGTCGTGCGGCGAGCCGTCCCGCGGAGTCCGCGGGCGAAACGCCGAGTGGCGGCATCCGGTGTCGGTGTGTCGTGCTCGAACTCCGCGTGACGGTACGGTCCACGGCCGCCTCGGAATGACCGATCGACCCCGGACGTCTCTCGACGCCGTGGCACTTCCCGCACCGGGGTCGCCCGCCCCGCCTAGGCTGGGCGCGGGAGGAGTCGCATGTCGTCGAGAGCGGGGCGCGCGCAGCGCGTCGGTCGGGGGATCGCCGCGGCCGCCGTCGCGACGTTCATCGCGACCGTCTCGCACTCCTCGGTCGGCGCCGAACTCCCTCCCGCGCTGAACGTCGCCCTCGCTCTCTCCCTCGCGGCCCCGGTGTGCGTCCTGCTGGCCGGGCGCACGGCGTCGTGGTGGCGTCTGTCGCTCGCGGTGGTGCTGAGCCAGGCGTTGTTCCACGGCATCCTGGCCCTCGACCTGCGCGGAGACGGTGTCGTCGCAACGGGCGGGCATCACGGGATGCCGGTGGTGCTCCTCGATGCCACCGGATCGAGCCACGCGGTCGTCGCGCACGGGTCGCACTCGCCGTGGATGTGGGTGGCCCACGCTTTCGCCGCGGCCGTCACGATCCTCGCGATCGGTCGAGGCGAGCGCGCCGTGCAGGTCATCGCGCGGTTCTTCCACGCCGCGCTCGCCGTGCTGCGGCCCTTCCGCGGGCTCCCCCCGCTGGCGGACGACGTACGCGCAGCGCCCGAGCCGCTCCTGCTCACGACGGCGATGACCGTGCTGTCGGCGATGAGGCATCGAGGTCCGCCGCTCGCGGCGTGACACCTCGACACCTCATCCTCGCGCGACGCGAGTCGCTCGCGCGCGCCTTCGCAGAAAGCAGCATCATGTCTCGTTCTCCCTTCCTTCGCCGTGCCCTCGTGGGCCTCGCGGCGGGCGCCGTCCTCGCGATCGGCGTACCGCTCGCGGCATCCGCTCACGTCACCGTCAACCCGAACACCGCGACCCCCGGCAGCTACGCCACGGTCAACTTCCGCGTTCCGACCGAGTCGGAGACGGCCTCCACCGTCAAGCTCGAGGTGAGCCTGCCGACCGACACGCCGCTGAGCGCGGTGCTCGTCCAGCCCGTCCCGGGTTGGACCGCCACCGTCGAGAAGGGCGCACTGCCCGCGCCCGTCGAGGCGAACGGCAACACCGTCACCGACGCGCCGTTGAAGATCGTCTGGCAGGCCGACCCGGGCGTCGGGATCGGTCAGGACCAGTTCCAGATCTTCTCGGCCGTCCTCGGACCCGTGCCCGACGTCGGACACCTCGTCCTGCCGGCGGTGCAGACCTACTCCGACGGGTCCGTCGTCGACTGGGCGGCGACCCCCGACCAGGTCGCGGCCGACTCCTCGCTCGAGCCCGCGCCGGTGCTCTACGTCAACGACACCCCGCCGACCGGTGAGCACAGCCACAGCACCGCCTCGGCCGCCCCGTCGTCAGCGGACCACGACATGGATGCCACGGCATCCGGTTCGTCGTCGGGCTCGGGGACGGCGCTCGGTCTGAGCATCGCCGCCCTCGTCGTCGCGGCGATCGGTGCGGTGCTGGGCGCTCTCGCCTTCGCCCGTCGCCCGAAGCGCGGCTGAGCGTGCGCGTGTCGAAGGCCCTCGCGCGGACCGTCGCAGTCGTGGCGATCGCGCTGGGCGCCGTGCTCGGCGGGGCCCAGGCCGCCTCGGCGCACGACAGCCTCGAGTCGACGTCGCCCGCCGCGGGCACGACCGTCTCGTCGCTGTCGGAGGTGTCGCTCGACTTCAGCGCCAACCTGCTCGGGTACGACGGCGGCAACATCGTCATCGTGCTCGGACCGGACGGGCAGCACTACGAGACCGACTGCGTGACCCTGTCGGGGCCGACCCTCACGGTTCCGGTGGCTCTGGGCGCTGCCGGGGAGTACCAGGTGGAGTGGCGCGCGGTCTCGTCCGACGGCCACCCCATCTCGGGGTCGTACTCGTTCACCTCCACGGAGACGGGTTCGTCGACGGGCCTCGCGCAGTCGCCCTGCGCCGACGCGGCCGGCGCGGGGCAGGCCACGGCCCCCGCGACCGAGACGCCCGCGAGCGGAGCACCGTCGGGACTGACCCTGGGTCTCGTGATCGGCGGCGTGGTCGTCGTGCTCGTGGGTGTGCTGGTCGTGATCATCCTCCGGACGCGTTCGCGCGAGGAGTGACGCAGCGCCGCGGTGCCACCGTCTCGCGGAAGCGGGGTGGTGGTGCCGCGGTGGCGGCTGCCATTGAGCGGGTGGCTTGGTGGCGGGTGCGGTGCTGCGGGCGCCGGGCGCGGGTGGCCCGTACCCTCAGGCGGAGTCCGTGGTGGACACGCCGGGGCGCGGCATCCTGAACCGGCGTGTCGCGCGCGAACTCCGCACCACGGTCTCGGGCGCTGAGCCGTCGGGCGGAGTCGGGCGCGGGTGGTGTGTGCCGTCAGGCGGAGTCGGTTGCGGCCGGCGCGTACCGTCAGGCGGAGTCGGTGGTGGACACGCCGGGGCGCGGCATCCTGGATCGGCGTGTCGCGTGTGAACTCCGCGGGACGGTCTTGGGCGCTGAGCCGTCAGGCGGAGTCGGCCGCGGGTGGTGTGTGCCGTCAGGCGGAGTCGGTTGCGGCCGGCGCGTACCGTCAGGCGGAGTCGGTGGTGGACACGCCGGGGCGCGGCATCCTGGATCGGCGTGTCGCGTGTGAACTCCGCGGGACGGTCTCGGGCGCTGTGCCGTCAGGCGGAGTCCAGCCGCCGTCGGCGGGTGTCGCGCCCGCGCGGCGGTGCGGTCGGCCCGTACCCTCAGGCGGATTCGGAGCCCCTCGGACCGTACCCTCGGGGGGAGTCGGTGGTGGACACGCCGGGGCGCGGCATCCTGAACCGGCGTGTCGCACATGAACTCCGCCGGACGGCCCGGCGCGTGCGCCCCGCCGGACGGCCCGGCGCGTGCGCGCCCCGCACGACGGCCCGGTGCACGCGCGGCCGGACGAACGGGCGGGCCGGATGCCGCGACCTACAGGTCCTGCCCCGCCACCGCGAACGTGTCGCAGGCGTTCACGCCGCCCTCGCGTCCGGCGTCGAACCAGCGCTGGCGCTGCTCGCTCGATCCGTGCGTCCAGCTCTCGGGGTTGATGCCGCGACCGGACTCCGCCTGGATGTGGTCGTCGCCCACCGCAGCGGCCGCCGCGAGGGCGTCACTGATCTGCTGCGGCGTCGGCGGCTCGAGGTACGGCGTGCCGTTCTCGTCGACCTGCTCGCCGGCCGCGGCAACCCAGGCGCCGGCGAAGCAATCGGCCTGCAACTCCGTGCGCACGCCGTTGCTGTCGGGGCCGGTGCCGTTGTTCGGGTACTGCTCCATGACCCCCGTGAGGTTCTGCACGTGGTGGCCGTACTCGTGGGCGAGCACGTACAGCTGCGCGAGCGGACCGGCGGTCGTGTCGTACTGCTCGCGCAGGATCGCGAAGAACGTCGGGTCGACGTACACCGTCTCGTCGGGCGGGCAGTAGAAGGGGCCGGTGGCGTTCGAGGCCGTGCCGCACGAGGTCCCCGTGGACTGGTCGACGATGATCAGCTGCGGTTCGCGGTAGCCGTCGAGTCGTTCCTGCCAGAACTGATCGATGTTGAGGGATGCCGCCGCCAACCGGCACGAGTCGTCGCTGTTCGCGTCGGCTCCGGTCTCGCAGTTGGCGATCGCTTCTCCGCCGGTCTCCGGGCCGGCGGCTGTTCCCCCGCCGATCAGGCCGGTGAGATCCGTGCCGGTGAACAAAGAGAACAGCAGCACGACGATTCCGCCGAGGCCCACTGCCCCGCCACCCACCGCGGCGACGGTGCCGCCCCGGCGCTTCGCTGAATTGCCCCCGACGCGGGCGTTGTCGTTGAACGTCACGACCGTCACGGTACGCGCGCGGGCGCGTTCGGACACCGGCCTTGCGCGCGGGCCCCCGAGCGGTTCAGCGCTGCGAGATCGGGTGCGTCTCGACCTCGAACTGCCCGAACGGCAGCGGCGACCACACCGAGAACGCGCTCCAGTCGTCGATCCGGAGCGTCATGATCGCCCACCATCCGACCACCAAGCCGGTCAGAGCCACGACGACGATGACCATGCGGGCGTTGTTCAGGATCCGCAGCGCGTGATCGACGTCGGTCGCGCGCCCGAGGACGCGCGTCAGCGCCGTCACCACGATGATCGCGAGGATCGCGAAGACGAGCGGGCTCGGGCTCATCGTCACCGTGCCGCAGATCGGCTCGATGTCGGTCGGCTTCCCGTCCGCGCCGATGTACCCCTCGCCGTCGCTCGCCAGGCCCCCGGAGCAGCTTTCGTGCGTCCCGTGCACGAACATCCCGAGGATCGCGGCCGCGACGACGCCCCAGATGACGAGAGAGCGGATGCCGGCGATGATCGGGGCTCCGGGCAGGAGCCCGTCGCGGTCATCGTCGGCGGTGATCTGGGCGTCCCTCTGCGTCGCGCTCATCCCTCCACCCTTGCAGGCGAGGCGCGAGGCGTCGAGAGGGTACGTCAGACGATCCGACGAATCGCGGCGTCGGCGGGCGGCGGGGCGGTGCTCTCGCGCACGACCAACTGCGGGCGCTCGGACGAGAAGCGGCGCCCCGTCTCCCCGGCGATCTCGTTCAGCAGGAGCTGGAGTCCGCGACGGCCGAGGCCGGCGAAGTCCTGATCGACCGTGGTGAGCGGGGGCGTCCAGAGCGAGGCGAGCGGGTGGTCGTCGAACCCGGCGACGGAGATGTCATCGGGAACACGGCGACCGGATGCCACGATCCCGCGGATCACGCCCATCGCGATCTCGTCGTTTCCGCAGAACACCGCGGTGACGGTCGGGTCATCGGCGAGACGGCGACCGATCTCGATCCCGGAACGGGGGTCCCAGGATGCGTCGCTCAGCGGGGGAACGACGGCTCCGCGACGCTTCAGCGCCCGGCGCCATCCGGTCGTTCGGCCGTCCTCCCGGCGCGACGGCGGAACCCGTACGTGGTGCACGGTCGCGTGACCGAGATCCAGCAGGTGGTCGGTGAGCTCCTCCGCGGCGCGGGACTCATCGAGCACCGCCTGGCGAAGCCCGGGCTCACGGACTCCCGAGAGGGCGACCACCGGCAGTGAGGGGGGGATGCGGTGGAGAGCGGCGACCCCGGGAGGGTCGAACTTCAGGACGCAGACCCCGGCCAGCGGCTGCGACAGCGTCGCCGCGATCGCGCGGTCGATCTCGTCGTCGTCTGTGCTCTCGACCACGGTGATCATCACCGTGTAGTCCCCGGCCCGCGCGGCCTCCTCGATCCCGCGGATCGTCTCGGCGTAGCCGTACTGCGACGTGTCCCCCGCGATCACGGCGATCACCTGTGCCTTGCGGGACGCCAGCACACGGGCCGCGGCGCTCGGCCGGAAGCCGAGCGCCGCGATGGCCGCCTCGACGGCCTCGCGTTTGGCGGGGCTCACCTTCGCGGCGCCGGTCAGCACGCGCGAGACCGTCGGTACCGACACCCCGGCGCGCGCCGCCACGTCGGCGATCGTGGCCGGTTTGGTGCGGGAGGGGTCCATTGCGCTCCGTCTGTGCGCGGCACCCGCCCTCATTTGACGGCGCCGCTGGTGATGCCCGAGATGATCTTGCGCTGCGCCACCATGAACGTGATGAGCAGGGGCAGGCTCATCAGAATGATGTACGCGAAGATCAGATGCCAATTCTGAAGGTACAGACCGGCACTCGCCACCTGGTACAGGTTCAGCGGGAGGGTGTCGAGGCGACCGCCGACGACGAACAGCGCGTAGAAGACGTCGTTCCAGATGTACAGGCAGATGAGGATTGTCGCGGTCGCGAGCACCGGCATGAGCAGCGGCAGGATGATCTTCACGAAGACCCGCACCGGCGAGGCGCCGTCCACGCGCGCCGCTTCCTCCAGCTCGACGGGGATCGTGCGGACGAAGCCCGTGACGAAGAAGATCACGGTCGACATGTACATGCCCATGTACACCCCGATCATGCCGACGGGGGTGCCCGCCAGCCCCAGCTGACGCAGCAGCAGCACGATCGTGACGACGGCCGGGGGTAAGACGATGCCGCTGATCGCGACGGCGTAGACGAAGGCCAGACCCTTCGAGCGACGGCGTCCGAGGATCCAGGCGGCCATGGATCCGAGGACCAGCACGCCCAGCACCGCCGGCACCATCACCAGGACGCTTCCTCCGAAGGCGGCGAGCATACGCCCGTCTCCGATCACGGTCGCGAAGTTGTCGAGCAGGTGCCACTCCGACGGGAGGGCGAGCGAGGGGACGAATGCCTCCGCCTGCGTCTTCGACGCGGTGAGCACGGTGAGCAGGAACGGGATGCCGAGGAGCACCACCGCGACGAGGATCGCCGCCACCGGTTGCACGAAGCGGCCGAGCGGCGAACGCCGCCGGGGGATCCGCTGGACGCGGCCGGTGGTCATGGTCTCGGTCACAGCACGTCCTCCCGCTTGCGCAGAATCCGGATGACGGGGAATGCCAGGATCGCGACCACGAGGAACAGCACGAGGCTCATCGTCGTGGCCTGGGCGAACAGGCCCTGGCCGAATGTCCGGAAGATGAAGATGTTGAGCAGCTCGGTCGTGCCGCCCGGGCCACCGGCCGTCGTGGCCTGCACGATGTCGAAACCGTTCATCGACCCGAGCAGGGCGGTGGCGACGTTGAACGTGACCGCCGGGGCGAGCAGGGGGAACCGGATGGAGCGGAACGTCGCCCACCACCCGGCGCCGTCGAGGCGGGCAGCTTCGAGTACGTCGTCGTTGATGGTCTTGAGGCCGGCGAGGTAGATGAGCATCGACAGGCCCATCCACTTCCACGCGTGGATGAGGGCGACCACCACGATCGTCCAGGTGGTGCTGCCGAGCCAGGCGATGTCGATGTTCTGCCCGGTCACGGCGCTCAGGATGCCGTTGAGCGCGCCGTCGGGCTTGAGCATCGCCTGGAAGATGTAGCCGACGGCGAGGGCTGACATGATCACCGGGACGAAGAACGCCACCCGCAACGCGCGGTTCGTGCGGGTGTCGCGCTCGAGCAGGAGCGCGAGCGCGAGGCCGAAGAGGTTCTGGAAGATCGCCACGAGCACGGCGTAGACGAGCGTCACAGTGAGCGCGTTCACGAGCGAGCCGTTCGAGAACAGCGAGACGAAGTTGTCGGTGCCGATGAAGTCGATCGAGCTCTTGAAGCTCGACCAGTTCGTGAACGCGTAGACGAAGTTGAAGACGGTGGGGACGGCGAAGAACACCACCAGCACCACCAGCGCGGGGATGAGGAACCACAGGGGGTGGTCCTTCGCGTGCCGACCGCGCGGGGTGGGTCCCGCCGACCGCGGCGGCGGCGTGACCGTTCGAGGCCGCTCAAGGGTCGAAGTCATGGGGGTGTTCCTCCCGGAAAGGGGGCGCCGGACCGGAGTCCGGCGCCCCGTGCGGTTCAGAAGCCGGAGGCGCCGATGGCCTTGGCCAGTTCGGCGAACTGCGACTGCGTGGCCTCCGCGACCTGTTCCGGGGTCTTGGTGCCCTGGATCATGTCGCCGAGGTTGAGGTACAGGTCGGGGTTGGCCACGGCGAGCGCCTGCATCGAGCCGACCGAGTCGCCCAGGGACTTGCTGACGTCCAGCAGCGCCTGCGGCACGTCCGAAGACGACTCGACATCCGACTGCAGCGAGACCGTCTTCTGCGCCTGGACGAAGTCGCTGTAGCCGTCGCCGAGCCAGTACGACAGCAGCTGACGCGCGGCGGCCTCGCGCTTGGCATCCCCGGTCTTGAAGGCCACGAGGGCGTTCGACTGGTCGGGGATGAAAGTGCCTACGTTGCCCGAGGGCGAGATCGGGAAGAAGCCGATCTTCTCGTTCAGCTCGGCGGTGTCGGCGAGGGACTGCAGCTGCCCGAAGAACGAGTTCACCTGCACGGCCATGGCGGCCTCGCCCGACAGCAGCGCCGGGCCCTGGTCGTCGAAGGTCGCGGTCTTCAGGTTGGCGTTGAACAGACCCTCCTGGATCAGGCCCTGATAGGTGTCGATCGCGCCCTGGATGGTCGGGTCGGTGAACTTCTCCTTGTTCTCGTTCACGCGCTCCCACAGGCCGTCCTTGGCGGCGTCCGCCAACTGGACCGAGACCCACCACTGCGTGGCCCACGGTGTACCGCCGCCGAAGTCGAAGAACGGGGTCACGCCGGCGGCCTTGAGCTGGCGCGCGTCGGCGAGGAACTCGTCCCAGTTGCCGGGGGTCTTGGTGATGCCGGCCTTCGCGAAGACGTCCTTGTTGTAGTACACGCCCTCGACGGCCGGGGTCGTGATGAGGGCCGCGTAGCGCGTGCCGTTCAGGATGCCGGTGATGTCCTTCAGCTCCGGCGTGTACTTGTCGATGAACGGCGCTCCGTCGAGCGACTGCAGGTTCGTCGAGGCGTTGAGCGCCGTCAGCTGCGAGGCCGTGGGCTGCCAGAACGCGAGGTCGGGCTTGTCGCCCGTCGCCACCTTGGTCTGCACGCTCTGCTCGTACGGGTCGGGGATCGTCACGACGTTCACCGTCGCGCCGGTGGCCGCCTCGAAGCCCTTGATCACGCTGTCGGGGACCTTGTTCGAGTTCTGCGCGGCCCAGATGGTGAGGGTCGTGCCGTCGAGCTTGGTGTCCTGTGCGGGCCAGTCCGCGGGGGCCGCGTTGCCGCCACCGGCGCCCGGGTCCGAGCAGCCGGCCAGGGCGAGTGCTGCGACGGCTGCGACGGCCGTCGCAGCGAAGAACCGCTTCTTCATTGAATTGCTCCTTGTTGGTGTGATCAGTGTGATCCGGTGCGGGCGTCGTCGTCGACCTCGGTGGGTCGATGTGACAGACGCAGGGTGCGCGCGGCGAGACGGGTATCGGTGCCACGCACGTGGAGGGTTCCCGTCGTGGCATCCCAGTCGGTGTGCCAGGCGGGGAGGTCCAGGGGGAAGACCGGGGTCACCTCGACGTCGTGACCGACGAGGTGGGGGAACGACAGGGTGGTCGCGTTCGCGCCACCTCGCCGCCAGATCGAGACGAGGTCGCTCTTCGCGCCGCGCAGACCGAGCGCGAGCCACGCGTCGTCCCAGCGGGGGAGTCCGAGCGGCCAGTGCGGGTGCGCGGTCGCGATCTCGCCGCGCAGGTCCTTCGCGACGGCGATCGCGGTCGCGACGCGCGAGCGCTGCTCGTCGTTCATGCGGTTGAGGTGACCCGAGACGTAGAACCGACCCAGCAGCCCCGTGACGAGGCAGAACGAGGACTCCTCGGCATCCATCTCGGGCTGGGGATAGGCCCAGCTCGCGGCCTGCTCGGGGAGGATCGAGATCGGCGCGCTCGCGGCGATCGGCGGGTACTTGCGGAAGTCCTGCTGGTCCGAGGTCGACTGCATCGCCAGGCGCGAGAGCATCGCGTAGTCCATGCGCATCGCGCCGGAGCTGCAGTTCTCGACGATGAGATCCGGATGCCGATCCAGCACGCCGTCGATCCAGTCCAGGTGCGCGCGATTGTGACGGAGGAGTCCGTCGCCGACGCTGTCGGCGTCGCGGTCGGTCCCGGGTCCGGGGTTGATGTTGTAGTCGATCTTGAAGAACCCGATGCCGAAGTCCGCGACGAGGCGGTCGACGACGGCGTCGAGGTGTGCGCGAGCGGTGGGGTGGCGCAGATCGAGATGGAACCGGTCGTGCTCCACGACGCGTTCGCCGTTCCGCTGGAGGAACGCTTCAACGGGGAGTGCATCGGCGATCGGACTCTGGATGCCGACCACCTCGGGCTCGAGCCAGAGCCCGGCGATCATCCCCTCGGCGTGGATCGCGTCGATCACTTCGCCGAGTCCGCCCGGGAACCGGGTGGTCGACGGCATCCAGGTGCCCACGGAGTCCCACCAGTAGCCCGAGTCGTCGTACCAGCCGGCGTCGATGCAGAACACCTCGGCACCCACCTCGGCCGCGGTGCGGATGAGGGGAAGGAGCTTCTCGGTGGTGGGGTCGCCGTCGAGGGTGTTCATGTAGTCGTTGAAGATCACCGGCATCGCGGTGTTGTCCGGGTGCGTGCGGCGTGTGGCCCGGCGGTGGTCGGTCAGGGCTCCGATCGCGGACACGGCGTCGACACCGAGAGCGAGCGTCACCGGCACGCTCTCGAAGCTCTCTGCCGGGGTGAGGACGCGACTCCACCCGGAGTCGGCGTCCGTGGGTCCGGAGAGCGCGAGGTAGGCGCCGGCGGTGTCCTCGCCGATCTCCCATCGCCACGCGCCGTTGTGCTCGATCTGCCAGGCGAGCGCGAGGGATGCCTCGCGGGATTCCAGGATGCCGGTCGGCAGCTGGTGCGCGGTCGACCAGGTTCCCGTGGAGACGGCTGACAGCGAGCCGCGCGGATTGTGACCGGTGAGGTGCTCGGCGAGGGGAACGAAGTCGGGGCCGCGCAGGGGAGTGCGCGTCCACCGACCCTCGCCGAGCCAGTCATTGGTGCCCGTGAGGCGCTCCCATCCGGCGAGCGCGTCTCCGGAGTGGTCCCGAGCGGTGAATCCGGCCACCCACGACGCGACGGCGCGCAGCACGATGCGACCGTCGCCGACGTTGCTGGCGATCACGCGGCTGGTGACGGCGGCGACTCCGTCGCGCGCGGTCAGTTCGAGGCGCACCTCGAGATCGCCCGAGCGTTCCCGGATCACGAGTCGGCGGACGCCGCCTTCGTCGATCTCGTGGTGGTCGACGTACCGCAGTCGTGCGCCGTGCTCCGTGTGGGCGAGGCGACCGGAGGCGGGGCGATGCCCGGCGTCGGCGGTGAGGATCTCGACCGCGGGGACGCGGTGGACGGGCAAGGTGCGGCCGGCGACGGCGACGGCGACGCACGTGACGGGCGACTCGGCATCCCAGTCGAACGTCAGCGTCACCCGGTCGTTGCCCCACGCCAGGGTGGGCTTCGCGCCGGTGGCTGCGGGTTGCGTCGTCGTCATTCGTCTCTCCGTCGTGTCGAACTGAAGAGGACGCTAGCCGACGTTGAAAGCGTTATCAAGCACGATCTTGAAACCGCTATCAAATCTGGTTACATTTCCTTCGGGCGCAACGCCGCGTCCTCTGATCGATGGAGACACCCCCGATGAGACACCCCCGATGGATCGCCGCGAGCGCGATCGGAGCCGTCGTGCTCGGTACGCTCGCCACTTTCGTTCCCGCCGCGACCCCCGCGACAGCCGCCACCACCGACACCCTGTCCGTTGACTTCGCCGCCACCACCGGCGACTTCCGCGGCGGGGCGTCGGGCACCCTGTACGGCCTCGGCGACGACGGTGCGCCGACCCAGGCGCTGATCAACGGCGCCCACGTCACCAACACCTCGCAGAAGGCGCCGTTCGGCACGCAGCACCCCAGCGGCGACGCGCTCAAGGTCGAGAAGGGATTCTTCGCCAAGAACGGCACGCAGCTCGACATCTACATCCAGGACTACTACCCCGACTGGGCCTACAACGGAGGGAAGCGTCCGGGCGACGACCGGACCTACAACCAGGCGGACGGCACGTACACGAACCAGTCCAACGGCATCTGGGACTACCTCGAGGTCGTGGAGTTCGTCACCGAAGCGGTCGCCACGAAGTCGGCGCACCCGAAGGATTACGTCTTCATCCCGTTCAACGAGCCGGACGGGGGAAACTGGTACGCCGACAACACGTTCTTCGCGCAGCAGTTCCTGCCGGACTGGAAGGCGGCGGTCGAGAAGATCCGCGCGGTGTACGCCCGGCACGGCCTGGGCGACCCGGTCATCGGCGGCCCGGGTGATGCCTCCTGGCATGCCGACCGCACGGCCACCTGGCTCGACTACGCGAAGCAGACGAACACTCTGCCGCAGTTCATGATCTGGCACGAGCTCGGCATCGACAATCTCGCGACCTACCGCTCGCACTACGCCGAGTACCGCAAGCTGGAGGCCGATCGCGGCATCAGCCCGCGCCAGATCAACATCACCGAGTACGGCCTCCTGCGTGACATGGGGGTCCCGGGGCAGCTGATCCAGTGGTTCTCGATGTTCGAGGACACGAAGGTCGACGCGCAGACCGCCTACTGGAACTACGCGGGCAACTTCTCCGACAACTCCGCGCGGCCCAACGGCGCCAACGCGGGGTGGTGGATGTTCAAGTGGTACGGCGACCTGGCCGGGAGCCAGACGGTGAAGGTCACCCCGCCGAAGCTGAACGTCGCCGACACCCTTCAGGGAATCGGCTCGATCGACACCGCCGACAAGAAGGCGACAGTTCTGTACGGAGGGTCGGGCGCCGACACGGTGTCGCTCGCGCTCACCGGTCTGAGCTCGAGTGTGTTCGGCTCGCGCGTCGACGTCGAGGTGCGCGAGGCTCCGCTCTCGGGTGCCGAGGGGCTCGCCGCCACGCCGCGCGTCGTGACCTCTCTCTCGGGCGTGGCCGTGACTAACGGCGCCCTTCAGGTGAACGTGCCGAACTACGACCGGTACGCCGGCTACCAGGTCGTCGTCACCCCGCAGCGGGATGCCGTGCCCTCCACGGCTCAGGTCTGGTCGACGTCCGTGGAAGCGGAGGACACGACGATCACCGGTGCCCGCGTCTACGACCAGTCGCCCACGGGGAACGGCGGATGGATGTTCCTCGCCTCGCACGGTCGCGATGTCGGATCGTTCAACAACGCCTCGGCGAAGGCCGATTGGAGCGTGACCGTTCCGCGGGACGGCACCTACCGCTTCCAGGTCATCGGCGCGACCCCCGGCACGCCGGGCCGCCACGCGCTATTTGTCGACAACGCCAACCCCACGACGGTGCAGTACACCGCCGACCTTGCGCTGAACGACAACAGCAAGTGGAAGTACCGCGGCAGTGCCGAGGTGCAGATCGCCCTGAAGAAGGGCACGCACACGCTGTCGCTGCGCGCGAGCGCCGACGGGTCGACGGTGCTGCCGAACGCCGACATCACTCTCGACAAGTTCGTGCTCACTGACGTCACCGACGGAGAGGCGACCGTGTATCCGGCATCCACGATCCGGCTCGCGGGCGCTGCGGCGCTCACGTACGACGTGTCCGGAAGCCGCGGAGCGGCCAAGATCGGGGCCGATGGTCGGGCCGACGTCTACGCCACGGCCTTCCAGTCCGGGTACTACGACGTCAAGGTCGACTACCGCACGACCGGAGCGTCCGACGTCGCCGTCGATCTGAACGGGCGCCGCGTGGCGTCGGGGACCGCCAGCGCGGCGGGCACCTGGTCGACGACCGCTCGTCTGCACCTGTCGGAGGGCATCAACGAGATCGAGGTGCGCTCGCAGGCGGGTATCGCGCTCACGGCGGTGACCACCACGCGTGTCGCCTCGGCTGACTCCGCCGCCATCAAGGTCGAGGCGGAGTCCGGCACCCGCAACGGCGGGGCGCGCGTGGGGACGTACGACGCTGCGTCCGGGTCGAACGTCTCGGGCGGGAAGTTCGTTGGCAACCTGGGTAACGGGACGGGCAACACGCTCACGATCCCGAGGGCGACCGGCTTCACCACCGCCGGCGACTACGACATCGTCGTGAAGTACGCCAACGCGGAGGTCTCGGGCCGACACGACTACAACCCCCAGGTCGTCGACCGTCGCCTGCAGGTGACCGAGGCGGGCGTGGGGCGCGTGGGCGAGGGCTACTTCCGCTACACCTATGCGTGGAACAGCTTCTGGGAGCGCACGATCCCGGTCACGCTGTCGACGACGAACGGGGCGATCGTGCTGGGCAACGACGGCCCGTGGGCACCCGATGTCGACTACGTGGTCGTCGCTCCCGTGCGCGTCGGGCAGCCGTCGACCGTCAAAATCGGCTGATCGCGCACACGAGAGGTGCCCACGTCCTCACGGACGCGGGCACCTCCGCGTGTGCGATCCGGATGTCAGTCCAAGAACTCCCGCGCCGCCACCACGAGGTTCTCGACGCCGCGGTCGATCGTCGGCTGCATCACCGGGGCGAAGAACGGCGAGTGGTTCGTCGGGATGTCACGCTCGATCGTGCCGCCGGCCAAGGCATCCGAGAACTTCTGCGGGTCCACTCCGCCCCAGAACCAGTAGACGAGCGGCACGCCCGCGTCGCGTGCGAACCACGACACGTCTTCGCTGCCGGTGAACATGCCCGGGTCGACGACGCTCGTCTCGCCGAACGCCCGACGGAAGGCCGCGGTCAGGCGGGCCGTGGCATCCGGATCGTTGATCGTCGGCGGCAGCGTGTGGTCGGTCGTGATGGTCGGGGTCTGCTCGGCGCCGGAGGCCTGTGCCTCGGCGCGGACGATACGCTCGACCTTCTCGAGCACGCGGTCGCGCGCGGCGTCGTCGGGGTAGCGCAGGCTCAGCTCGAGCTTCGCCTCGGCGGGGATGATGTTGTTCTTCAGGCCCGCGTGGATCGAGCCGACGGTCACGACGGCGACGTCGCGCGGGTCGACCTCGCGCGACACGATCGTCTGCAGCCGCATGACGGTCGCCGCAGCCATCACGACCGGGTCGATCGTGGAGTGCGGGCGCGAGCCGTGTCCACCGCGACCGTGCAGGACGACGGTGAGCCCGTCGGATGCCGCCATCTGGGTGCCCGGGCGCACGCCGATCGTGCCCGCGGGGAGAGGCGTCACGTGCTGACCGAGCACGATGTCGGGCTTCGGATAGCGGTCCAGGATGCCGTCGTCGAGCATCGCGCGAGCTCCGGCGCCGTACTCCTCGGCGGGCTGGAACACCGCGATGACGGTGCCCGACCACTCGTCGGTCGTCGCCACGAGCCGCTCGAGCGCGCCGATCATGGCGGTGATGTGCATGTCGTGCCCGCACGCGTGCATGACGGGAACGGCGTTGCCCGCCGGGTCGGTGCCGCGGGCGGTGCTGGCGTACGCGAGGCCCGTCTGCTCCTCGACGGGGAGTCCGTCGGTGTCGGCGCGCAGCCACACGACCGGACCGTCGCCGTTGTCGATCCGCGTGACGATGCCCGTGCGGCCGACCCCCTCTTCGAACTCGAGACCGAGGTCGGTCAGGTGCCGTGCGATCACGCCCGCCGTGCGCGTCTCCTGGAACGACAGCTCGGGGTGGGCGTGCAGGTCGATGTACAGGTTCTCGAGGTCGACGCTCATGCCCCGAGCCTAGTTCGCCGCGCCGCGCCGCGACCCTCCCCGCCGCCGCGCGGCCCGGGCATTGAGTGTCCAAGACACCCGGAACCCTCAGAAAATCGTCCGGGTGTTTTGGACACTCAACCTGGCCGGCCGGCCCCGCGCGGGGGTCATCGACGTCCGCTACCGGATGCCGCCTCGCCCCGCAACCCGTCCCGGGCACCCCGGCGCGACGGCGAGGCTGGCCGCATGACCACGACTCACTTCGATCACCTCATCGTCGGCGGCGGCATGGTCGCCGACACGGCGGCGCGCGGCATCCGTGAGATCGATGCCAACGGCTCGATCGGCATCCTGAGCGATGACGTCGACGCGCCCTACACGCGCCCCGCGCTCAGCAAGAAGCTGTGGACCGACGACGAGTTCACGTGGGACAAGGTGCCGCTCGGCACCGCGGACGACACCGGCGCCGACATCCACCTGCGCACGCGGGTCACGGCGATCCGCCCCGAGGAGCGGGAGGTGGATGCCAACGGCCAGACGTTCTCGTACGGAACCCTCCTGCTCGCCACGGGTGGGAAGCCCGTCGCCCTGCCGATCGAGGATCGGTCGAACGGTGAGCGGGCGTTGACCTTCCGCACCGCTGAGGACTACCGCCGTCTGCGGTCGCTCGCGGACGAGGTCGACCGGATCGCGGTCGTCGGGGGCGGCTACATCGGCTCGGAACTCGCCGCGGCTCTCGTGCAGAACGGCGTCGACACCGTGCTCATCCACACCGGGGCCGTCCTCGGCGACGCCGTGTTCCCCGCCGCGCTCGCGGAGAGGTTCGAGAAGCTCTTCCGTGATGCCGGTGTCGAGATCGTCGCCGGGTCGAAGGTCGCCGGGGGAGACGCGGATGCCACGGGCGCGCGCCTCGAGCTCGAGAACGGCGACGTGGTCCGGGCGGATGCGGTGGTCAGCGGTCTCGGGATCGAGGTCGCGACCGACCTGGCCGAGGGGGCCGGACTCACCGTCGATGACGGCATCGTCGTCGACGCGCAGCTGCGCACCTCGACCGACGGGGTCTGGGCGGCGGGAGACGTCGCGAGCTACCCCGACCGGATCCTCGGTCGCCGCCGTGTCGAGCATGTCGACAACGCGAATGAGCAGGGTCGGGCCGCGGGCCGCAATCTCGCGGGCGCCGCCGAGCCGTACACGCACACGCCGTACTACTACTCGGCGGTGTTCGGCATCCGGTACGAGGCGGTCGGGACCCTGGATGCCGCTCTCGACACCGTCGAGGACTGGATCGACCCCGAGCGCGGTGTCGTCTACTACCTCGACGACGACCGTGTCGTCGGCGTGCTGCTGTGGAACGTCGAAGACGCGCGGGACGCGGCGCGGAAGGTGCTGGCCGAGGCCGATCGGCTGTCGCGCGACGACCTCCCCGGTCGTATCCGCTAGCGCCTCGAGCGGCTCTTGTCACGCCCTCGCCCGTCACAGCGGGGTGCGGAGGCCGTCGCTATGATTCTCGTGCGTTGCTCGACGCCGCCGCGGAGAATCCTGGGGAGTTCCTATGCCTGAGCCCATTCTGATGCACCTGACGCTTCCGGCGGGCCCGGCGCGCGACGCGGTGGGGGCTGCTCTGGCCGAGCAGGGTTTCACGGTGCAGCCCACCGCCACGGGATCGCTCGATGTCTCGCGCGGAAGCCTGGGCACGACGCTCGTCGCCGGTGCCTTCGCCGGGCAGGACATGCACGTGCGATTCGACGTGCACGTGCGTGACGAGCCGGGCGGATCGGTGGTCGAGTTCGTCCACTCCGCGGCGGGCGGCTTCTTCAAGGGCGGTGCGGTCGGTGCTGTCAAAGCGGGTGACGTCGTCCGTGAAGCGGCGCACCGGACCGGCGTCCGACTCGCCGAGCAGGGACTCGTCCAGGGCGCGGTTCCCGTCCCTCCGGCCCCCGACGCGGCGGCGGGTGCTCCCGCGCCCGAGGGCGCTCCGGCCTCCGCGGGTGCTCCGGCTCCCGAGGGCGCGGCTCCGGCCGCCGCGCCCTACGCCGGGGCGCAGCCGGGCGGTGTTCCGGCCTACGCCGGCTCGGCATCCATCCCCCCGCCCGTGGACTACGCGAACCGCACCAACGTCGTGTCGATCTTCGCGCTCGTGCTCGGCTTCGTCGTGCCGATCGGCGGCATCATCGCCGGAGCGATCGGCCTTTCGCAGGTCAAGCGCACCGGCGAGAAGGGCCGCGGTCTCGCGATCGCCGGCATCATCGTCGGTTCGGTGATGACCCTCCTGGGCATCATCGGCGTCGTCCTCTTCTTCGTGTTCCTCACCATCGGCGCCGCCGCGTCGGAGGCTCAGTCGTCGGGAGACGGTGGCTACTCCGACCCGGGTCAGGGCGGCGACTCGAGCCAGCTGATGACGCTGACGGTCGGGGAGTGCCTCGACGATGTCGCTTCGGGTGTCCTCACGACCGACAACCTGGTCGACTGCGACCTGCCGCACACCTACGAGGTCTTCGGCGACTTCACCGTGCCCGACGGCGCCTTCCCCGGTGACGACGCCATCACGGCCTCCGCGGAGGAGCAGTGCAACGCCGCCTTCGAGGCGTACATCGGCGTCTCGTACAACGACTCGACCCTCGACTACAGCTACGTCAGCCCGACGAGCGACACGTGGGCGCAGGGCGACCGCGAGATCTCGTGCCTGGTGACCGACCCCTCCGGCGAGACCACGGGAACGCTGCAGGGGGCTGCGCGCTGACGTCGGCGCGGGTCATGACGCGCCGGTGAGCGTCCGGGCCGGCGTCGACCGATGCCCGGCGACGCAGGTCGTTTCGGAGAGTGCTCGGCAGCGCGACGTCGCTCCCGCCCGTGGGTCGTCGGAAGGACGCCGAGCCCCGGCGCCCTCGCCGCGCCCGTCAGCGTCGCGAGACGTCGACCGGCCCGGTCGAGCCGCGGTCGACCAGCTCGAAGGGGAGGGTGCCGAGCCCCGGCGCCGGGTCGGCGCCGTCGAGCTCGGCGAGTGCGGCCTCCGCCGCGCGTTCTCCCTGGCCGCGCGCGAACTGGTCGACGGTCGTGAGGCCGAACCAGCGGCCGAGTTCGTGTCCGTCGACGCCGATGATCGACACGTCGGCGGGAATCCGCAGGCCGAGCTCGCGCGCGGCGAGGATCGCGCCGATGGCCATCTCGTCGGATGCCGCGAAGATCGCGGTGGGCGGGACGTCGCCGGTCAGCGTGCGGGTGGCTGCCGCGGAGCCGCCCTCGATGGTGAAGTCGGCCGGCTCGAACACGGCGTCGGCGCCGATGGCATCCATCGTCTCGGTGAAGCCCCGCCGACGGAGTGCGGGAACCGACGAGGCCGCGTTGGTCGTCGTGTCGGCGCCGATGTGGGTGACGCGGCGGTGCCCGAGCGCGATGAGGTGCTCGGTCGCGAGGCGTCCGACCGCCCGGTCGTCGACCGTGAGCGTCGTCAGCAGCGGGTTCGGGCCGCCGATCGAGACCACCGGCACGCCGAGGCTGCGGAGCAGCGCCGACTCGGCGGCATCCATCTCGATCGCGATCGTGACGACGGCGTCGATCCGACGTCGGCGCAGGTGATCCTCGAAGACGCGGCGGCGTTCTGCCGGGTCGGCGCTCACGCTGTAGAGCGTGATGTCGTAGCCCTCGCGGACGAGCGCGTCGGAGATCCCCGCGAGAACGGTGCTGAAGAACCACCGGTCGAGGAACGGCACGACGACGCCGACCGCCCGGGCCCGCCCGGTCGCGAGGCTCGACGCCGCCGCCGAGACGACGTACCCGAGTTCCTCGGCGGCAGCGAGCACGCGATCGCGCGTCGCGGTCGACACCGGACCGCGTCCGCTCAAGGCGCGCGAGACCGTGGCCGTCGACACTCCCGCCCGGCGGGCGACGTCGTCGATACCGGCCACGGTCTCGCGATTCCGGATGCCGCGGCTTACGCCGCCGCGATCCAGACGGTGGTGTCGGTCGGCAGGGCGTCGCCGTCGAGGGGGCCGCTCGCCACGAGGACCTCGCCCGCGGGGAGCTCGACCGACTCGTCGCCGAGGTTGGCGATGACGGTGAGCGATCCGTTGCGGAAGGCCACGACGTCGTCACCGTACCCGTCGAGCCAGTCGAGCGCCCCGGCGCCGAGGTTGCGCTCGCGACGCTCGGCGAGCAGCGAGCGGTACAGCGACAGGGTCGAGGCGGGGTCGTCGACCTGCACGTCCCGCGCGAGCGCGGCCCACTCCGCGGGCTGGGGGAGCCACGACTCACCCGTGGTATTGAAGCCGTAGGCGGGGCCGTCGGCGGTCCACGGGATCGGGACGCGGCAGCCGTCGCGGCCGTAGCGCTCGCCGTTCGTGCGGAACCACGTCGGGTCCTGGCGGGCGTCATCGGGCAGGTCGATGACCTCGGGGAGGCCGAGCTCTTCGCCCTGGTAGAGGTACGACGAACCGGGGAGCGCGAGCATGAGCGAGGTCGCGGCGCGGGCGCGCTGCAGGCCCTTCACGGGGTCGGGCTGGCCGGGCGACTTCGGGCCGATGCCCGCGCCCTGCGGGTTCTCCGCCGTCAGCGCGAGGCGCGACGCGTGGCGCACGACGTCGTGGTTCGAGAGCACCCAGGTGCTGGGGGCGCCCACGGCGGCGTACTCCTCGAGCGACTCCGAGATCACGTCGCGGAGGGCCTCGGCATCCCACTTCGTCTCGAGGTAGTGGAAGTTGAACGCCTGGTGCATCTCGTCGGGCCGCACCCACAGCGCGGTCTGCGCGACGGTGGGGAGCCACGCCTCGGCGCACAGAGCCCGGTCGCCGTCGTACTCCGCGAGCACCTCGTGCCACTCGCGCCACACCTCGTGGACGCCGGGCTGACCCCAGTACGGCACCTCTTCGGCGTCGCCGCCCATGGAGCCGCCGTCCGGGTCGGGCGTGAAGTCGGGCAGGCCCTCGGCCTTGATGAGGCCGTGCGCGACGTCGACGCGGAAGCCGTCGACCCCGCGATCGAGCCAGAAGCGCAGGATGTCGCGGAACTCCGCGCGCACCTCGGGGTTGGTCCAGTCGAAGTCGGGCTGGCTCTCGTCGAAGATGTGCAGGTACCACTGGCCGGGCGTGCCGTCGGCCTCGGTCACGCGCTTCCACATGCCGCCGCCGAACACGCTCTCCCAGTTGTTCGGGGGAAGCTCGCCGTTCTCGCCCTTGCCGTCGCGGAAGATGTACCGCGCCCGCTCCGGGCTGCCGGGCGCGGCCTTCAGAGCCTCCTGGAACCACACGTGCTGATCGCTGGAGTGGTTCGGCACGAGGTCGACGATGACCCGGATGCCGCGCTCGTGCGCGCCCGCGAGCATCGCGTCGAAGTCGGCCAGGGTGCCGAAGATCGGGTCGACGTCGCGGTAGTCGGCGACGTCGTAGCCCGCGTCCTTCTGCGGCGACCGCTGGAAGGGGCTGAGCCAGATGGCATCCACCCCCAGCTGCTTCAGGTCGTCGAGGTGAGCTGTGACGCCGGGCAGGTCGCCCAGGCCGTCGCCCGAGGCGTCGGCGAAGGAGCGCGGGTAGATCTGGTAGATGACGGCGGTGCGCCACCACTCCGAGCCGGGTGCGGACGCGAGTTCGGGTCGCGAGTCCTGCTGCGTGAAAGTCATGCGGTACACCGTACTGCAAGCGCTTACATCGGCGTCAAGCGCGTTCCCGCACCGGCTCCCGCACCGGAGTGTCCAGAACACCCGGACGGTTCCGAGATTCGCCCGGGTGTTCTGGACACTCAACGGGGAAAGGCGTGAGAGTCGAGGCGCCGGGGACGCGGGGGCGAGGCCGCGATTAGGCTGGGGCGGTGCCCGACGCCTCCGCCCTCGCCCGTGCCGAATCGCTCATCACGAGCATCCCGGACTACCCCAAGCCCGGGATCGTGTTCCGCGACATTACGCCCCTGCTGACGGATGCCACGGCCCTGCGCACCGTCGTCGAGGCGCTCGTCGAGCCCTTCGCGGGCCGGTTCGACGCCGTTGCGGGAGTCGAAGCGCGCGGCTTCCTCCTCGCCGGAGCCGCGGCCATCGCCGCGAACGTCGGGCTGATGCCGATCCGCAAGGCCGGGAAGCTGCCCCGACCCGCCGCCGCGGTCGAGTACGACCTCGAGTACGGCTCGGCCACGATCGAGATGCACGACGACAACGCCGCCGGTGCGCGCGTCCTGCTGCTCGACGACGTGCTGGCGACGGGCGGCACGCTCGCCGCCGGTCGTGAGCTGCTCGAGGCGGTGGGCAGCGAGGTCATCGGCATCGCGACGCTGCTCGAGATCGACGGCCTCGGCGGCCGCGAGGCTCTCGGCGGCGACGTGCACGCGATCTTCCACGTCTGACGCGGCTCCCGCCTGCGCGCCCGCGCCGCACTCAACGTGAGAGGGGTGCGCCGCCGCGCCCGACGCCGGGCGCGCCCCGCTACCCGCGACCCAGGCGCAGCCGGAGGCCCTCGAGCAGGGCGTCGAGGCCGAGGGTGAACGCGAGGTCGGCGGGGGTGGCGCCCTGAGCCTCGGCGAGTTCCCGGCGAGCGTGGTAGGCCGCGGCGAACGTGGGGACGTCGGCCCGATCCCCCGGATCGAGCATGTCCTGCGGGGCGGAGGCGTCGAGCGCCGAACCCAGCACGAAGGACTCCACGGCCACGATGACGCTCATCGTTTCTGCGGCTGACCAGCCGGCATCCTGAAGCTGGGATGCCAGGTGGTCGTACGATCTGCCGACGGTCGAGGTCGCGTCCAGGGGGAGCGCCGACAGGTACGCGACCGTCGAGGGGTGAGCGGCGAAGGCCGCGCGATAGGCGTGCGCCCAGTTGCGGAGAGCGTGGTCCCATCGGGGATCGGGAGCGGCGTCGGCGTCGATGCGTTCGGCGAGGATCTCTCGGATCTCCGCGAACACCGCCGTCTTGTTCTCGACGTGGTTGTACAACGACGACACGCGCACGCCGAGCGCTCGCGCCAGATCGCTCATGCGGAACCCGGTGTCGCGATCGTCGTCGAGCAGGCGTAGGGCGGTCTCGCCGATGAGGCGGCGAGAGAGCACTCCGACCCGCGGACGCCCCACCGGGCGGGGTCGTCCGGCGGCCTCGGACGCTGTCTTCGCTACTGCACTCACGCTGTTTCCTCGCCGTCGAGCCGGAGAAATCCGAGCCGGAGAAACATTGTACGTGCGGATAAATCGAACTATGTTCGTTTTACGCGATCGCAGGTGATCGCACCTCACCCAAGGAGTTCGCTCATGTCTCAGCGTTCCCGCACCTCCCTTCCCCGCTCGATGGGCGTCGTCGGCCTCACCCTCTTCGGCATCTCGTACATGGCCATCGGCACGGTCTTCACCACGTACGGCATCGTGAACCAGCTGACCGAGGGGCACCTCGTGGCGTCCTACGCCGTCGCCCTGATCGTCATGCTGTTCACCGCCTCGAGCTACGCCGCGATGGTCCGCCGCTACCCGGTCGCCGGTTCGGCGTACACCTACGCACAGCAGTCGTTCGGCGGGGGCGTCGGCTTCCTCACCGGGTGGATCCTGCTGCTGGACTACCTGTTCATCCCGATGATCAACTTCCTCATCCTCGGGCTGTACGCCAACACCCAGTTCCCCGACGTGCCCGTCTGGGTGTTCACCCTCGGCGCGATCATCGTCGCGCTCATCCTGAACGTCCTCGGCATCTCGCTGGTGAGCAAGGTCAACACCGCGGTCGTCCTGATCTCGTTCGCCGCGGTCGTGGTCTTCGCCTTCTTCGCCATCAAGACCGCGATCGGAGACCCGAACGCGCCGGGCGTCCTCGAACCGTTCCTTCCGGGCAGCGCGCAGTTCA
This sequence comes from Microbacterium sp. S1037, assembly GCF_048381605.1. Classification (NCBI taxonomy): domain Bacteria; kingdom Bacillati; phylum Actinomycetota; class Actinomycetes; order Micrococcales; family Microbacteriaceae; genus Microbacterium; species Microbacterium sp. S1037. The sequence continues at coordinate 928,991 of NZ_JBLWIG010000001.1, forward strand.
GCCCGGTGCTCACGGGCGCCGCGGTGCTCTCGCTCTCATTCCTCGGCTTCGACGCGGTGTCGACCCTGTCCGAAGAAGCGAAGCGTCCGCGCCGCGACATCCCGGTCGCCATCATGATCACCACGATCGTCGGCGGACTCCTCTTCATCGCGGTCGCCTGGGTGGGCGCTCTCGCCTACCACCTGTCCGACTGGAGCACCGCGCCGCAGGCGCTCCTGGATGCCGCGGGTGCGGTGCTCTTCGACCACGTCGGGGGACCGATCCTCGCCGGCACCTTCGTCTTCGTCACCGTCATCGGCACCCTCGGCGCCGGGCTCGCGGGACAGGCGGCGGTGTCTCGCATCCTGTTCTCGATGGGTCGAGACGGCATCCTTCCGCGTCCGCTGGGCGGCCTGTCGAAGAAGTACGGCACCCCGGTGGTCGCGACGGCCCTCGTGTCGGTCGTGGCCCTCGCGGGGCTGTTCGTGACGCTCGCCCAGGCCGCGTTCATGATCAGCTTCGGCGCGCTCGTCGCCTTCGCGATGGTGAATCTCTCGGTCATCCGCACCTATCTCTTCCCGCCGCGCGCGGAGCGTCGCGCGCTCACCGCGGGACGCCTCGTGCGTTACGGGATCGTCCCCGCGATCGGCTTCGCGCTCACGCTCTGGCTGTTGAGCTCGCTCGAGGGCGGGACGTGGGTCATCGGCGGCATCTGGGCACTGCTGGGCGTGGTGATCCTCGCGATCAAGACGGGGATGTTCCGGCGCCCGGTTCCGAAGCTCGACTTCTCGGAGGTCGAACCCACCACCGAGGCGATCGACCAGCTGCCGCGCGAGTCCTTCCTGGGGCAGAAGTGACGGCATCCGATCGAAGCGACACCCGTCGCTCACTGAGAAGGGAGGCACCCATGCCCGAGAACACCGACCTGCTGGTCCTCGCGGGAGCGATCCTGACGCCGACGGCCCTCGCCGGAGCGCCCGCGGAGGCCGGGTTCGTGGCGATCCGCGACGGCGTGATCGTGGGGGTGGGGACTCCGGATGCCGCTGACTCGTGGATACCGCGCGCTCAGCGCGTCGTCGACCTGGGTGATGCGACGCTCACCGCTGGCATCGTCGATGCGCACATCCATCCCGTCGCCGGGATCGGGATGACGAGAGGCGTCGATCTGAGCGAGGCGGAGACCCTCGAGGACGCCCAGCAGGCGCTGGCCGCGGAGTCCGCCGACGCGGGCGAATGGGTGTTCGGGTGGGGTCTCAACCCCATCGTCTTCGGTGTGGCGGCACCGTCGATGCGACTCTTCGACCGGCTGCCGCAGGACCGCCTCGCGTTCGTGCAGCTGTTCGATGCGCACTCGGCCGTCGCGTCCGGGGCGGCGCTGGCTCGCGCGGGTGTCACGGGTGCCGAGACCTTCGACGACGCCTCGTCGATCGCCGTCGACGCCGAGGGCACGCCGACGGGATATCTCCTCGAGCACCGCGCCATGGGGCGCGTCACACGCATCATCCCCGCCCTGACTTTCGAGGAGCGGCGTGATGCCCTCGTCGCCATCCTGCGTGGCATGGCCGAGACGGGCGTGACGATCGGGCAGATGCTCGACTCGTCCGACCCCGACGCCTTCGACCTCTTCGATGCGATCGAGGCGGAGGGCGAGCTGCCGATCCGTCTTCGCGTCTCGCCGATGGCCGTTCCCGGTTCCACCGAAGCGGACTGGGCGCAGCTCGCCGACCTGCAGGGCCGGCACGGCCGCCGCTGGGAAGTGCGCGGCATCAAGCTCATGATCGACGGCACCATCGACAACGGCACCGCGTGGTTGCGAGAGCCCGACACTCTGGGCGAGTCGACCGAGTCGCTCTGGCTCAGCCCGCCGGAATACGCCGCCGCCGTCGAGTACTTCCACGCCCGCGGCATCCCGACGACGACCCACGCGATCGGCGATCGCGGCATCGAGTTCGTGGCCGCGACGTTGAACGGCCTCGAGCGCACCGGTGTCCCGCACCGCATGGAGCACATCGAGACGCTGCCCGACGACGTGCTGGATCTCATCGTCGAAGCCGGAGTCTCGGTCAGCATGCAGCCGACGCACTGCACGCACTTCACGCGCGCGGACCACACCGACAACTGGTCGCGCCGCCTCGGCGACGAGCGCGCCGACCGCGCGTGGCGCACGCGCGACCTGCACGACAAGGGCGTGGTCGTGGCTCTCGGGTCGGACTGGCCGGTGGCGCCGTACGACGCACGGGCCACCCTCGCCGCGGCGATGCTCCGCCGCCCGGCGGGTCGCGTGGATGTCACGCCCGTCCTGCCCGATCAGGCCCTCGACGCCCCGGTCGCCCTCGACGCGCACACGCGCGGATGGTGGCGTTCGGTCGGCGAGGCCGGCGGGACCATCGAGGAGGGGATGCCGGCCTACCTCACGGCGTTCTCCGCCAACCCGCTGACCGCGGATCCCGACGCCTTCGCGACGGCCGACGTGCTGTTGACGGTCGTCGGCGGTGACGTGGAGGTCGACCGGACGGCGGTGACCGCGCGGGGGTGACGCGTCCGTCCCGCGGCGACGGTGCGCCGAACTCCTGAGTTTTCGGACTATTCGGGGCTGGATGCCGCAGGTTCTCGCCCTCGCCGGGTGTCCGGCATCCGTTTCTCAGGAGTTTCGCGCGCGCGCCGGCCGCGCGCCAGCCGCGCCCGCCCGCGCGCCGGCCGCGCCCGACGGGTCAGCGCATCACGCTCGCGCCCAGCTCCACGGGGCTGCCCTCGATGTTGCCCACGATCCCGCGGATGACCCCCGTCCCGTCCTCGCGGCGCAGGCCGTCGTACCAAGCCTGCGTCGCGGCGATGTCGAAGGCGTGCGTCTCGTGCGCGCGCTTGCGGGCACGCAGCACGAGGTCGCCGGCCCGCTCCGTGCGGATGCGCTCGTAGCGCTTCAGCGAGTCCTCGACGCCGAGCGTCGTCGTGGCGAACACGATGCCGAGTGCGAAACTGTCCTCGAGGGCCGAGCACGCGCCCTGGCCGATGTCCGGCGCGGTGTTGTGGGCGGCGTCGCCGAGGATCGCGACGCGCCCGCGCACCCACGTGTCGAAGGGGTCGATGTCCCAGATCTCGACGCGGTTGAGCGACTCGTCGGGGTCGATCCCGTCCAGCAGCGCCCGCACCCCGGGCGCGCCCCACTCGCCGAAGGCCTGCTCGAGCGCGGCCATGCGGTCCTCGACCACTCCCGATGGCCCGGGGACGTCGACGAAGAAGTAGAACCGGTTGCCCGCGACCGGCATGACCGCGCAGCGCTTGCCGTCGCCGACGTAGGTCGTCCACTGATCGAGCGGTCCGATCCGCTCGTCGGCGCGTACGAGACCGTTGTAGTTCACGTAGCCCGAGTAGGACCTCTCGGGACGGATGCCGGTGGGCTCGGTGACGTAGTCGCGCACGAGCGAGCGTGCCCCGTCGGCCCCGATCAGCAGGTCGGCGGTGTCGGTCGAACCGTCGGCGAAGGTGGCGGTGACGACGCCGTCGGCCTCGGAGACACCGGTCAGCTGCTTGCCGAGGTGGATATGCGCGGAGCCGACGGCATCCATCATCAGCTGCTGGAGGTCTGCCCGGGCGACCGGATACGGGCGTTGACCGGTCTGTTCGGTCACCGGGGCGAGGCTGAAACGGCAGAGCTCGTCGCCGGTGTGGCCGTCGTAGTAGGCCATGTCGTCCATGCGCCCGCCGAGGGCGGCGACCTCGGGGCCGAGGCCGAGCCAGTTGAGCACCTTCACGCCGTTCGACCACAGCGACAGGGCGGCGCCCACCGGGCGGTTCTCGCGCATGCGGTCGTACACGACGACCTCGTGGCCGAGCTTCTGCAGGGCGAGGGCCGCGGAGGTTCCGCCGACTCCCGCCCCGATCACGATGACTCTCATGCCTCTCCTCAGCTGCCGCGGTAGGTCGAGTAGGCGAACGGGCTCAGCAGCAGCGGCACGTGCAGATGCGCCTCGCCGCTCACGGTGAACGCGACCGTCGCGATCGGGTGGAACGACGCGACCCCGCGCGCGCGGAAGTACGCACCGGTGGCGAAGGTCAGCGCGTAGTCGCCGTCGTCGAGTCGTTCGGGGCCGAGGGCGAGGCGTCCGTCTCCGTCGGTCGTGCCCTCGGCGACGGGGGTGCCGTCGAGTCGGGCCAGTGCGACGGCGACGCCGGTCGCGGGCGTGCCCGCCGTGGCATCCAGGATGTGGGTGGTGAGGTGGGTCATTCGGCGTCCTCGGGGTCGGCCGGCGCCTCGTCGGCGAACGTCGTCCGCAGGCGCAGCAGGGCGATCTCGGCGAGCTGGCGGGTGGCTTCCACGGTCTCGGTGTCGGGGTCGTTGCCGAGGCGACGTTCGAGCTCGGCGCGCATCTCGCTCGGCGTGCGTCCGGCCGCGCGGATGAGGAAGACGCGGCCGAACCGCTCCTCGTATGCCGCGTTCCCGGCGGCGATCGCGGCGACGTCGTCGTCGGCGGCGGAGGCCATGGACCCCTGTTCGCGACGGGATGCCGCGGCCTCGGCGCCGTCGCCTGAGACCTTCGCGCCGATGCGGGGGTGCGCGTGCAGCGCCGCCTCGAGGTCGTCCGGCGACCAGACGGCGGCGAGGTCTCCGGCGTACGCGGCGAGGGCGTCGACGTCGGCGTAGGGGCGACCCGCGACGACGGCATCGACCCAGCCCGGGATGTCGGCCCAGACGCGGACGACGGCCGTGGCATCCGCCGTCGAGGCCGCGTTGAAGTGGTGCAAGTGCATGCCGGTCAGGCTAGGCGCGCCGCGTTACGGGGCTGTGGCGGGATGTGTCGGCGATGTTGCTGTGGGGAACATTCGTGTGCGGCGATCGGCCGCGCCCGTCCACGCGGCGAGAACCCGCCGTTCATCTCTAGATACCGCCCGTGAGAGTTGCCGGGCAGATCGCGTGGATAGCTTCTGTCCGGCCCGCCCGAGGGCCGACGCCTGGAAAGGGCGCCCCATCCGCGAGAGGACCCCGTTTCCCATGCCCCCCACGTCTCCGAGACGGTCCCTGCGACTTCTCGCCGCCGTCGCCGTCTCACTCGTCGGGCTGATGGTCGCCGCACCGGCTTCAGCCGCGCCGATCGACCGCGTCCAGGCATCCACCTCCGCCCTCCCCTCGGGAGTCGGGGCTCCCACGCTCCTGCTGCTGGAGAGCGTGAACGCGACAGGAAAGGTCCTGCAGATCGGCGACACGAACGCGCAGGTGTCATCGGCGCCCGGCGCGACGGACCGCGCCGCCGCCGCGATCGAGACCATGAGGACCGGCAACGCAGCGTCGCTGAAGGCGCAGGCGTTGCGCTTCTATCCCGTCACGGGATCGGCCAACACCTACCTGATCGCCGATCAGCAGGACCGGGTCCTCGTCCGTTCCCGCAACAGCGAGACGGCCTTCCGCTACCTCCAGCTCGCCGATGTCGCGGACTCCGCGTCAGATCCCTACGCCCAGTGGGAGGCGCGCGACGCCGGCGACGGCACCGTCAACCTCGTGAACGTGCAGCCGGATCCGTCGTCGCAATCCGCCGCGCTCGATCTGTACAACTGGAAGACCACCGACGGCTCGGAGGTGCAGACGTACACGCTCAACACGGGTGCCGCCGTGCAGAAGTGGCGGATGCACACGCTGCAGGCCACCGTGGCGGTCCCCAGCGCGGTGGTCCCCGCGGGGTCGGCGCCGTCGATGCCGACGAGCCTTGCTGCCCGATACGGCTGGGGAGGATCGGTTCCCCTGACGTCGATCGCCTGGCGCATGCCCGATCGATCGGTCTGGAACAGCAGCGGCGAGGTCGACGTGACCGGAACGGCATCCGGTTTCTTTGGTGAGGCGGTCGCGGTCACGGCGCACTTCTCCGTCGGTTCGCCCGGTCAGGCGGACGATTCGGCGCTGAAGTCCTACGCGGGTGTGAGCGTGAAGGAGCTGCGGATGCTCGCCCCGCGCACGGTCGTCCGCAAGGTCGGCGGAACGGCGGCGACCGTGACCTCCCCGGTGTCGTGGGACTGGTCGGCGCTCACGGATGCCGCGCTCGCGCAGCCCGGAACCGTCACGGTCGAGGCGGTCGCCGGATCGGGCTTCAGCGCGCGACTGATCATCACGCTCGTCGCACCCGAGCGCGTGAACCTGCTGCGGCAGAACGGTGTGCGTCCGGACTGGACGTTCAAGGACGGCACGACGTTCGCCCTCACCGATGGCAACCGCAACGCCGTCGGTTTCGCCGACTGGCGCAGCGGTGGAGCCGCCAACCGGGTCAACCCCAACCGGGTGTCGTTCTCGTTCGATCAGCCTCGCCAGATCACCGGGGTGAACGTCTACGACATCGGCGGGAAGCAGAACATCGGCACCGTGACCGTCCAGTACCGCACCCTGCTCGGCGGGTGGAAGAACCTGCCGACCGCGTCGGGCTGGCCCGTCACCAACGCGACCGCCAACCTCTCCCTCGAGGTCACCTCCACCCCCGTGCTCGCCACCGGCCTGCGCGTGATCGTCGGCAACAAGTCGTCCGGCACGTGGATGACCCTCTCGGAGGTCGAGGCCTACGGGCCCCGCACCCCCGCTTCCTGACTCGCCGTTCCGCTTTCCCGCATCTGATGAGAAGAGAGATGTCCATCCAGCCTCGTCGCGCCTCGCGCGCACGTTCCGTGGTCGCCGCCGTGACGGCGTTCGCCCTGTCCACCCTCGTCCTCGGCAATGCCTCCGTCGCGCTCGCGGCTGACGGGAACACCCCCTCGTCGGCCCCGTCCGCCGCCGCATCAGCCGACGCGCCCGCCACCGCGGACCGATCCAGCTTCCTCCTGCCGGTCCTCCCCGACACGCAGTTCTACTCGCGCTACAGCGCGTCGCAGTTCTACCCCCAGTACGGAACGAACCCGTTCGAGGCGCAGACGCAGTGGGTCGTCGACCACAAGAACGACCTGAACATCCCGTTCGCCGTGCAGCTCGGCGACGTCGTCGACCAGCAGTGGGTGGGCGATCAGTGGACCGCCGCGTCGAAGGCCATGCGGATCCTCGAGGACGGGGGCGTGCCGTACTCGATCATCCCGGGCAACCACGACGTGGCCGACCAGGGCGCACGCTCGTCGGAGGCCAACGCGGCGAACTACCTGACGAACTTCGGGGCGACGACGCTGAAGCGGCAGGCCGGAGGAACGCTGCTCGGCACCTTCCAGAACGGGTACTCCTCGGCTTACGACTTCCAGGCGGAGGGACACGACTGGATCGTCCTCTCGCTCGGCTGGAACGCCTCCGACGACACGTTCGCGTGGGCACAGGGCATCCTCGATGCCCACCCCGGTGTCCCCGTGATCTTGAACTCGCACGCGATCATCGGCATCGACCAGGACCAGATCTCGCCCACGAGCTGGTGGTACGGCGACCTGCTGTGGGACAAGCTCATCCGCAAGAACGACCAGATCGTCCTGACCCTGAACGGTCACTTCCACGGGGCGACCCAACGAACCCTGACCAACGACTTCGGACACCCCGTGTTCGAGGTGCTGACGGACTACCAGATGGCCGCGGACGGCGGTAACGGCATCATGACGCTGTTCGAGTTCGACCTCACGAACAACAGCATCGACGTCGACACCGTCTCGCCCTGGGTGTCGAAGAAGCACGCCGATGCACTCACGTCGACGGACACCCCCGTGCTCGACGGGAAGTGGCAGCAGTTCAGCCTCCCGATCGACTTCGGCGCCCGCTTCGGTTGGTCGGCCCCCACCGCGGCGCAGGCCGACAACGTCGATCTGTCGGAGCGAGCCAAGCAGATCGTGTCGGCGGGATGGACCGGACAGGGGAAGGAGCAGCAGCTCGCCGTCGCCGGGAACGACAGCGACTACGTGCGCGTCGACGGGACGATCGCGCACTGGCGGTTCGGCGGCGTCGCCGGGGGCGACATGACGGACACGACCGAGATCCCCGACATCGCCGGGTCGAGCCCGATGTACCGCAACCCCGTGGACGACACCGACGCGCCCGACACGAGCGACGACGTCTCGATCTCGCACGCCAACGTGCCGGTGTACTCGGCCGACAAGGGCGCGGTGTGCTTCACCGACGTCCACCGTAATGCGGGCGCGCGCGACAACCTCGGCTACATCACCACCGAGTACGGGGCCCCGGCCACCTTCGCGCACCTCGACGCGAGCACCGGTTACACGCTCGAGACGTTCCTTCAGATGGACACCAACTGGACCGAGGCGGCCAACCGCTGGGGAGCAGCCATCACGCGCGGCGGTGCCCGGCAGTGGATGGGGATCAACGACTCCTCCGACCCCGGTGCCGGTGCCGCCTGGCTGGGCATCTCCAACCTCCGCGAGTACCAGTACTCGGCAGCGGATCCGCGCTCGAAGAACTCCTACACCCTCTGGTCGGGCGAGATCATGCCCGGGGCGTGGCACCACGTCGCGATCGTGAACAACCCGGCCTCGGGGACGGTCATCATGTACGTCGACGGCGTGCCGGTGCTGCGCAACGCCTCGCAGGTCGGCGGGATGATGGCCGCGGACTTCATGCCGTGGATCATCGGCGCCTCGACGTGGAACACCGAGCCGGAGCACGGCTGGTACGGCTGCGTCGGTGAGACGCGTCTCGTCGACCACGCCCTGACCACCGACCAGTTCCTGTACCAGCGTCAGAACATCGACGCCGGCGGACCGCAGTTCGCCCTGGCGACGGACGTGGCGTCGGCGCAGCCGGCGGGGACGTCTCTCGCGTCGTTCGAGGGCACCGGGCTCGCCGGCGCCGACGTGCGCGTCGTCGACCAGGGCCGCACGATCGGTCGGGCAGCGGTCGCCGCGGACGGCACCTGGCACATCGCCCTCGACACCCCCGTCTCGGGCGCCGGTGCTCACCCGCTGAGCTTCGTGCAGTCGCTGGGCAGTCGCGACGGGAAGCCCCTCGAGGCGACGGTGACCATCTCGGCGCCCGTGCCGACGCTCACCGACCCGTCGGAACAGCGCGTGCTGGTGGGGGGAACGGCGACGTTCTCGGTGACCGCGGGGGGATCGCCCGCTCCGACCGTCGCCTGGCAGTCGTCGGCAGACGGATCGACCTGGGCGGATGTCGCGGATGCCACCTCGTCGATCCTGACGGTGAAGGATGCCACGACCGCGATGAACGGCCGGAAGTTCCGCGCCGTGGCCTCCAACGTCGAGGGCGGCAAGACCGTGTCGGCGGCGGCGACCCTCACCGTCATCGATCCGACCCCGTCGGTGCCGTCCTCGTCGGACCTGGCTCCCGTGGACGTCACGGGTCCTCTCGACGGGGGGACCACCGTGACGGTGCACGCGGGCGCGGCGCATAAGGGTCAGACTCTGCGGGCGTGGGCGTGGTCCTCGCCGACGGACCTCGGACAGGTGACGACGGATGCCGCGGGCGACGCGATCGTCGACGTCTCCGCGCTCGAAGCGGGCCGCCACACCGTCGCGCTCACGCAGCCGAACGATCCGACCGTCCTCGCCTGGGGCACGTTCGAGATCCCGGTGCACCCGACCACGCTGCGCGACAACGCGGAGCTGCGCACCACGGTGACCGCGAGCGATCTGTGGTCTCTCGATGCGCAGAAGTCCTCGGTGGACTTCGGCTCGGTCGAGCGGGGGATGCGTGCGACGGCGAACCTCGGCAAGGTCACCGTCGTGGATGATCGTGCCGCGCTGACGGGATGGACGCTCACCGCGACGGCCACGCCTTTCACCAGCGGCACCTACTCCGCCCCGGCGGACGCGCTCGGCATCCGACCCATCTCGTTCGCGGGCGAGGTCCTGCTGCCGGGTCTCGCCGTCGGCACGGGCGGAGGGGTCATCGCCACGGGCGCGGCCGGCGTGTCCACGGGGGTCGGCGGCGCGCGCTTCGACGCCGGCCTGGACTTCACGCCACCCAAGGATGCGCCCGTCGGTGTCTACCACTCGACGCTGACGCTGACGCTCGTCGCGAAGTAGAGCACGGAGGAGCCCCCGTCGACCTTCGGGTCGGCGGGGGCTCCGCCGTGCTGTGAGGTCTTCGCAGGTCCGCGCGGTCGCGCCCCGCGTCAGGCGTGCACGATCAACCAGTGCGCCACGGCATCCGTCTCACCGGTGTTGTGCAGGCGGTGGGGGACCGAGCAGGGGTAGCTGATGGCATCCCCCGCTCGCAGGATCACGCGCTCCGCTTCGAAGTCGATCGTGAGCTCACCCGCGACGACCGTGCCGACCTCGTAGCCCTCGTGATGGAAGAGGCCGTCGGCGCCGTGGGCGGACGCCCCGGGCGGGTAGATCGACTCGAAGTAGTCGACGCCGGGCGACGACCCGGGGGTCAGGCGACGGAACGAGACGCCGCTGTCGAGCACGATGTCGGGCGACTGCCCCGCGCGCTGAAGGGTGAAGCCCGAGGGCCCGGCGGGTTCGACGGGACGGTCGGATGCCGGATCGAAGGCCGCGACGAGCGGAACGCCGAGCGCGTCGGTGATGGCGATGAGCCTCGAGACGCTCGGCTGCATGACCCCGCGCTCGATCTGCGAGACGGCGCTGGGGGAGATGCCGAGCTTCGCGGCGAGCGCGCGGGCGGAGATCCCCCGCGCGGTGCGCAGCGCGCGGATGCGCTCGCCGACGCCGCCGGCGGGGACGGCGGTCTCCTCAATGGTGGCGGGCTGCGTCATGCCCCCGAGTCTAGGGAGCCGCGGAGCGTGAAGGAGCGACTTCACACGCTCGTTACATGAGCGAAACCAGCGGCGTTGTGTGAACCCATAACTTCACATCAGAGCTCCACTCCGGCCGCGGACTCCACGTCGTGGCATCCATCGTCCTGAGAGGAATGACATGACTTCCACACCGCTCACCGGCCCCCACGATCTCGTGGAGGCCGCCGGCCACCCCCACGGGGGCGGCAACATGAAGCCCCACTACGACGACCGTCTCGCCAACGAAGACCTCGCGCCGCTGCGCAAGCAGAAGTGGTCGAGCTACAACATCTTCGCGTTCTGGATGAGCGACGTGCACTCGGTCGGCGGCTACGTCACCGCCGGTTCGCTGTTCGCCCTCGGTCTGCAGTCGTGGCAGGTGCTCGTCGCGCTCATCGCCGGCATCGTCATCGTGCAGGTCTTCGCGAACATGGTCGCCAAGCCCAGTCAGAAGACGGGTGTTCCGTACCCGGTGATCAACCGTGTGGTGTTCGGCATCCGGGGTGCGAACATCCCCGCGATCATCCGCGGCCTCATCGCGATCGCCTGGTACGGCGTGCAGACGTTCCTCGCCGCGGAGTCGCTGAACATCATCTTCCTGAAGTTCGTGCCGGGATCCGCGGCGCTGCTCGACGTCTCGTTCGCAGGTCTGTCGGCGCTCGGGTGGATCTCGTACGCGATCCTGTGGACCGCGCAGTTCCTGCTGTTCTGGAACGGCATGGAGGTCATCCGCCGCTTCATCGACTGGGCGGGCCCCGCCGTCTACGTCGTGATGATCGTGCTCGCGGTGTACCTCGTGTCGCAGGCCGGCATCCAGAACATCTCGTTCACCCTGTCGACGAACCAGCTCGACTTCTGGGCGTCGATCCCCGTGATGTTCGGCGCGATCGCGCTGGTCGTCTCGTACTTCTCCGGTCCGATGCTGAACTTCGGCGACTTCGCCCGTTACGGCAAGAGCTTCGCCGCAGTGAAGAAGGGCAACTTCTGGGGCCTGCCCGTCAACTTCGTGTTCTTCTCGCTGCTGACGGTCATCACGGCATCGGCGACCGTGCCGGTGTTCGGCTCGCTCATCACCGATCCGATCAAGACGGTGGAGCAGATCGACACGCCCTTCGCGATCCTGCTGGGCGGCCTGACCTTCGTCACCGCCACGGTGGGCATCAACATCGTCGCGAACTTCATCTCGCCCGCCTTCGACTTCTCCAATGTCGCACCGAAGAAGATCTCGTGGCGCGCGGGCGGCATGATCGCCGCCGTCGGCTCGACGTTCCTCATGCCCTGGAACTGGTACTCCAACAGCGATGCGATCCACTACTCGCTCGGCGTCCTCGGCGCGCTGATCGGTCCCCTCTTCGGCATCCTGATCGCCGGGTACTACATCGCCGCCCGTCAGCGCGTGAAGGTCGACGCGATGTTCACGATGGATGCCAAGGGGCCCTACTGGTACCGCAACGGTTTCAACCCGAACGCGGTCAAGGCCGTCATCGCGACGGGTGTGCCGACCGTGGCGATCGCCGTCTTCCCGAAGCTGTTCGCCGACCTGGGACTCTTCAACGTCTCGTGGATCAGCGACTACAGCTGGTTCATCGGCTGCGGCCTCGGCTACGTGCTCTTCCTGCTCTTCGAGCGTCTCGACCCGCGGGTGCCGACGTTCGAGGGCGAGACCGAGGGCATCTCGGACGGCACGGTGGATGCCGTGGAGGCTCCCGCCGAGGCCGAGGCCGAGGCCGAGGCGCTGGTGCTGGCGCAGACGGCCGCGGATGCCGGGACCCCGGTGCCGGGCTCCGGAGCCGCGGCGCCCGCGGTGCTCGCGCAGACGGTTCAGGATGCCGTCGTTCCGGAGCGCGGGACAGCAGCGTCCGGGCGCCCGACCGCCGCCGGCCCGCGCGAGGCGCTCGCGTGAGGATCCTGCTCATCAACCCCAACACCTCCCGGGCGATGACCGCGAAGATCGCGGAAGCCGCCCGGGGGGTGGCGGGACCCGACGTGGTCGTCGACGCGGTGTGTCCCGCGGTCGGAGCGTCCGCGATCGAGAGCCACGTCGACGAGGTCGCCGCTGCCGCCGCGGTCGTCGAGCTGGTCGCCGCCGACCGCGACGGCGCGAGCCCCGCGGATGCCTACGTGATCGCGTGCTTCGGCGACCCGGGGCTCGACGCGGCGCGCGAGCTGGTCGACGCTCCCGTCGTCGGGATCGCCGAGGCCGCGATGCACCTGGCCACGGTGTCGGGTCGGCACTTCGGGGTCGTCACGACACTCAGTCGGACCCTCGGTCGTGCCCACGACCTCGTCGCGCGGTACGGCATGGAACGGGCGTGCGTGTCGCTCGCCGCGACCGGGATCCCCGTGCTCGACCTCGAGGAGACCGGGTCGCTCGCGGTAGAGACCATCGCGAGTTACAGCGCCGACGCCGCCGCGGGCGGAGCCGACGTCATCGTGCTCGGCTGCGCCGGCATGGCCGACCTCTGCGCCGAGCTGACGGCACGCGTCGGTGTCCCGGTCGTGGACGGGGTCGCGGCGGCGGTGGGGATGGCATCCGGGATGGTCCGCATGGGACTCGGGACGAGCAAGCGCGACGAGTACGCGCTTCCGGCTCGTGGGGCAGCTGCGCCCGCCCTTCCTCCCCAGGCGGCGAATCTCGAGGTGTTTGCATGAATGTTGATCACGGTTACATCTGCGAAACGCGGGGCGCTTAGCGTGGCCGGTATGAGCACACGGATCGCCGCACGACGGGTCTATCTCGACGGGGAGTTCCGCCCCGCGACAGTCGTGAGCGAGGGCGGGGTCATCACCGCGGTCGAGCCGTTCGACGCCGCGGCCGAGACGGTGCTGCCGGGCGATTCCGTGCTCCTGCCGGGCCTCGTCGACTCGCACGTGCACCTCGACGAACCGGGCCGCACCGAGTGGGAGGGCTTCGCGACCGGCACCGCCGCAGCCGCCGCCGGCGGCGTGACGACCATCGTCGACATGCCGCTGAACAGCCTCCCTGTCACAACCACGACGGATGCTCTGGATGCCAAGCGCGCGGCCGCCGCGGGAAAGCTCGCGGTCGACGTCGCCTACTGGGGTGGCGCGGTGCCCGAGAATCTCGGATCCTTGCGCGAGCTCGCCGACGCCGGGGTCGTGGGTTTCAAGTGCTTCCTGTCGCCGAGCGGCATCGACGAGTTCGGACATCTCGATGCCGAGCAGCTCGAGCGCTGCCTCGCCGAGCTCGCCACCTTCGACGGACTGCTGATCGTCCACGCCGAAGACCCCGCGCACCTGCACGCCGACGGCGCGCTCGGTCCGCGCTACCGCGATTTCGAGGCCAGCCGTCCGCCCCTGAGCGAGAGGGCGGCCATCCGCCGGGTCATCGAGGCCGCGCGCCGCACGGGCGCCCGAGCGCACATCGTCCACGTGGCCGACGGGGGAGCGCTCGACGACGTGCGCGCCGCCAAGGCCGAGGGCGTGCGGCTGACGGTCGAGACCTGCCCGCATTACCTGACGCTCGACGCCGAGGCGGTGCCCGACGGGGCGGGCGCGTTCAAGTGCTGCCCTCCGATCCGCGGCGGTGACAACCGCGACCTGCTGTGGGCCGGGATCGTCGACGGCACGATCGACGCGATCGTCAGCGACCACTCGCCGGCGACCGTGGAGCTGAAGGGCAACCCCGATTTCGGTCTCGCCTGGGGCGGGATCGCGGGCCTGCAGACCGGACTTTCGGCCGTGCACTCCACGGCCCGCGCCCGGGGCTTGGCGTTCGAGAGCATCCTGCCGCTCCTCACGACCGGGCCGGCCCGCATCGCGGGCCTCGACGGGCTCGGCGTCATCGAGCCGGGCGCCCCGGCGCACCTCGTCGCGTTCGCTCCCGATGAGGAGTTCGTCGTGGATGCCGCCGCCCTCGAGTACCGCAATCCGGTCTCACCGTGGCATGGGCAGACGCTCACGGGCGTCGTGCGAGAGACCTGGCTCCGCGGCGAGTCGGTGTACCGCCGCGGCTCCGCGGTGACGGAGCGCGGGGGACGCGAGATCCTGCGCGCAACCGCGGCGGTGGACGCGTGAGCGGTGGCGAGGCGCGCCGCGCCGCGTCCGAGGTCCCCGTCCCGATCCTGCAGCCCGGCACCGGTCCGATCCCCGGTGACCACTACCTCCCCGCGACCCCGACCACCGTCCTCTGGGGTCGCCTTCCCTGCGCCGCCGACGCCGCCGTGCTCGAGATCGCGTCCGGCGAGACCGTGACCTTCGACACCGTCAGCCACGAGGGAATCCTCGACGATCAGGGCAAAGACCCGGGCGCCTACTTCGCGGCCCACGGGGTGCCGCGCGAACAGGTGCTCGACGATGCGGTCGAGATCGCGGCATCCGTTCTCCGCGATCCCGTCGCCGACGGACCCCACGTGGTCGTCGGACCCGTGCACGTGGACGGAGCGCACCCGGGCGACCTGCTCAAGATCACCGTAGAGACCCTCGTGCCGCGCGTGCCGTACGGCGTGATCTCGAACCGCCACGGCAAGGGCGCGCTCGTCGGAGAGCTGCCGCGCGGTGAGCACAACGTCAGCGTGTTCGCGGCGGTCGCCGAGCGAGAGGGAGTCCTGCACGGAACGCTTCCCGTCGTCGAGGGCGGCGAGCCCGTCGTGGCGTTCCCGCTCGCGCCGTTCCTCGGGACGATGGGCGTCGCGGTCGCGGACGATGAGCGCCCCCACTCGGTCCCGCCCGGAACGCACGGCGGCAACATCGACATCAACCTCCTCGTCGAGGGCACCACGCTGTTCCTCCCCGTCCAGGTCGAGGGCGCGCTCGCGTACGTCGGCGATCCGCACTTCGCGCAGGGCGACGGCGAGGTGGCGCTGACCGCCCTCGAGGCGTCGCTGCGCGCCACGCTGCGCTTCGAGGTGATACCCGCGGACGCCGCGCGCGCGGCATTCGGCGAGGTCACCGGGCCGCTGGTCCGGACGCCGGAGTACCTCGTCCCGACCGGGATGGACGTCGACCTCGACGAGGCGATGCGCGCGTGCGTCCGCGCCTCGCTCGCTCTGCTGAACGGGCGGTGGGGGATGGACGAGCACGTCGCCTACGCCTACCTCAGCGCCGCGACCGATTTCGACATCTCGCAGGTCGTCGACATCGTGTCGGGAGTGCACGCGCGGATCCGCGAGGCGGACTTCGCGGGCGTGCCGTCGATGGAGCCCGAGGGCGTGGCATCCGGGCTCCGGTCTTCAGTGTCCAGAACACCCGGAGGTTTCGCCGAGGAGTCCGGGTTTCTTGGACACTCAACGCCCGAGCGCGAAGGAGACACCGCATGACCCCCGCCCTCGCCGCCGCAATCGCCCGCGCTGAAAACTCGGGCGCGCCGGGTCGCGCCCTGCGTGCCGATGCCGCCGCGCTGTCCGCCGCCGCGCGCTCTGCCGCCGCGCGCTCTGCCGCTTCAGTGTCCAAAACACCCGGACGTTTTTCCGAAGAGTCCGGGTTTCTTGGACACTCGACCGACCAGCCCGACGGTGACGCACGCAGGAACGGACGACGGCCATGACGGATGCCACGATCCCGGCCGAACTCCGCGACGCCTTCGACGCGTACGAGCGCGCGATCGTCGCGAACGACCTCGACGCTCTCGACGCCTTCTTCGCCCCGGGGTCCGACACACTCCGCGGCGACCCCGCGGGGCTGCTCGTCGGACACGACGCGATCAGCGGGTTCCGCTCACTTCGTGGCGGCGTACCCCCGCGCGACATCACCGACGTGCACTATCGCCCGCTCGGGCCCGACGTCGCCCTGCTCATGTCGGTCTCGCGCTTCCGCGGCGGAGGCCGGGGCCTGCAGACGCAGGTGTGGCAGCGCATCGACGGCACCTGGCTCATCACCGCGGCCCACGTCGCCCCTCGCACGCCCGCGCTCGACCGGTCGATCTGGCGTAGCGTCGGCGACCCCTTCCAACAGGGCGCCTGGGAAGGTCCGCTTGCCGGACTCACCGTCGCCGTGAAAGACCTGTTCGCGATCGCGGGTTTCCGCATCGGGGCGGGCAACCCGACCTACCTCGAGGGGGCGCGGCCCGAGAAGGTCACCGCGCCCGCCGTCGCCGACCTCCTCCGCGCCGGAGCGTCACTGCGCGGCATCGCCCGCACCGACGAGTTCGCCTACTCGATCGCCGGCGACAACGTGCACTACGGCACCCCGCCCAACGGTGCGGTCGTCGGGGCGCTCCCCGGCGGATCGTCGAGCGGTCCCGCATCTGCCGTCGCCGTGGGACACGCCGACATCGGCCTCGCCACCGACACCGCCGGGTCCATTCGCGTCCCCGCGTCGTACCAGGGCCTCTGGGGCCTGCGCACGACGCACGACCTCGTTCCGCGACAGGGCATGCTGCCGCTCGCTCAGTCGTTCGACACGATCGGTTGGCTCACCCGCGACGGCGACACGCTCGAGCGTGTGGCCGAGTGGTGCCTCAGCTACGACGGCTCGGCGTCGACCGAGAACGTCTACGGCGCCTCCGGCGGCGACCTGCCGTGGCGGTTCCTCGTCCCCGACGAGATCCTCGCGTGCGTCGAACCGACGACCCGCGAGGCGTTTTCGAAGCTGTTGGCCGCGCTCTCGGCATCCGACGATCCGCCGCCCTTCCGTGCCGTCGAAACGGGCGATCTGGATGCCGCCTTCACGGCGTTCCGTACCGTGCAGGGGGCCGAAGCCTGGCGCAACAACGGCGAGTGGCTGCGGGCGCACCCCGGGGCGGTGGGTCCGGCGGTCGCCGAGCGCTTCGCCGTCGCGGCGCGGATCACCCCCGCCGACGAAGACGCGGCGCGTCGAGACCTCGAACCGATCGCGGCGCACCTGGCCGAGCTCGTCGACGGGGCCGTCCTCGTGTTCCCGACCGTTCCGGGCCCCGCGCCGCAGCGCACGGCCGATGTCGACGCCGTCCGCGCGGCGACCCTGCGCATGACGGCTCCGGCCGCGATCGCGGGCCTTCCCTCGATCTCCGTACCGCTCCTGACGGTCGACGGCGCACCCGTCGGCGTGTGCCTCGTGTCGCGCGCGGGCACCGACATCGCGCTGGTGCGCCTGGCGCGGCGCCTTGCGGCCCTGGTCGAGGCGGGGGGCGGCCGATGACCCGTGTCGCTCTGTCGCCTCGCCGTGCGAAACTCCTGACTTTTCGCCCTCAAATGGCGGCCAAGCCCATTCCGGTGGCACCCATCGTGCGTTCTTCAGGAGCTCGGCCCGCTCACCCTGGGCCAACGACCCGGACTCGGCGCCCCGGCTCCTCGCTCGGCGCTGGCGCGGCGCACCGAGCGAAACTCCTGAGATTCACGCGCCACCTCGCCATGAGACCGGTGCAGGCGGCCTCCGCGGCCGAATTCTCAGGAGTTCGGCCCGCCGGCTCGCTCGCGCCGCTTCACCCCGCCCACCCCCGCACCACGGAGTCCCGATGACCCACCTCCCCGGCCCGATCGACCCGCCCGCCCGCCTGCTGATGGGCCCGGGCCCCATCTCGGCGTACCCGAGCGTGCTGCGCGCGATGGGGGCGCCGCTCGTCGGGCAGTACGACCCGTTCATGACCGCGACGATGAACGAGACGCAAGAGCTCTACCGCCAGGTCTGGGGCACCGCGAACGACGCGACCCTGCTCATCGACGGCACGAGCCGCGCCGGCATCGAGGCCGCGATGGTCTCGCTCATCCGCCCCGGCGACCGCGTGCTCGTGCCCGTCTTCGGCCGCTTCGGGCACCTCCTCGCAGAGATCGCCGAGCGCGCGCTCGCCGAGGTCCACACGATCGAGGTGCCGTGGGGCCAGGTGTTCCCCGTCTCGACAATTCGCGAGGCCGTCGAGCGCGTGAAGCCGCACCTCGTCGCGTGCGTGCAGGGCGACACGTCGACCACGATGCTCCAGCCGCTCGACGAGATCGGCGAGATCTGCCGCGCCCACGGCGCCCTGTTCTACACCGACGCCACGGCCTCGCTCGGTGGCAACCCGTTCGAGATGGATGCCTGGGGCCTGGATGCCGCGACCGCGGGCCTGCAGAAGTGCCTCGGCGGACCCTCGGGCTCGGCGCCGATCAGCCTCTCCGACCGCGCTGTCGAGGTGGTGCGCTCGCGTGCCCGCGTCGAGGCGGGGATCAGGGAAGAGGGGGATGCCGTGGCATCCGACTTCATCCGTTCGAACTACTTCGACCTCGCGATGATCCTCGACTACTGGGGACCGCGGCGCCTCAACCACCACACCGAGGCGACCACGATGCTCTACGGCGCGCGCGAGTGCGCCCGTGTGCTGCTGCTCGAGGGCCGCGACGAGGTGATCGCGCGGCACCAGCTGCACGGCGACGCGATGCTCGCCGGCGTCGAGGGCCTCGGCCTCACCGTCTTCGGCGACGTCGCGCACAAGATGACGAACGTGGTCGCGGTCGAGATTCCGGATGCCGTCGTCGGCGACGCGGTGCGCAGCGAACTGTTGAGCGACTTCGGGATCGAGATCGGCACGTCGTTCGGCCCGCTGCACGGGCGCGTCTGGCGCATCGGCACGATGGGCTACAACGCGCGCAAGGACGCCGTGCTCACCACCCTCGCCGCCCTCGAGACGGTGCTCCGCCGCCATGGCGCGTCGGTCGCCGCGGGCGGTGGCGTCGAGGCCGCGCAGGGCGTGTACGGGTCCGCCGGATGAAGACGCGGCTCCAGGTCGAGCCCGAGCGCATCGCCGCGGCCGCGCGGCGCGTGATGGGGCGGTGCGAAGAGCTCGCGCGGGTCTCGTCGATGACCGACGGCATCGAGCGCGTCTACCTCTCGCCCGAGCACGCCCGCGTGAACCGCCTCGCGGCCGAGTGGATGCGCGAGCTCGGCATGTCCACCCGGCAAGACGCGGCGGGCAACCAGGTCGGTCGCCTCGCCCCCGCCGCAGACCGCGATGCCCCCGCCCTGCTGATGGGTTCGCACCTCGACACGGTTCCGGATGCCGGTCGCTTCGACGGCATCGTGGGTGTGCTGATGGCGCTCGAGGTCGTGCGGCTCCTCCGCCGCGTCGACGACGAGGGGATGGCATCCAGTCCCTTTCCGTTCGCGCTCGAGGTGATCGCGTTCTCGGACGAAGAGGGCACGCGCTTCGGCAAGGCGCTGCTGGGCTCGTCGGCCGTGGCCGGCCGGTGGGATCCCGCCTGGTGGGACCTGACGGATGCCGACGGCTCGACGCTGCGTGAGGCATTCCGCGAGTTCGGTCTCGACCCGGGTCGCATCGGCGAGGCCGCGCGGCGGCCCGACCAGCTCGTCGGGTATCTCGAGGCGCACATCGAGCAGGGCCCCGAGCTCGACCGGGCGGGGTTGCCGCTCGCGGCGGTGTCGTCGATCGCGTCGGCGCGGCGGTTCCAGCTGGTCGTCGAGGGCGAGGCGCGGCACGCCGGTGGGACGCCGTATGACATGCGCCGCGACGCGCTCCTCGGGGCGAGCGAGGCGGCACTCGCGGTGGAGCGCATCTGCCGCGCCGAGCACCACATCGTCGGCACAGTTGGGCAGCTGGAGGCGTTTCCGGGAGCGGTGAACGTCGTGCCCGGTGAGGCGGTGTTCTCACTCGACCTGCGCGGCGAGTTCGACGAGACCCGCGACCACACGTGGGATCAGATCTCGGCGGAACTGGATGCCATCATGGGCCGCCGCGGCCTGCGCTGGCGGTCACGCGAGGTGCACTCCGCGCCGGCGGTGTTCTGCGAGCCGCTGCTGCAGGACGTCGTGCGCGCGGGTATCGGTGGTGAGGCCCCGACCTTGTTCAGTCGCGCCGGTCACGACGCGATGGCGATCGGGGCCATCACCGGGGTGGGGATGCTGTTCCTCCGCAACCCCGACGGGATCAGTCACCACCCCGACGAGGCCGTCTCCTCCGCCGACGTCGCGGCGGGGATCCGGGCACTCGCCGAGGCGGTGCTGGGGTTGGGGGCGGAGCGGCGCTGAACCTAGGCGACCAGTCCACGAACCCGCGACTGGTCTCCTCCCGTGCCGGGCGCGGTCGGCGAGAATCGTCGCATGACCGAGCCCCCTGGCATCCTGCAGCTGCTCGCTTTCGCCGAAGTTCCGGGCGGCGGCAACCCCGCGGGTGTGGTCCTGGATGCCACGGCCCTCGACGACACCGAGATGCAGCGCATCGCGACCGACCTGGGGCACCCCGAGACGGCGTTCGTGACGGAGCGCGACGGGCGGCGGCTGCGCGTGCGCTACTTTTCGCCCGGCGCGGAGGTTCCGTTCTGCGGACACGCGACGATCGCCACGGCGGTGGCGCTCGCCGAGGCCGAGGGCGTCGGCCCGTTCACGTTCGACACGGCCGCCGGGCCCGTCGAGGTGGTCACGACGGCCGAGGGCGCGCGGATCGTCGCGGGCTTCACGAGCGTCGAACCTCACGTGGACGACCTCGACGACGACACCGCCGACCGTATCCTCGCTCTTCTCGGCCTGACGCGTGATGACCTGGATTCCCGGATGCCACTCGCCCAAGCCTTCGCGGGCAACGTGCACCCGGTGGTTGCGGTGGCCTCCCGGGATAGGTTCGATGAGTTCGGCTTCGACCCCGCGGCGCTGCGCGCCCTGATGGACGAGCGGGACTGGCGGGGGACCGTCATCGTCGTCCACGTGGGCGGTGAGGTGGCGGACGGTCTCGTCGCCGAGGCGCGCAACCTCTTCCCGGTCGGCGACATCACGGAGGATCCCGCGACCGGGTCCGCCGCCGCGTCGCTGGGCGCGTATCTGCGCGATCGGGTGGGTGTGCCGGCACCGTTCGGGTTCACGGTGCGTCAGGGGAAGCACGTGGGGCGGCCGAGTGTGCTGGGGGTCGAGGTCCCAGTGGTGGGTGGTGTGTCGGTGCGGGGTGAGGCGACGCGGCTTTAGGTCGCTTCACGGACGGGGAATGAAGACCGTGGCGGCCTTGTGTGGCGGTCTTCCCGCTAGCGTCCGGCGGAGTTGCCGGGGTGGGCGCGGCATCCGCTGGCGTGCCCGCAGGGTGCACTCCGCGCCCGCGGTGTTTGCGAGCCGCTGCTGCAGGACGTCGTTCGGGCGGGTATCGGTGGGGAGGCCCCGACCCTGTTCAGTCGCGCCGGTCACGACGCGATGGCGATCGGGGCCGTCACGGGGGTGGGGATGCTGTTCCTCCGCAACCCCGACGGGATCAGTCACCACCCCGACGAGGCCGTCTCCTCCGTCGATATCGCGGCGGGGATCCGGGCACTCGCCGAGGCGGTGCTGGGTTAGGGGGCTGAGCGGAGTCGTGTGCTTAGCACGCCGGTGCGCTGGTGAACTCGATGACGTACTGTCCGTATTCGTCTATTCCGCCGACTGCTTTCGAAACGCCTGTTGCTACCTTCCCGTTGTTTGCCCAGTAGAGGTCGCCGGCGGGAGAGAGGAAGCCGATTCCGCCGACGGGCGTTGATCCGTTGGGGACGCTTGTGAAGTCTGCGATTCCTGAGTTGCCGTTTTTGTTGTGGGAGTAGCGGTGTACAGACCCGTCGTTCGAACTGGTGAACTCGATGACGTACTGTCCGTATTCGTCTATTCCGCCGACTGCTTTCGAAACGCCTGTTGCCACCTTCCCGTTGTTTGCCCAGTAGAGGTCGCCGGCGGGAGAGAGGAAGCCGATTCCGCCGACGGGCGTTGATCCGTTGGGGACGCTTGTGAAGTCTGCGATTCCTGAGTTGCCGTTTTTGTTGTGGAAGTAGCGGTGCGCAGAGCCGATCGCGGGTGCGGAAAGCGAGGAGGAGGCAACCGCTGAGTTGCTCGATGTCGCGGACGCGACCGCGCTTCCTCCCGAGCTCGGAACGTTGATCGTCGGCAGATTCACACGCCCATCCGCCCCGCTCACTTGCGTGTTCGTCGTTGTGTCGTCGGAGAACTTGTACCCATTGCTCAGCGTCGTGGTTACGCTCTTCCCCGCGGTAGCGACGTTGTTCACCGTCACCGTGACGTACGCGCCGGTGATCGTGCCGCAGGCCGTGCCGTTGTAGGTCGACTTGTCGAAGGCGAGAACCGGCGCGTTCGAAGCCGCGGCCATCGGCGTGATGGTCGCCGCGGCGATGACCGGAAGCGTCCAAGCAGCGCCGGTGAGGACGGTGCGGCGGGTCGGGGAAAGAGCGGGAGCGTTCTGCTCGATGTCGTGCGTCATCAGGGACCTTTCGGGATGGGTTGCCGCCACCCTGTCGAGGCAGGCGCGCGTGCGCCAAACGTGAGTTGTCATCGTCGCCACAGGTGAGGACGGGACGGTGGTTTCGGCATCCGGGATCGAGAGGGAGTGAACGTGAGGGTGAACGGGTCGGGGGGTGGCGGAGGGACCGGTGGGGCGCCGGAGAGGCTGAAAGAACACCCCTGAGATCGGAGCCGCATGACCCGAACCCTGCGTACCGAGGGGAGCGCGGTCGTCGAATGGTTCGCTCAGCGCTCGTTCGTCGCGACGCCCGTCGGCTCGGGCCCATCAGCGCTCGTCGTCGATGAGGTGGAGGTCGCGGGGGTGGCGGTCCGTCGCCTGTGGCATACCCCGCTCACGATCGAGCCGACACCGGGGCTTCGGAACGGCTCCACGCTCGTCCTCCAGGCCGAAGGCACCGTCGCGCTGAGCTTCGTGGGCGGCCACATGTCAGATCTCGACGCCGGTGACGCGCTCGTCTATCCCGAGACGGTGCTGTCCTGCGTGACGGCCACGCAGCCGAGTGCGCGCATCGAGATCGTCTCGGCGCACCGACTGCTCGATGAACCCACGTCGCTGCCCGGCGCCGATGATGGGCCGGCGTGGAGGGCTCTGGCATCCACCGTCAATGCGATCCTGAACGGCGACCATCGCGTGAGCATCGCCGTCGAGTCGGCCCTCGGCCATGCGATCGAGAGTCTGTGCGCGGCGCTCGTCGCGGGGCGGGCGGGAGCGGATGCCGACGGCTCGGCGGTGCGATCTGCTCAGGCCACGTTCGCCGCCGCCACACGGATCCTCATCGAGCGAGCCGAAGACCCGCTCTTCACCGTCGAAGAACTCGCCGATGCCCTGCGCGTGTCGCGGCAGTACCTCTCTCGCGTGTTCGCGCGGCGAGGGAGCACGCCGAGCGCCGCCCTCCGCGCGCGGCGCCTCGAGCTCGCCGACGCCCTCGTGGGGAGCGGCTTCCCGATCGCCGAGATCGCTCGTCGCTCCGGCTTCGCTTCCGCGCGGGCTCTGTCACGGGCGCGGCGGGAACGCGATTCGCGAGTTGCGGAGTCATGGGAGTGAGCGGGAACGTCGTGGCAGGAGGCGCGGCGCGGGCCCGTGGCATCCAGGTCTCGAAGACGACTGTGCCGATCCAGAGCAGCGCCTGATGTCCCACTTCGTGCAGAAATCGGCCTCGCCACCTGCACAAAGTGGGACATGCCTGGTGGGGGCGCGGCGGGCGTTAGCGCTGAGGGGCAGCGCCGCGTCGCGTGTCCCACTTTGTGCATGGCTGAGCCGCCGAAATCGCACAAAGAGGGACACGCAACCTCGCGCTGAGCGACGTGGCGTCTCACGCGACGCCGCGCTGCGCTACCCGGCGGCGCGCGCAACGCCTCACCGCACCGGCCGCAGCCTCACTCCCCGCCCGCCAACCTCCACACGCGGTCGCGCGAGAACGGCAGCTCGTAGCCGCGGCGACCGAGCGCGCGCGAGACCGCGTTGCCGATCGCGGCGCCGACCGGGTTGTACGGCGACTCGCTCATCGACTTCGCGCCGAAGGGGCCCAGGGTGTCATCGGTCTCGGCGAAGTACACCTCGGTGTCGGGGACGTCGGCGAACTGCGGCACGCGATACGTGCGGAACACCGGGTTCTGCACCACGCCGTCCTCGAGGTACACCTCTTCGTACAGCGCGCCGCCGAGGGCCTGAGCGGCCCCGCCCTCGATCTGCCCGCGGCACTGCGCGGGGTTGATCACGACGCCGGCGTCGGCGGACTGGACCGACTGCAGCACTCGCACCGTCCCCGTCTCGGGGTCGACGGCCACCCGCACGGCGTGCACGTTGAACGCGAGCGACCGTACCTCGCCGAACTCCGCGCCGTCGGCGGTGAGACCCTGCTCGTCACGCATCGTCGCGGGCGCGGCATCCACGATCCGTTTCCACGAGACGATCTCGTCTCCGGCGAGGATTCCGGATGCCACGACCTCGGCGGACGCGGCATCCCCTCCGGCGAGCTCCGCGGCGATGTCGATCATGCGTCGCCGCAGAGCCGTACAGGCGCCGAACAGGGCCTTGCCCGCGACGACCGTGCCGGCCGAGGCGAAAGCGCCGGTGTCGTGGCGGACGGCGTCGGTGTCGGCGGCCCAGAGCTCCAGCCGGTCCGGCGAGGCGTCCAGCACCGTCGCGGCGATCTGCCGGTGCACCGTCGAGGTGCCGTTGCCGAACTCGGCGGTGCCGACGCGCAGCAGGAACGTGCCGTCGGGGCGGAGGGTCGCGGTCGTGTGCGCGATGTGCCCGCGCGGGGCCATCGTCGCGATCATCGCGGCGGCCATTCCCTCGCCGACGGCCCACCCCTTCGGGGCCTCGACGCCGTTGCCCCGGCGCAGCGCGTCCTGTGCGAGGTCGAGGCACTGGTCGAGGCCGTAGCTGCCCCAGATCAGGTCTTCCTCGTACTTCTCGTCGTCGTCGGGGTGGAGGGGGTCGCCCTCCTTGACGGCATTGATGCGGCGGAGGTCGAACGGGTCGATCCCCAGCTTCTCGGCGAGGGCGTCCATCGCCGACTCGACACCGAAGACCACCTGCCCGAGCCCGTAGCCGCGGAACGCACCCGACGGCGGGTTGTTCGTATACACCGCTTCGGCATCGATCCACTTCGTCGGCACCCGGTACAGCGTCGTGGACTCGGCGCACGAGTGGAACAGCACGCCGATCGCGTGGTTGCCGTACGCGCCGGTGTCGCTCAGGACGTCGATCTTCATCGCGGTGAGGGTGCCGTCGGCATCCGCCCCGAGGGTGACCCGCACGCGCATCGGGTGCCGGAGCGACGCCCGAACGAACTGGTCGGTGCGCGAGAACTCGTATGCCACCGGACGACCGAGCTTCAGCACGGCGAGGGCCGTGAGATCTTCGGTGAAGAGCTCCTGCTTGCCGCCGAAGCCGCCGCCGACGCGCGCCGCGAAGACGCGGATGCGGTCGCGCTCGAGCCCGAAGATGTGCGCGAGCTCGTTGCGGGCGAGGAACGGCACCTGCGTCGACGAACGGATCACGAGACGGCCGTCGTCGTCGAGCCAGCCGACGGCGCCGTGCGTCTCGAGGGCCGCGTGCGTGACGCGGGCCGAGGTCCATTCACCGGAGACGGTGGCGTGACTCGCGGCCAGCGCCGCGTCGATGTCGCCGCCGTGGCCGGTGTGGAATCCGGCGACGACGTTGCGTCCGGCATCCATCACCCGCTCCTCGGGCGTGCGGTCGGGGTGCAGCAGCGGAGCGCCCGGGGTTCGTGCCTCTTCGGGGTCGAAGACCGCGGGGAGCACGTCGTAGACGACGCGGACGGCGCGGCAGCCGGCATCCGCCGCCTCCGCCGACTCGCCGACGACCGCGGCGACCCGCTGGCCGACGTGGCGCACGACGTCGTCGAGCATCCGCGTGTCGTCGGGGTCGTCGGTGCGGTGCTCGTGACGACCCGTGGAGTAGCGGATGTCGGGGACGTCCTCGTGCGTGAACACCGCGACGACGCCGGGGACGGCGAGGGCCGCCGCGGTGTCGATCGCGACGATCCGCGCGTGGGCGTGCGGAGAGGTGACGACGCGCAGCACGAGCGGCGGGCCGCCGGGCACGGGCTCGTCGAAAGTGAACGGCTCGCGACCCTGCACGATGCGCCGCGCGGCCTCGGGGATGGTCGAGGAGCCGATCCGGCCGCTCGTTGCGTCTGCGCGTGGTTCACCTGCATGACCCGTGGGGCAGGAGTGGTCCGGTGGGGCGGCGGGGAGGGCGTGATGGGCGTCGGTCATGCATCCGGACCGCTCTGCTTGCGCGGCACCGGCGCCGGTCTCGCGCACGGGCCCCAGGACAGACTCGCGGATCGCCGCGCGGATCGGGCGGTAGCCCGTGCAACGGCAGAGGTTGCCCTTCATGCGCCGGTCGAGGTCGGGAAGGTCGGCGGCGGTCAGGGTCGAGGCCGTGACGCTCATCCCCGGCGTGCAGAACCCGCACTGGAAGCCGAAGCCCGACGCCAGGGCCTCCTGCACGGGGTGCAGCTCGTCGCCGGGCGCGAGGCCCGCGGCGGTCGTGATAGCGCGCCCCTCGAGACGCATCGCCGGGATGATGCACGAGTGCGTCGGCTCCCCGTCGAGCAGCACCGAGCACGCGCCGCAGTCGCCCGCGTCGCAGCCCTTCTTCACCTCGACGTGGCCCGTCTCGCGCAGCAGTGTGCGCGCACTCTGACCGGGGCGGGGCTCGGCGTCGACCGGCTCCCCGTTGACCTGGAACTTCACGCGGTGCCCTCCCGTTGCGCCCCGACCGGGCGCCCTGCGTGCCGTGCTCCGGAAGAAGCCGGCCGAATCCGCCAGGGGCAGACCGCGGTGCGCGCCGCGGCGCCCGGCGTTCCGGAGCGCGGGACAGTCATCAGGCGTGCCGCGCTCACGCGGTGCCCTCCGCGAGATCGCGGGCGAACGCCGCGCGCAGCCGCTCGGCGAGCACGACGCTCACGCCGCGCCGCCAGTCGGCGCTGCCCAGCGGGTCGGTGTAGAAGTCGGTCGCGGAGGCCACGGCATCCCGAAGCTCTCCGGCACCCGGAACGCGGGCGAATCTCAGGACGCGCGGACGTCGGACGGCGGCGGTGACGACGAAGACCGCCGAACCGTCCGGATCGACGCGCGCGGTCACGACAGCCCCGGACCGGCCGAGCTCGGCGAGCGCGATCTTCTGCAGTCCGACGCGCGAGCGCAGCGCGTGCATCGGGATGTCGAGGGCGCGCACCACCTCGCCCGGGGCGAGAGAGGTTGCCTGGTTGTCGATCACGAGGTCGGCCACCGCGATCACGCGCTCGCCGCCGTCGGGGGTCCAGATGAGCGCCGTGGCATCCAGGGTCGAGAGCATCGCGATCATCGCGCCGGCTGCGAAGGCCTGGCAGACGTTGCCTCCGACGGTCGCGGTGTTCCAGATCTTGAACGACGCGAGGAGGGCATCGGCGGACGGGCGGGCCAGGGCGAGCGAGGTCCATTCGGCGGGGGCCTCGGTCTCGGCCCAGGCGAGAAGGCGGGCGATCGTGCAGGTCGCGCCGATGCGCAGGCCGTCGGGCGTGATCTCGACGTCGGGCCAGCCGAGGGTCGTGAGGTCGACGAACCCGGTCGTCGTCGGTTGCGGCTCGCTCATCAGCCAGGTGCCGCCCGCCATGACGACCTCGCCCGGCGCGAGCGCGAGATCGGCGCGCGTGCGCGCGGGGCGGAACGAGGTGACGGTGGTGATGTCCATCTCAGCCCGCCAGGATCCGACCCGACCAGCGGCCGTCGGCGAGCGTGTAGTGCTGGCGCGTGCTCTGTCCGATCGGGTCGCCACGCCAGAACGTCAGGGTGACGGGGCGCAGGCGGAAACCGACCCAGCGCGGAGGCGGATCGAGCGTCGGGTGCGCGGCATCGAACTCGGCCCACAGGTGCTGGCGGGCCGCGGTGTCGAGCTGGGCGTTCTCGCGCGTGTTCAGCCACGCCAGCAGCTGCAGGTAGCGCGAGCGCTGGGCGTACACGGCCGCGGCCTCCGCGGGGGTCACGCGCTCGACGATTCCCCGCACGACGAGCTGGCGCCCGACCTCGGGCCATGCCACCGCCACTGCGGCCACCGGGTTCGCGACGATCTCGGCGACCTTCGCGCTCGCCTCATCGGTGTGGAAGGTCAGGCCCGCGGCATCCCTGTCGCTGACGAGCACATGGCGGAGGGACGGGATGCCGTCGAGCCCGATCGTCGAGAGGGCGGCAAGGGGGCGCAGCTCGCTGTCGTGCGACGGCAGCCACCGGACCATGAGCGCGATCGGGTCGGCGACGAGCTCGTCGGTGACGTCGACATCGGAACCGAAGGTGGTGCCGGCCGTGATCATGGGTCCTCCCGGGTGCTGGGGTTATCGCCGAGCGTAGGGACGCCGCGTTTCGGCGATGTTGCCACCACGAACATTCGCTGAAACACGCGGTCCCTACACTCGCGGCCATGAGCTCGCTGCCCCTCATCGACGCGTGCCCCAAGCGCATGGAATACGGCCCGTGCGGGGGTGTCGGCTTCGACGGCGCGTGCGAGATCGACGCGGCCCACCGCTGCGCGTTCCTCCCCCGCCCGACCGTGCCGTGGACCGGCGTCGACCGCACGACCCCGGTGAGCCCCGGCCCGCGCACCGCAGCGGCGGCGGACACCCTGACCTCCCTCGACACGCGCCCGTGGGTCGTGGCCGACCTGCCGGCGCGCGCGTTGAGCGTGGCATCCATCGACGCCTGCGCCGCCGTCCTCGCGGGAGAAGTGGATGCCGTCCTCGCCGGCGACGCGGGAAGCGCGCGCGTGCAGTTCCCTCCCGCCTATCGCGCGCACCTGTTGCAGCGACGGGGGCTGCGCGTGTGGACGGGGCTGAACATGCGCGACCGCAACCGCGTCGCGATCGAGGGGGAGCTCGCGGCGCTCGCCGTGGAAGGCGTGGCCGGGGTCCACTGCGTCACGGGCGACCACACTCAGACGGGACACCGGCCCGACGCCGCCCCCGTGTTCGACCTCGACTCGACCGAGGCCACGGCGCTCGCGCGCGCAGCGGGGCACGTCGTGTCGGTCGCCGGGTCGCCCGCGGCCCCGCCTGTGGAGCGCCGCGCCGCGCGATTGCGCGAGAAGCTGCGCGCGGGCGCCGACGTGTGCTTCGTCAATCACGCGGGCGGCGCGGCGCCGGTGCGGCGGTTCATCGACGAGGTGGGGGAGCCGGTGCGGTACATCCCGTGCGTCCCGGTGGTGGTGGATCACGCCTCGGCCGCTCTGCTCGAGTCGTTCACGACGCTCGTGCTGCCGGACGGGTTCCTCGCGCGGGTTCGTTCGGCACGGGAACCGCGGGCCGAGGGGATCGCGCTGGCGGTCGCGCTGGCCGAGGAGATGCTCGCGCTCCCCGGGGTCGTGGGCGTGAATCTCTCCGGCGGTCGCGAGGGCGCCGAGGAGTCGTTCGCCGAGGCGATGGCGGAGGTCGCGCGGCGTCTGCGGTGAGTGGCGCGGCCGCCGTGCTGCGTGTGAGGCGTCCCGCGGGCGCGCGCTCGCCAGGTTGAGTGTCCAAGACACCCGGACGTCGAAAAAATTCGTCCGGGTGTTTTGGACACTCAATGTTGGTACGGCGCCGACCCGAGGGGAGCGTCCGCGGGGGCGGAGCGGGCACGGCGCACGGGACGGGCGCCGCGGCGCCGCACGCCGTGTCAGCGCGGCGCGGGCGTCAGCGCGAGAACGCCCAGCGCCGCTCGGACACCGCGGCCACCGCCTCGGACACCGCGCCCGCGACGCGGTCGGTGTGCCGGAGTGACAGGGCATTGGAGCGCGGGCGGGTGAACGCCCCGGCCTCCATGCCCGAGGTGAAGGGGCCGATGGCGAAGAGCGTCGCGTGCGGGATGCCGTTGCGTGAGACGACGCGTCCGTCGGCGTCGGTGTCGATGCGGCCGAGCGAACCCGTGAAGGTCTCGTCGGCGACGTGCACCTCGCGGCCGTGCCGCGTCGCCAGTTCGCGCAAGGCCGCGTTGTCGCTCGAGGCCGCCTCGGCGCTCGGGAGCCACGCGTCGAGGAGCGCGCCCGCGCGAACCTCTCCCGGAACCCGCGGAGAGGATGCCACGAACCGCCCGTCGTCGACGCGAACCGCGATCTCGGGTCCGAGGAACCGCACGATCCCGGCATCCGCGAGCGCGCCGATCTCTTCGAGGCGATGGGCCGGCGGCCCCGACGCGACGTAGCTGAAGAAGGTGTGCCACGTCACGGGGAGATCGATCGCGCGCGACCGCGCGCCCCACCGCTCGGCGGGGATCTCGGACACCGCGAGGAACGACTGCAGGATCGTGAGGAACAGCGCCTGCGCGGTGCTGCGTTCGGGGGTCGTGCGCAGATGCAGGTCGTCCACGATGTGCTGGCGGACGCGGCGGTGCACCTCGGCGGCATCCGCGAACGCCTCGTGGCCGAGAGGCACATCGAGCGCGGGGACGTCGAAACGGTCCAGCGGGTCGGGGACGACCTCCGCGACCGCGCGCCGCAGGGCTGCCGTGTCACCGTCCACGGCGCTCAGCGTCTCGCGGAAGACGCCCCACGCGACCAGGACCCGCTCGGGGTGCCCCGTGAACAGCTCGCGGTAGTGCCCCCACACGAGCTCGCGGGCGATCAGCGGCCATACGTCGTCGAGGAAGTCGATCGTGCCGGGACGCGCCAACAGGTCCGCGATCGCGGCGGGGGTGAGCACCTCGCGCGCGGGAGGGTCGCCCCTCAGCTCCGACGACACCTTCGAGCGGTACGGCACGCCGCGGCGCGAGCCGAGGTGCAGACGCGGTTCCCGCCCCGAGGGCTCGTACCGCACGCGTCCCTCCGGCGTTCGGACGAACCGGCCGCCGCGTCCCTCGGCCAGCAGCACGACGGCATCCACCGCCGCCAGTCCCATGCCGCGCACGATGACGTCGTCGCCCGCACCGAGCACAGAGAGGTCGGCGTCGGCGGTGAACGACGGCGGCACGTAGGTCAGGCCCGCGTCCGCGGCCGCGGTGATCAACGCGCGGGTCTCGCCGTCGGGGTCGCGTCCGTTGTGCCCGAGCGCGTACACGACGATGTCGGCGGGAAGACGGATGCCATCGGCCAACGCCACCTCGTACCCCTCGGTCGTGTCATCGACCCACTGCACGATTCCGCGGTGCTCGTGCACCTCGACCCCGGGTGGCGCGATCGCGACCGTGCGTCGCCAGAACCAGTCGAGGTAGACGCTCTGGAGGCGGCGCGTGGGGAAGCTGTCTCCGCGCAGCGTCAGGAGCTCGGCATC
Source organism: Microbacterium sp. S1037 (assembly GCF_048381605.1). Taxonomy (NCBI): domain Bacteria; kingdom Bacillati; phylum Actinomycetota; class Actinomycetes; order Micrococcales; family Microbacteriaceae; genus Microbacterium; species Microbacterium sp. S1037. The sequence continues at coordinate 960,507 of NZ_JBLWIG010000001.1, forward strand.
CAGATCCGGATCGTCGATCGCGACATCGGGGAGGGTCCCGGCGCGGACGCGCTCGGCCCACTCGATGAGCGACGGCCCGGAACGCACCGGCCCCGAGATCGTGCATGTCTCGTCGGTGAACACGGTCACGTCGCGCGCCATCGAGTTGAGCTTCAGCAGCGGCGACTGATCGCGGCGCCAGATGCGTCCGGCCCCCGGCGGGTGCGGGTCGACGAGCGTGATGTGCAGGCGCGGACTGGCCGCGCGGGTCCGGCGGGCGAGCAGGCGCTCGACCAGCATCACCGCGCGCGGGCCGGCCCCCACGATGACCACCCGGATCATCGCACGGCGGGAGTGAGGACGGGCGGCAGGCCCAGCAGATCGTGCAGCGTCGCCCCGTCGTCGTACGAGCGGCGGTACGAGCCGCGCTCCTGCAGCAGCGGCACGACCCGGTCGGCGAACTCGTCGAGGCCGTGCGGGGTGACGTGTCCGACGACGGTGAACCCGTCGGTCGCGCGCTCCTGCACGTAGCGGTCGATCTCGGATGCCACGTGCTCCGGCGTCCCGACGAAGGTGTGCTTCGCGGTCAGACGGATCACGAGCTCCCGGATGCTGAGGTTCTCTGCGGCCGCCTGCTCGCGCAGCTGCCCGACGCGCGCGCGGATCGCGGCGTGGCGGCCGGCGAAGCCCTGCGCGGTCTCGACGCCGGTGTCGGGCTCGACGTCGGGGAGCGGACCCTCGGGGTCGTACCCGCTGAGGTCGCGGTTCCAGATCTGCTCGAGGTAGGTGATCGCGGTCTGCGGGCGCACCTGGGCGAGGGCGATCTCGCGCGAGCGTTCGCGGGCCTCGTCGGCGGTGTCACCGAGCACGAAGGTGGCTGCCGGGAGGATCTTGAGCGAATCCTCGTCGCGGCCGTGCGCCGCGAGGCGGCCCTTCACATCGCGGTAGAACTGCTGCGCGTCGGCGAACTCGGTGTGCAGCGAGAAGATGACGTCGGCGTGCTCCGTGGCGAAGTCGCGGCCGTCGGGGGAGTCCCCGGCCTGCACGATCACGGGTCTCCCCTGCGGGGAGCGCGGAACGTCGAACACCGCGTCGACGTCGAACAGACGGGACTCGTGCCGGACCCGCTCGATCGCGTCGTCGCGGAGGAACGCCCCGGTCTCGGCATCCGCCACGATCGCGTCGTCGCGCCACGACGACCAGAGCGCCTTCGACAGCGCCGCGAACTCCGACGCCCGCACGTACCGGTCGGCGTGGTCGAGGTAGCCCCCGCGGCGGAAGTTCGCGCCGTGGAACGCGTCGGAGCTGGTCACGGCGTTCCACCCAGCCCGGCCGTTCGACAGCAGGTCGAGCGTGCCGAGCTGACGGGCGAGCTCGTACGGCTCGTTGAAGGTCGTGTTGAGCGTTCCGACGAGCCCGATGTGTTCGGTGACCGCCGCGAGTGCGGTGAGGATCGCGAGGGTGTTCGGGCGCCCGGCGACGTCGAGGTCGTGCAGCTGCCCGCGGTGCTCCCGCAGGCGCAGGCCCTCGGCGAGGAAGAGGTAGTCGAAGAAACCGCGCTCGGCCGTGCGGGCGAAGTACTCGAACGACGAGAAGTCGATCTGGCTCCCCGCGCTCGGGTCGGTCCAGACGGTTGTGTTGTTCACACCCGGGAAGTGGGCGGCGAGGTGGATCTGACGGCCGGTCATGCGCCGACCTCCTGACGGGCGTAGCGGCTGGCGAGACGGGGGAGTCCGACGCGTTCGCGCAGCGTCGGTGCGCCGTCGTCGGGGAGCAGGATGCCGGCGGCCGCCGCGCGCGGCACGACCCGCTCGGCGATCGCGTCGAGGTCGGCGGGCAGGCGCGCGGGGCGCAGACGGACGCCGTCGGCCCCGGCCTCGGCGAGGGCGCGGATCTCGTCCACGACGTCGTCGGCGGTGCCGACCACGACCCGGGCGTCGGTGGTGAGCGGGGAGCGGTCCTGGAGGCGGTTCCAGACCGCCTCGGCCTCCCGGCGTGTGTCCTCCACGAGGATCAGGAGGTCGGCGAACACGCGCAGCGGCTCGTCGAGCGTGCGCACCTCGTCCGCGGCATCCGCCAGTTCGTTCAGGATGCCGCCGACCGCCGCCGCATCCGCGGGTGTGACGAAGACGAGGTCGGCGTGCTCCGCGGCGAAACGGTACGGGATCGTCTGGTGCGCGAGGGCGGTGATGAGCGGCTGGCCCTGCGGGGAGCGCGGCACGATCGAGGCGCCCGTGATCGAGAAGAACTCGCCCTCGAACTCGACGTTGTGCACGCGCTCCCGGTCGAGGAACTTCCCGGTCTCGAGGTCGCGCACGATCGCGTCGTCCTCCCACGAGTCGGCGAGACGCCGGATGACCTCGGCCACTTCGCCGGCCTCGCGGAACGCCGCGAGCAGCGCGGGGTCGGCTTCGACGCGACCGGATGCCGGGATCCCGGTCGGTCCGTCGGCGCGGCGCCCGAAGTTCGCGCGCTCCTGCGGCGTCGAGCCCGCGACGAGGCGGACACCCGCGCGGCCCCGGCTGGCGTGGTCGAGGGTCTGGAGTCCGGTGGCGAGATGGAACGGTTCGGGATGCGCGGTGGTCGCGGTCGGCACGAGACCCAGGCGACGCGTGACCGGGGCCAGGAATGACGCCAACAGCACCGCGTCGAGGCGGCCCCGCACGCGGTCGCGCCGGGTCTCGGCATCCGGCTCGAAGGATCGCCCGCCCAGGCTCAGGGCGTCCTCGATGGTCGCGAAGAGGAGCCCGGCGCCGTCGGCCGTGCGGGCGAGGTCACGCCAGTAGGCGGGCGTCGTGAGCTCGGTGGGGCGCGCGGTGGACTCGCGCCACGCGGCCGGGTGCCAGCCGGCGCCGTCCAGGGCGACGGCGAGGTGGATGCGGTCGGGCATCGGGACTCCTTCGCAGCGGGCCGGTCCCGCCGAAACGCCCACTGTGCCGCCGGTGCCGCGTCGGCACAATCGCGTCCGTAACGCAGCGCCGCGAGGCGTCATTGTTACGGCGGTTCGGTGTCCGCGCCGGGCGTTGAGTGTCCAAGACACCCGGACACCGCGTGCCGCATGTCGCGCGCCCGGCGTTGAGTGTCCAGAACACCCGGACGCCGCAGAAATTCGTCCGGGTGTTTTGGACACTCGGCGTGCATGGCGCAGCGAGGGGCGGCGAGGCGGGGGCGGCGGCGCGGGCGTCGTGTCCGCGCCCGGCGTTGAGTGTCCAGAACACCCGGACTCCGCGAAAATTCGTCCGGGTGTTTTGGACACTCGGCGTGCATCGCGCAGCGAGGGAGGTGCGGGCGCGGAAGGGTAGCCCGGGCCGCCTGCGCGGTGCGGGAGTGTGACGCCGCGCGACGTTCCGTGACGGACCGCGACGCATCGCGACGGCGCGTTTCCGCCGAGATGACCGCCGCCCGGGCATCGCCCTACCTTCGGCTGCACTCCCGTCCCCACCCAGAGAGGCACGCCCATGAGCGCTTCCACCGCGACCGCCCCGCGCACGGGCCTGTCCGCCCTGCTCGACGACATCGAGCGCGACGCCCCCGGCATCGACGTGCGCCCGTCGTCCCCCGAGACGGCGCACTACGCCCATGACGCGGGCACCGCGCCCCGAACCGTCACGGGCGCGACCGACGGACCCGCGGTCGCCTTCCCCGCCACCGTCGGCGAGGTCCAGCAGCTCGTGCGCCTCGCCGCGCGTCACGGCGTGAGCATCGTTCCCCGGGGCGCCGGTACCGGTCTCTCCGGCGGCGCCGTGGCGCACGCCGAGCAGCTCGTCGTCTCGACCGACCGCCTGAACCGGATCGTCGAGGTCTCGCCCGCCGACGAGGTCGCGGTCGTCGAGCCGGGTGTCCTCAACGCGACGCTCAACGAGCACCTCGCCCCGCTCGGCCTCTTCTACGCCCCCGACCCCGCGAGCTGGCGCATCTCGACCATGGGCGGCAACATCGCCACCAACGCCGGCGGCCTCCGCTGCGCCAAGTACGGCGTCACCCGAGAGTCGGTGCTCGCCCTCGACGTCGTCCTCGCCGACGGGAGCCTCGTCTCGATCGGCCACCGCTCGATCAAGGGCGTGACCGGACTCGACCTCGTGTCGCTGTTCGTCGGGTCGGAGGGGGTGCTCGGCATCCTGGTCGGCGCGACCGTTCGCATCCGTCCCCTCCCCGTCGCCCGGCGTACGGTGTCGGCGTTCTTCGACTCCACCCCCGCGGGGGCCGCGGCCATCGGTGCGATCACGGCCTCACGCGTGCGCCCGAGCGTGATCGAGTTCCTCGACGAGCCGACCCTCGAGGGCATCGACGCGGCGAACGACTCGGGCCTTCGCGCCCGCGGCGCGGCCCTCCTGCTCATCGAGCTCGACGGGTTCGGCATCGACGAGCAGACCGCCGAGCTGACGACAGCGCTCGCCGCCGCCGGTGGGCGCGTGCAGGTCGAGAGCGGACCGGATGCCGAGGTCCTCTGGGAACTGCGACGTTCGGGGCGGCGCTTCGACGAGGGATCCTGGTTTGTCGGCGGCGACGTCGCGGTCCCGAAGTCGCGCATCGCCGAGGTCTTCGCGGCCTTCCCCGCGATCGAGGCGCGACACGGGGTGGCGGTGAGCGCCGTCGCCCACGCCGGCGACGGCAACCTGCACCCCGTCGTCACACTCCCGGTTCCGGCGGGCGCCGATGCCGCCCTCGTCCCTGCGGCGCTGCACGACGCCGCCGACGACATCGTGCGCACCGCCCTCGCCCTCGGCGGAACCGTCAGCGGCGAGCACGGCATCGGCACGGTCAAGCGCGCGCTCGCCGCCGAGGAGCTCGCCGCGCGCGTGCGGTCGGCTCAGCTCGCGATCAAGGACGCGCTCGATCCCGCCGGTCTCTTCAACCCCGGCAAAGCCCTGTAATCCGTTTCCCCAGCACACTCCCCACGACACGTCTCCACAGCACAAGGACCCTCATGACCACTCGCTTCCGACGCCTCCTCGGCGTCGCCTCCGCCCTCACCGTCGGCGCCGTCCTCCTCAGCGGATGCGGCGCGGGAACCTCGGCCGCTCCGGCCGAGAGCTCCACGCCGAAGCCCGGCGGCGACCTCGTCTTCCTCATCGACTCGCTCGGCGCCACCTGGATCCCCAACAACAGCGCGATCTCGAGCTACCAGGGCCAGATCTGGGGCAACGTGACCGACAAGCTGGTCTACGTCGACGCCGAGGGCAACCTCAGCCCGTGGATCGCGGAGAGCTGGGACGAGAACGCCGACAAGACGCAGTTCACGCTCCACCTCAAAGAGGGCGTGACCTTCTCGGATGGCACGCCGCTGGACGCGGCCGCGGTCGTCGCGAACATCGAGATCTGGGCGAAGGGTCGGCCCGACGAGGGCATCAACCGCATCGGCCTGTTCCCCTCCGCCAACTACGCGGGGGCGGAGGCGGTGGATGCCACGACGGTGAAGGTGTCGTTCTCGGCACCGACGCTCAGCTTCATCCCGACGCTGGCGTATCACGGCTCGATCCTCCTGTCCCCGGCCACGCTCGCACTCCCCGCCGACCAGCAGGCCGATCTCACGAAGGACATCGGCAGCGGACCGTTCACCGTCGAGAAGGTCGCCGAGGGTGACAGCGTCGTGCTGAAGAAGCGCGACGACTACGACTGGGGTCCCGAAGCCGTCGGCCACGAAGGTGCCGCGTACCTCGACACGATCACCTACAAGCAGGTCGCGGAGCCGACGCTGCGCACCGCCTCGGTCGAGTCGGGCCAGGCGCAGGTCGCCTACAACGCGAGCCCGCAGGACCTCGACGCGCTGAAGCAGGAGGGGCTGACCGTCGAGACCCCGCGCTACCTCGGGTTCGTCAACGGATACGCGCTCAACACCTCCGTCGCCCCCTTCGACGACGTGAAGGTGCGCCAAGCCGTGCAGCACGGCATCGACCGCGACGAGATCCTCTCGACCGTCTACACCCCCGACTGGCACGCGGCGGAGTCGCTGTTCCAGAGCACCGTGCCCGAGGCGACCGACCACAGCGCCGACTTCGCGTACGACCCCGACAAGGCCGCCGCTCTCCTCGACGCCGCCGGCTGGGTCAAGGGCGCCGACGGCGTCCGCACGAAGAACGGGCAGAAGCTGTCGTTCACGCTCTACCCCAACCCGTACCTGCAGGCGTCCCAGTCGGTCGACGAGCTCGTCGACCAGCAGCTCACGAGCCTCGGCTTCGAGGTGAACCTCGAGACCTACGACGTCCCGACCTACGGCCAGAAGGTCATCGGCAACGCCACGGTCCCCGCGAACGAGATCACGCGCAGCTTCGTCGACGTGGGAACCGTCGCCGGGGTCCTCACCTCGCAGAAGAAGGGCGACGAGGACTGGTTCAAGCTCGGAACCTCGGATGCCACGCTCAACGACCTCTCGACGCGCATCGCCACGGCCACCGACCGTGACGCCCGCGCGAAGGTCGCCGACGAGCTGCAGAGCTACGTGCTCGACCAGGGGTACTTCGTCCCGCTGACGCAGATCGTGCAGCGCGTGTACGTGCAGGCCCCCGAGGTGAGCGGCGTCAGCTACAACGGCCTCGCCTACGCGTACTACCTGGACGCCTGGCTGAACGGCTGATCCCGGAAGGGGCGGATGCCATGGCGTCCGCCCCTTCCCGACTCACTGACACGAAAGGACGAAGCATGCTCCGCACCTATGGGCGCTTCGCGCTGCGACGCACCGGGCAGGCGATCGTCGTCGTCCTGTTGGCGTACCTGTTCACGTTCCTGGTGATCAGCATCCTCCCGGGCGACCCGATCACGAGCACGCTGCGCAACCCCGACAATGGCTTCACCGAAGACGACATCGCTCGCATCGTGGCGTACTACGGGCTGGATCAGCCGTGGTGGGTGCAGCTCGGCTCATCGCTCGGCCGCTTCGTGGTCGGTGATCTCGGGGTCTCGCTGCGGTCGAACCTGCCGGTGGGCGGACTCGTGCTCGATGCGCTCGGGTCGACGCTCGCGCTCGCGGGGGCGGCGCTCGTGGTCGCCGTCGTGTTGGCCGTCGTGATCGCGTACGGCACGCAGTTCCTGCCGCCGCGATTCGGCCAGGGCGTTCTGCGCTCGCTGCCCTCGCTGTTCCTCTCTGTGCCGAACTTCGTGATCGGCCTGCTGCTGATCCACGTGTTCGCCTTCGGTCTCGGGCTGTTCAGCATGATCGACACCGAGACGCCCTGGGGAACGTTCTTCGCGGCGGTGGCGCTCGGCATCCCGGTGTCCGCCCAGCTCGCCGAGGTGCTCATCGCCTCTCTCGATCACGAGTCCCGGCAGGAGTACGTGGCGGTGGCCCGCTCGCGGGGGCTCCGGCAGGGGGCGCTCTTCCTCCGCCACCTCGTGAAGCCCTCGTCGCTGCCGACGGTGACGGTGCTCGCGCTGATCGTCGGAGAGCTGCTCGGCGGGGCGCTCATCACCGAGGCGATCTTCGGCCGCGTGGGCATCGGCACGCTCGTGCAGTCGGCCGTGGCGAGCCAGGATCTCCCGGTGCTGCAGGCGGTGGTCTCTCTCGCCGCGATCGTGTTCGTGGTCGTGAACCTCCTCGCCGACCTCGCCTATCCGCTGCTCGACCCCCGCGTGTCGATCGGGGCGCGCGGGCGCACGGCGACCGCGGCTCCCCAGGACGATCCCGCGCCGCTGCTGCGCGAGGAAGTGAGCATCGTATGACCGCGACCCTCACCGCCCCGGGGCGGGTGACGAACGCCCGAGTCCGTGGCATCCGTCTCGCCGTTCCGGTCAGCGTCATCGTCTCGTTCGCGGTCGTCGCCGTGGTGCTGGCCTTCTCGATCGCGCCCGCGCTGTTCACCTCGCAGAATCCCGCGCAGGGAGTGCCCGCCGACAAGCTGCAGGCGCCGAGCGCCGCGCACCTGCTGGGCACCGATCACCTCGGCCGCGACCTGTTCGCGCGGATCGTGTTCGGTGCGCAGTCCTCGGTCACCAGCGCTCTCGTCGCCGTGGCGATCGGGGTCGTCGTCGGCGGGCTCATCGGCCTGCTCGCGGGCTTCCTCGGATCGTGGACCGACGTCGTGCTCGCGCGTTTCGTCGACGTGCTGCTCGCGATCCCGGCGTTCCTGCTCGCGGTCGTGATCGTCAGCTCGCTCGGCTTCCAGACCATCAACGCCGCGATCGCGACGGGCGTCTCGGCCGTCGCGGTGTTCGCCCGGGTGATGCGATCCGAGGTGATCCGCGTGCGCTCCTCGGTGTTCGTCGAGGCCGCGCGGCTGCAGGGCGGCTCGACGGTCCACGTGCTGTTGCGCCACGTGCTCCCCAACGCGTCGCGCTCGCTGATCCCGCTCGCCGTGCTGCAGTTCGGGCTGTCGATCCTCGTCATCGCGGGGCTCGCGTTCCTGGGGTACGGCGATCCGCCCCCGGCATCCGACTGGGGGTTGCTCATCTCGGCGGGCAAGGACTACCCGCGGGCACCGTGGCTCGTCGTCTGGCCCGCCCTGGTCACGGTGGCGACCGTGCTCTCGATCAACCGCATCAGCCGCTGGCTCCGGAGGACGTCATGACCACCACTCTTCCCGTGCGCTCCGAGGCGCACACCGCGACCGCGCTCCTCGCTGTCGAAGGTCTGTCGGTCGCCTACGGCCGCACCCCCGTGGTGCACGACGTCTCGTTCGCGATCCCGCGCGGCGGCAGCCTCGCCCTCATCGGCGAATCGGGCTCGGGGAAGTCGACGATCGCGCGCTCGATCCTGCGCCTGCTGCCACGCGGAACGGCGACCGCACGGGGGCGCATCGCGTTCGACGGCGACGACCTGCTGGGGCTGTCGGAGGCGCGGTTCCGCCCGTTCCGGGGGCGTCGTATCGGCTTCGTCCCCCAAGACCCCTCGCACGCGCTGAACCCCGTGCGCACCGTCGGGTCGCAAGCCCACGAGGCAGCGGCCCTGGCAGGGCTCACCGACGCCCGCGCGCAGCGCGCGGCGATCCTCGACGTGTTCGCGCGCGTGGGCCTGCCCGACCCCGCCCGTGTCTACGGGGCGTACCCGCACCAGCTCTCCGGGGGGATGCTCCAGCGCGTGCTGATCGGTCTCGCGGTGCTGCCGCGTCCCGACCTGCTCGTCGCCGACGAGCCGACCAGCGCCCTCGACGTCACGATCCAGAAGCGCATCCTCGATCTGCTCGACGACCTGCGCGAGGACCTCGGGATCGGTCTGCTGCTCGTCACCCACGACCTCGCGATCGCGGCCGAGCGCACCGACGAGATCGTCGTGCTGAAGGACGGGCGGGTCCAAGAGGCGGGGGCCACCCGCGAGGTCTTCGCGGCCCCCACCTCGCCGTACACGGTGCAGTTGCAGGCCGATGCCCCCGCACTGAACCCCGACCGCTACCGGCGTGACGTCGACGAGCGCGGCGTCGACGCGTGGACCACCGACACCACCGCGACCCGCATCGACGTGCGCGAGGTGTCGAAGAGCTTCGTGGTCGACGGGGTGGCCCGCCCCGCCGTCTCGGGCGTCTCGTTCCGCGTCCCGCCCGGCACGACGCACGCCCTCGTGGGGGAGTCGGGCTCGGGCAAGACCACCACGGTGCGTCTGCTTCTGGGGCTCGAGAGCCCGGATACCGGAGAGATCCTCGTCGACGGCGTGGCGGTCTCGGGCCGGACGCCGGCGGAGCTCCGCGGCATCCGTCGGCACCTCCAGCTCGTCTACCAGAACCCCTTCACCTCTCTCGATCCCACGTGGAGCGTCGGGAGCATCGTGCGCGAGCCCCTCGACCAGTACCGGATCGGCACGCGCGCCGAGAGGGCGGCGAAAGTGACGGAGGCTCTGGATGCCGTGGGCCTCCCGCCGCACCTCGCCCGCCGCCGTCCGGCCGAGCTGTCGGGCGGCCAGCGTCAGCGCGTGGCCATCGCGCGCGTCCTCGTGCTCGAGCCCGACGTGATCGTGCTCGACGAGCCGACCTCGGCCCTCGACGTGACCGTGCAGGCCGGGGTGTTCGACGTGTTGCGTCGCCTCCAGCGCGAGCGGGGCCTCACGTACCTCTTCGTCTCGCACGACCTCGCCCTCGTGCGCCAGATCGCCGACACGGTGTCGGTGCTGAAAGACGGGCGGGTGGTCGAGTCCGGCCGCGTCGCCGACGTGCTCTCGCGCCCCCGCGAGGAGTACACCCGCGCCCTCGTCGACGCGATCCCGTTCCGCGACCCCCGGAGTTCCCGATGACCCTGCTCTCCCCACCCCGCTCCCGTCCCGCGCTCATCGAGGCGTTCACCGCGCCGAAGGGGTTCGGTGACCAGACCCTGCGCGATCGTCGACCCGACGCGATCGAGCTGCTCGGTGGCATCCCGGATCCGTCGGTGCTGCCGACCGCCGAGCTGGCCGCCGCGACCGCTCGGGTGCTGAGCGCGCCGGGGGCGCCGTCGCTGCAGTATTCGCGGACCGAGGGCATCCCGGCGCTGCGCGAATGGATCGCGGCCCGCGAGGGCGTCGCCGTGGACCGCGTGCTGATCACGAACGGCGGCTTCCACGGCCTCGCGATCGCGGTGCAGACGGTGCTCGAGCGCGGTGACCTCGTCGTGGTCGACAACCCCGTGTTCCCGCTGTTCCTGCGGGGCCTCGAGCTGGCCGACGCGCGCGTGCTCCCGATCCGCGTCGGCGCCGACGGGCTCGACGTCGACGCGCTCGCCGCGGAGCTTCGGGCCGGGGCGCGTCCCGCCGCGGTGTACACGGTGCCCGAGTTCCACAACCCGTCGCAGTCGTCGCTGCCCACGGCCCGCCGCCGCGAGCTCGTCGACCTCGCCGAGAGGTACGGCTTCGTCGTGTTCGCCGACGATCCGTACCGCGAACTGCGCTTCGCCGGCGAGCCCGAGTCGATCGCCCCGTTCCACGACTCCGAGCACGTCATCCACGTCAACACCTTCACCAAGACGCTGGGCCCGGGGCTCCGCCTGGGCTGGGTCGTGCTGCCCGAGCGGTTGGTCCCGGATGCCGTGGCCCTCCGTAGCCGCCAGGATTCGCACTCGTCGACTTTCGTGCAGGCGGTGGTCGCGGAACTGCTGACGAGCGACGCCGGGCTCTTCGACCGGGTGCTCGGGCGGGCGCGGGCGCTGTACCGGTCGCGGGCTCATGCCCTGGCCGATGCGCTCTCGGCATCCGGAGCCTTCGACGTGACCGTGCCCGACGGCGGGTTGTTCCTCTGGCCGCGTCTGACGGACGACTCGCTGGACGCCGACCGGCTCGCCGCCGACGCGAGCGCGGAGGGCGTCGAGTACCAGCGCGGCTCGTTCTTCCCCTCGGGGCCCGGGACGGACGCCGACCGGCACCTGCGCCTGGCCTACGGCGACACGTCGGAGGAGCTGCTGCGCGAGGCCGCTGCGCGGCTGGGACGGGCGGTCGAGCGGCAGCGCTGAGCGGCGTTCCCCGGCATCCCTGCCCGTCGAGTGTCCAGAACACGCCGTTACGCGCCATGCCGTTGCGGCGTGTTCTGGACACTCATCGGGCTCGTGACGACCCTCGCGCCGCCGACCGGTTCAGGGGGGTGAGTGTCCACAACACCCGGACGCCTCGAAGAATCGTCCGGGTGTTCTGGACACTCGATGCGGCTTGCGCGCGCGTCAGGCGGGAGCCGCGGGCTCCCAGCCGAGGAGCAGTCCGAGTCGGCCCGCGATGTCCTCGAGGATCTGCGCGTAGTCGTCGGGGGCGAACGAGAACGGCAGCGCGAAGGCGACCTCGTCGACCTCGGGGAACGCCCGCGACGACAGCAACCGCTCGGCGATCTGCTCCGACGTGCCGACGAGATCTTCGGCGAACAGCATCCGGCGCGGACCCTGAGGGATGCCGACGCGCCCGCGCCGCGACTCGGCATAGGCCTCGTACCGTCGACGCTGATCGGGCGTCGCCGAATCGGTCGGCACGACCACCAGGCCCTGCGAGACCCGGGCGCGCTCGCCGTCGGGGTGCGTGTCGCGGTAGAGGCGGATCTGCGCATGCTGCTCGGCGTCGAAGTCGGTCGAGGTCGTCGACTGGATCACGCTGCTGGTCAGCAGGTGGAAGCCGTTCTCGGCCGCCCACGTGGTCGAGGCGGGGCTGCCGGCGCCGTACCAGAGGCGGTCAGTGAGGCCGGCCGCGTGCGGCTCGACGCGCTCGGAGTACTCCTCGATGCCCTCGGTCCCGGCGCGGGCACTGACGGGTTCCCCCGCGAGAAAACGGCGCAGGCGCGCGAGGCGTTCGTACCCGAACTCCTCGTGCTCGACGGTGTCGGGGTAGAGCGCCGCCGCGACGTCGTCGAGGCGCGGCGGTGGACCGACGGAGAACCCCGGTTCAAGGCGTCCTCCCGATAGCACATCGACGGTCGCGAGGTCTTCGGCCAAGCGGAGCGGGTTCTCCCATCCCAGGGGAATGACCGCCGTGCCCAGCCGGATCCGGCTCGTGCGCTGGGACGCCGCGGCGAGCACCGCGACGGGGGAGGAGATGCCGTACTGCAGGTGCCGGTCGCGCAGCCAGGCGCTGTCGAAGCCGAGGCGCTCGCCGCGCTCGATGATCGACAGCGTGGTCTCGTGCCCCGCCCGCGGGTTCTCGCGGTCGAAGAGGCCGATGGTGAGGAAGCCGAGGGAGCGCAGTGCACGGGCCATGTCGGTCACGCTAGCCGGGGCGCGAACGGCGAGGGCCGGGCGCCGTCACGGACAGTCACGTGCGGTCACGGCATCCGGTGTCCAAAACACCCGGACGCCTCAGAAATTCGTCCGGGTTTCTTGGACACTCGGTGGGTCTGAGCAGAGCGGCCGCGCTTTCGTGCCGTCACGTGCTTCGGTACCGTCTCCCCATGGGGAAAACAGTGGGGTTCGTTCTCGCAGGTGGTCTGCTGATTGCAGCGTTCCTCACCTGGATGCTCCTGAAGGGGACGGACGCGGTCCAGGCCTGGCTCGAACCCAACCCCGTCCTCGGCTTCCTCGTCTGGGGTGTCGCGGTGCTGTGCGGCTTCGCGGGCGCGGCCCTCATCGCGCGCGTCGTCTTCCGTGGCGGACCCCGGACGACCGACGAGGCTCGCTGACGCGCCTCGGCGCGGGAGGGCGAGCTTCGCGTCCGGCGTCGGGGCGTCGAGCGCCACGTCGAAGACGTCGGCGGTGCCGTCGCTCGTGAAGTTCGCGGCGCTGGTGGTGCTGTCACGGATGTGCACGCACGGGTCGGCGCCTGCCCCCACGGCCAGGGGAGGCCGCATCGTCACGGGCCGTCATCGCGGAACGCATGCGGGTCGAGCAGCGACGAAACGCGGTGCCGAACTCCGGAACAAGCGCCGTCTCCGGTCATTCCCATCCCGAAAAAACCGTCCGCCCGCCGATCTTTCCGGAGTTTCGCACACCGTGCCTGGCCCCCACGCCGCCGCAGGCGCCTCCGCGACGCACCCTCCTGCGGGATCGCGAAACAGAACCGCTATCCGCTCGACGTCGTATCGAAACACCCCGTCGTTCTACTGGACTGCATGGACAACGCTTCAGCGCTCGCACCCGCAGACCGTGACCGCGTTTCGACGCGTGTCAGCCTAGCCCTGCTCGGCGTCCGCAGCGACGCACCCGTGCGCCGCACGGGCGGGGCCGGCCCCAGTGACGACGGTCACTTCGTCATCGACGGCGACGGGGCCGCGATCCCCCTGAACCCGAACAGTCCGTACGTGATCACCGCCTCCGGACGACTCACCCGTGACGGCGCCGATCTCGGTTTCGACGTCGCCCCGGTGGTTCGCCCGCGGTTCTACGACCTCGAGACCGCCGAGGGCGTCTCGTACGACAAGATCGCGAAGCTGCACGGCAAGAACGTGCTCGCGACGACGGTCGTGCAGACGTGCGTGCGCTACGACGAGAGTGAGCGGTGCCGCTTCTGCGCGATCGAGGCGTCGCTCGATGCGGGTACCACCATCGCGGTCAAGACGCCCGCGATGCTCGCCGAGGTCGCCGAGGCCGCGGTCCGCCTCGACGGCGTGACGCACATGGTCATGACGACGGGCACGTCGAACGGCTGGGACCGCGGTGCCAAGCACCTGGCCCGATGCGTCCGCGCGGTCAAGGCCGCCGTTCCCGAGCTCGAGATCCAGGTGCAGTGCGAGCCGCCCGCCGACCTGCAGGCCATCACCGACCTGTACGACGCAGGCGCCCGGTCCATCGGCATCCATGTCGAGTCGATGGACGACGAGGTGCGTCGGCGATGGATGCCAGGAAAATCCCGCGTGAGCATGGACGAGTACCGCGCCGCGTGGCGTGAAGCCGTGCGGGTGTTCGGTTGGAATCAGGTGTCGACCTACCTCATCGTGGGGATGGGGGAAGACCCCGACGAGGCGGTCGAGGGAGCCCGCGAACTCATCGACATGGGTGTCTACCCCTTCGTCGTGCCGTTCCGGCCGCTGAAGGGCACGCTCGCGACCGACGTCGACAAGGTCCCGGCGCCGCACCGCGCGGTCGTGGACGACATCACCTCTCGCGTGGCCGGGTTGCTGCACGCGGCCGGCATGCGCGGCGAGGACCAGCGCGCGGGCTGCGCCGCCTGCGGGGCGTGCAGCATCCTGAAGACGGCGGGCGCGTGATGTTCGACGTTCCCGTGCTGACCGGGGCGCCCCGGCGGCAGGAGGCGCCGCCATGGGTGATCCGGGTGGCGGATGCCGCCGACATCGCCGCCTACCGCTCGATCCGGCGCGACGTGTTCGTCGACGAGCAAGGGCTGTTCGCCGGCACCGACCACGATGACATCGACGACGACCACCGCACCGTGGTGTTGGTTGCGGCCACCGCCACGGGCGATGTGCTCGGCGGGGTGCGCCTCGCCCCCGCCACCGCTCGAGACATCGGCTGGTGGACGGGCGGTCGGCTCGTCGTACGGCGCGGTGCCCGGCAGGCCGGCGGCATCGGCTCAGCGCTCGTGAAGGCCGCGTGTCGCGAGGCGGTGAGCCGGGGCGTGCTGCGCTTCGACGCGACGGTGCAGGAGCGCAACGAACCCCTGTTCCGCCACCTCGGCTGGGTGCGCGGGGGAGAGACCGCGATCGGCGGAGCCCCGCACGTGCGGATGCGCTGGCCCATCGAGCGCATCTCCGACCTCGTCGGGGCGATGAAGCTCCCCCTCGGCGACGTGCTCGCAGGCATCCGCGATGACCACCCCGAAGCCCTGGGCGGCGACGGCTGGGTGGGCGACGATGGCGCGCTGGTTTCGGGTACCGACGTGGTGGTCGCCACCGACGCGATCCTGCCCGCGCTCATCGACAAAGACCCCGAGTGGGCGGGCTGGTGCGGCGTGCTCGTCAACGTGAACGACCTGTCGGCGATGGGCGCGCGGGCGGTGGGACTGATGGATGCCGTGTCGGCTGCCACCCCGTCGGCGGTGCGCCGCATCGTCTCGGGGCTGCGCAGCGCTGCCGTGGCGTGGGACGTCCCGGTCCTCGGCGGGCATACACAGCTACGTGGGGCGGCGTCACTCGCGGTGACGGCCCTCGGGCGCACGACGGCGCCGATCCCCGGCGGGGGCGGACGGGTCGGGCATCGGCTCGGTCTGACGGTCGACCTTCACGGCCGCTGGCGGCGCGGCTTCGAGGGGCGCCAGTGGGATTCGACCTCGACCCGCACGGGGGAGGAGCTCCGGCACCTCGCGGGCCTTCTCGCCGCGCACCGGCCGGCCGCGGCCAAGGACGTCAGCATGGCCGGCATCGTCGGCACGGCGGCGATGCTCGCTGAGGCGTCGGGAACCGGCGCGCTGATCGACGTGGCCGAGATCCCCGCGCCGCCCGACGTCGCCTTCGGCGACTGGCTGACCTGCTTCCCGGGGTTCGGCATGCTCACCGCCGAGGCTCCCGAGATCCGCTCGCCCCTCGCGCAGTCGGCCACCATCGGCGTGCTCAGCGCCGAGCCCGGCGTCGTGTTGCGCTGGCCCGACGGTGTCGAGACCCGCGCTCTCGACACGGATGCCACCGGGCTCGGCAAGGCGTAACGCAAGCTCATTCCCGTTGAAACCAATCCGAAACACACGGACGCGAGCCTGGTATCAGGCACACGCGCTCCATCCCCGGCTCCACCCGACGCGAAGGACACGACAATGACCACCGACATCGACGCTCAGATCGCCGAGAACATCGCGAAGTCCCTCGGCGAGGTTCCGCACCCGTCGCTTCCCAAGGGCAGCAACATCTATGGCTCCACCAAGCTGTTCCCCGACTTCCAGGCCGAGAACGGCGAGTCGTACTTCACGCTCATCCACGGCATCCCGCACGAGTCATCGGTGAGTTTCGTCGCGATCCTCCAGGCCACCCGCGCCCTGCGGAAGGGCTTCGAGTCGGCCATCTACCTGTACGGCCCGGGCACGCTCGCCGCCACGGCGAACCGTGGCTTCCCGACCACGGGCGACGCGGGCTTCCCGGGTGAGCTCAACATGAACAACTCGCTCGAGACGTTCATCAAGGAGGGCGGCACGGTCTACTGCTGCCGCTTCGGCCTGGCCCTGCACGGCATCCGCGAAGAGGACCTCATCGAGGGCGTCATCCCCGCGCACCCGCTCGATGTGCAGGACGCCCTCATCTACTACGCGCGCAAGGGCGCCATCATCAACTCCACGTACAACCTCTGAGGCTCGCCATGTCGATCACCGTTGCCTCCGTCTCGGCCAACTTCACGCGAGACCTGGAGCAGAATTACGCGCTCATCGCCGACCTGGTGGCCGAGGCGCGGGCCGCGGGGGTGTCGTTGCTGGCGTTCCCCGAGGCCGCGATCGGCGGGTACCTGTCGTCGCTCGGCAACCACGGCGACACGATCAAGACCACCACGAAGTCGATGCCGCCTGCCATCCGCCTCGACGGCCCCGAGATCGCCCGGGTGCAGGAGCTCGTGGGCGACATGATCGTCACGATCGGCTTCTGCGAGCTGGCCGACGACGGCGAGACCCGCTACAACGCGGCGGTGTGCCTGGACGGCGAGAACATCTACGGGTCCTACCGCAAGGTTCACCAGCCGCTCGGCGAGAACATGTCGTACTCTGCCGGCGACACCTACGAGGCGTTCGACACCCCCGTGGGGCGCGTCGGGATGCAGATCTGCTACGACAAGGCGTTCCCCGAGGCCGCGCGCATGCTCGCCCTCGACGGTGCCGAGATCGTGGTGAGCATGTCGGCCTGGCCCGCGGCCCGCACCGCCACCGCTGAGAATCTGCAGGACGACCGGTGGACGTACCGGTTCAACCAGTTCGACATCGCGCGGGCGCTCGACAATCAGGTGTTCTGGATGGCATCCAATCAGTCGGGGACCTTCGGGTCGCTCCGCTACGTCGGCAATGCGAAGGTCGTGGATCCGGGCGGCAACATCCTCGCCACGACCCTGCTCGGCACGGGTCTCGCGATCGCCGAGATCGACATCGAAGAGACCTTCCGGGCGATGCGCGGGGGCATGTTCCATCTGCGTGACCGTCGCCCCGATGTCTACGGCCCGGTCGCCGAGACCGTCGGCGCGCACGTCGAGGGATGGAAGGAGTTGGCCCGTGCCTGAGATGCGCTTCGCCGTCCGCTGGCCCGACGGTGCCGAGACGTCGCACTACTCACCGAGCCTGGTGATGCACGACTACCTCTCTACCGGCGGCCGCTACGGTGTGACCGACTTCGTCGAGCGCTCGCGTGAAGCTCTGGATGCCGCAGCCGAACGCGTGCGGGCCGCTTACGGCTTCGCGTGCACCTCCGCCATGGCATCCCGAGACGAGATCGTGCGGACCGCCGCCGCGTATGCCGAGGGAGAGGTCACCGTGCTGCGCATGGAGCCGCCCCTCCCCGCGAGGGCGTCGTGATCCCCGTCGAGCTGCGGGCGGGCGACCACTATCCCGCCGTGATCGTCGGTGGGGGACAGGCCGGGCTGTCGGTCAGCTGGCACCTCGTCCAGGCCGGGGTGCGGCACGTGGTCATCGAGCGGGATTCGGCGGCGCACGAATGGCGCGACGGTCGCTGGGACAACTTCACGCTGGTGACGCCGAACTGGCACTGCCGGCTGCCCGGGTACGCCTACGACGGTCCCGACCCCGACGGGTTCATGACCCGCGACGAGGTCTACGCGTGGGTGCATGGCTATGCCGACACCTTCGATGCGCCCCTCGCGGAGGGAGTCGAGGTGCGGCGGGTCGACCGCCGCGACGACGGGGTGTTCGTCGTGCAGACCAGTGCAGGAGAGATCACCGCGGATGCCGTCACCTCGGCGACCGGGGGGTATCACCGCCCCATCACCCCGTCGTGGGCCGAGGACCTGCCCGCGCGCATCGTGCAGATGCACTCCCACCACTACCGCAACGCGGGGCAGCTCCCGGGAACCGTGCTCGTGGTCGGCACGGGCCAGTCGGGCACCCAGATCGCCGAAGACCTCCACCTCGAGGGGCGACAGGTGCACCTCGCGGTCGGCCGGGCACCGCGCGTCGCGCGGTTCTACCGCGGCCGCGACTGCATGACGTGGCTCGCCGACATGGGCGTCTACGACGTGCCGGTGGGGGAGCAGGCCGCGGCCAAACGCGCCGCGACCAACCACTACGTCACCGGGCGCGACGGGGGGCGTGACATCGATCTGCGGGCGTTCGCCGCCCAGGGGATGGGCCTGCACGGGCGAGCGATCGGCATCGTCGACGGCATCCTGGCGTTCGATGACACCCTGACGTCCAACCTCGATCGTGCCGACTCGGTGGCCGAGTCGATCAAGAACGACATCGACGCCTACATCGAGCGCGAGGGGATCGACGCGCCGACCGAGGAGCGTTACCGACCGGTGTGGACGCCCGACGGGGGTCCGACGCACCTCGACCTCGACGAGATCGACGCGGTGGTCTGGGCCATCGGCTTCCGGGCCGACTGGTCGTGGCTCGGCGACCTCGACGTCCTCGACGCGGGCGGGCACCCCGTGCACGAGCGCGGCATGACCGCGGTACCGGGTTTCTCGTTCGTCGGTCTTCCCTGGCTGCACACGTGGGGCTCAGGGCGGTTCCACGCGATCGCCCGGGATGCCGAGCACGTCGCGGCCGGAGTCGTCGAGGCGTCGCGCGGTGTCCTCGCGGTGCGCTGA
This sequence comes from Microbacterium sp. S1037, assembly GCF_048381605.1. Classification (NCBI taxonomy): domain Bacteria; kingdom Bacillati; phylum Actinomycetota; class Actinomycetes; order Micrococcales; family Microbacteriaceae; genus Microbacterium; species Microbacterium sp. S1037. The sequence goes on from NZ_JBLWIG010000001.1 coordinate 979,470, forward strand.
TCGGCCACCGCGTACTCTCGGGGAATGGCATCCGTCACGATGGCTGCGGTGGCGGCCCACTTCGGTCGCGACGTCGAACGCACGCTCGCGAAGCTCCCCGGCATCGTCGAGGACGCACGCGGACGCGGGGTGAACCTCCTCGTGCTGCCGGACGCCACCATCGGCGGCTACCTGCTCGACCTGCACCACCCGGTGGAGGAGGGCGACGGCATCCCGCACTCCGTCGAGATCGACGGGCCCGAGGTGGCGGCGATCATGCAGCTCGCGGGCGACATGACGGTGTGCTTCGGCATCGCCGAGCGAGCCGTCGAGAACGGCGAGGAGCGGCGCTACAACACCGCGGTGTGCGTGACCGGCGACGGCGTGCTCGGCGTGCACCGGAAGGTGCACCTGCCGCTGGGCGAGTCCGACGTCTACGCCGCGGGCGCCGACTTCCGTGCCTTCGACACCCCGGTGGGGCGGGTCGGCATGCTGATCGACTTCGACAAGACCTTCCCCGAAGCGGCGCGCTCGGTCGCCCTCGACGGCGCGCAGATCATCGCGTGCCTGAGCGCGTGGCCGGCGAGCGTCACCGACCGATCCGACCGCATCCGCAACGACCGTCAGGCGCACCTGTTCGACCTGTACGACTGCGCGCGCGCGGCGGAGAACCAGGTCTACCTCGTGTCGTCGAACCAGACCGGCGTGCTCGGCGGGCTTCGGTTCCTCGGCCAGGCGAAGGTCGTCGACCCCGCCGGTGAGATCATCGCGAAGACCTGGGCCAAGGGTGGGCTCGCCGTCGCCGAGGCCGACGTCGCCGCCCACATCGCGCGCGCCCGGCGCAAGCTCAACCACCTGGCGCAGCGGGCGGAACACACCTACCGGCTCAGCGCCCCCGCGTGAGCCGCCCCGGAAAGGACATCGATGCGCATCGCGCAGCTGACGTACTCCACCAAGCCCCGCGGTGGGGTCGTTCACACCGTCGCGCTCGCCGAGGCGCTCACCGCCCGTGGCCATGAGGTCGAGGTCTGGACGCTCGGACGCGGCGACGACACGACGTTCTTCCGCCCGGTCGATCCGCGCGTGCGCGTGCGGGTCGTGCCGTTCCCCCCGCTCGACGGTGAGGGTGTGGGGGAGCGCATCGAGCGCTCGATCGAGCTGATGGCTGCGGCTCTCGAAGCCGACGCTGACATCGTGCACGCGCAGGACTGCATCTCGGCGAATGCGGCGCTGCGCCGCGGCATCCCGGTCGTCCGAACGATCCACCACCTCGACGCGTTCACGACCCCGCAGCTCGTCGCGTGCCACGACCGTGCGGTGGTCGAGCCGGTGGCCCGGCTGTGCGTCTCGGACGCGGTCTCCCGCGAGGTCGAGCAGAGGTACGGCGTGCGCCCCGAGGTGATCGCGAACGGGGTGGATGCCGAGCGCTTCGCCGCCGCGGTGGGCGCCGACGACGCACGCGCCGCCTGGCGGGCACAGCTCGGCGCCTACGTGCTGGCGCTCGGCGGCATTGAACCGCGGAAGGGCTCCCTCGACCTGCTCGAGGCATATGCGCGTCTGCGCGACGCCCACCCCGAGGTGCGCCTCGTGTTCGGCGGCGGCGAGACGCTGTTCGACTACCGCGAGTACCGCGAGCGGTTCGAGTCTCGCGCCGACGAGCTCGGCATCCGACCGACGATCCTCGGCCCGGTCGACGACGACGCGTTGCCGTCCCTCGTCGCGGAGGCCCGTGCGCTGGCTTTCGTCTCGACGAAAGAGGGCTTCGGACTCGCCGCGATGGAAGCGCTTGCCGCCTCGACACCGGTCGTGGCGCGCGATCTGCCCGTGATCCGGGAGGTGTTCGGCGACACCGTGCTCTACGCGTCGACTCCCGGAGAGATCGCCGTGCGGCTCGACGCGGTGCTGCGGGGCGATGCGCCGACCGACACGGCCGCCGGGCTGGCACTCGCCCGCGCGCACACCTGGGAGCGGGCTGCCGAGGCACACGAGCGGTTCTACGCACGCGTGCCGCAGCGGAGCGCGCGGTGACCGAGCGCTCGTTCTCGGCGATCCTCGCCGACCGCGCTCGGGGCGCCCCCGACGAACCGCTCGTCATCGACGGTGCCGGCGTGATGACGGCGGGGGAACTGGATGCCGCCGCCTCGGCCCTCGCGCACGAGCTCCTCTCCCGCGGCGTCCGCCGCGACGACACGGTCGCTGTGTCTCTGCCGAACGGGCGGGACATGGTCATCGCCTGCTTCGGGATCTGGCGGGCAGGTGCGACGCCGCAGCCGCTGTCGACCTCGCTCACCGCGGCGGAGCGCACCGACCTCGAGGCGATCGCCCTGCCCGCCGCCGCCGTGGGCGTGCGACCCGCGTCACCCGACGTCACATGGGTGCCCGGAGCGCGGGTCGAGCCGTGGGCGGGCGATCTCCCCGATGTCGCGGCGTCGTGCTGGAAGGCACCGGCCACTTCGGGATCGACGGGGCGGCCGAAGATCGTGCGGGCGGCGGCACCGGCGACGCTCGATCCCTCGCGCCCGGTGGCAGCTTTCCTCCCGCGGGCGGCGACGCAGATCGTCGCCGGTCCGCTGTGGCATTCGGCGGTTTTCACGTACGCGTTCCGGGGTCTGCTCACGGGGCACCGGCTCGTCATCCTGGAGCACTTCGACGCGCACGCATGGGTCGACGCCGTCGAGACGCACGGTGCGACGTGGGGGCTGCTCGTGCCGACGATGATGGCCCGGCTGCTGCGCCTGCCCGCCGAGGCACGGCGGCCCGTGCGCGTCGCGAGCCTCGAGAGAGTGCTGCACATGGGAGCGCCGTGCGCGCCGGCTCTGAAGCGGGCGTTCCTCGACTGGCTCGGCGCCGAACGGGTCGACGAGGTGTACGCGGGCAGCGAGTCGAACGGCCTCACGCGCATCACCGGAACGGAGTGGCTCGAACGCCCGGGCAGCGTCGGGCGACCCATCGGCGGCACCGAGGTTCGTGTCCGCGACGATGTCGGAGCCGACCTCCCATTCGGGCAGAGCGGTCTGGTGTGGATGCGCCGGGGCGATACGGCGGCGTACTCCTACGTGGGAGCGACCTCCCGCCGCGACGACGAGGGGTGGGACACGCTCGGCGACGTCGGACACCTGGATGCCGAGGGCTACCTCTTCCTGCACGACCGGGCCGACGACCTCATCAACCGCGGCGGCGACAAGATCGCGCCCGCTGCCGTCGAGGCGGTGCTCGAGGAACACCCCGCCGTCGAGGAGGCCGTCGCCTTCGGCATCCCGGACGACGATCTGGGCCACGTGGTCCACGCCGCCGTCCGGCTCGCCGACCCCGCGGCATCCGCGTCGGTGATGGTGCACGCGCGGACGCATCTGGGCCGGCGATCGCCCGTCACGTTGCACGTGGTGACGACGTCGCTACGCAACGACGCCGGAAAGGTTCGGCGTTCCGCGCTCGCCAAGCAGTTCGGCGGCTGAGAGAGGCGGGATCAGATCTCGACGTCGTACGTCGGCACGTCCGCCTCGGCCGTGCTCGTCTCCCCGAGGGTCGCGGGCGTCCGCGCCGTGCGATCGACCGTCAGCGTGAACACGTCGGGCCGGCTGTAGTGGCCCACGGGGTCGGCGAACTTCTTCGCGATGTCGATCGCGGAGAGATCGATGTCGGCATACACGAGCCCTTCGGTGTGCGTGTCGAGCGGCTCGGTGAGCAGCGCGCCGTCCGGCCCGTAGATGCGCGCGTAGCCCCCGCCGAAGTCGACGATGGGCGACGGTGCGCCGTTGACGAGGAAGTTCTGCGCCCCGGTCTCGCTGAGGATCTGGGTCGACACCACCACGAAAGCACCGCCCTCCAGCGCGTAGGTGCGGCTGACGGCCATCGACGGCTCCCACCCGAGGGAGGGGTGCTCGGCGAAGATGCCGAAGCACGGCCAGCCGGCGACGTGGATCTGCTCGTGCTGCGCGTACATCGTGAATTTCACGAGCGGTTGCAGGTGCTCCCAGCAGTTGAGGGCGCCCAGGCGACCGTGCGGGGTCTCGATGACCTGCAGGTCGCCGCCGTCACCCTCCCCGAAGAGCGTCCGTTCGGCGTGCGTCGGCTTGAGCTTGCGGCGGTGGAGAAGGATGTCGCCGGTCGGACCGATGATCAGCTGCGCCATGTAGAGCGAGCCGTGGTCCTGCTCGCTCAGGCCGAGGACGACGGTGATGCCGTGCGCGGCGGCTGCTGCACGGATCGTCGCGATCTCCGGGCCATCCACGGTCGGTGATGCGGCGTGGTAGCGGGCGAGGTGGGGGATCTGCTCGGGGACCGGGTACGCCCACAGGAAGACCGGGTAACCGGGAAGCCACGTCTCCGGGAAGGTGACGATCTCGGCGCCGTGGGCGGCGGCTTCGGCGATGAGATCGACCGTCTTGGCGACGGTTGCGGGAAGGTCGAACCAGCCGGGTTCGGCCTGAACGGCGGCGATGCGAGTGGTCATGGGATCTCCTCGGGGTCGTGGTGAGGAGACAGTAGGACTGCCGTGGGGGCACGGCGAAGACGATTCGTGCGTCCCGTCGTGCAATTTCTGCATCGTGGCCCGGAGAAACAGAATCGTCATCGGGCGCTACCTCCGCGGCATCCGGATGGCACATCATCGATTCATGACAGTGCGCACCGCGGTGTCCGCTCCCGAGTGGGAGACGCTCTCGAGTCAGGCGTTCGTGCCGCTCCGTGTGCGAACGGGCGCTCATTTCGTCGCTTCCCTCGATCACCGCGGGTATGCGAGCGCGGCGCTGTCGGCCATCCACTCGGGTGCCTGTCACATCGCGCGGGATCGGGCTCTGTTGTCCCCGGCCGCGGATGACATGGCGTTGTTCTCCTTCCAGGTCTCGGGTCGGAATCTGGTGGAGCAGAACGACCGGCAGGCGACGATCGGCCCGGGCGACGGCGTCCTGTACGTCACCCGATCCGCGTACGACCTCGACTTCCCCGACGACGCGGAGCTCGTCGTGCTGCAGGTGCCGACGGAGTGGCTGGGTCTATCGGCATCCACCCTTTCCACGATCGCGGCGCAGCGTCTGTCCGCGCGCCGTGATCTCCTGCTGCGCACCGCGAGCCGGGTTGTGCGCTCGCACTTCACCGGCAGGCCGGTCCTCGACGACACCGCACAGTCGATCCGCGTGGCGACCGAGTTGCTCGCCGCGGCTCTGCGCGGGGGAGGGCGGCGCAGCTCCCCACCCCGTTCTCACGCGGCGCTGTTCGCCTCGTTCCACCGCATCGTGGCGGAGCACCTGGACGACCCTCGCCTCGATGTCTCCGCGCTCGCCGCGGTCGAGAACGTCTCCGTGCGCACGGTGCACCAGGTCTTCTCCGAGCGCGGACTGCGCGCTGCCGCGTTTATCCGGTCGGAGCGCATGTCGCGCGCGTGCCGTCTGCTGCGCGAGACGACGCTCGCCATCCCGGACATCGCTCTGCGCTGCGGCGTCGCCGACCCGAGCGTGTTCGCGCGGACGTTCCGCAACGAGGTCGGCATGAGCCCCACGCGGTACCGCGCGCAGCTCGCCGCTGATTGACGTCCCGGCGCGAGACGCCGCGTGCGACGCGGAGAACGGCCCCGCCGCGCCGGCGCGCAACGGGACCGTTCGACGGAGGGGCCGTCAGGCCCGCATCACCCCGCGGATCGGGCTGACCGTCTGCTCGGCCTCGTGGTCGGGACCGAGGGGGATGCCGCTGCGGTCGCGCAGAAGCAGCGTCGCTACGACGCCGATCAGGGTCATGCCGGCGAGGTACCACGTCACCGCCGTCGTGCCGCCCGTCGCATCGACCAGCGCCTGCGCGATGGACGGCGCGAACGCGCCACCCAGGACGGCTCCGAGCGCGTACGAGATCGACACTCCCGAGAAGCGAATGGATGCCGGGAACAACTCGGCGTACAGGGCGGCCTGGGGGCCGTACGTCAGTCCGAGACCGACCGACAGGATCACGAGGCCCAGGGTGAGCAGCCCCACGCTGGCCGTGTTGACCAGGGGGAAGAGCAGGAAGACGCCCACGAGCTGCGCGGCCCAGCCGACGAAGTAGGTGTTGCGTCGGCCGATCCGGTCGGCGACCCACCCGCCGATCCAGGTGAACAGCAGCCACGACGCGGCCGAGAGGGTCACCGCGCCGAGCACGTCGGCGGTGGCGAGACCGACGGGACCGTCGGGGTTGGTGGCGTAGCGCTGGATGTAGCCCCCGGTGGTCATGTAGCCGACGGCGTTGTTGCCCGCGAAGACGAGGGCGGCGATGAGAACGAGAAGGGCGTGCTTGCGGAACAGCTGGACGATGGGGGCGCGCGTCTTCTCCTTGCGCTCGCTGAGTTCGAGGAAGACGGGGCTCTCCTCGACCTTCTTGCGCACGTAGTAGCCGACGATGATGAGGACGAACGACAGCAGGAACGGCACGCGCCAGCCCCAGGCGAGGAACGCGTCGCCGGAGGCGATGAGCGCCATCAGCCCCAGCATGCCGCTCGCGAGCAGCAGGCCGAGCGGCGTGCCCAGCTGCGGCGCGGCTCCGAACACTCCGCGCTTGGTCTTGGGGGCGTGCTCGACGGCCATGAGCACCGCACCGCCCCACTCCCCGCCGGCCGAGATGCCCTGGAGGATGCGCAGCAGGATGAGCAGCACGGGCGCGGCGACCCCGATGACGTCGAACGTCGGCAAGAGGCCGATGAGCGTCGTCGAGGCACCCATCAGCGTGAGCGTCAGCATCAGCACCACGCGTCGGCCGTACTTGTCGCCGAGGTGACCGGCGAGGAAAGCGCCGAGGGGGCGGAAGAGGAAGCTGAGGCCCACCGTGAGGAACGACAGCACCTGCGCGATGCCGGGGCCGGCGGGAGCGAAGAACAGCTGGCCGAAGACGAGTCCGGCGGCCGAGGCGTAGAGGAAGAAGTCGTACCACTCGACGGTGGTGCCGACCACCGTGGCGAACACGACGCGGCGTCGGTCGGCGGGGGCGGAAATCGTGCCGGTCGGGGTGAAACCGCCCGACCGGCGCGAGGGGTGGGTGGACATGGGAGCGCTCCTGTGACGTCGTTGTCGGAACCGCGGCTTCTCGTCGCGGGGGTGTGGCGGGCGGGCTCAGCGCTGAGAGAGCTGAGGGACGACCGCGAGGCGGGGACCGGTCGCGGTGGCGGCGCCCCGGACGAACTCCTCGAGGTCGTCGAGGCTGTCGAGGCGGTGCGCGTCGACGCCGTAGCCGCGGGCCACGGCGCACGGGTCGAGGCCGGGGAGGTCGAGGTAGCCGCCGTCGGGGACGTCCATGATCCGCGAGAAGCGCTGCAGCGCTCCGTACTCCTCGTTCTGGGGGATCACGAAGGTCACCGGGATGCCGTAGCGAGCGGCCGTCCACAGCGCCGCGGGGGTGTACTGCATGGCGCCGTCACCGATCAGCGCCACGACCGGCCGCGACGGGTCGGCGAGTTGCACCCCGATCGCCGCGGGGAGCCCCCAGCCGAGCCCGCCGTTGGCGGGGAAGTAGTACGACTGGGCGCGATCGAAGGTGAACCGCGCCCAGAGGGCGTCGGCGGAAGTCCATTCCAAGACCACCACGGCGTCGGCGGGCTTCGCGCGGTCGACGGCGTCGAGGATTGCCTGCGCCGAGTGGCGTCCCCCGACGGTCGGGGGAGCGGCATCCGGAACGAAGGCGCCGTCCGCGGGACCGTCGCTCTCGCGCACCCGTGCCGCCAGTCGCGCCGCCGCATCGACGGGGTCGCCCACGTGGATCGCGCCCGCCGCCGCACGCGCCGCCTCGCCCGGGTCGGACGTGACCCCGATGAGGCGCGTTCCCGGACGCAAGGGCGCGCCTTCGACGAACTGGTGGTAGCGGAAGACGGCCGCGCCGAGGGTGAGGACCACGTCGTGCTCGGAGAGGAGCTCCGCCACCGCGCCGAGGCCCGTCGGGAGGATGCCGCGGAAATGCGGATGCCGGGTGGCGAACGGCGCACGCGAGGGACTCGGTGCGACCCACACCGGCAGGCCGCGACGCTCGCTGAGCGCCCGTGTTGCCGCCCACCCGGCCTCGGTGTCGACGCCCGGCCCGAGGACGAGAACCGGCGAGGAGGCGGCATCCAGCTCCGCGACGATCTCGTCGATGCTCGCCTCGGACAGCACCGGTGTCCCCGCCACCGAACGCGCTGGGAGGCCGGCAGAGACCTGCTCGTCGGCCGGTCGTGCCCAGTCGTCGAGCGGAATCGAGACGTAGGTCGGTCCGGTCGGTGCCGACATCGCCAGCAGCGCCGCCTGGGACACCACCGCGGGGACGTCCTCGGGGCGGAGAGGCTCGGCCGACCATTTCACCAGCGGATCCGCCAAGCGTGTGGCATCCACGTTCGTCAGCATCGCGTTGAGCGGAACGTAGCGCCGGCTCTGCTGGCCCGCGATGACGAGCACCGGCGCGTGCGCCGCTGCGCTGTTCGTCAGGTTGCCCATGGCGTTACCGGTGCCCGACGACGAGTGCAGGTTGACGACGCCGAGCGATCCGGAGGCCTGCGCGTAACCGTCGGCCATCGCGACCGCCGCCCCCTCTTGCAGGGCGAGGACGTACTCGATGTCGTCGGGCAGGTGCTTCAGCATCGTCAACTCGTTGGAGCCGGGGTTGCCGAAGATCCGGGTGACGCCGCGCGCACGCAGCACCTCGTAGAACGCCTGGGCGACGTCGGGAGCAGACATGGGGGTCCCTTCGCGGGTGTCAGAACGGGTAGGTCGCGACGTCGGCCTGCATCGTGACCCACTGGGTCTCGGTGAACGCCTCGATGTTCGCCTCGTGCCCACCGAACCGGGCACCCGTACCGGACGCGCCGACACCGCCGAACGGTGCCTGCGACTCGTCGTCGACGGTCTGGTCGTTGATGTGCAGGATGCCGCTGGGCAGGCGATCGGCCAGCTCGTAGGCGCGGAACGCGTCTTTCGCGAGGATGCCGAGGGACAGGCCGTAGTCGCTCGCGTTGACGAGGTCGACGAGCTCGTCGACCGAGCTGAACCGCGTCACGGGGGCGACGGGCCCGAAGATCTCCTTCTGGAAGGCGGCGTGCTCGGGGGTCACGTCGGCGAGCACCGTCGCCTCGAAGAAGAGCCGGTCGTAGCCGCCGCCCGCGGTCACGCGAGCTCCGGCGTCGACCGTCTCGCGCACGATCGCGTCGATCTTGTCGCGCTGACGCTCGTCGATGATCGGGCCGAGGGGCGCGCCGGTCGAGGGGTCGCCCGCGGGGAGGGCCGCCGCCTTCGCGCTGAGGGTCTCGACGTACTCGTCGTAGATGCTGTCGTGCACGAGGTGGCGTCCGGTCGTCATGCAGATCTGCCCCTGGTGCAGGAACGATCCCCAGGCGCCCGCGGATGCCGCGGCCGCGACGTCGACGTCACCGAGCACGACCAGGGCGTTGTTGCCGCCGAGCTCGAGGTGCGCGCGCTTGAGCAGTTGTCCCGCCCGCGCGCCGATGATGCGGCCGGCCTCGGTCGACCCGGTGAACGAGATGATCGGCACGGCGGGGTGGTCGACGAGCGCCGAACCGACCTCGACGCCACCGGGCAGCACCGAGAAGACGCCGGCGGGAACGCCCGCGGCTTCCAGCACCGCGGCGAAGAACAGACCGCCGCTGACGCTCGTGCGCGGGTCGGGCTTGAGGACGACGGCGTTGCCGAGCGCGAGCGCGGGGGCGATGGACCGCGCGGACAGGATGCCGGGGAAATTGAACGGAGAGATCACACCGACCACTCCCACGGGGCGGCGACGGCTGAGGCTCAGGCGCGGGCGGGCCGAGCGCAGCAGCTGACCGTACGGCATCATCGCGGTCGCCGCGGCGAGGTGGAACTCGTTCGCGACGAGGCTCGCCTCGAAGTGCGCCTTGCCCTGGGCCGAGCCCGCCTCGTCGCTGAGCCAGCGGGCGAGGGTCTCGGTGTTCTCCTCGATGATCGCCGCGGCGCGGCGCATCACGGCGGCGCGCTCCTCGGCGGGGGCGCTCGCCCACGCGGTCTGCGCGCGGCGCGCGGCCTTCACCGTGCGGTCGAGGTCGGCGGCGGTCGCGGCGGCGACGCGGCCGATCGTCTCACCGGTCGAGGGGGAGACGACCGCGGCGGTGTCGGGGGTGCTCACCCACGATCCGTCGAAGTAGCGGCCATCCCAGGTCTGCGGGTCGAAGAACGTCATCGGTCGGTCCCTTTCCAGTGGTTCAGTGAGTGAGTGCGCCGGCGCGTGATGCTTTGTCGGCGAGGGCCGCGGAGGCCTCGTCGACGGCGGCGCGCTCGGCGTCGTCGAGGTAGTCGAGGGGAGTCGGCACGACCGCCCCGTCACGAACGACGGCGAGCAGCGTCGTGTGCGAACCGTTGCCCTCGGCGTCGCGACGCCACACCGCGACCGGCATCGGTTCGTCGGCGGCGAGTCCCGCGATCGTGCGGGCGGATCCCAGCGGCGTGGTCCAACCGGAGCTCCGGCCGGGCCGGAGGTCGGACCACCGGCGGAACCACCCGCGCGCGTCGGCGTCGATACGGGCACGCTGGTCGGCGGTGAGCTCGAGGGGCGCGCTGTCGAGTCGGAGGCCGCTCCACACCGGGACCTGGCCGTCGCCGTGCTCGCCGACGACGAGGGCGTCAATGCGCGTGGGGTCGACCTTCAGCTCGCGGGCGATCGCCGCGGTGAAACGGATGCTGTCGTTCAGGCAGTAGCCGAAGATGCGCGCGGGGTCGATGTCGCTGAGGTGCGCGAGGCACGTGGCGAGCACGTCGGCCGGGTTGGTGAGGATCATCACCAACCCGCTCTCGCCCGCGAGCGCGGAGATCGCCGGTTGCACTGCCCGCAGGACACCGAGGTTGCCCTCGAGGAATGCCTCGCGGCTGCCGTCAGGCGTCTCGGGGAGAGAAGCGGCGAAGACGACGAGGTCTACGGGAGTCTGGGCGACGGCCTCGTCGAGAGGGAGGACCGTGAGGCGGGCGCGTGTACGGCCGGCGACGATCTGCGCTTCCCGCATGTCGATCGCGTGCGCCTGCAGCACGTTCTCTTTGAGGTCGAAGAGCAGGATCTCGTCGTACTCGTCGGCCAGCGAGAGCTGGTGGGCGAGGCCTGCGCCGGTGAGGCCGGAAGCCCCGAGGATCGCGACGCGTCGCGGCGACCATGTCTGCGTCATTGCACATTCCTTCCGCGCCGTCCCTGGCGCCGTTATCGATTGAACGCCTCGATGAGTGGTGCGTCCAGACGAGGTTTCGGATGCCACGGATAGAATCTCTCTATGTCGCACGCGGACGTGCGCGGAAAGGCCGGGTCATGACATCCGTGGATCTGGATCTGATGCGGACGTTCGTCGCGATCTACGAACGGCGCAGCCTGACGCTCGCCGCGGGCGCGCTCAACGTCACCCAGCCCTCGGTGAGCTACGCGCTCGGGCGTCTGCGGCGTGATCTGGGCGACACCCTGTTCGTCCGGTCGGCGCAGGGCATGGCCCCGACCGCCCGCGCGGATCAGCTCTACGCGGTCGCCCGGTCGGCGATCGACGCGATCGACGACGTCGTCGCCGGCCGCGAGTTCGACCCGGCCACCGCTCGCACGCGGTTCCGCGTCGCGCTCACCGACATGGGGGAGTACGCCTATCTCCCCACCCTCATGGAACGCCTCTCCCTGGATGCTCCCGGAGTGGGCCTGGATGTCGTTCCCGTGGATGTCGACGCCGTCGACCGGTGGATCGCGAGCGGCGAGGTCGACGCGGCCGTCAGCAGTGCGGCGCCCAGCGGGCGGACGGCCTCAGTCGACCTCTTCAGCGAGACGTACGTCTGCGTGGCGACCTGGCCCGACGACCTGCGGGGCGTCGCGGTGAGCCCCGCGGAGCTGGCCGATCTGCGACTGGCCGTGATCGACACCTCTTCGGGCCACGACCGCGTCGGCCGCGCACTCGACGACGCCGGCATCGCCCCCCTGGCGGTGCTGCGCGCGCACCACTTCTCGACGCTTCCCGAAACCCTCGTCCGTTCGGGCGGGGCGGCGATCGTGCCGCGCCGGGTCGCGGGGATGTTCGCCCGCCGCTGGCCGCTGCACGCTCGGCCCCTGGACGGGCTGGTCGAGGAGTTCCACGTCCGTCTCTTCGCCAATCCGGCGCTGCACCCGACGGCCGCGCGTCGGTGGTTTCTCGGCGTCCTCGAGGAGGCGGTGCGCTCCTTCGCCGCCGAGCACGATCCTCAGTCGGACGCGGCGGGGAGCGACGCCCGCGCGATGTGAAGAGCGAGGTACGCGACCTCTTCGTCGGGCACCGCCACCCCGTACTCGCGGTCGATGAACGTGCGCACGCGTTCCGCGGTGGTCACGGCGTCGGGGTGCCGCGTCCGCATCGTCTGCAGCAGGAAGTCGTCGTCACCGAGCATCCGCTCCGCGAACAGGCGCTCGGCGAAGAAGTGGAGATGCGTCAGGAAGCGTGCGCCGTGCAGGTCGTCGCCGACGACGGCGATGGTGCTCGCGTGCGTGACGATCTTGATGATGGATGCCACCAACGACACGACGCCCGCGGCATCCATGTCCTCACGTCCCACCTGCGCATTGACGAGGTGGAAGGCGATGTTCGCGGCCTCATCGGTGGGGATGTCGACGCCGAACTTCTCGCGCAGGAGGCCCACCGCCCGCAGGCCGATGCGGTGCTCGAGCGGATAGAGGTTGCGCACCTCGGCCACGAGACGGTTGACGATCGCGATCCCGCGACGCTCGCGCTCGATCGCGAAGTGCAGGTGGTCGGTGAGGGCGAGGTAGATGTGGGGATCGAACTCCAGTCCCTCCGACTCGGCATCGGCGACGATGCGCCGCGTGAGCTCGACGAAGTCGACGGGGATCTGCGAGACGAGATCGACGAAGTTGCGTTGATCGGTCTCTCGGAGCTCGACGAAGACACGGTCGTGCGCGCCGGGCGGCACGACGTCTCCGGGGCGGTGGGCGAACCCGATGCCCTTGCCGAGGAGAACGCGCTCGACGCCGCGGTCGTCCTCGACGAGCACGACGCTCGAGTTGAGGACCTTCTTGATGATCTGCATGGTGGTTGTCTCCGTCGACACCGTCCGATGAAGCGTCGCGGGTGTGGGGGCCGACGTGTGCCGGCCCCCGAACCCGTCAGGTGAGGTCGGTGCCGCCCGACGCGATGACCTTGCGATACCAGTCGAACGAATCCTTGCGGATGCGCTCGCCGCTGCCCCGGCCCTCGTCGTCCTGATCAACGTAGATGAAGCCGTAGCGCTTCGACATCTGCGACGTGGACAGGCTGACCGTGTCGATCGGCGACCAGCACGCGTAGCCGAGCATCTCGACGCCCTCGTCCACGGCGACGATCATCTCCGCGAGGTGCGAGCGCAGGTAGTCGATGCGGTAGTCGTCGTGCACCTTCCGGTCGTCGGTCAGCACGTCGCGCATGCCCACGCCGTTCTCGACGATGAACAGCGGCTTGCGGTAGCGGTCGTACAGCGCGATCAGCGAGATGCGCAGCCCCACGGGGTCGATCTGCCACCCCCAGTCCGTGGACGGGAGGTAGGGGTTCTTCACTCCGAACACCGTGTTGCCCGGGGTGCGCTCGACGGTCGGGTCGACCGACTCGGTCATCGACATGTAGTACGAGAACGACACGAAGTCGACGGTGTTCTCGCGCAGGATGTCGAGGTCGCCGGGTTCGATCGGGATCGTCACGCCGCGCTGAGCGAGCGTGCGTAGCGCGAGCGGCGAGTACTCCCCGCCGGCCTGCACGTCGCTCGAGTGGTACATCAGGCGATCCTTGGCCTGCGTGGCGGCCACGTCGTCGGGGTGGCACGTGAGCGGGTAGGTCGTCAGCATCGTGAGCATGCAGCCGAGCTTCGCGTCGGGGTGCAGCTCGCGGAGCATCGCGGTGATGCGGGCGGATGCCACGAGCTGGTGGTGCAGCGCCGTGTAGCACGCCTGCTCGAGCGAGCCCTCGACCAGTTCCTCGATGATGGCCCCCGAGGTGAAGGGATGCCGCAGCACGCTGTCGATCTCGTTGAACGACAGCCACAGCTTCACGAGGTGGCCGAAGCGCTCGAAGCACGTGCGCGCGAACCGCTCGAACAGCGCGATGAGGCGTCGATCGGTCCAGCCGTTGTACGTCGTCGCGAGGTGCAGCGGTGCGTCGTAGTGGGCCAGGGTCACCAGGGGCTGGATGCCGTGGACCCGCATGTTCTCGAACAGGGCGAGGTAGAAGGCCACCCCCTCTTCGTTCGGCTCGGTCTCCTCCCCGGTCGGGTACAGCCGCGACCACGCGATGGAGACGCGCAGCACCGTGAACCCCATCTCGGCGAACAGCGCGAGGTCCTCCGGGTAGCGGTGGTAGAAGTCGATCCCGCGCCGCTTGCCGTAGAAGGTCGGGTCGGGGTCGCTCATCGCCTCCTCGATGGACGCGAGGCTGACGTGGTGCTGAGCCGCGTAGTCCTTCGGGTCGGCGTTCGGGCGGTACTTCGAGATGTCCGACACGGCGGGCCCCCGCCCGCCCTCGCGCCAGGCGCCCTCGGCCTGGCTCGCGGCGATGCCGCCGCCCCAGAGGAAGGTGTCAGGAAGCGGCATTGGTCGTCTCCTTGATCGAGGTGAGAGTGGCGATGGGCTGCCCGGCCTCCACGGATCCGTTCGCCGACGGCGCGACCTCCCAGGCCTCGCTGTTGAGCACGACCACGGGAGTGGTGATGTCGTAGCCCGCGGCGCGGACGGCGTCGAGGTCGACGGTGACGAGCAGATCGCCCGCGGCGACCCGGTCGCCCTGGCCGGCGTGCGCCTCGAAGTGCGTTCCGGCGAGCTTGACGGTGTCGATGCCGACGTGCACGAGCACCTCGACGCCCTCGTCGGTGCGGAGTCCGATCGCGTGGCGGGAGGGCAGCAGGCTCACGATCTCGCCCGAGACGGGGGCCAGGACACGCCCGTCCGTCGGGACGATCGCGACGCCCTCGCCGAGGGCAGCCGAGGCGAAGACGGCGTCGTCGACCTGCGACAGCGGGATGAGCTGGCCGGTGAGCGGCGCCTGCAGCTGCACCGAGGCGCCGGTTGTCGCGCGAACGGCGGCGGGGTCCTGAACGGATGCCTCGGCGGCGACGTCGGCGTTCTCGCCGAGCACGCGGAGGGTGGTCGAGGCGGAGTCGCGCCACAGCACGAAGCACACCGTGAACGAGACGGCCCACGCGATACCCGCGCCGACCAGGGCGTTGACGAGGTTCCACGGGTTCTCGGCATCCACGAACATCGAGATGCTGGCGAGACCCGGGCCCACGGCGACGAAGCTGACGACGTTCGTGATGCCGAGGTACGCGCCGGCCGTGACGGCACCCGTGATGACGGCGATCAGCGCGCGGCGGTTCTGCAGCGTGACACCGTAGAGGGCGGGCTCGGTGATGCCGAAGAGTGCCGAGACACCGGCCGAGATGGCGGTCGCGCGGAGCGTGGGGTTCTTCGTGCGGAAGGCGACGGCGAAGCTCGAGCCCGACTCGCTGATGTTGTGAGCGAGCGACGACACGTTGTAGAACGACTCGCGGCCGGTCTCGGCGATCGTGGCGACCGTCGGCGGGATGAAGGCCTTGTGCATGCCCACCGAGATGATGAAGGGCAGAACGCCCGCGAGCAGGGCGACAGCCACCCAGCCGAGCGTGCCGTGCAGCCACAGCATGCCACCGGTCAGGAGCGAGCCGAGCCAGAAGCCGAGCGGGCCGAGCAGGAAGATCATCGCGGGGGCGACGACGATGATGCACACCAGCGGCACGAAGAAGACGCGGATCGGTGCCGGGGTGATCTTGGTGACCCAGTGCTCGACGGCCCAGAGCAGCAGCACCGTCAGGATCGGCGGGAAGACCTGCGCGCCGTAGGAGACGGCCGGAACGGCAACGCCGAACACCGAGGTGCCGTTCGTCACCAGTGTCGAGAAGCCGGGGAAGACGAGGAGCCCCACGATCCCGAGGGCGAGCGGGATGTTGACGCCGAGGCGACGCGCGGCGGTGAAGGTGACCAGCAGGGGCAGGAAGTAGAAGACCGCGTCGGGGATCGCGACGAGCGTCAGATAGGTCGGGTTGTCCTTCGCGACCCAGCCCAGCGCCACCGCCGCGATGAGCAGCGACTTGAAGACACCGGCACCGGCGATGGCGGGGATGATCGGGGTGAAGACGCCGACGACGAACTCCATGAACACCGAGCCCGCGCGCTTGAGCGTCAGCGGCTGTCGCTTCGCGACGACGTCCTTCGGCGAGCGCTCACGCTCGACGGCGCGGTACACGTCGGCGACCTTGGCGCCCACGACGACCTGCGTCTGCGGTCCGACGACGACGCCGAGCACGCCGGGCAGCGCCTCCAGCCGCGCACGGTCGACGCGCGAGTCGTCGGCGAGCGTGAAGCGCAGTCGCGTCGAGCAGTGCTGCAGGGTGGCGATGTTCTCATCGCCACCGACCCCCGCGATGATGTCGCGGGCGAGGTCTTGGTTCGTCATGGGCGCTCCTCCTTCGTTGGATGGACGTCCCGGGGCTGCTCCGCCACCGCTTTCGGGCAATAAAAAAAGGACCCGACCGCAAAACATCGTTTGCGTTCGGATCCTGCCTGCTTGACCAGTCACACGTCCGTGAGATTTCTACCACAGGTGCGACCGGGCGGCAAGACGTCGCGTCTCGACGGTGGGCTCGACGCGGGGTATCGTCGCCGTCGAGACGGTGCGACGGTGCCCGTCGCTATCGGCATCCCGGTGTCACCGCCCGGAAACATGCGCGATCGGCGGCGCGACTAGGGTCGGCCCGACGCAGCGCGACAGGAGGACGCCGTGAGCCGCGTGTCGTGGAAGATCATGGAGACCCTGACCGCCGACGCCCCCCTGCCCGAGCGCCGCCGGCGGCTGGGGCGCCAGCTGCTGAGGGCCGTCGAGGGAGACACGTTCGTGTCGTACCGATGGACGCCAGCGGGCCCGTACGCCGATCCCGTGGGGGTGCAGTTCGACGACGAGCACCTGCGCGCCTACGACGCGCGTTTCCGGCACATCGACACGATGACCCCGCGCTTCCTCGAGGCGCGCGGGGCGTCGGCGATCAGCCCCCGGCGCGATAGCCGCGACGAGTTCGTCCGCGATTTCCTGTTCCGCTCGGGCATGTTCCATGGCATGAACTACTTCGCTCCGCACCCGGTCGTCGGCTCCATCGATCTGCGCGTGTGGCGTTCCCAACGGCGGGGCGCCTTCACCCCCGATGACGTACGCAAACTGCAGGCGATCGGGGATCTCATGCACCGACTGTGGAGCGACGAGCCATCGGCGGCATCCGCTCTCACCCCGCGGCAGAAGGAGATCGTGTCGCTGGTGGGCGACGGGCTGACGGACAAGGCGATCTGCGACCGGCTCGGCATCTCCCTGCCGACTCTTCGCACCCATCTCGCGCAGGCGTTCGCCAAGACGGGAACGCAGAATCGCACGTCGCTGGCCATGGCGGTGCGCACCCCTCGTCATTAATGACGATGCCGACGCGGGTCCGCGTCGAGGATGCTCGGTCGCACGCAACCGCTTCAGCATCCCGGGAGAGAAATGTCCACACTGCGCGCGGGGGTCTCGCCCCTGTCCCGACTCGATCGATTCCCCCGGTGGGGACTGAGCGCGATCTCCGTCCTCACCATCGGGCTGGGCATGCTCTTCGTCCAGTACGACATCTTCAACATCAACGTCTCGTTCGTCCAGACCTGTGCGCAGATCATCGGCGGCTGCACCCCGGCCACGTCGGATCAGTTCATCGGGCTCCCGATCTTCCTCAGTCTCCTGGGGTACGGCATCGGGGCGCTCGTCCTGGGGCCGATGTCCGACCGTTTCGGGCGCCACCGCCTGCTCATCATCGCGATGGTGATCACGGGTCTGGGGTCGCTGTTCTCGACCTTCGCCGGTGACGCGACGTCCTTCAGCCTCTCGCGCCTCGTGACCGGTATCGGCATCGGCGCCGACCTGGCCATTATCAATGTGTACGTTAGCGAGATCGCACCGCGGCGCATGCGCGGCCGCTACACGAGCGTGCTGTTCTTCATGGCCGCTCTCGGCTCGGCGCTCGGGATCTGGCTGGGTCTGTTCCTCACCACGCCCATGACCCCCTGGCCTCAGGGTCTGCCTTTCGCCCTGGCATCCGACTCCTTCACATCGGGCTGGCGCTGGGTCTACGCCGTGGGAGCCATCCTCGCGGCGGTGTCGATCGTCCTGCGTATCGCCCTTCCCGAGTCGCCGCGGTGGCTCGCCACCCGCGGCCGTGACGCCGAGGCCGCCGCGGTCGTCGAGCGCATGGAGCAGCTCGCGACGCGTCGTCACCCGCTGCTTCCCGCATCGCCCGAAGACAGCAGCAGCACCGAGGTCGCCACGGGCGGCACCTGGTCGGGCGTGCGCGAGCTCCTCACATCGCGCGTGTACCTTCGTCGACTGCTCGTGATCGGCGCGGCCTGGCTGCTGGGATACGTGACGCTGTACTCCTTCGCCGGGGCATTCACGTCGGTGCTCGTGCGCCAGGGCTACACCGCGCCGGAGGCCGGCATCGTCAGCGCCGTGGGTCTCACCGGCTTCCTCGCGGCGGCGGTGGTGGCCCGCTCGGTCGTGGACCGCATCGAGCGCAAGTGGTGGATGCTCATCGGTGGCGCGATCACCGTCGTGGGCGCCGTCATCGTCGTGGCCGGGGGCGGGGCGACGGTCATGACGTTCCTGGGGGCCATCCTCGTCTTCTTCGGGCAGAACATCTGGGTTCCCGCGCAGTACGCGCTCACGGCTGAGAGCTTCCCGACCCGCTTCCGCACCACGGCCTACGCCCTGGCCGACAGCATCGGGCACGTCGGGGGAGGGCTCGGCGTCTTCCTCCTCGTCGGGATCTTCTCGCAGTTCCCGCTGCTGGGTTCGCTCCTCGGACTCATCGCCTTCCTCATCGTGGGCGCGCTGATCAACCTCCTCGCCCCGCGCACGCGCAACCGTTCGCTCGAGGAGATCTCGGCATGACCGTCGCACGCACGGCGGTGCCCGACGATCTCGGCATCTGGACGCAGCTCTCCGACGACGACGCGCTCGCGTCGCAGCGCTCCACCGCCGGACCCGACGCGTTCCCGGTGGCCGTGAAAGCGAACATCGCCGTGCGTGGTCTTCATCGGTCGGCCGGATGCCGGGTGCTCGATGTGGCGGCGGAAGAAGCCGACGCGCCGGTGGTGGCGGCGTTCAGGCAGCGCGGGGCGGTCGTCGTCGGCATGACGAACATGCACGAGCTCGCTCTCGGGGTCACCTCCGACAACGCCGCGTACGGATCGGCACGCGTCCCGTCGGCTCCGCGCCTCTCCGCCGGCGGCTCCTCGGGGGGCAGCGCAGCGGCGGTCGCCGCGGGGCTCGTCCCCCTGGCGCTGGGCACCGATACCGGGGGCTCCGTGTCGATCCCGGCCGGCAGCTGCGGGGTCGTCGGCTTCCGTCCCAGCACGGGGCGCTGGCCGACCGCGGGGATCGTGGGGCTGTCGTGGACACGGGACACGCCGGGAGTGTTCGCCACGACCGTCGAAGACGCGGCGCGCGCCGATTCCTGGGTCACCGGGAGCCGTTCGGCACCACCCGTGGAACGGGCGCGTCTCGGCATCCCGACCACTTTCCTCCAAGACCTGGACGCGCGGACGGAGGAGGCGTTCTTCCGCACGCTTGACGACGCGCGGGGCGCGGGCATCGACGTCGTGGACGTCGACATCGCGGACGTGCTCGCCCGCGCGCGCAGGGCCGAGTCGCTCGTCGTCGGGTGGGAGGCTCCCCGCGAGCTCGCGGCCGCCGCTGCTCGCGCGCTGAACCTCCCGCCCGACGAGGCTTTCGAGGTGC
This sequence comes from Microbacterium sp. S1037, assembly GCF_048381605.1. Lineage (NCBI taxonomy): Bacteria > Bacillati > Actinomycetota > Actinomycetes > Micrococcales > Microbacteriaceae > Microbacterium > Microbacterium sp. S1037. Next base: position 999,220 of record NZ_JBLWIG010000001.1, read on the forward strand.
TCCGCGCGGGGGTGGAGACAGCCGATGTCGCCGACTTCCTCCAGGGGTTGGTGGACCGCCCGGTCTCGGCCGACGAGTACGCGGATGCTCTGTCGCTCGTCCTCGAGGCGCGCATACTCGCCGACGACGCGCTGGCACGGCTCGGCGTCGACGCACTCGTCTTCCCCACCACGCCGGCGCCCGCACCCTTGTCAGGTGGGGGTGCGACCGTGAGACATCGCGATCGTGAGACGTCGGTCTTCGGCCTGTACACGCGACACACCGGCCCCGGGACGATCCTCGGCGCGCCGATGGTCACCGTTCCCGCACGGGGGATCGGAGCGCCGGTCGGGATCACCGTGCAGGGACGGCGTTCCGACGATGCACGGACGTTGGGCATCGCGAGGAGGCTCCACGACGACTCGCGCGACGAGGCGGTGCCGCGCGCGGGCGTCAGCGTCGAGCACGGGGCCTGACGCCGTCGAGCCTCAGGCGGGCGTGCGCACCGACGCGAATTTGTTGCGGCGACGCAGCGCGAAGCCGAGCTTCTCGTACGCCGCGATCGCGTTCACGTTCGCCGCCGCCGCGTGCAGCAACGCCCGGTCTCCGCGCTGCTGAATGTGGAAGGCGACGTCGAGCACCAGGCGCGAGGCGAGGCCCTGGCGCCGGTGATCGGCATCCACGGCGACAGCGCTGATCTCGGTCCACCCGGTCGGGTGGAGGCGCTCGCCCGCCATCGCGACGAGTCGACCCTCACGACGGATGCCGATGTACCGGCCGAGCTCGTACGTGCGGGGCCGGAAGGGGCCGGGCTGATTGCGGTCGACGATCGCGATCATGTCGGCGGCGTCCTCCGCGCCCAGTTCGATCGCCTCGTCGTCGGGGCGGGGTCGGAGGGCGTCGGTCTCGACGAGCTGCACGCCCTCGCCGCCGCCGAGGTACTCCCACCCGTCGGGGAAGCCGCCCTCGTAACCGGAGAGTCCCACGTCGGCGCCGGGGCCGACGAGGTCGCGCAGGGCATCCCAGACGCCGGGCTCGTCCCACGTACGGACCGCGACGAACGGCGCGACATCGGCCGGATACCGGCGCACGAGGTCGCCGCCGATCGCGAACGAGGAGTGCGGGCCCGCGAGCGAATGCCACGCGGCGTTGTCGAGGACGGTGGCGTCGGCGTGCGGAATGTCGAGGGCGGGAGCGGTGGTCACCGAGACACTCTCCGCCGGTCCTGGCCGTCACGCAAACCGGTGGCCACCGCGGCCGGGTTCTCGTGACGGGGCGTGACGCTTCGCAACGCTGTGTGTCGGCGGCGGCGCCGCGACGGTGAGGACGGCGCATGCTGGAGGGGGTGGCATCCGGTCCGCCCGTCACCCGAGGAGAACGATGATCCGAGTCGACACCTCCGCCAGCGCGCGGCCCGCCTGGTGCGAGACGACGGATGCCGGGATCGTGGCGAGCGGGACATGACGGGGTCGGTGTCTTCCGGCGCAGGCGTGGAGTCGATCGCATGGACGATCGAGCGCGTCGACTGGGACGACGAACGAGCGGCGGTGCTGCGCGCGGCGATGGACGGCGAGATCGGCCCGCGGTACGCCGAGGTGTTCGCGGCGTTCGACGACGAGACCGCCGCCCTGCTCGCGCAGGACTTCGCGGTCGATCCGGCCACGATCGTCGACGTGATCCTCGTGCTCGATCCGTCGGGCAAGCCGGTGGGCCACGCGGCTCTGCGCGCCCTCGGCGACGACCTCGAGGTCAAGCGCGTATTCGTCGATCCCCGTGCGCGCGGGCGCGGGGCGAGCCGCGTGCTGATGGCCGCGCTCGAGCGCCTCGCGGTGGCACGCGGTGCCGAGCGGCTCATCCTGCAGACCGGCGACCGGCAGCCCGAGGCCATCGCCCTGTACGAGCGCATCGGCTACCGCGCGATCCCGGTGTTCGAGCCGTACGTGCGGTTCGCGGGGTCACGGTGCTTCGCGAAGGCGCTGACCGCGGAGATCCGGCGCCCCTGACCGGTGACATCCACCCCTGTCAACGCCCGCGCGCACGGTCGCGGGGCGGCCGTACGGTCGCGCCATGACCGTCACCCGACTCCTGCTGGCCCGCCACGGCGAGAGCGAGGGCAATGTCGCCGCCTCGAAAGCGGAGCGCGAGGGTTCGCCCACGATCGACCTCGACGTCCGTGACGCCGACGTCCCGCTCTCGCCCACGGGGGAGGAGCAGGCGCGGGCGTTGCGCACGTGGTGGGAGGGTGCCGGACCCATCGACGAGTACTGGGTCTCGCCGTACCTGCGCGCGCGACAGACGCTTGCGCTCGCGATCGACGACGCGGTTCTCTCGACCCGCACGCGCGTCGACGATCGGCTCCGCGACCGCGAGCTCGGCATCCTGGATCTGTTGACGTCGCGCGGGGTGCGGGAGTTCCACCCCGAAGAGGCGGCGCGGCGGCGCCACCTCGGCAAGTACTACCACCGGCCACCCGGGGGCGAGTCGTGGGCGGATGTCGCTCTGCGGCTGCGGTCGTTCCTCGGCGAGAACCTCGATCGCCCCGTCGACACCGTGATGGTCGTCGCGCACGACGCGGTCGTGATGCTGATCCTGGCCGTGCTGCTGCCCCTCGACGAGACCGAGCTGCTCTCCTTCGCCGCCGAGAACACCGTGCGCAACGCCTCGGTGACCGAGCTCGTCCGCGGTGGGCTCGTCCGCGGTGGGCTCGTTCGGGGCGAGAACAAGTGGGAGCTCACGACCTTCTCGTCGGTCGAGCACCTCGCCGTCGAGGGCGCCGACATCACCGTCCACTCGGGAGAAGACGATGGCCTCGAGCACTGAGAACGTCACGCTGTCGCTGCTGCGCGAGTGGGGGCTTCCCGAGCCCGGTGGGTCGAAGAAGTCGCGCGGCCAGGTGGTCGTGGTGGGCGGGTCCACGCGTTCGCCGGGCGGCGTCCTGCTGTCCGCGGAGGCGACGTTGCGCGTGGGCGCGGGCCGCGTCGGTCTCGCCGTTCACACCGATATCGCACCTCCCCTCGGACCGGCGATGCCGGAGGCCGGCGTCTACGTGCTCCCGACCGGGTCGCACCCTCTCGACGAACACCTGCGATCCGCGGTCGAGTCCGCCGACGCGGTCCTCCTCGGGCCGGGTTTCGATGATCCGGATGCCACCCGCGCGGCGCTCCTCGCCGTCGCCGACGCGGACGTCGACAGGCTGGTGCTGGATGCCTTCGCGCTCGGCATCCTGCCCGATGTGGACCGCGGCATCCTGCCGGACGAGCTCATCATCAACGCGAACGAAGAGGAAGCGGCGCTGCTGCTCGGGCGCGATCTGGGGGACGACCGCGTGGCCGATGTCCGCGAGATCGCCGAGCGTTTCTCGGCGGTGGTGCACTGCTTCGGAACCGTCGCCGCTGCGGACGGGCGGGCGTGGAGGGCGGAGCCCGGAGGCTCGGGCTTGGGGACCGCGGGCAGCGGCGACGTGCTCTCGGGCGCGATCGCGGGGTTCGCGGCGCTGGGCCTCGAGGCCGAGCGTGCGGCGGTCTGGGGCGGCTGGACGCACGCGCGGGCGGGGGACCGGTTGACCGAGCGCCTCGGCATCGGGTTCCTCGCGCGCGATCTGCTGGCGGAGCTGACGGCGGTCGTTCACGACAGCTGAGCCGTCGACACGCACCTGCTGGGCGACGGACGCAACATCGAGGTAAAGCGCTGATCGCGCCCTGACGTTGCGACGCCGCCGGTGTCAGAGCGTGCCCGCCGCCCCGGGGGCGTGCGCGCGGATCCGTGCGGCCGCAGCCGCCGCGGCGGTGTACTGCACGAGATGCCGGTGGCCGGGAATGCTCGACACCGATCCGACGGGTGCCCGCGCGGCGAGCCGCTGAACCCACCTCTCGCGCGCGATGGGGTCGGCGGCCCCGCGCAGCACGAGCAGGGGGACCGCCAGGAGCGCCACGCGCTCCTCGATCGGGTAGCGCACCATGTGACGCGCCTGCCGCGCGTACCAGAACGGCCCGCAGCGAAGGTAGTCGGTGAGCACGATCGCGTTGGCCCGGGGCGGTTCGAGTGCGGAGTCGCGCGCGAGCAGGAGAGCCTGTGTCACCGCACTGCGCCGTTCGTCGTCGGTCACGGGTCCGATGACCACGACCGCGCTCGCGAGATCCGGACGCTGCACGGCCGTCTCCACCACCCACTGTGCTCCCATCGAATGCCCGACGAGCACGGCCGCGCGCGCACCGAGATCATCGAGCACCGTGCCGAGCGCTCGGGACATCGCGGCGATATCGGGGGAGGCCTTCGGCTTCCGAAGGCCGCCGAAACCGGGAAGGTCGATCGAGTGCACCTCGGCATCGCGTGCCAACTGCGCGTGAAGGCGGCTCAGGTATCGGTGGGACATCCCGATGCCGTGGACCAGGACGTAAACCGCGCTGTTCGGGCGCCGACTCGTCCAGGATCGGAAAGCGAGGCCGTCCACCGTGTGCATCACGAGCGCGATCGTATGGTCGGCGCGGTGGGGCTGGTCGAGGGTTGCGCGATCTCTGCCGGGCGTCCAGAGTTCCGGCGGTTACAGGGGGCGGACCTCGGCAGGGGAAGCGGTATCGACCGACGCGCGTCCGCCGTCTCGGGAAGCGGGTCGTCGCTCAGAGGTCGAACCCGAAAGCCCGGAGGTCGAGGAATCGCCCGGGTTCCACCTCGACCGGGTGTTCGCGCTCGGTGAGACGGCGGAAGCCGAGCTTGAGGTACAGGGCGTGCGCACCGATCATCTCGGGTCCGCTGTTCATCACGACGCGCCGAGCGCCCCGAGCGCGCGCGAGATCGATGACGTGACGGGTGAGGGCCTCGCCGACCCCGCGCCCCCGTGCTGCGGGAGCCACCGCGAGTTGGCGGAAGTCGAGCTCGCCCTCCCGGGCCAACGGCGACAGGCGCTCGCCGGGTCGCGGGACCCACACGGTGCCGACGATCTGCCGCGCGGCATCCAACGCGACCCACACCTCACCCTGCGCGAGCCGCCCGGCGACATCGGCGAGCGAGGCGAGGTAGCCCTCGGTGAGCCCGTCGTAGCTGTGGCGGTAGGCCTCGACGGTGACCCGGCCGGCTTCGGCGTGCTCGTGCGGCTCGACCGGGCGGATGGTCAGTGTCGATGGGGTCGCGGAGGTCATGGCATCCATTCTTCTCGGGCGTCGCGCGGTGTGGCCCGGCCGCGGACGACCGGGCCACGCGTCGCGTTCAGGACTTCGGGAGTCCCGGCGGGTTGATCTCGCTCTTGTCGACGCCCTCGGACTCGAGGCCCCACGCGTCGAGCACCTTGGCGTAGGTGCCGTCGGCGATGTACGCGTTCAGCACGATGCTGACCGGTTCGATGAGGCCGTTGCCCTTCTTCGTCGCCGCGGCGATGTCGGCCGCGAGCGGCCAGCCGCCGGGGATGATGCCGACGAGTTTCGTCTCACCGGTCTCGCGTGCGGCCCAGGCTGCCGTGGCATTCGGGCCGAAGGTGGCGTCGACGCGGCCCGACTGCAGCGCAAGGGTGGCGGCGGCGTTGTCGTCGTAGTAGTTCAGCTCGGCGGGAGCCTTGCCCGCGGCGGTCAGCTCCTCATTCCACTTCAGCAGCACCTTCTCCTGGTTGGTGCCGGAGCCCACGACGATCTTCAGGCCCGAGATGTCGTCGGCCTCTTCGATCTTCGAGATCGGGCTGTCGGACCGGACGTAGAAGCCCAGCAGATCCTGGCGATAGCTGGCGAAGTCGTACAGCTCCTTGCGCTCCTCGGTGACCGTGACGTTCGAGGTGATGAGGTCGTACTTGCCCGATTGGATGCCGAGCGGCCAGTCGGCCCACGCCACCACGACGGGGTTGTACTCGAGGCCGAGTCCTTCGGCGATGAGCTCGCCGAAGTTGGGCTCGGTGCCGGCGACGTCGGTCGCGGCGGTGGTTCCCTCGGGCTGGTAGCTCAGCGGCGGGACGAACGCGCCGATCGCCACCGTGAGCTTGCCGGGCTCGATCGGCGTGAAGCCGCTCGCCTTCAGGGCGGCGACGGCCTCGGGCACGGCTTCCCCGGTGATGCGGGGGATCTCGCCGGTGTCGGGGTTGGCCCCGGTGGTCGCCGTGGGGTCGGCCGCCGCGACCGCGTCGGCGGGACGGTTGAGACCGATCGTGACGCCGACGCCGACGACGGCGACGAGGGCCGCCGCGATCACGCCGACCGCGATGCCTTGTTTCTTGCTGAGGGCCATGCTGTGTCTCCTTGTGAGGGTGGGGATGGGCGCGCCTTGAGCGGCGGGTCAGCCGAGCACTTTCGCGAGGAACTCCCGCGTCCGCGCGTGCCGTGGCCGCTCGAGGACCTCCTGCGGCGTCCCCTGCTCGATGACGCGGCCCTGGTCGAGGAACACGACGCGGTCGGCGACCTCGCGGGCGAAGCCGATCTCGTGCGTGACGATCACGAGGGTCGTGCCGAGCTTCGCGAGATCGCGGATGACGTCGAGAACCTCCCCGACCAGTTCGGGATCGAGCGCGCTCGTCGGCTCGTCGAACAGAAGCACCTGAGGCTTGAGGGCCAGCGCCCGGGCGATCGCGACGCGCTGCTGCTGACCGCCCGAGAGCTGGCGCGGATACGCATCCGCCTTGTCACTCAGTCCCACGCGGTCGAGCAGACCGAGCGCGAGCTCGCGAGCGTTGTCCTTGCTTAGGCGCTTCAGGGCGACCGGTGCCTCGGTGACGTTCTCGAGCGCGGTCAGATGAGGGAAGAGGTGGAAGTTCTGGAACACGATCCCGACGCGCGTCCGGCGCTGCAGAATCTCGCGCTCGTGCAGCTCGTGCAGCTTGCCGTGCCGGAGCTCGTAGCCGATGAACTCGCCGTCGACCGTGACCGACCCGGCATCCACGCTCTCCAGGTGGTTGATCGTGCGCAGGAGGGTCGACTTGCCCGAGCCGCTCGGCCCGAGCAACGCGACGACCTCGCCGGGGTGGACGGTCAGGTCGATCCCCTTCAGTACCTCCACGCCGTGGAAGCTCTTGTGCACGTTGTGGATTTCGACGAGCCCGCGGCCGTCGGTGACGACGCTCACGCGCGCACCCCCTTCGAGGAGGCCGGATGCTCGGCATCCGTCGCTCCCGGCGGGGCATCGCCGAGGCGCGCCCACTGCGTGCTCACCCAGCGGCGGGCGCGCTGCAACGGCGTCGGCGGCAGGGCACGGGCGGAGCCGCGGGCGTAGTGCCGCTCGATGTAGTACTGCGCGATGCTCAGGACGGTGGTGATGATCGTGTACCAGACCACCGCGACCAGCAGCAGCGGGATCACGCGGCTGTTGCGGTTGTAGATCACCTGCACCGCGTAGAACAGCTCGGGGATCGCGATGACGAAAACCACCGACGCGCCCTTCACCAGACCGATCACCTCATTCGTGGCGTTCGGGACGATCGAGCGCATCGCCTGCGGCAGGATGATGCGGAACAGGCGACGGGATGCCGGGATGCCGAGGGCCGCCGCCGCCTCGTGCTGGCCGGGGTCGACCGAGACGAGCCCGCCGCGGATGATCTCGGCCGAGTACGCGGCCTGGTGCAGGCCGAGGCCGAGGATCGCGGCGGCGAAGGCGCTGACGAGCTGGACGGTGGGGAACTCCACGATCCAGAAATCCGTGGTGAACGGGGTGCCGAGACCGAGCGTGGGATAGAGATAGCCGAGGTTGTACCAGACGATGATCTGCACGACGAGCGGCACCGACCGGAAGAACCAGATGTAGCCCCAGGCCACTCCGCTCAGCAGCGGAGAGGCCGAGAGACGGCCGAGGGCCAGGAGCGTGCCGAGCGCGAACCCGACGACCGCCGAGATCGCGGTGAGACCGAGGGTGTATCCGATGCCGATCAGCACCGGCTCGGCGAAGAAGTACTGCGCGAACGTGCCCCACATGTACCGGTCATTGGTGAAGAGGCTCCACACGAACTGCGCGACGACGAAGAGCAGCAGGGCGCTGAGGGTCCACCGCCACCAGTGGCGGGTGGGCACGACGGCGACGGTGCCGAGGTCGACTTTCTCGGCCGCCTGCGGCGCGGCGACGGGGCGGGCGGCGGGGGCCGGCGCGGTGGTGGTCATGGCGTGCTCCTCGGACTCCGGAACGACGCGGGGCGTCGATGGGTGAGGGTCACGGTACGACCGAGCGGGAGCGCGCCGCGAGACAAGGATTCACGGGTCGAAACGCTCCGCCACGTTCCGCAATCCGGTGCCACGGACGGTAATACGCTGGCGCGCGGCGGGCCGACGGACTAGCCGCGCGGCCCGGCGTGCCGGGCTCCGGAAGAATGCGCTGATTCACCGGCATCCGTGGTGATCGGTGGGGCGGGGGCGGGTTTCTTCCGGAGTCCGGCACGGCGGGCGTCCCGGTCCGAGGCCGACCCGCGGCACGGCGGGCGTCCCGGTCCGCAGCCCGGCGCCCGGGCGGGCCGGGACACCCCGGCGGGACGGGCGTCCCGGTCAGGCCTCGCGAAGGATCCGCGCCGTCACCCGCGCGCCGAAGAGCAGCGCCTCCACCGGCACCCCCTCGTCGGCGGCGTGGAACTGCCCGAACACGTCGAAGTCGGCGGGTACGCGCAGCGGGACGAAACCGTACCCGTGGATCCCCAGCTCGGCGAGGTGCTTGTTGTCGGTGCTGGCCGGAAGCAGGTACGGCACGACGGTGCCGTCCGGGTCCTCGGCGGTGATGGCATCCTGCAGCACGCCGATGATCGGGGCGTCGACCGGTGCTTCGATCGCGGGCACCGCGCGGGCCCATGTGACCTCGACGTCGGGGCCGACGAGGGCCTCGATCTCGGCGCGGAGCGTGTCGTCGCGCCCCGGCAGCATGCGGATGTCGAGGCGAGCGCATGCCGTCGAGGGGATGACGTTCGTCTTGCCCCCGGCCTCGAGCACGGTGGGGGAGACGGTGTGGTGCATTCCCGCGTCGATGAGGGATGCCGTGAACCCGAGGTCGTCGACATCGCCGCCCGCTCGCGCGTAGACGTCGAGGAAGCGGTCGAGGGTCGCCGTGCGGACCACGGGGAACCGATGCTCGCCGATCGCGACGACCGCGCGCGCGAGGCGCACCACGGCGTTGTCGGCGGTGGGGTGGGAGCCGTGCGCCGCGTGCCCGCGCGCCGTCAGGGTCGCCGAGGTGACGCCCTTCTCCGCCGTCGCCACGAGGTACGCGCGACGATCCCCGGGCAGCGGGATCGAGAACCCGCCGACCTCGCTGATCGCCTCGGTCGCTCCCGCGAACAGCTCGGGTCGGTTACGGACGAGCCACCGCGCGCCCCACACGCCCCCGGCCTCCTCGTCGGCGAAGAAAGCGAAGATGAGGTCGCGCCGGGGCACGATCCCGTCGCGGCGGAACGACCGGGCGACCGCCAGCAGCATGCCCGCGAAGTCCTTCATGTCCACGGCCCCGCGACCGTAGAGGATGCCGTCGTGGATCTCGGCGCCGAACGGCGGATGCGTCCAGTTCTCGACCTCGACCGGCACCACGTCGAGGTGAGCGTGGGCGACGAGGGCACCGGCATCCGGATCCGACCCGGCCAGGCGCGCGATCACGCTCGCCCGGCCCGGGACGGGTTCGACGAGGGTCGTCTCGTAGCCCACCTCTTCTAGCCGCGCCTGGACGAAGAGGGCGGCGCGCGTCTCGCCGTCGCCGATCGTCGAGGCCTCGCCGGTGTTGACGCTGTCGATGCGGATCAGGGCGCGGACGAACTCCAGCGCCTCCGCCTCGAGGGGTGACATGGGTCAGTGCTCGTGCGGACGGGCGTCCTCGCCGAGCTTGAACGCGAGACGGCCGTGCGCGTACCCGCCGCCCGCGCGGATGGCGGTGGCGACCCAGGCGGCCTCGGCCAGCTCGGCCTCGGTCGCGCCCGCCTTCACGGCGTTCTGCGAGTGTCCGTCGATGCAGTACACGCACTGCGTGGTGATGCCCACGGCCAGGGCGATGAGCTCGCGGTACTTGAGCGGGATCGCGCGCCCCTCGGGGGCGAAGACGGCCTGATCGAACGCGGCGAACGCCGCGAGGATGTCGGGCGTCTCGGCCTTGTAGACCTTCGTGTAGGTCTTGTCGGCGGTGCGGTCGAAGTACTCGGACATGTGCTCTCCAGGTCGAAACGGCGGACGGATGCCAAAGCCCCACCGTAACCACCGCCCTGCCGCGCCGGTCGGCCCGCGTCACGCGCGGTCACACGGGGCGGTCGGCGCTCCGGCCCGGGCGAAACTCCTGAGAAACCGAGCGATGTCGCCTTCCCGCGGTCCGTGAGGGTCGCCGGTGCCCGAATCTCAGGAGTTTCGCCCACGTTCGCGCCGAGACCAGCGCATCAGTGCATGACCATCCCGCCGGTGACGTTGATCGCCTGGCCGGTGAGGTAGCTCCCGGCCGGTGAGGCGAGGAAGTGCGTGACCCCGGCCACGTCCTCCGGGATCCCGAGCCGGCCCAGCGGAGACTTCGCGCTCCACGCGGCGATGTCGGCCTCCGAGCGGGTGTCGGCGCCCATCTCGGTGAGCACGTAGCCCGGGCACACCGCGTTGACGGTGACGCCGTGGCATCCCCATTCCTGCGCGCCCGCGCGCGTCAGCGCGACGACCGCGGCCTTCGAGGCGGCGTAGTGGCCCTCGCCTCCGCCGCCCTGCTTCGCGGCCATACTCGCGATGTTGACGATCGCGCCGCGGCGGGCGTCGAGCATCGCGGGGGCGACGGCCTGCATCGTCACGAGGGTGGCGCGGGCGTTGATGTCGAGCACGCGATCCCAGTCGTCGACCGTGATGTCGAGCAGCGAGGCATGCTGGAAGATGCCCGCGCAGTTCACGAGCACGTCGACGCCACCGAGCACCTCGATCGCCTCCCCGACCGCGCGCCGCGTGTCGATCGGATCGAGCAGGTCGACGGCGACGAAGTCGGATGCCGACTCCTCGGCCGGCGCGCGACGATCCAGCACCACGACACTCGCGCCATCGGTGAGGAAGCGTTCGACGATGGCGGCGCCGATGCCGCCTGAGCCTCCGGTGACGATGACGCGGTGGGACACGGTGCTCCTCTCTCCGGGCGTCGGGTCGCCCTGCGGCGTCACGGTACGCCCCGCGTCGTACGGAGTCGCGACGGTGCTGTTTCGGCGGCGTAAAGCCGCGAGGTGGCTAGGGTGAGGCCATGATTCAGACGGTCCGCCCCGACGCCGCGGCGCGGCGAGGTGCCGGTGCGGCCGCGGGGAGCATCGCTCTTTCTGTGCTCGTCATCGCTGTGTTGGCCTTCGCGTGGTCGGCGCTGGTCGGTGTTCTGCTCCTTCTCGCCTGGGTGCCGGGGGGCGTCATCGCCTGGTTCCTCATCCCGGTCGGTCTCACGACCTTGGCGATCCTGGCGGCGTTCTTCGCCGTCCGCTCGCGTCGTCTGGTGCCCCGAATCGTCGCCGGTGCGGCCCTCGTCTGCGCGGGGGCCTCGTTCGGTCTGCCGCTCATCGCGCAGGCGATGTTCGCGCAATCCTTCGGCTGATCGGGCGCGGAACGTCGTTTCAGGCGCCACCGCGCGGGCACCGGCCGTACCCTCACCGTGCGGTCGCGCGAAGCGCCCCCTGCCGCCTCACCCGGCGAGGACCTGCCAGACCGCGTCCACGTCGACCTCGATCCGCGCGTCCGTTCCGCGCGAACGCCAGGCGTCGCGATCGAAGACGTACGCCCGCTCGACCTCGAGAACGTACAGGTGCTTGGTTCGCACCGCGAGCACCGCCGCCACCTCGGCGTCGAGCTCGGCGGCCGGCCCAGCGTCACGGGGAAGCCGCGCGGCCAGGACCGCTCGCACGGCCGGCTCCGTGGCATCCACCTGCCGGGCCGAGAACGCCAGCTGCACCCCGTCGGCGTCGGCGACAGCCGCCGACGAGTCGTAGACGACACCGGATGCCATGCCCGACACCGCGATCGCCCGGGCGTGGCGAGACCCGCGGTCCGACTCGACGTACAGTCCGCGCGGAAGGAGGCGGTACTGCGCTGCCGCCGTCCACGGGCCGTCCGCGTCGGTCGTGCCGATGACGACGAAGCGTTGGCTCGCAAGAATCGCGGCCGCGCGTTGCTCGGGTGAGGACATGCCGCCATCGTCGGGGGCGCGCGCGACGGCGGTGTTTCCTGGTCGTAACGCTTCGCCCTCACGTCGTCTCGGCGATCACGCGGCCCTCTACGCTCGCCCTGTCCCCGTCGCCCGTCACGGCGACGCCCGAGCCGCAGGAGAACCGTGAGCGTCCACCCCGCCATCACCGACCCCGACGTGCGCGCGCACCTCGAACGACTTGCCGCTCGCGCGGGAACGATCCCTTCCGGCGCCACGGATGCCGACGGCGACGACGCCGCGCGGATCGCCGAGCTGCGCGCGAACCCGTCGTGGGTGCGCCTGCCCGACGACGAGGTCGTCGAGTCGCAGGATCTGGATGCCGACGGCCTCGCGCTGCGCCTGTACCGGCCCCGCGCGGGGCACCGCGGCACGCTCGTCTTCGCCCATGGCGGCGGCTGGGTCGCGGGCGACCTCGACAACAACGACGCCCTGTGCCGCGCGCTCGCCGCCGCCACCGATGCTCAGGTGCTGAGCGTCGACTACCGGCTGGCGCCCGAGCACCCCTTCCCGGCCGGACTCGGCGACTGCGAGCGGGCGCTGCGTTTCGCCGCCTCCGGGGCCGGTGGGCTGATCGACCCCGCGTTGCTCGGGGTCGCCGGGCACAGTGCCGGGGGCAACCTCGCCGCCGCGCTCGCCCTGCGCTCGCGTGAGGGTCGGGCTCCCGGCATCCGGGTCCAGGTGCTGCTGTGCCCCGTGCTCGACGCCCCCGACCCCGACCGGCCGAGCTACCGCGCGCACACCGAGAACCTGCCGCTGACCGCGAAGGGAATGCAGTGGTACTGGGGGCTGTACCTGCAGGAGGCCGCGGGCGCGGGGAGCGTCGGTCCGGCGGTGGCGCCCGGGGGCGTTGCGGCGTCCGCACCCGAGGGTTCCGCGCCCGGGCCGGTCGCGCAGGTCGCCGCTCCGGCGGGAGCCGCGTCCGATGGTGCGGTCCCTGTCGAGGCGGCCCCGGTGCGCGCGCCCGATCTGGCCGGATCGGCTCCGGCCGTGATCGTCGCGGCGAGCGTCGACCCGCTCTCCGACGAGGCGGAGGAGTACGCCGGGCGGTTGGCGGCATCCGGAGTCCCCGTCGAGTTCGTGCGCCGCGAGGGTGTGCCGCACCTGTTCCTGGTGTTCCCGTCGACGCCCGCGCGCGACGAGGTGCTCGCGGCGATCGCACCCGCGGTGCGTCGCGCCTTCGCCTGAGCTGCTCGACCCTCGTCCCACTTGTGGCGGGTTGCCGGGCTGCTGCCCGACCACTTCTGGGACACGCACTGTCATAAGTGGGACGAGGCCCTGCTTCGGCGGTGCCCAGCGGGATGCGTGTCCCACTCGTGGTGGGTGCGGAGGTCCGTAACCCGCTTCTTCTGGGACACGCACCGCCATAAGTGGGACGAGGGTGTTGAGCCGCGCTGGGCCACGCGACCCTCGTCCCACTTGTGGCGGGTGCGGGGATCCGCGACCGGCTCCCTCTGGGACACGCACCGCCATAAGTGGGACGAGGCCCTGCAAAACATCCGCCGCACGCCCGGAACACCGCGGAAACACGCGATTGTTACCGTCATCAACATGTCGCTCCTGGTCACGAACGCACGTCTCATCACGGTCCCCGCGGGCACCGACGACCCCGGATACATCGAGCGCGGGTACATGCTCGTCGAAGACGGACGCATTGCCGCGATCGGCGCCGGCGACCCCGACCCGGGGCTGACCGCCGACGACATCCTCGACGTCGACGGCAAGTTCGTCGCGCCGGGCTTCGTGTCGAGCCACAGCCACCTGTTCACGAGCGGCTCGCGCGGCCTCGGCGTCGACCAGACGCTGTACGGCTGGTGCACCTCGATGTTCAGCGTGCTCAACAACGCCTCGCCCGACCAGATCTACTGGGCGACGCTGCACGGTTCGCTCGACTTCCTCGCCAACGGCGTGACCACGGCCTACAACTTCACCGATCCGCTCCTGCCCTGGGAGCCGATGGTCGACGGCAAGCGCGCCGACGGCGGCGGCATCCTGCGCGATCACGCCTGGCACACCCGGCAGGCGGATGGATGCCTCGACGCGGGGCTCCGCTTCGTCGACTCGATCGCGCTCGATGCGACCGTCGGCACCGACGAGGAGATCTTCGCCCGGTTCGAGGCATCCCTTGATCACGTCCTCGCGATGGATCCGGACATCGCGCTCGGCGCCTCGATCATGGGGCAGGTGCAGTGGTCGACCAGGCCCGACGCCGCCGAGATCGAGGTCGCGGTCATGGACCGTTTCGGCGTCACCAATCAGGCGCACTTCCTCGAGACGTACGAGGCGATCGAGCACCAGCAGACGAAGTTCCAGCTGTACAAGAACGCCGGCGCGCTGCGCCCCGGGATGATGTTCGGCCACTTCATCCAGACGACGCCGGAGATCATCGCGGATGCCGCCGCCGGTGGCGCGAGCATGTCGTGGCAGCCGGCATCCAATGGGCGTCTCGCGTCGGGTGTCGCGCACGTGCCAGAGATGCTCGACCAGGGCATGAAGGTCGGCATGGGCCTCGACGACCAGGCCTGCACCGACGTCGCCGACCCGTGGCAGAACATGCGCATGGGCATGTTCATGCAGCGCGCCCGTACCCACGACCCGCTGTCGATGATGCCCGAGCGGGTGTTGCGCCTGCACACCCTCGGGGGAGCGGAGATCATGGGCGTCGACGACCGCGTCGGCAGCCTGGAGGTGGGCAAGTTCGCCGACTTCGTGGTCGTCGACCCGCGGCTCCCGGACGTCGGTCCGCTGTGGAATCCGGTGCGCAGCTACGTGCTCGCGTGCGGGCTCCGCAACCTGAAGCAGGTGTACGTCGGCGGCAAGCTCGTGAACGACCGCGGTGTGTCGACGAACCCGCTGGCCGAGGAGGCATCGCGGGTGCTGCACGAGGAGCTCCCCGCGCTCGCGGAGGAGTTCGGCGTCATCCTCTAGCGTCCGCGTCTGCAGGGTTGAGTGTCCACGAAACCCGGACGGTCCTCGCGGGGCGTCCGGGTGTTGTGGACACGCGGCGATGAGGGCGCCGCGTCAGGCGCAGAACTCGGCCCGCACGTCGGCGGTGTCCCCGAGTTCGTCACGGAGTCGGGCGACGAGCTCTCTCCCCTCGGCGAGCCATCGGTCCAGGTCGGGGAGCTCCTCGTCGATGTCCCGGTTCTGCCAGTGCTCGTTCCATGCCTCGAAAGCGTCCTGCAGCTCGGACGAGAGGGGCAGGGCATCGCGCTCGAACGGGTAGTTCTCCGTGAAGTTCTCCCAGAGGGGAAGGCCGCTGATCCACTCCGGGAAGACGCGGATGAGACGCCGTCCGTCTTCGAGCCGTGGGGGCGTGGTGGATTGCAGGGATCGGTCCTGCCAGCTCCAGTGAGCCAAGCGCGATCGCTGCTCCTCGGTCTCGGGGTCCACAAAGACCACGCTACGCGGCGTACGTCCGTCGGACCCGCGCGGCGGCGGAGTCCGTCAGATCGCCGACCATCCCCCGTCGCTCGGCAACAGCACGCCGTTGACGTTGGCGGAGTCATCGCTGAGCAGCCAGGTGATGGCGGCGGCGAGTTGCTCCGGCTGCGCGACGGGCGGCACGACCACCTGGAGGAGCGGGCCGATGCGGCCGGCGGCGTACTCGCTCTTCATGGGCGCCTCGATGTTGGTGGCGACGGCCCCCGGCGCGACCGCGTTCGCGCGGACGCCCTGCGGACCGTGGAAGAACGCGACGCTCTTCGTGAACCCCGCGATCGCGTGCTTCGACGACGTGTACGCCGCGCCGGCCGTCGAGCCGCGCAGCGCGGCCTCCGAGGCGACGTTGACGATCGCGCCGGCGCCCGCCCCGATCATGAGCGGCAGCACCGCGCGCGTCAGGCGCATCGGGCCAGTGAGGTTGACGCTCAGGACCCGGTCCCACGTCGCGTCGTCGACCTCGCTCGGCGGAAGGAAGGCATCCATGATTCCGGCGACGTTCGCGAGTCCGTCGACCCGGCCCCCTGCTGTCTCGAGGAGCGCCGCGATGGTCTCGGGAGCGGAGACGTCTCCGACGACCGTCTCGACGGCCAGTCCGCTCAGCTCGTCGCGGAGGGCCTCGAGTCGCTCGGCGACGACGTCGGTCGCGATGACGCGCCCGCCTTCGTGCGCGATCCGGGTCGCCGTGGCGCGTCCGATACCGGACCCGGCACCGGTGACGATGATGGTCTTGCCTGCGAATCGTGCGACGGTCGACGCGGTCATGGTTTTCTCCTTCGTGAGGGCGCAGGTGCGCCACTCACGGTTTTAGCACTCAGTGCCGAAAGGTGTCTATGGAAAGTCCGAACGAGCGTCCCGGGGGGCGGCCGCGCACAATCGATCCCGCCCGCGTCTCCCTCATCGCGCTCCGCCTCTTCGACGAGCGCGGATTCGATGCCGTGTCGATGGACGAGGTCGCAACGGCGGCGGGGGTGAGTCGGCGGTCGTTGTTCCGGCTCTTCCCGAACAAGGCCGCGCTCGTCTGGGACGGGCTCGAGGAGTCATTCGATCGCTTCCGCACCTCCCTCTCGGCGAGCGGCGACGAAGAGCCGCTCTGGGAGGCGATCCGCCGTGCGTTCGAGGCCGGCGCCACCATCCCCGCCGAGTCTATCGAGGTCACGCGCCACCGGCTGCGCGTGATTCGCGCGAACCCGTCGCTCGAGCAGGTCGGGGCCCCGACGATCGGGATGATGACGGATGCCGCGGCACGCTTCGCCGCGGAACGGGCGGGCTGCGCACCGGACGACCTCTTGACGACGGTGCGCGTGCACGCGCTGATGGCCGCGGTCAACGCATCCCTCGCCTGGTGGGCCCTTCATGGAGGAACGGAAGCCCCGCAGAGCGTGGTCCGTCGCGCGCTCCGCGAGGTCGCCCCGCGCTGAGCCGCTCTCGTCTCGTAAGGTGGGCGTTCTCACGAACGAAGGGGGAGCGCGATGGGTCTCACATTCCCGGACGGGTCGGTGTCGCTGACGACGGCGCAGGGGGAGACCGTCGTCCTCCGCATCTGCGACCTGTGCGGCGCGGGCGTCCCCGATGCCGCCGACACGGACCTCGCGTTCCACAAGAGGTGGCATCGGCTCACCGGCTCTGGCAACTGGGTCGACCCGGCGACCGGCCGCGTCCATCGCCTCGACTCCTCGGCCGGCTGACGCTCGGCTCCGGGGGGGGGGGGGGGGGGCGTCGCCGGTGCGTGAGACGGTCGCGGCCTCCGGGCGGCGAGAGCAGGTTCCGGTCCCTTCGGCAGGCTCAGGGACGTTCGTGGCGAGGTGGCGGTGGCTGAGCTCGTCGAAGCCTCCGCCCCCGCCCCTACCGCCCCCTCACCCGCAGCAGCGCCTCGCCCGCAGCGGCGATCGCCGCCGCCAGAGCCAGCGACACCGTGATGGTGATCAGAGCGGTCGCGGGGCCCGTGGCATCCAGGGCCGCTCCCGCGATCACGCCGCCGATCGGCACGCCGAGCGACATCGCGGCGGTCGGGTAGGCCAGCGTCTCGGTCACGCGCCCCTCGGGCGCCCGAGCGGACGCGACCAGGATGCCGGACACCATCACCGGCGACACCGCCAGGCCGAGCAGCAGGATCACGCCGAACAGCACGGGCGCCGAGCCCTGCGCCAGAGGGAGGCCGGCGGCGACGACGGCGGCCAGCGCCGCGAAGCCGATGTATCGCGCGGCGGGCGACAGCTTCCATGCGCGCGCTCCCGTGATGACCGAGCCGATGGCGATGGCCACCGCCAAGGCGCTGAACGCCGGACCCGCGAGCCACGGCCGTTCGCTCAGCTCGGCCCACCCGACGAGGCTGACGTCGAAGGCGCCGAACACTCCGCCGAGGGCGATGCACGCGATCGCCACGGGGATCACGCCGGCCGGGGGAAGGACGAGACCGCGCCGCGGCCCGCGCGGGGTCGCGAGGGGCTGCGTCCCCCGCTGCGACGCGAGCCAGACGCCGCCGAGAACGCCGAGTCCGAGCGAGCCGAGCATCGCCACGGCGGGATCGATCGCTGCGGCGACCGCCGTGATCGCGGGTGGACCCGAGATGAACACCATCTGATCGGCGATCGTCTCGAGCGCCAGCGCGGCGGTCCGCTGCGACTCCGGCGCCAGGACCGTCCACCGCGCCCGCACGGCCGAGGTCAGGTCGGGAGTCGACGCCCCGGTCACGAACGCGGCGACGAACCATGTCCAGAACGGCGCCCCCGTGAGCACGAGGGCGAGGAATCCGGATGCCGCGAGCACGAGGCATCCGAGAGACACCAGGATCACTCGCGCCTGGCCGTGCCGGTCCATGCGCGACGACCAGAGCGGTGCCGCGATCGCCATGCCGCCGACGAGGGGCGCGACGACGAGTCCCGCGGAGGCGAAGCTGCCGGTGACCGCCGACACCAGAAGGATGATGCCGAGCGACAGCGTCGCGCGGGGGAAACGGGCGAGGATGCCCGCCGCGACGAAGCTTCGCGCCCCGGGCAGGCGCAGCACCTGCCCGTAGGCGCGAACCCCCTGGCGCGTCTCGGCGGCGGCGCTCACGCGCGCGCCGCCGAGCCCGTCGCGTCCGGCGTCACGGCGCTCACGCCGTGTAGTCGAATCGGCTGATCTCCTCGAGGGCTTCGACGACGAACGACACGCTGTCCTCGAACAGCTGCGCCCCGTGGGCGGCGTTCGCCCCCGTGGGGTCGCCGAGCACCCCCGTGGGACCGAAGTCGTTCGACAGCCAGCCGAAGGTCACCGGCTTGCCGTTGAAGCCGATGTGCCGGAAGTCGCCGATGTGCGCCGGCACCGTCGCTTCGAATTTCGACGCGTCGACGAGCTCGGGCCGCAGGTGCATGATCATGCTCGTCTCGCCGTGGCCGGCGTGGATGCCGGTGCCGTGCTCGTCGGGGCCGCCGTCGGTGCCGTCGAACGAGGGCACGCGCGCGGCGGGCATGAAGAACGTGCGCAGGCCGAAGCGGCGGCGCAGCTCGCGGTTCGCGACGTTGAGTAGCGCGACGTTGCCGCCGTGCCCGTTGAGGAACACGAGGGTGCGGGCGCGCGTGGTCAGAAGCGACCGGCCGATGTCGACGATCGTCTGCATCATCGTCTCGGGCGTGAGCCACAGCGTCCCGGGAGCCCAGGAGTGCTCGTCCGACTTCGTGATCGACAGGGTCGGCAGCTGCCAGACGTCGAGGCCCTGGGCCGCGGCGCGCGCGACGGCGGCCGTCGCCGAGGCCTCGGCCACGATCGCATCCGTCGCCAGGGGGAGGTGCGGACCATGGTGCTCGATCGCGCCCGTGGGGAGCACGACGATCGACCTCTCGGTGAGGGCTTCGGCGGCGGCGGGGCCGCTGAGCTCGGCGAGCAGACGGGTCATGAGATGATCGCTCCCTTGCGCGCACCGGTGTAGTCGGGGTTGAGCTTGCCGGGGTTCAGCAGCCCGTTCGGGTCGGTGACCCGGGCCGTCTCGACGGTCTGCTCGACGTTGAAGTCGACGTTCCACTGGTGCGGGTTGTGCACGCCGACGCCGATCGCATTGAGCTCGGCGATGCCGCGGTACACGTCCTCTTCGCTGACGTAGGGGGCGGCCAGCATGCCGATCGGGAACGCCTTGGTCGACTCGATGTGCAGCTTGCCGCCGGCGAACACGCCCTCGACGGCTTCGATGTCCTCGGCGAGGGGAGCTCCCGCGACCTCGAGGTGGAAGACCTCGTGCGGCTGGCTCTTCTGGTACCACTCGATCGGGTGGTTGTAGCTGAGCATCGACAGGCGGATGCTCGCCTGCGGCCCCTCGCGCACCGCCTCGACGCGCCCGCCCGCGCCCTCGATGATCGCGGTCACGGTGTCGATCTGGGCGGCATCCAGGATCACCCGAAGGCTCGAGCGCCCCTCGGGGATGGCCTCGTCGCTGGGGAGGGATGCCGAGATCTCGGGCCCGTCGCCCGACACGAGGCGTGGCGAGGGGTCGAGGTTCCCGATGGTCTGCACCACCGAGAGCGTGCCGGCGAAGTCGGGGAAGCTCGCCCAGAGCCCGCGCCACTCGCGCAGCGGCTCGAGGTGGACGGTCGCGCGGACGATCACGCCCGCGGTGCCGTAGTTGTGCACGTACTTCTGGGCCTCGTCGCCCTCGACGTGGTGGATCTCGGCGCTGCCGTCGGCGTGCACGACGTCGAGGGCGGCGACGAAGCCGCGGTCGTTGGAACCATAGGCGATCGAGCCGGTGCCGCCGGAGCCTCCCGAGAGGAAGCCGCCGATGGTGGACTGCGCGGTCGAGGGGTACATCCAGAGCGCCTGCCCGCTGGCCCACGCGGCCTGCTCGAGCAGCACCATGGGGGTGCCCGCCTCGGCGGTGATGAAGCCGTCGCCGACCTCGACGATGGCCTTGGCGCGGGTGGTGTCGATCACGAGGCCGCCCTGCATCGGAATGGCCTGACCGTAGTTGCCCGTGCCCTTGCCCCGCACGGTGATCGGGACCCCGTGACGGGATGCCGCGGCTACGGCCGTGGCGATCTGTTCGGCGTCGGCGGCGAAGACGACCAGGTCGGCCAACCCGAGCGGGAGCTGCGCGGCGATGATCGGCGACATCGGCGATCCGTCGACGCTGGCGCGCTCGCGGACGCGCGGTTCGGTGCTGACGGCGGCGGGGCCGAGCAGGTCGAGGAGCTCGTCCTCGAGGGAGAGGACGCGGGTGGCGGTGTCGCTCATGGGTGTTTCTCCGGGTGACGCGGGTGGGGTGGATGCCGGGTGTCGGGGCCGACGGTCGGGGCGGGGCCGGGGTGGGGCGTGGATCGCCGAGACTGCATGGGGCTGACATCCGCGTTGCAGTCTGCAAAGGAGTTGTCAGGCGGATGCGGTCTCGGCGAGATCACGGCCAGACCGAGCGGCCCGGCCCGCACGAAGCGGGCCGGGCCGAGGCGCGCGTGCGAGCCTGGCGGGGATCGGGTGAAGGGTCGGCGCGAGCCGACCCGACCACCCGGGTCAGAACGAGATCGAGGTGTCGATGAACTCGTTCGTGTAGAGGTCCTTCGCGGTCTCACCGGCGGCCGGCGGGGTGCCGAGGTCGGTGTAGACCTTCGCGGCCTTCGTGTAGAAGTCCGCGAAGCGGGTGTCGTCGAAGTTGCCGTAGGTCGAGTCGGGGCCGTTGCCGACCAGGCCGAGGTCGACCTGCGTCTTCACCGAGTAGTCGGCCACGCCCTGCGTGTAGGTCCAACCGGTGGCGTACTCGTCGACGAGCTTGAGGATGAGGTCGTTCGCGGCCTTCGGGTCCTTGTAGTACGCGACGCCCGCCTTCTGGAGAACGGGGACGAGCTTCGACAGGCACGGCGACAGCTTGTCGAAGTCGTCCTTCTTGACCGACATCGACGACTGGTAGGTCTGCCATCCGGCGTCGTGGATCAGGGCGAACTTCACCGGCTTGCCCCAGGCCGAGACCTCGTTCTGGTAGACGTACGGCTCAGCCGAGGCGAAGCCCTGCTGCATGTCCTTGCCGCCGGCGGCGACGAAGTTCGACGGGGTGCCGTCGTACGAGCCGTCGAGGATCGAGGCGTTGGCCAGGCCCGCGCTCTTGAGGTACTCGATGTAGGCCGAGCCGTCGAAGTAGCGCCAGACGCCGCCGTTCTTCTCGAGCGCCGGAGCGACGTCCTGGATGGTCTTGACGTCGGGGTAGGTCGCGGGGTCCCACATGACCATGGTCGGGCTGATGTCCAGCGGCGCCATGACGGCCTTGGTGGGGGTGGTCGCCGAGAGCTGGATGGCCTCGTCCGTGCTGACGTAACCGAGGGTGATCTTGTCGTCCTGGTACATCTGCGCCGACACGGTTTGGAAGCCGATGGCGGGGCCACCGGCGCGGATCTCGAGGTTGACGCCGGTGTACTCGCCGTCGGACATGAGGGGGCCCGTGACCGACTTGGTGTTCGCGTCGATCGTGTAGTCGTCCTTGATCATCTCGTAGAGGTGACCGTGCTCGGCCTCGGGGTTCCAGTCGGTCTGGACCACGATCGTCGAGGGGCAGTCGGCCGAGAGGTCGACCGAGCCGATGGGCATGTCGGTCGCCGGCGCCGCCTGCTCCGCGGCGCTCCCGGCGCACGAGGTGAGCGTGAGGGCGATCGCGAAGGCACCGGTGGCGGCGGTGGCGCGAAGAAGGGTGGAGCGCTGCATGCTGGGTCGCTTTCTGTGACGGATGGAACTCGGGTGCGGAAGGTGAAGCAGGTGCGGAGTGTGTTTCGGGTACGCCGGATGCCGCCTCCCCGCCTGTGACGCGGCGGGAGGCCGTGGCATCCGGGGTCTGGGTCAGCGCGTGCTGTCGTACCAGCGGCCGACGGCGACCTTCGACAACCAGCCGAAGAACGCGAAGATCGCCACGCCGAGGAGGCACGCCGCGAGGATCGCGGCGAACAGTTCGGCGCTCTGCAGGCGCGACTGGTAGTTCGAGATGAGCGAGCCGATGCCCGGCTCACCGCGGCGGAAGAAGTAGTCGCCGACGATCGCGCCGATGACCGAGAGGCCGGCCGAGGTGCGCATGCCCACGAAGATAGAGGGGAGGGCGGCGGGGAGCGTGAGCTTGGTGAGCACCGTCCACTTGTCCGCCTTCTGCAGGCGGAAGAGCTCGCGCTGCGACTTGTCGACCGACTGCAGACCGAACAGCGTGTTCGACACCATCGGGAACAGCGCGATGAGCACGCAGACGATCACGCGGGCGAGGAACTCGTAGCCGAACCAGAAGCCCACGAGCGGCACCAGCGCGAGGATCGGGATGCACTGGAGCATCACGGCGTACGCGTAGGTGGACCGCTCGACCCAGCGCGCCAGCGACATCGCGATGGCCCAGCCGATGCCGATGATCATGGCGATCGCGAGACCCGTGAGGGCGACGCCGGTGGTGCGGAACAGCGAGATCCAGATGTCGGCGCCGACCTGCGGGTCGAAGAAGCCCTGCGTGAACATCTCGTGGGGCATGGGCATGAGGAAGCCCTTGCCCGACGCCGCGAGGGCGATCGAGACGCCGTACCAGGCGCCGAGCAGGACGACCAGCACGCCGAGCGGCGGCAGGATCGACGCGGCGCGGGCGCCGAAGCCGCGACGACGCGCGGGCGTGCTCTTCTTCGGCGGAGTGGGCGGAGGAGTGGATGCCGTGGGCTCGGGCGACAGGGCGGCGACCGGCTCTGCAGAGGTGGTGCTCATGAGTGTCCTTCCCGAAGGGCGTGGGAGACCTCGCCGACGAGCTTCGCGTACTCGGCCGTGTAGCGGATCTCGGGGTCGCGGGGCATGTCGAAGGGGATCTCGAAGGTGTCGACGAGGTGGCCGGGGCGACCCGACATCACGACGACTTTGGTGGAGAGGTAGATGGCCTCGGAGACCGAGTGGGTGATGAAGAGGCCGCCGAACTTCTGCTCGACGAAGATCTTCAGCAGCTCGTCGTTCAGGCGTTCGCGGGTGATCTCGTCGAGCGCGCCGAACGGCTCGTCGAAGAGGAAGAGCTCGGGGTCGAGGGTGAGCGAGCGGGCGAGCGAGGCGCGCATCTTCATGCCGCCTGACATCTGCTTGGGCAGGTGCTTCTCGAAGCCCTTGAGTCCGACGAGGTCGATCGCCCACTGGGCTTTCGGCGTGCGGACGCGCTTGGGCTGCCAGTTCAGCTCGGCCAGCAGCTCGACGTTCGACTGCACGTCGCGCCAGGGCAGGAGCGTCGCGTCCTGGAAGACGTAGCCGATGCGGTCGGTGTTGACGGTCGCCGTGCCCTCGCTCGCGGTCTCGAGACCGGAGGCGATGCGCAGGAGCGTCGACTTGCCGCAGCCCGAGGGGCCGACGACGCTGACGAACTCGCCGCGACCGACCGTGAGGTCGACGCCGGAGAGGGCGGTGGTGCCGTTGGGGAACGTCATGGCGACGTTGCGGAAGTCCAGCAGGGGCGCGGTCGGATCCGCGATGTCTGCGGGAGCGGGAGAGGCCAAGGTCACGGGGGCGCTCACTTTCCGGTCGGGTTCAGGGAGTCGTCGCGGGTGCGGCGGCGCGGGAGGGTTCGGTGGGCAGGGGAGTGGCGGTTCGGGTCGAGACGGTGGTGCGGCTGACGAGCCGGCCGCGGTGGACGACGACGCGGTCGGCCGAGGCGAACGCCACGGCCTCGCCGATCGAGTCGGCGCGGACGGCGACGAGGTCGGCACGGGCTCCCGGCACGGGTCCCGCCGCGGGCAGGCCCATCACGTCGCGCGCGCCGACGGTCACGGCATCCATCGCCTCGGCCGGAGCGAGATGACCCGCCGACACGAGCAGGGATGCCGTCTCGAGGTGGTCGCAGCGTCCGACGGGGTTGAAGGGGTCGCGCACGTTGTCGGCTCCCGCGGCGACGCGGACGCCGGCGGCTTTGAGGCGGCCGATCGGCGCGATGCCGCGGGGCACCGCGTGATCGGCATCCCATCCCTGCAGGTACAGGTTGGTGATGGGCAGGGCGATCACGCCGATGTCGGCGACGCGGATCTCTTCGGCGAGCTCCGCGAGATCGGTCGCGGGCATCATGCTCAGGCGCACGCAGTGGCCGGCACTGCGGGGGCGATGCCAGCCGGTCACCGCGCGGGCGTACGTCGCGAGGGTGTCGGCACCGGCGAGGCTCTCGTCCGTGTGCAGGTCGAGACCGACGTCGCGGCGACGGGCGAGCGCGATGAGGCGCTCGAGGTCGGCGATCGGGTCGTCGGCGAGGTGGGGTGCGCCGCCCACGAGGTCGACGCCCGCGTCGAGCGCGGCCTCGAAGACGTCGTCGGTGATCGTGGGTCCGCCGAGGGCGACGAGCTCGATGTCCATGAGGCCCGCGAGTTCGTCGCGCAGACGGACCATCGCGCGCACGCCCGTGAGGGGGTCGTCGCCGCGGAGGAGGTCGACGTGGGTGCGCACGGAGGTGATGCCGGATGCCAGCATCCGCAGCGCCGTGGCACGCGCCCGCCCGAGGGTCTCGTCCTCGTCGAGCGTGACGGCGAAGGCGTGCCAGCTCTCGATCGCGCGTTCGAGGTCGCCGAAGGGGGGCTGGATGGCATCCCACGACAGCGCCTTGTCGAGGTGCGCGTGCGGCTCGGCGCCGGCGGCGGTGACGAGGTAGCCGCTGAGGTCGAGGGTCTCGCCGTCGGTCTCGGGGAGCGGGCTCCCCGCCGGGACGACCGCGAGCACCTCGTCACCGTCGAGCGCGATGTCGACGAGCGCGCCGGAGGGCAGGCGCGCACCGCGGAGCGCGGCGATCGAGACGGGTGGAGCGGCAGACACGGGGGCCTCCGAGGAGTCGGGTAGACGGTCGTCGAGACGGGAGCCACGGCATCGGGGCGGGTCGCCTGAGGCGGCCGGCCAGTGTTGGTGTGACCAACATCCGGCGATGTTCCGATGCTAGGAACCACGCGTTTCCGCTGTATTTCCTCGGCGTGACCCTCGTGACAAACCTTTCGGGGCTTGTCCCGCGGGCGGGCAGTTCAGCTCGGGATCGCGATGATCACTTTCCCGAGGACCGCGGCCAGTCGTGCGTTGCTCCCGGTTCGCTGCGATTCGTATCGTGCCTCGACGAACTCCTTGCGAAGCGGTGATGCGGGTGCGAACGCTGCGGTATCGATCCGGTAGCCGGCATTCTCGGCAAGCTGCGAGAAGAACACGAACTGCGTGCGGGTGTTGCCCTCGCGAAAGCTATGCACGACGTTGAGCTCGCCCCACACCTCGGCGAGCTCCCGGACGAACGCCTCGTGGTCGAGTCCCCGGAGGTAGTCCTTCGCGGCGAGCCCGGCATACTGCTGCTCCGCCGCCTCTGTCAGAGCGGGGCCAGCGGCGTAGTAGCGGTGCCCGTCCTTCTCCATGTGCGTGTCGGGCCCGACACGTTCCTGTCCGGCCCACTCGTAGACGTCTTGGAAGACGTGCTTATGGATTGCCTTCATGTGCTCGTAGTCGAAGCGGCCCGCAATCGGGTTCTCGCGTAGCTCGCCCAGGCGAACGGCGGTGATCGCCTCTTCCATCGCGGTGAGTTTGCTCTGATCCGACTCCCCGAGCTTGTTCCTCAAAACGGAAGTACCTGGAATGAAGTAGTCATTCCAGGTACGAAACGGGGTGCCGCGGGGCGTCATCCTTGAACATGGCGGCGTATCGCCGCAATGGCCTGATCGCCGCTGATCTCATGGCGGGCCGCCTGAGCAACGAGAGACCGAAGGGCGGGATCGACGACTTCGTGACCCGCCGCGGCGAGGGCTGCGTCTGCAAAGGACACGCGGTCTGCCGCGCTGATCGTTCCCTGCTTCGCGGACGTGAGTACGCGTACCATGCACGCCCCCTCTCGACGTTCGTCCAGTCTACCATTCAGCCGTTCAGCACCCTCTGCCCCTCCGGTCCGCAGGAGCGCGAAGTTGCCGTGAGGGCGACCCGCCCGCGTCAGAGCTCGAGCGTGATCCGCTCGCACGCCGCCCGCGACACGCACACCATGATCGAGCGGTTGGCATCCTGTTCCTCCGGCGACAGGACGGAGTCGCGGTGCTCGACCTCGCCGTCGACCACCGCGACCTCGCACGTCCCGCAGGTGCCGACGCGGCAGCTCGACGGCACGACGGCTCCGGCCTCCTCGACGACGTCGAGGATCGAGCGCTCCGGCGGGACCGTCACCGTGATCCCCGACATCATGAGGTCGACCTCGAACGGCTCACTCCACACCGGCGGGCCGAGCACCTTCGCCTCGAAACGCTCGAGGTGCAGGCTGCCGCGCGGCCAGCCGGCCATCGCGTCCTCCAGGGCCTCCAACAAGCGCGCCGGTCCGCACGAGTACACGACGGTCCGCGCCGTCGGCGTCCCGAAGCGCTCGGTGAGGTCGAGGCGGCGCCCCTCGTCGGCCGCGTACACCTCGACGCGCTCGCCGTAGCGCTCGACCAGCTCGTCGACGAAGGCCATCGTGCGCCGCGATCGGCCCGCGTAGAGGAGCGTCCAGCTCGCGCCCGCGGCCTCGGCAGCCTCGATCATCGGCACGATCGGCGTGATGCCGATCCCGCCCGCGACGAACACGTACGAGCGGCCGGCGGTCGGGGCGAAGAGGAAGTGGTTGGCGGGTCCGCGCACCCGCAGGGCGGCGCCGACCTGAGCATTCTCGTGCAGCCACACCGAGCCCTCCCGCTCGCGCAGCACGCCGATGCGCCATGTGCCGCGCTCGCTCGGCGACCCGCACAGCGAGTACTGGCGCTCGATGCCGCCGGGCAGCACGACGTCGATGTGCGCGCCCGGCGACCAGTGCGGAAGCGTTCCGGTCGCGCGCTCGAGATCGAGGACGATCACGCCGTCGGCGGCCTCCCGTCGCTCTCGGACGACGGCCTCGAAGGTCACTCCACCGCTCATGTGTCTCCCTGGCTCCCGTCATCCACCGATCCGTGCACGAGTTCCTTGACGATCAGCAGCCGGTACGGAGAGCCGTCGGGGGAGTGCCAGCGGTGCGGTGTGCCCGAACGGCAGTAGACCGAGTCCCCCACCGTCAGTCGGCGTTCGCCGAACGGCCCGAACGAGATCACGATCGTGCCCTCGAGCACGGTGAGGAACTCGTCCTCCTCGTGGATGTAGTGGTCACCCGGCGCGGCGTTCGAGCCCGAGAACTCCAGCGGCTCGAACCGGCGCGGTCCGTCCGCGAGCAGTCGCGCCGTGCCCTCGGCGTACGGCCCGATCGCTCCCTCGTCGGCGAGCACGAACGACGGCTCCGCGTCGGCGTCGGTGCGGCGCGGCTCGGACGCGGCGATCAGTTCGACGCGGCTCGTTCCCAGTGCGCGCGCGAGGCGTTCGAGGCTCGCCATGCTCGGACGCGCCAGCCCCCGCTCGAGCTGGCTGAGGAAGGGGTGCGACAGCGCGGCGGCCTCGGCCAGCTGCGTGAGGGTGAGCCCGCGCGCCTTGCGCAGCCCCCGTACCCGGGCCCCGAGCATCTCGTCACCCGTGGGGGAATCGTCGACCGATGTCGCAGGAGCCATGGTCGTCATCGTCCCACCCTCTCGAACAGTCGCGCGACGACCTCGTCCTCGTCGGCGGTCAGCAGGCGCCACTCGTCGACGACGAGGCGTCCGCCGACGACGACCGTGCGCGGCCGCCGTCCCGGCGATGCCCACAGGAGCCCGGCCACGGGGTCGGCGACGCCGGCATCCGCGACTCCCGAGACGTCCCAGAGGCAGAGGTCGGCGGCGGCCCCGGGCGTCAGGCGGCCCAGCTCGGGCCGCCCCAGCCCGTCCGCCGAGCCGCTCGTCGCGAGCGAGAGGACGTCGGATGCCGGCAGCTGCGGCCCCACGAGAGCCGACACCTGCATCGCCAGGCGTGCGTCCGCGAGCAGGTGTCCCGCGTCGTTGCTGCCGCCGCCGCTGGTCCCGAGACCCACGGCGATGCCGGCGTCGAGCAGCCGACGCACGGGGGCGATGCCCCAGCCCATCGGCACATCGCAGCCGGGTGCGTGGGTGGCGGAGGCCCCGGATGCCGAGACCCGGGCGATCTCGTCATCGGTGACGTCGCACAGGTGGGCGAGGGTGACGTCGGGGGCGAGCCAGCCCCACTCCTCGAGGAGGTCGAGCGGACGCGCGCCGTAGCGATCCAGCGCGATCTCGACGTCGACGACCTCGTTGGCCTGCGTGCGTCGGCGCAGCCCGTGCTCGCGGGCGGCCTCGCCGAGCAGCTCGAACGTCTCTCGCGGGTCGCTGTGCACCCCGGCGGGTCCCACGGCGACCTGCAGCATCCCGTCGGCGGAAACCCCGCCCGGGGCACCCGGGACCAGCGCGCGCACGATCGTGTCGGCCGAGGCCGCGGCCTCTTGGGGATCGTCGCGCGCGGCTCCCCGCACGAACACGAGGCGTGCCCCGAGCCCGGCGGCGGCTTCCGCCGCGGCCCGCGCCATGCCGACGGTGTCGGCGCCGCTCGGCCAGGTGAGGTGGTGGTCGGCGACGGTCGTGACGCCGCTCAGCAGCGCTTCGGCGAGACCGGCGCGTGCCGCGAGTCCGGTCAGTTCGGGGTCGACTCCCGCGGCGGTGTAGGCCGCCGCCATCGCCGGCAGCCACTCGCGCATCGGGATGCCGCGGGTGCCGGGAAGCGTCCGGAACGCCGTCTGCAGCAGGTGGTGGTGAGCGTTCACGAGACCCGCCGTGACCACGCACCCGGTGGCATCCACGACCGTAGCGCCCGCCGGGGCGGGGCCGTCGACGATCACTCCGTCGACGCTGACGACATCTCCCGTGTGCACTCCGCCGACGCCGTCGACAACCGCGACCGCGCCGCGCACGACCAGAGCGTTCACGCGCTCCTCACCGCGCAGGACTCCGCCGCCGCGTCTCGCCGTCGCACGGACCCCTGCCCCTCGCGGAGGGGCCGCGCGCTGGCGGAGTTCCGGGATGCCACGATCTCGGCGATCACCGACAGCGCCGTCTCTCCCGGAGTGGCGCCGCCGAGGTCGAGGCCGAGCGGGGAGTGCAGGCGTGAGAGCTCGGCATCCGTGACCCCGGCGGAGCGGAGGAGCATCGCGCGACGCGCGACCGTGGCCCGCGCGCCCATCGCGCCGACGAAGCCCACCGGCATCCGCAGGGCGGCGCGCAGCGCGGGCACGTCGAGCCGCTCGTCGTGCGTGAGCACGCACACGGCGGTGCGCGCATCGGGGGAGTCGAGGGTCTCGAGGTAGTCGTGGGGGGCCGCGACGACGAGCTCGGCGGCATCCGGGAACCGTTCGCGCGTGACGAGGAGGGCCCAGTCGTCGCAGACGGTGACGGCGAAGCCCGCGGCGGCACCGAGGCGGCAGAGGGCGGCGGCGTGCTCGCCCGCACCCAGCACGATCAGCCGCGGGAGGGCGGGTCGGTGCAGGTCGAGCGGCTCGCCGTCGAGGTCGAGGCGAAGCGTCGCCTCCCGGCCGGCGCGGGCGTCCCCCAAGGCCGCCCGCACCGCGGCACCCTCGACCGGGTAGGCCACGACGTCGACCGCCCCGCCGCACGCGAGTCCCGCGGCGATGGGCGTGACGACGCCGTCGTCCGAGAAACCGAAGCGTGCGCGTCGCACTTCTCCCGTGCGCAGCGCGTCGAGGCCGAGCATCACGGCGTCGTTCTCGACGCAGCCGCCCGAGATCGACCCGATCACCCGCGCGTCACGCGTGACGGCGAGCGTGGCGCCCACTCCGCGCGGCGCGCTGCGCACGACCGCGGTGACCGTGACCGCGGCGACGGGCACGTCCGCGTCGAGCAACGGCAGCAGGTCGGCGGCCAGATCGAGCATGGACGCGACGGTAGTCGGGGCGTGTTTCGCGCACGCTACGCTGTCGTGACCATGCCCGCCGCCGCCCTCGAACCGCCCTGCGGAGTCGTCCTCGCGGCCGGTGCCGGGCGCCGTTTCGGCGGCCCCAAGGCACTCGCCCGCACCCCGGCGGGCACCCCCTGGATCGCCCTCGCGGTCCGCGCGCTGCGCGCGGGCGGGTGCGGCGAGATCCTCGTTGCGCTCGGGGCGTCGCTCGAAGAAGCCGCTCCGCTCGTCCCTTCCGACGCCACGGTCGTGCCCGTTCCCGACTGGGCGTCGGGCGTCTCGGCGCCCCTTCGCGCGAGCCTCGCGCACGCGGCATCCGGGACCTCTCCGGCCGCGATCGTCATGCCGGTCGACACCCCGGATGCCACCCCCGCGGCGATCGCGCGCCTCGTCCGTCGGGCACAGCCCGACGCGCTCGCGCAGGCGGTCTACGACGGGTCACCCGGACACCCCGTGCTGATCGGACGCGCGCACTGGGACGCGGTGAGCGCCGCGGTGCGCGGCGACATCGGGGCCCGGCCGTACCTGATCGCGCAGAACGCCGAGCTCGTGGAGTGCGGTGATCTGTGGTCCGGGAGGGACCGCGACGAGCGTTGATCACGGTCTGATCACGGCCGGGATGAATTTTGACGTGGCTATAGACAAAACCCCCTCGGCTGGATAATTTTTCGGAGCCGTCATAATTGCGACGGCGACCAGAGAGCCGGGACGAAGGCGTACCCGATCTGTGCCGGGGAGGGCACGGGTACGACCATGGGGGTCCCTGCAGTTCAGAGAGGAACGCAGATCACATGCTGAAGAAAATCCTGACCGGTGCGGCCATCGCCGCTCTCGCCGTCGGTCTCGGAGCGTGCAGCTCGGAGCGCGCGACCTCCGGTGGCGGCGACGCCGCCAGCGGTGGCACCGAGTGCAACGTCGGTATCGCGATGCCGACCCGCAGCCTCGAGCGTTGGATCAACGACGGTGAGCAGCTGCAGAAGAAGCTGCAGGACGCCGGCTGCACCGTCGACCTGCAGTACGCCGACAACAAGACCGACCAGCAGATCAGCCAGATCCAGAACCAGATCTCGGGTGGCGCGAAGATCCTCGTGATCGCCGCGATCGACGGATCGACCCTGGGCCCGGTGCTGCAGGAGGCCAAGGCGCAGAACGCCACGGTCATCGCCTACGACCGCCTCATCAACGGCAGTGAGAACGTCGACTACTACGCCACCTTCGACAACTACAAGGTCGGTACCCTGCAGGGTCAGTACATCGAGACCCAGCTCGGCCTGAAGGACGGCAAGGGCCCGTTCAACCTCGAGCCCTTCGCCGGCAGCCCCGACGACAACAACGCGAAGTTCTTCTTCGCCGGTGCCTGGGATGTCCTGAAGCCGTACGTCGACAAGGGCCAGCTGGTCGTTCCCAGCGGTAAGTCGCCGGCCGACGACGACGCGTGGGCGTCGATCGGCATCCAGGGCTGGGCGTCCGACAAGGCGCAGGCCGAGATGGACAACCGCCTCTCGTCGTTCTACGGCGACGGCAAGAAGGTCAACGTGGTGCTCTCGCCCAACGACAGCCTCGCCATCGGTATCGAGGCGTCGCTGAAGTCGGCCGGATACACCCCGGGCGCCGACTACCCGATCATCACGGGCCAGGATGCCGACAAGGCCAACGTCAAGGCGATCCTCGACGGCGCTCAGGCGATGACCGTCTGGAAGGACACTCGCGCCCTCGGTGACCGCGTGTTCACGATGATCCAGGAGATCAAGGACGGCAAGACCGTCGAGGTCAACGACGAGAAGACCTACGACAACGGCAAGAAGGTCGTGCCCTCCTACCTGCTGACCCCCGAGGTCGTCGTGAAGGACGACGTCCAGTCGAAGCTCATCGACTCGGGCTTCCTGAAGGCGTCCGACGTCGGACTCTGATTCACCCTTCGCGACGGGGCGGGCTTCGGCCCGCCCCGTCGCTCGATCCCTGACGGAGGGACAACCATGACCGAACCGATCCTGCGCATGTCGGGGATCTCGAAGTCGTTCAACGGCATCCCGGCGCTCGCCGACGTGTCGATCGACGTCCACCGGGGCGAGGTGCACGCGATCTGCGGTGAGAACGGCGCCGGCAAGTCCACGCTCATGAAGGTGCTGAGCGGCGTCTACCCGGCCGGCAGTTTCGAGGGCAGCATCACCCTCGAGGGCGAGGAGATGGCGTTCCGCTCGATCAACGACAGCGAAGCCGCCGGCATCGTCATCATCCACCAGGAGCTGGCGCTCAGCCCGTACCTGTCGATCGCCGAGAACATCTTCCTCGGCAACGAGAAGGCCAAGCGCGGCGTCATCGACTGGAACGCGACGAACACCGCGGCCGCCCAGCTGCTCAAGCGCGTGGGACTGCGCGAGAACCCCGCGACGAAGATCTACGAGATCGGCGTCGGCAAGCAGCAGCTCGTCGAGATCGCGAAGGCGCTGGCCAAGGAGGTCAAGCTCCTCATCCTCGACGAGCCCACCGCTGCGCTGAACGACGACGACTCGGCGCACCTGCTCGACCTCATCGATCAGCTCCGCGATCAGGGCATCACCTGCATCATCATCAGCCACAAGCTGAAGGAGGTGCTCCGCATCGCCGACCGCATCACGATCATCCGCGACGGCCGGACGATCGAGACCATGCGCCGCGACGATCCCGACACCGACGAGGGCCGGATCATCCGCGCGATGGTCGGCCGCGACCTCAACAGCCTCTTCCCGCCGCGCGAGCCCGACATCGGCGAGGAGCTGTTCCGCGTCGAGAACTGGACGGTGCACCACCCCGTCGACACCGAGCGCGTCGTGATCGACAACGCCTCGTTCATGGTGCGCGCGGGCGAGATCGTCGGCTTCGCGGGGCTCATGGGCGCGGGGCGCACCGAGCTCGCGATGAGCATCTTCGGTCGCATGTACGGCACGGGCATCTCGGGCGAGGTCTACAAGAACGGCCAGCCGATCGATGTACGTACGGTGGACGCCGCGATCAAGCACGGCATCGCCTACGCGACCGAGGACCGCAAGAAGTACGGCCTCAACCTCATCGGCGACATCCAGGTCAACGTCTCGGCATCCGCCCTCGCCCGCCTCGCGCGTCTGGGCGTCGTCGACCGCTACCGCGAGTACAAGGTCGCCGACTCGTACCGCTACAAGATGAACATCAAGGCCCCGAGCGTCGCCGCGATCACCGGACGCCTGTCCGGCGGCAACCAGCAGAAGGTCGTGCTGTCGAAGTGGATGTTCACCGGACCCGACGTGCTCATCCTCGACGAGCCCACCCGCGGCATCGACGTCGGCGCGAAGTACGAGATCTACGGAATCATCAACGAACTCGCGGCCCAGGGTAAGGCCGTCATCGTCATCTCGTCGGAGCTGCCCGAGGTCATCGGCCTCTCCGACCGCATCTACACCATCTCCGAGGGGCGCATCACGGGCGAGGTCAGCCGCGCGGATGCCACCCAGGAGACGCTCATGCGGCACATGACCGCCGGAAGGAACTGACAGCAATGGCCACCGCATCCACCCAGACGGTCGAAGCGCCGACCCAGCCCGGGCCTCGCCGCCGCGGCATCCTGTCGCGCATCAACTTCCGGCAGTTCGGCATCCTCGCCGCCCTGGTCATCATCATCGTGCTGTTCCAGGTGCTCACCGGCGGGCGACTGCTCATGCCGGGCAACGTCAACAACCTCATCCAGCAGAACGCCTACGTGCTGATCCTCGCGATCGGCATGGTCATGGTCATCATCGCCGGGCACATCGACCTGTCGGTCGGCTCGGTGGTCGCCATGGTCGGCGCGATCGCGGCGATCGCGATGAACCAGTGGGGCCTGCCGTGGTGGCTGGCCGTGATCCTCTCGCTCGCCGTGGGCGCCGTCGTCGGTGCCTGGCAGGGCTTCTGGGTCGCCTTCGTCGGCATACCCGCGTTCATCGTCACGCTCGCCGGCATGCTGCTGTTCCGCGGTCTGACCCTCGTGCTCCTGACGGGCGGAACCATCGCGGGTCTGCCCGACGGCTTCACGGCCATCGGCGCCGGCTGGCTGCCGCCCATCCTCGGTTACGTCGGCGTGTGGGACTCCCTGACGGTGGTCCTCGGCTTCGTCGCCGTGGTCGCGCTCATCGCCCAGCAGCTGCGGACGCGGGCGACGCTGCGTCGCCTCGAACTGCCCCGCGAGGTCGCGTGGTCGTTCTGGGCGAAGAACGCCATCGCCGCCGTCGCGATCATGGCGGTCGCCTTCACCCTCGCCGCCTACAACGGCACCCCGATCGTGCTGATCATCCTGGCCGTGCTCGTGCTCGCCTACACGTTCGTGCTCAACCGCACGACCTTCGGTCGTCACGTCTACGCGATGGGCGGCAACCTGTTCGCCGCCGTGATGAGCGGTGTGAAGACGAAGTGGGTCAACTTCTTCATCTTCGTGAACATGGGCGTGCTCGCGGGCCTGGCCGCCGTGGTCAGCACCGCTCGCGCCGGTGGCGCCGTGGCATCCGCCGGTCAGAACTACGAACTGGATGCCATCGCCGCCGTGTTCATCGGTGGAGCGGCCGTCCAGGGCGGCATCGGCACCGTGATCGGCGCCGTCGTCGGTGGTCTCGTCATGGGCGTGCTGAACATGGGCCTGTCGATCCTCAGTGTGGATGCCGCCTGGCAGATGGCGATCAAGGGCATCGTGCTGCTGCTGGCCGTCGCGTTCGACATCTTCAACAAGCGCCGCAACGGCGGTGCGTGATCGGATGGGGAGCGTGGCCCCGGGGCCCGCTCCCCATCCGCCCGGCTCCGATGGGATGATGGGGGAGGTGCGCCCCTCATGACCCCTGCCGTGTTCGAGCCCGCGACGCCGCTCGCACCCCCGGCCGGTCGTAC
Source organism: Microbacterium sp. S1037 (assembly GCF_048381605.1). NCBI lineage: Bacteria > Bacillati > Actinomycetota > Actinomycetes > Micrococcales > Microbacteriaceae > Microbacterium > Microbacterium sp. S1037. The sequence goes on from NZ_JBLWIG010000001.1 coordinate 1,034,311, forward strand.
GACCAACGACCTGATCCGCCAGCAGAACCTCGCGTCCGTGCTGTCGCTCCTTCACTCGCGGGGAGCGCTCTCACGCGCGCAGCTCGGCGCCACCACCGGCTTGAACCGCTCGACCGTGACCGGCCTGGTCATGGAGCTCACCGAGCTGGGGCTCGTCCGCGAGGCCCCCGGCGGGGAGCGCACCGGCAAGGTCGGGCGCCCCACGCTCGACATCGAACCCGAAGACCACGTCGCGGCCCTGAGCGTCCGCGCCGAGCCGCACGCGGTGACCGTGGCGCTCGTCGGACTCGGCGGCGTGGTGCACGCGCGACTGCGTCACGACACCGCGAATGCGCCCTCGCCGCGCCGGTTCGTGCAGATCGTCGAATCGTCGGTCGAGGCGATGCGCGCCGACATCGATCGGCACTACCGCGTGGTGGGAGCCGGTCTCGCGGTGCCGGGCCTGGTCAACGCGAACGGCTCGGTCCTCGTCTCTCCGACGCTCGGGTGGAAGCGCGAACCGGTCGCCGCGCGCCTCAGCGACCAGCTCGGCATGCCGGTCACGGCCGGCAACGACGCGAGCATCGGCGCCCTCGCCGAGTCGCGCTTCGGTGTCGGGGTGGGGGTCGGCAACCTCCTCTACCTCGGCGGCGCGATGCACAGCATCGGCGGCGGGCTCATCATCGACGGCACCCTGCTGCGCGGAACCTCGGGCTACGCGGGCGAGCTCGGCCACACGGTCGTCGACCCTCGGGGTCGGCGCTGCGTCTGCGGGAGGAAGGGATGCCTCGAAGCCGAGGTGAGCCTCGACCTCCTCGAGCCGCTCCTCGGACGCCGCAAGCTCGACGAAGACGAGCTCGACGTCGAGCTCGGGGTCGCTCGCGATCCCCGCGTGATGGCCGAGGTCACCCGCCAGGTCGAGGTGCTCTCGGTCGCACTGACCAACTTCGTCAACGCCTTCAGCCCCGAGACCGTGGTGCTCTCGGGCTACCTCGGCGCGCTGCTGTCGGTGAGCCGCGAGCGCCTGGCCGAAGCGGTGCGCGTGCACCCCCTGGGCGCGGAGGGGCGGACGATCCGCCTCGAGCGCGCCCACCTCCGCTCTCGCCTGATGCTCGTCGGCCCGGCCGAGCTGGCCTTCGCCGACCTGCTGTCGAATCCCGCGGGCTTCCGCGCCTGACGTCGTCCCGCGCCGCCGCACCCGCCCCCCCGTTGAGTGTCCAAGACACGCCGCAACTGCCGGGGCCATTACGGCGTGTCTTGGACACTCAACGCTGGAAGTGCGGGGGCGGCGCGCCCCGCGGCGGCGGGGCGGGGCGTCAGCCGCCGAGGACCACGTTCAGCGGCTCCTCGCCGGCGCGGAGGCGGTCGATCTGCCGACGCACGAGGCGAGCGATGCGGGGGCGCATGGCATCCGTCGCTCCTCCCACGTGCGGGACGACGAGGGCGCCCTCGAGGCTCCACAGCGGGTGCCCCGCCGGCAACGGTTCGGGGTCGGTCACGTCGAGCGCGGCGCGGATGCGGCCGCGTCGCACGTGGTCGACGAGGGCGTCGGTGTCGACGAGCGGACCGCGTCCGACGTTGACGACGAGCGCTCCGTCGGGGAGCGCCGACAGCGCCGCGTCGTCGATGATGTGCCGGGTCGCGTCGCCGCCGGGGAGCGACGCGATGAGGATGTCGGTGCCGGCGAGCACCTCGGCCAGCTCACCGATCGGGGAGACCTCGACGTCGTCCTGCAGGCGTCCGTGCGAGGCGACCGCGCGCAGCTCGACCTCGAACGGCTTCAGGCGTGCGGCGATCGCCCGACCGACGCCCCCGAATCCGAGGAGCGTCACACGGCGGTCGGCGAGGCCGGGTGCACCTCCGCCGATCCATTCGCCGCGGTCCTGCGCGCGCACGAACTCGGGCAGGCGACGCTGCGCGGCCAGGGCGAGCGCCACGGCGAGCTCTGCCGTCGCGGTCTCGTGCACCGACGACGCGTTCGCGAACACGATCCCCTCTGGCAGGCGTCCTTCGACGTTGTCGTAGCCGATCGACTGGCTCTGGACGAGCCCGACCTCGACGCTCGAGAGGGCCTCGATGACCCCGTCCATCGACATGTACGGCGGCACCACCATGTCGAAACGCTCACGCGGGGCGGCATCCTTCATGTCCCAGATCACCACCTCGACGCCGTCGGGGAGCTCGCCGAGGTCATCGCGGAGCTGGGCGGTGGGCACGGACACGGTGAGGGGGGTCGCGGTCGTCATCCCGAGAACGCTACCGCCGGCGTCTCGCCCGTGGAGGCGGGTTGCGCGCGGCGGCCGATCTGCACGCCCACGGGCACGTCGTAGGCGAGATACTCGGCCAGCAACCGGTCGGAACGCTGGGCGAACAGACGCCGCGAGAGCGCGGCGGCGAGCTTCGTCGCCCCGCCCACGAGTCCCGGGATCTGATGGCTCAGCATCCCCTGGCTGATCCGCGCGCCGTGGTTGAACAGGTGGATGCGCGACAGCGCTTCCCCTCCGCGGCGGTCCACGAGGCCGAAGTCGTCGTCGAGGTAGGGGAACGCGGCGAGTCCCGGGTTCTGCGCCGCGGCCTCGGGGCTGAGGCGGTCGCTCCAGAGGGTGGCATCCGCGGCCACCGTCGAGAGCTCCGGGCGTCGAGCAAGGTCGGCCACGATCCCCGTCGCGGCGAAGACGACGTCATAGCGATGGATGCCATGCGGCGTTGTCACGACGATGTCGCTGCCGTCCCACTCGACGCTCTGCCACGGCGAAGCGGTGAGGAATCGGAAGCCGTCGAAGGCGTGTGCGCGCCAGATCGCGTTCTGCGTCGCGGGCTGGTCGACGGCCGAGAGGTGGACGTTGAACGCCCATTTCTGCTCGTCGGTGAAGGAGCCGTAGTTCTCGATGAGGCCGGCGAACTCCATCCAGCGGTACGGGCTGACCTGCGGCATGGCGGGGCGCCGCATGTGCACGTCGACGGACACCGCGCCGTGCTCGAGGGCGGTCGCGGCGTTGTCGAACGCGCCCGTTCCCGCGCCCAGGATGCCGATGCGCAAGCCGGCGAGACCCGCGAAGTCGATGTCGTCGTGCGTGTGGTGCACGCGCTCGGTCGGGATGCCACCGAGGAGCGCCGGGATATGACGTCCGCCCGCCCCCTCGATACCCGTGGCGAGAACCACGTGGCGGGCCAGCAGTACCCACGAGCCGTCGGGTCCGTCGAGGTGCATCCGCAGCGGACCGTCGGGCTCGGTCGGGCGGATCGTGCCGACGCGGGTGGACCCGACCACCTCGATGCCCGAGACGACCCGGTACCACTGCAAGAACCCCTGCCACGCGACGGTGGGGAAGAACGTGATGGCCTCCCATGTGTCCTCGCCGTAGACGGCCTCGAACCAGGCTCGAGGACTCACCGCGGGAACGCCCCAGGTGGGCCAGGCGATGTCTTTGGGGGTGCGCAGCGTGTGCATGCGCGCGTAGGTCGTCCACGGCCCGGTGGCGTCGACCGGGGCGGCGTCGATCACGACAACGTCGTCGATCCCGCGTCGACGGAGTCCGCGCGCGAGCACGAGCCCGGCTTGGCCTGCACCGACGATGACGACCGGGTGCTCGCCGTCGCTTTCGCCGACCCACGCCCGCTCGTCGCCGGCGCTCAGTCGCTCCTGGTGCGCCGCTTCGCGCTCGAGGGCGGCCAGACGGGCGGCTGCGTCGGGGCGCGGTTCGAGCGCGTTCACTCGACGACGACTCGCACGCCGTACGCGTCGTCGAGTCGGAAGTTGTGGTGGTCGGTGACGTTGGTGTCGTCGAGTTCGAGGTTGACGAAGTCCACGCTCGGCTCGTCGAAGAACGGGCCCGCGTGCCACGTGCCCTTGAGCATCGTGATCGCGGTGCGCGGCGGGATGCGGAACGCGCGCAGGTCGTCGAGCGTCGGCTCATCGATGCCCTTGGGTGCGACGGCGATCGTCCACTCGACGTCGCCGACCGCCATGAGCGTCTGGGTCGTCTCGAGGTGACGCGTGACGCGCACGAACTCGGGCTTCTTGTCGTCGAGTGACATCAAGTAGAAGCGCGGGATGCCACCCGAGACGTCGAGGACGGCCTCCTCGGACGTGAAGGGCGTGCCGTCGGCCATCGGCGTGAGGACGACGCCGAACGGGGCGAAGTTCTCGGCGGTGACGGTCTCTGCGGCGAGGGCGTGCGGGGTGAGGGTCTCGGTCATGCCATGAAGCTATACCTGTCAGACAAGTTCGATCCCCTCTTGTCTGACACGTTTACGACCTCGTTACGACCCCGAAACGCCCCGCTCGTGGCGCACGCGCCGGATCAACGCGTTGCGCAGTCCCGCCGGCGCCGCGACCTGCACCTCGCGCGACCAGTACCCGACCGTGTCGCCCGTGCCGTAGCCGCAGTACGTCATCTCGACCACGGGCACGCCGGGCTCCGTCGACAGCAGCTCCGCGCGCGCGGCATCGAGCGCGACCGCGTCGACCCAGAGTGTCTCCCACGCGACATGGATGCCATTGGCTTCCTCGGCCAGCTCGAACACGGGTCGATGCGGGTCGAGGCCGACCTCGCGAACGAGGGGCACGAGGTCTTCCGCGAGGGCGTAGGGCGTCCCGTCGACGCTCCAGACCTTCACGGTTCGGAAGACGCGCGTGCCGTCGGGCAGGTCGTCGTAGCGGTGCGGGTCGCCGGGCAGAAGAACCCGGACGTCGGATGCCGCGACCTCGAGCCGCGGCTCGTACCCGGCCGCGCGGATCGAGAGCGAATGGTCGAACTGCTCGTCGATCCGACGCCCCACGTGGGGGAGTCGGCGATTCGGCGTGGTGCGGGTGCCCTGCGTGCGGTGCACGTATCCGCGCTCCTCGAGCCGCACGAGCGCCTCGCGCACCGACGCGCGGCTGGCACCGGTCAGCTCAGCCAGCCGCGGCTCGGACGGAAGCGTCTCGAGGTCGCCGCTCCATAGAGCCAGGATCCGGTCGATGACGGCATCCTGATCGGTCGTTGCCATGGGCTCCTCGTTCGTGTCGAGCGGCGGCTCACGTCGGAGAACCCCGCAGGATCCCGACGGCCTCTTCGCGGCTGGACACCCCCAGCTTGCCGTAGATCGAGCGGACCTGAGACTTCACGGTGTTCATCGACACGCTTCGGACGCGCGCGATCTCGGCCAGGCTCAGGCTCGAGGTCAGGAGGTGGGCGAGCTCGCGCTCCGTCGCCGTGAGAGCGGAGAGGGCGTCGGCGGAGGTGGAGGGGGCGGCGACGCGGGGCAGGATCTGTCGGGTCGCGGCGACGGTGGGAGCCAGATCGGGGGTGTGATGGGCCACCAGGTCGAGGAGGCGGTCGGTGTCGGAGAACGGGATCATGAGGAACGGCATCATCGAGCCGCCCGTTCGCTCGATGAGGCGGACCGCAGCGACCATGCTGTGCACGGCCCGCTTCTCGCCTCCCAGCCGGAGGAAGGCCACGGCTCGCAGCGTGAGGATCTGCGTCAGAGTGCGCAGACAGTGCTCGTCGTGCAGGGTGACGCACACGTTCGTGCTGTCTATGACCTCGCGTTCGCGTCCCATCTGCAGCAAGACCCGTGCTCGCTGCATCGGAAAGCAGACCGCGTGTCCGGGGGCGCTGACGGCGTTCTCGAGCACGGCAAGGGCCTCGTCGAACTCGCCGAGCGCGGTGAGCATGTCGGAATGAAGCCCGAGCAGGAGGCCCCGCACGATGCGGAAGCTTCGCGCTCGGCTCGAACTGTGCAGCAGTTCCCGGCTCTTGGCGAGTCCCTCGGTGATCTCACCCGCGATGAAGCGGGCGGCAACGCGCGTCATGCCCGCGCTGAAGTTCAGGTACGGGTTGTCGGGCTGCGTTCGGTCCAGCTCATCGGCGATCTCGAACAGTCGAACGCTGTCGGCTCGGCTCGCGGCGACGAATCCTTCACCCAGTAGCAGGCAGTGTGAGACATCCTCGACGTTCCACTGCTGCTCTCGGAAGAGGCGTCGGGCCTGGTCGGCGGCCTCCGCGGCCGCGAGGTATTCGGCGTTCAGCCCCAGATTGAGCGTTTGCGTGCCGAGAGCGCGATACCTCTGCCCGGGGGTTTCCGCGAACATCAACGCCTCAGCCGCGTAATGCCCGCCGAGCTGGGGCCACCCCACGGCGGCGCAGTACTCCGCGACGCTCGCGAACAGCCCCGACCGGACCGGTTCCGAGAGGGCGGCGGGGCGCGTGAGGCGGCCGGTGTCGAAGTAGCGCGAGACGAGGTCGAGCCCCTCGCCGAGCGCATCGTGGCGCGCGCGGGCGACGAGCATCGCCGAGAGCATCATGGCGCGGGCGTCGGTCCACAGCAGCGGAGGAGGGCCGGGCTCCGCCTCGGCGAGCAGCGCCAGGTGGCGCGCGAGCGGTTGGCCGTGCCCGGGCTCGAGGCGCAGCACGGTGTGCGCCGCGGCCGCCCGCAGAGCGGTGCCGGGATCGGTCGAGCTTTCGGGTTCGCTCATGAGGCCCTCCGGAGGCGAACACGGGCGCATGGACACAGCGTGCGCGACCGCGGTACGAAGAGCGCCCCTGTGAGCGACGATCGATCGCGGCTCTGGGGCCGCGGGCGAGGGTCGGAACCACCGCCCCCGGGAGCGATCCCCTTGCGAGAATACGCCCGACAGTCGGGCGGAGGCGCTCTCCACATCATCGTCAGGGCGCGATCCGGGGCGAGCGCGATCAAGCGCCCCGGGGTGCGGTCCCGCGTGGATCCGACGGACGGCCTCAGTCCGAGTGCACGTCGAGGATCGCCACCGCTTCCTCGCGCCGCGAGACCCCGAGCTTGCTGTAGATCGACCGCATCTGCGACTTGACGGTGTTCACCGATACCCCGCGCGCGCGAGCGATCTCCGCGGTGGTCTGATCCGTCCGCAGGAGGGTCGCGAGCTCGCGCTCCGCGGGGCTGAGCGGCGAGAGCGCGGGCGACATCGACTGGCGTGCCGCGAGCGCGGGGAGGGCGGCGCGCATCGCGGTGATGGTCTCGACGAGGTCGCCGCGCTCGTCGGCCACCAGGTCGAGCAGTCGCGCCGCGTCGGCGCTCGGGATCATCAGGAACGGCATGAGCGATCCCCCCGTCCGCGAGATCAGCTCGATGGCCGACTCCATGCTCTGCGTGGCGCGACGGGGGTGGCCCAGGCGGAGGAAGGCGACGGCGCGGCGGGTGAGGAGGGGCGTGAGGGTGCGCAGGCAGTGCTCATCGTGCATCGCGACGCAGGCGTTCGTCGACTCGATCACCTCGCGCTCTCTCCCCGTCAGCAGAAGGGTCGCCGCCCGCTGCATCGGGAAGCACACGGCATGGCCGGGCTGGGTGACCCCCGTCGCGAGCACGGCCAGCGCTTCGTCGAACTCGCCATGCAGGGCGAGCATGTCGGCATGCATCCCGAGCAGGAGGTCGCGCTGCAACCGCGGGCTCCGAGCCCGGTCGGAGGCGTGGAGCAGTCGGCGACTCTCGGCGAGGCCGGCCGCGAGGTCGCGATCGAAGAAGTGCGCGGCGACACGCATCACCGCCGCACCGAAATTCCAGTACGGCTGATCGGACGGCGTTCTCTGCAGCGCGTCGGCCAGTTCGCGGAGGCGCCCGACGTCGGCGCGAGTGAGGGCGAGCATCGCTTCGCCGAGGCAGAGGCAGTGCGAGAGGTCGTCATCGTGCCAGCCGTGCGCCGTGAAAAGGGCATGGGCCCGCTCGATCGCCGCAGCGGCCGCGATGTACTCCGCGTTGAGGGCGAGGGCGAGGGCATGCACGCTGTGGGCCCGGTACCGCTGCGCATCGGTCTCGGCGAACAGCAGCGACTCGGCCGCGTATCGGGCCGCGATCTGCGGCCACCCGGTGGCTGAGCAGTACTCGCTCACGCTCGCGTACAGGCGGGAACGCGTGCTGGCCGACATCGACGCCGGACGCGTCAGGCGTCCGTCCTCGAAGTAGCGTTGCGGCAGAGCCAAGCCGTCCGCGAGGGCATCGCGCCGCGCTCGGGCGGCCAGGATGCTGGCGAGGACGCCGGCGCGCGCGTCGGTCCAGACGGCCGGTGCGGGCCCCGGATCGACCTCGGCGAGAAGGGTCAGATGGCGCGCGGTCGGCTGACCGTGTCCGGGCTCGAGGCGCAGGAGCGTCTGCACCGACGCCGCGCGGAGGGCGTCGCCGCCTTCGGGCACCTCCACGATCGGCACATCCTCTCTCCGCCCGGGCGCGCGGCGAAAGGCGTCGGGTCCCCCATCCACGGGCTCGATGGGGAGGTCGGGAAGCGCGAAATCGGGACGCGGGTATGGAGAACGATAGTGGCGCGGGTGAAATTCCGCATGCACTGTCGGCGCAGCCGCCGATCGCGCGGTACGGCCGGCCGGAAGCTCAGGCTGCGGCGGAGACCACGGCGGAGATCGCCGAGGTGAAGAAGCCGAGCCCGTCGACACCGGAGCGCATGGCGGCGGAGGTTCCCGGACCGAAGCCCGGCTCGACCGCGTGCTCGGGGTGCGGCATGAGACCGACCACGTTGCCGCGCTCGTTCGTCAGACCGGCGATGTCGTCGAGCGACCCGTTGGGGTTCACGCCCAGGTACCGGAAGGCCACGAGACCTTCACCGTTCACGCGGGCCAGGGTCTCGGCATCCGCGATGTAGCCGCCGTCGGCGTTCTTGAGGGGGATGACGATCTCGTCGCCCTCGGAGAAGTCGCTCGTCCACGCGGTCGAGGCGTTCTCGACGCGCAGGCGCTGGTCGCGGCGGATGAACTGCTGGTGGGCGTTGCGGATGAGACCGCCCGGGAGCAGGTGCGCCTCGACGAGCATCTGGAAGCCGTTGCAGATGCCGAGCACGGGCATGCCCTTGTTCGCGGCGTCTTTCACCTCGGCCATGATCGGTGCGAACGCGGCGATGGCTCCCGCGCGCAGGTAGTCGCCGTAGCTGAAACCGCCGGGCAGGACGAGGGCGTCGACGCCCTTCAGGTCGTGCTCGCCGTGCCAGAGTGCAACCGGCTCGGCGCCCGCGAGACGGATCGCGCGCTGGGCGTCGCGGTCGTCGAGCGAACCGGGGAAGGTGATGACCCCGATGCGGGCGGTCACTCCACGACCTCGATGTTGACGACGTCTTCGATCACGGCGTTCGAGAGCATCTCGTCGGCGAGCTCGCGCGCGCGGGCGAGCGTGGCCTCGTCGACCTCGCCCTCGACGGTGAGCTCGAAGCGCTTGCCGATGCGGACGTCGGAGAAGCGCTTCTCGCCCAGACGCGACAGGGCGCCGGCGACGGCCTTCCCCTGCGGGTCGAGAAGCTCGGCCTTGGGCATGACGTCAACGACGATGGTGGGCACAGCAGCTCCAGAAGTCGGTGGGGTTGTGCCCCCCATTCTACGCAGGGCGCCCCGGCTGCCGCGGTCGCGGACGGGGTCTCGGTGATCTGGCCGCGAGACAGCATCCCGCTGACATCTCCATTGCAGGCTGCAGTGGGTTTGTCAGCGCAATGAAGTCTCGCGAGGCTCCTTCCCGGATAGCACGGCGCGTAACGATGTGGGAGCGCTCTCTTGACGTTGTGGGAGCGATCCCATACTCTCGTCGAAATCGATGAGAGCGCTCCCACACCTGAGGCCGGGGGCTGATCACTCCGTCGGTTCGCATCCACCACAAAGGAGTGTCCTGTGAAATCACGCGCCCTGCGCCGCGTCGCCCTGGCGGCGTCCGTCGCTTCCACCTCTGCCCTCGTGCTGGCCGGTTGCTCCGGCGGCGGGGGCGCTGCAGCCGGCAGCAGCGACGAGGAGATCACCCTCACCGTCGCGACGTTCAACGACTTCGGCTACACCGACGAGCTGCTGAACGCCTACACCGCCGAGCACCCGAACGTGAAGATCGTGCACAACCGCGCGGCCAAGTCGAACGACGCCCGCGCCAACTACTTCCAGAAGCTCGGCAAGAGCGGCCTGGCCGACATCGAGGCCATCGAGGTCGACTGGCTGCCCGAGGTCATGAAGTACTCCGACCTGCTGGCGCCGGTGCCCGACGACCTGAAGGATCGCTGGCTCGACTGGAAGTCGAAGGCCGCGACCGACTCCTCCGGCAATCTCATCGGCTATGGCACCGACATCGGCCCCGAGGCCATCTGCTATCGCGCCGACCTGTTCGAGGCCGCGGGCCTTCCCTCCGACCCCACCGAGGTCGCCGCCGCCCTTCAGGGCGACTGGTCCAAGTACTTCGAGATGGGCGACAAGTACGTCGCCGCCACCGGCAAGCCGTTCTTCGACTCCGCCAGCAGCGTGTACCAGGGCATGATCAACCAGGTCGAAGCCGCGTACGAGGACCCCGACACCGGGGAGATCACCGCCACGACCAACCCCGAGGTCAAGAAGATCTACACCGAGACCCTCGACGCCAGCAAGACGCAGTCGGCGCACTTCGAGCAGTGGTCGACCGACTGGTACGCGGGCATGGCGAACGGCGCGTTCGCGACGCTCTCCTGCCCCGGCTGGATGCTGACGCAGATCGAGGGCAACGCTCCCGAGGTCTCGGGCTGGAAGATCGCCGACGTCTTCCCCAACGGCGGAGGCAACTGGGGCGGTTCGTACCTGACCGTCCCCGCCAACGGCGCGCACGTCGCCGAGGCGCAGGCCCTGGCCGACTGGCTGACCTCGCCCGAGCAGCAGGTCAAGTTCTTCGAGCAGGCGGGCACCTTCCCGAGCCAGGTCGACGCTCTGAAGTCGCCCGAGCTCCTCGGTGCGAAGAACGCCTACTTCGGCGACGCGGCGATCGGTGAGATCTTCACCAACCGCGCGAACGCCGTGTCGGTGACCCCGTTCAAGGGCCAGTACTACTTCCAGGTGAACGACGCGATGTCGAAGGCGCTCCTCCGCGTCGATCAGAACACGCAGGACGCCCAGACCTCGTGGGACCAGTGGGTCTCTCAGGTGGATGCCATCGGCTGACGTCGGACGTCGCGGGCCGGGCGCCGTGTGCGCCCGGCCCGTACCCCCGGAAGGAAACCCATGACCACCACACTGCAGCCGCCCGCGAACCCCGCGGCATCCGCCCCCGACGGTCCCCCCGCTCGCACGCCCCGACGCGTCGGGTTCGGCTCGAAGCTCAGCGCCTGGGATCTGAAGCTTTCCCCGTACCTCTACATCTCCCCGTTCTTCATCCTCTTCATCGTCACGGGCCTCTTCCCGATCCTGTACACGGGCGTCATCTCGTTCATGGACTGGGACCAGATCCGCGGCTCGGGCACCTTCGTCGGCTTCGACCAGTACGCCTACGTGCTCTCGCAGCCCGCGTTCTGGGACGCCCTACGCAACACCTTCAGCATCTTCGTGCTGTCGACCGTGCCGCAGCTGATTCTCGCGGTCTTCATCGCGGCGATGCTCGACCAGAACATCCGGGCGAAGACCCTGTGGCGGATGGGCGTCCTCGTCCCGTACGTCATGGCCCCCGTCGCCGTCGCGCTGATCTTCAGCAACATGTTCGGCGACCAGTACGGCATCGTGAACACCCTGCTCGGCCGCATCGGCCTGCCCGGGGTGGGATGGCACTCCGACACCTTCGCCAGCCACATCGCCATCGCGACGATGGTCAACTTCCGCTGGACCGGCTACAACACCCTCATCCTGCTCGCCGCCATGCAGGCCGTCCCGCGCGAGTACTACGAGGCGGCCACGGTCGACGGCGCGGGCAAGGTCCGTCAGTTCTTCTCGATCACGCTGCCGAGCCTCAAGCCGACCCTCATCTTCGTCGTCATCACGTCGACCATCGGCGGCCTGCAGATCTTCGACGAGCCGCGCATGTTCGACCAGGGCGGCACCGGCGGGTCCAACAACCAGTGGCTGACGATCTCGCTCTACCTCTACAAGCTCGGGTGGGGCGAGTGGAACTTCGGTCGGGCGGCCGCGCTCGCGTGGATCCTCTTCCTCATCATCCTCGTCATCGGGGCGGTCAACCTCTTCATCAGCCGCTCGCTCGTGCGTGACGAGGGCGCCCGCGACGGCCTCACCCGCGCTCAGCGCCGTGCCGCCTCGCGTGCCGCGAAGCAGCGCCTCGCCGCCGAATCCACCGGAAAGGGCGCACGGTCATGAGCGTCATCGACACCTCTCCCGTCACCGCGGCCGCAGACCCGAAGCCGCCACAGCGCCAGTCCCGGGTCCGCCGGCCCCGCGCCGTGCGGGGCTCGCGTCCCGGCTGGTTCGTCTACGCCAGCCTCGGCGTCGTCCTGCTCGCGGCGATCGTGCCCTACTACTGGGCGCTGCTGATCGGCTCGGGCGACTCGTCCACGATCCGCAACACCGAGCTGTCGTGGATCCCGGGCGGCAACTTCTTCACGAACGCCGCCGCGGTGCTGAACAACCCGGCCGTCAACTTCTGGACGGGCCTGTGGAACTCCATCTTCAGCTCGGCCTTGATCGCGGCATCCGTCGTCTTCTTCTCGACCCTCGCGGGTTGGGCCTTCGCGAAGCTGCGCTTCCGCGGCGGTCCGTGGCTGCTGGTGTTCGTCGTCGCGACGATGGCCGTGCCCACGCAGCTCGGCGTCGTTCCGCTCTACATCCTGTTCAGCGAGATCGGGTGGACGGGGCAGATCGGCGCGATCATCGTGCCGGCGCTCACCAGCGCCTTCGGTGTCTTCTGGATGACGCAGTACCTGCGCCAGGCCGTGCCCGACGAGCTGATCGAGGCTGCCCGCGTCGACGGAGCGAGCTCGTTCCGCACGTTCCTCACCGTGGGCGTCCCGGCCGCTCGCCCCGCCGCGGCGATGCTGGGTCTGTTCACGTTCGTCACCGCGTGGAACAACTTCTTCTGGCCGTTCATCGTGCTCGACCGCCAGAACCCGACGCTGCCGGTGGCCCTGTCGCTGCTGCAGTCGAACTACTTCGTCGACTACTCGGTCGTGCTCGCGGGTGTGCTGCTTTCGACGGTTCCGCTCCTGCTGCTGTTCGTGTTCGCGGGCAAGCAACTGGTCAGTGGCATCATGCAAGGGGCGGTGAAGGGATGACCCTCGCGCCCACGGAAGGAACCCGAACCATGTCCGCAACCCGAGCCTTTCCCGAGGGCTTCCTCTTCGGAGCCGCGACCGCGGCCTACCAGATCGAAGGAGCCGCCTTCGAAGACGGTCGTACCGCCTCGATCTGGGACGCGTTCAGCCGCGTCCCGAACGCGGTGATCAACGCCGACAACGGCGACGTCGCGTGCGACCACTACCACCGCTACGCGGGCGACGTGCAGCTCATGAAGAGCCTCGGCCTGCAGACGTACCGCTTCTCGACGTCCTGGTCGCGCGTGCGCCCCGACGGCGGCGCGCTGAACCCGAAGGGCGTCGACTTCTACAAGCGCCTCGTCGACGAGCTCCTGGATGCCGGCATCCTCCCGTGGCTGACCCTGTACCACTGGGATCTTCCCCAGGCCCTGCAGGACCGCGGCGGCTGGACGGTCCGCGAGACGAGCGATCTCTTCACCGAGTACGCGCTCGACATGCACGACGCCCTGGGCGACCGGGTCAACGTGTGGACGACGCTCAACGAGCCCTGGTGCTCGTCGTTCCTCAGCTACACCGCGGGCGCGCACGCCCCCGGGCACTATTCGCAGGCCGAGGGCATGCTCGCCGCCCACCACCTGCTGCTCGGTCACGGTCAGACCGTCCGCGAGCTCCGCGCGCGCGACTCGTCGTTGAACCTCGGACTCACGCTGAACCTCACGGTGGCGGATGCCGTCGACCCGACGAACCCGAGCGACGTCGACGCCGCGCGCCGCATCGACGGTCAGTTCAACCGCTGGTTCCTCGAGCCGGTGTTCCGCGCCGAGTACCCCGCCGACATCATCAAGGACTTCCGCGACACCGACGCCGAGGCTGTGTCTCGGTGGCAGGCAGCGGTGCAGCCGGGCGACCTCGACGTCATCTCGACGCCGATCGACACCCTCGGCGTGAACTACTACCACGGCGAGTTCGTCGGGGGCACTCCTCCCGTCGTCAATCCGCCCGCGGGCGATGCTCCGACCGAGCGGCCGATCTCGTCGCCGTTCCCCGCGCACCAGAACCTCTTCTGGCACGACCGTGGACTTCCGCGCACGAACATGGGCTGGGAGGTGCAGCCCGAGGGGCTCACTCGCCTGCTGGTGCACGTCAGCGAGGAGTACAGCGCGCAGGCGGGTGTCGCCCTCTACGTCACCGAGAACGGTGCGGCCTACGACGACGAGCTCGTCGTCGAGGACGGCGAGGCGCACGTCCACGACACCGACCGCGTCGAGTTCGTCGAGGCGCACCTCGGAGCGGTTCTGGATGCCGTCGACCAGGGCGTCGACGTACGCGGCTACTTCTACTGGTCGCTGATGGACAACTTCGAGTGGGCGTGGGGCTACGAGAAGCGGTTCGGCATCATCTTCGTCGATTACGCGACGCAGGAGCGGACCGTGAAGGATTCGGGTCTGGCGTACGCGCGGGTTATTGCGGAGCGGGCGTTGGTTGCGGAGGGGGCCGTCGGGGTCGGCTGATCCACCTCGTGTTGGCGGTACTGAGCCGATGACGCACGGACCCACGCCTTCTCCTTCAGCGTGCGTCCGTGCGTCATCCTCAGGATGAGCGATCCTCGTGGTGGTTCGAGTTCATGATGTATCGATGACCACGTTGCAGGAGAGTGCCTCGTGATTGAGGTGACTTACGAGCACGAGGCCGACTTGATGAATGCGAAGCCGCTGCTGGAGGCGCAGGCGTAGAGGGATCCGTCTTTGGCGTTGCTGGCGAGGGGTGTGAGGGTGCCGCCGCTGATGCTGTAGTAGATCTTGCCGTCGCTGCCGCGGACGTAGAGGTGGGAGTTGTTCGAGGTTTCCTGGCGGGTGATCTGCGTGGCGGTGACGCCGGTGGGTAGGCCTTGGATGGGTGTGGTGATGTTCATCGGTACCCCACTGGTGGTGATGAATGCGAAGCCGCTGCTGGAGGCGCAGGCGTAGAGGGATCCGTCTTTGGCGTTGCTGGCGAGGGGTGTGAGGGTGCCGCCGCTGATGCTGTAGTAGATCTTGCCGTCGCTGCCGCGGACGTAGAGGTGGGAGTTGTTCGAGGTTTCCTGGCGGGTGATCTGCGTGGCGGTGACGCCGGTGGGTAGGCCTTGGATGGGTGTGGTGACGTTGTAAGGGATGCCATCGGGGACCGTAGACGCGCTGAGAGTCGCGGTCCCGGTCGACGATCCCGAGGTCGCCGTAGAGGTAGCTGTTCCGCCTGCCGCCGGTACGTTGATGTCCGGCACCATGTACCGCCCGTTCGTCCCCGATAGCCCCGTCGCCGAGGTCGAACCGCCCGAGAACGTGTAGCCGTTCGACAGGCTCACCGTGATCGACGCCCCGGTCGTCGCCGCCCCGTTCGTGGTCACCGTCACATAGGCGCCGGTGATCGTTGAGCACGCGGTGCCGTTGTACGTGGTCTTGTCGAACGCCAGCTGCAGCGTGCCGGAGGCGGATGCCGTAGGTGTGATCGTCGCGGCGGCGATGACCGGAATGGTCCAGGCGGCGCCGGCGAGTACCGTGCGGCGGGGCAGGCCGCCGTCGACGGCGGTGGTTTCGGGGGTGTTCTCCACGGGGAAGTCCTCTCGGGGTCGGGCGATGTGCCGTGTCACATCAAGCCGTGCATCCCTGCCGGCTATGTAAGTGGTGTCGCAAGGTGGGGCGCGCTGTCGGGATGGCGCACCGGCGGGTGGATGCCGGGTGACCCCCGGAGGCGGTGGCCGAAGGACGGGGGTGAAGCGGCTTCGGCGGCGACGCCCCGCCGCCTAGAGTCGGTCGCCACGCATCGTGGAGGGAGAGCACGTGAGCGCGCCCGGTTCGCCGAGTTCTGGCCATCGCGATCCCGCATGGAACATCGCCCGCGTCCCTCTGACCGGATCAGCGATCGCCGAGTGGTTCGCGGCGCGGGGGATGGACGTGCGCGGCGGCACCGCCCCCAGCCACGCCTTCATCGACGAGGCTCAGGTCGCCGAGGTCTCGGTGCGACGCATCTGGCACACGGCTTTGAGTGTCAGCCGCGCGGCGACGAACACGGGCAGTCCGCGTGACACGCTCATTGTGCAGGTCGCCGGTGAGGCGCGTCTCTCGCTCGGCGACGACGCGGCGGTCGCCCTCGGTCCCCACGCCGTCGTCTTCCTGCCGGGCGGCCAGGCGTTCTCACTTGTGTCCGACGAGCCGACCGCGCGCATCGAGATCGACTACCGCGCACACGACCGCGCCGCCGCCTGGGTGCACGGTGCCGGCGAGCTGGTGTCGGCGAGCATGATCCTGTCGGCCGTCAACGCCCTCTTCCACACCCCCGTTTCGGGGGGGGGGGGGGGGGGGGGTAATCAGCGTCGCGACCGCGGTCGCGGCATCCGTCGAGGCGCTGATCGCCGCGGCGCGCGCTGAAGCCGGAGCGCTGCGCGCCTCACCCCGGGCGAGGCCGCCCGAGGCCGTCGGCTACGCCGACCTGTATCACCGGGCCTCGGTCGTCATCACCTCGGGTGCGATGCACGTCGATCTCACGGTCGATCGTGTCGCTGAGCGCACGGGCGTGACGCGTCGTCAGCTGGAGCGGGCGTTCGCCGCCCACGGCCGGTCGCCCGGCCAGATGCTCCGCGAGGAGCGGCTCCGCCTCGCCCGCATGTTCCTCGCCGCGGATCCCGACTTCTCCCTGGCGAGCGTCGCGAAACTGTCGGGCTTCCCCTCGGAACGCTCGCTCGCGCACGCCCTCGCCCCGTGACCTCTGGGACGGTTTCTCTAGCGCATTTTCGGCTCGATTCGACCGCGGCAGCGTCGAGCAGCATCCGGACCGGTCCGGGGAGTACGCTCACAACGTCGCCGCTGGTGTAACGGCGCGGTCGCATCGCAGAGCCCGGGAGAAGATCGATGTCACTCACCCCCGTGCGCGGTGCTGCCACCATCGAAGAGGTCGCCGCGCGAGCGGGTGTCTCGCGCTCCACGGTCTCGCGCGTCGTGAACGGCTCGACCGCGGTGTCGCCGGCCGCTCTCGACGCCGTCCAGCGGGCGATCGACGAGCTGCAGTACGTCCCGAACCGGGCCGCCCGCTCCCTCGCCAGCCGTCAGACCCGCGCGATCGCCCTCGTCATCCCCGAAGACACCGACCGCTTCTTCGGCGATCCATTCTTCGGTTCCATCGTCGCCGGCATCTCGCAGGTGATCGGTGAGTCCGACTACGTCATGAACATGCTCATCGCGAGCGACGACGCCAGCGCGAAGGCGCTCGGTTACCTCCGTAGCGGCAGCGTCGACGGCGCGATCGTCGCTTCGCACCACACGAGCGACACGTTCATCGACCGTCTCGCCGACACCGTGCCCGTCGTCTACGGCGGGCGTCCCGCGCGTGTGCGCCCCACCGACCACTACGTCGACGTCGACAACGTGCAGGGCGGGAGGGATGCCACGCAGTACCTGCTCGACCGTGGACACCGTCGCATCGCCACCGTCGCCGGTCCCGCCGACATGCCCGCCGGCATCGACCGGTTGCAGGGGTTCCGCGACGCCCTCGCCGCCGCTGGACTCGAACCGTTCGCCGTGGAGGACGGCGGGTTCACCGAGACCGAGGGTGCCGACGCGATGCGGCGGATTCTGGCATCCGGAGACGTCCCCGACGCGGTGTTCGTGGCCAGCGACCTCATGGCCCGCGGCGCGTACACGGCCCTGCGTGAGCGGGGGCTTGAGCCCGGGCGCGACGTCGCCGTCATCGGGTTCGACGACTCGTCGGTCGCGACCTCCCTGCTCCCCGCCCTGACCACGATCCGTCAGCCGTCCCACGACCAGGGGCGACAGATGGCGCGGATGCTGCTCGACCTGCTCGCCGGGCGCGCGCCGGCGAGCACCGCGATCCTGCCGACCGAGATCATCGAGCGCGGCTCGGCCTGATCACTCCCAGGTGGCGGTGTCGGGGTCGATGCCGTGCGCGCGGGCGCTCGCCTCGATCGCGTCGCGCAGCCACACGGCGAGCCCGGGTCGCACCGCGTCGTAGTGGGCTGCGAAGCGCGGGTCGGCGGCGTACATCCGGCCGAGGTGCACCTGCATCTGGCGTGTGATCGGGAAGTACTGCGAGAACACCGCGCGATGCCGTTCGACGAGCGCGTCGGCCGTGGCGTCGCCGGGGCGGGCGCCGGCGTCGATGGCCGCGCCGAGTTCCTCGTCGAATGCTGCGACCGTTCGCGTGACGGCTTTCCAGTCGTCGGCCGAGCGAGACGCCGCCCGCTCGGCGTACTGCTGCCACTGCGGCGACCCGCCGTAGGCCTCTCGAGCTTCGGCGGGCCAGCTGGTGTCCCACCCCGGCCCGAAAGTCGCGCGCTGCTCGTCTTCGGAGAGCAGGATGCCACGCTCCTGCGCCGCGATCATGCGCTCGAGATCCTTGTCGAGGTGCTGCAGCTGCGCGATGCGGCGCGCGAGTTGCGCCCGCTGGACGCGCAGCTGCTCGGCCACGTCTCCGCCCGGCTCGTCGAGCACCGCGCGGATGGCGTCGAGATCGAGACCGAGCTCGCGGTAGACGACGATGCGATGGAGCCGCTCGAGGTCGTCATCGGTGTAAAGCCGGTATCCGGCGGCCGAGCGGGCCGCGGGGCTCGCGAGCCCGATCTCGTCCCAGTGGTGCAGCGTGCGCACGGTCAGCCAGAGCTGCGCGGCCGTCTCACCCACCGGCATCCCCTGCTCACCCATGGGAGTCATTCTCGTCGCGTCCGATGCCGACCGACTGGAGGTTTTGGCCTTCGACGGTCGTGGGATCGAACACCTTGGCCGCCGTGAAGACGACGCGCGCATTCTCGGGCGTGACGACCTCGACCTCGCGCGTGTTCCAGGGGGTATCGCGCGCCTCGGCGGCTGCCCCCACGGCGGCGAGCGACGCCAGCAGAGGGTCGATCTGGTCGAGGAGGCACGCAAAGCTCACGTGCCCCGCCGAGACCGACGCCGGCGTCTCGCCCGACACGAGAAGGACGTCTTGGAACGCCCACCGCCGCAGGTGCACCATCTGCCCCGGGATGCCGAAGAGCTCGAAGAACCCGAGACCGCGCGTCCAGAAGTCGACGGATGCCGCCAGGTCGGACGTCGGGAAGGTGACGAACTGGGGCATGCCGTAGATCCCCCGGTACAGCGGGGGTGCGATGGCATCCGGTCCCGGAGGCGGCACGGGACTGATGTCGAAAGCGTCGAAGTTCTCGTTCATGCCCCCAGGCTCGGCCCTCACGTTGCGTGAGGGTCAAGTGGGTGAAGCGGCGGGCGAACCGAGCTATGTTGAGCGAAGGACAAGCGGACGGCGTGGGGAGATCGCTGCCGCGCGAAGGGGGACCGTCATGCGTCGTGCACCAATCGCCTTCACGGGGGCGCTGCTGATCGGGGCCGCCGCCCTGCTGACCGGATGCGCCTCGGGAGCCGGCGCGCCGGCCGCGAGCGACACCCCGGTCGCGTCGCCGACGGCGTCGGTTGCCTCACCGACGGCCTCGACCCCCGCGGTCCCGTCGTCATCGCCCGCTGCTCTGCCGGCATCCTGTGACGATCTCGGCACCGCCGAGACCCGCCAGCAGACCGTCGGCGACCTGACCGCGCAGCACGCCGACGGATTCGTGCGCCCGTCGCCCGTGAACGCGACGACCGTGCTGTCGTGCAACTGGATCCAGGAGGAGGCGGCGGCCGTGCTGCTCATCGTGAGCACCGCGCCGGCGGCGGACATCACGGCCGGTCTCGAGGGCTTGGGTGCACAGGGCTTCGAGTGCCAGCCGTCGCAGGACTTCGGCGCGCAGTACTGCGCGAAGCCCTCCGACACCCCCGAGACCGAGGACGTGGTGGTCGCGGGCGACGGGAAGTGGCTCTACCTCGAGACCGTCAACATCAACGCTCGGCCGTGGCTGTCGGAGATCACGTCGCAGATCTTCGGCTGACCGCACGGCCCGCCGGAGGGAGCGTACGAGGGGGAGGCGCGCGAGGGTGAGAAGAGTGATCCGCGGAGCGCTGGCCGCCGCTCTCGCCGGGCTGGTCGCGGTGACCCTGTCGGGTTGCTTCATGATCCCGCTGATCGACGGACGATCTCCGTTCGACGACCCCTTCGGCTCGAGCAAGAGCGACATCGAGAAGGCGATCCCGCCGATCCAGGCCGCGATCGACGAGAGCGGCGTCGCCGACGGCGGGGTCTGGCGCATCGTCGCCGAGCGGGGGAGCGACAACTGTGAAGGCTCCTGCCAGTTGCGCGTCGATGTGAGCATCGAGCCCGCCGACGTCGCCGACCTCGACACCACCGATCGTCCCGACCTGAACAGCTGGTACCCGAACTACGCCGTGTCGGAGGAGATGCTCCGTGCGGTGCTGGTCGCGGTGATCCCCGTCGCGGAGCGGAACCGTGTCGATGTGTCCATCGTCCCCGGGTACGGTGAGCTGTCGCCGGGCGGGTCCACGATCTCCGCCGATCTCTCCGGCGCGGTGGAGGCGCTGTTCGCGTCCCGGCCGCGCGGTGACGGCTACTCGACCCGATTCGGTGAGGGCGAGGACGGCGAGGTCGAGGCATTCACCCGCACGAAGTCCGGCGTGCTGCAGGAGATGGGTCTGGCGGAGTCGCAGGGATGAAGGACGTATGGGGATGGGCGACGATCGCGATCGTCCTCAGCGTGCCCGTCGTCTTCGCGGCGGTCGCGTATGCGGTGGGTCGTCGTCAGCGGCGGTCCGGTGCCTCCGCGATGTCGTCCGGAGGTCTGCTGGGCTTCGATGAGTTATTCCATCCCACGGCGCACGACGCGCGGATTGTATGGGAAGCGGAGCAAGAGATCCCCGTCCCCGCGCCGACGCCCGACCGCGGCCCGGGCGTGATCGAAGCGGGCGGTCGCATCACGATCGAAATCGCCCGAGACCCCACAGATTCGCGCTGACGTTCGTTCCGGCGTCACCAGTACCGTCGACAGTCCCGACCCGCGGAGAGAGCCGCCGATGCCGCACCTGCACACCCGCCCCGGCGATCACGACGCCACCGTGAGCCTCTTCATCGTCCGCGTCGACGGCCCCGAGCCGCGCTTGAGCTACCACCTGCACCGGCGCGCCCGGAAGCTCATGATGTTCGGCGGCCACGTCGAGCACGACGAGACCCCCTGGGCGGCGGTGCGGCGCGAGCTCGTCGAGGAGTCGGGATATCAGCCCGAGCAGGTGCGGCTGCTCCAGCCCGTGGTGCGCATCCGCCACCTCACCGACGCGGCCGCGCACCCCGTGCCGGTGCTGTCCTCGACCGCCTGCACCTCGGCCGACCCGGCGCACTTCCACACCGACCTGCTCTACGCCCTCGTCACCGCCGAAGAACCCGCGGGAGCCCCCGACACGGGAGAGTCGACCGACATCCGCCTGCTCACCCGCGCCGAGCTCGACGTCGTTCCCGACGACGAGATCGTCGAGATGTGGCGCGAGGCGGGGCGCTTCATCCTCGACGAGATCCTGCCCGCGTGGGAGCCGGTCGCGATGGACGAGCACCTGAGCGTCGCGCCGCTTGTATAAGCGGGGCAATCGCTCACGCGCGTCTCATACGCGCACGGCCGGTTCGCACGCGGTCACGGGGATGCTGCCTCTGGCGCGATGGGTGTTGAAGCGCATCAACAGGCGCCTCGATCGGTTAGCATCCAACTGATCGACACCGTTGGCGAAGGGGACCTCGAGTGCAGCAAGGCGACCGGATGCCGAGTATCTCCGACGTTGCTCGGCACGCCGGGGTCGCGCTCGGAACGGTCTCGAACGTCTTGAACCATCCCGCCAAGGTCGCTCCGGCCACGCTAGAGAAGGTTCAGAAGGCAATCGCCGAACTCGGCTTCGTCCGCAACTCCAACGCGCAGCAACTCGCGGCGGGGCGCTCGCGCAGCGTCGGACTCGTGGTCATCGACATCAGTAACTCGCTCTTCGTCGACATCGCCCGGGGGGCGCAGCGTCACGCCGCCGAGCTGGGGATGAATGTGCTGGTCGCCAATAGCGACAACAGAATCGATCAACAGCGCGCCGACCTCGACTTCTTCGACGAGGCCAGGGTCAGCGGGATCCTGCTCGCTCCCATGGAGGACGCGAGCGAGGACGTTGCACGTATTCGCCGACACGGTCGTCCGACGGTGATGCTGAACTACGACACCGGGCGCGGGGACTGCTGCCAAGTGCTGGTCGACAATGAGGAGGTCGGCTATCTGGCGGCGCGTCATCTCATCGACATCGGCCGTACCAGCCTGGCGTTCGTCGGGGGGCGAGACTACCTGCAGCCTGTCGCGTTGCGGCGACGAGGTGTCCGCCGCGCGGTCGCGGAGGCGGGCGGGCGCGTCACGCTGGAAGAGGTTCCCACCGAGAATCTCGATCCCCCCGGCGGGCTCCGCGCAGCTGAGGGGCTCGTGGCGAAGGTGCGCGGCGGTCGTCTCGACGGGGTGATCGCCGTGACCGATCTTCTTGCGATGGCGATCATCCAGGTGTTCGGTGCGCAGGGCGTCGACGTCCCCGGCGATGTCGCGGTGATGGGCTGCGACCATAACTCCGCGGCGTGGGGTGGGATGATCCCGCTGACGTCGGTGCAGATGCAGGGGCTCAACATGGGTCGTGAGGGACTACGTCTGCTGCTGGCCGAGATCGCGGCCGGCCCAGTCGGGCATGAGCACGTGACGACCGTGCTGCGCCCCGAGCTCGTCGTGCGCGAAAGCACGGTCGGGCGAGCTGCCGCGCTGACGCAGCTCTGAAGCGCTTCAAAAAGTTCTTGACGCGCCCGATGGTGCCCTGCATAATCCTCTTGAAGCGCTTCAATGAACGAGGCGCGTTTTCGAGGAGGAAAAGTGTCCACAGCATTCACGCGCTCGCGCCGCACAGCCGCGCTCATCGCTACCGGTGCCGCCGGTCTGCTCGCGTTGACCGCGTGCGCCGGCGGAGGAGGCGCGGCATCCGGTTCGTCGTTCTCGTTTCTGGTGAATCAGGAGAACACCACGATTCCCGAGGTTCTGAAGACTCTGAGCACCGACCAGTGCAAGGCGGAGAACGATGCCCAGGCGTTGCAGGTCGAGACGGTGCCCCAGACGCAACTCGACCAGAAGCTCCAGCTGCTGGCGGGGCAGAATGCTCTGCCCACCCAATACGCCGCGGGCAACGCTCCCGCGCTGACGAAGGAACTGGCCAAGGGCGGTCAGGTGCTCGACCTGGAGAAGACGCTGACCGACCTCGGGGTGATCGACCAGATCGAGCCCGCTGCGATCTCGACGATCGAGCAGCTCTACGGCGGCTTCAACGTCTTGCCTTACCAGTACAACATCGAGGGCATCTGGTACAACAAGAAGCTCCTCGCCGACAATGGCATCGATGTCCCCTCCACGTGGAGCGAGCTCACCGCTGACGCGGCGAAGCTCGAGGGCGCGGGCGTCCAACCGTTCTCCGCGTCGGGCGAGCAGGGGTGGCCGATCACCCGATTGATCAGCGGCTATATCTTCCGCGACCTCGGTCCCGACGCTCTGCAAAAGGTCGCCGACGGACAGGCGAAGCTCACAGATCCCGAGTACGTCGCCGCGGCTCAGGCCGTGGCCGATCTCGGCACCGCCGGCTACTTCGGTCAGGGCGTCGGGTCGATCGACTACGACACCGCCTTCAACACCTTCCTCACGGGCAAGTCGGCGTTCTTCTACATGGGCAGCTGGGCGCTCGCGAACTTCGCGGACGACGCGGCCAACCAGATCGGGTCGGAGAACATCGGATTCATGCCGTTCCCGAACGTGCAGGGTGGCGCCGGTGATTCCAGCCAAACTCCGGCGAACGTCGGTCTGCCCATGGCTCTGTCGGCCAAGGCGTACAACGACAACACCGGCTCATGGCTCACCTGCATTGCGAAGAACTACGGTGCTCAGTCGCTGTCGGAGGCGAACACGATCTCGGGGTTCAAGGTCAACGGTGATGTCAAAGCCGATGAGCTGACCACCCTCGTCCAAGACCGCATCGCATCCACCAAGGAATCGGTGCTGTGGTTCGAGGCCCTGTTCAATGCCAAGGCCACCGAGACCAGCCAGAAGAACGCCGCGCAGCTGGTTACGGGTGCCATCTCGCCGCAGGACTTCATGAGTCTGGTCCAGGCCGACTTGGGCTGACGCCGTCCCGAGGTGGGGGCCGTCTCTGCGGCGGCTCCCACCCTCCACTCCCGCTCGAAGGAACACCCATGCACAAAGTCCTCGGCGACAAGCGGGCGATTGCGCTCCTGCTCGGACCCGCTCTGCTCGTCTACACGCTCGTGATGCTCATCCCGGTGGTGTGGTCGCTCGGCTACACCCTGTTCGAGGGCAATGCGATCTCGGGATTCGAGTTCGTCGGGATCGAGAATCTCGCGCGACTGTTCAGCGACCCGCGCGTCGCTGAAGCGCTGCGCTTCACGCTGTTGTACGCGGTGATCATCACCGCCGGCCAGGTGCTGCTGGGCTATTTGCTGGCGTTGTTCTACGTGTTCGTCCTCCGCAACCGGGGGAGTGTGGTGCGAACACTCGTCTTCTTCCCGGTCATCATTCCCACGGTCGCCGTCGCTCTGATGTTCCAGAAGCTGTTCGAGGTGGCTCCGCAGACGGGTCCCGTCAACGCTCTTCTGAATGTCTTAGGGATCAGCTCGATCGACTGGTTCGGAAGTCCGGTGAGCGCGATCGTGGTCCTCGTCATCATGGATCTCTGGCGGTCCATGGGCTTCTACGCGGTTTTGCTCTACACCGGTCTGTTGGACATCCCCGACGACATCATGGAGTCCGCCCGCCTCGACGGCGCGAACGGATGGCGGATGGTGCGCAGCATTGTGCTGCCGCTGTCGCTCCCTGTGCTGCTGTCGTCGATCATCTTCTCGATCAACGGAACTCTGAAGGTCTTCGACTCCATCGTGGCGCTGACCAACGGCGGCCCGGGAACCGCTACCACTCCGCTGACGCTCTACATGTTCCAGACGTCGTTCAGCTACGGCGAGTACGGCTATGGCGCCTCGATCGCGCTGCTGCTGACTGTTCTGTGTCTGATCGTGACCGTGTTCATCTTCCGGTCGTCCCGCCGCGACGTCACGAAGGGCTGATCCCATGTCCACCACTACGCTGCCCAAGAATCCCGACGCCGTCCGCCCCGGCGGCCGCCGCCGTACCGTGCGCGGAACAACGATGCGCCGTCTTCCCGGCTCGGTCCTGATCGCGCTGCTCGTCGCCATCGAGGTCCTGCCGCTTCTCTGGCTGCTCATGAACTCGTTCAAGAGTCAGGACGAGTTCCTCAACGCGCCCACGTGGGCTCTGCCGCGCTCCCTCAACCTCCAGAACTACGCGGACGCGTGGGTCACGGGGAACATCGGTCAGTACCTCGGGAACAGCGTCCTGGCAGTGTTCCCCGCCCTGTTCCTCATGCTGTTGCTCGGAGTAGCCGCCGGATTCGTGCTCGAGGTGATGGTCTTCCGCGGAAGGGCTGGCATTCTGCTGCTGTTCCTCGCGGGCATCATGGTGCCGGGGCAGATGATCCTCCTGCCCCTGTTCTCGGTGTATTTCCAAGCCGGCATCACCGGATCGCTGTTGCCGCTGATCATCACGTACACCGCCACCGGGCTGCCGCTGACCGTCTTCATGATGGCCACCTATTTCCGCGCCATTCCCCGTGAGGTGTTCGAAGCCTCAACTTTGGACGGCGCGTCGATCTTCCGGTCATTCTTTTCGGTCGCACTGCCGATGGCACGCAACTCCATCGTCACCGTCGGCCTCGTGCAGTTCTTCTTCTTCTGGAACGACCTGCTCATCGCTCTGACCTTCACCAACTCGTCGCAATTGCGCACCGTGCAGGTCGGGCTGCTGAACTTCACCGGTCAATTCGGCGCGACGCAGTACGGCCCGCTCTTCGCCGCGATCTGCATCAACGTCTTCGGCATCCTCGCCATCTACCTGGTATTGAACCAGCGCATCATGGCAGGCCTTGCGAGCGGGGCGGTCAAGGGGTGAGCGCGCCGCGACATCTTCGTGCCGCGGTCATGACGGGAGTGGATGCCACACATGTCGAGCAGCGTCCAATGCCGGTGCCAGGCCCTCTCGACGTGCTCGTCGAAGTGCGTGCCGTCGGTGTCTGCGGGTCCGACGTGCACTGGTATCGCGACGGGCACATCGGCTCGACGTGGGTCACCGAACCTCTGGTACTCGGGCACGAGGCCTCCGGGGTCATCGTCGAGGTCGGTGCCGACGTCTCACCTGAGCGTGTCGGTTCGCGGGTGGCCATCGAACCGGGAGTCCCGTGTGGACGGTGCGGCGACTGTCGCGCGGGCCGGTACAACCTGTGCTCGCACGTGCGGTTCCTCGCGACGCCGCCCGTCGACGGGGCCTTTGCGAGCCACCTCGTCATCCCCTCGGACTTCGCGCATGACGTGCCGGACGCGCTCGACGACGATGAGGCGGCGCTCATCGAGCCTCTTGCCGTCGCACTGTGGGCCGTGCGCAAGGCCGGCGTCGGACTCGGTGATCGCGTCCTTGTGAGCGGCGCGGGTCCCGTGGGCCTGCTCGTGCTTCAGGTTGCTCGCGCTGCAGGCGCAGACGTCACTGTCTGCGACCTGTCTGACCAGAGGCTCTCCATCGCGCTCGACCTCGGTGCGCAGAGAACGATCGATGTCGCGAACGAAGCCTTGTCTGGTGAGTTCACCGCGTTGGTGGAGTGCTCGGGAGCACCTTCGGCGGTGATGGCCGGCGTCACCGCCCTCGGCCGCGCCGGCCGAGCGGTCTTCGTCGGCGTGGCGCGCGATGGGCACGTGACACTGCCGCTCGACATCGTCCAATCACGAGAGATCACCGTGACGGGGACGTTCCGCTATGCCCACCAGTACCCGGATGCCATCGCGCTGGCGTGCAGTGGGCGGCTCGACCTTCGCCGCCTCGTGACGAGCACTCATCCGTTGAGTGGCGTCCACGAGGCCCTCCTTCTTCCCGGACACGACCGTTCCGCGCTCAAGCCCATGATTCACCCCCAGCAGGATGAGACGACCTCCGCATGACCATCGACGTATCCCCCCCCACCTTCGAGCACCTGCCGGGTGCGCTCGGAATCGGTGTGCCCGAACCGAGGCTGTCGTGGAAGACCACGGCGCCTGCGCGGTGGCGGCAGAGCGCCTATGAGCTCGAGGCGGTCTCTGATGGAGGGCCACCTCAAAGGGTGCGGGTCGAGAGCCGCGAGTCCGTCCTGGTGGACTGGCCGTTCGAGCCCCTCCGCTCGCGACAGCGCGCGTCGGTTCGTGTGCGGGTATGCGGTGACGACGGGGTGATCTCCGATTGGTCACCGTCCGCGCCCGTCGAGACCGGGTTGCTTCACGCTGATGACTGGGTGGCCTCGGTGGTGGGTCCCGCGTGGCAGGAAGACGCCGAAGAGCTGCGCCGACCGCCACGCGTGCGCACGTCGTTCTCCGTGGCGTCGACCGTGTCGCGAGCCAGACTGTACGTCAGCGCTCACGGTCTGTACGAAGTCGAGATCAACGGCCAGCGCGTCGGAGACGACGCCCTCTCGCCCGGATGGACGGTGTACGGGCAGCGTCTGCGCT
This sequence comes from Microbacterium sp. S1037, assembly GCF_048381605.1. NCBI lineage: Bacteria > Bacillati > Actinomycetota > Actinomycetes > Micrococcales > Microbacteriaceae > Microbacterium > Microbacterium sp. S1037. The sequence continues at coordinate 1,061,744 of NZ_JBLWIG010000001.1, forward strand.
ACTACACCTACGACGTGACCGAGCACCTCGCCGTCGGGGAGAATGCCATCGGTTCGTGGCTCTCCGATGGGTGGTACCGCGGTCGACTCGGCTTCCACGGCGGGTATCCGAATCTCTACGGCAGCGACATCGGTCTCATTGCACAACTCGAGATCGAGCATGCCGACGGCACGCGCACCGTGGTGGCCACCGATGAATCCTGGGAAGCGGCGCCGAGCCCCATCATCAGCACGGGTCTCTACGAGGGCGAGCGTTACGACGCGCGTCTCCAGCGCGACGATTGGGCGACGGCCCCTGGGCGTGAGTGGTCCGGGGTTCGAGCACTGCCCGTCGACCACGCCACGCTGATCGCGCCGGAGGGCCCTCCCGTGCGTTGCACCGAGGAGCTGTTGCCTGTCTCGGTGACCACGTCGGCGTCGGGTGCGTGGATCCTCGACTTCGGTCAGAACATCTCGGGCAGGCTCCGCCTCGAAGTGAAGGCCGACGAAGGCCGCGTCCTCACTCTCCGTCACGCAGAAGTGCTGCAGGACGGGGAGCTGTACACCCGCCCCCTGCGCGGCGCGGCGGCGACCGACGTGCTGATCGCAGACGGCTCGCGCATCTCGTGGGAGCCCCGCTTCACAATCCACGGCTTCCGCTACGCCGAGATCACAGGGTGGTCCGGCGAGATCGCCCCCGGGGACGTCGTCGCCCGGGTTTACCACACAGACATGGAGCGGACGGGATGGTTCGAGTCATCAGACCCCCTGCTCAACCGACTCCACGAGAACATCCGGTGGTCGATGCGCGACAACTTCGTCGACATCCCGACCGACTGCCCCCAACGCGACGAACGGCTCGGCTGGACAGGTGACCTGCAGGTCTTCGCCCCGGCTGCGTCCTACCTCTACGACTGCTCGGGGATGCTGCGCTCATGGCTCCGTGATGTCGCTGCCGAGCAGCTCCCCGACGGCACGGTCCCCTGGTACGTCCCAGTCATCCCCGGCGGCGACGAGTGGACGCCGATCCGCCCGGGCGCGGCCTGGGGCGACGTGGCCGCACTCACCCCCTGGACGCTGTACCGGCAGTTCGGTGACGAGCAGATCCTGCGCGATCAGTACGACTCGGCGAAGCGCTGGGTTGACCTCGTCGCCCGGCTAGCCGGTCCCTCGCGGCTGTGGAACACGGGCTTCCAGCTGGGCGATTGGCTCGATCCCGCCGCGCCTCCGCACGACCCCGCGGATGCCACGACCGACCGATATCTGGTCGCCACCGCCTACTTCGCCTGGTCGAGCCTGCACCTCGCGAAGGCCGCGGGCGTGCTTGGCAAGGCCGACGATCAAACGACGTATGCGCGACTCTCTGCAGAGGTGAAGGCCGCCTTCCGTGCGGAGTACGTCGCGGACTCGGGTCTTCTCACCAGCGATGCTCAGACCGCTTATGCCCTGGCGATCGAGTTCGAGCTCGCTGCCGATCAGGAGGAACTCGCGCGCTGGGGGAGCCGGCTGGCCGATCTCGTGCGCGCGGGCGGCAACCGTATCGCCACCGGATTCGCGGGTACTCCGCTCATCACAGATGCCCTCACCCACTCCGGTCACGTCGACGTCGCGTATGACCTGCTTCTCGAACGCGAGTGCCCGTCGTGGATGTACACGGTGCTGTCGGGCGGGACGACGACGTGGGAGCGGTGGGACAGCCTGCTGCCCGACGGCACGGTGAACCCGGGAGGGATGACCTCGTTCAATCACTTTGCACTGGGGGCGGTGGCGGACTGGATCCACCGCACAGTAGGGGGCCTCGCCCCGCTCGAGCCGGGCTACCGGAGGATCGCGTTCGCGCCCCACCCGGGTGGGGGCCTGGAGTTCGCGCGGACCGCGCACGAAACGCCCTATGGCCGGGCGGCGATCGAGTGGCGCCTCGACGAAGGGGTGATGCGGGTCGCCCTGACAGTGCCCACCGGAGCGTCGGGTGTGGTCAGCCTCCCCGACGGCGAGGTGGTCGAGGTCGGTTCCGGTGTTCACGAACTGCGATGCCGGATGCCGAGGTACGCGCCGGTCTGACCTCTCAGCGCCCCGGCGGCAGCGGCTGCTGGTACACGTCCGGAACGTCGTCGCCGTCGGCATCCACCTCTTCGTCGTGCGCCAACTGCTTGTAGCGACGGTTGCGGACGAGGAGCACGCAGGATGCCAGGACGGATGCCAGGAGCGAGGCGACCATGATCGCGATCTTCGCGTCGTCGGTGTGCGGCGAGCCGTCGCCGAAGCTCAGCTCGGCGATCAGCAGCGACACCGTGAAGCCGATACCCGCCAGCAGACCGACGCCCGCGAGGTCGATCCACTTCAGCGCGGGGTCGAGACGCACCTTCGTCACCAGGGTGAGCAGGCGCACGCCCAGCAGGATGCCGATGGGCTTGCCGAGAACGAGACCGGCGACGACGCCGATGGTTACCGGGTCGGTCACCGCTCGCTGCAGGCCCTCGCCGCCCCCGACCGAGACGCCCGCCGCGAAGAACGCGAACAGCGGGACGGCGACGCCGGCCGAGATGGGGCGGAAGCGGTGCTCGAACTGCTCCGCGAGGTCCATCGCGTTCGCCTCGCGACGGCGCGACGCGGCGACCGGGATCGTGAAGGCGAGAGCCACACCGGCGATGGTGGCGTGCACGCCCGACGCGTGCAGGAAGGCCCACGCGGCGAATCCGATCGGGAGCAGAACGACCCATGCGGCCCACGGTGTGCGGGCGAACCACGCGCGGGCGCGGTGGGCGATCACGCCGTAGACGACGACGAGCACGGCGAAGACGCCGAGCGGGAGCAGCGCGATGTCACTGGTGTAGAAGATCGCGATGATCGCGATCGCGATGAGGTCGTCGACCACGGCGAGGGTCAGCAGGAAGATGCGCAGGGGGCCGGGCAGGTGCGAGCCGACGAGGGCGAGCACGGCGACGGCGAAGGCGATGTCGGTCGCCGTGGGGATCGCCCAGCCCGCGAGCAGGCTCGGCTGGGTGTGCACGATCGCGACGTAGATGAGCGCGGGCACGGCGACGCCGGCGAAAGCGGCCGTGACGGGGACGATCGCGGTATTCAGCCGGCGGAGGCTCCCGACGACGATCTCGCGCTTGAGCTCGAGACCGACCAGGAAGAAGAAGATCGCGAGGAGGCCGTCCGCGGCCCACGCTCCGACGCTGAGCTCGAGGTGCCAGGGCTCGTAGCCGAAGCGGAAGTCGCGCAGCGCGAAGTACGCCTCGGACGCCGGGGAGTTCGCCCAGATGATCGCCGCGATCGCGGCGACGACGAGGAGCATCCCGCCGACGGACTCGCGGCGGAGCAGCGTGGTGACGCGGTGGACTTCGGCGTACCCGGGCCAGCTCGGCGCGCGGACGGTGTCATGGCTCATGAGGCCTCCAGAGGGGTCGATCGACGAAATGTCGACCAGACTTCCCGACGCACCACCGTCTAGTTTACGGGCAGCCAGCGCGGCCCTCACTCGGGCCTGTCGCGGGGCTCGGCGCATCGAGCATTACTCGATAAGAACGGGGACGATCGGTGATGCGCCTATTGCGTTCTCTGGCTAATCGCATCTCGATTTCGCCATCGTGATGGAGAACCCATTGAATGCGCGCCGAGAATGCGGCAGAGCACCGCGTGCGCGCGACGCCGAGACCGCAAGGCGCCCATCGAAGTGCGGCGGAGTGCCTCGTCGCGATCGGTCGGGTGAGCGCGACACGCCGTGGCTGACCCCGCGCGAAGGGTCGTTCGACAAGAGAATGGGAGCGCTCTCAAAGCATACGGAATGATCGTGCGATCGGCTGCCGGGGTGGCTGCGACCGTCTCGGAACTCATCGCGAATTCGGCTCGCCGCGGGCGGATCGTCGTCGTGGCACCGATCTTCCGGGCGCGTGTTCGGAACCCCGACAGAGGGGATCCCTGTGCGCACTTTCGCGCTGGATAAGGGCCGAAACCCACGTGCCACGTCCCTGTACAGTTGCACGCCGTATTGGGCCGCGCCTGTTGCATAAAGGCGTAAGTGGCAGTTCTTGGCCTTTCGCGGATTGGGTCTCGAGCGATGACAGGGGGAGAGTCGTGAGCCTTTTGGAGTCATATGACCCGGTGGTTGAGTCGGCGCGTCGAGTGAATGCGAGCACGCTGCCGACGGGAGGAACTGCTGAGATTCATGATCTGAATTATGTGAGATCTTCGCGAATTCATGCAGAGCCGCATAAAATTTCCGATGATGATGTATCGATATTGAGCGCAGCGCTGGTGGCTCACGCGCGTTTAGATGATGTCGAGAGCTGCGCTCATCTTTTAGAGAGCTATTGGCGGAATTATCACCTTCGCTCTCGCGTCTCGCTGGATCGCCAGGCGAGCTTTTTCCTCGAGGCGAATGCGGCGGAGGCGTATTGCGCTCTCGGGAACATTCCCGCGGCCGCTCTCCATTCACGCCGAGCGCTGAGTATGAGTGCGAATGCGGCTGAATCATTCCGCGCGAAAAGCGTCCTCGCTCTCTGCCTGGGGCTCCGCGGGGATATGGCGGCGGCATCCGTTGAGGTATCGAAATGTGACGGCCTCGCACAGCGAAACGACCCTTCTTGGTCGCAAGATTCTTACATTCTGAACATGGCGCGATTCCTTGTCCTCGCGAACGATCAGGACGCCGACGGTCTCCTGCGCACGGCGGCGAACCTGCGCCAGTCGGACGGGAGCGATGACTGCGTGCACTACGCGGCCGACGTGGTGACGGTGCAGGCCCAGGTGCTCTCCGGTGACATCGACGAAGCCGTCTGCCTCGCCAGCGACCTGCTTGCCAGCGGTTCGTCGCGCGGTCACTGGACGGTGCGGGCGATCCTGCTGAGCCTGCACTTTGACATCCTGCTGCTGCGCGGGGAACCGCGACGCGCGCTGGCCGTTCTGAGCGCCTGCGACCCGCCGGTCCCGCCCCTCGTCTGCGTAGAGGTCCACCGCGCCATGGCGTTGCAGATGATGGGGGACTACCGGTCCGTCCTCCGGGTGACACAACCCTGTCTCGGGCGCATCGCTGAACACGGCCTGCGCGCAGCCGTGGCGATCATGCTCGTGCGAGGCGTGGCCCAGCACCGCCTCGGCGAGAACGTCAGAGCGCGCCGGTCGCTGACGGACGGCTTGCGGATGGCGGCTCGTGGGTCCCTTTCGTCGGCTGCCTTCGTCGGCTTGGCCGGCGTCGATCTGAGCGAGGTCGTCCGGTGGCTCGGTGACGTGACGCCGGAGGCGACGGTCCTCCTGTCCCAGCTCGAGCGATACCGCCGCAGCCTGTCGAATCCTCCTCTGCCATTCGTCGTTCCGGTCTTGACGTCGCGCGAAGAGTCTCTCGCCTGGAGCATTTATCACGGCGCGTCGAACAAAGACATCGCCGAAAAGGATGGCGTCAGCGTGAATACGGTCAAGGTGCAGTTGAGTACGCTCTACCGAAAACTCGGAGTGGCGAGTCGAGAGCAAGCGCTGGCGTTTCTGGATGAGCGCGACTTTTTCATGTCCTCGGTCAATGAGCAGCTCTTCTGTGAACGATTGAAAAGGGAGTGACATTGATTCGGCGGTGTCTTCCCTCTTGAGGGGAGATGCTGCCCGACTCCTGGTCGCGGCCATTTCGGGTCGATGCTGTGGCATCGGACGCGCGCTGCTCCGAGTGACCGGCTCGGCGCACGGAGCCGGCTCCTCGTCTTCCCCCGCGTCGTCGCCGACGGCGCCCGGCGCTGGCCACGCCCGCTGCCGTGCGGTGCGCGCGGAAGCCGCCATGAAGGCATGGTATTAAGCGCGGGGATTAGGTCGGGTATTAAAGATTTCGCACTCTCGGATGTGATCAATACGGTCGGACCCGGTATCCGTCGGACGTCATCCGAAGACGCGACGGATTTCGTGGCGCGCACGGTCTCTACCCGAACGAGACCGATCGTCGGATCGCGAGTATCACCGCCGGAATCGGCGCTATTCGCCGAGCGGAAGAAATGCCTGCATATGAATGAGAAGATTGCGCGCATCGCGCTGGTCGTCGCCGTGTCTCTGGGGTTGATCTGCTCGGGTACGTCAGCGAGCGCGACCGAGTTGCGCCCCGCGGTCGGCGCCGCCGTCTCATCGACGACGGCCGTCCCGCTCGAGCGGAGTCTCTCGCCGGTGCGGCCGGCCTCGATCCCGTCCGGAGTGGCGGCGTCGTTGACCTGCGCCCCGCAGACCCTCTACTCGGTCTCCTCGTCCGGTCAGCTGAGACGGATCGCCAACGGCACGGTCTCGTCGGTGGGCACCGCGGCGCAGGGGGTGTCGTCGTTCAACGGTCTGGGTATCGGTGCCAACGGCACCGCCGCATTGGCCTATGAGCGCACCAACTCGGCGAGAACGGCGACGATGTACTACTTCGACGGAACGAAGTGGGTCCGGACGACCGACACCTACACCGATAACTCGGTGACCTCGTTCGTCGCCGGAGCGCTCGATCTGAGCACGGGGAACTACTACCTCGGGGGCTACAACGCTCAAGGGCGGTTCCTCCTGACCCGGTACGTGCCCGCGACCGGAGCCTTCACGTTCGTCGGCTCGGTCGACACCTCTTCCGCCGGCGGCGGAACACTCAACGGCGACATGGCGTTCGACGCGAGCGGCAACCTCTATATCGTCGGCAGCGACACCAGCACGACGATCTTCTCCGTGACGGGGGCCTCCCTCGCCGCGGCGAGTGGCGGAGTCATTCCCTCGTCGCCGTCGTTCAGCTTCAGCACGGGGGGCTTCACCGGTATCAACGGGATCGCGTTCAACACCAGCGGCAGCATGTTCCTCGGCAACGGCACGACCGTGCGCGAGTACGACACCTCCACGGGCACGCTGATTTCGGTCGTCACGACGGGACTGAACAGCAGCACGGATCTGGCCAGCTGCAACTCGCCGGCCAACCTCACCCTCCGCAAGGACGTGGCGGCGCGCGTCGCGAACTCCGACCAGTTCACCCTCTCCGTCGCGCGCGGCTCGACCGTCTCCGGCAGTGCGACGACGTCCGGTTCGGCGACGGGAGTTCAGGCGGCCCACGTCGGCCCGCTCGCCGTTCTGCAGGGCGCCACCTACACGTTGACGGAACAGATGGCGCCCGGATCGAGCAGTTCGATCGCGAACTACGCGAGCAGTTTGAGCTGCGTCGATGAGACCGGCGCCGCCATCGCCGTGGGCGCGGGATCGACGGTGACGATTCCCAACCGCTCGGGCGCGAGTGTGGACTGCACCTTCACCAACCGGCCACTGACAGCGAGCGTCACGGTGCACAAGGTGGTTCAGGACATCCGCGGAGAGAACCCGCTTCCCGGGAGCGGATGGACACTCGGCGCGGCGACGACCTTCACGACCGGTTCCGGCACTGCCTCGCCGTCCGCGACCACCCAGGTCACCTCGGCATCCGGAAGCGTGTCCTGGCAGCTTGCCTTCGGTGGCACCTCGGCGCTGGCCCAGGTGACGGTCTCGGAGCAGCAGCAGAGCGGGTGGCGGTTCGTGAGCGGCGTCTGCACCATCGCCCGGGCCGGGGGCGGCAGCCAGACGGTGCCCCTGGCCAACGCGGCCGGTGCCGCTCTGTCGAACATCGCGCCCGGCGATGCAGTCGATTGCACCCTCACCAACAAGCCCGTCTCGGGCCTGTTGACATTGAAGAAGCAGGTCGACAACACGTACGGCGGCAGCTCGACACCGGCCGACTGGACGCTGACCGGAACGGGACCGCAGACGATCACGGGCAAGACCGGCGAGAGCGCGATCACCTCCGCGGTGGTCGCCCCCGGCTCCTACGTGCTGTCCGAATCGGGCGCGCCCGCCGGCTATCAGGCCGGAACCTGGGCCTGTACAGGTGGCACCGTGACCGGTGCGTCCGTCGCCGTGGCCGCTGAGGCCGACGTGGTGTGCACCATGACGAACGCGAGCAGGCCCGGAAGCGTCGCCTGGACCAAAACGTCGAAGACGACCGGCGACTTGCTGTCCGGATCGGAGTGGACGGTCTCGGGTCCCTCGTTCGCCGCGCCCAACAACGTTGTCGTGGACTGTGTCACGAGCCCGTGCACCGGGCTGGACAAGGATCCCACTCCGGGGGCGTTCCGCCTCGAGGCGCTGGCCTGGGGGTCGTACACCGCCACCGAGACCCGGGCGCCGGTGGGCTACATCGCCGCGGGCTCGCTGGCCTTCACGGTGACCGCCGCCAACGCCGGCACGTCGCAGGACCTCGGTCCGCAGACGAACGAGCAGCAGCCGGCGGCCCGCCTGCCCCTGACGGGCGGCATCGGATCGGATGCGTTCGTCATCGTCGGCCTCGGCACCCTCGTCGGCGCGACCGCCATCGGACTCATCCTGAAGCTCAGGCGCCGGCTGCGGTCCTCGCGCTGACCGTCCGCCTTCCCCGAACATCCCCTCTTCACGCCGGTTGCCGCCGACCACGGCCGCCATGGAAAGAAAGTGAGAACCACATGTCCACCAGATCGATGCGGCTGCGAAAGCTGGCCGCCGGCATCGGAATCGCGGCCCTCGCCGCCCTCGGGACGATAGCGGCGAGCGGGGCGGCACATGCCGCCGATCCGGCGAGCCCGTCGAATATCACGGGTACCACTGGAACGCTGACCATCCACAAGCACGCGGGTGAGCCGGGCGCCGCCGGAAACGGCACCGAGATCACCGATCCGAGCGCCGTCCAGCAGCTCGGGCAGGCCCTGTCGGGCGTGCAGTTCTCGGTGCAGCGCGTCGCCTACAACGGCACGGCGATCGATCTCACCACCGCCGCCGGCTGGGACCAGGCCGCGACCGCCACGCCCGCGACCGTCACCTCGGCGCCTTTCTCGTTCTCGAATTCGACCACGGTCACGACGGGGGCGGACGGACAGGCGGTTGTGGCGGACCTCCCGTACGGTCTGTACTACGTCAGCGAGATCGATCCGGGCCCCAACCCCATCGTCTCGCCCGTGCAGCCCTTCCTCGTCTCGGTGCCGTACCCGAACCAGGGCACCTGGCTGTACGACGTGCACGTCTACCCCAAGAACAAGCTGAACGACACGACCCCGACCAAGTCGGTCTCCGCCCCGGACGCGCCGGTGCTCGGTTCGACGGTGGTGTGGACGGTGGATGCTCCCCTTCCGGCGCTGGCCGCGGGCGACACCTACCGCAGCTTCTCGATCACCGACGACCTCGACGCCCGCCTGTCCTACACCGGCGCCACGGTTTCGGTCGACGGGACGACGCTGGTGGAGAACACCGATTTTACGGTGTCGGGCAACGTCAAGATCACCTTCACCACGACCGGTCTGTCGAAGCTCGCTGGCAAGACCGCCGTTCAGGCGAGGATCTCCACGAAGGTCACGAGCCTCGGCCCCGACGGCCAGATCACCAACACCGCCGTGGTCAACACGAACGGGTCCGACCGTGAGACCAACACGCCGCAGACGAACTGGGGCGCGGTGGTGATCCAGAAGACGGATGCCGCGACCTCCAACGCCCTCGCCGGAGCGATCTTCGAGGTGTACGACGCGAAGAGCGGCACCCTCGTCACCGGTCCGCTCACCACCGACTCGACCGGAAAGATCTCGATCGACGGCTTGTGGGTCGGTAACGACTCCGTGACGTCGCGCACGTACTGGGTGAAGGAGACGCAGGCGCCGGCCGGATACGTCCTCCCCGCCGACCCGTGGACCCAGGTCACCGTCAACGCCGGTGGAGCGACTGCGCCGACGACGGTCACCCTCGAGAACACCCAGCAGACGGGCCCGAACCTCCCGCTGACCGGTGGTGCGGGAAGCACCCTGTTCTCGATCCTCGGCGGCGGCCTCGTCGTCGCCGGCGTCGGAACCATCGTCGCTCGCCGCGTGCGGGCGAAGCGGTCCTGACCACATGAAGCCGGGAGGGGCGGGCTCCCCCTACGCCACCTCTCCCGCAGCCGGGACCGACGTCGCGCCGCACCCGCGTCGACGTCGGTCCTGGCGTCCCCTCGGCGACGATCTCCGGCACCCGGCATCCCGCCGACGGGCCCGTCGTCGCCGGTGGCACCTGCCGTGGGGAACGGTGGTGTTCGCGCTCGTCGCGTTCGTGGGCGTTCTGCTGCTCATGTACCCGACGGTGGCGAGCTGGTGGACGCAGTACAACCAGTCGCGGCTCATCGTGAGCGTGGAGACCGACCTCGGCGCGACGACCCGCTCGACTCGTAGCGAGGCGCTGTCCGAAGCGCACTCCTACAACGCCGCCCTCGTGGGCGGGGCATTGATCGAGGCGGGGGCGCGCGTACCGACGGGCTCTGGTGCGCACGCACCGGGATTCGTCTACGACGATCTGCTGCGCGCGAGCGCCGACGGGGTGATGGCCCGGCTGCGCATCCCCGCGATCGATGTGGATCTGCCGATCTATCACGGCACGAGCGACGCCATCTTGGACAAGGGGGTCGGTCACCTCGAGGGCACGTCGCTGCCCGTGGGCGGCGCCGACCAGCACTCCGTGCTCACCGCGCACCGGGGGCTCGCCGGGGCCACGCTCTTCGACGACCTCGATCAGGTCGTCGTCGGCGACACGTTCACCCTCGAGGTCTTCGGCGAGGTGCTCACCTATCGTGTGCGCGATACGCGGGTGGTGCTGCCGGAGGAGACCGAGGCTCTTCTCCCGCAGGCCGGTGAAGACCTCGTGACCCTCGTCACGTGCACGCCCTTGGGGATCAACACCCATCGCATCCTGGTGACGGGAGAGCGCGTGACTCCGACGCCGCAGGCCGACGTCGACGCCGCGGGGCAGGTGCCGGACATCCCTGGTTTCCCCTGGTGGGCCGTCGTCATCCCGGCATCCTTCGGCGCGCTGTGCGTGCTGGTCTATGCCGCCGGACGCCCACCGAGCACTCGCCGGGTCAACCGGCCAGATCGTCGCGCGTAGGCGGGTCCATTCCCTCGCGCCCGACGGTGATCGCGGCGGCACGCGCCGCGCGATTCAACAAAGCCAGCACGGCCTCGTGGTCGAGGGACCGGACTCGCGCGCGCAGCTCGTCGATGTCGCCGGGGATGTTCAGGATGCCGTCGAGCAGCGTCCCCATGAACGTGTCGCCCGCGCCGACGGTGTCGACGACCGTCGTGGAGACGGCGGGGATGTCGACGGTGGTGTGGGCGGTGACGGCGAGGGATCCCGCTTCGCCGTCGGTGATGACGGCGAGTCCGGCGCCGAGCTCGACCCATCGCCGCGCGACGTCGACGGGCGCGACGCCCGGGTAGAGCCACTCGGCGTCCTCGGCGCTTGCCTTCACGACGTCGGCGAGGGCGACGAGAGCCTCGACGCGCGCGGTGGCGTCATCGTGGCCGCCGGTGAGGGCGGGGCGGATGTTGGGGTCGTAGCTGATGAGTGCCGTCGCGCGGGCGCGCTCGGCCGCGGCGCGGACCTCGTCGGCACCCGGTGCGAGTGTCGCGGCGACGGATCCGGTGTGGAAGATCCGCGCGGCGGGGATCTCGACGGGGGAGGGCAGCACCCAGTCGATGTCGAAGTCGTAGGTCGCGTTGCCGTTCTCACCGATGGTGGCGCGGGCGGTGGCGGTGCGCTCCGGTGTTCCGGCCGTGACCAGGTCGACTCCGGATGCCGAGAGCCACGCGTTCAACGCGGCCCCGCGCTCGTCGTCGGCGACGCGTGCCACGAGCGTGGCGTCGCGGCCGAGCCGGCCGAGAGCGACGGACACGTTCGCGGGGCTGCCTCCGGGCCGCTCGGACGCTCCCGCCGCGGTGGTCACGATGTCGACGAGGGCCTCGCCGAGCACGGCGACGTCGTGGATGTGGGCTTCGGTGGTCGTCATCCTGGTCCTTCCGGTGGGCGATCGCCTCGCCGTCATCATGGTGCATCGAGCGTGCCGGCGCGAACGCGGCCGGGTCGGGGCTGTGCCCTCAGGCGGAGTTCAGGCGCGACGCGCCGGTGCGCGGCGGGCGGGGGCGGCGTGTCGCGGCCGGACTCCGCCGGACGGTACGGATGCCGGGGCCCGAACTCCGCGGGACGGATCGGGCTCCGGCCCGTCCCGGGAGACGGGACCGGAGCCCGGGCGCACGCGACGTCAGGCCGACAGAGCGGCGGGCTGGGTGATGACCAGGCGGTCACCCTGCCAGCCGACGGGCATCGGGTCGGTGATCCCGCCCACGAAGCGACCGTCGACGCCGACATTGCGGAACGCCAGCAACTGCCAGCGGCCGGCGCGATCCCGGATCAGACGGCCGACGTAGAGGTCGTCGTCGGTGAGCGGCGTCGCGGTCGAGATGTCGAACGGGCCGAGCACGCTGTCGGCGGCGACCGCCCACACCGCCCCTCGCGGGTGGCGTGCGCGCACGGCATCCATCGCCTGGGCGGGCATGCACGAGAACAGCAGCACGGCGCGGCCGTCGACCTCTTCGACCTGGGTCACCTCGAGCTGGCCGAAGCCCTGGTCAGTGGGCTCGCTGACGGGCGCCTGCAGCGTCCACGTCTCGAGGTCGCGCGAGGTCGCGTGAGCCACGACGCCGCTGCCGTTCAACGGTCCCCGGGGTGCGCGGGCGGTGACGTACATGTGCCAGCCGTTCCCCGCGGGATCGGCGAACACCCACGGGTCCCGGAAGGCCTCGTCGTGCCAGTCGGTGGTCGCGAGACGCTCGTAGATCTCGCCGTCGGCCTCGAGCACCGGGTTGGCGGGGTTCTTGTGCCACGTGTACAGGTCGTCGCTGGTGGCGTAGCCGATGCGCTGCACGTTGCGGCCGTCCTCGCCCAGGCGAGAGCCCGTGTAGAAGAGGAACCAGGTGCCGTCGTCGCGGCGCACGGTGGAGCCTGTCCAGGTGGCGAGGGCGTCGAAGTCGTCGGCACCGCCCCGGACGAGCGCATCGGCGACGCGTTCCCACGAGACGAGATCGGTCGAGACGGCGTGGCCCACCGAGGCACGGTAGTGGCGGTCCTCCGGATCGTGCAGCGCGCGCGAGGCGTACAGGAAGAACAGGTGGTAGCGGTCGCCGTCGTCGGCGAACCAGAAATCCCACACGTAGGAATCGGCGAGGTCGAACACGTCAGGCACTCTCTTTCAGCGCAGCGCTGTGCTGCGGGGCTCAAGGGGTCGGGGGTCTCAGGTCGCCACGCGTGGTCACCGCGTGCGGCGCCGGGCGAGGCTTCCGCCGGGGCGCTCGGCCGCCCCGGCGGAAGGATGCGCGATGGCGACCGCTGCTGCATCGAGCACGGCGCCATCGAGTCGGTGGGTCACCCCTTCACCCCGCTCGCGGCGATGCTGCTCACGAACGCGCGCTGGAACACCAGGAACACGATCAGCACGGGGAGGGTGATGAGCGAGGTGTAGGCCATGACCTCACCCCACGCGGTGTTGAGCTGGAAGAAGTACTGCATGCCGACCATGACCGGCCGCAGGTTCTCTTTCTGCACGACCATGAGCGGCCACAGGTACTGGTTCCACGCGGGAAGGAACGTGAGGATCGCGACCGTCGCGAACGCCGGGCCCGACAGGGGCACGATGATCCGGCGGTAGATCGTGAACCAGCTCGCCCCGTCGATGCGGGCCGCCTCGTCGAGCGACTGCGGGATCGTCGAGAAGTACTGCGCGAACAGGAAGATCGAGAACGCGTTCGCGATGAAAGGCACGATCTGCACCTGGTAGGTGTTCAACCAGCCGAAGTCGTACTTCAGCACGCCGCCCTCCATGACGAGGGTGGGCAGCTGGTTGACCCAGTAGACCATCGGCACCGCGATCGTCTCGAAGGGCACGATGAGCGTCGCGATGACGAGGGCCATCACGACGACCCGCCCCTTCCACCGCAGTCGCGACAGGGCGAAGCCCGCGAGCGAGTTCACGATCAGTCCCAGTCCGACGGTCAGCACGGTCACGAGGATCGAGTTGAAGAGGAACTGCCCGACGGGAACGCGGTCGAAGACCCCGAAGTAGTTGTCGAGGCTGATGTCGCCCGTGGGCAGGAACGCCGCGGGCGAGTTGATGTCGCGGAGGATCTGCGCGTCGGGCTTCAGGCTCGAGACGAACATGAAGACCAACGGGAACAGGAAGAAGACGGCGAGGATCGACATCGACACGTAGGTGAGGATGCGACCGGTACGCCCCTCCGACGAGCGGGTGCGCTGCCGGGTGGACGTGGTCTGACGCGCTGTGCGTGCGGTGCGCTCGGGGCGCTCCAGGATGCCGGTCATATCAGTTCTTCTCTCGGGTCAACCAGCGTTGGATGAGCGCGATGATCAGCACGGCGACGAAGAAGAGGAGGGAGATCGACGCGGCGTAGCCGATCTCCTGCTGCTCGTAGCCCTTGCGCACCGCGTGGTACACGACGGTCGACGTCGAGTTGAGGGGTCCGCCCTGGGTCATCACGTCGACCTGGACGAAGAGGCCGAGGGCGGCGATCGTGATCGTCACGAGAACGAACACCATGGTCGGACGCAGGCCCGGCCAAGTCACGTTCGTGAACTGGCGCCACCGTCCCGCGCCGTCCATGCGCGCGGCCTCGTAGAGCTCTTCGGGGATCGTCTGCAATCCCGCGAGCCAGATGATCATGTGGAAGCCGACCGCCTGCCAGATCGACAGCACGATGATCGCGCCGAGTGCCGTGCTCGGGTCGTTCAGCCAGTCGGCGCCCTTCAACGCACCGAAGGTGAGCGTGTCGATCATCGAGTTGATCAGGCCGTCGCTCTGGTACATGAAGCGCCACAGGATCGACACCACGACGATCGAGGTGACGACGGGGACGAAGAACACGACGCGGAAGAACGTCGTGCCGCGCAGGCGCTGGTTGACCAGGACAGCGAGCAGTAGACCGAGGCCCGCCTGCACCGGCACCACGACGAGGGCGAACAGGAAGGTGTTCAGCGCCGACTGCAGGAACACCGGGTCGGCGGTGAAGGCCCGGAAGAAGTTGTCGAGGCCGACGAACCGCGGGGGGTTGGGCGAGATCAAGCGTGCGTTGGTGAATGACAGCGTGAACGCCAGCAGCACGGGGATGATGAGGAAGAGCAGGAGCAGGAGCGCGGCCGGGGCCATCATCGCCAGGCCCGCCCACGTCTCGCGTCCGCGTGCGGAGCGGAAGCGGCTGAGGGATCGGCGCGGCTGCTTCGCCGCGGCGATCGGGGGTGACACGGTCATCAGAGTTCTTCTTTCCCGGGTGCGGTGGGGGCCCGAGCGGGCCCCCACCGCGGGCTCGGCGTTACTTCGCGCCGTAGCCGTCGTTGGACGAGATGTTGGTGTCGATCTCGGTGACGGCGGCATCGAGGGCCGACTTCACGTCGGCGCCGTTCATGATGTCTTTCGCCGCCGTCTCGAACGTGGTCGAGATCACCGCGTACGCGGGGGTCTCGGGGCGCAGTACGGCGTACTCCTTCGAGAACTCCGCGAACGGGCGCAGAGCACCGTCGGTCGAGTTGAAGTACTTCGACGCTTCGGTCGCCGCCTCGGTGGCAGGGATCACGAGCTGCTCGTCGGCGAACTGGGTGATGTACTTGTCGTTGAAGCTGAACTCGAGGTACTGACGGGCGCCTTCCGCGTCGTTGCAGGACGACGAGATCCCCCACTGCCACGAGCCGCCACCGATCTTGGGGCCGTTGCCGAGGTTCGGCGGCGGGAGGATCAGCAGGTCGTCACCGACCGCGTCCACCGCGGCGAGACCGTTCCAGACGCCCGTGTAGCTGAGCGCGACCTTGCCGTCGACGAACTCCTGGTTGCCGACGGTTCCGCCGCTGTTGGCGTACCCGTTCTTGAACAGCGACTGGAACCACTCGCCCCACTTCACGGCATCCGCACCGTTGAGTGCCCCGTCCGCGGTGAGCATGGTGTCGCGGTTGATCAGGTCGCCGCCGAAGCTCTGCAGGAACGGCGAGTAGGCGTAGGGCCACCATTCACCCTTGTCCTCGGCGCCGATGTCGATCGGGGTGTCGTAGCCGGCGGCCTTGAGCGTCGCCAGGGCCGCGTCGAACTCGCTCGCCGTCCACGGCTGGTCCATGGTGGGGATGCGGATGCCATTGGCATCCAGGACCGACTTGCGGGCGAAGATGCCGAGCGCGGCATCCCAGTAGCCGGCGGAGTAGATCTCGCCGTTGTACTTTCCGACGGCGGTCGGGAGCAGCTTGTCGGTGATGTCGCTGGAGATGTTCAGCGGCTGCAGGTAGTTGGCCCACGCCCAGTTGGGCATGATCGGGCCGTCGAGGTCGAGCAGGCAGGGCAGGTCGCCCGAGGCCGCCGCAGCGACGATCGCGTCGTTGTACGCGCCCTGCGGGAACGACTCGGTCTTGACCTCGTACTTGTCCTGCGAGGCGTTGAAGTCGCTGATGATCTGTTCGTAGACCGCGAGTTCAGCGGGGTTACCGGCCGAGTGCGTCCACATGGTCAGCACGGTGCGACCGTCTTCGGTCGTCGTGCTGCCCTGGCCGGCCTGACCGCAGCCCGTGAGCACCAGCGCGGCAGCAACGCCTGTCGCGGCGAGCGGGATGAAGGACTTCTTCATCGTGTTCCTTTCGGTGTGCGGCGACATCGCTGTCGCCATCGTGAGGGGACGCCGGGAGGCGTCAGTCCGTGACCCGGGGGTCCCGCGCGCTGCCGAGGTGCGCGGGAGGGCCGACGGAAGCCCGACGAACGATCGGGCAGTCCATGAGGTGGGGGGAATCGGTGTCCGCCGCGCGGAGGCCGAGGGCGACCTCCATGGCCCAGCGGCCCATGGCCGCGTGGGGGAGCGAGACGGTCGTCAGCGGCGGATCGAGCTCCGCCGCGACCAGCTGCTGGTCGTCGTAACCGACGATCGACAGATCTTCGGGGATCCGGATGCCGTGCCGGGGCGCCCACATGACGACGCCCGCCGCGATCCGGTCGTTGAAGGCGAAGATCCCGGTGGGGCGTCGATCCTCGGGGAGGGCGAACAGCTCGGCGATCGCCTGCTGGCCGCCCGCGGCAGAGGTCGGGGCGAAGACGTGCAGGGCCGGGTCGGGGTCGATGCCGGCCTCCGCCAGGACGTCGAGGTACCCCTGGAGGCGCAGCTCGGCGGCGATGGGACGATCGGCGTCACCGTCGTCGATGTAGGCGATGCGTCGGTGGCCGGCGTCGACGAGCTCTCGGGTGGCGGCGCGGCCTCCGGCGTAGTCGTCGGGGACGACCGCCGGGTAGCCGCCGTTCTCGGGGCGGCAGTCGAGGAAGACCGTGCCGTCGGGAAGGCCCGCCGGAGCCGGGAGCACGCGGTGGTACATCGAGGCGTAGACCATGCCGTCGACGCGGTGGTTGACCAGGGTCGAGATCGCGTCGGACTCGATCTCGGGGTGG
Source organism: Microbacterium sp. S1037 (assembly GCF_048381605.1). Lineage (NCBI taxonomy): Bacteria > Bacillati > Actinomycetota > Actinomycetes > Micrococcales > Microbacteriaceae > Microbacterium > Microbacterium sp. S1037. The sequence goes on from NZ_JBLWIG010000001.1 coordinate 1,078,985, forward strand.
CCGTCGGTGTCGACGAGGATCACGAGGCGACCGTTCTCGCGGGCGACTTCTTGAGCGCCGGCGAGCATGCGACCGGCGAAGGGGGTCGTGGCGATGCGGTCGGAGACGAGGCCGATCGTTCCGGTGACGCGGGTGCGCAGGCTCCGCGCGATCGGGTTGGGCGAGTAGCCGACCTCTGCGGCCACGCGGCGGACTCGCTCCTTGGTCTCGTCGGAGATGCGCGATTCGGCCCCGTTGAGCACGAGCGAGACGGTCGCAGGAGAGACGCCCGCCGCTTTCGCGACGTCGGCGAGACGCACTCGAGTCATCGCTCCACCCTCCGTTGGATAATCGATTTATCTTGCTGATAAACCGATTTATCAGCGACCGAGATCAGTGTGCGGTCTGGGGCCCGCCGGTGTCAAGTAACGGTCCGGCAACGGTGGCGGCGGCGCCGGGTTATCGGCATCCGTGGGTTCTGGCGCCCGGGGTGCGCGGGCGTGCCGTCAGGCGGAGTTCAGGCGTGACGCGCCGGTGGGCGGTGCGTGGGGGCGGCGTGTCGTGGCCGGACTCCGCGGGACGGTCCGGGTGCCGTGGCCCGGACTCCGCGCGACGGTCCGGGTGCCGCGGCCCCGGCTCCGCGCGACGGTGCGGATGCCGTGGCGCCGACTCCGCCGGACGGGCCGGGACTCGGTGCGCAGGGCGTGCCGTCAGGCGGAGTTCAGGCGCGACGCGCCGGTGGGTGGTGCGTGCGGGCGGCGTGTCGTGGCCGGACTCCGCGGGACGGACCGGATGCCGTGGCGCCGACTCCGCCGGACGGGCCGGGACCCAGTGCGCAGGGCGTGCCGTCAGGCGGAGTTCAGGCGCGACGCGCCGGTGGGTGGTGCGTGCGGGCGGCGTGTCGCGGCCGGACTCCGCGGGACGGTCCGGATGCCGCGGCCCGGACTCCGCGCGACGGCCCGGGCGCCGCAGCCCGCACTCCGCCTAACGGTCCGGGTGCCGTGGCCCGGACCCCGCGCGACGGACCGGATGCCGCGGCCTCGGCCGTCAGCGCGGGCGGCGCCGCGCGGCGTAGAACGTCACGATGCCCTGGCCGATCAGGTACCCGAAGGACGCCGTGAGGAAGTGGGCCACGGTGGGGGCGCCGTTGGCATCCCACCACAGCATGACGGCGAGGCCCACGGTGCCGATGGCGACGAGGATCATGCCGGTGCGGGCGGTGGGGCGAGTGGTGGCGGTCATGGATGCTCCGGGGGTGGTGGGGGCGGACGACCGGCTCAGGCCGGGTCGCCGCCCAGCGGGCCGACGGCGGGGATCGGGCCGCCGTCGTCGGCGCCGGTTTTGCGGGCGCGGGCGATCGCGTTGCCGAGGTGGTAGATCACGAGGGCCGCGATCGAGCCGAGCACGATCGCGCCGAGCTGGAACTGGCCGATGTCCATCGTGAAGCCCGCGATCGCGAGCACCAGGGCCACGGCGCCCGTGTACTGGTTCACGGGGCGTGAGAAGTCGACGCGGTTGTCGACCCAGATCTTGATGCCGATGATCCCGATGAGGCCGTAGAGCGCGGTCGTGACACCACCGAGGACGCCGGGCGGGATGGTGTTGAACACGGCGCCGACCTTCGGCGAGAGGCTCAGCAGGATCGCGGCGAGACCGGCGACCCAGTACACCGCGGTCGAGTACACGCGGGTGGCGGCCATGACGCCGATGTTCTCGCCGTACGTCGTCGTGCCGGAGCCGCCGAACGAGCCCGCGAGGGTCGTGGCGACACCGTCGGCGATCAGGGCGCGTCCGGTGGAGCGGTTGGCCGTGGCATCCGTCATCGCCGCGACTCCGCGGACGTGGCCGACGTTCTCGGCGACGAGCACCAGGACGACGGGCAGGAACATCGCGATCACCGACCACGTGCCGGGCGAGGCGAAGTCGGGGAAGTGGAACTCCGGCAGTCCGACCCATGGGGCCGCTTCGACGGCGGCGAAGTCGATGAGGGCCTCGCCGGTCGTCACCTGGATCAGCACCGTGGCGACGTAGCCGACGATCACGCCGAGGAAGATCGACACGCGGCCGAGGAAGCCGCGGAAGAGCACGCTGAAGAGGATGACGGCGACCAGCGTGATCGTGCCGGTGAGCGGCTGCTTCTGGAAGCTGCCCCACGCCACCGGTGCGAGGTTGAAGCCGATGAGCGCCACGATCGCTCCCGCGACGACCGGCGGCATGACCTTGTCGACCCAGCCGAGTCCGGCGAACTGCACGACGAACCCGATCGCCGCGAGAAGCACGCCCACGGCGACGATGCCGGCGAGGGCCGAGCCGGTGCCGGCCGCCGTGGTCGCGGCGGTGATCGGGGCGATGAAGGCGAACGACGAGCCCAGGTAGCTGGGGAGCCGGTTCTTCGTGACGAGGAGGAACAGCAGCGTCCCGACGCCCGAGAACAGCAGCGTGGTCGAGACCGGGAAGCCGGTGAGCACCGGTACGAGGAACGTCGCTCCGAACATCGCGATGACGTGCTGAAGGCCGATCGCGACCGTCGCACCCCAGTTCAGGCGTTCGCCCGGGGCGACGACCGCGCCGGGCTCGACGGTGCGCCCGTTGCCGTGCAGCTTCCAGCGGAACATGTGTCTCCTTGGGTGGGGGGGGTCGGGGGTCCCTTCGACAAGCTCAGGGACGGTGCTCGGCTTAGGGACTGGTCCTCAGCTCAGGGGCCGGTGCTCGGGCTCGGCGCGCGGTGCTCGGGGGCGCATGCGGCGAGGAGGGAGCGGTGGCTGAGCTTGTCGAAGCCTCCGCGGGCGGGTCAGGATGCCGTCAGCAGACGCAGGAGTTCGGCGTAACGCTCGCGCGTCCGCTCGACGATCTCGGACGGGAGCACGGGCGGCTCGCCCTGCTTGTCCCAGTTCGCCGCGAGCCAGTCGCGGACGATCTGCTTGTCGAAGCTCGCCATCCGCTCGGCCGGAGTGGTCCCCGTGCGCCAGGACTCGGCATCCCAGTATCGAGAAGAGTCCGACGTCAGCACCTCGTCGGCCAGGGTCAGCACGCCCTGGGCGTCGAAGCCGAACTCGAACTTCGTGTCGGCGAGGATCAGCCCACGCGCCTCGGCGGTCGCCGCCGCGCGGCGGTAGATCTCGAGCGACAGGTCGCGCAGCGCCGCGGCGGTCTCGGCGCCGACGATCTCGACCGACCGCTCGAACGTGATGTTCTCGTCATGCTCGCCCATCGGCGCCTTGAACGCCGGAGTGTAGAGCGGCTCCGGCAGGCGGTCGCCGTCGTTCAGGCCCTCGGGGAGAAGGATGCCACAGACCGTGCGCGTCGCCCGATACTCCGCCCAGCCCGAGCCGGTGAGATACCCGCGAACGACGCACTCGATCGGCTGCATGTCGAGCGAGCGGACCAGCATGGCGCGTCCGCGCACGGCATCCGGGATCAGCTCCACCGCGTCGTCGTCCGCGAGCACGTGGTCGGCAGCGAGGTGATTCGGGATGCCACGCCCTCCGTCGCCGCCGGCGAGCTGGTCGAACCACCACAGGCTCAGAGTCGTCAGCAGCACGCCCTTGTCGGGGATGCCGGGGGAGAGCACGTGGTCGAATGCGCTCACGCGGTCGCTCGCGACCACGAGGAGGTGGGCGGGCGCGGCGTCGTCGGCGGTGTCGGCGGGAACGTAGAGGTCGCGCACCTTGCCGGAGTAGACGTGGCGCCAGCCGGCGAGATCGGCGGGGGGAGCGGAGGTCACCCGCTCATTATTGCGGGTGTCGACGCCCCGCACCGGCGCGGATTGTGCCACACCGCGCTTCGCGGCGCCTGCCCCCCGGCCCGCGGGACGCCGCTGACTACCGTTGATGGAATGACCGAGGCAGCCCCCGATACCGCGGTGAACATCGATCCCCATCTCGGTAGTCGCCACAAGACCATTCGCGGATGGGTGTTCTGGCCCGCCGCGGCCATCGCCCTGGCGTTCATCGCGTTCGCGCTGTTCTTCCCCGCCGCGGCCGAGGCCACGTTCGACACCGTGCAGACGACGATCGTCTCGACCTTCAACTGGTACTACGTGCTGATCGCGGCGTTCTTCGTCGTCTTCGCCCTCGCGATGGGCTTCAGCCGCTTCGGCAACATCAAGCTCGGTCAGGACGACGACGAGCCCGAGTTCTCGACGATGTCGTGGTTCTCGCTGCTGTTCGCCGCGGGCATGGGCATCGGCCTGGTGTTCTACGGCGTGAGCGAGCCGCTCAGCCACTTCGTCTCGCCCCGCCCCGGCGTCACGGGCACCCCCGCCGAGCTCGCGCAGCAGGCCATGTCGCAGACCTTCCTGCACTGGGGCGTGCACGCGTGGTCGATCTACGTCGTGCTGGGACTCGCGCTCGCCTACGCCTTCCACCGTCGCAAGCGTCCGCGCACCATCCGGTGGGCGCTGGAGCCGATCCTCGGTGCCCGCCTCGTGCAGGGCGGCTGGGGCAACGCGGTCGATGTCGCCGCCCTCGTCGGAACGCTCTTCGGCGTCGCGACGTCCCTCGGTCTCGGCGTCCTTCAGATCAGCGCGGGCCTGGACTTCCTCGGGGTCGTGTCGCCCAACATCGTCAGCCAGGCGATCATCATCGGCGTCATCACCGGCTTGGTGCTCTTCTCCCTGTTGTCGGGCGTCGGCAAGGGCATGAAGTGGCTGTCGAACATCAACCTCGTCCTCGCCGGGGTCCTGATGCTCTTCCTGCTCTTCGTCGGTCCCACCGAGTTCCTGCTCCGCGACGTCGTGCAGTCGATCGGCAACTACATCCAGAGCTTCGTCGGCCTGTCCTTCACGGTCAGCGCCTACGCGGGTGACGACGGCGTGGCGTGGCAGGGCGCCTGGACGGCCTTCTACTGGGGTTGGTGGATCTCGTGGGCCCCCTTCGTCGGGATCTTCATCGCGCGCATCTCGCGCGGTCGCACCGTTCGCGAGTTCGTCGTCGGGGTCATCCTGGTGCCCACGCTCGTCGGCATCCTGTGGTTCACCGTCCTCGGCGGCACCGCGATCTACGGTGAGCTGACCGGCACGGCGTCGTACACCGGTGCCGATGGGTCGGTCGACGTCTCGACGGCACTGTTCCAGATGCTCGAGGGTGTTCCGGGTTCCGTCGTGCTGATCGTCGGCTTCCTCATCCTCATCGCCGTGTTCTTCGTGACCTCCGCCGACTCCGGCGCGCTCGTGATGAGCATGATCGCGACGGGCGGCGAGGAGGAGCCGAAGAACTGGGTCCGTGTGTTCTTCGCCCTCGCCACCGCCGTCATCGCGTTCGCCCTGCTCATCGCGGGCGGGCTCACCGCCCTGCAGACCGCGGCGATCAGCATCGCCCTTCCCTTCAGCATCGTGCTGCTCGCGATCTGCTGGGCGACGGTGACGGCCTTCCGTCGCGAGATGCGCGCGTACGACAAGGCCGAGCGCGCGCAGCTGCGCGACGCGATCGGCGAGCACTACGGTCTCGAGGTCGAGGAGCCCAATCAACGCGGCATCTTCGGCATCCCGGTGCGCTGGGTGCGCCGCGCGGTACCGACCGCCGCGGCGCGGTCTTCCGCGCCTTCGGCCGAGACGCCTCCGTCGGCCCCGCCGGCCGACTCGTAGCGCGCTCGCGCGACGTCCGCGCTCACCCCTCCGTGGTCCCGCGCCTTGTCGGGCCGTTGAGTGTCCAAAACACGCGGACGCTTCGAAAATCCGTCCGGGTGTTCTGGACACTCAGCGCTGCCCGCGGGTGCGGGTGCGGGCGTGGGCGCGGGCGCGCGGCGCTGGGGCGTGGGCTCGCGCGGCGGCGCGAATGAGCGTATAGTCCACGTGGACTAGTCAGCACGGACCATGAGGAGGACGGATGCCGGACGCCAGCCGCCTCACCCCGATCGCCGTCATGATCCTCGCCACCCTGCGCGAGGCCGACATGCACACCTACGAGCTCGTGCGCCTGTTGAAAGAGCGCCGCGACGACCGGCTCGTCCCCCTGCAGAAGGGGACGATCTACCACACGGTCGCCCGTCTCGAACGGGACGGCCTGCTCGCCGAGGTGGGCGTCGACCGCGAGGGGAACCGTCCCGAGCGCACCACGTACACGCTTCTGGATGCCGGTCGCCAGGCCGTCGAGAACTGGGTCCGCGCCGAGCTGCCACAGATCGACCGTCAGAGCGACTTCCGCGTCGCCCTCTCCGAAGCGCACAACCTCGAGCGCGACGAGGTCGTCGCCCTGCTCGACCAGCGCCGCACGATGCTCGAAGCCTCCATCGCAGAGCATCGCGCCGGTCTCGAGTCCGCCGCCGATCGCGACACTCCCGAGCAATTCCTGGTCGAGCTGCAGCGCCAGGCTGCTCTGCTCGACGCCGAACTCGCGTGGCAGGACTCGCTGCGCGCGCGTCTCGTCGATCGCACCCTGCCCTGGGGCGTCGCCGAGATCCCCGAACACATCAAGAACAAGCACCGCGTCTCGAGGGAGACATTCGCATGACCGACGCCCGCGCCGCCTCGACGGCATCCACCCGAACCGGGTCGCACAAGACCCACGAACGCAGCCCCTGGCCCGCCCTCTGGGCGCTCGTCATCGGCTTCTTCATGATCCTCGTCGACACCACGATCGTCTCGGTCGCGAACCCCGCGATCAAGGCGGCTCTCGACCCGGACACCAACAACCTCGACAACGTCGTGTGGGTCACCAGCGCCTACCTGCTGACCTACGCCGTGCCGCTGCTCATCACCGGGCGCCTCGGCGACCGCTTCGGTCCGAAGAACATCTACCTGACGGGCCTCGCGATCTTCACGCTCGCCTCGCTGGCGTGCGGTCTCGCTCCCTCGCTCGAGGTGCTGATCGTCGCTCGTGCGGTTCAGGGCCTGGGGGCCGCGCTCATGACGCCGCAGACGATGGCCGTGATCACGCGTACCTTCCCGCCGCAGAACCGCGGTGCGGCCATGGGGCTGTGGGGCGCCACCGCCGGGGTCGCGACCCTCGTCGGGCCGCTCGCGGGCGGTCTGCTCGTCGACGGCCTCGGATGGGAATGGATCTTCTTCATCAACATCCCCGTCGGCATCATCGGTTTCGTCGCCGCGATGATCCTCGTCCCGCAGCTTCCGCGGACGGCGCACAAGTTCGACATCCTCGGCGTCGTGCTCAGCGCGATCGGTCTGTTCCTCATCGTCTTCGGTCTGCAGGAGGGGGAGCACTACTCGTGGGCGGCGTGGATCTGGGGGATGGTCGCCGCGGGTGTCGTCGTCATGGCGCTGTTCGTCTGGACGCAGGCGCGCAGCAAGGGGGAGCCCCTCGTGCCGCTCGACCTCTTCCGCGACCGCAACTTCTCGGTCGCGAACCTCGCCATCGCCGCGGTCGGTTTCACCGTGACGAGCATGGCTCTGCCGCAGATGTTCTACCTGCAGCTCGCGCGCGGCCTCACCCCGACCGAGTCGGCCCTGCTGCTCGTGCCGCTCGCGATCCTCTCGGGCGTGCTCGCTCCGTTCGCCGGCAAGCTCCTCGACCGCACCGACCCGCGCTTCCTGCTCGTGCCGGGGCTGCTGCTCGTCGGCGGATCGCTCGGCATCTACGTCGCGCTCATTCTGAACGATGCCCCGATCTGGGCTTTCCTCATCCCGTCCGCGCTGATGGGGGTCGGGAACGCCGGAATGTGGGGTCCGCTCGCGACCACCGCGACGCGCAACCTGCCGCCGCGCCAGGCGGGCGCCGGCGCCGGCATCTACAACACAACCCGGACCGTCGGATCGGTCATCGGCTCGGCATCCATCGCCGCCTTCATGCAGGCGCGCCTCGAGGCGAACCTGCCCGGGGCGGCGGATGCCTCGGCCTCTTTCGGCGGCGGAGCGTTGCCGCCCCAGGTGGTCGGCGGCTTCTCGCAGGCAATGGGGCAGTCGCTCGTCCTGCCGATCATCGTGATCGGTGTGGGTCTCGTCGCCGTGTTGTTCATGCGTCGCCCCTCGGTCATCCGCCCTCACGGTGCGCCGCGTGACGCGGCTCCCGCCGCGAAACCCGCGAACGCAGCGGCGAGCCAGTAGCGCTCGCTCCGGAACGCCGCCGTCTCCCCTGGGGATGGCGGCGTTCCGTGTCTGTCGGGCCCTACGCGCCCGCGTTGGCTGTGGGGGGAGATGCGCGTCCGATATCATACGTTTCGTTTCCCGGCTGTCCCACACGTTCCACCGGCCCGAGAGCAGGTGCAAGCGATCCGTGCCCACCGTCGATCTGCGGAGTTCCCCGAGAGGCCGTCGCGTCGTCTTCGCGCGGACGCAGCTTCCCTTCGCGCTCGGGCTCGTCTACGTCGCCGTCGTCGTCGCGATCGTCGATCTGCCCACCCTCGTCGAGACGATCTCGATCGCCGGGTTCTCCGTCGGCATCGTCGCGACCGTCCTCGCCAGGCTGGTCCCGTGGGAACGATTCCCGCCGGCATGGTTGCTGGCGGTGGCGGTGCTCGACATCGTCGCCGTGGCCTTCGTGCGCGCCGAGGTCGTCGAGGTGCTCCCCGGCGTCACTCTGTTGGCGATCTTCCCCATGGCCTGGGCCGCGTACTCGTTCGACTGGGTCGGGGTCGCCCTCGCGATCCTCGGTTCCGTGTTCATCGTCGCGTTCCGTTTCTTCTACGAGGGCGCGCCGCCGCAGTCCACCGCGGAGTGGGCGAACACCGTCACTCTGCCTCTGGGAATCGTCGCGTTCGCGGTGACCGCGTTCCTCGCGGCACGGAGGCTGAAGCGTCGTGAGGGCCAGCTTGCGCAAGCGACTCGTGCACAGTTGCGGGCCTTGTCGGAAGCTCAGGATGCCGAAGCTCTCGTGACCGGGATCCTCGACACCGTGGAGGCGGGCGTGGCGTTCTTCGACGCGGACGGTCGTCTCGGAGTCGCCAACGCGGCCGCTCGGACGATGGCGACTGCGGCCGGCTTCCGTCTCGACGAGCCCCCCTACGCGGGAGAGAACGTGCTCGCCGCGGACCGCCTCACGCGGATTCCTCCCGAGGAGCAGTTCATCCCGCGCGCACTCCAAGGGGAGATCTTCCGCGGACACCTCGCCTGGCTCGGGCCGCCCGATGCGCAGATGGCCGTTCTCGCCTCCTCGAACCAGCTCCGCAGGCGGGACGGATCCGTTCAGGGCACCGTCGTCGTCGCGCACGACGTCACCGACCTCGCCGACGCCATCGAGGTGCGCGAGCAGTTCCTCCGGACCGTCTCGCACGAGTTGCGCACGCCCCTCACCAGCGTGACCGGCTTCCTCGCCCTCATCGACGATGCCGTCGGCCACGAGGACCCGAAACTGCGGCAATACATCGACGTCGTCAACCGTCGCGCCGGCGACCTCCTCGACCGCATCACCGACCTCGTGTCGGCGACCGCCTGCGACCGTGACCTCCGCTTCGCCGACGTCGACATCGGGGAGATCGTGGATGCCGCAGCCCGGCGCATCGCGAAGCTCGCCGACGCGCGCTCGACACCCGTGCACGTCGCGCACGCCGCCCGCGTCCAGGTGCGCGCGGACCGCGATCGCCTGGAGGAGGCTGTCGCCGAGATCCTGACGAACGCCGTGAAGTTCGGCGAGCCGGAATCGCCTGTGTCCGTGTCCTGCTGCGCGCACGATGATCGCGTCCGGTTGACGGTGTCGAACGGGGGAGTCGGGCTCTCGCACGCTGAGCAGCGCCGAGTCTTCGACCGCTTCTACCGCACGGCCCACGCGCGCTCGCGCGCCGTCCAGGGGTATGGCCTGGGGCTGACGAGAGTGCGCGCGATCGTCAACGCGCATGCGGGGCGCGTGCACATCGAGAGCGATCCGGGCGAGCGGACGACGGTGACGCTGGAGCTTCCCGTCGTCGTTCCCGGGGCGCGCTGATCCGGCGGGATCTACCTCGGGCCTCACGGGGTCCCCGGCCGGCCACCCCCGCGCGCCCACAGGCGTGGTCCGCTGTGGCGTGCGGATCGAAAACCGCTTATACGACAGTATTGTGAAAGTGTACGTCAGCGCGTCGACTTGCAATCCTACGGGGTTTTACCCTCGTTGCACTCGTGCCTGACCGTGGTTCGCCTCAGGGTGGGCTTCCCGTATTGGGCTATATGGCTATATGGTGAATTACCAGAGCGGGACATCTCATACGTTCTCCGCCTTGCCTCTCGAAGGAGCCACCCATGACCGCTACTGTCACTGCCGTCCGTTCGTCTCCCGAGAGTGTTTCGGGCCGCGCGTGGCCCCGGGGCGCCGGCATCCTGATCCTCACCGGAGGTGTGCTGCTGACCGCTGCCACCGCCCTCGAGGTCGGAACCGACGTATCCTCCGAACCGGGGCCCGCCGCCGGATTCTGGGTGCTGTTCCTCGCGAGCACCCTCGCCCACGTCGCGGCGATGTTCCCGCTCGCTCTTGGCCGCGGCGACGGTCAGGGCGCGGTCGGCTCGTCGCTCGTGGGCAAGATCGCGCTGCTGGGCTTCGGTGCCTTCTTCCTCGCGAATCAGAGCATGTACCTCCTCGCGGCGTACCTCCTGCCGACGGCTGCACCCACCGACGGAGCGATGGTGTTCCTGTTCGCCATGAGCGCGGTCCAGGGCGTGCTGCTGCTGGTCGGGGGCATCGTCATCGTGCGGGCTCGTGTGCTGACAGGCGCTGCGCGGTGGGGGATCCTCGTGCTCTCGCTGGTCGGCTTCGCGCTCGGTGCCGTCATCAACGCGAGCTCGATCGAGGCCCTGACGAACACGATGTACTTCGTGTCCACGGGTGCGCAGATCGTCGCGGGGCTGCTCATCGCCCGGGCCGCCGTCGCCGCAGCGAAGTAGCGTGTGGGACGTGCCCCGCAGCTATCAGTCCCCCAAACGGCAGGCAGAGGCCGCCGCCACGCGCGCGAACATCGTCGACACGGCGGGCCGGCTCTTCGTCCGTGACGGCTACGTCGCCACCACCATCAAGGCGATCGCCGCCGAGGCGGGGGTGTCGATCCCGACGGTGCACCTGAACGGCCCCAAGCATGCTCTGCTGATCGCCGCCTTCGAGCGGACCTTCGCGGGTGACGAGGGGCGGCACTCGCTCACCGAGCGTCCCGCGCTCGTCGAGATCATGAGTGAGCCCGACACCGATACGGCGATCGGTCGGTACGTCGACTTCCTCATCGAGGCGAATCAGCGATCGGCGGCGATCGTCCGGGCCATGCTCGCTGCGGCTGACAGTGATGCGGAGGTGCGTTCCGCCTACCTCGAGCTGGAGATGCGGCGTCACCGCGACATGACGATCGGGGCCGGGTGGTTCCTGCAGCGCGAACGTATCCGCGTCGACCAGGTCGCCATCGCCGCCGACGTGCTCGGCCTCATCACGGGACCCGATCCCTGGACGCACTTCATCGTCGCCCGCGGATGGGACCTCGCCACCTATCGGTCGTGGCTCACGGCGCAACTCATCCACCTCGCCGACAATCTCGCGTGAACGCGCGGCGGGGACGTCCGGAAAGAACAGGAAATGACCTCCTCCGCCCTCATCTGCAGCATGCCCGCCGTCGGTCACGTCGGCCCGCTCCTCGTCGTCGCCACTGAACTGCAGCGTCGCGGGTGGGACGTACGCCTGCTCACCGGTGCCCGATACCGATCGATGGTCGAGGCGGCCGGCATCCGATTCCTCCCCCTTCCGCCCGAGGCCGACACGCTCGACGACATCGGAACGGGCGACGACGTGCGCGAGCGGGGACTCGCGACGATCAACCGCGGTGTCGAGCGGGCGTTCCTCGATCCCGCCGGCCCCGCGGCGGCCACCCTGGAGCACGTCCTCGCGGAAGAACCGGTCGATGTCGTGCTGCACGACATGCTCTTCCTGGGGGTGCAGACCCTCTTCGGGCGACCGCGCTCCGAGCGTCCCCTCACCGTCATGTGCGGAATCACCGCCGCGGGATTCTCGAGTCGCGATACCCCGCCTTACGGTCTCGGCATCACGCCCCTGCGTCAGCCGGTGCTGAACCGTCTGCGCAATCGGGTCCTCGGCGTGACGGCGAAGGCCGTGCTGCGGCCGGTCCATCGGTCGCTGGACCTCTTCCTCGCCGGTGTCGGGGCGCCACCCCTGAACGGCGCGTTCTTCATGGACGTGCTCTCGCGCAGCGACCTGCTCGCGCAGTTCACGGTCGAAGAGTTCGAGTACCCCCGCACGGACGCCCCCGACAACCTGCGTTTCTACGGCCCCATGGCGACGGCGGCCGCCCGACCGACGCCGGCACCGGCGTGGTTCGACGAGCTCGACCCGGCCCTCCCGCTCGTGCACGTCACGCAGGGCACCGTCGCCAACACCGACTACGGCGAGGTGATCGAGCCGACTCTCACAGCCCTGGCGGATCTGCCCGTCCAGGTCGCCGTGACCACCGGCGGGCGCGCCGTCGAGACGCTCCCGCCTCTGCCGGCGAACGCCTTCGCGGCGAGCTACCTGCCGTACGACGAACTGCTCGCCCGCACGAGCGTGCTCGTGACCAACGGCGGGTACGGCGGGCTCCACCACGCGATGCGCCACGGCGTGCCGATCGTCATCGCCGGCGACTCCGAAGACAAGGTCGAGACCTCGGCCCGTGTTCAGCACGCCGGAGTGGGCGTGAACCTGCGCACGGGTCGCCCGACTCCGGATGCCATCCGCTCGGCCGTCCAACGGATCCTCGGCGACCCGCGATACGCGGCCCGCGCGCGAGCGATCGGCGACGCGATCGACGCCGCTCCGGGCGCGGCGGGTCTCGTCGACGACGTGGAGGCGATGGTCGCCGCCCGCGGCTGATCCGCGCCGCGCGCGCCTCGTCGCCCGCCGCGGCGGTGGCACCGCCGGGCCGTCGTGCGGAGTTCGTGGTGAAACGCCGGGGTGGTGGCATCCTGGGGCGGCGTGTCGGGTGTGGAGTCCGCGTGACGGTCCGGGCTGCGGCATGATCGCCGCCGCGGTGTTTCGCGGGGTGGTCGCCGCGGGGCGGGGGCCTCGCGGTACCGTCGTGCGGAGTTCGTGGTGAAACGCCGGGGTGGTGGCATCCGGGGTCGGCGTGTCGTGTGTGAACTCCGCGTGACGGCCCACGGCCCACGGCCCACGGCCCACGGCGCCCGGGCTCGTGTCGCTCCGGTCGGGCGAAACTCCCGCCGCTAGCCGCGCGGGGGTGCCGTCGAGCCGCGCACGATCAGTTCCGACGGCAGGACCGCTGCCTCGTCCGGTGTCGTGCCGGCCATCGACTGCAGCAGGAGCTCGACGGCGAGGGCTCCGGAGCGCGCGATCGGCATGCGCACGGTGGTCAAGCTCGGGGTGACCGCGCCGGCGAGCTCGATGTCGTCGATGCCCACGATGCTCACGTCGTCGGGGCAGACGCGGCCGAGCTCGCTCATCCCCGCCTCGAGGCCCAGGGCCACGAGGTCGTTGTACGCGATCACGGCGGTCGCGCCGCTCGCGACGGCCGCCGCCGCGCTCGCCCGCCCGCCCTGGATCGACGCCGCGTGATTGCTGAGGCGCGTCAGGCGGATGCCGTGCCGTTCGCACGCGCGACCGACGGTGTGCGCGCGCTGGTCGTCGGCCCACGAGCCGTGCGGGCCGGAGGCGTACGCGATGTGCGTGTGACCGAGGGCGGCGAGGTGCTCGACGGCCTGGCTCGGACCCCGGTCGGCGTCCATGATGACGCACGCGACCCCGGGGATGAGGCGGTTGATGACGACGTGCGGGGTGTCGCCGATGAGCGCGAGCACGTCCGCCTCGGGCAAGCGCGGGGAGCAGAGCAGCAGGCCGTCGGCCTTGCCGGCGAGTTCGATGGATTCGCGCTCGCGGCGCAGGTCTTCGTCGGCGTCGTAGAGCACGATGCGGTGGCGGCCGTGCCACGCCTGCCCCTGGATGGCCTTGAGGAGGGTCGCGTAGACCGGGTTCGCGGCATCCGGAACGACGACCGCGATCGTCCGCGCTCCCGTCGCGACCTGCGAGGTGGTGTAGCCGAGCTCGGCGGCGGCGAGACGCACGCGTTCGAGCGTGGCGGCGGCGAGTCGTTCGGGCTCGCCGAAGGCGCGGGAAGCCGTGGCGATGGAGACCCCGGCGTGCCGGGCGACGTCGGTGAGGGTTGCCGCCATTCCTTCTCCTTCGAGCTGTCGTCCCATCATCGTGCATCACGCTGTGTAAACAGTTGACAAGTTTGTACAAACACTGCACACTCCTTGTATGCCGATCATCGACGATCCCTCCGGACCGACCGCGAGCCTTCGACGCGAAGCGCGGGCGTCCGTGGCCGTTCCCGCGGCACCGGGAGCCGCCGGCATCCTCCACCTCGGCCTCGGAAGTTTCCACCGCGCGCACCAGGCGGTCTACACCGCCGCCGCCCTTCGCGCCGAAGGCGGCGACTGGGGCATCATCGGCGTCGCTTCGCGCTCCCGCCGGGTCGTCGACGCCCTGCACGCCCAGGATCACCTCTACTCGGTCGCCACGATCTCGCCCGAGGGGACGACGCTCAGCATCCCCGGGGCCCACACCGACTCGTACGTCGCCGCCGACGATCCGGCCCGAGTGGTCGCCGACCTCGCCGACCCGTCCCTCCGCGTCGTGACGCTCACGGTGACCGAGAACGGATACAGCTTCTCGCCGTCGACGCAGCGCCTCGACGTCACCGATCCGCGGGTGCGCGCCGACCTGCGCGGGGGAGCGCCGAGTTCGACCATCGGTCAGCTCGCCCGCGGGCTCCAGGCGCGCGCCGCGGCCGGTGGCGCGCCGCTCTCGATCCTCAGCTGCGACAACCTGCTGTCCAACGGCTCGCACACCGAGAAGCTCGTCCGCGAGTTCCTGCAGGAGCTTCCGGATGCCGAGGGCGCCGACGTCCTGGCCTACCTCGACAGCGCCGTGACCTTCCCCTCGAGCATGGTGGACCGCATCGTCCCCTCGACCACCGGCGAGCTCACCGACCGTGTCGCTGCGCTGCTGGGCCTGCGGGACGACGCACCCGTTCCGGCCGAGCCGTTCACGATGTGGGCGATCGAAGACCGCTTCGCGGCGGGGCGCCCGGCGTGGGAGGCAGGCGGAGCGGTGTTCACCGATGAGGTCGGTGCGTACGAGCAGCTCAAGGTGCGCCTGCTCAACGGCACCCACTCGCTCATCGCCTATCTCGGCGCGCTGCGGGGCGTTCCGACGATCCCGGATGCCATCGCCTTGGATGATGTCGAAGCCGCGGCCGCGGCCGTGCTGCGTGGGGAGTACGAGCCCTCGGTCTCGGCCCCGGCCGGTGTCGACATCGAGCAGTACGAGCGCGAACTGTTCGCGCGGTGGGGCAACAGCGCCCTCGGACACCGGACGAGCCAGGTCGGTTCGGACGGATCGGTCAAGCTCGCCCAGCGCATCCCGGGCCCGCTTGCCCACGCCTTCGACCGCGGCGAGTTCCCGCACCTCATCGCGCTGACCGTCGCGGCCTATCTCGCCTGCATCGCCCCTCCGGCCGGGTTCGATCCGGGCGCGCACGCCGCGGCGATGACCGACCCCGCCCGCGAGCGCCTCACCGCGGTGCCCACGCGCGGCGGACGTGACGTCGCGCACCGCGCCATCGTCGATCTGCGGCTGTTCGGCGACGACGTCGCCCACCGCACCGCTTTCGTCGATCGGGTCGGTGACCTCGTCGACACGATCGTTCAGCGTGGCGTCGAGAGCGCCATCGCCGACAGCCTCGCCGCGGCGGGCAGCCTGGCGCGCCCCACCCTCTGACCACCGGGCGCCTTGCGGGGCGCGAGACACGAAGGAGACGCGATGAAGCTTCTCGCGATCCACGGCGCGGAAGACATCCGCTGGGAAGACCGTCCCACCCCCGAGCCGGGTGACGGCGAAGTGCGCCTGCGCGTGCGCTACGTCGGCATCTGCGGATCGGACCTGCACTACTACTTCCACGGCAAGAACGGCGAGTACGCGGTGCGCGAGCCGCTCGTCCCCGGTCACGAACTGTCGGCCGAGGTCGACCTCGACCCCTCCGGCCGCCTCGCGCCGGGGACGCCCGTCACGGTGCACCCCGCGCGCTTCGGTCCGTCCGTTCCGGGGTTGGAGGACCGCCCGCACCTCCGCGCGGGCGGCGACTACCTCGGCAGCGCGGCGGGCTTCCCCCACCGTCAGGGCGGTGCCGCCGAGATGCTCGTCGTCGAGGAGCACATGATCCGCGTCCTCCCCGAGGGGCTCTCCCTGGAGCGTGCCGCGCTCGCCGAGCCCTTGGCCGTCGCGGTCCACGCGGCGAGCCTCGCGGGCGACCTGACGGGAAAGCGCGCCCTCGTCATCGGCGCAGGGCCCATCGGTCTGCTCGTCATCGCCGCGGCCGTGAACGCGGGTGCCGCGGTCGTGGGCGCCAGCGACGTGCGCCCCGAGCCCCTCGACCGGGCGCGATCGCTCGGCGCGACCGAGACGTTCCTCGTCGGCACCGACGCGATCGACCCCGAGTCCTTCGACGTCGTGTTCGAGTGCTCGGGCGTGGGCGTCGCGCTGACGCAGGCCGTCCGCGCCGCCCGTCGAGCCGGCACCGTCGTGCAGGTCGGCATGCTCCCCGATTCCGAGATCGGCGTGAACCTCGCCTCGATGCTCGCCAAGGAGCTCACCGTACGCGGCGCGTTCCGCTTCTCGACCGAGATCGACGACGCGATCGCCCTGCTCGCCTCGACCGACGCCCTCGACGCGGTGGTCTCCCACGTCATCCCCGCCGCCGATGCGGTCGCCGCGTTCGCCACGGCGCGCGACTCGTCGGCATCCGCCAAGGTCCTTCTCTCGCTCTGACCCACCACTCGACTGCACCACCCGTCATCACTACGAAGGAGTAATCCGATGAGCAGTTCTTCCGCCCCCGGCGTCGACGCCTCGACGCCTCCGCCCGTCGCCAAACGGTCGGTCGGCGACCTCGCCCGCGCCGCCGTCTCGGGCTGGCTCGGCACCGCGCTGGAGTTCATGGACTTCCAGCTGTACTCGCTGGCCGCCGCCCTCGTCTTCAGCCAGATCTTCTTCGCGGGAGGCGACGCGGCCATGGCGGTCGTGCTCGCAATGGCCACGTACGGTGTGGGCTACGTCGCGCGCCCGGTGGGCGCGTTCGTCTTCGCCCGCATCGGCGACAAGATCGGCCGCAAGCAGGTGCTGTTCTACACGATCCTGCTCATGGGGGCGGCGACCACGCTGATCGGCGTGCTGCCCACATACGAGCAGGTCGGCATCCTGGCCCCGATCCTCCTCGTGATCCTGCGCCTGGCCCAGGGCTTCGGCGCGGGCGCCGAGATCTCGGGTGCGGGCGTCATGCTCGCCGAGTACGCCCCCGACAACCGCCGCGGCATCGTCGCCTCGCTCGTAGCCCTCGGCACGAACTGCGGAACGCTCTTCGCCTCCGGCATCTGGGCGATCCTGCTCGCCGTGATGATGGAGAGCGACGTCATCGCGTGGGGTTGGCGGATCCCCTTCATCGGCAGCGCCGTCATCATGCTCTTCGCGCTCTGGGTGCGCTTCAACCTCAAGGAGAGCCCGGTCTTCGAGGAGCGCACCGATGTCGTCGACGGCAAGGCGCTCTCGCGCGCCGAGCTGCACAAGGTCGCCACCGAGACCAACGACATCCGCACGCTCGAGTCGCTGCAGAAGAAGCCGCTCAAGGCCGTGCTCGTGTCGTTCTTCCTGCGCTTCGGCCAGGCGGGCAACTCCGGCATCGTGCAGACCTACCTCATCTCGTTCATCACGATCACGCTCGCCATCTCCAAGGAGGTCGGACCCGAGATCGTCATCGTCTCGTCGCTGATCGGCTTCGTCACGATCCCTGTCGTCGGCTTCCTCGGCGACAAGTTCGGCCGCCGTCGCATGTACATCGTCATGTCGGCGCTGTCTCTGCTGCTCATCGTGCCGACGCTGCTGCTGATCAACTCCCGCGAGGTGGGCTGGATCTTCGTCGGCTACGCGCTGATCCACAACATCTCGGTGCTGGGTCTGGCATCCATGGAGAACATCTCGATCCCCGAGATCTTCGGTGCCCGCAACCGTTACACCCTCACCGCGGTCGTCCGCGAGATCGCGGCGATCATCGCCACCGGTGTCGGCCCGGTCGTCGCCGCCGCGTGGGTGGCCGCCGCCACCGGCAGCATCGTCCCGATCATGGTGCTCATGGGCGTGTTCACCGCCTCGGCGCTGGTCGCCGCGATCGTCGCCCCCGAGTGGACCGGTCGCGACCTGACCGACCCGCGCGCCGCGATGTGAACCGCGGGGCCGCCATCGCGCGGCCCCGCACCCGGCCGCCCACGTTGCGGCCCCGGGCGGACTCGTGACGGCGAGTCCGCCCGGCATCCTCCCCCCTTCGACGAGCCCGGCTCCACCGGCGCGTCCCCTCGACCAGAAAGACCCTCATGAGCATCGCCTCCGTCGACGTCATCGTCACGAGCCCCGGCCGCAACTTCGTCACCCTCAAGGTCACCACCAGCGACGGCGTCGTCGGATGGGGGGATGCCACCCTCAACGGCCGCGAGCTGTCCGTCGCCTCGTACCTTTCCGACCACCTCGCCTCGATGCTGATCGGCCGTGACGAGGACCGCATCGAAGACACGTGGCAGTACCTCTACCGGGGCGCCTACTGGCGGCGGGGACCCGTGACGATGGCCGCGATCGCCGCGGTCGACATGGCGCTGTGGGACATCAAGGCGAAGAAAGCCGGGATGCCGCTGTACCAGCTGCTCGGAGGTGCCAGCCGCGACGGCGTGCGGGTCTACGCCCACGCCTCGGGAACCGACTTCGCCGCCCTGTCGAACGCGATCACCGGGTATCGCGAACTCGGGTTCACGGCCGTTCGCGTGCAGACCGGCGTCCCCGGCCTCGGACAGATCTATGGCGTTTCGTCGACCGGCCCGGGCGTGCGCTACGACTACGAGCCGGCCAAGCGCTCGGGCGACCGGCCGTCCGAGGAGACCTGGGACACGCGCCAGTACCTCAACCACATGCCCGGGGTGTTCGCGCAGATCCGCGAGGAGTTCGGGACCGACCTGCGGATCCTGCACGACGGCCATCACCGCATGACGCCGATCGAGGCCGCGCGTTTCGCGAAGGACATCGAGCCCTACGACCTCTTCTGGCTCGAGGACGCCACCCCCGGCGAGGACCAGACGGCGCTGCGCCTCATCCGTCAGCACTCCACCACGCCGCTCGCCATCGGCGAGGTCTTCAACACCGTGTACGACTACCAGACGCTCATCACCGAGCGCCTGATCGACTACGTCCGCTCGGCCGTCACCCACACGGGCGGCATCACCGCGATGAAGAAGCTCCTCGACTTCGCCGCGATCTACGGCATCCGCTCCGGCATCCACGGTCCCACCGACATCTCGCCCATCGGTATGGCCGCGGCCCTGCACCTCGACCTCGCGATCCACAACTTCGGCATCCAGGAGTACATGCCGCACAACGAGCAGACGCTGGAGGTCTTCCAGACCTCGTTCACCTTCGACAAGGGCTTCCTGCACCCGGGCGACCAGCCCGGTCTCGGCGTCGAGCTCGACGAGGAGGCTGCCGGCGCGTTCGAGTACGCCAAGGCCTACCTGCCGGTGAACCGCCTGCTGGATGGGACCGTCCATGACTGGTGAGCTGCCCGCCCGCACGCTCGCGTCGAAGCTCGTCGTCGTCGCCCGCGCCTCGGCGGCGTCGGACTACGCACCCGTCCTCAGCGCGCTCGCCGAGGCGGGGGTGCAGAGCGTCGAGCTGACGCTCACGACCCCGGGCACCTTCGACGCCTTCGCTGCCCTGCGCTCGTCGTTCGACGGCGACCTCGGCATCGGCACGGTCACCGACCTCGAGCAGCTCGAGCGCGCGATCGAGGTCGGCGCCGATTACGTCGTCACGCCGATCACCTCTCCCGCGCTCGTGGCGCGGGCGGTGGACGCCGGCATGCCGATCATCCCCGGCGGCCTCACCCCGACCGAGCTGTTCTCGTCGTGGTCGGCGGGCGCGTCGGCGGTGAAGGTGTTCCCGGCGGGCCAGGTCGGCCCCGGATACCTGAAAGACCTGCGCGGACCGTTCCCCGACATCGCCGTGGTCCCCTCGGGAGGAGTGGATGCCGATTCCGCGGCCGCCTGGCTCGCGGCGGGCGCCGTGGCCGTCAGCGTCGGCGGACCGCTCCTCGGTGACGCGTTCCGTGGCGGCGACCTCGGCGCGCTCCGCGACCGGGCACAGCGCTTCGTGGAGGTGTGCGCGTCGTGACGCGCGTCGTCACCCTCGGCGAGACCATGGCCCTCGCCCGCACGACCGAGATCGGCTCGTTGCGTCACGCGTCGACGCTCGCGCTCGGCATCGGCGGAGCCGAGAGCAACGTCGCGGTCGGGCTGCAACGCCTCGGCATCGACGCGGCGTGGCTCGGCCGTGTCGGAGACGACCCTCTCGGAGAGCGCATCGCCCGCGAGCTCCGGGGCGAGGGGCTCGACGTTCTCGCGCTCGTCGACGCCGGAGCCCCCACGGGCCTGATGATCAAGGAGCGCCCGTCCGCGGCATCCACTGCCGTGCACTACTACCGCCGCGGTTCGGCGGGTTCGCGGCTGGCTCCCGATGACCTGCCGGCCGGGTGGATCGAGGGTGCCGATCTTCTGCACGTCACCGGCATCACGCCCCTGCTGTCCGACACCGCGCGCTCCACCGTGCTCGCGGCCGTCGAACGGGCACGCGCCGCGCGGATCCCGGTGAGCTTCGACATCAACTACCGTTCGGCGCTCGCCGTCGCCGAGATCGCCGGTCCGGTGCTGCGCGAGATCGCGGAGCGCGCGACGCTCGTGTTCGGGGGCGTCGAGGAGCTCGACCTGCTGGGGCCGGATGCCGCGGCCTCGCTCCTCGCGGCGGGAGTCGCGCAGGTGGTCGTCAAGCGCGGACCCGAGGGTGCCGCCGTCTTCACGACCGACGGTCTGACGGAGGCGCTCGGCTTCGTGATCGAGCCGCTCGACACGGTCGGGGCGGGCGACGCGTTCGTCGCCGGGTACCTCAGCGCGTGGCTCGAAGACTCACCCACCGAGGACGCCCTCGTCCGGGGCAACGCGTGCGGAGCGATGGCCTGCCTCGTCCCCGGTGACTGGGAGGCGGCCGCGACGCGTCGCGACCTCGAGCGGTTCCTCGCGGGCGGTGGGGATCCGGTGCGGCGCTGACGCCGCTCGGCGCTCAGGGCGTGATCGCGTCGACGAAGACCCGCGCCTCGTCGATCAGGTCGGCCCACGTCGCCGCTCCGGCATCCATCGGCACCTCGACCCACTCGCGCAGGGGTCGACCGCGCATGACCATGGGGCCTGCGCGCCCTTCGGCGATGAGCTCGCCCGCGCGCTCCTCCGAGAGCTTCACGACCAGCGAGCCGTTGTGCACGACGAACGCGAACACCTTCGCGCGGACGCGCAGCCCCTGGGTGCCGAACATGCGACCGATGTCGATGTCGGGCAGCAGGCACTGCCGCTCCGCGATCGGGTCGAAGATCTCGTGCGCGCGGGCCATGGCATCCCTGTCGACCATGGCCAGAGGGTAGCGGCGCGGGTCAGTCCGCGGCGACCTTCGCGGCGATGTCGGTGCGGTACTGGCCACCCTCGAGGCCGATGCGCTCGAGTCCCGCGTAGGCGGCGGCGCGCGCCTCGCGGAACGTCGACCCCAGGGCGACGACGCTGAGCACGCGCCCACCTGTCGCCGTGAATCCGTTACCGGATGCCGCCGTCGCGGCGTGGGCGAGGTGGACGCCGTCGACCTCGTCGGCGTCGTCGATGCCGGTCAGGGGGCGACCGGTGACCGGTGCCTCGGGGTATCCCTCGCTCGCGAGCACGACCGTCACGGCGGCGGCTTCGGCGAAGGCCGGGCGCGGGCGGTCCTCGAGCGTTCCCGAGGCCGCGGCGAGCAGCAGCTCCGACAGCGGGTCGATCAGGCGGGGCAGCACGACCTGGGTCTCGGGGTCACCGAACCGAGCGTTGAACTCGATGACTTTGATGCCGTTGTCGGTCAAGATGAGGCCGGCGTAGAGGAGTCCGATGAACGGGGTGCCCTCGGCATCCATCTCCCGGATCACGGGCTCCGCGATCTCGCGGGTGACCTGGTCGACGAACTCGGCCTCGCTGCCGAACCGCTCGTCGAGCCAGGGCAGCGGCGAGTACGCCCCCATGCCGCCGGTGTTCGGGCCCTCGTCGCCGTCGCGCAGGCGTTTGAAGTCCTGCGCGGGGCTCAACGGGAGCACGTGGTCGCCGTCGCTGAGGAAGAACAGCGACACCTCGGGGCCGGAGAGGAACTCCTCGACCAGCACCGCGCCGGTGACGAGGTAGGTCGTAGCGTGCGCGATCGCGGCCTCGCGGTCGGAGGTGACGATCACTCCCTTGCCCGCGGCGAGTCCGTCGGCCTTGACGACGTAGGGCGCGCCGTACTCGTCGAGCGCGGCTTCGACGGTGGGGAGGTCGGCAGCGCGCACCGCGCGTCCGGTGGGCACCCCCGCGGCATCCATGATCCGCTTCGCGAAGGTCTTCGAGCCCTCGAGCTGCGCGGCGGCCTTGCCCGGACCGAAGACAGGGATGCCGTGCTCGCGCAGGGCGTCGGCGACTCCGGCGACCAGCGGTGCTTCGGGTCCGACGACGACGAGGTCGATCGCCTCGTCCTTCGCGAACGTGAGCACCTCGGCGGGGTCGTTCGCGTCGAGCGCCACGAGGTGTGCGTCGCGCGCGATGCCGGCGTTGCCCGGGGCGGCGAAGATCGCGTGCGATGCCTCTTCGGAGCGCAGGGCGAGGATGATGGCGTGCTCGCGCGCGCCCGAACCGAGGACCAGGATTCTCACGCGGCCAGCCTACCGAGCGGGCTCCGCGCGCGTGGCGCGCGCACGGCATGGACGGTGCGGCGGTGGCCCGTGCGGCGGCGGCCCGTGCGGTGCGGGCTGCGCGGTAGGTACGCGCGGTCGCGGTCGTGCGGCGGACGGGCACGCGGCCCGCGCGCGTGCCCCGCGAGTACCGTGGATGCCATGCCCCCACGTCGTATCGAGACCGGCGACGGCCGGGCCGCCCTCGAGGCGGTGGCCGCCGGCGACGCCCCGCGCCCGGCGACGGCGACCGCCGTGCGCTACCTGCTGCAGCTGCTCGCCGAGAAGGCCCCGGGCAACTCCGTCGAGATGCGGGTGCCGCCGTTCGGTGCCGTACAGGTGATCGAGGGCCCCCGACACACGCGCGGCACCCCGCCCAACGTCGTCGAGACCGACGCCGCCACCTGGATCGCCGTCGCCACGGGCCAGGAGCACTGGACGGATGCCGTCGCCGCCGGCCGCATCGTCGCCTCGGGCGTCCGCGCCGACCTGAGCGCGCTGTTGCCGTTGCGGCCGTAGGGCATGGCGTCGTCGCGCGCGATCGACCCTGACGGGTCCGCCGTTCTGATCTCGGTCCGTCCCGTGTGATCGGCAGAGAACGCTTCACGTCGGAGTGGATGGCCGAGCGCTTCGCGGGCTGTGGCGTCGGGCTAATCGGTGGGCGAAACTTCCGAGCAAGAACCTGAGGACCGAAGAGGCACTTCCCACCCGTGTGGCGCTGTGATCCCGTGCCCTCGATCCAGTGCGCGGTCAGGACTCACCCTCCACGTCGTGAGCTGCGCTCGTGAGGGGTGGGCGCGGCCCGCGCCAACCTCGGTGAATGCGTCGCGTACGTGGCGCTATCGACTACCGGGGGGCTGCCGATGTCTTTGCTTGCATGCCGTATTTCTGGGACGGGCGTGTCTTTGCCGTCGCGGGTGGTTCACACCGAGGAGGTCGCGCGACTGTGCGGTATCACGACCGAGGAAGCGATCAGACGTTCGGGCGTCGTCACTCGTCGCTGGCTCAGCGACGGAGAGGACCCGCTTGATCTCGGCATCGAAGCCGCGCACCGAGCGCTGAAGTCCGCGAACCTCTCGGTGGCGGACATCGATGTCGTCATCAACGCCTCAGGCACGCCCCTGCAGCCGATTCCCGATGGCGGTTCGATCATCGCGGCTGCGCTCGGTCTGCCGATGGGTGGGTACGCGTACTCGATGCACGGGACGTGTCTCTCCTTTCTCTTCGCGCTGCGCGAAGCGGCATTCCTGGTCAGTTCGGGCCGTGCTCGAAACGTCCTCGTGGTGTCGATGGAGGGCGGCAGTCGAGGGCTGAACTTCGATCAGCTCGAAAGCTCATTACTGATCGGGGACGCTGCGGGCGCGGTGGTCGTCAGCCGACCGGTGAACCCTCAGCAGGGCGTTGTCTCGTCGCAGTTCTTACTCGATACGAAGGGTGTCCGGTCGGCAGAGATTCGGGGAGGTGGCTCGCGTCTCCCGGCCGGATCTGTCCGGGGGAATGCAGCGGACTACCAATTCGATATGGACGGCATGAAACTCATGGGGGGTGCGCTGAGGGTCCTTCCCCGGTTCCTTGAGAGCATCGAACCGAAGTTGAGCAAGGGGGCGCCGAGCGTCGATAGGGTCGTGCCGCATCAGACCAGCCGCGCGGGCATCGAACTGATGGCGAAGCTGTGGTCGCCCGAGAAGGTCGTCGTCACGCTCCCCGAGCTCGGAAACACGATCGCGGCGAGTATTCCCGTCGCGCTCCACCGGGCGCAGATCGCCGAGGGCGAGCGTCTCCTCCTCGTCGGGACAGGGTCGGGCACGCTCTACGGCGGCGTGATCTACCAGCACTGAAGGACGCAGCAGATGGCATCCGGAACCGGGCTGCGCGCCACGGCGCTGTCGCGCGAGTACGGCACGGGACCGACAAGGGTCATGGCTCTCGATCAGGTCTCCGTGCACCTGCGACCGGGCGGGCTCGCGGCGATAGTCGGACGATCGGGGTCGGGCAAGAGCACGCTGCTGAACGTGCTCGGAGGGATGGACACACCCGACTCTGGTCATGCCGAACTGAACGGCGCCACGTTCACGGGCACGGGCCCGCGAAAGCTCACGGAGTTCCGTCGCGACCGCGTCGGATTCGTGTTCCAGTTCTACAACTTGCTCCCGCAGCTCACGGCGCTCGAGAACGTCGAGCTGGCCCGCCGCCTCCCGTCTCGTAAACGCGCGGACGTGCCGACGTCGATCGAACTGCTCGAGCGCGTCGGGCTGCGTGATCGCGCAGGCTATTTTCCTCCGCAGCTGTCGGGCGGCCAGATGCAGCGGGTCTCGATCGCGCGGGCGCTGGCGAAGGGGCCCGACGTGCTGCTGTGCGATGAGCCGACGGGAGCCCTCGACTCGGCATCCGGGGTCGAGGTGATGGCCCTGTTGACGGACGTCGCCCGCGAGGGCCGCACGATCGTGGCGGTGGTCACGCACGACCCCGCGATCCGCGACCTCGCTGATCACATCGTCGAGATGCGCGATGGGCGGGTCGTGGCCGACTCCCGCCCGCCCGTCTCATGAGCGTCCCGGCCCTGCTGCGTCGCAAGCTCGTGCGCGATCTGCGGATCCGCGCGGCGCAGTTCGGCGCCGTCTTCGTCATGAGCGCGCTATGCCTCGCCGTGTACGGCGGGCTCGAGGGCGGGTGGCGGGGGATGCAGGTCGAGCAGGAGCGGATGGATGCGGAGGCCCACCTCGCCGACGTCTGGATCACCGCGTCGTCCGTGTCGCCCGAACAGTTCGACGCGCTGCGGGGTCTTTCGGGGGTCTCGGATGCGGAGACGTCGGGTCTCGTCGATGCGACCGTCGTCGATGGTCGAAGCGTCCTCGTCGTAAGCGCACTGCCGGAACGGATCGACGTCCCGGAATCGGTAGACGGAGGCCTGGACGGTCTCTCGGACGACCAGATCGCTCTCGACGCCGCGTTCGCTTCGGCGCACGCGCTTCGGGTGGGGGACACCGTGCGGCTACGGATCGCGGGGACGGATCACTCCTTCACCGTCGCGGCGTCGGTGCGGGCAGTCGACCGGGTGTCGGATACCGGCGTCGATGGTCTGTACGCGCCTGACCCGGCGGCGTACGGGTATGCCTACGTCTCGCGGCAGCAGATGCAAGCTCTCGGTCCGAGTCGTGTATCCGTTGCCCTGGCGGGCTCGCCTGAGCAGATCATGGCCGAGGCGCCCGGGCTGCTCGGGGCGGAACGCCTGACCATATCCGATCGCTCCTCTCAGCCGGGAGTGGTGGGGTTGACCGACCGCATTCGACAGATCCGCAGTCTGTCTCTGTTGTTCCTCAGCCTGTTCGTCGTGGTCGCGATGCTGGCGATGTTCACCTCGATGCGGCGACTGGTCGACATGCAGCAGCGCGACATCGCGACGCTGAAGGCGCTCGGTGTCACCGACGCGGAGCTGCGACGGCACTACTCCCAGTACGCCGTCGTCGTCGCTCTGGGGGCCTTCGTCGGCTTCGCGTTCGCCCCCGTGCTCTCTCTTTTCGTCCTGGATTCTCAACGGTCGAGCTTCGGATTGATCACCTGGATTCCGGCGTACACCCCCGCGCCTGTGGCGCTGGCGGTCGCTCTGGTCGCGGGTGCGTCGATCGTGTCGGTCGTCGCCACTCGCGCGGCGCGGCGCGCGGAGCCGGCCGCGGCGATGCGCGGAGGGGGCGCGACGGCCCGGCGCGTCTTTCCGCGGCTCCGACGATTGTCGCCGCTGAACGCGTGGGGCCTGCGGGAGATCGCGGTAGCGCGCGGACGACTTCTCACGGCGCTGGCCGCCACGGTGGGCGGGACCACGCTTCTCATCGCGGGATTCGGGATGCCGGATTCCTTGCACCACCAGGTCGCGCGGTCGTTCGAATCGCAATACCTCTTCGACGCGCAGGCGCGGCTCTCTCCGGGCGCGTGGTCGCAGCAGGGTGAGGCCCTGGCATCCGGAATCGCCGACGTCCAGTGGCAGATGACGTTCCTCGCGCCAGGTGACGCTCTGTCAGGGGGAGAAGCCGTGAACGTCCTGTCGGACGGCGACCTCTATCGCCTGTCGGACGCTGACACCGCCGTGGCACTACCCGCCGATGGTGCGCTCGTGAGTATCGCGCTCGCCGACGCGCGCGGGATCGCGCTCGGGGATGAGGTCACGGTGCTTCCGCCTGGCTCCGCGAGGGGCGTCGCCGTCACCGTGCGCGGGGTCACTGACGCGGCGGAGCCGCAGGGACTCTTCCTCTCGCGGTCCGCGTGGGAGCGCGCGGGCGGCGTTTTCGAACCGAACGTGCTGCTTGCAAGGGGGGCTGAGGCCGCCGAGGTCCTCGACGGTCGACCCGGAATCGCGAGCGTCCTGACACACGACGCCCGGCGCGCGAACGCCGAGCAGGTGATCGACGGCCTCGGCGACGTCTTCGCGCTCATCAAAGGGTTTGGGCTGCTGCTGACCATGGTCGTGTTGGTGAACCTGGGGGCTCTGGCATTCGCCGAGCGCACCCGCGATTACGCCACACTCGCGGTGCTGGGAGTGCGTCCGCGCGAGATCCGAGCGCTCCTGCTGCGCGAGAACGTCGCCGTCACCGTCGCCGGTGCGGTCATCGGCATCCCTACCGGCATCGCCTTTCTGTCGGCGTACCTCGCGGTCTTCCGCACGGACCGCATCGTCTACGCACCGGCCGCATCGCCGGCCGCCATCGCGCTGTGCGTCGTCATCGTCGTGGGGTGCGGCCTGAGCGCATCTTTCCTCCTGGCGCGTCGTCTGCGTCGGGTTGACGTGCTGGGGGCGTTGAAGGGCGCTGAGTAGATCCGACCACCTCATTCCCGCTCCACGAGGTGTAAGGCGTCGGCGTGCCGGGTGTGGACGTTGCGCCGCTCGGGGTGGGGCGTCAGTGCTCGCTGCTCGATTGCATCCCGCGCGCCCCGTCTGCGACGCGGTGGTGGGACAATGGAGTCATGGCCGATCAGCCCGCCCCCGAACGACCGTCCTTCTCACGCGATGAGATCGAGACGGCCAGCGTTCGTCGCGCCCCCAAGTACGGCGTCTTCCTGGCCGCGGGCGCGTTCGTCGGCATCCTGGTCGCCCTCATCCTCACGTTCGCGATCGACAGCACCGACGTGAGCCCGTACACGCAGGTCGTGTACTCGCAGCTGCAGGTGTTCGGCTTCACCGCGCTGATCTGCGTCGTCGCCGGTGTGACGGTCGCGGCCATCGTCGCGTTGATCTTCGAGCGCGTCCTCGGTGGACGCACCCGCCAGGTCATCGTCGACCACGAGCAGCACGGCGTCTGACGCTCAGGCGAGCTCCGCGATGATCGGGTGGATCGCGGAGTCGAATGCCGCCACGTCTCCGCGCAGACCGTCGGTCACGGCGACCGTGAGCGAGCCGATCCACCACACTCCGCGCTGAGCCAGCGGCAGGATCTGCACGTTCAGCTCGAACGAGTGCGCGCGACGACCGACGATGCGTTCGTGCGCCGCGATCGCGCTGGCGTAGGCGCGATACGACACCCCCGGCCGTGCCGACGTCTCGCGCGCGTACCGTCCGTGCGCCTGCTGAGCGAAGTCGGTGGCCTCGTCGGCGAAGGGCGACGCGGCGTCGCGCAGGGCCTCCGCGCCCTCGATGGGCAGCGTCACGAGCCCGTCGAAGCCCTCGACCAGTTCGAGCGGGACGGGGGAGGGATGCGCCTGCGGCTCCACCGTCAACGCCCAGTAGGCGCGCCACTGTCTCTCGAGCTCCGACTGCGCGGCATCCGTTCTCGTCGTCTCCGCGGCCGCCGGCACGTGCCGCAGGGAGGGCAGGTCTTCGGGAGACCGGATGCCGAGCACCTGGCGTAGATACAGCGCGACGAGCACCGGCGACCCCGCGTCCTCTCGGATCACCCACTCGGGCTGGCCTGCCGTCATGGCGTCATTGTAGGGACGGGCTCACCCGGGGGCGATGGGCCTTGCGCGGGTGCCGCGGGGCGCGGGGCGGAGCGAGGGGAGGGCAGGGGACAAGCGGAGGATCGCGGCGCCGGATTCTTCCTCCCTCTGTCCCTCCCCCTCCGCTCGTCACGACCGGGTGCCCGCGTCGACTCCTCCTGCACACCAGCCGTTCTGCCAGAACCGTCCCCACCGGCCTCGAACGGTGCCATTCCGGCGCCCGGTATCGCCGACGCTGTGTCCATGCCGTCTCGCCTCATGGATGCCGTCGAGTTCGTTCGTCGAAGCGGGGGAGTCGTGCGTGGCGCGCGCCTGAAAGAAGAGGGTCTGTCCTGGCGTGCCGTCGCCGAAGCCGTCGATGGGGGTCATCTCCTGCGGATCCGGCGGTCGTGGCTCGCCCTCCCGGATGCCGATCCGACGCTTCGCGCCGCCGCGCGAGCGGGGGTGATCGTCTCCTGCCTCAGCGCCGCGGAGCACAGAGGACTGTGGGTGGCCAGGGGGCGCGGAATGCACGTCGCCGCAGCGCCGCATGCCGGTCGGATCGACGTCGCCGCGGGGACGCGCGTGCATCGATCGCGTCCCGCCGTGCCACGGCATCCCGATGCCCTCGTCGACGCACTCGAGAACGTGCTGGTCCTCGTCGCCACGTGCATCCCGCGAGAAGAGGCGCTCGTCGTCTGGGAGTCGGCCTTGAACAAGCACCTCGTCTCGCGCGAGGCGCTGACGCGCCTCGACCTGCCGGGCCGTGCTCGGTCGATCCTGGAAGAGGTCCAGCCTTTCGCCGACTCGGGCCTCGAGACGATCATCGTGGTCCGCTTGCGGTGGCTCGGACTTCGGCTCCTGCCCCAGGCCTTCCTCCACGGGCATCGTGTCGACCTCCTGATCGGAGAACGACTGGTCCTCCAGATCGACGGAGCGCATCACGTAGGCGCGCAGCGCGCGGAGGACATTCGTCACGATGCTGTTCTGACCCTGAACGGATACCACGTGATCCGCGTCGGATACCACCAGGTCATCGACGACTGGCCGAGCGTTCAGTACCTCATCACGCGCGCGGTCGCGCAGGGTCTTCACCTCGCGCGGCGCCGGTGACAGAGGCCGGTGGCAGGGGCCGGGGGCAGGGGCCGGGGGCAGGGGCCGGGGGTAGAGGCCGGTGGCAGGGGCCGGTGGCAGAGGGAGGGCGAGGGATGGAGGGAGGATGCCGTGGGGTTGATGGTCCTCCGCTTGCCCCTGGCCCTCCGTGGGTCACTGGTGCTGGTTCCGCGGCGTCGTGGCGGGTGCGCATTGCCTCCGGCAGCGTGAGGTGGGCGTGGGTGTGCGCGGGGGTGCGCGTGCGGTGGCGCGGGTGTGCGCGGGGCTGCGCGTGATGTCGGGAGGGCGAGGGATGGAGGGAGGATGCCGTGGGGTCGATGGTCCTCCCTTCGTCCCAGATCCTCCCTTTGTCACGCCGCCCCGCGCCGCACGGCCCCCGAGCCCACGCCGCCCCGAGCCGCCCGGCCCCCGAGTCCGCCCCGTCCCGAAGCCCACTCCGTCCCCGAGCCCACCCCGGCACCGAGCCCACCCCGGCCCCGCTCAGCCCGGCCCGCCCACCCTCGCCCCGCCGAGCGCGACGCCCGCACACAGCCGCCCCGGGTAGTCTGGTCCGGTGGCTTCCGCTCCCCACGAGAACCCCTATTCCGCTGCCGGCGTCGACACTGCCGCCGGAGACCTCGCCGTCGAACTGATGAAGTCGGCCGTGCGCCGCACGCACGGGCCCGAAGTGCTCGGTGGCGTGGGCGGTTTCGCCGGCCTCTTCGACGCCTCGGCGCTCCGCGACTACGCCAAGCCGCTGCTCGCGACCAGCACCGACGGCGTCGGGACGAAGGTCGCGATCGCGCAGGCGATCGACAAGCACGACACCATCGGCGAAGACCTCGTCGGCATGGTCGTCGACGACATCGTCGTGGTGGGCGCGCGTCCGCTCTTCATGACCGACTACGTCGCGTGCGGCAAGGTCGTGCCGCAGCGCATCGCCGACATCGTCGCGGGTATCGCGCGCGGGTGCGCGGCCACGGGCACCGCGCTTGTCGGCGGCGAGACCGCGGAGCACCCCGGCCTGCTCGGCATCGACGACTACGACGTCGCGGGAGCGGCGACCGGCGTTGTCGAGGCCGACCGCGTGCTGGGCGCGGATCGCGTGCGCAACGGAGACGTCGTGCTCGCGCTCGCCTCGAGCGGTCTGCACTCCAACGGCTACTCGCTCGTCCGCCACATCATCACCGGTGCGGGCATCGCGTACGGCTCGGCTTCCGCCGACCTCGGCGGCACGTGGGGCGAGGCGCTCCTCGAGCCCACGCGCCTGTACACCTCACCGCTGCTGCGTCTTCTCGACGACGCGGCGGTCGGTTCCGGCATCCACTCGCTCAGCCACGTCACGGGCGGCGGCATCGCGGCGAACCTCGCGCGCGTGCTGCCCCAGAACACGTGGGTCGACCTCGACCGGTCGACGTGGAGCCCCTCGCCGGTGTTCCGCGTGCTCGCTGACATCGGCGGCCTCGAGCTGACCGCGACCGAGGGCACCTGGAACCTCGGCATCGGCTTCCTCGCCGTCGTCTCGCCGGAGGTCGCGGATGCCGCGATCGCGGCGCTCACGGCCGACGGCATCGCCACGTGGCAGGTCGGTGTCGTCCGCGACGACCAGCGCCCCGACGGCGAGTACGAACAGGGCGCGAAGGGCGTCGACGGGGGCGCCGTGCGCCTGGTCGGCTCGTACGCGGATGCCGGTCACCCGGCGAACGGAGCGAAGTAACACCACATGTGCGGCATCGTCGGCATGGCCGGGCAGGGCCCGGTCAACCAGGAGATCTACGACGCGCTCCTCCTCCTCCAGCACCGGGGACAGGACTCCACGGGCATGGCCACGGCCGAGTCCAGCGGCGTCTTCCACATCCACAAGGCCCGCGGGCAGGTGCGCGAGGCGTTCCGCACCCGCGACATGCGCGCCCTCCTCGGCGACATCGGGCTGGGCCACGTGCGCTACGCGACGAAGGGCACCGCCTCCAACGAGGAAGAGGCGCAGCCCTTCTACGTCAACGCGCCGTACGGCATCGTGCTCGTCCACAACGGCAACCTGACGAACACTCGCGAACTCACGCGCGAGCTGTTCAGCAAGGACCGTCGTCACCTGAACACCAGCAGCGACACCGAGCTGCTCGTGAACATCCTCGGCTCGGAGCTGCAGTCCGAGATCACCGGCCCCGACCTCGACCCCGCTCAGGTCTTCCGCGCGGTCGGTCGCGTGCACGAGCGCGTCGAGGGCTCCTACGCCTCGATCGCCCTCATCGCCGGATACGGTTTGCTCGCCTTCCGCGACCCGTTCGGCATCCGCCCGCTCATCCTCGGCAAGCGTCCCGCGCCCGAGGTGCCCGGCGGCGAGCCCCGCGACGAGTACATCGTGGCATCCGAGTCGCTCGTGCTCGAGAACGCCGGCTTCGAAGTCGTCCGCGACGTCGAGCCCGGCGAGGCCGTCTTCATCAGCCTCGACGGCACGCTGCACGCCCAGCAGTGCGCCGAGAAGACGATGCTCGCGCCGTGCTCGTTCGAGTACGTCTACCTCGCGCGTCCCGACTCGGTCATGAACGGCGTCTCGGTGTACGAGACGCGCCTGCGCATGGGCGAGCGCCTCGCCGACACCGTCGCGAAGTACACCCCCGCCGGATCCATCGACGTGGTCATGCCGATCCCCGATTCGGCGCGACCGGCGGCGATGCAGGTGGCCCGCAAGCTCGGTATCGAGTACCGCGAGGGCTTCTACAAGAACCGCTACGTCGGCCGGACGTTCATCATGCCCGGGCAGGCGGTGCGCAAGAAGAGCGTGCGCCAGAAGCTCAACGCCATGTCCACCGAGTTCCAGGGCAAGAACGTGCTGCTGGTCGACGACTCGATCGTGCGCGGCACGACGAGCCGCGAGATCATCCAGATGGCTCGGGATGCCGGAGCCAAGAGCGTCACGTTCGCCTCGGCCGCTCCTCCCGTGCGCTTCCCGCACGTGTACGGCATCAACATGCCCTCCCGCCACGAGCTCGTCGCCCACGGTCGGACGATCCCGGAGATCGCCGAGGAGCTCGGCTGCGACTACCTCGTCTACCAGGAGGTCGACGACCTGAAGGCGGCGATCATGGAGGGCACCGATCTGGTCGACCTCGACATGAGCTGCTTCGACGGTCGTTACGTCACCGGCACCGTGTCGGAGGAGTACCTGGCCTGGGTCGAGGGTAGCCAGGAGTCTTGACTCCGCGCCGCGCGGGGACCGTCGCGCTCGCCGCGGCAGCGATCGTCCTGCTCGCGCTGACTCTGCGCATCGCCGTCGCGTCGCTGTCGCCGCTCCTGATCGTCATCGAGCGCGTCTTCCCCCTCCCGGCCGCCGTCGTCGGCCTCATCGGCATGGCTCCGCCGGTCGCCTTCGCGATCTCGGGCTTCGTGACGCCCGCGATCGAGCGACGCGTGGGTCTCGAACGCCTGGTGCTCCTCGCCGCGGTCGTCGCGGCGGCCATGCTCGGGATGCGCGCGATCGCCGTCGATGCGATCACCCTGCTCGCCGCGACCGCCGGGATCTTCGCGGCGGTCGGCGTCGCCAATGTGCTGCTGCCCGCGGTGGTGAAGAAGTACTTCCCCACCCGCATCGGCCTCATGACGACGATCTACACGACCACCATGGCGGTCGCCACCTTCATGCCGCCGCTCGTGGCGGTCCCGCTGGCCGAGAGCGTCGGGTGGCGCGGCTCGTTCGCGCTCTGGGCGGCGGTCGCCGTCGCCGCGGTGGTGCCGTGGGTCGCGATGAGCCTGCGTGGCCGGGCGGCCCGGGCGGACGTGATCGAGCAGCCGAAGACTCTGGTGCTGTCACGTGTGGTCCGCGTGCCGCAGACGTGGGCGCTGGCGGCGACGTTCGCCGTGAACTCCTCCGTCGCCTACGGTCTCTTCGCGTGGCTGCCACCGCTGGTGATGGGCGTGGCCGGGGTGGATGCCACCGAGGCCGGCGGGCTGCTCGCCCTGTTCTCGTTCATGGGTCTGCCGGTGTCGCTCGTGGTCCCGCTGCTGGTGGTGCGCGCACGGAGCGTCGCCCCGTTCTACGTCGTCGCCGTAGTGGGCGGGCTCGCCGGGGTCGCGGGGCTGCTCTTCGCGCCCGCGGCCGCGACGACGCTGTGGGTGGTGCTCATCGGCATCCCGCCCCTGCTGTTCCCGATGGCGCTCGTGCTCTTCGGCCTGCGCACGCGGTCGCACGACACCGCGGTCGCGCTCAGCGGGTTCGTCCAGAGCGTCGGCTACGGGATCGCCGCGCTCATGCCGCTCGCCATCGGCGTCACCCACGAGCTGACCGGCGGATGGACGGCCGGTTTGATCGTGCTCGGTGTCGTCATCGCGTGCGTGATCCCCGCGGGAATCGTCGTCTCACGCGGAGAGACGATCGAAGAAGCCTGGGAGCGCCGTCACGGCACCGCCTGGTGACAGCCGCGGACGCAGCCTGTGCAGGGCGCTGAGGCCCTACGCCTTCTCGTCTTCGTACTCGTCGGAGTACTCGTCCGCCCACTTGTCGACGTACGCGTCTTCACCCGGTTCGGGTGCGCCCAGTTCGCGCTCGAGCGCTGCGTAGTTCACCGAGTAGGTGTCGTACTTCAGCTCACGGGCGATCTTGGTGTGCTTCGCCTTCTGACGGCCACGCCCCATGCGAGACCCCCTCACGATCGACATCGCAGGCCGTGCTCAGGGCCATGCGTATTGCGGTTCCGGACCGAGCCGGTAAGAGTAACACCCAGGATATCACGGTGCCCCTCGACCCCGACCGTCGGCGGTCCGCGCGGGGGTTCACCGGCGACGAGGGGAGAACGGAATGAGCGACCACGAGCCGTCGGCGGTGGCATCCGGAGCCGTCATCGCGGGAGTCGTGCCGGGGCAATCGCCCCGCGTCGTGCACGAAGCCGCGCGGTACGCCGCACTGGCGGGCGTCGAACTGATCGTGGCGCACGTCGACACCACGCGGTTCGTCGCCTTCGAGGATCCGGACGGGTACGTGAACTCGGCGACCCTCGACGTCGCGGGCGAGGTGGCGCGGGCTGCGCTGGCCGAGGTCGAGAAGGATGCGGCGGTCGCCCTCGCGGGAAATCCCGTGACGTGGTCGGTGCGGCAGCTGATCGGCGATCCCGCGCTGTCGCTGATCCAGCTCGCCGACGAGGTGGGTGCGTCGTTGCTCGTCGTCGGTACCCGCAAGCGCGGACTGGGTGAGTCGCTCCGCGAGTTCCTGACGGGTTCGGTCGCCGCCCGGCTCTCCCACCGGCAGCACCGTCCGGTGCTGGTCGTTCCGCTGGGAGAGCCGGTCGGCGCCCACGAGGATCTGCCCTGGGAGTGAGGCGTCAGCCCTGCATCGCGC
This sequence comes from Microbacterium sp. S1037, assembly GCF_048381605.1. NCBI lineage: Bacteria > Bacillati > Actinomycetota > Actinomycetes > Micrococcales > Microbacteriaceae > Microbacterium > Microbacterium sp. S1037. The sequence goes on from NZ_JBLWIG010000001.1 coordinate 1,113,999, forward strand.
GCGCGACCGACTCGGACGCGTGACGCAGCGCCGCCTCGATCTCGTCGACTCCGGATGCCGTGAGCTCGCCGCCGCGGGCCACGTGCGACCGCAACTCCGACCGGACGCGTCCGCGGAACTCGGTGATCGCGGCATCCGCGCGGTGCAGCTGCTCGCGCGTGCGGGAGCGCGCGTCGTCGACGGGGGTCGTCTCAGCCTGCTCGCGTTCCTCACGGGACGCGGCGGCGAGATCGGCGCGGAGGCTGCGCATGGCATCCCGGACGCTCCCACGCACCTCGTCGGCGATGAGGCGCACGCTGTCGGCCAGGTCCGCCTGGATGCCCTCGAGGTCGCCCGTGCGGGCCGCGACCTCGGCGCGTCCGGCATCCGTGATCTCGTAGACGGTCTTGCGTCCGTCGACGGTCTTCGTGACGAGGCCCTCGTCCTCGAGCTTCGCAAGGCGCGGGTAGATCGTTCCGGCCGAGGGGGAGTAGGTGCCTCCCGTGCGGTCGGACAGGGCCTGCATGAGGTCGTATCCGTGGCGCGGGGCCTCGTCGAGGAGGCTCAGGATGTACAGGCGCAGACCGCCGTGCGAGAAGACCGGGCTCATCACCACTCCTCCTCTCCGGCGAGTTCCTCGGGGCGGAGTCCCGAGATGCCGCGGCGCAGCACCGTGATCTCTCCCGAGACCGTGTTGGCGCGCACGTCGACGAACGACCCGGCGAGGGTACCGGTCGAACCCGTGTAGTTGGTGGGGCCCGAGCCCGAGCGGACGTGTCCGTCGATCTGCACGCGCCCGCTCACCGAGCGGGAGACGTAGTTGGCGGGAAGGCCGCGGTCGAGGCGGATGGTGGCCGCGCCGTTGACGGAGTTGAGCGCGATCGACTGCACGGGGCCGGTGGAGTCCACGAGCATCGCTCCCGAGACCGTATCGATCGACGCCTTCGTCACGGCGCCGGTGACGGTGACGTCGCCGGAGACGCTGTTGGCGCTGAGTGCCCCCTCGAGCTCACGCACCTGCACGTCGCCCGAGACCGCGTTCGCGCTCACGTCGCCGACCAGGCCGTCGACGATGATGTCGCCGGACACGGTGTTGAGTCGGGCATCGGTGCGCAGACCCGAGACGAGGGCGCTCGCGCTCACGACGCCGAGGGTGAGGGCGACCGAGCGCGGCACGGCCACGCTCACTTCGGCCTTGGGGCCGCCGGCGCCGAAGTTGCGGAACACCTCGAGGAAGTTGTCCCAGCGCAGCTGCGGGTGGTCGATCTCGAGACGGCCGTCGGTCATCTCGATGCGGAGGTCTTTGACCGTGACGCCGTGCACCTCGATCCGCGCGCCGGGCTCGTCGTGGGCGATCACGTCGATCTGACCGCCGACGAGGCCGATCTTCAGCTCGCGCACGTCTTCGAGGTCGATGACGCGCGTCTCGCCGGGGTGGACGATCCATTTCTCCATGGCGGGCTCCTCTCTCGCGATATATCGCGTTCGACAACAGTATCGAGATATATCGCGTTTTCGTCAAGCGCCGGGTGTGATCGGCGCGCGTCGTGCCCGGGGCGGGGTGAGGGGAGGAGATGTGATGACGGGAGGAGGCTCGGCCCCGGATCGTCCTCCGCCGGTCCCCCGTCCTCCGCTCGTCCCCGCCGATCGCCTCGCTCCGACCCCCGGAACGACGGATGCCACGCGCTCGATGAGCACGTGGCATCCGGGGCGGGAGAACCGCCGAAGGGGAGGTGACGCGCACCCGAAACGCGTCGACCTCTCAGGGGGTCAAACGGGCTTGCGTCCGCTGATCAGGCGGAACAACAGCACGATGAGGGCGATGAGGCCGACGATGATCGCGACCCACAGGAGGAAGCTCGCGGCCTGGCTCATCCCGCTCACGATGGCGATGACGATCGCGGCCACGATGATGATGATGAGGAAGATGTTCATGGGGGGCTCCTTGCTGTTCACCGCGTCACGACGCGGCACCCTGGCGAGTGGTTCTTCAACCGTGTCACTCGGTCAGCGGATCGGGAGGGGGTTGACGCGCCTGGGAAAACGCTGTTAGCCGGGCTCGCGCGGGGAAGGGGAGGGCGCGGGCGATCGCGGGCGCGGTGTCAACCCCGAGGAGGTCCGCCTCGCGGTGGTCGTAGCGTCGGTGGTCCGACGGAAGGAGACGGTCATGCCCCAGGGGCGAGGATCCAACAGTCTGAAAGACCCGGAGCTCTACGAGGAACTGCGCAAGCAGGGCGACTCGAAAGAGAAGGCCGCGCGCATCTCGAACGCGGCCGCGGCCCAGGGTCGCGGCAAGGTCGGCGAGAAGGGCGGACACGCCGAGAACTACGAGGACCGCACGGTCGACGAGCTGAAGAAGCGCGCGAAGGAGCTCGGCATCACGGGCTACTCGGGCAAGAAGAAGGCGGAGCTGATCGACATGCTCCGCAACCACTGACCCGATGCCGCGGCTTATCCGCGTCCGGCCCTACGAGGACCCCGGGTTCCGCCGCGTGCGCTCGGGGTCGGGCTATCGCTTCGTGGACCATACGGGTGCCCCGGTGCCCGAGCGCGAAGCCGAACGCGCGCGGAGCCTCGTCATTCCGCCGGCATGGCGGGAGGTGTGGATCGCGACACAGCCCAACGCGCACATCCAGGCCGTGGGAACCGACGAGGCCGGGAGGCGCCAGTACACCTATCACGCCGACTGGTCGAAGCGGCAGGACAAGGGCAAGTTCGCCCGTGCGCTGCAGCTCGCCGAGGCGCTGCCGCGAGCCCGGGCCCGGGTGACGCAATCGCTGCGCCGGAGCGACATAGACCGGGAGCGGGTGCTGGCGGTGTCGTTCCGCTTCCTCGACCTCGTCGCTCCGCGCGTGGGGAACGCGCGGTACTTCGTCACGAACGGCAGCCGCGGCCTGACCACTCTCCAACGCAGGGATGCCACGGTCGAGGGCGACCTCATCCGGCTCTCGTTCCCCGCGAAGAGCGGCAAGCGCGCCGACCTTCGCGTTCACGATGCGGAACTGGCATCCCTCGTCGAAGAACTCGCGCTCGGCCGCTCGCGCGCCGCGCTCCTCAGCTACAAACGGGGGCGGCGGCGCGTGCCGCTCACCCCCGGCGATGTCAACGCCTATGTCCGTTCCCTCACCGGCGGACCGTTCAGCGCGAAGGACTTCCGCACGCTGCGCGGCACGATCCTCGCGGCGGAGTCGCTCGCGAAAGTCGGGGCCACGGGTGGCAAGAACGAACGCAAGAAGGCCGAGGTCGCTGCGGTTCGTGCGACCGCCGAGGCGCTCGGCAACACGCCCGCGGTGGCGCGGTCGAGCTACATCGACCCGCGCGTCTTCTCGCTGTACCGCAAGGGGCGCACGATGGAGCTCGGCGGGTCCAAGGATGCCGCGATCAGGCGGTTGATCCTCGGGGAGTGACCGCGTCGACGGTGATCGCGTCGACGATGTCGGGGAGCGCCGGGACGGGCACCACCACGACGTCCTGGATCTTCCAGTCGAGGGCGACGCATCCCTGTCGGGCACTGTCGACGTCGGCGAGCGCGACCTTCCGGCGACGGGGGACGACGAACGCCTCGATGTGGAACACGTGCCCCTCGTCTCGCACGCGGCTACCGGCCTCCCGTACCCACGGGAGCCCCGCGAGGTATTGGTCCACCCGGTCCACGAGAGGGTGCGGGTGGGCGTCGTCGAAGGTCGTCGCGCGCGCGTCCATCAGGTCGACGACGGCGGCGCGCAGGTTGCTGATGCCGTCGTGGACGATGCTCCCGGCGATGAAGATCGCCGCCGCGGCATCCATCCACCACAGGCCCACGCCGATCCCCAGGACACCCACGATGGTGCCGACGGAGGTCATCCAGTCGGCCTTGTTCATGTCGGCGTCGGCGTAGAGCACCTTGTCGTGCAGCTCGCGAGCGAGCCCGAGCTTCATCCGGCCGACGATGACCGGCGGGATGCCCGTGACCGCCATCACCGCGACCATCAACCAGCCGAGCCAGATCGTGACACCGAAGAGGTTCACGGTGCCGATCGTGGGGTGCTCTGCGGTGAGCAGGCCGATGCCGGAGTCGACGATGAGGAAGAGGCCCATCGCGGTCAGGGCGACAGCGGCGACGAGGTGGCCGATCGCGACCGAGCGATGGAAGCCGTAGGGGTGACGGACGGTGGGTCGGCGCCGCGCCAGACGCACGGCGATGAGGAACGCGATCGGAGGGATGAACGAGAGCAGGTCCTCGATCCAGGCCGCCTTCATCGCCTGCGAGTTGCCGAGGACGAGGAAGACGAGGGTGGCGGTCACCGCCAGGAACGCGAGCGTGATCCACTCGAGGCGGATCGCGCGGCGCAGGACCCGGGCCTGCCGCTCGGGGAGCTCGGTACGGCCGAAGCGCGCGATCATCCCCCGACCCCCTCGGTGGCGGCTTCGTCGGTCAAGAAGGTCTCGAGCCGCGAGACGAAAGCGTTCTCGCCGAGCGGGACGAGCATGACGAGCTTCGCGGTCGACCCGTCGTCGAGGGTGACCTCACCGTAGGGACGCGTCATCCCGGCCCGCTCCGTCCACGGGGTCTCGTCGGTCACGCCGCCGGCGACGACGTCGAGATCGCCGTTCTCGAGGCCGCGGACGAGCGCCTCCTCGGAGCCGACGGTCCAGTCGACCTCGGCATCCATCGATGCGGCGAAGTCGGTGAGGGCGTCGACCTCGCTCCCGCTCGGCAGGTCGCCGTCGATGCGTACGAAGTCGCCGTTGGGGGAGATGCCGGCGTGCAGGACTCCCCCCTCGACGCGGTCGAGGGTGCCCTGCGGGTCGGTAGGGATCCGGATGCCGCAGCCCGCGAGCAAGAGGACGCTCAGCGCCGCCACGACGACGGCCGCGGGTCTCGATCTGGGCATGACGCCGCCTTCCGTTGAGTGGACGCCGGGATTCTGCTCCGTCCGGGGCCGGCGCGTCGCGGGGGTTGCGTGCGCCCCGTCTCCCGCCCTCGCGCCTCGCTCCCTCGCCGCGCTCCCGGGCGTTGAGTGTCCAAGACACGCCGCAACGCGATGACCGGTTACGGCGTGTTTTGGACACTCAACGGGGCTTCGGGCGGGCGCGCGCTCCGGCGCCGGTGCGGGGGTGCGGCGTAGGGTGGCGCGGTGAGCATGTGGCGCGATGTCGTCCTCGTCGCGGTCGGCGGCGCGATCGGCACCGCCGCGCGCGCCGGGCTCACCCTCGCCCTGGGGGACGACCTCGGGCCCGCTCTCGTTCCCCTCATCAACGTGGTCGGGGCGTTCGCGATCGGCGTCGTGTTCGGCTTCCGAGCCCGGATGCCGGAGTCCTCGCGCGCGCAGCGAGCGCAACTGTTCCTCGGCACCGGGGTCCTCGGCGGCTTCACGACCTACAGTGCGCTCGCCGTCGAGTCCGCCGACCTCGCGCAGCTGTGGTGGGGCATCGCGACGGTGCTCGTGGGGACCGCGGTGGCATGGGTCGGCGTGGTCCTCGGGCGCGGGCGTCTTCGGTCGCGCTGAGCGGTGCGGCGCACTCGTCTGCGGTGCGCGTGACCTCGGGCTGCTTGTCCGCGCGGAGAGAAAATGGTACAAATGTGCCACTTACTCCGCGCGGGCCGTCCGTGCGGTGACCCGACCCGGAGGCTCGATGATGACCGCCGCCCCTCAGATCGTCACGCTCGGCGCACACGTGCTCGACACGATCGTGCAACCCGTCGACGAGATCCCCGAGGGACAGGGGTCCCTCCTCGTCGATGAGATCGTCATGTCGGCGGCCGGCCCCGCGGGTGGGACCGCGCTGGTCCTCGCCAAGCTCGGCGCCCGCGTCGTCACGAGCGGCTCTGTCGGCGATGACGTGACCGGGCGGGTGCTGGTCCAGCTCCTCGCCGACGAGGGGATCGACGTCGGCAACCTCCGCGTGGGCGACCTCCCCACCTCGGCTTCGGTGCTCCCGATCCGCTCGGACGGGTCGCGCCCCGCCCTCCACGTGGTCGGCGCGAACGCCCTCGCGGCCGACGTCGTGCCGTGGGACGCGCTCGCCGCGGCCGACCACGTCCACGTCGGCGCGCCCGAGCTGCTCGGTCCCGAGAACGTCATCGAGATCCTCGACTACGCGCGCGACCACGGTGCCACGACCTCGCTGGACTTCCTCATCGGCGGCGAGCAGGCCTTCTACGCGCTGATCGAGCCTCTTCTCTCGCACACCGACTACGTGCTCCCCAATGCCGAGCAGGCGCTCGGCTGGACCGAGGCCGCCGACCTGCACGCGGCCGCGCACGCCCTGGCCGCGGCGGGCGCGCGCGTGGTCGCGATCACCGACGGGGGCCGAGACATCGTGCTCGTCGAGGGCGGGGAGCTCCGCGAGATCCCGATCGTCCCGGCCGAGCCGGTCGACACGAGCGGGGGCGGCGACGCGTTCTCCGCCGGGTTCGTATTCGCGAAGCTGCAGGGACGGTCCTCCGCCGACGCGGCGCGGTTCGGTTCGGCGACGGCCGCGCAGGTGGTGGCCGGGGTCGGAACCTCGTTCGGCACCTACGACGCGGCATCCATCGACGCTCTTCTGGCGACGGTGCCCCGGTGACGGACGCACGCACGGCCGCGGCCGACGCGGCCCCGACCCCTGGCGCGGCGCAGCCCGCCGCAGCACAGCCCGCCGCAGCACAGCCCACCGGGGCGCAGCCCGCCGCGGCACAGTCCGCGGCGGCACCCGCGGACGACGCCCGCGAGCGCGTCGCGGCCGTGTGCCGCGCGCTCGCCGCCGACGGACTGGTGAAGGGGACGGCGGGCAACGTCAGTGTGCGCGTCGACGGCGGGATCGCGATCACCGCGACCGGTGTGGTCTTCGCCGAGGCGGTGGCCGACGACGTCGTGATCGTCGGTGAGGACCGGCACCTCGTACTCGGCCACCTCGCGCCCAGCTCGGAGCTCGACCTGCACTTCGCCGCGTACGCCGACGACGCGGTGGGCGCCGTCGTGCACACGCACGCTCCGGCTGCCATCGCCGTGTCGCTCGTTTCGGATCGTCTGCCCTGCGTGCACTACCAGCAGCTCACCCTCGGCGGCGAGATCGAGGTCGTCCCGTTCTCGGTGTTCGGTTCGCGCGAGCTCGCCGAGACCACGGGCGACGCGCTCTCGAGCGCGAACGCCGTGATCCTCGCGCACCACGGCGCGGTCACGACCGGGCGCGACCTCGCCGACGCCGTCGCCCACACCGCACTGCTGGAGTGGGCGTGCGACATCTACCTGCGCGCCCGCGCCGCGGGCGACCCCGCGGAACTGAGCCCGGAGCAGCAGGCCGACGTGGTCGCCGCGGCGGTCGCCACCGGCTACGGCCAGAAGCACGAGGCGTGAGATGACGTTCGACTCCCTGAGTCCGCTCGACGGTCGTGTCGTCGGGACGTTCCCCGTGCACGACGGCGACGACGTCGGTGCGGCCGTGGCCCGCGCTCGTCAAGGCGCGCGCGGATGGCGGATCCAGGGGTTCCGCGGCAGGCGCCGCGTCCTCGACGCGTGGCGGCGCGACATCGTCGCGCACCTCGACGAGCTGATCGCCGTCGTGCGCGCCGAGACCGGCAAGCCGGCCGGAGACGCGCGGCTCGAGATCATGCTCGCCCTCGATCACCTCTCGTGGGCGGCCGGGCATGCCGAACGCACCCTCCGCCGCCGCCGCGTGCGCGCGGGCCTGCTCATGCTGAATCAGTCCGCGAGCCTCGGGTATCTCCCGTACGGCGTGGTCGGGGTGATCGGACCCTGGAACTACCCGGTGTTCACTCCGATGGGCTCCCTCGCGTACGCGCTCGCCGCGGGCAACGCGGTCGTGTTCAAGCCGAGCGAGTACACCCCCGCGGTGGGCGATTGGCTGCGCCGCTCTTTCGTGCGGGCCGGGGGCGCGCCCGAGGTCTTCGAGATCGTGACCGGCTTCGGTGACACGGGTGCGGCGCTGTGCCGGGCGGGCGTCGACAAGGTCGCCTTCACCGGTTCGACCGCGACCGGCAAGCGGGTCATGGCCGCGTGCGCCGAGACCCTCACCCCCGTCGTGATCGAGGCGGGCGGCAAAGACGCCCTGCTCGTGGACGCGGATGCCGACATCGAAGCGGCGGCCGACGCGGCGGTGTGGGGCGCGTACTCGAACGCCGGTCAGACCTGCATCGGGATCGAGCGCGTCTACGCGCACACGCTCGTCTACGACCGCGTCGTGCACGCCATCTCGGAGCGCGTGCGGGAGCTGCGCGCGGGCACCGACGACGCGGCGCGGTTGGGTCCGCTCACGATGCCCCGTCAGGCCGATGTCGTGCGCGAGCACATCGCCGATGCGCTCGCATCCGGCGGCGTCCTCCGTGAGGGCGCTCTCGTCGAGACCGGGCAGACGCTCGCGCCGGTCCTCCTGGTCGACGTCCCCGAGTCGTCGTCGGCGGTGCGCGAAGAGACGTTCGGCCCGACGCTCGTCGTCAACCGCGTGGCATCCATGGACGAAGCCGTCGCGAAGGCGAACGCCGTGCGGTACGGGCTGTCCGGTGCGGTGTTCTCGCGGCGACGGGGGCACGCACTGGCCGAGCGCCTGCGCGGAGGCATGATCGCGATCAACTCGGTCATCTCGTTCGCCGCGGTGCCGTCGCTGCCGTTCGGCGGTGTCGGCGACTCCGGCTTCGGGCGGATCCACGGGGCCGACGGTCTGCGCGAGTTCGCCTACGCGAAGGCGATCACGCGTCAGCGCTTCCGACTCCTCACCCTCACGACCATGCGGCGCACGCCCCGGGTGGACGCGCTCGTGCAACGGATCATCCGCCTGCTCTACGGGTGAGGGCTCGGCGCACAGTGCGCGGTGCGCGCCCCGAGCCTCAGCGCACCGACCGCACCCGCATGACGGCCACGGCCCCGAGGAGCCCGGTCACGCCACTGGCGATGAACAGCCCCGGGAAGCCCCCGAAGAGCACCACGGCCCCGGCCCCGAGAAGGGGCCCGAACGCCTGCGGGCCGGCCATGGCGATGTTCATGATGCCGACGTCCTTGCCGCGCGTCTCGGCCGAGGGGAGCACCTGCGTCGCGAGAGCCTGGTCGACCGCGAAGAAGCAGCCCTGCCCGAGCCCGAGAAGCACGGCTCCCACGATCGAGGTGCTCTCGGCGGGGGCGACGGCGAGCAAGAGGGCGGCGACCGCCTGAGCGGTCCCGGATGCCAGGACGAACACCCGCCGTCGCCCCAGCACGTCGCTGAGCTTGCCGAGAGCGATGGACGCCCCGATCGTGACCACCATGTAGATCACCGTCGTGAACACGAGGAACCCGGTGGGGTCGGCGACGCCGAGCGCGAAGGTGAAGAAGTACAGCAGCATCGTGGTCGCGATCGCGTTGCCGAGGTTGATGAGCACGCGACTCATCACGGTCCAGGCGAAGTCCGGGTGCAGGCGCGGATCCACCCAGATGGATGCCAGCACCGACCGCGCCGTGAGCGGCCCGAGCCGGGCGGCATCCGACGCGCTCAACGGTGCATCGCGCAGCACGACGACGAACGGCACGGCGAGGACCACGGCGCAGACCGCGAGCGCGAGGTAACCCGACGGAATGGTCGTGAACACCGCGGTCACCAGCACGATGCCGAGCAGGATGCCGAGGGCGTTCGGCGCCGAGATCCACCCCGACACCAGTCCGCGCTGGCCCTCGGGCACTTGATCGGCCATCACGGCGGTGAGAGCCGCCGAGGCCATGCAGAACCCGAGCATGACGACGGTCCACATCACGATCGTGCCGACGGTCTCGGTCTGGATGCCGAGGAGCGCGAGACCGGCAGCGGCCGTCAGCGACCCGCCGAGGATCCACGGTCGCCGCCTCCCGAAGCGCGATCGCGTGCGATCGCTGAGCGCTCCGACGATCGGATAGGCGACCACGACGAACGCTCCGGCGACGGCGCTGACGAGGCCGTAGGAGACGAGAGAGGTGAGCCACTCGTCCGAGGCGTGCTGCGCCGCGATCTGCAGGGGGAGGAGCACCTGGACGGGCACGAGCTGAGCCATCCACAGGCCGAGCCAGGCTCCGGCGAACGCGGCGATCCAGCCCGCGTGCACCGGGCGGGTGGGTTCGGCGTAGGCGGCGACCGGAGCGGTCTGCTCCTCGGCGGTCACCGGCGTGCGCCCTCGGCGTGCGCGGAGACGCGCGACAGAGCCCACGTGCCCGCGGCGCTCACGGCATCCCGGGCGTCCTTCAGCGCTCCGCAGGCGTTGAAGAAGCCGTGGATCTGACCCGTGTGGTTCACGAGGGTCGTGTCGACCCCGGCCTCCTCGAGGCGCTGGGCGTACGCGATGCCCTCGTCGCGCAGCACGTCGAAGCCCGAGACGGCGACGTAGGCCGGGGCGAGGCCGCCGAGGTCTTCGGCGAGGAGCGGCGAGACGAGCGGATCGTCGGCGCGCCCGCCGCCTCCGAGGTAGTGGCTGGCGTACCAGTCCATCTGCGCCTCGGTGAGGAAGAAGCCGTCGGCGAACAGCTCGTAAGAGCGATGTTTGCGCGAGAGGTCGGTGACGGGGCAGAACAGGATCTGGAACGCGGGCGCGCCCTCGGCGTCATCGCGTGTGACGATCGAGGTGACCGCCGCCACGTTGCCGCCGGCGCTCTCCCCTCCGACCCCGACGGTTGCCGCCGTCCCGCCGTGACGCGCAGCGGTGTCGCGTACCCACCGGAAGGCGTCGATGCAGTCCTCGAGCCCCTCGGGGAACGGGTTCTCGGGGGCCAGGCGGTACCCGACCGAGACCACCGTCATTCCGGTGCTCTTCGCGAGCGTGCGGCAGGTGGCATCCGCGCTGTCGACGGATCCCAGTACCCACCCGCCGCCGTGGAAGTACACGATCGTGCCGGGGGACGGTCGGTCGAGCCGGGCCCGGTAGACACGTCCGGGAACGCCGCCCCCGCGCGTCGGAATCATGATGTCCTCGCGTTGCGCGAGGCGGGTGGTGCCGGCGAACGTCCACGCCTCGAGCTCGATGTGGGCGCGCGCGTCGTCGAGGGGGAGGCGTTCGAAGTGGGCCCCGGGAGAGTCGTTCATCACCCGGAGCGAGGTCTGTACCGCGGGGTGAAGGGTGTTGCCGTCGATGACGACGGGGCTGCCGTTCACCGAGCGGAGGACCGCGGGCGGCATCGAGCCCAGAGCGCGGGCACCCCAGCGGAGGAGGTGGTCCTGGGGGCGGGGACGGATCATCGAGGAACCCTTCTGTCGATCACGGCGATGGGATCGACTATCGGGTTACTTTATTGCACAGAAGTACCGTTTTCTGTATCCGTCGTGTGAATTCAGCGCGGACTGTGCAACTGGCTCCGTCTAAACATGTACATTTGTGCCAATTAGTCGCCCGAGCGATCCTCGCTCAGCGACGACGTCGTGGCAAGGGTCACGAACCCGACGATGGCGGCGCGCAGAGCGTGCGCCAGCGACTGGAACTGGACCTCCTCAGAACGGGCGATGCGATGCAGGGCGAAACCGTCGATCAGGGCGACGACCGCGGCGGCGGCGTGCGGGTCGGTCACGCCGTTGCTGCGCAGGACAGCCGCCGCCAACGCCCGCGTCTCGTCGAGGATGCGTTCGACGTGCTCCCGGAGGGCCGGGTGGCGCGAGGCGAACAGGTAGATCTCGAACTGCGCGACCGTGTTCTCCTGCGACTGGTTGCGCACGATCTCGACGAACTCGTCGATCGCCGCGCCCGGGTGGTTCCCGCCGGTCTCCAGCAGCGAGCGGAACTGCTGCAGACGATCCATCTCGGCGGCCATCGCGTGCGCGACGGCCTCGCCGATCATGTCGTCGAGGGAGTCGAAGAAGTACGTCGTCGACGAGTGCGGCACCCCCGCCGCCGCGGCCACCGCGCGGTGCGTGACGGCCGCGATCCCGCCCTCCGCGATGATGCGGAGCGTCGCGTCCAGCAGCAGCTCGCGTCGCGCGCGGCCGCGGGCTCGCATCGATCGACTCGTCGTCTCGCTCACGCTGCCCTCCTCGCCGACCGCGCCGGTCGGTGCCACACCAGAAACGGAGCAAGCCTATGACCGCTTCCTCGAACGTCGCGGATCGCGCCCCTAGCGCCGACGTCGACGTGATCGTCGTCGGTGCGGGTCTCTCGGGCCTGACCGCCGCCCATCGCCTGCGCCAGTTCGGGTCGACCGTGGCGGTGTTCGAAGCCGCCTTCCGCGTCGGGGGACGCGTGTCGTCGGCCGATGTCGACGGCGTCCACGTCGACCTCGGCGGTACCTTCGTGGGCCCGGGCCAGGACCGCATCCTCGCGCTGGCCGAGGAGGTGGGGGTCTCGCGCTACCCGACCTACTCCGCCGGTCGCAACGTGATCCGCTGGCGCGGTGAGCACCGGCGTTACCGGGGCACCGTGCCGCCCGTGGGGGCGAACCTCCTCGACGTCGGCCGCATCCAGCTCACCCTCGACCGCCTGGCGCGGACCGTTCCGTGCGGTGACCCGGCCGCGGCCGCGCACGCGGCGGAGTGGGATGCCGAGAGCCTGGGGTCGTGGCTGCGCCGCTCGCGCGCCTCGGCGGCGGCCCGCGACCTCATCGCCATCGCGGGCCGGACGACGTGGGGGTGCGAGCCCGACGAACTCTCTTTCCTGCACGCCCTGCACTACATCCACCAGGCCGGCGGACTGTCGTCGATGCTCGACACCGAGGGCGGCGCGCAGGAGGAGCACTTCGTCGAGGGGTCGCACGAGATCGCGGTGCGCCTCGCCGCGCAGCTCGGTCCGGCCCTCCGGCTGAGCGCGCCGGTGCGGTCGATCGAGGTCACCGACGAGGGTGTGCGCGTCTCGACCGCCGACGAACATGTCACGGCGCGCACCGTCGTGGTCGCCGTCCCTCCGTCGCAGCGCGGGCGGATCGACTTCTCGCCCGCCCTGCCGCCCGTTCACACGCAGATGGCGCAGCGCTGGCCCGCCGGAGTGCTGTCGAAGGCGTACGCGATCTACGAGCGTCCGTTCTGGCGCGACAGCGATCTGTCGGGCCAGGGGCTCTCCGACACCGGACCGGTGTTCATCACCTTCGACGCGAGCCCCGCGCGCTCCGACGGTCCCGGCGTGCTGCTCGGATTCATCGGCGGCGTCTACGCCCGCGAGTGGGACGAGCTTCCCGAGCCCGAGCGGCGGGCGCGCGCGCTGTCGTCGCTCGCCGATCTCTTCGGCCCGCGGGCTCTGGATGCCGTCGGCTACATCGACCAGCGCTGGGGGGCCGAGCCGTGGGTCGGCGGAGGACCCACGGCCGCCCCGGGGCCGGGGGCCGTGGTGCCCTATGCCGCCGCGGTCGGTGCTCCCGTCGGTCCTATCCTCTGGGCGGGAACCGAGACCGCGGAGCGGTGGACCGGGTTCATGGACGGTGCCGTCCGCGCCGGTGAACGAGCCGCCCTCCAGGCGCGCAACATCCTCGCCTCTTCTTCGACCGATCACGAGCAGACGGGAGCCGCCCGATGACCTGGCGCCGCGAGTACACCCACCTGACCACCGCCACCGCGGAGGCCGTGTGGAAGAGATGGACGACCCCCGAGGACTGGGCGATCGACGATCCCGATCTGCGCGAGGCGACCTTCGCGACGCCGCCGCGCGTCGGCGCGACCGGGCGCGTCGTCAACCACGGGACGCCCGCGCAACGGTTCACCTTCACCGAGCTGCAGCCCGGGGTCGCGATGAACTTCCGTATCGGTCTGCCGGGCGCGGTGCTGTCGTTCCCCCACCGGATGCGCGAGACCCCCCATGGGCTGTCGGTGACGCACGCGGTGGAGATCACCGGGCCCCTCGCCGCGGTGTTCGGGCCGCTGGTGGGGCGCAAGATCGCGGCGGGGCTGCCCACCGTGGTGCGGCTCGTCACGACGAACGCGCTCGCCGACATGGCCGCGGAGGGCTGAGCCCGTGTCGATGGCGATGAAGCTCACGGCGGCGGCGATGTGGATCAACGCCACGAGCATCCGCCGGGCGCTCGCCCGAGACGACTACCTCTCGACGCTGTCACCCGACCGCCGCCCCGTCGGTCCGCCGGCGCGGCTGCGCCGCTCGGGCCGCGTCGTCGTGACGAGACCCGGCGGGCTCCCCGTCGTCCGCTACGAACCGGCGACGCGCACGCCGGGCGTCGAGCTGATGTATCTGCCGGGTGGGGGACTCGTGAATCCGCTCGTCGCCGAGCACTGGTGGATCATCGAACGCCTCGCGCGGAGCACGGGAGCGGCGATCAGCGTGGTGAACTATCCGCTCGCTCCGGAGCATGACGCCGAGGAGACCGCGGCCTTCGTCGATGCCGAATACGCGCGTCTGGTCCGCCGCGCGGGCTCGTCGAGGCTCCTCGTGGCGGGGGACTCGGCGGGCGGGACGGTCGCCCTCGGGCTCGCGTCCCGCGCCGAGCGCCGCCCCGACGCTCTCGTGCTCTTCTCGCCCTGGCTCGACCTCGAGCTCGGTAACCCCGCGATCGCGCGCCGCGTGCGACGCGACCCGTCCCTGCGCGTGCCGGGGCTGCGCGCGGGTGCGGTCGCGTGGGCGCGCGGCCGGTCGCTTCGGGATGCCGCGCTCAACCCGATTCGCGCCGATCTGGCGGGCCTGCCGCCGACGGTGATCTTCCAGGGCGGCCGCGACATCTTCTTCGACGACGCGGTGTCGTTCGCCGCGCGGGCGCGCGAGGCAGGTTCCGCGGTGCGGCTGGAAACGGCCCCCGACGGCTTCCACGTCTACGTCGGCGCGTTCTGGACGCCGGAGGCCCGTGCCGCCTTCGCGCTGACCGGCGAGATCGCGCGGAATCCTTCCCGAATCCTGACATAGCTGTACATATGTGCAAAAATCTCGACAGGGTGACGACGGAGCACCCGGATCAGGAGACACGATGGCCGCTCGATACGACCTCGCGAAAGTGAAGCTCGGCAAGCTCATGACCGACCCGGATGCCGAGGCGATCATCCTCGACGTCATCCCCGACCTGAAGAAGAGCCCGACCTACCTCGTGGCGAAGACGCTCACCGCGAGCGCGGCCCTGCAGCTGGCGGCCGCTCAGATCGGCGCGGAGAAGGCGGCCGAGCTGCGTCGCCGGGTCGAAGCGCTCGAGGCCTGATCGCCGCGTAGATTGACGGGCGTGACCCCGCTCGTCTTCGCCGCCGTCGCCCTCGCGGGCGGAATCGGTGCGGCGGCGCGGTACCTGCTCGATGTCGCCATCCGTCGGCGGACGGGCGAGAGCTTCCCGTGGGGCATCCTCGTCGTCAACCTCTCGGGGGCGCTGGTGCTCGGCATCCTGAGTCGTCTTCCCGCGGACGAGGCGTGGCGGTGGATCGTGGGGACGGGGCTGCTGGGCGGCTACACGACGTTCAGCGCTGTCGCGGTGGCGACTGCGCTGTTCGCCGAAGAGGGGCGGACGCGGACGGCGACGATCTACGCGGTGGCGTCGTTCGTCGGTTCGGTGCTCGCCGCGCTCGCCGGTCTGGCCATCGGTTCGCTGCTCTGACCCGGCCTCACCCCCGGGGGTGCGTGGGATACTGGGCGTCGATACATCTCTGTATCGAATCGTGATCCCGAGAGGTCCTTCGTGTCGTATCTGGCCGTCCTGAGCCTGAAGAACCGCGCCCTGATCGCCCTTGTCACGATCGTCGCGGCGATCTTCGGCGGGCTCGCGCTGACGAACCTGAAGCAGGAGCTGATCCCCTCGATCCAGTTCCCGCAGCTCGCGGTCGTCACGACATACCCCGGCGCCTCTCCCGAGGTGGTCGAAGCCGACGTGTCGACACCGATCGAGAACGCGATCCGCGGCGTGGACGGGCTCGAGTCCACGACGGCCACCAGCACGACGAACTCGTCGATCGTCTCGGCGTCCTTCACCTACGGCACCGATCTCGCCTCGGCGCAGCAGAAGATCCTGGCCGCGATCGCGCGCATCAAGGACCAGCTCCCCGAGTCGGCCGACACCACCGTCGCGTCGGCGAGCATCGACGACTTCCCGGTCATCCAGCTCGCCGTCACCGGCTTCAGCGACGCCGAGGCCGTCCAGTCCACGTTGCAGACGAGCATCATCCCCGACCTCGAAGATGTGGAGGGCGTCAACGGCGCGCAGATCGTCGGCGGAACGGGGCAGCGGGTCACCATCACCCCCGACGCGGGCAAGCTCGCGGAGCGCGGGTACACGCAGCAGTCGATCACCGACGCCCTCGACGCGAACGGCGTGCTCTTCCCGGGCGGATCGATCACCGAGGGCGATCAGACCCTGACCGTCCAGACGGGCGCGAAGCTCACCAGCGTCGACGAGATCGCCGCTCTTCCCCTCGTTCCCTCCGATGCCGCGCAGTTCCGCGCCGGCGCCACGACGATCGCCGACGTCGCCAGTGTCGCTCTCGGGGCCGACCCCACCACGACCCTGTCGCGCGTCGACGGCAAGCCCGCCCTGACGATCGCCGTCACGAAGCTCCCGGCCGCCAACACCGTCGACGTGTCGCGCGGAGTGCTCGCCGCCCTCCCGGGGTTGGAGTCCACGCTCGGCGACGGCGCCACCTTCACGGTCGTCTTCGATCAGGCCCCCTTCGTGGAGCAGTCGATCGAGGCGCTCGCCCAGGAGGGTCTGCTCGGGCTCGTCTTCGCCGTCGTCGTCATCCTCATCTTCCTGATGTCGGTGCGCTCGACCCTCGTCACGGCGATCTCGATCCCGACGAGCGTGCTGATCACCTTCGTCGGACTCCAGGCGTTCGGCTACTCGCTGAACATCCTGACGCTCGGTGCTCTCACCATCGCGATCGGTCGCGTCGTCGACGACTCGATCGTGGTGATCGAGAACATCAAGAGGCACTACGTCGGCGACGCCGAGAAGATCCCCACCATCGTCCGCGCGGTGCGCGAAGTGGCGGCCGCGATCACGGCATCCACGATCACCTCGGTCGCGGTGTTCCTCCCGATCGCGTTCGTCGGCGACGTGACCGGCGAGCTGTTCCGTCCCTTCTCCCTCACCGTCACGATCGCGATGGCCGCTTCGCTGCTGGTGTCGCTGACGATCGTGCCGGTGCTGGCGTCGTGGTTCCTCAAGCCGGGCAAGGTCATCCGGGATGCCGAGGGCAACCCGATCGACCCCGAGGCCCCCGACGCGCCGCCCTCGCGTCTGCAGAAGGGGTACGTGCCCATCCTCCGGTGGACGCTGAAGCACTCCTGGGTCACGCTCACCGTGGCCGTGCTGGTGCTCGGCGGAACCCTCGCCGCTGTGCCCCTGCTCAAGACCGACTTCCTCGGGGACTCGGGCCAGAACACCTTCACCGTGACCCAGAAGATCGGGTCCGCTCCGAGCCTGGATGCCGAAGACGCCGCCGCACAGAAGGTCGAGGCCGTGCTCCTCGACACCCCCGGTGTCGAGACCGTGCAGACCTCGATCGGATCCAGCGGATCGGCCCTCCGGGACGCGTTCTCGGGCGGCGGCTCGGGCATCACCTACTCCATCACCTCGCAGGCGGGCGTCGATCAGGTCGACCTCCGCGAGCGCGTGCGCACCGAGCTCGAGGGGATCACGGATGCCGGCGAGATCGAGGTCGCCGCCTCGGGCGGCGGCCTGGGGTCCACCGACATCACCGTCGACGTGACCGCCGCCGACGGCCAGTCCCTCCAGGCGGCGAACGACGCCGTCGTCGCGGGCCTGCAGGGCAAGGACGGCATCGGGCAGGTCACGAGCAGCCTCTCCGCGTCGCTGCCGTTCGTCTCGGTACGTGTCGATCGCGCGGCCGCGGCCGAACGCGGGCTGTCGGAGCGGACGGTCGGTGCGCTCGTGTCCAACACGATGCAGCCGCGCCAAGCCGGCACCGTAGAGATCAACGGCCGCGGCGTGACGGTGTACGTCGCCGCGGAGAACCCGCCCGCGACGGTCGACGCGCTGCGCGCCCTCGAGATCCCCAGCGCGGGCGGGACCGTACCCCTCGACGAGATCGCGACGGTCGAGCAGAGCCAGACGCCCCCGTCGATCACGACCGCCCGGGGCCTGCGCACCGCGACGGTGACCGTCACCCCGACGACCGATGACCTGGGCAGCTCCTCGTCGAGCGTGAACGCGGCGCTCGCCGACGTGCAGCTCCCGGAGGGGGCGACGGCGAAGGTCGGTGGCGCGGTCACCGATCAGCAGGATGCCTTCGGGCAGCTGGGTCTCGCCCTGCTGGCCGCGATCCTCATCGTCTACGTCGTCATGGTGGCGACCTTCAAGTCGCTCCGCCAGCCGCTCGAACTGCTGGTGTCGGTGCCGTTCGCCGCGACCGGAGCGATCCTCCTGCTGCTGGTGACCGGGGTGCCCCTGGGGGTGGCCGGGATGATCGGCGCGTTGATGCTCGTCGGCATCGTCGTGACCAACGCGATCGTGCTCATCGACCTCGTGAACCAGTACCGCGCGCGGGGACTCAGCGTCTACGAGGCCACGATCGTCGGTGGCTCACGACGTCTGCGCCCGATTCTGATGACCGCGCTCGCCGCGATCTTCGCCCTCGTACCGATGGCGCTGGGCATCACCGGGCACGGGGGGTTCATCTCGCAGCCGCTGGCCGTCGTGGTGATCGGCGGGCTGGTGTCGTCGACCTTCTTGACGCTGCTGGTGCTGCCGACGCTGTACAACCTCGTCGAGGGAGCGCGGGAGCGACGCGTCGCACGGCGTGCGGCGCGCGAGACGCCTGAGCCCGCCGCGCCGGAGGTCGTTGCAGAGGACGGACACCCGCTGAGCCGACGCGAGCTGCGCGACCGGCACTGACGGCGCCGACCGCGCGAGCGGCGGATCGCGCCGCGGTGACTGAGCGTGTCGAAGCCGCCGCGCGCGTGTCCGATCCCTTCGACGCGCTCAGGGGCCTGTGGCCGGTGCTGCCGGCGCCAAGGGTCGCGAGGCGCGTCACCGGGCGACGCGCCGACGACAGGCGCCGTGCCGCCCGGCGGGCCGACGTCGCGGGGAAGGTGGGTTCTGCCTCGGTGGCGGCCGCGGGCGTCGCCTCCGGCCGGACGCCGGCCTGAGCGAGAGCGTGCGTGAACACGCCGGACCACCCGAACATCGCGGCGAACGCGATCACCTCGAACAGCGCGAGATTGATCGTCGCGGTGACGAAGAGCCATGCGCCCGCGAACAGGAACACGAAGACGAGGGCTGTCGAGATCGCCAGGCGCCGGTGCAGACGGTGCAGCAGCACGGGCGTGGTGATGAGCAGTGCGGCGAAGCCGAGGACCATCATGCCGGCGACCTTGTCGTGCAGGTCCTTGTTGGTGTTGAGGGGAACGCAGCCCACGAGCGCGAGGTTCACGCCGATCACGGAGAGGCAGATCAGGGCGACGGTCGCGGCTCCCCGGCGGCCCGCACGTGAACCGAGCCGGAGGAGGTCGCGGCGGACCCGGAAGGCGTAGACGACGACGAGAGCGCCCCCGACCTTGAGCGTGGTGTTGAAGAACGCGCCGGACACATCGTGGAAGGTGCCGAGCTGGCTGAAGTGCAGCTGCCACCAGAGCGGATCGGTCGTCGTGATGATCGAGGCGAGGATCCCGCCCACGAGCACGACCAGGACCAACGCCGCTACGTGCATCGTCGAAAGGGCGCTCACGCGCCGCGCCAGAGTGCGCGACGCCGTCAGCACCTCACGGGAGACGATGCGGAAGGAGGGGGAGGAAACGGTTGGTCGGACCGCGAGGCTCATTTTCGGGTGCTTTCCCTGAGGCGTGGACCGAAAGCCCCCCAGCACCGCGAGACCCTCGGCCCCCGTCGGCTAATCGGGTAAAGCCGAGAATCGAATTCCTTCGGTCCCCGGCGTCGACGGAGACCGTCAGCAGAATGCTAACTTTTCTTTCGCCTGGAGGGGAAATGTCTTTCGCAGAAATACCCCAGGTCGTAAGGGAAAAATATGTCCCCCAAAAGGGGGACATATTCGTTTGTTAAGCGCTAAAACGAATTCCCCACTCGCGGACGAGAATGCCGTTCGGCGCCAATGCGTGCACATCGATTCCGGAGGCGAAGGCATTCGCGGGTGCGGTCATCGGCTCGATCGCCACGGCGAGCGGCTGCCCGGGGTAGCGATCGGTCGTGAACACCTGCGCCCAGCCGAATCCGGCGTCCTGCCACAACTGCAGGACCCGACCGTCGGGGGCCGTGAGGGTGTGGACGGCCCGGCCCTCGGCATCCCTCTCCAGACCCCGGTATCCGTTGTCGAGTGAGGCGTCCCCGAGGCGGCGGCCACCACGCAGGTCGGTGTCGGCGTCGACCGGCACCTCGTCGATCGGGATGTTGCGCTCGTCGAGCACGAGCGTCGTCGTCCCGGTCGAATGGATGACCAGGTCGGCGGTCTCGACCCCGCCGATCTGCAGGTACGGATGCACGCCGAGGGCGACGGGGGCGGTCTTGGCGCCGACGTTCTCGATGTGGTGCGCGACGTGCAGCCCGTCGGGCAGGAGCGTGTACGTGACCCGCGTGCGCAGGTGGAAGGGGTAACCCGTCTGCGGCACCACGTCGGCGCCGAGGACGAGCCGATCGTCGGTGTGCTCGATCGGCTGGTACGTGCCGAAGCGCAGCAGTCCGTGGCTGGCGTTGCCGAACTTCGGCTCGCTGATCGCGAGCTGCAACTCTTCGCCCGCGAACGTGTACCGGCCGTCGCGGATGCGGTTCGGCCACGGGACGAGCACGACACCGGATGCCGCGGGCGTCGGCTGATCGTCGGGGTAGGACGGCACGAGGTCGACGCCGCCGACGGTCAGGGCCCGGAGTGCGGCACCCACCTGGGTGATCTCGGCGGAGGAGTGCTCTGCGCGGAGGACGAAGCGGGTTCCGGTCGGGTCAGCGGTCATGGCGAAGCCTTTCGCGTGCGGGGCGGACGCTGCAGCCACGGCCGCAGCAGTCGGGTGACCCACGGGAGCACCGCGTAGGTCATGACGGGGGTGAGCATGAGGGTCGTGGCCAGCACGCGCACGACGAGGGGGATCTCGGCGAACCCCGGGATGAAGCCGAGCAGCCACGACGCGAGCAGGTTCGTGGGGAAGAAGCCGACCCAGATCGTCACGGCCTGCTTCCAGCGCGGGGGAGCCGCAGGCACCGGCTGTTGCACGGGGGAGGTGGTGGCATCCGTCGGGTGGAGGACCGATCCGAAGGAGGCGTCGAACCAGCCCTCGATGCCGGTGCGGCGCTCGACGCGCTCCTCGCGCGCGAAGGGGCGGCCCGAGTCCAGCCACCACTGTCGCTGCGACGACGTCTCCCACCCCTCGAGCGTGGTGATGTCGCGGAAGCGGTACAGCATGTACCAGAGGTCGCTGTCTTCGCCCGCGCGCACCCACCCCGAGCCGAGGAAGCCCGGGAAAGCGGTCGCGAGGTCGGTGCCGGCCTGCATCCAGGAGGTCGCTTCGGCGGTGCGCGTCGGGTCGATGCGCCGCTCGATCGCCACCGTGATGGGGTGGGCGTCGGTGTCTGCCATGCGTCCATCTTCGTGCACCGCGCCGTGCCTTTCGGGCGCTTCTCCGTGTCGGTGCCACGGTGACCCTCGTCCCACATATGGCGGTGTATGTCCCTGTTGTAGAGGGTGCGGATGACTGGCACCGGCCATAAGTGGGACGAGGATCGATGGGGGCGACATGGATGCCATTCCCAGGCGCGACCTGTAACGTGGGCGGGTCGGCTCTGGACACCGCGTGTGATGCGCGGATGGGTTTGTGAGTCCAAGGGGCCGATGGACAGGACGCGATCGCGGCCTCGACCATCATCAGTGAATGGCCCCCGGCCGACGACGTTCCGGGTTTCGCACCGCCACGAGCGGTGCCGCTGTTTCGCGCGAACAGAACCCAGGAAGTCCCCCATGCCCAAGAACAAGAAGCCCGCCGGCGGCCGCGCCGCGAAGAACTTCGAGCCGCGCTACGGCGCGAAGACCTCGTTCCAGGACCGCAAGCGCCGCCCCGGCGCCGAGGCGCCCGCCAAGCCCGGCAGCAAGAGCCCGAACCACCGCGGGTACCGCCCCGAGGCTGAAGCCGCTCCCGACAAGCGCCGCTGGAGCGCGTCCGACCGTGCCGGTCGCGACGAGGCCCGCAGCATCCGTCACTCGGCTCGCGACGACCGCTTCGGTCGTTCGGATCGGGATGCCACGGCCGGCAGCCGCGACGAGCGTCCGGCGCGTTCGTTCGACGACCGCCCGCGTCGTGACTTCGGCGATCGCCCGGCCCGCTCGTTCGACCGCCCCGCGCGCTCGTTCGACCGTGACGAGCGTCCTCGTCGTGATGCCGGGGAGCGTCCCGCCCGGACCTTCGACCGCAGCGACCGCCCGGCCCGCTCGTTCGACCGGAACGACCGTCCTGCGCGTTCGTTCGACCGCGACGAGCGTCCTCGTCGTGACGCGGGTGATCGCCCCGCCCGCTCCTTCGACCGGAACGACCGTCCCGCGCGTTCGTTCGACCGCGACGAGCGTCCGCGTCGCTCGTTCGATGACCGCCCGGCGCGTTCGTTCGACCGGAACGACCGTCCCGCGCGGTCCTTCGATCGTGACGAGCGTCCCCGCCGTGACGCCGGCGACCGCCCTCAGCGCTCCTTCGACCGTGACGAGCGCCCGCGTCGCTCCTTCGATGACCGCCCGGCGCGTTCCTTCGACCGTAACGACCGCCCGGCGCGTTCCTTCGACCGCAGCGACCGCCCGCAGCGTTCCTTCGACGACCGCCCGCGTCGCGCCGACGGCCCGAGCCGCAGCGATTGGGCCCACGCGCCCGGAGGCTCCGCCCGCCGCGACAGCGGCGGGTGGAGTGGGCGTGGGGAGAACGCCACCCCCAAGCGCTCCGCCGAGCACGAGCAGCGCGTCGATGTCGTCCACGAGCGTCTGCAGGCCGAGGCCGTCGACGCCGCGACCGTGACTGACGCCGGCTTCGCCGACCTCGGACTCGGCGACAACATCGTCCGCGCGCTCGCCGGTCTCGGTGCGGCGAGCCCCTTCCCGATCCAGGCCGCCACGGTGAAGCCGATCCTCGAGGGCCGTGACGTCCTCGCCCGAGGCCGCACCGGCTCGGGCAAGACCATCGCCTTCGGCGCCCCGCTCGTCGAGAGCATCCTGCGCGCGCAGGCGGGCAAGCGCCGCGAGTTCGGCCGTGCGCCGAAGGCGCTCATCCTCGCTCCGACCCGTGAGCTCGCGCTGCAGATCGACCGCACCGTCCAGGTCATCGCGCGCAGCGTGGGCCTGTTCACCACGCAGGTCTACGGCGGCGTGCCGCAGGCACGCCAGGTCGGTGCGCTCAAGAAGGGCGTCGACATCGTCATCGGGACGCCCGGCCGCATCGAGGACCTGCTCAACCAGGGCAAGCTCGACCTGTCCGACGTGCAGATCGCCGTCCTCGACGAGGCCGACCACATGTGCGAGCTCGGGTTCCTCGAGCCGGTGCAGCGGATCCTTCGCGCAACCGCCGACGGCAGCCAGAAGCTGCTCTTCTCGGCCACCCTCGACCGCGAGGTCGCCGCGCTGGTCGACGAGTTCCTCGTCGAGCCGGCCGTGTACGAGGTCGCCGGTGAGGACCAGGACTCGGGCACGATCGACCACCGCGTCCTCGTGATCGACCACCGTGACAAGGCTGAGATCCTCGGGTCGCTGGTCGACCGCGACGGCAAGACGCTCGTCTTCGCCCGCACCCGTGCCTACGCCGAGATGCTCGCGGAGCAGTTCGACGAGGCCGGTATCGCCGCGGTCGCCCTGCACGGTGACCTGAACCAGCAGAAGCGCACCCGCAACCTGGAGAAGCTCACCTCGGGTCGCGTGAACGTGCTCGTCGCCACCGACGTCGCCGCTCGTGGCATCCACGTCGACGACATCGATCTGGTCATCCAGGCAGACGCCCCCGACGAGTACAAGACGTACCTGCACCGCTCGGGCCGCACCGGCCGCGCCGGTCGCAGCGGCACCGTCGTGACCCTCATCACGCGTCAGCGTCAGCGTCGGATGACCGAGCTGCTCGACCGTGCCGAGATCGACGCGCCCTTCGAGCCCGCACAGCTCGGCGACGACCTGATCGAAGAGATCTCGGGCCGCCAGCTGGCCGACGTCACGTCCTGATCCGGCCGTTCACCAGACCCCCGTCGCCTTTCGCGGCGGGGGTCTCGTGCGTTCGGAGTCCCGTGCGCTCAGAACAGCGTCGGCTCGCTCGCGGGGGCGACACGGGGTCTCACGGATGCCGAGCCCCCGGTGCCTCGCACCGGACCGAGGCTGCTGGTCGTCGGCGTGCGTGCGGCCAGCCCGGGCTGCGGTCGTCCGCGGGGGTGGTCGTCTTCATCCCAGCCGTCGAGGCGGTGCATCCGCAGGAGCGGGCGCATGCGCTTGCCGAGCCAGGTGCGGTAGGCCTTGGGGGCCGAGACCGAGACGCCGGGGTAAAGACCCCGATACGACGACACCAGGTGCGGATGCTCGCGTTCGAGCCACTCGAGGAACCATTGCTTGGCGCCGGGTCGGAGGTGCAGGGCTCCGTAAACCACGCGCGCGGCACCGGCCGCTCGGATGCGGGCGAGCGCGTCGTCGAGCACGGCGACCGAGTCGGTGAGGTGCGGCAGGATCGGCATCAGGAACACCGTGACGCGGAAGCCCGCCGCGGTCGCCGCGCGCACGGTCTCGAGTCGCGCCTCGGCGCTGGGGGTCCCGGGCTCGATCGACCGCTGCAGGGTGTCGTCGAAGACGGCGATCGACATCGCGAGGGACACCTTGACCTGGCGGGCGGCGTCCGAGAGAAGCGGCAGGTCGCGCCGCAGAAGCGTGCCCTTGGTGAGGATCGAGAACGGTGTGCGGTTCTCGGCGAGCGCGCCGATGATCTCGGGCATGAGGCGGTAGCGGCCCTCGGCGCGCTGGTACGGGTCGGTGTTGGTTCCGAGCATGACCGGCTCGCGGGTCCACGATCCCCGGCGCAACTCGGTGCGCAGCACGTCGGCGACATTGACCTTGACGACGATCTGCGAGTCGAAGTCGTTGCCGTAATCGAGGTCGAGGTACTCGTGCGTCTTGCGGGCGAAGCAGTAAACGCACTGATGATTGCAGCCCCGATACGGGTTCACCGTCCAGTCGAACGGCATCGCCGAGACCCCGGGAACGCGGTTCAGCGCGCTCTTGCAGAGCACCTCGTGGAAGGTCATTCCCGCGAACTCCGGCGTGGTCACCGAGCGGACGAGCCCGTCCATCCGCTCCATGCCGGGCAGTGCGGCGGTATCGTCGACACCCA
Organism: Microbacterium sp. S1037; assembly: GCF_048381605.1. Lineage (NCBI taxonomy): Bacteria > Bacillati > Actinomycetota > Actinomycetes > Micrococcales > Microbacteriaceae > Microbacterium > Microbacterium sp. S1037. Next base: position 1,139,080 of record NZ_JBLWIG010000001.1, read on the forward strand.
GCTGCTGCCCCTGCCACCTCATGGAAAGAGTCGAACACAGATTCGAATGAATCGCAAGGTGGAAGCGTTTCTCATCGAAGATATGCAATGCCCCGTGCGTCGTCGGCATGGTTAGAGTGACAGCACGCCCATACGGCGGACCGGCGGGAGGGCAGGCCTGTGAGCTCAGGTGTCAGGGGTGAGCGACTGCTCGCTCGGTCGGGGCGGCGTCTCGAGCCCTTGCATCCGCGGTTCGTCAGTGAACACCCCACCGCCGCCGGGTGGATCTGGGTCGGCGCGATGGTCCTGCTGCTCGCCGTGTGCAACATCTTCGACCTCCCCCACGGTCTCCGCATGGTGATCTCGGCGGCCCTCGTCCTGCCGTCGCTGCTCGCGACCCTCCTCGTGCTCTCGCAGACGCCGCGCACCCACCTCGAATACGAGGAGTCGATCCTCGGACACTTCGCGTCTCGATTCGTCGGGCTGATGAGCGCGGTCGTGCTGTGGATGGGGTCGGTCGTGGTCGGTGCCGCCGTCGCCGTCCAGCTGACCGCCGACGCGGGACCCGATCCCGACGTCGCGTGGGACGAGGCGGCGGGCATCTTCGCGACGATCGTCCCCACCGTGATCGTGATCCTGTGGGCCGCGCTCGTTTTGCGATGCGTGAGCTACCTCGCGCGCCTGCGCGGGTGGGCGGCGGTCCCGTCGTCGCACCGCATCCCCGACCGCATGCTCGCCGAGGTGCCGCGGACGCGCCGCGTCGTCATCGGTCTCGCCCACCCGGGTCTGCTGCTGGTCTCCGGGCTCTTCACGGTCGTCGTCGGCTTCGGTTACGCCGGTCGGATCGCCCTCGACTTCATCTCCTGATCCGCACGGCTCCGCGCGGCCGTCCGGGTCCACGCACCCCGGGTCCACGCGCCACGCACCCCGGGTCCACGCACCCCGGGGCCGCGCACCCCGGGGCCACGCCCCCCGGCTCCGCACGCCGCCCCGGTCCATGCCCCCGGGGTCAGGGGTGGTACGAGGCTCCGTGGTGGAACTCTGGCGGCTCGGTCGCGTCGTCACCACCGGTCCGCGCCCCGAGCAGCAGTCGCGTGAGAGCGGCACCCGACGACAGCAGATCGTCCAGGGCCGTCTCCAGGTCGGCGTCGGTGACCGCGGTGCCATCCCCGCGGACCGCGGCGAGGAGGACCGTTCGGCGGATCAGCTCCTTCGCGAACGACCCCGTGGTTCCCTCGGCGCGGGCGGCGGCGGCATCCAGTGCGTCATCCGACAGGGGGAGGTTCGCGGCGTAGCGACGGAAGAGCCGGCGTCGCGCGTCCGGTCCCGGAAGGGGGATCTCGACGCCGAGGTCGACGCGGCCGGGCCGGGCGGCCAGTGCCTCTTCGAGGATGTGTACGTGGTTGGTCGTCATGACGAACGCGACGTCGGCGTCCCCCTCGAGGCCGTCCAGCGCGTCGAGCACCTCGAAGAGGATCGGTTGCGGCGAGTACCCGCGATCGGCGGCGACGAGGTCGATGTCCTCCAGCACGACGAGCGACGGCGGGAAGGTCCGGGCGATCTCGGCCGCCGCCGCGATGAAACGGATGCTCGAGCCGGTCAGGACGACCGCCGTGGTCTCGGGGGTCCGCGACAGGAGGTGCCGAACCGTCAGGGTCTTCCCGGTTCCGGGTGGGCCGTAGAGGAGGACGCCGCGCTTGAGGTGCTGTCCCGCCGCGCGAAGGGCCTCACGGTGCTCGCCGACGCCGACCACGTGCTCGACCACCCGCTCGAGGACCCCCTCCTCGAGCACGATGTCGTCGGCGTGCACGTCGGGACGCTCGAGAAACGTCGCGCCCGCGTCGTGGCCGTACTCCGTCGGCACGAACGACAGCACCCGCCCCTTCAGGACGCTGCGCTCGACCATCAGGCGCCGCAGCTCGGCGATCAGCGAGGTCGCGGCATCCTGATCCGCACTCAGCACCTCGAGGCGGGCCGTCTGCTCGCCGTGGCGGGGCGAGGCGCCGCGTTGGACGATCACGATCGGGTGTCCCGCGAACGACAGCAGGCGCACGCCGAAGGCCACCACGCGACGCTCGGTGTGCGGTCCGGTCGCCCGCATCTCGTACGACACCGGCCCGGGGGCGAAGCGGGTATGCGCGTTGGCGATCAGGTCGGCGACGGAGGAGTGCAGACGCTGCTCTCCGCCGGTGACGCCCAGGAGGGTTCCCCCACCTGTGGTCGTCAGTTCGTCGAGGGCGATGTCGGCATCGACCAGCCGGTGTGGCGGGACGGTCTCGGTCAGGACGGGCACGGACGCGGCGTCCACGCCCAGGTGCTCGCTGAGCGCGACACCCAGGGGCGTGCGTTCGCCGGCGGCTTCGGTGGCGGCGAGTCGTTCGACGTGCTTCAGGTAGCTCCGGACAGCGCGCATGAGGTCGCGATCGTCGTCGTCGAGCATGGGTGCTCCTCTCCCTCGGATCGGGACACGGTCTTCCCAGCGTGCCCTCGCCCTCGCCAGGTCGCAACCGAGGATTCACCGAGCGAGCCCCCGCCCGGGTCGACCCGGGTGAGCGCTCGGGGGACAATGGGGTGAATGAGCTCCTCTGATCCGACGTTCCCGACCCGTCGCGCCGCGCGCGCGGAGGCCGAACGTCGGGCGACGGCGGCCATCCCGATCGCCGGCGCCGAATCCGGCCCCCGCCGGTCCACCTTCGAGGAGCACGTCCCCGCCGAGCAGCCCCTCACGCGACGTGCGAGGCGTGACGGCGAGAGCCCGCGCACGGCGCTCGGCGCGCTCCTTCTGCGCCGACGTATCGCGGTGGCGGCCGCGGGGATCATCGTCGTCGCGGCGTGCGCGGTCGCGATCGGCGCAGCCGTCACCGGAGGATCACAGGATGCCGCGGGCCCGGCCAACGCCGCCGGCGCCGACGCGGTGGCCGTGGTGCAGGGACCCCCGGCCGTTCCCGCCGAGGGCTTGCCGGTCCCCACCCTCGCCGCCGCCCCCGCGGCCGCGACGCCGTGCGACAACCCCGCCTTCACCGCCGCTCTCGCCGCGAAGGACGACGGGGCGGCGATCGCCGCGGCCGGAGGGGGAGCGACCTTCCGTGACGCCGTGGCATCCGGGATCGCCCCGTGCGTCTCTCTGAGCGATCCGACGCATCAGTGGGTGGTGGTCAACAAGCAGCGCCCCTACGATCCGGTCGACTGGCGCCCCGACGACCTCGTCATGCCCGACGGCGTCCGGGCGCTGGAGCAGAGCGCGATGCGGTCGTCGGCGGCGAACGCGTTGTCGTCCCTCGTGCGCGCAGCCGACGATGCGGGTGCGGGCGAGATCGGATACCTCAGCGCCTTCCGCTCGTACGCGACGCAGCAAGAGACCTACGCCGGTCGCGTCGCGGTGGGCGGCGTCGAGGCGGCCGATCGCGAGAGCGCCCGCGCGGGGTACAGCGAGCACCAGTCCGGAATGGCCGTCGACATCGTGCCGTGCAGCGGTTCGTGCGGGTCGCTCGACGACATCGCCGGCTCGTCGCAGGGCGCGTGGGTGCGCGATCACGCGTGGGAGTACGGCTTCATCGTCCGCTACGTGGACGGGCAGGAGAGCGTGTCGGGTTACGAGCCCGAGGCCTGGCACCTGCGGTACATCGGGCCCGAGCTCGCCCAGGCGTACCACGACGGCGGGTACTCGACCCTCGAGGCCTTCTTCAACCTCCCGGCCGCGCCGAGCTACTGAGGGATGCGGCGCGCGGTCACCAGCGGCGCGCCCGTGACGCGCCGGCGCGTCAGTTCACGACGCCGTTGCTGCAGGTCTGCTGCGCCGCACTCGAGCCGGTGATCGACTCCGGAAGGGCGACGGACCCGGTGGTCGGGTCGACGGTGCCCGGCTCGACCTCGGGAGCATCGGTCGGCGCGGCGGTCTCGCCGGGGGCGGGCTCCGCGACGACGCCGTCGTTCGCGCCGACCGCACCGGTGACCTCGATCCCCTGGTTCGCCGAGAGCGCGTCCCACAGCACCTGCGCCGCGGCGTAGTTCGGCTCGACCCGGTTCGCGTCGGAACTCGCCGTCACCGTCGGGTACTGCACGAACACGATGTCTTCGAACGGCACGTCCTTGACCGCGGAGGCGATCTGGACGAGCGTCAGCGGATTGGTGAGGCTCTGGGTGGGCGTGACGTTGCGCAGTCCCGTGGACGCCAGACGGAACACCGTCGCGGGATTCGAGAGCACCTCTTCGCTGACGAGCTTGCGTGCCAGGCGCGACATGTACTGCTGCTGGTTGCTGATGCGCGCGAGGTCGCTGCCGCCGACGCCGTAGCGAGTGCGGAGGAACTGCAACGCCTCGTAGCCCTGGATCGTGCGGGGGCCCGCGGGCCAGTCGATCGCGGTGTTCTCGTCGCGCATGGGGCTCGCGAGACAGATCTCGACACCGCCGATCGCGTTGGTGATCTCGATCACGCCGCCGAAGGTCACCATCGCGCCGAACTGCACCTGCTGCCCGCTCATGTCCGACACCGCGGTCATGACGCACGACAGCCCGCCGTGAGAGTAGATCTCGTTGATCTGCACGTACCCGCCGCCCCACCGTCCGCCGTCGGGGGTGTCGCACGCCGGGGCCTCGAAGAGCAGATCGCGCGGGAACGACACGACCGTCACCCGACGCGGTGCGTCGGAGATGTGCAGCAGGATGTTGACGTCGTTCAGCTGGCCCTCGGCATCCGGACCTTCGCACCGTTCGCCGAACAGGGCCTTCAGGTGCTCCTCGCACGCGTCGATGCCGACGACCATCATGTTCACGCCGCCCTCGAGCTGCCCGAGGTCGGGCGGGATCGCGGGCTGGTTCTCGACCACGACGGCCTCGGCGACGTACTCCGAGGTCAGATCGACCGCGGTGTACGCCGTGACGCCGGCGACCGCGACGAGCACGACCGTGGCAGCGACGGCGAGCAGTTTTACCAGCTGCGCGAACGGGTGAGGGGAGCGCAGACGAGCGTGTTGCGCGACGGTGCGACGGCGCCGGGGCATGGCTTCTCCTGAGGTTTCCCCGAGTCTAGGGGGACGGATGCCGGAGCCCCGGCGCGCGAATCGCTCAGAACGGACGCACGACGACGAACACGGCGGCCGACACCGCCCAGCAGAGCGCGACGAACACCGTGTCTCGTCGGCGCCACGGAACCCGGTGGCGCTCGGTGCGGTCGGGGTGGGCGCCGAAGGCGCGGGCGTCCATCGCGAGCGCGACGCGTTCGGCGTGCCGGATCGCGCCGGCGAGCAGCGGGACGACGTACCCCGCCCACCGTGCGGGAGCCGACAGGAAGCCGCCGCGCGCACCCCGGATGCGGTGCGCCTGACGGATCACCGCGAGCTCGTGCCCGAAACGCGGGACGAACCGGATCGCGGCGAGGGCCGCGTATCCGATCCGGTACGGCACGCGGAGCTGCTGGACGAGTGCGCGCACGAGGTCGGAGCCCTCGGTCGTGAGTCCGCCGATGAAGGCGAGGGTCATGATCGCCGCGAGCCGTAGTCCGGTGGCGAGGCCGATGGCCAGCGCACCCTCCGTGAGTGCCCAATCGCCCACGCGAAGGACCTCGCTGGTGCCCTCGACGCGCTCGGGGTCGACCCACAGCGCGAACCCGACGGCGACGACGACGGTGGCCGCCGGGATCACGCCGATCAGGATGCCGACCACCCGCCGGGTGAGACGAGTGCCGAGTAGCAGGACGAGGGAAGCGAGAACGAGGAACACGAGCGGGCTCGTGAGGTCGCGGACGAAGACGAGGGCGATCATCGCGGGCAGGGGTCCGGTGAACTTCGCGAGCGGATTCACCACGGCGAGGCCGCGTCGCCCCTCCTCGCGGCCGGCGACCTCCGCGACCGCGGTCATCCCGCACCGCCGGGGAGGTCGCGCAGACGGGTGATCGCCGCGAGCTCGGGGTGACTTGAGAGTCCGGCGAACGCCTCGCGCAGGGGCGGCGGCCGGAGCCCGGCGCGCGCGAGGAGCGCGTCGTCCGCGAAGACGTGCGCGGTGGGGCCGTCCGCCACGATGCGCCCGTCGTCGACGACGATCAGTCGGTCGGCGTGTTCGGCGACCACCTGCATGTCGTGCGTCACCACGATGATCGTCGTGCCGCTCTCGCGCAGGTCGTCGAGGAGCGCGAGCAGTTCGTCTGCGCGGGCGCGGTCCTGTCCGAACGTCGGTTCGTCGAGCACGAGCAGCCGCGCGCCGCCGACGAGCGCCGTCCCCACCGACAGTCGTCGCTTCTGGCCGCCGGAGAGGAGGAAGGGATGGATGCCGGCCTTGTCCGCCAGACCGAAGCGGGCGAGCAGGTCGTCGGTGCGCCGGCGCACCTCGGCGTCGTCGAGGCGGCGACCGTCGAGACGCTGCGCCCGCAGGCCGTGCGCGATCTCGTCGAACACCGTCGTCGCGATGAACTGGTGCTCGGGGTTCTGGAACACGAAACCCACGTGCCGCGACAGGGCGCGTGCGTCGACGCGGCGCACGTCGAGTCCGTCGATCCGCACGGTCCCGCGCGGGGGACGCAGGACCCCCGCGATCGCCTGGACCAGCGTCGTCTTTCCCGCGCCGTTCGCACCGACCACGGCGACGAACTCGCCCGCCCTCACCTCGAGGTCGACCCCGTGCAGCACGGGCGTGCGCCCGCGCGAGAGTCGCAACCCCTCGACGCGCACCAGGGCGTCGCCGCGGTGCGGCGCCCGCAGGGGAGCGGCGGCCGCGACGGGCTCGGGGGTGTCGACCAGTGCCGCGCGCAGCTCGGCCGGCGTGAGCGGCAGCCGGTCGAAACGGTGGCCGCTCTGCTCGAGGCGGAGCGCCGCGAGGGTCGCCGTGGGGAGCCACACGCCGAGCGCGTGGAGATCGGCGGCGCGGTCGCGCAGGATCGCGTCGACCGGACCGTCGGCGACGAGGCATCCGGTTCCGTCCAGCACGACGACGCGGTCGACGAGCTCGACCGCCGCGTCGAGGTTGTGTTCGACGAGGACGATGGCCCGATCGCCCGCGGCGACCACGTCGCGCAGCGCCGAGTAGACGTCGTCGACGCCGGCCGGGTCGAGGTTGGCCGTGGGCTCGTCGAGCACGAGGAGGGGCGAGCCCATCGCGAGGGCGCACGCGATCGCGAGGCGTTGCCGACCGCCGCCGGAGAGAACATCCGGCGACTCATGTCGCCGGTGCCAGAGGCCCATCCGCCGCAGGGCCGCTTCCGCGCGCGCGAGCACGTCGGCGACGGGAAGGCGCAGGTTCTCGGGACCGAAGGCGACCTCGTCGAGCAGCGTCCCGGTGATCAGCTGGGCGTCCGGGTCTTGGAAGACCATGCCCACCGTGGTGGCGAGCTCGGCGACCGTCGCGGTCGCGGCATCCTGTCCCGCCACCCGCACCATGCCCTCGACCGTCGCCGGGACGGTGTGCGGGACGAGGCCGTTCATCGCGAGGGCGAGAGTCGACTTGCCGGAGCCGCTCGGGCCGAGGATCAGCACGACCTCGCCCGGGTGGACGTCGAAGCTCACGGCCGAGGGTGTGGGGGCGCTCGCCTCGAGGTGCGTGATCGTCACGTTTCGCAGGCTCAGCAACGCCGCCGTGTCCGCCGCGGCGGAGGCGGCGACGGGGTGGGGGCGAGTGGTCACGGGCGAGTCCTCGGAAGCGCGTACGCCCCCCAACTTAGTGCACCCTAACTCGGGCGGTCCGCGCTCATCTCGGTGTCGAGAGACCGCGCGCCACGCCCGCGCCGCGCAGCCCCGAGCCGATGCCGAGGCCCACGGCCGTCCACGCCACCGGACCCAGGATGCTGATCGCCACCGCCGCGACCCGCGCGATCGGGGCGAGGCTCGCGACGTCGCCCGCGAACCACACCGGGACGGCGATCACGACGCCGACGATGACCGCCGAGATGAAGAAGCGGGCCGCCGCCCACACGCGGTAACGGGTGAGGGCCGCCACGCCCTCCTGGATCCCGCCGATCAGGATCGCGGTGCCCAGGAAGCGGAAGGTCCACTGCGGCGCCATCGCGCTCGCGACGAGGGCGGCGAGCACGTGGGTGACGAGGGCGACCCAGGGGCGGCGGATGACCTGCTGCGCGATGATCCCGGGAAGAACGTGCGAGCCGAGGACGAGTCCGTAGGCCCACGGCGCCGCCGCCAGGACCGCGAGGGTCAGCCAGCCGGCGGCCCCGCCGAGGATGCCCGTCCCCACCCCGATCGCCGCGCAGACGAGCAGCACGCGGGTCGAGAGAACGGATGCCGGGGCCATGGGGCCAGCGTATCGGCGGCCGCGCAGCGTCGGTGCGCGCGTCTCTCGACGTCGAGTGTCCAAGAAACCCGGAAAAGACGCGCTCGATTCCCGGGTTTCTTGGACACTCGATGGGGGTGGGCGGGCGGGTCAGCGCCGCCGGCGTGGCGTCAGGCGCACCGCGGGGAGCGGCGGAGCGGGGATGCGCTCGGGGCCGTGGTCGACGACCTCGCCGAAGCGCGGAGCGCGAGCCTCCCACGCCTCTCGCGCCTCGACGATCTCGTCGTGCGACCGGCCGACGAAGTTCCACCACATGACGATGTCCGCCTCGAACGGTTCCCCGCCGAGCAGGAAGACACGGGCGCCGTCGACGCTCACGACGTCGACGTGGTCCCTGCCCGTGCCGAGGTAGAGCAGGCGGGATCCGTCGACGGATGCCACACCGCCGTCCTTCAGGGCGGGCGACGAGCGGCGCGCTGCGTCGGCGTCGACGGCATCCATTCCCGTCTCGACATCCGCGGTGCCGATCATTCCGTAGAGTGCATGCTCCCAGTCAGGTCTCAGAGGGATGCGCACGCGGACGCCGGCCGGGAGACGCAGCTCGGCCCCCACGATCGGCGTGTGCACGGTCGCGGGGGAGGTCACCGTGCCCAGCTCGCCCATGACGACGACCGCGTCCGCGCCGTCGCCGAGATCGAGGACGGGGAGATCCTCGTGCCGCTCGAAAGCGGGAGCCCCGTGGCGGCGTGACTCGGGGAGCGCGACCCACAGCTGCAGGGCGTCCAGCGGGATCGCCTCGTCGCCGACCGAGTACTCCGAGTGGGCGATACCCTCGCCGCTCGTCATGAGGTTCAGCGCGCCCGGTCGCACCACGACGTCGCTGCCCACGGCATCCCGATGGCGGACCTCCCCGATGATCGGCCAGGTCACCGTCTGCAGGCCGATGTGCGGGTGCGGTTCGACGCGCATGAGCGTCTCCTGCGGGCCGAACCGGTCGAGGAAGCACCACGCGCCGACCATCGGCAGCGCGCGGTGCGGCAGCGTGCGGTGCACCTCCATCGCGCGGACGCCACCCAGCGGAACCTCGCGCGCCTCGACCACGAGGGCGCGGGGTCCGTCGCACTCGACGGGGCCCTCGGATGCCTCCGGCGCGACGTCGAGGCGGGTCATGCCGGTTCGCTGGGGTCGGCCGAATCGGCCGCGTCGGTGTCGTGCGGCCACTCGATGACGAGGCCGGGAACGTCGTGCTCGCGGAGGTAGTGCGCAACGAACGGGCACGAGGGGATGACGCTGTCGCCTCGGCGGGCGAGATCGCCCAGGGCTTCGCTCGCGAGCGTCGAGCCGAGGCCGCGTCCCTTGAACGCGGGATCGACCTCGGTGTGCGGGAGGACGAGCCGGCCCTCGCCGGCCGGGCGGAACTCGAGGAACCCGCCCAGCTCCTCGCCCACGTGGATCTCGTAGCGGTGGGCGTCGTCGTTGCGGGTCACGGTCAGTGCGTCGGTCATGGCGCCTCCTGTCGTCGGTCTCTTCAGCAACGTACGGGGGCCGTGCGGTGTTCCGCACCCCCTCGACAAACGTCGAAGCCTCCGGCCCCCTCGGCGAGCCCGGGACAGCGGGAGTGAGGGCCCCGCCGCACCGCTCACCGCACCGTTCACGCCGCTCACCGCACGATCGACGGATGCCGCGGCCTCGGGCGCGCGGCATCCGGTTCACTGTGCGAGTCCGCAACGCCGCGAGCAGGAGACAACATGAGCGCTTCCGTCGACGACGACGTCGTCACCGACCCGACCCTTCCCCCGGTCGCCGTTCCGCCCGAAAAGCTCCGGAGCAGATGGACCCCGGCCAAGATCGCGCTGTGGGTCGCGATCGCGCTGCTCGGCGGCCTCGCCTGGACCATGCTCGCGATCGTGCGCGGCGAGACGGTGAACGCGATCTGGTTCGTGTTCGCCGCCGTCTGCACGTACCTCATCGGCTACCGCTTCTACTCGAAGGTGATCGAGCGCTACATCACGCGTCCCGACGACCGTCGGGCCACCCCCGCCGAGCGCAAGGCGGACGGCAAGGACTACGTCCCCACCGACCGCCGCGTGCTCTACGGCCACCACTTCGCCGCCATCGCCGGCGCCGGTCCCCTCGTCGGGCCCGTGCTCGCCGCGCAGATGGGCTACCTCCCCGGCACGATCTGGATCATCGTCGGCGTGATCCTCGCGGGCGCCGTGCAGGACTACCTCGTCCTCTTCTTCTCGATGCGCCGCGGTGGTCGCACGATCGGTCAGATGGCCCGCGACGAGCTCGGGAAGATCGGCGGCACCGCCGCGATCCTCGCGAGCCTGCTGATCATGCTGATCATCGTCGCGATCCTCGCGCTCGTCGTCGTCAACGCGCTCGGCGAGAGCCCGTGGGGCGTCTTCAGCGTGTCGATGACGATCCCGATCGCCCTCTTCATGGGCCTCTACCTGCGCTACATCCGCCCGGGCCGCATCACCGAGATCTCGATCATCGGCTTCGTCCTGCTGATCGGCGCGATCATCGCCGGCGGCTGGGTCGCCTCGACCGAGTGGGGCTACGCCGCCTTCCACCTCGACCGCTCCGTCATCGCGTGGGGCATCATCGTCTACGGCTTCGTGGCCGCGGTGCTGCCGGTCTGGCTGCTGCTCGCTCCCCGCGACTACCTCTCGACCTTCATGAAGGTCGGCGTCATCGTGATGCTCGCCGGCGCCATCGTGCTCGTGCGTCCCGAGATCTCGGTACCCGCATTCAGCGAGTTCGCCGGGGGACAGACCGGTCCGGTGTTCAGCGGCCCGATCTTCCCCTTCCTCTTCGTCACGATCGCGTGCGGTGCGCTCAGCGGGTTCCACGCGCTCATCGCCTCGGGCACGACGCCCAAGCTCGTCGAGAAGGAGCGCCAGACGCGCTTCATCGGCTACGGCGGAATGCTCATGGAGTCGTTCGTGGCGATCATGGCGCTCGTCGCCGCCCTCTCGATCGACCGCGGCATCTATTTCGCCATGAACGCCTCGCCCGCGGCCACCCTGGGCACGGTCGAGGGAGCCGTCGCGTTCGTGAACGGGCTGGGGCTCGCGGGCGTCAACCTCACGCCCGACATGCTCACGACCACGGCGGCGGCCGTGGGGGAGACCTCGATCGTCTCGCGCACCGGCGGTGCACCGACCCTCGCGCTCGGTCTCGCGCACATCATGCAGCAGGCCCTCGGCGGTCAGGCGATGATGGCGTTCTGGTACCACTTCGCGATCATGTTCGAGGCCCTCTTCATCCTCACGGCGGTGGATGCCGGCACTCGCGTCGCCCGTTTCATGCTCCAGGATTCGATCGGCACCGTGATCCCGAAGTTCAAGGACCTGTCGTGGCGTCCCGGCGTCTGGATCTGCACGGCGGTCATGGTCGCCGGGTGGGGATCGATCCTGATCCTCGGCGTGACCGACCCGCTCGGCGGCATCAACACGTTCTTCCCGCTGTTCGGCATCGCGAACCAGCTGCTCGCCGCGATCGCGCTCGCCGTGGTGCTGGCGATCGTCGCGAAGCGGGGCCGGTCGTACTTCCGCTGGTTGTGGATCGTTGCCCTGCCCCTGGCGTTCGCCGCCGTCGTCACGATCACCGCGTCGATGTACAAGATCTTCTCGCCGGTTCCGGCGGTGGGGTACTGGGCGAACCACTTCGCGTTCCGCGATGCGCTCGCCGCGGGGAAGACCGAGTTCGGCACCGCGAAGACGGTCGCCGCGATGGAGGCGGTCGTGCGCAACACCTTCGTGCAGGGCGTGCTGTCGGTGATCTTCGTGACGCTGGCGATCGTCGTGATCGTCATGGCCGTGATCGTGACGATCAAGGCCCTGCGCAACGGCGGCGGTGCCGACCTCGAGGACGCCCCCGTGGCATCCCGTCGCTTCGCTCCCGCCGGCTTCCTCGCCACGAAGGCCGAGCGCGAGATCGAGAAGGAGTGGGAGGCCCTCCCCGCCGACCACCCCGCCCGTCCGACCGCGTCGGCGCACCACTGAGAGGTCGTCATGGCTCTGTCACACGCGGAATCCGGTCCGGCTCTCACTCGCCTCGGGGTGCGCCTCGCGCGGCTCGGGCGTGGCATCCGGTGGTATGTCACGACACTCATGGGCGACCGTGCCTACGACGTGTACGTCGCGCACCACCGGGTGCACCACCCGGGGGAGGAGCCCCTGACCGAACGGCAGTTCTGGCGGCAGCGTGCGGCGGACCAGGATGCCGACCCCGGCGCGCGCTGCTGCTGACTAGGCTGCGAGCATGCTCGACGCACCGCTGCTCGCCGGGGCCGCGGGGGTCGTCGTCGGTGCGGCGCTGACCCTCGCGCTGGTTCTCGCACGCCGCTTCGCTCTCGCGCCGCGCGACCTGGGGAGCGACGCCGAGCGGGCGACGCATCGGACCCTGCACCTCGCCGCCGCGGCGGCATCCGCCCTCCGCGGGGGACGGGACGAACCGGATGCCGCCCGCGCGGCCAAGCACCTGCGGACGCTCCTCGCCGCCGACGCCGTGGCGATCGTCGATGCGGCCGAGGGTCGCGTCGCGCTGGACGGCCCCGAGACGCTGACCGCGTCGGCGCGCCGCATCGCCGCCCGCGTCCGCGAGACCGGGCGCCGGCAGGTGTTCACCGAGAGCGACGGCGATGCCGTGGGGGCGCCGATCGTCGTGGACGGGCGCGTCTGGGGCGCCGTGATCGCCTTCGCGTCGCCCGTGCGGGGACCGCTCGTGCGCGCCACGGGTGATGTCGCGCAGTGGTGCGCGGCGCAGCTCGAGCTCGCGGGTCTCGACGCCTCGCGCGCGGCGCTCGCCGAGGCGGAGCTGCGCGCCCTGCGGGCGCAGATCAGTCCGCACTTCATCTACAACGCGCTCACCGCGATCGCCTCGTTCATCTCGACCGATCCGCCACGCGCTCGCGACCTCGTCCTCGAGTTCGCCGACTTCACGCGGTACTCGTTTCGCCGCCAGGGCGAGTTCACGACGCTGGCCGAAGAGCTGCGCAGCATCCACTCCTACCTCGAGTTGGAGCGCGCCCGGTTCGGCGACCGGCTGTCGGTTCGCCTGCGGATCGCGCCCGAAACGCTCGCGACGGTCATCCCGTTCCTGTCGGTGCAGCCACTCGTCGAGAATGCGGTGCGGCACGGCCTCGAGCCGGGAGAGCGCGGCGGGGTCATCACGGTGACCTCGATCGACGACGGCACGCACACCGAGGTGGTCGTCGACGACGACGGGATCGGGATGGACCCCGAGGAGCTCGCGACCCTGCTCGACCTCGATGCCGCATCGACCCACGTGGGGCTGCGCAACGTCGACGCGCGCCTGCGGCAGCTCTACGGACCCGCGGGAGGTCTGGTGGTCGAGACGAACGTCGGCTCGGGCACGGCCGTGCGCCTGCGGGTGCCGAAGTCGCAGCCGCAGCACGAGACGGCGCTGCCGTGAGCGTCGCGGTTCTGGTCGCCGACGACGAGGCGCCGGCGCGCGCCGAACTGGTCGCGCTGCTCGCCGCCGACCCGCGCGTGGCCGAGGTGCACGCGGCCGCGAGCGGGGCCGAGGCCCTGCGCATCCTCGACACGGTCGACGTCGCGGTGGCGTTCCTCGACATCCACATGCCGGGGCTCTCGGGGTTCGACCTCGCTCGCGCTCTGGCGCGCCTGCGCGAGCGACCCGCGGTCGTCTTCGTCACCGCCGACGACGCGGGGGCCGTCGAGGCGTTCGACGTCGAGGCCGTCGACTTCGTGCTCAAGCCCGTCCGCGCCGAGCGCCTCAGCCGTTCGCTCGGGCGTGCCCTCGCGGCGGGCGCGGGCGCGGGCGCCGACGCAGACGACGACGAGACGATCGCGGTGACCGTCGGGTCGACCACGCGCCTGGTTCGTCGCGCCGAGATCAGGTGGGTCCAGGCCAGCGGCGACTACTCAAGGCTGTACACCCCGACCTGCGACCACCTGGTGCGTCTGCCGCTGTCCGATCTCGCCGATCGCTGGGCGCATGCCGGCTTCGTCCGCGTGCACCGGTCGTACCTCGTGCATCGGGATGCCATCGTCGAGGTGCGCCTGTCGGGTCCGGCGCCGTCGGTGGTCCTGGCCGAGATCGAGCTGCCGGTCAGCCGTCGGCTCGTGCCGTCGGTGCGCGACGCTCTGCTGCGCTGAGGCGCCCGGCGAGAGCATGTCCCACTTTTCGCGGAGTATGTCCCGAAATGTGCTGCGGGGGACGGTCTCAGGCGGCAAAAAGTGGGACATGCTCTCGCGTGCGCCGGCATTACCCACGCGCGCGGTGCCGGCGCACGGCCGCGCGATTCGCGCAGCGCACCGAGCAGTACCGCTGGCGTCCGTTGCGTGTGACGTCGACGACGACGTTGACGCAGGGCTCCGCCGCGCAGCGGCCGAGGCGGTCCTGACCCCGCGTGACGAGGTGCAGCGCGGTGCCGACCGAGATGACCGCGGCGAGCACGCGCGGGAGCGCGTCGTTCTCGTCGCGGTAGTGCAGGTGCCAGCCCTCCCCGTTGTGGTTCGTCAGCCGGGGGTAGGCCGTCACTTCGGCCATCTGCGCGTTCAGCAGGGCGGCGCGGGCGTCGTGATCGGGCTCGTCGACGACCCGCAACCACGCGTCGATGACCTCGCGCGTGCGCTCGTGATCGTCGGCGCCGACGGGGAACTCCATCGACATACCCAGCTCCCTCGCCCTCTGCTCCACGCCGTCGCGGTCGGCGGGCCAGTCGTTCGCGAGTGACGCGGCGAGCAGGACCGCGTACTCGCCGTAAGGGTTGAGATGCATAAGGGCATTACAGCACGCTGGCTCCATGAGCGCCCCCGACACCCTCTCGCTTCCCGTCACGGCATCCGTCCACGAGCACGCGTGGGTCACCGAATCGGTGCACGCGACGAGCGATGGGCGCGTGCGCTACGTGCGGTGCACCGGGTGCCGCGCCCGCCGCGTCGACCTCGATCCCGCCGCCGCGACGCCCCCGGTCCCGCTGTCCCGGGAGGTGTGAGAACGAGAGGACGCGCATCGACGCCGACCGCCCCGGATGCCACGATGGGAGGCCATGACCGACGAGACGCCGCGCCTTCCGCGCGTCCGGGTCACGGCATCCGGATCCGCTCGGGTGCCGCGCCCGGCGACGCGCGGCTTCGCGCTGCCGGGACACGCTCCCGACGAGGCCGACGACGTGTTCTCGCGCGGGCTGGTCCGCGCGCAGCTCCGTCTCGCGATCGGCTGCGTGGCCGCGTTCCTCGTCGTGGCGGGGGCGTTCGCGTTCGCGATCGCAGCGCTTCCCGCGCTCGGTGATCCGGTGCTGTTCGGCGTGCCGCTGTCGTGGCTCGCGCAGGCGTACGGCTTCTATCCGCTGATCCTCGTCTTCGCGCTCATCTTCGTGCGCGCGGCGGCGCGCAACGAACGGCGCTACCGCCACCTCGCCGACCCCGGATCCGACGCGTGAACCCGGTGTTCGATCTCGCCGCGGTGGGGCTCTTGGTCGTCGTCACCGCGGTGCTGGGCTTCTCGGGCGTGCGCCTGTCACGCACGACCGGGGACTTCTTCGTCGCCTCGCGCAGCGTCGGGAGCGTGTGGAACGCCTCGGCGATCAGCGGCGAGTACCTCTCGGCCGGGACGTTCCTGGGGCTCGCGGGCCTCGTGCTGCTCTCGGGCTCCGAGGGGTTCTGGTTCCCGATCGGGTACGCGGCCGGGTATCTGCTCGTCCTGCTCTTCGTCGCGGCGCCGCTGCGACGAAGCGGTGCGTACACGATCCCGGACTTCGTCGAGGCGCGGCTCGAGTCGCGCGCGGCCCGGCGGATCACGAGTGTCGTCGTGCTGATGATCGGCTGGTTGTACATCGTGCCGCAGCTGCACGGGGCGAGCCTCGCCCTCGGCGTCGTGGCCGATGTGCCCCGGTGGACCGGTGCCGTGGTGGTGGCCACCCTCGTCGCCGGGATCGTCGCCGCGGGAGGCATGCGCGCGATCACCGCCGTGCAGGCGTTCCAGTACTGGCTCAAGCTCACCGCGCTGCTCGTGCCCGCGGTGTTCCTCCTCGTCGCGCTGTCGCAGGGCGGGCGCGACCTCGACCCGGCCGCGATCTTCCCGGCCGCCGACGGCCCCGGTGCCGTCGACACCTACGCCACGGTGTCGCTGCTCCTCGCCCTTCTCCTCGGCACGATCGGGCTCCCGCACGTGCTCGTGCGCTTCTACACGAGCCCGAACGGCGGGTCGGCGCGACGCACGACCGTCGTCGTCATCGTGCTCATCGGCGCGTTCTACGCCGTGTCGTCGACGATGGGACTCATCGCCCGGGTGGTCGCGCCCGATCTGGCGGTGCGCGGCCTCGCCGACACCGTCGTGCTCGCCCTGCCTTCGCGCCTTCTCCCCGGCGTGGTCGGCGAGCTGCTCACGGCGCTCATCGTCGCGGGAGCCTTCGCCGCGTTCCTCGCGACCTCGTCCGGTCTGGTCGTCTCGCTCGCGGGCGTGGTCAGCCAGGACGTGTTCGGCGGCAGCGTCCGTTCGTTCCGCCTGTCGGCGGTGCTCTGCACGGTGGTGCCGCTGGCGGTCGCGCTGCTGACCGAACCCGCGGGTCTCGTGTCGAGCGTCGGCGCGGTGTTCGTGTTCGCGGCATCCACGCTCTCGCCCGTGCTGCTGCTCGGCGTCTGGTGGCCGCGTCTGACGGCGCGGGGCGCGGTCGCGGGCATGGTGGTGGGTGCGATCGCGTGTGGTGCGGCGTTCGTGGCCGGAGGGATGATCCCGGATGCCGGGGGCTGGGGCGCCGTTCTCGCACAGCCCGCGGCCTGGACGATCCCGTTGACCACCGCCGTGATCGTGGCGGTGTCGCTGAGCGATCGCGCGGGGGTTCCGTTCCGCGTCGAGCGGTACCTGGCTCGTCTGCACACCCCGGATTCGTGAGCCACCGTCCACAGATGCCCGGACCGTCCCACGCGGGTGTCGGTGCCCCGGGTTACCGTGGACGGGTGACTTCTTCCGGCGCCGCCCCCGAGCCCTACGCCGACGCGCCGCCCGAGCCGTTCGGCGGGTACGACGACCCGTACGCCGACGTCGACTGGGATCCCGATCTCTTCGCCCCGCCCGACGATCTCGATGCTCCACCGCCGCCCGTCGACCCCACCTCCGCCTTCGCGCGCGCCGCGGCCGCGACCGGCACCGCGCGCGAACTCCCGGCGGTGCGCGACTTCACCGGTCGCGACCCGCGCGAGGTCCTTCACGAGGTCTACGGGTACGACGCCTTCCGCGGCGACCAGGCCGACATCGTGCAGCACGTCGTCGACGGCGGAGACGCCGTGGTCCTCATGCCCACCGGAGGTGGCAAGAGCGTCACCTACCAGGTGCCCGCGCTCGTGCGGCCCGGCACGGGGCTCGTCGTCAGCCCGCTGATCGCCCTCATGCACGACCAGGTCGAAGCGCTCATCGCCAACGGCGTGCGCGCCGGGTACCTCAACTCGACGCAGGCCCCCGCCGAGCGTCAGGCGGTGGAGCAGGCGTACCTCGCGGGCGAGCTCGACCTGCTCTACGTCGCCCCCGAGCGGCTCAACGGCGCGCAGACGCTCGGGCTGCTCTCGCGCGGACGTCTGAGCGTGATCGCGATCGACGAAGCGCACTGCGTGTCGCAGTGGGGTCACGACTTCCGCCCCGACTACCTCGCGCTCGGCGATCTGGCCGACCGCTTCCCCGGGGTGCCGCGCATGGCGCTCACGGCAACGGCGACTCCCGCCACCGCGCAAGAGATCGTCGAGAGGCTGCGGCTGCGCGACGCCCGCGGCTTCGTCGCGAGCTTCGACCGCCCCAACATCCAGTACCGCATCGACGCCAAGGTCGACCCGCGACGCCAGCTCGTGCAGTTCATCAAGAGTCAGCCCGAGGGCTCTGCCGGCATCGTCTACGCGCTGAGCCGCAAGAGCGTCGAACAGATGGCGACCTATCTCTCGACGCAGGGCCTCGACGCCCTGCCCTATCACGCGGGTCTCGACGCCTCCGTGCGCGCCGCGAACCAGTCCCGTTTCCTGCGCGAAGACGGGGTGATCATGGTCGCCACGATCGCGTTCGGCATGGGCATCGACAAGCCCGACGTGCGCTTCGTCGCCCATATCGACCTGCCCAAGTCGGTCGAGGGCTATTACCAAGAGACCGGCCGCGCCGGCCGCGACGGTGACCCCTCGGTCGTGTGGATGGCGTACGGCCTCGGCGACGTGGTGCAGCAGCGCCGCATGATCGACCAATCGCCCGGCGATCGCTCCTACAAGATGCGTCTGGGTCAACACCTCGACGCCATGCTCGCCCTGTGCGAGACGGTCGGATGCCGCCGCCAGAACCTCCTCGACTACTTCGGTCAGAAGTCCGAACCGTGCGGCAACTGCGACACGTGCCTCACCCCGCCCGACACGTGGGACGGGCTGATCGCCGCGCAGAAGCTGCTGTCGACCATCGTCCGCCTGCAGCGCGAGCGGGGTCAGGCGTTCGGGGCGGGGCACCTGATCGACATCCTCCGTGGAGCGAAGACCGAGCGCATCTCCCAGCAGGGGCACGATCGGCTCAGCACCTACGGGCTCGGCGCCGACCTCTCCGATCAGGACTGGCGGAGCGTCATCCGTCAGCTGCTCGCCCGGGGGATCATCGTCGCCCAGGGCGACTACGGCACCCTCGCGCTGAGCGAGGCGTCGGCGGGTGTGCTGCGCGGTGAGACGCCGGTGCCGCTCCGCCGCGACGTCCTGGGCCGCACCGGCGGGGGCTCCTCGCGCCCGCGGAAGTCCAGCGCCGACGACGTGGCTCCGGGTGACCGCGACCTCTTCGAGGCTCTGCGCGCGTGGCGCGCCGAGAAGGCCCGCGAACAGGGCGTTCCGGCGTACATCGTGTTCGGTGACGCCACGCTCCGGGCCATCGCGGCCGCGCGTCCCGCGTCGACCGGCGACCTCGACGGCATCACCGGCATCGGCGCCAAGAAGCGCGAGGCGTACGGCGACGGCATCCTGACGGTGGTCGCCGCGAACTGACGCGGAGTCTCGGTCCCATCGACGAGCTCAGGGACCTCGCCTCGGGGATTCCACGCGAGGTGGCCGCCCCCGCCCCGGCCCCCAGCCCCCGCGCCCCGCTCCCCGCCCCCGGCCAGCCCAAGCCGGCGAGACTGCATCCAGCTGACAACCCCACTGCACGCTGCAATGGTTTTGTCAGCTGGATGCAGTCTCGCCTCGCGAGGGCGACCCCCGCCGAGCCGCCGCGCCCGCCCCACAGGCTCCGCACGGGAATGTTGACCACCCACAACGACCCCGCCTCCCGTCGCGCGCAGGCATTGTCGACACCTCACACACCGTTTGCCGGTGCGTTGTGGGACTCCTACCGTGGTGGCATCCCTTTGCAACGTCGAAAGGTGCCGAAAATGACCGACGCCGCCGTCCGTCCCACCACGCCCGCCACGAGCACGCGCACGCCCGTCGGGGGTGCACCGTCTGCTCCGCACTCCGCAGCCGAGGCCGCGGAGTCGCGCATCGACATCGATCGGGTCACCGATCTGCTCCTCGGCACCTGGGGTGACACGCGCCGCCAGGCGCGCGAGATGCTCAAGGACCCCGCGCTGTGGCGCGACGACAGCCTCGGGATGGACGCGCACCGCGAGCGCACCCTGAGCCAGTTGCACCTGCTCGTGCAGAACAACGCCGTGCACCGCGCCTTCCCGAAGCGATTCGGCGGCGAGGAGAACAACGGCGCGAACATCGCCGGCTTCGAAGAGCTCGTGGCCGCAGACCCGAGCCTGCAGATCAAGTCGGGCGTGCAGTGGGGCCTCTTCGGCTCCGCGGTGCTGCAGCTCGGCACGGCCGAGCACCACGACAAGTGGCTGCCCGGCATCATGAGCCTCGAGATCCCCGGCGCCTTCGCCATGACCGAGACCGGCCACGGATCCGACGTCGCCGCGATCGGCACGACCGCCACGTACGACCCCGAGACCGAGGAGTTCGTGATCCACACCCCCTTCCGCGGGGCCTGGAAGGACTACCTCGGCAACGCCGCGCTCCACGGCAAGGCCGCGACCGTGTTCGCGCAGCTCATCACGAACGGCGTCAACCACGGCGTGCACTGCTTCTACGTCCCCCTGCGCGACGAGGAGGGCAACTTCCTTCCCGGCATCGGCGGTGAGGACGACGGCCTCAAGGGCGGCCTGAACGGCATCGACAACGGACGCCTGCACTTCGACCACGTCCGCGTCCCCCGCACGAACCTGCTCAACCGCTACGGCGACGTCGCCCCCGACGGCACGTACTCGAGCGACATCGCGAGCCCCGGTCGCCGGTTCTTCACGATGCTCGGCACGCTCGTCCAGGGCCGTGTCTCGCTCGACGGCGCGGCCGCGTGGGCCTCGGCGATCGGCCTGATCATCGCGATCACCTACGGCAACCAGCGTCGCCAGTTCGATTCGGGCAGCGGAACGCCCGAGGTCACGCTGCTCGACTACGGCAAGCACCAGCGCCGTCTTCTGCCGCGCCTCGCCACGACCTACGCCGAGATCTTCGCGCACGACGAGTTCCTGCAGAAGTTCGACGGCGTCTTCAGCGGCGCGCTCGACACCGACGCCGACCGCGAAGACCTCGAGACCCTGGCCGCGGCCCTCAAGCCCCTGTCGACCTGGCACGCGCTCGACACCCTGCAAGAGGCGCGTGAGGCCTGCGGCGGACAGGGCTTCCTCTTCGAGAACCGTCTCGTGGGGCTGCGCGCCGACCTCGACATCTTCGTGACCTTCGAGGGTGACAACAACATCCTCCTGCAGCTCGTGGGCAAGCGTCTGCTCGCCGACTACGCCCGTCAGTTCAAGGGCAAGGATGCCAAGCAGCTCGCCGCGTTCGCCGTCGGCCAGACCGCGGGCAAGCTCTTCCACGGGGCGGGGCTGCGCCAGCTCGGGCAGGCGGTCACCGACCTCGGGTCGACGGCTCGCTCGGTCGAGCGCGGGCTCCGCGCGGACCAGCAGCACGAGCTGCTCGCGGGTCGCGTCCAGCAGATGATCGCTGACATCGCGGGTCGGCTGCGTCCGGCATCCAAGCTCTCCCGCGAGGACGCGGCCGCTCTGTTCAACGCGAACCAGGCCGAGCTGATCGAAGCGGCGCGCGCCCACGGCGAGCTGCTGCAGTGGGAGGCCTTCACCGACGCGATCAACCGCATCTCCGACCCCGGCACGGCTCGAGTGCTCACGTGGCTGCGCGACCTGTTCGGTCTGCAGCTCATCGAGAAGCACCTCGCGTGGCACCTCATCAACGGTCGCCTGTCGACCCAGCGTGCGGCGGCGGTCTCGAGCTACATCGATCGGCTGTGCGCGCGCCTCCGACCGCACGCGCAGGATCTCGTGGATGCCTTCGGCTACGGGCCCGAGCACGTGCGTGCCTCGATCGCGACGGGCGTCGAGGACGACCGTCAGAACGAAGCGGCGGCGTACTACGCCGCGCTGCGCGCCTCGGGCAACGCGCCGGTCCCGGAGAAGAAGCCGGCCAAGTAAGCGCGCGCGGGCGGCGGCCGTGGGGGACCGCCGCCCGCGCGCTTCCGCCGCCGGGCCGGGCGGCTGAAGGGCGGAGCACCAGAACAGGCGATGCGCCGAGAACAGGACGATCCGTGGGGATGCCGTTCTGTTGCGGGCGCACCGCCTGTTCTCGTGACACCGGGGCCACCGCGCTCGACCGGAGCCGTGCCGCGCTCCCGACGCCCCGCGCGCAGACGAAGGCCCGCCCCGCCCCGAAGGGCGAGACGGGCCTCGCGTGAGCGTCAGCGCAGCGTGAACGTCACCGTCGTGCTGTTTCCGGCGACGTCGTACACGACGAGCGTGTTCTCGCCGGACACGGCCCCGAACACTCCCGGGGCGACGAAGTTCACGTCGGACCAGGTGTTGTCGGTCAGATCCTTCACGACGCCGTTGATGACCGCGCGGTCGATTCTGCCGGCGTCGTAGAGCTTGAAGCTCACCCTGTCGTACGCCTCGGCGTCGCCCTGGGTGAACTCCGCGCCCTGCTTGACCGTGACCGTCGGGGCCGTGGTGTCCGTGTCGCCGGCAGCGACCACACGGACGTCGTCGACGAACCCGGTGTTGTCGCCCTCGGTGGTGGTCGCCACGAACGAGATCGTGTGCTCGCCCTGCGTCACGGTGAAGGGCGCCGTCTCGTAGTACTGGTAGTCCCCGCCCACCGGCACGTAGTGGCCGAGCTTCTGCCCGTCGACCTCGACGTCGAACTCCTGCTGGCCGCCGAAGCCGACGCGGTTCGCCGCGGCGAACGTGATCGCGTAGGTCCCGGCCGGGAACACCACGGTCTGATCGATCCGGCTGGCGAGCCCCGAGTCGCTCTTGAGGTACGCCGTGCGCTCCCCCTGCGGGGCGGGCGAAGCGGGGACGAACACGCTGTTGTTGTGCTGGATACCGGCGCGGGCGCTGAACGTCCAGCCGTTCACCATCGGCCCGTTCGCGGTGCCGCCGGTGGCGGGGCGTTCGAACCCGGCGTTGAGGATGCTCACCAGCGGCGGCTCCTCCGACACGTCGGGGTTGACGAAGCAGCGGTTGTCGCCGCCCGGGTTCGGGTTCGAGCCGAAGGAGGCGACCGTGCAGTCCACCCCGTCGGTGAAGGTGCCGAAGACGAAGAGCCCGTCGGAGCCGAAGGCCACGTTCGCCTCCCCGTCGAAGGCGCACTCGCCGCCGTCCGCGTACTGGCAGAAGGTGTACCCGTCGGGCGCGTTCTGCACGTCCCTCACCTTGTACAGCCTCGAGGTCACTCCCGACGCGTCCGCCCCGGGTGCCACCGCGACGGCTCGTAGGTAGGTCGTCTTGAGCGGCTCGAGGAAGATCTGCCCGGTGTACGGGGTGGAGGATGCCGTGGGCTCGCTGCCGTCCGTCGTGTAGAAGATCTGCGCGTCAGGGGTGGCGCTCGTGATCGTCACGGCCTCGATCGAGTCGTAGACGCCGCGCTCGAGGCTGAACACCGGAGCGTCGGTGACTCCGGCCGTACTGGCCGGGGTGACCTCGACCTGCGCGACGCCGTACTCCCCGTCGGGAAGCGTGGCCCGCACGGCGACGGTGCGCTCGGCGGTCACGGACGGGGCCGTGAACAGACCGTTCGCGTCGATGGTGCCGTTGTCGTCTCCGACCACCGACCAGGTCGGCGTGCCGGTGCCGTCGATGACGTTCGCGTCGAGCTGCACCTGCGCACCGCCGGCGACCGAGGTGCGCACGGGGGTCATCTCGACCTGCGTGGCCACGGAGGCCGTCGTGTAGATGGCGTAGGTGTGCTCGTCGCCGATCTCGGTGTCGGTGAAGGCGTTGGCATCCGGGGTCAGGGTTCCGCTCGAGGCGGGGAGAAGGGCGTTCTCGCCGGGCTGTGCGATCGAATCCGTGTACGCGATGCGGGTGAAGTCCGCGGTCGCGTCGCCGCCGTCGAACTGCACGCGGACGTCCTTCGGCGATCCCGACTGGGTCTCGACCAGCACCGTCAGCTCACCGTCGGGCGCCCGGAACGCCGTCGCGCGCACATCGGCATCCGACACCTCCGTACCGAGCACCGTGCTGTGCGTGGGCACGTACCGCATGAGCGGGCCCGCCTCCGAGAACGCGGCCGTGGGCTCGAGGCCGAGGATGAGCGAGTCCCACAGGTTGTACGACCCGTTCGTGTCGCCCGCGGGGTCGCCCGTCATGACGCCGTTGAGCTGCCAGATGAGGTTCGAGTGCACGCCGTCGTTGGCGCTGCGGATGATGTAGTTCGCGTAGCCGGTCTCCCAGACGCTGGTGCCGGGGTTGGTCCAGCCCATCTCCGACAGGTTCAACGGGGCATCGCCGATGACGGCGCGGCGCTGGGCGATGGCATCCCCCATCGCGTCGTACGACTCGCCGTACAGGTGGAACGAGTACTGGTCGAAGACGTCGCCCGCGTTCTCGGCCATGTACTGGGTCCAGGCCACGGCGTTGACCTCTTCGGGGCCCCAGATCTGCACGTCGTCGCGCAGGCCGTCGGCGGTCAGCCGATCGCTCACCGCGCGGGCCATGTCGGCGTAGTAGGCCTTCTCGTCGCCCGGTGCCCAGAAGTCCCAGCTGCCGTTCGGCTCGTTGTAGAAGGTGAGGTGGTCGACGTTGTCGTAACCGCGGTCGAAGAGGTTCTGCAGCAGCGCCGAGGCGGAGGCGCCGTACGCGGGCAGGTCGGCCGGTGCCGAGATGTACGGGTCGGGCGCGCCGGGGATCGTGAACCAGTCGTGCACGCGCGCGCCGACCTTCCAGCCGAAGTTCAGCTCGACCTCGGTGCCCGCGTCTTTGAAGGCGTCGAGGTAGCGGTAGAACGCGAGCATCTCGGGGCTCTCGAAGTCGTACTGGCCCTTCTCGAGCTCCATCCAGTCGATCTGGAACCAGATGCGGGCGACCTTCGGCTGCAGGGTGTGGATGCGCTCGACGTCGACCTCCCAGTCGGCGTCGTCGTAGCCGTACTTCGTGGTGCCCTCGAGCAGGCTCCACGGGATGACGTTGACGCCGACGCCGAGGTAGTCCTCCTGCACGGTCTGGTCGAGGTGGACGGTGACGGTGCGCTGCTCGTCGGCCGCGGATGCCGCGGTCGTGGGGACGAGCAGGGCGGCAGCGACGACGCTCGTCGTCGCGGTCAAGGCGAGGGCTGTGCGCCGTCGTCTCATGGGTTCTCCTATCGCCGGTGATGGGAGGCGTCGCGGCGACTCATCGCGGGATGTGCCGCGCGAATCGGTAGTAAAGCTACGCCGGGGGGTGACGTGAGTGAGGTTATGCGGGGAGGCGGGTCGGCGCAAGAGCCGAAAAAACGGGTCTGCTTCGTGGCCCTGGGAAGCAAGTCGGTAGTTGGGCTACCAAGAACCACTAATTTCAGTTACTTTACTTAAACCTCGCCAGACGGTGAGGACGACGTCCGGCACGGTGGTGTGCCGGGAGAGGAACGACGATGATCCTGCGTAGCTCCCGGCGGGGCCTTGCCCTCGCCGCCGCCCTCGGTGCGACCGCCATCGCTGTGAGCGGATGCGTGTCGCCCGGCGGCGATCAGAACGGCATCTCGATCGCCACCGGCTCGTTGGGCGACATCACGAAGAACTTCAACCCGTTCTCGCCGAACGTCCTGCAGCCCACCCTCGGGGCGATCTACGAGCCGCTGTTCTTCTACAACACCATCTCGGCGGGCGACCCCGAGCCGATGCTCGGGACGGAGTTCGCGTGGAACGACGACGCGACCGAGCTGACGATCGAACTGCGCCCCGACGTCCAGTGGAGCGACGGCGAGGCCTTCACCGCCGACGACGTCGTGTTCACCTACGACCTGCTCGCCAAGACGCCCGAGATCAACACGATCGGCTACGCCGGTGAGGCGACGGCCGTCGACGACGACACCGTCACCGTGAGCTTCGCCGAGCCCTCTCTGCCGATCGGGCCCGAGCTCATCGGCCGGACCGCGATCGTCCCCGAGCACCTGTGGAGCGGGTTCGACGACGTGGTCAACTTCGTCAACGACGCGCCCGTGGGGACGGGGCCCTTCACGCTCGCGAGCTTCACCCCGCAGAGCTACGTCCTCTCGCGCAACGAGAACTACTGGCAGCCCGACCGACCGCAGCTCGAGACGCTGCGCTACGTCTCGTTCGCAAGTGGCGACGCGGCGATCACCGCCATGACCAACGGCCAGCTCGACTGGAACACCGGCCTCGTGCCCAACTTCGCCGAGCAGGTCGAAAACGACCCGTACCTCGAGCAGATCAACACCCCCATCAACCAGACCACGTGGGTCGCGTGCGCCGAGGCGTCGCTGGGATGCTCCGGCCCGCAGACCGACCCGGCGGTCCGTCTGGCGATCAGCGCGGCGATCGACCGCCAGGAGATCATCGACATCGCCTTCGAGGGACTCGGCGGCGCGGTGTCGCCCGCCCTGCTCCTGCCGGAGCGCGACGCAGACCTCATCGCCCCCGACCTCGCGGTGCAGACGCCGCCGAACGCCGACCCCGACGAAGCCGCGAGCCTCCTCACCGCGGCCGGGTGGTCGCGCGGAAGCGACGGCTTCTTCGCCAAGGACGGCCAGAAGCTCAGCGTCACCGTCCAGGTCCCGCAGGAGTGGACCGACTACGTCACCGCCATCGAGGTCGCCTCCCAGCAGCTCGCGGCGGCGGGGATCGACCTCAAGCCCGAGGCCCTTCCGGGTGCCCAGTGGAACGAGCGCCGCTTCTCCGGTGACTTCCAGTTCACGATGGACGGCGTCTATCAGGGACCCGCGCCCGACCCGTACTACATCTATGCGACGTACTTCACGACGGATGCCACGGCCCCGGTGGGGCAGCAGGCGCCCACGAGCTACTCCCGGTACTCCGACCCCGCGGTCGACCAGCTCGTCGCCGCGGCTCGCGTGGAGCTCGACCCCGAGAAGCGCAAGGAGACGTACTTCGAGATCCAGCGCGTGATCTCGCAGGCGATGCCGTACATCCCCGTCCTCGTCGTCCCGACCGTGACGTACTACAGCACGCGGAACGCCACCGGATGGCCGACCGAGGACGACCTGTACGCCTTCCCGGCATCCTGGTCGATCTGGAACCTGGGTGTCGTCACCGCACGTCTCCAGCCGGCGGCGGCCCAGTGACGGGGGCGAGCCCGCGCGGGGGTGAGGGAGGGTGAGGTACTACGGCCAGAAGCTCGCGTTCTACGTGATCGCCCTGTGGGCCGCGCTCACGCTGAACTTCTTCCTCCCGCGCCTGCTGCCGGGCAACCCGGTCGACATCATGCTCGCCAAGCTCGCGCAGAAGGGGCCGGTGAGCCCGGCCGCGCGACAGAGCCTCGAACTGCTCCTGGGCACCGATGACGACCGCTCCCTGTGGGAGTCGTACGTCGGATACCTCGGCAACGTCCTGCGCTTCGACTTCGGTCCGTCGATCACGTACTTCCCGACTCCCGTGCAGGACGTGATCGGCCAGGCCCTGCCGTGGACGGTCGTGCTCGTCGGGGTGTCGACCCTGCTGTCGTTCGTGTTCGGGGTCACCCTCGGCACCCTCGCCGGATGGAAGCGCGGGGGATGGCTCGACAACCTCATCCCGGTCACGACGATGCTGCAGGCGGTGCCGTACTTCTGGATGGCGATCCTGCTGGTCTACCTGCTCGCCGTGGTGTGGCGCATCTTCCCGGCGTTCGGGGGATACGACATCTACACCACCACCCCCGGGTGGACCTGGTCGTTCGTGTCGAGCGCGGTCGTGCACGCGACCCTGCCCGCCGCCACGATCATCATCAGCTCGGTCGGCGGCTGGATGCTCGGCATGCGCAACATGATGGTCGCCACGCTCTCGGAGGACTACATCACCACGGCCGAGGCGAAGGGGCTGTCGCCGGTGCGCATCCGTCAGCGGTATGCGGCACGCAACGCCGTCCTGCCCTCGGTGGCCGGTTTCGCCCTGTCACTCGGCTTCGTCGTCTCGGGGTCGCTCGTCACCGAGCAGGTCTTCTCGTACCCGGGGATCGGCTACTCGCTGCTCCAGGCGGTCAACAACAACGACTACGCCCTCATGCAGGGGCTGTTCCTCGTCATCACGGTCGCCGTCCTCGGCGCCAATCTCATCGTCGATCTGCTGTACGGGGTCATCGACCCCCGCACGCGGGTCCGGAGGTAGTCATGTCTTCGCAATCCGTGACCGCGACCATCGCGCAGCTCTCGCCGCGGCGGCGCGGGCGTCGTCGCCTCGGCGGCAAGCTCGTCGCCGGACTCTCGATCACCGGCGCCATCGTGGCGTTCGGTCTGATCGCCCCGCCCTTCGTGGGAGACCCCTTCCTCATCCGCCCGATCGGGATCACGCCCCCGAGCGGCGAGTTCTGGCTCGGGACGACGCAGAAGGGACAGGACATCTTCGCCCAGCTGGCCGTCTCCACCACCAACTCCCTGCTGATCGGGGTGAGTGTCGGCATCCTGAGTCTGGTCCTCGCGGCGTTCTTCGGCATCGTGGGCGCCTACCTCGGACGATGGCTCGACGAGGGCTTCTCGCTCATCACCAACATCGCGCTCGTGATCCCCGGGCTCCCGCTCATCATCGTCATCTCGAGCTACGTCGAGGACCGCGGTCTCGCGGTCGTCGCGCTCATCCTGGCGTTCACGAGCTGGGCGGGCGGAGCGCGCGTCCTGCGCGCGGTGACGCTCAGCCTCCGGAGCCGCGACTACGTCTCCGCCGCACGCGTGGCGGGGGAGCGGTCGTGGCGCATCATCGCCGTCGAGATCCTGCCGAACCTGCTGCCGATCCTCGCCTCGTCGTTCGTCTTCGGCGTGGTCTCGGCGATCCTCGCCGAGGCGGGGCTGTCGTACCTCGGCCTCGGCGTCTCGTCGGACTACACCTGGGGGCGCATGCTCTACGAAGCCCAGATGGGGTCCGCGCTGCGCTCGGGGGCGTGGTGGTGGTTCGTGCCACCGGGCCTGCTGATCGCCCTGCTCGGGGCCGCCCTCTCGCTCATCAACTTCGCGCTCGACGAGATCGTGAACCCGAAGCTGCGGGCACCGCGCCGCGTGCGTCCCGTGAAGGCGACCGCATGAGCGCCCCGGTGCTGCGCGTCGACGATCTGCGCATCGACTACCTCTCCGACCCGGTCGTGCACGCCGTCCGCGGGGTCAGCTTCGACCTCGTGCGCGGCGAGATCCTCGGCATCGCGGGGGAGTCCGGGTGCGGCAAGACCACGCTCGCCTACGGCATCACCCAGCTGCTCCGGCCCCCGGCGCAGCTGACGGGCGGTGAGGTGACCTTCCTCGCCGGTGGGGAGTCGATCCGCGTCGACCTCCTCGAGGGGTCGGCGCTGCGGGCGTTCCGCTGGGATCGCATCTCGATGGTGTTCCAGGGCGCGATGAACGCGCTCAACCCAGTGCTGCGCATCCGCGCGCAACTGGAGGACGTGCTGACCACGCACCGTCCGGCGATGACCGCCTCGGAGCGTCGCGCGCGGTGCGCGACGCTGATGGAGGTGGTCGGGGTGCCGGCCGAGCGGCTCGAGGCGTTCCCGCACGAGCTCTCGGGCGGGATGCGCCAGCGTGTGATGATCGCGATGGCACTGCTTCTCGACCCGCCGATCATGATCATGGACGAGCCGACCACCGCCCTCGACGTGGTGGTGCAGCGCGACATCCTGCGCGAGGTCACGCGCCTGCGCGACGAGCTCGGGTTCGCCGTGATCTTCATCACCCACGACCTCCCGCTGCTGCTCGAGGTGAGCGATCGCATCGCGGTGATGCGAGCCGGGGAGATCGTCGAACTCGCCCCGACGCGCGAGCTGTACGAGAACCCCCGCCAGGAGTACACGCGCGAACTGCTCGCCGCCTTTCCGAGCCTGACCGGCGACGGGTGGACGGGACGCAACCCGGAGGAGAACGAATGAACGCGATCGAGGCCGTCGGGCTGCGCAAGACCTACGGGAGCGGCAGACACGCCGTCGAGGCGGTGAAGGGCGTCGACTTCACCGTCGCCGCCGGCCGCACGGTGGCGCTGGTGGGCGAGAGCGGCAGCGGCAAGTCGACGGTCGCGAAGATGCTGCTGCAGCTGGAGCGACCGACGGCGGGCGAGATCCTGCTCGACGGGCAGCGGCTGGGGACCCGCGCTTCAGACCTGCGGCGGTTCCGTTCGCACGTGCAGATGGTGTTCCAAGACCCCTTCGCCTCGCTGAACCCCTTCCACTCGGTGCTGCACCACCTCGCCCGTCCCCTGGTGATCTCGGGTCGCGCGCGCGGCCGCCGCGCCGTGAGCGAGGCGGCGGAGCAGCTGCTGGAGCGGGTGCACCTGAGTCCCGGAGCCGACTTCCTCGCCCGGCGTCCGCACGAGCTGTCGGGCGGTCAGCGTCAGCGCGTGGCCATCGCCCGCGCACTGGCTCCCGGCCCGCGCGTCCTCATCGCCGACGAACCCGTCTCGATGCTCGACGTCTCGATCCGCCTCGGGGTGCTGCGACTGCTCGCCGACATCCAACGGCAGGAGGAACTGGCGCTGCTGTACATCACCCACGACCTCGCAACGGCGCGGCACTTCTCCGACGAGATCCTCGTCATGTACCGCGGCGAGATCGTCGAGGCGGGGGCCGCGGACGACGTCATCCTGCGCCCGCAGCACCCGTACACGCAGCGCCTGGCGGAGGCGGCCCCGGACCCGCGTCGGCGTTTCGCGACGCCGTCATGAGCCCCCGGCTCCCGGGGTGTCGTGCGGATCCGTGGTACTGCTACAGGGTGGACCTCGACGCCGTGCAGCCTCCGCATCGCGCGGGCGCCGAGGCCGGTGGCATCCGGATCCATGAGGCGCTCACCGTGCGCTTTCGCGGTGGTGACCGATGACGGATGCCGATCGCGCGGCCCCTCGACCGCCTACCCGGAGCGTGGTGCTCGAGCTCATCCGTGCCGCCGGACCCATCAGTCGCATCGAGCTCGCCGCCGCCACGGCTCTCACACCCGCGTCGATGACGACGGTGGTGCGCGAGCTGATCCGGGACGGCCTCGTCACCGAGGTCGGGCAGGGGACGCCGACTCGCGGCAAGCCGCGGACACTCCTGGAGGCTCGGCCCGACGCCCGCTACGCGGTGGGGGTGTTGCTGGGCTTCGGCTCGACCTCGTACGTCGCCGTGAACCTGTGGGGCGAGGTCGTCGCCGAGCGCGACGGCGCAGGGGCGGGCAACGATCCGCCCGCGACGGTCGTGCGCCGCGTCGCCGACGACGTCCGCCGACTCGTCGTCGAGCTCGACGTCGATCCCGCGATCGTCACGGGCGCGGGAGTCGTCGTGCCCGGCCCGATCGACAGCGTGCGCGGAACCGCTGTGCAACTGCCCGCCGAGCGGCCCTGGTCGGACTTCGGGCTGCGGGCTGCTCTGTCCGAGGCGACGGGACTCCCCGTCGTGATGGAGAACGACGCGACAGCGGCCGCCGTCGGCGAGTACTACTCGCGGGCGACACGGGGCGAGTCGACGTTCGCGACCATACACATGGGGGTGGGCATCGGAGCCGGAATCGTCATCGGAGGGGAGCCGCTGCGCGGCGCGAGCGCGAACGCCGGCGAGATCGGGCACCTCTCGGTCGACTTCGACGGTCCGCTGTGTCACTGCGGAAACCGCGGATGCCTCGAGCTCGTCGCCGCGCCATTCGCCGTCGAGCTCGCGTATGCGCAGCGCACGGGTCGGTCGCTCGCCTGGTCCGAGATCGTGTCCGGGGCGCTGACGGCGGGCGACGCCGATGCCGTCGCGGTGCTCACGCGCGCGGCGGATGCCCTCGGGGTGGCCATCACGGGGCTGGTGAATCTCCTCGACGTGGGTCTCGTCGTCCTCACCGGTGACGGCTTCGGCGCCGCGGCGGACTTCTTCGCCACCCGCGCACAGGAGAGCGTCGACCGCGCGTTCTTCGCACGAAGGACCCACCCGGTCCGCGTCACGGTCTCGGCCCACCCGTCGAGAGCCGCGGCCCTCGGCGGTGCGGCCCTCGCGCTCCGCTCCGCACTCGCGGGGTGAGGCCGGGCCGTCGGGCCGTCGGGCGGCCGCCGTGCCGCCGGGTGGTGGCCGGGCCGTCGGGCGGAGTTCGGCCGTGACTCGCCGGTTCGGGATGCCGTGGGCTCGGCGTGTCGGGTGCGGACTCCGCGTGACGGTACGGGGGTGGGGCTCGCAGCGCCGATCGTGCCGGTGGGCCGTCGGGCGGAGTTCGGCCGTGACTCGCCGGTGCAGGATGCCGTGGGCTCGGCGTGTCGGGTGCGGACTCCGCGTGACGGTACGGGGGCGGCGGCGTTCGTGCCGGTGGGCGGTCGGGCGGAGTTCGGCCGTGACTCGCCGGTTCGGGATGCCGTGGGCTCGGCGTGTCGGGTGCGGACTCCGCGTGACGGTACGGGCACGGGGACGCTGCGCCGATCGTGCCCACGTGCCGTCGGGCGGAGTCGGGCCGCGACACGCCGGTCCAGGATGCCGGAACTCGGCGTGTCGGCCGGGGACTCCGCGGGACGGCACGGGCACAGGCTGCCTCGCGCCCGGCCGCCCCGCGGAGATCGGTCAGGACGCGGCGACGGCCGCCGACGCCTCAGCCGAGAGAGTGCGGACGGTGTCGGCATCCCGTGCCGTGAGGGCTGCGGCCGGTACCATCCAGGATCCGCTCACCGCGAAGACGTTGCCGAGCGCCAGGTACTCGCCGGCGTTCGCGGCCGAAACGCCGCCCGACGGCAGGAAGCGCACGTCGGGGAACGGACCGGCGAAGGCCTTCAGCGCGGTGGGGCCACCCACAGCGCCCGCGGGGAACAGCTTGAGCCGGTCGAGTCCCGCGGCGATCGCCCGCTGGATCTCGGTCGCGGTCGCCACCCCGGGGATGAACGGGATGCCGAGCTCCGCTGCCCGCTCGATCACGGCGTCGTCGAACCCCGGTGAGACGAGGTAGGTCGCTCCGGCGTCGACGGCCGCCTCCACCTGGGTGACGGTCGTCACCGTGCCGGCTCCGACCGCGAAGCCGGAGCGGCCGGCCACCGCGCGGATCGCGTCGAGGGCTGCGGGGGTGCGGAGGGTGATCTCGGCCGTCGGGATCCCGCCGGCCGTCAGAGCGTCGGCGAGGTCGGGCGCGAAAGACGCGTCGTCGAGGACGACGACGGGGACGATCAGGCTGCCGTGCAGCACGTCGACGCCGGTCATGCGTCTTGAGAGGTCGGGGCGACCACGATCTCGCGGAAGCTCACGTGCTGCGGGAGCTGGTACGCGGCGAGGATCGCGCGGGCGATGTCGTCGGGGACGAGTCCGCCGCCGATGCTCTGCTTGTACTCGCGGTAGCCGTCGAGCACGTCGCCCTCGCCGGTGTTGCTCAGCAGAGCGGTGTCGACCATTCCGGGGGCGACGAGGAGCACGCGGACGCCGTGCGCGGCGTTCTCCCGGCGGAGCCCCTCGGTCATCGCGTGCACCGCGTACTTCGTGCCGTTGTAGACGACGTGGTTCTCGTAGAGCTGCTTCCCGGCGATCGAGCCGATGTTGACGATCGTCCCGTGACGGCGGTCCTGCATGCCCGGCAGCACGAGCTGGCTGTTCTTCACCAGGGCGACGCAGTTCACGTCGAACTGCTCCTGCACGAGCGCCGGGTCCTGCTCGGCGACCGTCGACAGGGCCATGAGGCCCGCGTTGTTGACGAGGAGGTCGACGGGACCGAAGCGATCCTCGGCGCGCGCGATCGCTGCAGCCACCGCGGCGGTGTCGGTGACGTCGGCCTCGGCGAGCTCGGCATCCGGAAGACCGAGGGCCTGCATCGGGGCGAGGCGCCGCGCGATGAGGAGCAGCGGGTGTCCGGCGGCCGAGAAGGCGCGCGCGGTCGCGGCACCGATACCGGAGCTGGCTCCGGTGATGACGACGAGGGGAAGGGAGGTCATTCGTTCTCCTGGGAGGGGGTGGATCGGGCGAAGACCACCGCGGCGTCGGCCGCGGCGGTGTAGCGGTCACGGAGCGCGGCATAAGCGCGCACCCCGTCGGGGTCGGGGGCCACGCGGTCGACGACCTCGTGCGCGTCGTCCGCCGCGGCGAGCGAGGGCCACACCCCGGACCCGGCGAAGACGAGGGCGGCAGCGCCGAGGGTCGCCGCCTGCTGATCGACCGTGGTGCGCACGAGCGGAGTGTCGAGCACGTCGGCGTAGATCCGGTTCCAGACGGCGGACCGACTACCCCCGCCCGAGACGAGCAGGTCGGTGTCGGACGGCAGTCCGCTGAGCGTACGGATGTGACGCAGACTCCGGTCGAGCGCGAACGCCACACCCTCGAGGCATGCCCGCACGAGATCCTCGGCACCGGTGCCGAGCTCGACACCCGAGACGAGGCCTCGCACGCCGCTGCCGCCCTCGAGCGGGGTGCCGCCCGCGAGCGTCGGGACGAAAACGGCGCCGCGTGACCCGCGCGGGCTCGCCGCGGCACCGTCGATGAACGAGCCGATGTCACTGCCCGGGCGCATGACGTCGCGGAGCCACGTCAGGGTCGTGCCGCTGCTGAACGTCGACAGCGCGCTGATGTAGAGACCCGGAACGGCGTGACGGAACACGTACGGACGCGTGTCGACGTCGAGGACGGGGGCGCTCGAGGTCACCGTCATCCAGCTCGACGAGCCGAGGGCGGCGTAGATGCGACCGTCGGTCGTGCCCCGCGAGCCCAGTGCCATCGCCGCATTGTCGACCGCCCCCGCGTGCACGGGCACACCCACGGGTAGGCCGAGTGCTTCGGCGGCGTCCGCCCGCAACGTGCCGACGACGTCGGACGACTCGCGCGGAACGGGGAGCAGGGAGCGATCGAGCTCGGCCGCATCGAGGAGCGCGTCGTCGTAGTCGCCGCGGGTGAGGTCATAGGCGCCGGATCCGGATGCCATGGAGTGGTCGGTCGCGATCTCGCCGGTGAGCCGCAGGGTGATCCAGTCCTTCGAGCCGAGGAGCGTCCGCGTCCTCGACCATCCCTCGGGGTCCTCGAGACGCATCGTGCGCGTCTTGAAGAGCGGATACAGCTGCGCGCCGAAGCCGTTGCCCGTGCGCAGGTACCAGGCGTCCTCGTCGAGGTGGGCGAAGACGTCCTCGGTCCGGCCACGGGTGTCCGACCAGATCGGGGTGTCGCGGGCGACGAGCTCTCCGGCGGCGTCGACCTGCACGACGCCGAGACTCTGCCCCGACAGGGCGATCCCGACAACGGCCTCCCGTGCGCCGGGTGTCTGGGCGATGACGTCACGGGTCGCCGAGACGACGGCATCCCACCACTCGTCCGGCCGCTGCTCGGCACGGCCGGGACCGGGATGCCGCGTCGGATACGACACGACCGTCTCGGCGACTGAGCGGCCCTCGGGCGACCAGAGCGACGCCTTGCACCCCCCGGTGCCGAGGTCGAGAGCGAGAGCGAGAGGACCCATCGATCAGCGGGTGGCCAGGGCGAGCTCGCTCAAGCGCTCGAAAGAGGGGCCCGACGTCGGGATCTCGATGTCGAAGACCTCGGCGATGACCTGCGTCCATCCGTGCACGAAATAGATCCAACCATCCTCGACCCGCAGGCGGCGCTCGGCGCTCTGCGCCCGTGCCTGATCGAGGAAGACGAGATCGCCGCGGTAGTTGAGATCCCACGCGACCCCGTCGAGGGGGAAGACGGCGTCGTCGGGGAGCGGGGAGCCGGGGGCGTCCTTGCCGAGACCCGTCGCGTTGACGACGAGCGAACGCGGCGCCAGGTCGGCGAGCACGCGGGCGTTGTCGGACGCGGTGGGCGTGAGGTGGTACTCGAACAGCGTGTCCGTCGGCAGCGTGGCGTGGATCTCGCGCAGGTGCTCGAGGCGCGCCGCCGAGCGGTTCGTCACGATGACGCGCGCGGGACGGTCGAGGCCCCGCTCCTGCCGGGACAGGTACCAGCTGATCGCGATCGACGAGCCACCCGCGCCGAGGCACAGGGCGTCGGCGGGTCCTCGCGACCAGAATCCGGCGGGGAGGAACGCGTCGAGCGCGAGACCGCTGGAGATCGGATCCTTCGCGTGGCAGATGAGTCGCCCGTCACGCTTCGAGATGCAGCTGGTCTCGCCCATCAGCGCCGCGAAGGCGTCGATCTCGTCGAAGAGGTCGCGGCAGGCGGCGAAGAGGTCGATCTTGTGCGTGGTGACCAGGGCCCCGAGGCTCAGCGGGTCGTCCGCGATGAACCGCACGACGGCGCGGTAATCGTCGGCGGGCGCGTGCAGGGGCAGGTCGATGCCCTGCAGCACGGCATCCTGCAATCCGAGGTGTGCGGCCCACCGGGGGAAGACGTGCTGGATCGAGGAACTCCCCGTCGTGACGCCGATGAAGTAGAGCGTGGGGGCCGTCGCCGGACGCAGGGTCGAGGCGGTGAGGGTGGGAAACGTCATCGTTGGTCCTTCGTGGCGGCGACCGCGGCCAGCGCGGCCGTGGCATTCATGCCGAATCGGGTGACGCCGAGCTCGGCCATCGCGCGGACGGTGTCGAGGTCGCGGATTCCTCCCGCGGCCTTGAGGGCCGCGCGACCGTCGGCCCGGTCGGCGATCAGGCGGATGTGCTCGATCGTGGTCGCAACGCCCGACCAGCCGGTGCCCGTCTTGATCCAGGGGACTCCGGCAGCGATGGCCGCGTCGACTCCGCGACGGATGTCGTCGTCGTCCAGACGGCCGACCTCGAGGATCGCGCGCAGCGGCACGCGGCCGTCGACGACCTCGACGATCGCGGCGAGCTCGTCCGTCACGTAGGCGTCGTCTCCCGAGCGCAAGCGCCCGATGGCAACGACGACGTCGAGCTCTTGAGCGCCGAGGTCGAGGAGTTCGGATGCCTCGGCCACTTTCGTCGCGGTCGTGGCACCGCCGCTCGGGAACGACACGGGCGAACCCGCGAGGACGCCCGTGCCCTCCAGCCGTTCGCGCAAGTACCCGAGCCACTCGGGGAGGACGTGGGCGCTGACGAAGCCGCCCGCGACGGCCTGGCGCACGAGCTCGTCGATGTCTGCGCGGGCGTGCTGCGCCTGGACGCAGCTGATGTCGACGTGCCGCGCGAGATCGGCGAGGACGGGACCGGGATCAGGCACGGTAGCCTCCGTGGTCGGGGTTCGGGCGGGTCGTCCAGTCGTCGCCGTCGGCCACGACGAGCTGTCGCATGCCTCCGGCATCGGCGATGATCCCGTAGTCCTGACCGGCCTCGGTGGCGTAGGTGAAGAGCGTGACGAGCGTGTCGTCGCCGACGTTGACGCTGCGGTGGATCCAGCCGCCGGGGACGTGGACCACCACCCCGGGGGTGATCGGAAGGGCGCGGGAATCGCCCTCGACCGACTCGAGCAGCATCACCCCGGAGCCGGCGACGCCGTAGTACAGCTCCGCGAACTCGGACTGCGCGTGAAGGTGCCCCCGCGTCATTGCGAACTCGTCGCCGATCCGGCCGGGCCGGAGGACGCTCAGGCCGATGGTGAGCGCTCCGCGCCCGGTTTCGGGGGTGCTGCTCTCGACCCAGTAGACCGGCTCGCCGCCGTCGAGCGCGACCGCTTCGGCGTAGGCCGCGTCATCGCGGTAGACGCCCGCGAGGTCGGGCAGGTGCTTCTCGTAGCGCTCGGAACCTCCGGCGAGGAGGCCTCGAGCGATATCGACGGTCATCCGGGCCGGTTCGGCCAGTCGTGCAGCGGCGCACATGCAGTCGTTCCCTTCGCCGACGACTGGGGTACGTCGTCGTGCGTAGTAACACTACAAGAAGTAGGGGAGTTTGGGCAATCGGAGGTCGGTTTGGGGAGTTTGCGGAGGTCTGGGGGTAGTTGGGCTACGTCGGGTGGTGGCGCAGGTGGGCGGGGTGAGCGGCGGCGCGGGCGAGTGGGGCGCGGGCGAGCGCGGGCGAGCGCGAGCGGGGGTGAGCGGAGGGGATGTGCCGTGGGGAGGATGTGGGAGCGGTGCCGGGTCCTCCGGTTGTCACATCTCCTCCCTGCGTTACGGATGCCGCGAGGGCGGCGGTGCGGGGAGCCGCGGGGGCGGCGGCGCGGATGGCGCGGGGGCGGCGGGCCACGTCGCCGCGTGCGTGGCGGGGCGGTCTCGCGCGCGAGCGGGGGTGAGCGGAGGGGATGTGCTGTGGGGAGGATGTGGGAGCGGTGCCGGGTCCTCCGGTTGTCACATCTCCTCCCTGCGTCACGGATGCCGAGAGCTCGGCGGGACGTGCCGGGGGCAGGTGCGTGCGGCAGGTGTGGGCGGCAGACGTTCAGCGCCAGGTCAGCCAGGCGGCGGGGTTGCGGCGGAGGACGGCGTCGGCGAGGTCGTCGCCACCCTCGGCTCTCAGCCGCGGGACGAACCTGTCGCCGAGGTATCGCAGCCCCGGCATGCCGCCGTATGCGATGTAGCGCGTGCGGCGGGCCACGTCGCCGCCGAGCAGGATGCGGTCCCCGCCGCCGGCCGCGGCGGTGGCGATCAGGCAGGACAGGATGACGGAGTCGGGATGCTCGCGCGCACGCGCGGGTCCGTCGTAGCCGAGGAATGCTCCCGTGGCCGCGAGCTCGGCGTGCAGCCCCGGGTCGGGATTGCGATCGACGTGCGCCAGGGCGACCCGGTCTGCCCGCACGCCGACGTCCGTCAGTGCATCGAGCGCCTCGAAGGCCGCGGTCCCGTGCTCGAGGTGCACCATGACCGGAGCGCCGGTCGCCGCGTGCGCGCGGCCGATCGCCTCGATGGAGCGTCGGGCGATGGCATCCAGTCGCCAGTAGCCCATCCCGGCTTTGAGGACACCCGCCCGGACCGCCGGATCGCGCGTTTGGCCTGGCTCGGCGGCGCCGAGCAGGAGGTCGTCCACGAACGCCGTCGCGAGGGTGTCGACGTCGGCAGACAGCAGCGGATGATCCTCGGCGTAGTGCTCGCGTCGGTGCAGTCCGGTCGTCAGGACCACCGTGATCCCGGTGGCCTCCGCGATGCGACGCGCGGCGGCGGGGCGACGCCCGAGACCGAGGGGTGTGGCATCCACGAGGGTCTTGAATCCGGATGCCGCGAACTGGCGCGTCTCTTCGGCACTGGCCGCTTCGTCGTCGAGGTCGTCGCCGGGGAGCAGTGGCGAGACCTGGAAGAGGTGCTCGTGATAGTCGACGTTCCCGAGCGCCTCGGGGGCGAGGTCGCCCGTGACGGTTCGGACGAACCCGCTCATGCGGGCACGGGGTGGGCGGGAGTCTGTCCGCGCAGGAGAGCGACCATGTCGTTCACGGCCATGCGTCCCATCCCGTCGACGCCCTCACGGGTCTGCGCCCCGAGATGCGCGGTGACGACCACGCGGTCGGCGAGGTCGGCGGCCAGCAGCGGCGATGCTGCGTCTCCGGCGGTCTCGATGGCGAGGGTGTCGGCGGCGTACGCGGCCACGCGTCCGCGCCGGGCGGCGCGGGCGACCGCCTCCTCGTCGACGAGGTCGGCGCGAGCCGTGTTCACGAGCAGAACGGGCCGGTCGGCGGCCGACAGCCACCGCTCGTCGATGACCTTCTGCCCGCCCGGCGCATGTAGTGTCACAACATCACAGCGGGTCGAGAGCGTCTCGGTGTCGGCGCGCTCGACGGTCTCGAAGAGCGGATCGCCGGCGTCGACCCAGGGATCGGCCCCCAGGACCGTGGCGCCGAACGCGCGCAGGCGCTCGGTCACGAGGCGTCCGATGCGACCGAGCCCGACGACCCCGACGGTCAGCGCAGAGAGCTCTCGCGCGGGCTTGCCCGACCAGTCGCCCGCGCGCACGCGACGATCCGCGGCCGGGATGCCCCGCAGCGCCGTCAGGAGGAGGGCGAGGGTGTGCTCGGCCACCGCGGCCGAGTTCGCGCCGGGAGTGTTCGTGACCGGGATGCCACGCGCCGCCGCCGCGGCCAGATCGACGTTGTCGACGCCGACGCCGTAGCGCGCGATCCCCTTCAGGTGCGGGGCGAGGTCGAGGTGGGCCGCGGTCACCGGGCCCGTGCCGGCGATCCACCCGTCGGCCTCGGCGAGCAGGGGAGCCAGCTCCTCGAGATCGTGCGACGAGCCGGCGCGGACGACGCGGTATCCCGCCTCCGCGAGGACCGCTCCGGGGTCGTACTCGCCCGACCCGAACGAGCGGGAGGTGACCAGCACGACCCCGGTCACGAGTCGGCCTCGGTGGCGTCGCCCTCGGCGTGACGCATGGCCGCGAGCTCGCTCTTCATGCGGCGGATGGCTTCGCTGTGGGCCGGGGAGCGGCGCAGCGCGACACCGGTGGCGAGGATGTCGATGACCACGAGCCCGGCGAGACGGCTCGTCGACGGGGTGTACACGTCGGTGTCTTCGAAAGTGCGCACGATCAGGGGAATATCCGCGACTTCGGACAGCGGGCTGACCCGGCCCGTCAGCGAGATCACGGTTCCGCCGGCCTTGCGCGCCGCCCGGGCGACGGTGAGGGTCTGCTCGGTGTGCCCGGTGTTCGAGATCGCCACGGTCACGCTGCGGGGACCCGACATCGTCGCGGCGATGAACTGCTGGTGAAAGTCCTCGGGGGCTTGGCAGGGGACCCCGAAGAGGGGGAACTTCTGCTGGGCGTCCTGCGCGATGATGCCGCTGGCGCCGAAGCCGACGAAGAGGATGTCGCTGGCATCCAGGATCGCCTCGATCGCACGCTCGACGGCTGCGGGCGCGAGGGTGCGGCGCGCGCGGTCGAGGCTCGAGATGGTGTGGTCGAAGATCTTCTCGGCCACGTCGCCCGAGGAGTCCGACGAGGTGATGGTCGAGTGGGTGACCGGCAGCCCGAGGGCGAGGGTCTGGGCGAGCTGGATCTTGAAGTCCTGGAACCCCTCGCAGCCGACCGAGCTGCAGAAGCGCATGACGGTGGGCTCGCTGACCTCGGCGGCCTCGGCGAGGCCGGCCATCGTGTACTGGGCGGCGCCGACGGGATTGTCGAGGACGATCGCGGCGACCCGCTGTTCGGAGCGGCGCAGGTGCGGCAGTTGACGGGTGATTCGCTCGAGAAGCGTGTCGGTGGACTCTTCGCTGGCCTGCTCGACGTCGAGGGTCATCGCGAGCTCCTTCCATGTAGTATGGCTACATCTTAGCCGATGCGGGCTCCCCCGCACAGCGCGACAGCACAGGAGGACGAAGATGTACCGACAAAGGCTGGAACTCACCGACCGTGTGGCGGTCGTGACCGGAGGCTCCCGCGGCATCGGGTTGGCGGTCGTCACCGCTCTCGAGGAGTTCGGGGCGACCGTCGTGATCGCCGACGTGCTCGATGAGGCCGGAACCGCCGCCGCGGCGTCGTTCGAGGGGGGACGGGTGTCGTACGTCCACCTCGACGTCACCGATGCTGCCGAGGTGGAGCGTGTCTTCGCGGATGTCGCCGCCCGCCTCGGTTCGATCGACATCCTCGTCACCTCCGCGGGCATCGCGAACCACCAACCCTCGCTCGAACTCGAGCGGGAAACGTGGGACCGGGTCCTCGCCGTGAATGCGACGGGCACGTTCTGGTGCGCGCGCGAGGCCGCGCGCCACATGCAGGAGCGTGGTGGTTCGATCGTCGCGATCGGCTCGATGTCGGGCGAGCTCGCGAACGCGCCCCAGCGCCAGGCCGCGTACAACGCCTCGAAGGGAGCGGTGCACCTCGCGGTGAAGTCGCTCGCGATCGAGTTCGCCGAGCAGGGCATCCGTGTCAACGCGGTCGCCCCCGGCTACGTCGGCACGGAGTTGACCAAAGAGGGCGTCCCCGGCGACTGGTGGGACGACTGGGTGCGCCGCACGCCGATGGGCCGCCTCGGCGCGCCCGAGGAGATCGGCTCCCTCGTCGCGTTCCTCGCGTCGGACGCCGCGTCGTACATGACAGGCTCGGTCGTGCTGATCGACGGCGGTTACTCGGCCTGGTGACCCGCGCCGGGCGCGGCGCTGCTGCCGCCGCTGTCGTGCTGCGCTGCCGCGGTCTCGCGCGCGGGCGCTGCCGCGCGCCCCGCGCCACGCATAAACGCTGTTCGCTCGCATAAACGCGCTCTCCTCGCGTTTATGCGCGTGGATCGCGTTTATGGGTGGGTCACCGCGCGCCCGCCCCGCGCCCCGTTGCGCCGTCCGTGCCCCCGCACGCGCCCCGCGCCACGCATAAACGCTGTTCGCTCGCATAAACGCGCTCTCCCCGTGTTTATGCGAGTGGATCGCGTTTATCGGTGAGCTACGGCGGTGCTCCGCGGCGCCGTCCCGCCGCCCCGCGGCTACGGCGGTGCTCCGCGGCGCCGTCCCGCCGCCCCGCGCCGCCGCGCGACCCCGTCGCGCCGCCCGCGCCACGCATAAACGCTGTTCGCGCGCATAAACGCTGTTCGCGCGCATAAACGCGCTCTCCCCGTGTTTATGCGAGGGGATCGCGTTTATGGGTCAGCTACGGCGCCGCCGCGCCCCCCCCGCTCCCGCGCCCCGCGCGTCACGCATAAACGCCGTTCGCTCGCATAAACGCGCTGTGCTCGTGTTTATGCGTGTGGATCGCGTTTATGGCCGACCCGCGGCGGTGCTCCGCGGCGCCGCCCCGCCGCGCCGCCGTGCGACCCCGTCGCGCCGCCCGCGCCCCGCCCCCGCCACGCCGCTCCGTCCCGCCCCGCGCGCGGCGCTGCCGCCGCCCCGCGCGACCGCCGCCTCACTCCAGAAACGCCACCGGAAGCGCGGCAACGGGCAGGCCGGAGTCGGCGATCAGCCGCTCGATCGCGTCGTGCTGCGCGTCGGGGGCGGTCACCTGCACCTTCTCGACGCCGTCGATCGGCGTTCCGCCGCCCCCGAACGAGAAGTACGTGACGTCGTGCTCGTCGACGAGCGTCGTGAGGAGGGCGTGGTACCCCGCCGCTTCGCCGGGGCCGATCTCGACGCCGAGCCGCGGTCCCGAGACCTCGACCGGCATCGCCGGATCCACCCCCGCCGCCTCGCGCAGTGTGTCGGCGTGAGCGACGAGGGGCAGCAGCT
Organism: Microbacterium sp. S1037; assembly: GCF_048381605.1. Taxonomy (NCBI): domain Bacteria; kingdom Bacillati; phylum Actinomycetota; class Actinomycetes; order Micrococcales; family Microbacteriaceae; genus Microbacterium; species Microbacterium sp. S1037. Next base: position 1,181,601 of record NZ_JBLWIG010000001.1, read on the forward strand.
GCGCCCCGACCTCCGACCGTCGGCCGTCGAGCGAAGAGAGCGCGAAGCGCTCGGCATCCCAGATCGCCGCTTGGATCACGCTCTCCGGTGCGACCCGGAAGATCTCGGATGCCACGGCCTCCAGGTCGAACCCGAACTCGGGGCATCCCCTCCCGGCGTCGGCGTACGCCGAGACCCGGGTGCCTCCGGCGCCTTCGAGGTCGAAGCCCCACTCGACGGCATCCGGATACGCGGTGTCGCACGCGATGTCGCGAACCTCGGGGAACGCGGATGCATCGGCCGTGACCTGCACCCAGGACAAGGGATTCGCGAACAGCGGCGCCTCGACCCAGCGCTGCTTCTGCACGTCGGACACCCCGGGGACGCCCGTGATCTCGGCGGCCAGGGCGTCGAACGCGGGGTCGGGGCGGTCGAAGCGCGTCTCGTCGATCATCCAGCCGAACACCACCACCGCGGCGCCGCCGACGGCGATCGCCCCCAAGACGGCGGCGGCGATTCCGATGCGGGCACGTGTGGTCATCGGCATCCGTCGACCCCCCTGTCGTTTCGCGGCGACCCTAACGCGGGTGGGTGAACGAGGGGCGAACGGGCCGCGGAGGTCAGTCCCGGGCTGTCGCGTCGTCGCCGCGAGCGCGAGCGGCGGACGAAGAGCACGACGGCGCGGATCGCTGCCCCGACCGCGAGCAGAGTCAGGACGACGGATGCCATGAGCCCGGCGACGATGACGACGAATCCACCCGGCCGCTCGTCGTAGAAGTAGGTCGAGTGCTGCTCATCCCAGACGAGGAAGGAAGTGCCATACGCCATCGCCCCGCCGTACACGACGGGCACCAGCAGCAGCAGAAGGGCGCTCGAACCCGCCCACGCGAGAGGCTTCGCCATGGCGGACACCGTAACGGCGTCCGGTGTCCGCCGGGTGAACCGCGGGAGGGCAGCACACCGCGCGCATAAACGCGATCCCCGCCGATAAACGCGAGCAGAGCGCGTTTCTGTGCGCGGATCGCGTTTATGGCCGAACGGGACCCCCGCGGCTGCCGGATCGCCCCGCCCCCAGCCCCGCCCCGCCCGGCCCAAGCCCCGCCCTCAGCCCAGCGCCACCCGCACCTCGTGCCTCCCGGCCTCGGCCCGGCGGCGGAGTCCCGGCAGCTCGATCTCGGCACGCACGCCGATCGGCACCTCGCACGACAGCGTCACCTCGCCGTCCTCGACGCGCCAGTCGACCGACAGCTCGCCATACGGGGTCCGCACGGCGGCCGACGCCGACGACAGCGCGGTCCCGAGAACGCGCGGAGCGATCCGCGCCTCACGCCATCCCGGCGAGACCGCCTGGAGGCCCGCCACGTCGGCGTAGAACCAGTCCTCGATCGTGCCGAGGAAGTAGTGTCCGCGCGAGCGCGACTCCTCCTTCCAGTGCTCCCAGAGCGAGGTCGCGCCCCGCTCGACCCAGAAGCCCCAGCTCGGGAAGGTCGTCTGCAGGGCGACCGCGACCGCGACGTCGGCGTGGCCGAAGCGCGTGAGCTGAGGGAGCAGGTGCTTGGTCGCGAGCGCACCCGTCGACAGGTGGTGCCCGCGGTCGACGACGTCGGCGGCCAGGCGGTCGGCCGCGCGCTGCCGGTCCACGGCGGGGAGGATGTCGAAGGCCAGCGCCAGAGTCGTGTGGGCCTGGCGATACCCGGCGTCGTCCCGTCCGCGCACCTCGGCGGTCGCGGCATCCCAGAAGGCGCCGACGAAAGCGTCGCGCGAGCGCGCGGCGGCGGCCTCCCACTCGTCCGGATCCTCGCCCAGCACGCGGGCGATCGCGGCCGCCGTGTCGCACATCGCGATGACGAACGCCGTGGCGGCGATACGGGTGTCCTCGGGCGCGTTCCCCCCGCCCGGGTTGGTCTCGGGACTCACCCAGTCGCCGAGGGTCGTGTCGAAGAGACCGTCGACTCCGCGCTCGAGTTCGAAACGAAGGTAGTCGCGCGCGTCGGGCCATACGTCCGCGAGCACGCGCTCGTCGCCGCGCAGTTCGTGGAGGTCCCACGGCACCAGCACGAGAGCCGAGTGCCACGTCGGCGCGGGCGTCCAGTCCATGCTCCATCCGCCGTGCGGGGCGATCACCTCGGGGGCTCCCTCGCCGTGGCGGGATGCCGCGATGTCGTCGACCCACTTCGCGAGCAGCTCGTGCGTGTCGAGGTTGAGGAGCATCATGCGGGCGCCGACCATTCCGTCGCCGGTCCACCCGTTCTTCTCGTACTTCGGCGTATCGGTGGGGATGCCGTGCAGGTTGTTGAGGATCGTCCGCACCGTGAGCTCGTGCAGGGTGTTCAGCATCGGCGACGATGTCGCGAAGCGTCCCGTCCGCTCGGCGCGCGTATGGACCACCCGCGCGCGCAGGGTCGGCAGCGTCTTCGCGCGTACTTCGACGTGCTGGAAGCCGTGCCAGGTGAATCGCGGATGCCAACGCAGCGGCCGATCGGCGAGCGTGACGCGGTCCGTTTGGAACCGCCCGTCGAAGTACCCCTTCTCATCGTCGGAGTTCGGCGTCCCGTCCGCGCGGAGGCTCTCGCCGAACCGCAGCTCGATCTCGGCGCCCGGATCCGGATCGGCTTCGACCTCGACCCAGCCGGCGATGACGCGGGGGAACGAGACGACCCAGCGGCCCTCGTCGAGCTGCGTCACTCGCGTCGGTTCGAGCGCCTCGCCCTCCACGATCGGAGGCTGACGCTGCGGGACGGGAACCCCACGCGGCCCTTCGACCTCGCGGGCCGAGACCCACGCGCCGTCGTCGAACCCGGCGGTGCTCCACCCGGGCTGCTCGAGGCGTGCGTCGTAGTCCTCGCCGGCGTAGAGGTCGTCGAAGCGGGTCGGGCCCGCGGTGGTGGTCCACGCGGTGTCGCTCGCGACGATGCGCTCGCCGCGGGCGTCGCGGAGAACCAGCAGCACGCGCGCCGAGGGGTCGGCGTGCCAGGGCGCGGTCTCCCAGTTCCAGGTGTTGCGACCGCGCATGCCGTAGAAGCCGCGGCCGAGTTCGAGCCCGATCGCGTGGCGGCCGGGGGTCATCCGTTCCGTGACGTCGACGACCGTGTACTGCGCGCTCACCTCGTAGTCGGTGAAGCCGGGGCCGAGAACGCTGTCGTCGGGGGCGTCGCCGTCGATCTCGACGCGGGCGAGACCCCCGGCCCCGACCACGAGGTACGCCTCGTCGGGGGTGGCATCCACCTCGAACTCGGTGCGCAGCAGGGGAGCGGCCGGCCCGTCATCCGCGGCACCGATGAAGGTCGCGCCGCGCCAGTCGCCGTCGGTGACGGCGGTGACGAACGCGCCCGTCGCGACCGCGTCGCCGGCGGTCGTGGTGACCACCACCGTCCACTCGTGGCGACGGAGCGGAGCGAGCGGCGGGCCGTCGTAGGCGATGTCGACACTGCGGTCGGATGCGACGGGTCCACTCCGCCATCGCGTCTCGGTGCCGGTGCGCACGCTCAGGCGGTAGGAGAGCTGCCGGACGCCGTCGATGTCGGAGCGCAGGGTCCAGCCGAAGCGCGGCGATGCGGGCACGCCGACCGGGTCGACGGCGTGCTCGACGGTGAGGTCGGTGACGGAGATCATGCGGCGTCTCGCAGTTCGCGGAGTTCGGGGGCATCGCCCCAGTGGCGGTCGAGGGCGGCGTCGACGTCGGGGTGCTGCGCGAGGAAGGCGGCCAGGGCCACCGGCCGGTCCTGCGGGCGCGTCTGCTTCTGGTTGATCTCGCCCAGGAGGCTCCACCGCCGATCCCCGCGTTCCGCCGGCTCGGCGAAAGCGCCGATATAGGAGGTGTAGTCGAATACCTCGACCGCGTCGCCGACCTGGACGACGCCGAGGCGGAAGTCGGCGCACATGAACCACGTCACCGTCTCACCCGCGCGCGACGCCTGGACGCCGCTGCCGCTCTGCTGCAGGAGGTACGCGAGGTCCTCGTTGTCGGCGTGACGCGCGCGCCATTCGTCGCCGAACCGGCTGATCGTGGTCACCTCGAGGTCGCTCCAGCGCTCGCGCAGGCCCCCGAGCCAGCCTGCCCACGCATCGAGGGTGGTGGGGTCGTGAGCAAGCCCGCGCGCGACCTCGCTGATCTCGTAGTTGACGGTCAGCCAGCCGAGGCCGTTGCGCGCGACGTTGCGGTCGTTCAGGTGCGCCTCGCTCGTGGCATCCAGTTCTCTCAGCGCGTCCGCGCGCGGCAGGCGGTGGAGCGTCTCGATGGGGCCGAGCCCGAGTCGGGAGTTGTAGTCGGACGACATGCCCGCGGTGCGGGCGGCGACGAGGTCGACCGTCCAGCCGTCGAGCTGGACCGCGTCGATGCGGTCGTCGCCGCGGCCGGGCACGAGGAAGTGGCTCCGGGAGGGGTAGTAGGGATACGCGAGCGAGCCGTCTCCGTCTTGCAGATCGATGTCGAACTGGCTCCAGATGTTGCCCTGGACGGTTCGGATGCCGAGATCGCGCGCCCCAGCGATGTTCGCGGCCGAGAGGAACCCGGCGACCAGCGCGGTGGTCGGACGGTCGAAGTGGGTGTGGAGCAGGTCGACAGCGTCGGAGATGTCGCGAGCGACCTCGTCGCGCGTGCCGTAGAGGTTGGCGAAGAAGCCGCCGGGGACGAACGTGATGTCGTCGCCGTGCTCGGCGGCGAGACGCGCGAGCGTGCGGCGGATGTCGCGGTAGCGCGGGGAGTCGTCGGTCAGGGCGCCCCACGAGAGGGCCCACGTGAGAGAGGCGTCGGGGACCGCGCCGCGCACAGCGTCGGAGAAGCGCTCGACGAGAGCTGCGGAGTGGAGTTCGGTCTCGTCTTCCCAGAGGGAGGTGTCTCTCGTCGCCTCGATCTGGTGGCGGCGGACGATGGTGTTGATGGTCAGTCGTCGGCCGAGTGGCGGGCGTGTCTGCATGGGGCCTCACCCTATCCGCCGCCGCAGACGTTTGCGTAGTTCCACTAGCAATAATCCCGCGATGGAGTGCCGTTACGCATTCGATATGGGCGAATGAACCGATTTTGTGTAGTGTTGCTACCGACACCACGTTCCGCGGAAAGAGCCGCGCGACGATCGACGGAGATGAGGGAGTGGCCATGACGAAGTGGCTGAGGCACACGGCGGTAGCGGCGGTCGCGTTGACCACCGTAGGCGCGCTGAGCGGCTGCGCGGGAGGTGCCGGCGGCGGTCCCACCGAGCTCAGCTTCTTGATGTGGGGTGACGGCGGCGACACGCAGAAGGCGTACGAAGACGTCATCACCGAGTTCGAGGCGGCGAACCCCGACATCACGATCAACGCCGAGTTCTTCAACACGAACGACTACGACAACATCCTCAAGACCCGCCTCTCCGGTGGGGCCGGCCCCGACATCTACGGTTTCGACCTCGGCAACATCGACACGTTCGTCGCCGACGGCTTCGCCGCCGATCTCTCCGACGGGGGCGAGAGCTACCTGTCGAAGCTGACCCCCGAGGCCGCGAAAGACAGCCAGCGCGCCGGCGGCACCTACAACCTGCCGATCTCGCTCTCGGGCAACGGCATTATCTACAACAAGGCGCTGTTCGAGAAGGCGGGTATCGACGCCCCGCCCACGACCTACACCGAACTGCTGGCCGACTCGAAGAAGCTCTCGGATGCCGGGATCATCCCCTTCGCGATGAGCGCGCAGGACAACTGGTGGCCGCAGTTCATCGTCTACTACGCCCTCGCCGAGCACGGCGCGAACGAAGAGCTCGGCGCCGAGATGGCCGCTGGCAAGACGACCTTCTCCGACAGCAAGGCCTGGGCCGAGTCGCTCGACGTCGTCAAGGACCTCACTCCGTACTACATGCCCAACCCGGTTGGCACGAGCCAGACCGCTGCGCAGTCGGCGTTCCTCGGCGGGCAGGCGGCGATGTTCCCCGCGACGTGGATCCTGTCCGACGCGCGCGAGGCGGGCCTCGACCTCGGCTACATGAACTTCCCGACCGTCGACAAGCCGTCCGACGACATCTGGGGCACGTACCAGGTGCGGTTCGGCCTGAACCCGAACAACGGGGATGCCAAGCTCGCCGCCTCGCAGAAGTTCCTCGACTTCTTCCTCCAGGACGACACCTACAAGGCCTTCCTCGACAAGGTGAAGCTGTTCCCGACCACCAAGGACGTCGAGATCGGCGCCGACGTCGACCCGCTCTTCCCCGAGATGCAGGCCGCCTGGGAGGGCAAGACCTTCGTCGCCGCGTTCTCGCCCACCGACCCGAGCATCCAGGACGCGCTCCTGGTCGGGCTGCAGAACATCATCAGCGGACAGAAGAGCACCGAGCAGGTGCTGAGCGACCTCGACACCGCCCTCGCGCAGTACCGCGCCAACAACGGCTGAACCAACCGAACCGCCTCGCTCGGGAGTGCCCGGGCGAGGCGGTTCCCTTTTTGAAAGACGATCCCCCATGCCTCGTTCCCTCGCCCTGACAGTCACGACCGCGACGGCGCTGAGCGCCCTGGCCCTGGCATCCCTCACCGGATGCCAAGCCGGCTCGAGCGACACGACCACCCTCAGCTTCCTCATGTGGGGCGACGGCGGCGACACGCAGAAGGCCTATGAGAAGGTCATCGACGCGTTCGAAGCCGAGAACCCCGGCATCACGGTGAACGCCGAGTTCGTCAACACGAACGACTACGACAACGTCCTCAAGACGCGCCTGTCCGGCGGTGCCGGGCCCGACGTCTACGGGTTCGATCCGAAGAACCTCACCGACTTCGTCCGCGACGGCTTCGCCACCGACCTCTCGGGTGCCGACTTCTTCTCGCGTCTCGACGACGCGGCGGCGCAGGAAGCCCGCCGGGGAGCGGACGGGGATGCCGCGTACTCGGTGCCCATCTCGCAGTCGGGCAACGGCATCATCTACAACACCGCGCTGTTCGAGAAGGCGGGCATCGCCGAGGTTCCGCAGACCTACACCGAGCTGAAGGCCGCGGCCGAGAAGCTGTCCGCCGCGGGCATCACGCCGATCGCGATGAGCGCTCAGGACAGCTGGTGGCCGCAGTTCATCGCGTACTACGCGATGGCGCAGCACGTCTTCCCCGACGACCCGGGTGCCATCGAGGAGCTGCTCGCCGGAGAGAAGACCTTCGCGGACATCCCCGGCTACGCCGAATCGCTCGAGGTCGTGAAGGATCTCGTTCCGGCCTACATGCCCGACCCGCTCGGGACGAACCAGTCGGCCGCGAAGTCGGCCTTCCTCAGCGGGCAGGCGGCGATGTTCCCCGCGACCTGGATCCTCTCCGACGCGCGTGCGGCGGGCGTGGAGCCCGGCTACATGAACTTCCCCACCCTCGACGCCGACGTCGCCGACATGTGGGGGAGCTACCTGGTCGCGTGGGGGATCAACCCCGGCAACGATCGCGTCGACGCTGCCGAGAGCTTCATCGACTTCTTCTTCCAGGACGAGGTGTACACCGACTTCCTCACCTCGGTGAAGGCGTTCCCCACCACGGAGGGCATCGACGTCTCGGCGAACGACCCGCTCTTCCCCGACATGGTCGCGGCGTGGGAGGGCAAGACGTTCCGCCCCGTCGTGATCCCCGCGCACCCGCAACTGCAGGAGACGCTTCTCGTCGGCATGCAGAACCTCATCGCCGGGCGCAGTGACGTCGACACGGTGATCGACGAACTCGACGCCACACTCGTCGAGGTTCGGGCGAACGCCGACTGATCCGCGACGGGTCGCCGGTCCCGTCGCCTCGGGTTCGGGGCGTGTTTCTCCGTTTGGGGCGGGTGAATCCCTGCCCCGAGCGACAGAACACGCCCCGAATTTGCGGAGGGAGGGATGCCACTGGCTCGGGCGGTAGCGCGGCTACGCGAAACGGCCGCGGCGGCGATGGATTCTGCATCGACAGCGGCAGTATCGACCAGAAGATGTAGTATGGCTACACGACGAGAACGAGGATGTGCTTGTGACCTCCCTGCTGACGATCACCGATGATCGCACCACCGCGACGTTCGACCCCCAGACGGGCGGACTGCTCGCCCTCGACGGCCCGAACACCGGTCTCGCACCCCTCGCTGGCGGGCGACCGTCACTGTTCGTGCTCGAGATTCCGCGGGGCGGCGACCGGACGGTCGTCGTCGAGACGGCGGCGCAGACGCTCACGAACGTCGAGCGTGAGGGCGACGGCGCGCTGCGTCTGGTGTGGCGCGACCCCGTGACCTCCGCGGGCGAGCGGCTCGCGGGCGAGATCGGCGTCGACGCGCGCGTTCACAACGGGGCCCTGCGGCTGTCGCTGTCGTTCCACCTCGACGAGGGCGGCGTGGAGGCCGTGCGCTTCCCCTCGCTCGGCGGCATCCGTCCGGTCGAGGGCGCGCTCGAGCTCCGCGGGGTCGACTACTCCACGGGCACCCGCGTGTCGCTGCTGCCCGTGTTCGACTCCAACGCCCCGTACTGGGGGACGCTGTACCCCGACTACGCCAGCGGCAACCTGCGGCCCGAGCTGGTGGGCACGCCGACATCGCCCTTCGTGGTGCTGGCGAGCGAGACCGGCGGGGTCACGGTGCAGCCGGCCGCGCGCACTCTCGCCTTCATCGGGTGGCGCGCGAGCCTCGTGCCCGGCTTCGCCGACAGCCTGCGTCGCACGGCGGCGGCGGATGCGGCCGTGACTCTCGACGCGATCCACTTCCCCGCGGGAGACGGCGTCGGAGCCGACCTGCCTGAGATGGCCGTCGTCCCGTTCTCGGGGGAGTGGGAGCGCGGTCTCGACGCGTACCTGCCCACCCAGGACCCGACGCGGCGGAGCGCGGCATCCTGGCTCCGAGAGCCGCGCTCGTGGCTGCAGGTGCAACTCATGTCGACCGAGGGCGAACCCCGGTACGACTTCAACGCCCTCGTCGACATCATCGAGGAGTGCGCGCGCGAGGGCATCGGTGCGATCCAGATCGTCGGCTGGAACGAGGGAGGCCAGGACGGTCTCGTCCCGCAGCACCGACCCGCCGCCAAGCTCGGAGGCGAGGCGGGACTGCGCCGCGCGCTCGATCGCGCGCGTGAGCTCGACGTCGCCACCGTCCTGTACGTGAAGTACGTGTGGGTCGAGAAGCCCGGACCGCTGTGGGACGAGCTCGAGCCGTTCGTCTCGCGCGACCCGAACGGTCAGCCGTACGCCCAGCCCGGCCCGGTGTACCACTCGTCCCGCAAGCGCTACGGCATCAACCCCCCCTGGTACGTGCCGCTGTGCTTCGGCGTCGAGGCGCTGCGGCGGCGCTTCGCCGACGAGGTCGCCGAGATGGCCGCGTGGGGGGCCGATGGCATCCTGGCCGACGAATCGCTCTATCACGGGCGTGCCCTGCTGTGCTTCGCCGACGATCACGGCCACCCCGTGGGTGCCAGCGCGTTCACGTGGGATGCCGCCTTCGTCGAGGACATCCGCGCGGGACTCGGCGACCGCGCCGACACGTTCGTCATCGCAGCCGAGGGCGCGTACGACGACCAGTTCGCGCACTACGACGTGTCGTACTTCCGCAGCGCCTCGCCGACCCACCGCCCACTCGGCCGCCAGCTGCGTCCCGACGCCCGCATCGTGACCGCCCTCACCGGATTCGATGACCGCTCGATGGTCGCGCAGTGCCTCCTCTACGGGTACGCGATGAGCCTCGAGCCCTACAACTTCAAGGGGCGGCCGGGCGACATGCCCGCGACCGTCTCGCTCGCCCGACAGGCCGACGCCCTGCGCGATCGTCACCGCGATCGCCTGTGGAACGGGCGCCTCGTCGTCGATCACGACGTCGTCGTCCTCCGGCCGGACGGTTCCGTCCACGACCTCCTCACCGTGTGGGAGGGGGACGACGGTGGCCGCGCCCTCGTCGTGGCCAACTATGGCGACGAGGTGCTCTCCCTGCATCTCCCCGGCCTCGGCGACGCCGAGACCGACGACCTCGACGGGCTCCGCGCGCCGGTCTCGGACGGGCGCGTCGATGTGCCCGCCCGGAGCGCGACCGTCGTCATCCCCTCTCTCGACTCGATTGGATCGCTATGAGCAGTACACGCGTCGAGGACCCGCGGGTCCTCGCCCTGGACGACCCCACCGCCACCCAGGCGGTGACGACGCGCTCGCTGAAGGCGCGCCTGTGGACCGGTCGGTCGACGGCGGGCAAGTTCTGGATCGCCGTCGCTCCCGCGCTGATCCTCTACACCGTGTTCACGGTGTACCCGATGGGGCAGGTGATCGTCGCGAGCTTCACCGACGCCCGCGGGTTCAACCGGGCGTGGGACTTCGTCGGTGCCGACAACTTCGTGCGGATCTTCTCGGGCGACCCCGTACTCATGGAGGCGATCGGGAACACCGCGATCTACGGGTTCTTCAAGATCATCGTGCAGACGATCCTCGCGTTCCTCATCGCCGTGCTCCTGCACCGCCAGCTCCGGCTCGGCAACATCTACCGCGCGATCTTCTTCGCGCCGATGGTCATCTCCCCCGTGGCGATCGTGTTCACGTGGAGCTTCATGTATGACCCCACCACGGGGACGTTCAACACGCTGCTGCGCAGCATCGGGCTCGGAGGTCTCGCGCAGGACTGGCTCGGCAACTACGACCTCGCCCTGTACAGCGTCATCCTCGTCGACCTGTGGAGCGGTCTCGGCTTCAACGTCGTCATCTTCCTCGCGGGACTCTCGACGATCCCCGGCGAGATCCTCGAGGCGGCCAAGGTCGACGGCGCGCGGGGGTGGAAGGCGATGCGCTTCATCACGATCCCGCTCATGATCCCCTCGATCGGACTCGTGCTCGTGCTGTCGATCAACGGCGCCTTGCGGGCCTTCGACACCGTCTACCTGATGACGCGAGGCGGGCCGGGCAACTCGACCCAGCTGTTCATGACCCAGGTGTTCCAAGAGGGCCTGGTCAACAACAACTTCGGCTACGCCTCGGCGATGGCCGTGCTGGTCCTGATCGTGCTCATCGCGATCGCGGCCGTGCAGAACAGACTCAACAACCGCGTCGCCGCCGAGGAGGGCAACCGATGACCACGCACGCGCCCGCGCGCTCACGCTTCGATTCCCGGTCGATGCTGCGCTTGGCCCGCCGTCTCCCGATCAACCTGCTGCTGATCGTGCTGAGCATCGCGATGATCTACCCGATCGTCATCATCGTCATCACCGCGTTCAAGCCGAACCTCGAGGTCCTGACGAACCCCACCGGGCTGCCGCAGTCCCCGACCTTCGACAACTTCGTCACCTCGTGGCAGGATGCCGGCTTCACCAACCTCTTCTTCAACTCGGTGCTGCTCACGGTCTCGAGCATGACGATCGCCACCTTCGTCGCGGCCCTCGCGTCGTACGCGATCGTGCGCCAGGCCACGCGCATCGGCTCGGGCGTGTACCTGCTGCTCGCGGCCGGGATCTTCCTGCCCATGCAGCTCGCGCTCGTGCCGCAGTTCCGGGTGGTGCGCGATCTCGGGCTGATCAACAACTACGCCGGGGTGATCCTGATCTACATCGCCGGTGCCTTGCCGTTCGGCGTGTTCCTCATGGCGGCCTTCATGCGTCAGGTGCCGAAAGAGATCGTGGAGGCCGCGGTCATCGACGGCGCCGGGTACTTCACCCTCTTCCGTCGGATCTTCCTCCCGCTCGCGCGCCCCGCGATCGCGACGTTCTGGGTGCTGCAGGGCGTCGGTGTGTGGAACGACTACCTCGTTCCGCAGCTGCTGCTCACCGACCCCTCGAAGCGGACTCTGACCACCGGCGTGCTCTACTTCAAGGCGCAGTACCTCGCCGACTGGGGCAACATCATGGCCGCCGTTCTCATCATGAGCCTGCCGATCCTGCTGCTGTTCGTCTTCGCGCAGCGCTTCTTCGTCAGCGGTCTGTACGCCGGGGCGGTGAAGTGACGGCATGACCTCGCTCGACGATCGCGAGCGGGCGCGGTCGCTCGCCTCTCCGCTGTTCGGCGACCGGTGGGTGCAGGAGCACGCGGCGCTCCCGGTGCACGAGGTCGTCCCGGCATCCGTTCGCGACGGAGTCGGAAGAGCCCCGGATGCCGAGATACCGGCGCCGAAAGAAGACTCACCGCCCACGCGCGAGACGATCTCGCTCGACGGAGAATGGCTGCTCGCGGGTGCTCCCGCCGGCCGCGAGTTCGCGATCGAGCGGTGGTTCGGCGGACAGGCCCCTCCCGCGCCCGTGGGCTGGCACCGCCCCGACACCGACCGCTCGTCGTGGATCCGCGCGACCGTTCCGGGGACGGTCCAGGCCGCCCTCACCGCGGCGGGAGAAATCCCCGACCCGCTGTTGCACGACCACACCCACGCCGAACTCACCGAGCACGGCGTCCCGCGCGAGTGGCCGTGGTACTTCCGCCGCACCCGCGTCGAGGAGCAGCAGTGGTGGTACGCCCGGCGCTTCGACGTGCCGGCCGCGTGGCACGGGGAGCGGGTGCGCCTCGCGTTCGACGGGGTCGACGACGCGGCATCCTTCTGGCTCAACGGCGAGCCGATCGCCCGGCACACCGGAATGTACGGCGGCCCCGACATCGACGTGACCGCCCTGCTGCGCGGCGACGGCACCGACGAGATCGTCGTCCGCATCGACGCGCCCCCGCGCGACTGGCACGGCGTGCTCAAGCCCTCGCCGGGGTGGGGGTGGCACTACGGTCACCTCATCTCGATCGGGATCTGGCGCGGAGTCCGCCTCGAACGCGTGCCCGACCTCGAGCTCGACGACCTGTTCGTCTCGACGGCCCAGGCCGCGGAGGGTGCCGCGCGCCTGCGCGTCCAGTGGGACCTCGTCGCGCACGGCGACCCCGACACGGTCCCCGCGCGCGTGCGGGTGACCGACCCCGAGGGCGCGGTCGTCGCCGACATCACGGCCGAGGTCGTGGCATCCCGGGGCACGTCCCGACACGCGGTCGAGATCGACGTGCCGGACGCCCGGCTGTGGTGGCCTCTCGGCTACGGCGCGCAGCCGCTGTACCGCGTCGAGGCAAGCATCGACGGGTCTTCGCGCTCGACGACGGTCGGCATCCGCACCGTGGAGATGCGTGCGCTGCCCGAGGTATCGGGCGACGACGTCTACGACTGGCGATTCGTGGTCAACGGGCGTCCGCTCTTCCTCAAGGGCGCGAACTGGTGCTTCACCGACCCGATGGCTCGACGCGGGTTCGACGTCGACCGGCACATCCTCGACCTGTGCGTGCGCGCGAACCTCCAGATGCTCCGCGCCTGGGGCGGCGGGACGATCGAGAGCGACGCCTTCTACGACGAGTGCGATCGTCGCGGCATCCTCGTCCTCCAGGAGTTCCCGCTCTCGTTCGGACTCGACGCCACGGGGGCCACCCTCGCCGTCGCCGATGAGCAGGCGTCGCGCATCGTCCGGCGTCTGCGCACCCACCCGTCACTCGTGATGTGGGGCGGGGGCAACGAGAACCCCGAGACCGTCTCGGGCGACGATCTGCTCACGGTGATCGGCACGCGCGTGCGGCAGTACGACCCCACGCGCCCCTTCCACCGCACCGACCCGTGGGGCGGAAGCGAGCACTTCTACGGCGTGTACCACGAGGGTCAGCCCGTCGAGGCGTACGCCGAGCACGTCCCGCCGGTGTTCGGGGAGTACGGGCTGTCGAGCCAGTGCGATCTCGACAGCATGGCGCGCTTCCTCGATCCGGCCCTGCTGGAGCAGTGGCCGCCTCCCGCGCACGGCGCGATCCTGCAGCACCAGGCGCAGTTCTCGCTCTTCGACCTGTTCAAGCAGGCGCGCTACGCGCACTACGGTCCCCTCACTGACTGGGCGACGTTCGTCGAGTACTCGCAGCTCGCGCAGGGCGATGCGCTGCGCTTCGCCTCGGAGCGCCTGCGCGCCCACGCGGGGGAGCGCACCGCGGCCTACTGGTTCTACAAGGTGGGCGAGGTTTTCCCGGGCGCCTCCTGGGCGATCGTCGACTATTACGGCCGCGCGAAGCTGTCGTACTACCGCGCGCGCCAGTTCGGCGCCGCCCGGACGGCCTTCGCGGTGTACGACCGGACGGCGCTCGCCGCGGGCGAGACGTTCTCGGCCGAGGTGCACGTCGCGAATGACACTCCCGAGGCCCTCGTCGGTGCGGTGACGGCCCGGCTGTACGACGCCCGGTTCGGCGTGATCGCCGAGCGGGCGGCATCCGTGGACCTGGATGCCGACTCCCACGCCCTCGCGTTCACGCTCGAGGCCGAGGTCCCTGCCGACGAGGTGCTCGTGCTGGCGGTGCACCTTCGCGACACGCGTGGCGAGCGCGTCTCGTCGGCCTGGTACGCGCTGAACGCGCAGCCGAAGAGCGCGGAGGTCGCGGCCCTCGAGGCCGAGCCGCTCGACAGCCTGACCGACCGGCCGATCGAGGAACTGCTCGCCCCCTACGCCACGGGCCCCGCGCCGCTCAAGGAACAGCCCCGCACACGGTTGGAGGCGCGTTTCTCCGACGGGGTGCTGCGCGTGCGCAATGTCGGCGCGGTTCCGGCGCCGATCGTGCTCATCGACGGTTTCCCGACCGCGCCCGGTGCGTGGCTCGACGACAATGCCTTCGGCCTCGAGGCGGGGGAGGAGCGTGTGATCGCCTACGACCTCGCCAGCGCCTCCTGGCCGCGTCCGCGCGTGCGGGCGTGGAACGCGGATGCCGTGGCGGTGACGTCGTGACCGTGCCCCGCATCCTCGCGACCTGCGGCGGCTGGGCCGACGCGTCGTGGGGCGACGTGCGCTTCGGCCCCCTCCTGCGCTTCGCCCTCGACCTCACCGGGGTCGAGGGGCGCCCGCGGGTCGTGTTCGTCAACACCGCCGGGGGAGACCAGCGCGTCGACGAGGGGCGCGAGCTCGCCGCGGCGATGGCGGCGGGGGTGGATGCCGTGCACCTGCGCCTCTTCGGACGCACGGCCCTCGATCTGGACGAGGTCGTCGGCACGGCCGACCTCATCTGGGCGGGCGGCGGCAGCGTCGCGAACCTGCTGCCGGTGTGGCGGACGCACGGCCTCGACGTCGCGCTGCGCCGGGCGTGGGAGCGCGGGACACTGCTGGCCGGGACCTCGGCGGGCGCACTGTGCTGGCACGAGGGCGGTCCGACCTCGGGCTTCGGCGAGATCCGCACGGTGACGAACGGCCTGGGCTT
The DNA here is from genome assembly GCF_048381605.1 of Microbacterium sp. S1037. Classification (NCBI taxonomy): domain Bacteria; kingdom Bacillati; phylum Actinomycetota; class Actinomycetes; order Micrococcales; family Microbacteriaceae; genus Microbacterium; species Microbacterium sp. S1037. The sequence continues at coordinate 1,196,667 of NZ_JBLWIG010000001.1, forward strand.
CATCCCCGGCTCACTCGGAGTGCACTACGACTCGCAACCCGAGCGGCGCCCCGCGCTGCACGCGGCCGTCGCGTCGGGCGCGCTGCCGGGCGGGTTCGGCCTCGACGAGGGCACCGGCGTGCTGTACGAGGGAACGCGCGCGGTGGACGTCGTCACCGAGCTGCCCGGGGGCGCGGTGCATCGCGTCGATCGCTTCGGCGACGGGGTGGTCGAGGAGGCTCTCCCGACGCGGGTGCTGTGAGGCGTCCGTCGTTCCGTCGGGCGCGGCGCGGTGTCGGAGGCCCGCCGTAGCCTGTGGGCATGATCGACCTCCTCACCGGCCCCGACGGCGTCACGCGATGCGGCTGGGTCGGCGACGACCCCGAGTACCGCCGGTACCACGATGAGGAGTGGGGCACCGAGCTGCGCGGCGACCGCCCGCTGTTCGAGAAGATGAGCCTCGAAGGCTTCCAGGCGGGTCTGTCCTGGATCACGATCCTGCGCAAGCGCCCCCGCTTCCGCGAGGTGTTCCACGGCTTCGAGCCGGCGGTCGTCGCCGCGTTCGGCCCCGACGACGTCGAGCGATTGCTTCAGGATGCCGGCATCATCCGGCACCGCGGAAAGATCGAGGCCGTGATCGGCAACGCGACGATCGTGGCCGGGATGGCAGAGGGGGAGCTCGACGCCCTGCTGTGGTCGTTCGCCCCCGCGGAGCACGCCCCACCGGCGACGTTCGCCGAGGTGCCGCCGGTGACGCCCGAGTCGACGGCGATGAGCAAAGAGCTGCGTCGGCGCGGCTTCCGCTTCGTCGGTCCGACCACGATGTACGCCCTCATGCAGTCCTCCGGCATGGTCGACGACCACGTCGCGGGGTGCTGGCGCGCGGCAGCCTGACGCCGCGGTCGCTCAGGCGGACCCGTCTTCCCTCTCCGCGTCGAGCTCTTTGAGGCGGCGCAGCTTCGACCAGGGCACGAAGGCGATCCAGGCGACGGAGGCGATCGACGCGCCCATGATCATCGATGAGATGTCCATGCCTCGACGCTAGGGAAGGGGCCGGTCCCGCGGATCCGTCGGGCGACGGAGATGTGCGCTCACCCGCTAGACTGGTTGACGGAGCTTTCGCTCCCAGCGTCGTCGAACGCACCGGCCCCTTTCTCTCGGGCCTTTGACCTTCACGGCGAACGGATGCGCCACCCGGCGCCTTCGCCCCTTGCAGCCGCAGCATCGCGGCATCCCGAATCGCCGTGTGCGCGTGCGCCGCGGCAGGAGTATTCATGACGTCCCAGACTTTCGCCGACCTCGGCGTGCCCGCCCCCCTCATCGACGTTCTCGCCGCCCAGGGTAAGAACGAGCCCTTCCCGATCCAGGCCGACACCCTGCCCGACACCCTCGCCGGGCGCGACGTGCTCGGCCGTGGCAAGACCGGCTCGGGCAAGACCCTCGCCTTCTCGCTGCCGCTCGTCGCGCGCCTCGCCACGAACACCGACCGCCGCCGTGGCCGCAAGCCCCGCGCGCTCGTGCTCGCCCCGACGCGTGAGCTCGCCAACCAGATCGACGAGGTCATCAAGCCCCTCGCCGCGGCGTACCAACTCGTGACGACCACCGTCTACGGCGGCGTGAACCAGAAGCGCCAGGTCGACGCGCTCAACGCGGGCGTCGACATCCTGGTCGCGTGCCCCGGCCGCCTCGAGGACCTCATCGGCCAGGGCTTCGCGAACCTCGGCGACATCGAGATCACGGTGCTCGACGAGGCCGACCACATGGCCGACCTCGGCTTCCTCCCCGGCGTCACGCGCCTGCTGGCTCGCACGCCCGCCGATGGCCAGCGTCTGCTCTTCTCGGCGACGCTCGACAACGGTGTGGACAAGCTGGTCAAGCGGTTCCTCCGCAACGAGGTGCTGCACTCGGTCGACGAGGCCCACTCGCACGTCGCCGCGATGACCCACCACGTCTTCGCCCCGGTCGACGCGGATGCCAAGAAGGACCTCGTGCAGACCCTCGCCTCGGGCACGGCACGCCGCATCCTCTTCATGCGCACGAAGCACCAGGCGAAGAAGCTCGCGAAGCAGCTCACCGCCTCGGGCATCCCCGCCGTCGACCTGCACGGCAACCTCTCGCAGCCCGCTCGCGACCGCAACCTCGCCGCCTTCGGCGACGGCCGCGCGAAGGTCCTCGTCGCCACCGACGTCGCCGCGCGCGGCGTGCACGTCGACGGTGTCGAGCTGGTCGTGCACGTCGACCCGCCCGTCGAGCACAAGGCGTACCTGCACCGCTCGGGTCGCACCGCCCGCGCGGGCTCGGCCGGCGACGTCGTCACGATCATGCTCCCCGAGCAGCGTCGCGACACCCTCGACATCCTCCGCAAGGCCAAGATCTCGGCCACCCCGCAGCAGGTCACCTCGACCTCGCCCGAGGTCGTCGCCCTCGTCGGCGAGGTCGCCCCGTACGTCAAGCCCGAGCCGGTCGTCGCGCAGCCCCAGGGCGGCGGACGTTCGCAGGGCGCCAACGCGCAGCGCAAGCGCGCGGCGCGCGGCGAGGGTCAGCAGCCCGCCGGTCGCTCCGGTGGTCAGGGCGGCGGCGGTCGTCGTCGTGGCGCGGGTGCCGCGGCATCCGACGCTCCGGCCGCGGGTCGCGCTCCCCAGGGCGGTCGTGGCGGCCAGCGGTCCGGCGCCGGTCGCGGTCAGGGCGGCGCGGGTGCGCAGCGCACCGGTGCGTCCGCCGGTCGTCCGCAGGGCGCCGGTCGTTCGGCATCCGGCACTCCCACGACCGGCATGGTCGTCGGCGCCCGCAACCCGCGCACGAACCGTCGCGCCCAGGGCTGAGTCTGTTCTCCGGTGCCCCCGCGGATTCGTCCGCGGGGGCACCGTCGTCTCCGCCGCGAGTCGCGGCACCGCGCGGCGTCGATCGGCCCGGCCGCGCCGACCCGGCGTGCATGTGCCGTGCCGTCCTGCGGAGTTGAGCCGCGACGCGCCGTTTCCGGATGCCGCGGTCTCGGCGTTTCGCCCGGGACTCCGCGTGACGGTACGCGCCGCGCCCCCGGGACTCCGCGTGACGGGACGTCCGGGTCGCCGTGGGTGCCGGCGTGCGTGTGGTGTGCCGTCCTGCGGAGTTGAGCCGCGACACGCCGGTTCCCGATGCCGCGGTCTCGGCGTTTCGCCCGGGACTCCGCGTGACGGTACGCCCCGCGAGCCCCGGTCTCCGCGCGACGGTACGCCCCGTGGCCCCGTGGCCCCGTGGCCCCGTGGCCCCGTGGCCCCGTGGCCCCGTGGCCCCGCGGCCCCGGGACTCCGCGCGACGCCACGCCGAGCCGCCCGCGCGAGCGGCGCCGTCGCGAATGTCGGACGTCTCCGCCACACTGGGACGACCCCGAGGAGGCGCCCATGACCGAGCCCGACGCCCACGACGTCATCCGCGTGCGCGGTGCCCGCGAGAACAACCTGCAGAACGTCGACCTCGACGTTCCCAAGCGCCGGCTCACGGTCTTCACCGGCGTCAGCGGCTCGGGCAAGTCGTCGCTGGTGTTCGGCACGATCGCCGCCGAGTCGCAGCGGCTCATCAACGAGACGTACCCCACCTTCGTCCAGCAGTTCATGGGGCAGCTCTCCCGCCCCGACGTCGATGCGCTCGAGAACCTCAGCGCCACGATCCGCGTCGACCAGGAGCGCATGGCCGCCAATGCCCGATCGACGGTCGGCACGGCCACCGACGTGCACGCCATGCTGCGCGTGCTGTTCAGCCGGCTCGGTCAGCCTCACGTCGGTTCCTCTCAGGCCTTCTCCTTCAACGTCCCCTCGATCTCGGGCGCCGGTGCCGTCACGATCGCGACCGGGGCGCGAAAGGGGCAGAAGGAGCGGCGCTCGTTCGAGATCACGGGCGGGATGTGCCCCGACTGCGAGGGTCTCGGTCAGGTGAGCGACATCGACATCTCGCAGCTCCTCGACGAGACGAAATCATTGAACGAGGGAGCGATCACCGTCCCCGGATACACGGCCGACGGGTGGATGGTCCGGGTCTTCAGCGAGTCGGGGTTCTTCGACGGCGACAAACCCGTCTCCGAGTTCACCGCCGAAGAACGCCACGACCTGCTCTACAAAGAGCAGACGAAGGTGCGCATCGCGAACACCAACATGACCTACGAGGGGCTCGTTCCCAAGGTCACCAAGAGCATGCTGCAGAAAGACCGCGACGCCCTGCAGCCGCACATCCGCGCGTTCGTCGATCGCGCCGTCACCTTCATCGCCTGCCCGGCGTGCGGGGGAACCCGACTCAACGAGGGCGCTCGGTCCTCGCGCATCGGCGGGGTGAACATCGCGGATGCCGCCGCGATGCAGATCACCGACCTCGCCGCCTGGGTACGTACGATCGACGACCCCTCGGTGGCTCCGCTCGTGCAGGGGCTCCGCGACACCCTCGACGCGTTCGTCCATATCGGGCTCGGATACCTCTCGCTCGACCGCGCGAGTGGCACGCTGTCGGGCGGTGAGGCGCAGCGCACCAAGATGATCCGCCATCTCGGCTCGAGCCTCACCGACATCACCTACGTCTTCGACGAGCCCACGGCGGGTCTTCACCCGCACGACATCCAACGCATGAACGAGACCCTCCTGCAGCTGCGTGACAAGGGCAACACGGTGCTCGTCGTGGAGCACAAACCCGAGGTGATCGACATCGCCGATCACGTCGTCGACCTCGGGCCCCGCGCCGGACGAGAGGGCGGGTCCGTGCAGTACGAGGGCGATGTCGACGGCCTCCGCGCATCCGGCACCCTCACGGGCCGGTTCCTCGATCATCGGGCCGAGCTCAAGAGCGCGGTGCGCCCCGCCACCGGCGCGCTCCCCATCCGCGGGGCGACCCGGCACAACCTCCGCGATGTCGACGTCGACGTCCCCCTCGGGGTGCTCACCGTCGTCACGGGCGTCGCCGGATCCGGCAAGTCGTCGCTCATCCACGGCGCTCTCCCCGCTTTCGACGACGTGGTGGTCGTCGACCAGACACCCATCAAGGGCTCGCGTCGCAGCAGCCCGGCCACCTACACGGGCATCCTCGACGCGGTCCGCGCCGCCTTCGCGAAGGCGAACGGCGTGAAGCCCGCCCTGTTCAGCGCGAACTCCGAGGGAGCCTGCGCCGCCTGCAAGGGTCTCGGGGTGATCGTCACCCAGCTCGGCTTCCAATCGACCGTCGAGACCGACTGCGAGCTGTGCGGCGGGAGCGGCTTCTCCGACGAGGTGCTCGAGTACACACTCCACGGCAAGAACATCGCCGAGGTACTGGCGATGTCGGTGTCCGAGGCATCCGAGTTCCTCACCACCGGGCCCGCGGTCGCGGTCCTCGGTCGACTCGTCGACGTGGGGCTCGGTTACCTCACGCTCGGCCAGGCGCTGAACACGCTCTCCGGAGGCGAGCGGCAGCGACTCAAGCTCGCCATCTCGATGGCGAAGTCCGGGGCGGTCTACGTCCTCGATGAGCCGACGACGGGCCTGCACCTCGCCGACGTCGACAACCTGCTCGGTCTGCTCGATCGACTCGTGGATGCCGGCAACACCGTCGTCGTGATCGAGCACCACCAGGCGGTCATGGCGCATGCCGACTGGATCATCGATCTCGGACCCGGGGCCGGCCACGACGGCGGACGGGTGGTCTTCGAAGGCACCCCCGCCGATCTCGTCGCCGCACGCTCCACCCTCACGGGCGAACACCTCGCCCGCTACGTGGGAAGGTGATCACGAGATCCGACCACCGTCACCCACGGGCGTCGACGAAGGAGACACCGGCATGACACAGCCCCTGACACCGTCGACGCTCGTCGAGCGATACCTCGCTGCTCTCGAGCGATCCGACCTCGACGCGGTGTTGGCGCTTTTCACTCCGTCTGGGCGGGTGCACTCACCGCTCTACGGCGAGCGTCCCGCCGCTGAGTTCTACCCGGACCTGTTCTCCGACACGGCGTCCTCGCGGCTGACGCTCCGTCGCGTCATGAGCGCCGTCGACGGTGCGCCCGTCATCAGCTTCTGGTTCCGTTTCGACTGGGTTCTCGCCGACGGGTCGCCGGCGCCGTTCACCGTCGTCGACATCGCCGAGCTCGCGCCCGACGGACGCATCGAGACCCTCCACATCGTGTACGACACCGCCTCCGTGCGTGAGGCGTTCGATGCGAGAAGGCCTCCCCTCACGCCGACGTAGACGCTGACGGCGTACACCGACGGCGTAGACACGCCCACGACGTCAGGCGTGCGTGCTCAGCGTCGCATCGTGCAGGTGACGCTCCCCGTGCGAGAGGACCTTCACCATCACGCCCCGTTGACGGAGTTCGGCGACCGCGCGCGTCTCGTCGTCGCGCGTCACCCCGAGAGAGCGAGCGCTCGTCACGACGAGCACGTCACCGCGCGTCAGCGTGCTGAAGAACCGGTCCAGGCGCGCCGCCCATCCCTCGAGGGTCTCGGGAGCCGGGTGGCGGAAGCCTTCGATGGGAACGCCGAAGCGTGTGAGGTCGTCGCGCTGCTGGACGACGCTCGGCATCCCCGGTCGCGACACCACCAAGCCCACGAGGCGCGATCCAGCCGGACGGGCACGCCACCAATCGCGGTCGCTCTGCAGCTCCGTGAAGCACTTCGGGCACTCGGCCGCCGCGTGTGCGAGGGGGACGGGGCTGGTCCCGGCGGCATCCGCGGGTGACGTCGTCGTCGTGCTCGGATCGCTCATGGAAACCTCCGCTCCCATTGTGCCGCACCGCGGCCTCGATCCGTTCGCCGACGCGGCGCACCGGATGTCGCCGTTGCGCTTCCCGGCGGACGGATCGAGGCTGCCGCGGTCAGTGCGCGGAGTACCCGCCGTCCACCAGGTGGTAGCTGCCCGAGATGAACGACGCGGCATCGCTCAGGAGGAACAGGGTCAGCGCCGCGACCTCGGCGTCCGTTCCGAGGCGCCCCGCCGCGTGTTCCTGCTCGAGGTGGCTGAGGGCTTCGGCGCTCAGGCTCGAACGCACCAGGGGGGTGTCGATGAAGCCGGGCCCGACCGCGTTGGTGCGCACGCCCTGCGCGGTGTACTCCAGAGCGGCGACTTTCGTCAGCCCGACCAACGCGTGCTTGCTCGCGACGTAGGCCGCGTTCTGTGCGATGCCGACCGATCCGAGAACGGAGGACATGTTGACCACGGCTCCGCCACCGGACGCGACGATCGCCGGGAGCTGGAATCGCAGACCGTAGAAGACGCCGTCCAGGTCGACGGACCGCACGCGGTCCCAGGCTTCGATGTCGTACTCTCCGATGTTCTGCGCAGCGGCACCGATACCGGCATTGTTCACGGCCAGGTGCAGCGCGCCGTAGGTCGTCTTGGCGAACTCCACGGCGGCTTCGGAGTCCTGCCACTTGGCGGTGTTCTGTGCGAATGCCTCGGCGGTGCCTCCTGCGTCGCGGATCTGTGAGACGACAGCGTCCGCGGCATCCTTGTTGATATCGGTGACGACCACCGACGCGCCCTCCGCTGCCAGCTCGCGCGCGATCTCGGCGCCGATACCGCTCCCCGCGCCCGTGATGAGTGCGACCTTGTGGGTGAACCTGCTCATGATCGGATTTCCTTTCCGCATTCTGTCCGCGCGGATCTCACCCGGATTTCATGCGCATGAATACAAGCCCCCGCGCCCTGGCGAATATTCCGTCACTCCTCCTCGCCGTCGTCCAATCGCAACTCGAGGCTGAGCTGGTCGGCGTCGAGCTCGGCCAGAGCGTGCCGCAGGGCCGCGGTGCTGTATCGGCCGTCGCGCCCGACGCGAGCGAGCCGCCGTCGCATGGCTTCGATCGAAGCGAGGCGCAGCTCGAGCAGATCGCGCATACGGCCCGAGACATCCTCGTCGGGCGGCTCCGTGATGCGTGCCCCGACGCGTTCGATGATCTCGTCGGGGAAGGCTTCGCCGTCGCGTCGTCGGAGCTTGCCCGCCTGCAGGGCTGCGGCCGACGCCTCGCGCAGTTCGGCGTCGAGCGCGCGCTGTTCTTCCCGTGTCGGCCCCTCGCCGCCGTCGCCGGAGAGGCCTACGGCGCGGACGACGGCCGGCAGGGTCAGGCCCTGCACGACGAGACTGAAGAGCGCGACGAGGAACGCCACGAAGATCAGGAGGGGGCGGTCTTCGACCCCCTCGCGCGGCAGTGTCTGGGCGGCGGCGAGGGTGACGACACCGCGCATGCCCGCCCACACGATGATGGAGCCGTGTCGCCACCCGAGGGGGCTGTCGCGGTAATAGTCGAGGTCGGCCATCGTGCGTGAGATGCGAAGCCGCATCCACCCGATGCGACGGTCTGTCCGGGCGGGATCGTCGACGCGCCGGCTCAGACTGCCGGAGTCGTTGCGGACCGACTCCTCGAACCGATCGAGGCGGTCCCGCGCCTCGTCGATGCGCCCCTGGTGGCGCGCGAGGTTCCGGCCGCGCCGACCCTGGATCCAGATGAGCCCCGACACGTACAGGGCGCGCACGACCAGGGCGATCCCCAGTGCTGACAGGGCGAGCCAGGTTCCGTGCCAGAGGCCCTCGTGCTCGCTCAGGTTGCTCTGCACGATGTCTTTCAGCTCGAGGCCGAAGACGAGGAAGACGCCACCCTCGAGGATCAGCTCGATGGTGCGCCAGTTGAGCCGATCACTCATCCGCTGCTCCGGCGTGAAACGGCGGGTCGCGCCCTGGCCGGTCACGATCCCCGCCACGACCGCCGCCACCAGGCCCGAGCCGCCGAGGTGCTCGGTGGGCAGGTAGGCGATGAAGGGAATCGTGAAGCTCAGGGCGGTGTTCGCCGCCGAATTGGTGACGCGTTCCCGCACCCGCAGGTTGACCCAGCCGATCGCCGCGCCGATGACGAGGGCCAGCACCACCCCCCACGCGAAGTTGGCGATCGCGTCACCGAACGCGAAACCGGATGCCACGGCCGCCACCGCGGTGCGCAGCAGCACCAGCGCGGTGGCGTCGTTGAGCAGGCTCTCGCCCTCGAGCATCGTCACGACGCGCGGTGCGATGCCCAGCCGTTTCGCGATCGAGGTCGCCACGGCATCCGTGGGGCTCAGGATCGCCCCGAGCGCGATGCCGAGAGCGAGCCCCAGGCCGGGGATCACGGCCCAGAAGAACAGACCGAGCACGACGGAACTGAGCACGACCAGCAGCACGGACAGCCCCGCGATGGGGACGAAGTCGCGGCGGAACTCGATGGCGGGAAGCTGCACGGCCGCGGAGTACAGCAGCGGTGGGAGGACCCCGACGAGGATGACCTCGGGATCGAGCGAGAACGGCGGGAAGAACGGAAGCAGGCTCACGCCGAGGCCCAGGGCCATGAGGACGAGCGGCCCCGCCACGTTGAACTTGGGGGCGATCACCGTCACGAGGGCCACGACCACGACCCCGGCCACGACGAGGATGAGGGGATCGATCACCTTTCGAGGCTAGCCCCGGGTGTCGAGACCCTCCGACGAGAGGCGTCGGGATCGGCCGTGAGCGTCACGCCGATCCGGCGTGCGCGGAGAGTTTCGCGAAGAAGTCCTCGAGCAGGTATCGCGTGTCGACCTGTTCGCAGACCCGGACGTCGGGGCCCGTGCCCGGCCCGTCGGTCATGAGCGCATCGGCCGTGAATCGCGGGCGCGGGCGCCGACGCCAGACCGCTCCGAACGGGTTAAGGGCCACGGCGATCGCGGGGGAGTCGCCGAGCGAGCGGAAGTCGGCCGCGTATCCCGGCTTGCTCTCGTTGTAGTCCTGCACCGTCTGTGCGAGGTAGGCACCGATCTCGCCGCACGGCCGCACCCGACGGTCGAGCTCGGCCTGGCCGACGCCGACGTGCGTGTACACCGGCATCGGGATCTGCCAGAGGTCGATCTCGGAGTCGAAGACGACATTGGCCGACGCGATGTCGTTGTTGAGGTTGTATTCCGGTCCGTACACCGCCTCGATGCCGTCGTACGGGGGTCCGCCGATCCAGATCACCGTGACGTCGCGTCGTGCGAACTCGGGATCGATCAGCAGGGCTGAGGCGACGTCGGTGAGCGGCCCGAGGACGCAGACGGTCAGCGGACCCTCGAGGCTCGCGCTGAGCAGGAGATCGGATGCCGCCGACAGCCGGGCCGTGGTCTCGTCGTCGAGCGCGCGGTCGCCACCGTCGCGGACGACCACATCCGGGTCGTTCAGCAGGGCCAACAGGCGGTCGACCTCGGCTCGGCTCTTCTGCATCGATCCCGGGGCGCCGAAATGGGCGGGGGCGATCCCGACGATGTCGAGAACAGGGGAGAGGAGGGCGTGGACGATCGCGAACTGATCGTCGGCCTCGTTCGCAGCGTCGGTGCTGATCACCACGCGTCGTCGCGTCGTCGTCATGGCAGTCCTTTTTTCATGTCCTTTATTAACGGCTTGTAATTAGTGTCGCACAGTTGCTAACGTCGGTCCGGCCCAGCAAGGGAGCTCGAGGAGGACGCAATGACGGGACGATCCCGATGACCGTGACGACGGCACCGCCTGCCACGCGCCAGACCGCCTCGACGCCCTCCGCGCCGAGAACTCGAGGACGTGGCATCGGGGTCCGCGCACCCTGGTGGTTCCTGCTCCCGGCGCTCGCCGTCTACGCGCTGATCGTGGTCTGGCCGAGTCTCACCGGTGCGTTCTTCTCGGTCACCGACTGGAACGGCGTCTCGCCGGACTGGTCGTTCGTCGGTCTCGAGAACTTCGTCGCCGTCCTCGAAGGTCGGCGCGGTCTCACCGCCCTGACCAACACCCTCATCCTGGCGTTCGTCGTCACCGTGGTGCAGAACCTCGTCGGTCTCGCGCTCGCCCTCGGACTGAACTCGCTCGTCAAGACCCGCGGCATCCTGAAAGTCGTCTTCTTCGCGCCGGTCGTGCTGACCCCGCTCGTGGCCGGCTACATCTGGAGCTACCTCCTCGCGCCGTCGGGCGCGCTGAACGAGTTCCTCGGAGCGGTCGGTCTCTCGGCGCTGCAGCGCGACTGGCTCGGTGACCCGCAGACCGCTCTGCTGGCCGTCAGCGCCGAGATCGTCTGGCAGTTCTCGGGATACTCGATGGTCATCTTCCTCGCCGGTTTGCAGGCGATCCCGGAGGAGGTCCTCGAGGCGGCGACGATCGACGGCGCGGGGCCGTGGCGCCGGTTCGTCAGCGTCATCCTGCCCCTGCTCAACGGTGCGGTCGTCATCAACGTGATGCTGTCGCTCATCGGCGGCCTCAAACAGTTCGACCAGGTCGTCGCCATGACCGGCGGGGGGCCGGGCATCGCGACCGAGACCCTCTCCACGACCATCTACAAGAGCGCCTTCACCACCGGCGACTACCCGGGATCGATCGCGCTCGCCGTTCTCATGACACTGCTCATCGCGGTGCTCGCGGGCGTGCAGTACCGCCTCACCCTTCGGAAGGCGGACGCGTGAATCGTTACACCTGGCGCACGGGAGTGCGCGAGACCGTCCTGATCGCGGTGGCGCTGGTCTACCTCATCCCCATCGCCGCCCTGCTGAACGTCGCGTTCCGCCCCGCGGAGTCGCGCGCCGGAGCCCTCTCGCCGTCGTGGCCGCCGACGTTCGACAACTTCGCCCAGGCCTGGACGCAGGGCGCCCTGGGGCCGGCGCTCGTCAACAGCGTGATCGTGTCGGTGGCGAGCGTGCTCGGCGTCACCGTGATCTCGGCGTTCGCCGCCTACCCGCTCGCGCGGGTGGGGCGACGGTGGTCGCGGTTCGCGTTCTACGGCTTCCTCGGGGGCCTGCTCCTGCCCGGTCAGCTCGCGCTGCTGCCCCTGTACACCACGATGCGCGACCTCGGTCTGCTGGGCGGTCTGCCCGCGCTCATCCTCATCAACATCGGCGGCCAGTTGCCGTTCTCGATCTTCCTGTACACGACGTTCCTGCGGGAGATGCCGCGCGACTACGAAGAGGCCGCGCTGCTGGACGGCTGCGGACCCGTGCGTGCCTTCGTGAGCGTGGTGTTCCCGATGCTGCGAGCGGTCACCGGCACGGTCGTGATCTTGAACTCGGTGTCGGTCTGGAACGAGTTCTTCAACCCGCTGCTGTACCTCTCCGGCAGCGGCAACACCACCGCTCCCGTGGCGATCTACAACTTCGTCGGGCAGTACGTCGCGCAGTGGCCCCTGGTGTTCGCGGGGCTGGTCATCACCACGATCCCCGTGCTGGTGCTCTACTTCGCGCTCCAGAAATACATCATCAAAGGCTTCGCGGGCGGGCTCAAAGGCTGAGCCGACGCGCAGATCCGGGGCTTCCATCCCCGGCGCATCAAGGAGATGACATGAAAACACACCGCAGTGCTCTCGCCGTCGCCGCCCTCGCGGGCGCCACCGCTCTCGTGTTGAGCGGGTGCTCGACCGCCGTGGGTGGAGGCGCCGAGGACGCGAACGTCCTCACCTTCGCATCGGGCAGCGAGGAGACGACGCAGAAACTCATCGACGGGTTCGAAGCCGCCAACCCCGGCGTCTCGGTCAAGGCGGAGTTCATCGAGTCGGACGCCTCCTACATCCAGCAGCTGCGCACGCGCCTGTCCGGAGGAACGGCACCCGACGTGTTCAAGGTCTGGGCCGGAGGTGGGGGCACCATGGCGACCTGGAAGGTCGCCACCGACGGCCTCGTCGCAGAACTGGATGACCAGCCCTGGGCCGCCGATGTCCCCGACAACGTCCGGTACGTCAGCAGCCTGGACGACAAGCTCTACGCGCTCCCGTCGAACCTGGGTGCGATCGGTGCGCTCTACAACGATCAGGCGCTCGCGGCCGTCGGCGCCTCGATTCCGCAGACGTGGACGCAGGTGCTCGACCTGTGCAAGACAGCCGCGGCCAATGGCAAGGTCGCCTACGCCCTCGGCAACAAGGACGCATGGACGACGCAGCTCATCCCCTACGCGCTGACGGCGACACTGGTCTACGGCCCCAACCCTGGCTTCTCCGAGGAGCAGGCCGACGGCTCGGCCACCTTCTCCGATTCCACGTGGAGCGACGCGCTCGACAAGACGAAGCAGATGATGGATGCCGGGTGCTTCAACGCCGGTCCCAACGGCACCAGCTACGACGCCCAGATGACCCTGCTCGGCCAGGGCGACGCCCTGGGCGCTGTCCAGGTCAGCCAAGCGATCTCGGCCGCCGAGCAGTACGCCGCGGACGGTGCGACGTTCTCGATGGCCCCGCTGCCGGCCACCGACGAGGTCGGAGCGCAGTACTACCCGACCGGCGTCGGCGTCTCCTTCGCGATCAACGCGAAGGCGAAGAACCCCGAGCTCGCGCAGAAGTTCCTCGCCTACGTGGCATCACCGGCCGGTCAGAAGCTCTGGGCCGAGGTGTCCGGGAGCATGCCCGCCCTCCCGTCCGACGAGCGCGAGCTCAGCCCGGTGCTCGAGGCCGTCGAGACCGCGCGTTCTGCGGGCCTCACCACGCAGTACTACCCCGACCAGGTGTGGCCCTCGACGGCCGTCCAGGACGGCCTGCTCGTCGACATGCAGCGTTTCTACAACGGAGAGATCTCCGGCGCGACGGTGCTGGAGAACATGGACGAGGCCTACAAGGCGTCCTGACCGGACGACGATCAAGACGTCGACGACGGACGGGCGGTGCGGCAGTGGATGCCGTGCCGCCCGTCCGTCGTTCCGGCTTCAGCGCGCGGGAGCCGTCGAAGCCCGCACGATCAGCTCGGGCGAAGGGGCGGTCATCACCGGGTGGGCGTCGTGGCCGAGTGCCTGCAGAATCGCCGTTCCCGCCCGCTCGCCGAGAGCGGCGACGTCGCGGGCCATCGCGCTGAGCGGCGGCACGGTCGATCGGCACAGCACCGAGTCGTCCCAGGCCAGGAGTGACAGGTCGCCGGGCACGTCCACTCCGCGCCCGGCGAGCTCGGACGCCGCAGCCGCGGCCATCACGTCGTTGTCGAAGACGATGGCGGTCGGTGCGGCGGGTGCCGCGAGCAAGCGGTCCACCGCCGCGACACCCCCGGCACCGCTGAAGTCGGCCACCTCGATACGCGCGTCGAGCCCCAGTCGAGCCGCGGCGGACTCGAACGCGTCCGTGCGCCGCCGCGTGTGCGCGAGAGTGTCCGGGCCCGAGACGCGCCCGATTCGCGTGTGCCCGAGCTCTCGCAGATAGTCGACCGCGGTCTGCATCGGCGCCTCTTCGTCGACCCACACGACCGCGTGGTCGGGAGCGTCGTTGGGGTGAGCGAGGGCGACGCTCGCGAATCCGAGACGGTCGGCGAGCTCGAGCCGGGGGTCGTGCTGCTCGAGGATGTCGACCAGCACGACCCCCGCGACCCGACCCGACTGCGCCCAGCGCTGATACGCGTCGAGCTCCTCGTCGAGGTCGGGCACCACCTGCAGGACGAAGGGGCGACGGTGCTCGGTGAGCACCTCCTCGAGCCCGCTCATGAAGTCGCTGTAGAAGGCCTCGACGCCGAGCTGACGCACGGGGCGCCGGAGCACCAGGCCGACGGAGCGCCGCAGAGCGGAGGGGGGTGCGGGCTCGACCATCATCGTCGCCAGTATCGCCTATCTCACGAGCGCGCGGGCGACCAGGTCGTTCGCACTGCGCAGGACGCCGGCGCGCGCGAAGGCCGCGGGGTCGATCCCCGCGGGACCGCTCACCCGGAAGACATGTCGTTCCCCGGCGGTCAGGGTCACCATGCCCGAATCCACGCGCGCGGCGGGATCGACGAGGTCCACGAGGAGCGTGGCATCCTTCACCAGCGTCTGCGCGGTCAGTGTGACCTCGTAGCCGTCCGCCACGGCGCGCGCGTGCACCTCCGTCGCGTCGACGAGGGCGAGGGCGGTGTCCTCCGCGAAGTAGTGCAGACCGCGCTCTCCCGAGGACGACTCGGCGACGAGGACTTCGCGCGACGGGTCGCCGGCCACGGCCAGCGACGCGTCGATCGGGGCCGTCCAGGCCGAGCGCGCCGCCACCTCGAGATCGAGAGTGAGGGATGCCAGGACGGTGCCATCGAGGCCCTCGCGGCGCAGCTCGACACGGCCGGTGATCGCCTCGTCGCTGTCGTTGTGGAGGGTCACGCGCAGGCCGTCGCCGTCGAGCACGGGCTGGATCGTCAGGAGTCGCGGGGCAGAGACGCGTCGCAGCTCGTACCAGAGGGGCTTGCGGTGACGGTGGCTGTCGACCGCGGCCCACGACACGACCGGCCAGCAGTCGTTGAGCTGCCACACGATCCACCCGCGGTTCAGGGGGGACAGCGAGCGGAACCACTCGATGCCGAAGGAGACCGCCCGGGCCTGGTTCAGCTGCATCGTCCAGTGCCAGTCGGCGTAGTCGCCGGGCGCCGGCAGGTGCGCGCCCAGACCCCGCTCGAGCTTGTCATTGCCCTCGTTCGCCTTCTGGTGCGCGAGCATCTCGCGGCCGAAGGGGCTGCGGGGCTCGTCGCGAACGACGCTCTCGAGCGTTGAGAACGCGGGTGGGCCCTGGAAGCCGAACTCCGAGACGAACCGGGGGTGGTAGGCGCGGTAGCCGTCGTAGTCGCGCGTGTTCCAGACGTCCCAGATGTGCATCGTTCCGTGGGCGTCGTCGTTGGGGTGGACGTACGAGCTGAACGAGAACGGGCTCCCGTCCGAGTAGAAGGTCGTCGGTGCGAGCTCGGCGACGATGCGGGGGAAGAGGTCGCGATAGTAGCCCTCACCCCACGTGCGCCCGTTCAAGCGAGAGCGCCATTTCCAATCGACGTAGCCCCAGATGTTCTCGTTGCCGCCGTTCCAGATGACGAGGCTCGGGTGGCTCGTCAGACGCGTGACGGCCTCGCGCGCCTCCGCCTCGAACTCGTCCCACAGCTCGGCATCCTCGGAGTACGCGGCGCACGCGAGCAGGAAGTCCTGCCAGACGAGGACGCCCTCGCGGTCGCAGATGTCGTAGAAGTCGTCGCTCTCGTAGAGGCCGCCGCCCCACACGCGCAGCAGGTTGAGGCCCGCGTCCGTGGCATCCGTGATCGAGGCCGCGAGGCTCTCGGGCGTGATGCGGGTGACGAAGACGTCGTCGGGAATCCAGTTGGCCCCGTGCACATAGACGTCCCGGCCGTTGATGCGCACCGAGAAGGGGCTGCCCTGCTCGTCGGGCGCGATGTCGACTTCGACACGGCGGAATCCGATCGCCCGCGACCAGCGGGTCGCCTCGTCGACACCGTCGCCCACCCGCACGGCGAGGTCGTAGAGCCTCGCCTCGCCGTAGCCGCGCGGCCACCAGGGCTCGGCATCCGGGACATCGAGGTCGATCACGACGGGCTGACCCGGCCGTGCCTCGACTCGCGCGGAGGCTCCCGCGACCTCGATCTCGACCGTGACCGGCTCCTCGTCGTCGCCCTGCCACTCGAGGTCGACATGCGCGGTGAGGTGCGGGATGCCGTCGACGATGTCGACCACCGGGCGCACCGCCGCGATGCGCACGTGCGCCCACTCC
Source organism: Microbacterium sp. S1037 (assembly GCF_048381605.1). NCBI lineage: Bacteria > Bacillati > Actinomycetota > Actinomycetes > Micrococcales > Microbacteriaceae > Microbacterium > Microbacterium sp. S1037. The sequence goes on from NZ_JBLWIG010000001.1 coordinate 1,213,043, forward strand.
TGCAGGCCGAGGGGCCGCCAGATGCCGGCGGTGGCGAAGTCGGGACCCCAGTCCCAGCCGAAGTTGCAGGCGCTCTTGCGGATGGTGTTGAACGGGTGCGCGTACGAGTGGGGGCGTTCCCCGAGCACCTCCTCGCGCTCACGGGCGTACCGGACGGGGGAGCGGAAGTCGATCTCGACGCTGTTCTCCCCCTCGCGCAGCACCGCGGCGAGGTCGGTGCGGTAGCTGCGGTGCTGATTCACCGTCTCGAGCACGACCACGTCGTTGATGCGGACGGTCGCGACGGTGTCGAGTCCCTCGGCGACGAGGTCGACGCGCGCGTCATCGAGGGTGGGGTGCCACGAGAACGTCGATCGGTAACGCCAGTCCGATTCTCCGATCCACGCGAGCTCGGCCTCCTGCGCACCCGGGAAGGGATCGGCCATCAGGCCGGCGGCGAGGAGGTCGGTGTGCACGACCCCGGGAACGGTCGCCGGGATGCCGTCGTCGAGGGCCGCGTAGGCGTCCGGGCGGTCTCCGCGCAGGAGGGTCAGGGTCCAGCCTTCGTCGAGGGGGTGGTACATCAGCGTCGGTGTTCCTTCCGGGAGAGGCCCGCCGTCACGCCCACGCGGATCCGGGTGGGCGGTAGTATCAGAACGGTCACGGGTGTTATTCAACCTACTAAATTAAGCGGGTGAGAGAAAGTATGCCGGGAGAGACGACCGGCGTCTCCACGCCATCGCTGGTGCTCGACGTCATCCGTACGCGCGGGCCGATCAGCCGCATCGAGCTCGCCGCCGCGACGGGCCTGACCCCCGCGACGATGACGAACGCCGTGCGCCACCTGATCGACCAGAGGCTCGTCATGTCGGTGGGTCACAGCGAGTCCACCGGGGGGAAGCGACGCGAGCTGCTCGACGTCAACCCGACGACGCGCTACGGCCTCGGGGTGCAGCTCGGCCCTGAATCGGTGCAGGTCGTCGTGGCCAACCTCTGGGGTGCCGTCGTCGGCCGCATCGGCGTGGCCGGCGCGGCGGACGCCGACCCGAACGACATCGTCGCCTCCGTGACCTCGGCCGTGACCGAGTTGCTCACGGCGACATCGCTGGGCGACGGACTCGTCGAGGGTCTGTGCGTCGCCGTGCCCGGGCCGCACGACGACGCGGGAGCGATCGTCGATACGCCCGGCCTCGCCACGTTGGAGGGGTTCCCCCTCCGCTCCGCGCTGGAGGCGGCGACGGGCCTGGACGTCCGGCTCGAGAGCGCCGCACTCCTCTCCGCCGCCGGTGAAGTGTGGACGGGTGCGGCGGCCGACTCGCGCGCCCTGGCGGTGATCCACCTCGATGGGGAGCTCGGTGCGGGGATCGTCGTCGACGGGCGTCTCGTCCGCGGATCGCGCGGTCGAGCGGGTGACATCCGGCATCTTCCCATCGATCCGGCCGGCCCCCTGTGCCGCTGTGGGCAACGGGGCTGCCTCGCCGTCGTGGGCACGACCGACGCGATCGTGAAGAGGTACCACGACGAAGCCGGCACCAGACTGACTGCCGATCGCATCGCCGCGCGGGCGGGCACCGACCCCCGCGCCGCTCGGGCGATCGACGATGCGGTGGCCGCTTTCAGCCGGGGAGTGGTCGCGTTCGCCGACGTGCTCGACCTCGACCGGCTCGTGCTCTCGGGGCGCGGCTACGGCCGGATTCTCGACCGCTACCTCGACGGCGTGCGTGACCACGCGCGCGCCCTCGGCCGCACGAACCTGGTCGTCGCGGTCTCGGCGAACCAGCGCGATGCGGGCGCGGTCGCGGCCGCCGGTTCCGTTCTGCGCGACCACGTCGACGCGCGCTGACGCTCCCGCCGCGCCACCCGCGGCACTCGACGTCCAACGGTGCGGCGACACGCGACGCGCCGAGCCGGGAAGCGCCGGGCTCAGGCCTCGGCGCGTAACGCCTCGGCGACCGCCTCGAGGCCCGTGAGCACCTCGGCGAAGCTCGTCGACAGCGGCGACAGGCCGATGCGAAGTCCCCCCGGGTCGCGGTAGTCGGGCAGGACGTCCTGCGTCCACAGACGGGCGGTCACCGCGCGCATCGCCGGGTGCGAGAGCGTCACGTGCCCCCCGCGCTCCGCCGCGTCCCGAGGTGAGGCGACACGCACGTCGAGGGGAGACAGGATGCCATCGCTCACGCGCAGGGCGAACTCGGTGAGCGCGACGGACTTCTCACGCACGGCGGCGATCCCGGCCGATTCGAGGAGGTCGAGCGTGTCCTGCATCGCGATCATGCCGAGGATCGGCGGCGTCCCCGAGAGGAAGCGGCGCATCCCCGTCGCGGGCCGGTAGTCGGGGCCCATCGAGAAGACGTCGGCCGCGCCCATCCACCCCTGCACGGGCTGGGTGAGGGTGTCGTGGTGGCGCGCGGCGACGTAGGCGAAGGCGGGGGACCCGGGTCCGCCGTTGAGGTACTTGTAGGTGCACCCGACCGCGAGATCGGCGCCCCACGTGTCGAGTTCGACCGGCACCGAACCCGCGGAGTGGCACAGGTCCCAGAGCACGAGGGCTCCGGCGTCCTGGGCGATGCGCGTCAACTCGGCCCCGTCGGCGAGGAACCCGGAGCGGTACGAGACGTGGCTGAGGAGCACCACCGCCGTGTGAGGACCCACGACCGCGCGGAGGAGTGCCGGCTCGACGCCGCGCGACGTGTCGACCTCGACCCACACGACGCGCGCCCCGCGTTCGGCGGCGATGCCCTCGACCAGGTACCGATCGGTCGGGAAGTCGTCGCGCCCGACGACGATCTCGACGCGATCCGGATCCGCGGCCATGCGCTCGTCGAGGGCGGCGCGCAGGAGCTTGTAGAGGAGCACCGTCGTCGAGTCGCCGATGACGGTCTGCCCCGCCGCGGCGCCCAGCGCGACGGCGCCGATGCGGTCGCCGATCTCGAACGGCAACTGCATCCAGGACTCGTCCCAGCCGCGGATCAGGCGGCCGCCCCACTCGTCTTCGACGAATCGGGCGAGGCGTTCCCCGGTCGCCCGCGGAGGGCGACCGAGGGAATTGCCGTCGAAGTAGACCAGCGATGTATCGGCGCCGACGAACGCGTCGCGATGGTGTGCGAGCGGATCGGCGGCGTCGAGAGCCGTTGCCTCCGCTGCGAAGGCGGCCGTCAGGTCGGTCGACACGGGGTCAGGCGACAGGGGGTCAGATCAGCGACAGTTCGCGCAGCTTCGCCTCGACGTCGGCGTTGCTGGGCTCGACGTGGTGGCTCGAGTCGGGGTACACCACGACGGGGATGCTGGTGCGGCCCGAGATCTCCTTCGCCACGTCGGCGGCGGCGGGGTCGGCGACCAGGTCGACGTACTCGTACGCAATGCCGAGGTCGTCGAGCTGCTTCTTCGTGCGGATGCAATCGCGGCACCAGTCGGCACCGAACATGCGGATGGGAGCGTCAGAGGACATGTCTCCAGGGTACGCCGGAGAGTAGGTCCGCAGGCGGCCGGCGGGTCAGGCCGCGAGTTCGTCCTCGAGGGGTTCGCGCACCGCGGCCACGGCAGGCGCCGCCTGAGCCTTCTTCGGTGCGTACACGACGAGGGCGTGGAACACGAAGCGGATGATGAACGCCGCGATGAGCGTGAGTGCCGCCGCGAGCACGCTCTGGATGTGCGCCTCGTTGACGAGTAGCCAGATGACCGGGATGCGCACGATCGCCTCGATGCCGTTGAACGTGAACGACTTGATGAAGCGGTGCCGCATGAGCCCCGACTCCTCGCGCATGTCGGCGAAGACGAGGTACTCGAGCGCGATGAAGTTGGCGATGATGGTCAGCACGCTCGCGATGACCGCGGCGACGAGGTATTGCACGCCGAAGGTCTGCAGTCCCCACATGATCGCCAGGTTCGCCACGGCGCCCAGGCCGCCGACGACGGCGAAGGCCGACATGCGACCGAATCGGAGCATGGTGAGCTGCGTCAGGAAGCGCATGCCCTGGCTGAACGAGGCCTTGCTCTCGCCCGCGAAGCGGGGAGCGAAGTCGAACGGCACCTCGGCGACGCGCATCTGCTTGCGCGCGAGGATCTCGAGCAGGATCTTGAAGCCGCGCGGGCGCAGCTCCTCGATGTCGAGCGAGCGACGGTCGATGAGGAAGAAGCCCGTCATCGGGTCGGAGCAGTTGTGCAGCTTCTTCGGGAACATCGCCTTGGTGAGCATCGTCGACGCACGCGAGACCATCGTGCGCACGGCGTTCGCGAGGCCGTCGGAGGTACCACCGTCGACGTAGCGCGAGGCGACGACCACCTCGGCGTCGCCCATCTCGGCGCGCGCGAGCAGATCGGCGATGACCTCCGGCGGGTGCTGCAGGTCGCCGTCCATGACGACGCAGAAATCGGATGCCGCGGCCTTGATGCCTTCGACGACCGCCCCGCCGAGCCCGCCCTGCGGTGCGTCGCGGTGGATCAGGCGGACCGGGACCGGAGCGTTCTGTGCGACACCGCGGATGATCTCGGGGGTGTCGTCGGTGGAGTCGTCGACGAAGATGATCTCGATGTCACGACCCGGGAGCGCTGCCGCCGTACGTCGAACGAGTTCGGCGACGTTCGGACCTTCGTTGAAGGTCGGAACGATGACGGAAAGGATCATGGGCTCTCGCGTTTCGGAAGGGAAGCCAGAAGTACACAGCGTAGACCGGCCGACGCGTGCTCAACTTGGTATTGTGGATCAGTTACCTGGGAGGTAGCAGGTGTTCACCCCTGTTCGTCCCCGGTAGAGTGTGCCCCTCGCCCGATCAGCCGATGGCATCCTTCAGGTCGTCGACGGTCATCCCGTAGTTCATCCGGATGACCGGAAGAGCGAGCTTGTCGGTGCCGATGCGCACGTAGCCGTGCTCGATGGTGCGCCCCAGCTCGAAGCCGGCTTTGCGCACTCCCTCTTTGGTCGTGTCGTTGTAGTGCCCGAACGGGTAGGCGACGACCTCTTTCGCGCCGAGGATCGTCGCGGACTGCTCGAGGTCGGCGGCGATCGTGTCGGCGTCGTCGTTCACCATCCGCCCCTTGCCGTTCTCGCCCGCGCGGTGCATGTCGTGCGTGTGCGAACGCTGGAGCACGAAGCGGTTCGGCGTGGGTTCGGTGCGGGCCGAGGTGATGACGAACGAGGTCGTGAGCAGGTTGCGCTTGTCGACGACGGGGGCGGCGAGTTCGAGCCATGTGCTGTCGGCGTCGTCGTCGGTGATGATCACGGAGTGCTTCGGCAGGAACACCTTGCCGTCGATGAAGGCGCTGAGCTCGTCCCAGGTGGGCAGGTAGAAACCGCCCTCCTGGATGTAGGCCATCTGCGCATCGAAGTCACCGATGTAGGCGTAGTTGAGGTGCAGCCAGTTGTCTTCGCCCTCGGGCTTCGTCGTGAACTGGTGGTACATCAGGATCGGGATGCTGGCATCCTCCGCCGCGTTCGCGTCAGGGGTCGTCCAGCCGGCGTGCAGCGTCTTCTCCTGCGCCGTGCACGTGACGAGGTCGGAACCGTTGACCCGGGCGGAAAGCGTCATGGCGGCCGCATCCGCGGCGGAGTCGTACCAGCCGGCGAACACGCGACCGTCGGCCTGGGGGAGGGGCAGGCCCGTGTACAGCGTGTCCTGCGTCTGGAGCTGCGGGGCGAGCGCGATCCCGTCGCCCGCGAACGACACCGCGCACGCTTTCGGGTCGGTGGTCGTCGCGAGGAGCTGCTCCGAGGCCGTCTTCGGCGTGGGGGTCGGCGTCGGGGTGTCTTCGACCGCGGGCGCGGTCGTGCCGTCCGCGGTGGGGGTCGATGCTCCGCGGGTCAGGGCGAAGGCGGTCACTCCGCCCGCGATCAGCACGATCGCCGTCGTGGCGACGAGGGTTCGGCGAAGGCGCGTACGACGCGTGGTGCGGCGACGATGCTGGGCGCGTGTCGTGGTCATGATCCCTCGGGTCGGGTGCGATCGGCGGCGATCAACGCGATCCTAGCGGGACGTTTTGCGCACACCCCGGACGGTCCTGCCGAATCGGTCGGGGGTGAACGGCGATGATGGAGGAATGATCCGCATCGGCATCGTCGGTACCAGCAGCATCTCCGAACGCTTCGCCGAGGCCGTCGGCGTCGTCGACGGGGTCGAGGTACGTCGCGTCGCCTCGCGCGACGAGGAGCGCGCACGCGCCTTCGCCGAGAAGATCGGTGCCCCCGGGATCGCGCTCGGGCTCGAGGGTCTCCTCGACGCCGGCGACGTCGACGCGGTGTACCTCGCGAGCCCGAACTCCGCGCACGTCGCTCAAGCGCAGACGGTTCTGGATGCCGGCATCCCGGTGCTCGTCGAGAAGCCGGCGACGCTCACCGCGCCGCAGTGGGAAGAACTGGTCGGGCGTGCCGCCGCTCGCGGTGTGGTGCTGTTGGAGGCGATGCGGAGCGCCTACGACCCGGGTCTTGCCGCGGTCGCGGATCTGCTGCCGCGGCTCGGGACGGTGCGCCGGGTCTCGCTGCGTTACGAGAAGCGCTCCGCGCGCTACGACCATGTGCTCGCGGGCGAGCAGACGAACATCTTCGACCCGGCCCTCGGTGGCAGCGCGCTGCGCGACCTCGGTGTGTACCCCCTGCACGCGCTCGTCCAGCTCTTCGGCGTTCCGCGGGCGGTACAGGGCGTCCGGATCGGCATCGCCTCGGGGACCGATGGGCTCGGGAGCGCCCTGGCCGCCTACGACGGATTCGTCGCCGATATCGCCTGGTCGAAGATCACCGACACCGCCCTGCCGAGCGAGATCCAGGGCGAGGACGCCTCGCTGCGGATCGACGCGATCGACGCCCCGCGGGTCCTCGAGGTGACGCCGCGCGGGGGAGACGTCGAGGTCGTCCGCGTCGAGGCTCACGAGAACGTCATGGTCGGCGAGGTCGAACGCTTCCGCGACGCGATCGGCGGCGCCGACATCCGCGCGGACCAGGAGCAAACGACCGCCACGCTGCGGCTCGTCGACGCGCTGCTCGCCGAGCCGCTCCGCTGATAGTCACCTGCTGACGGTTCACCTGCTGTTCTCCCGGGGTCGATAGGACGGACCGATGAACAGAACCGGGAGCCCGTGGGAGGTTTTCCGGGCGTTCCTCCGCCTGGGCCTGACCTCGTTCGGCGGCCCGGTCGCGCATCTCGGGTACTTCCGTGACGATCTCGTCGTCCGCCGCAGATGGATGGACGATCGCGCCTACGCCGATCTCGTCGCGCTGTGCCAGTTCCTCCCGGGGCCGGCGTCGAGTCAGGTCGGCTTCGCGATGGGGCTGCAGCGCGCGGGGTTCCTCGGCGCGATCGCGGCTTTCCTCGCGTTCACGCTCCCCTCAGCGGTGCTCCTCGTCGCGTTCGCCGGCGGGGCCGCGCTCTTCGGCGGCACCGTCGGCGCCGGAGTGCTCGAGGGGCTCACGATCATCGCCGTCGCGATCGTCGCGCAGGCCGTGTGGGGGATGGCGCGAACCCTCACCCCCGATGCGACCCGCGCGGGTATCGCCGTCGCGGCGGCGGCGCTCGCCCTGCTCGCCCCGGGAGCGGTCGGTCAGTTGGGGGCACTCGCCGTCGGCGTGGCCGCCGGTCTGGTGCTGCTGCGGGGTGTGACCGAGGCCGCATCCGCACCGCTGCCCCCGTTCGGGGTGCCCCGGGGGATCGCGATCGGATGCCTCGTGCTCGCGGGCGTGGGACTGATCGGCCTCCCCGCGCTCGCCGCCGTCAGCGGCTCGGGCGCTCTCGCTCTCGCCGACGCCTTCTTCCGCTCCGGTGCCCTCGTCTTCGGCGGCGGTCACGTCGTGCTCCCGCTGCTGCAGGCGGAGGTCGTGCAGACGGGGTGGGTCTCGCCCGAGACGTTCCTCGCCGGTTACGGGGCTGCGCAGGCCGTGCCCGGCCCCCTCTTCACCTTCGCCGCGTTCCTCGGTGCGGTGAGCACCGTCGGCCCGGGCGGGATCGCGGGTGCCGCGATCGCGCTGGCGGCCATCTTCCTTCCCGGCTTCCTCGTGCTGGTGGGAGTGCTGCCGTTCTGGGACGCCGTGCGTGAGAGGCCGCTCGTCCGCTCGGCGATGCGCGGGGCGAACGCCGCGGTCGTCGGCATCCTGGGCGCGGCTCTCTACACGCCGGTGTTCACGACCGCGGTGACCGGGCCCGCGCCGTTCCTGCTGGCACTGCTCGGATTCGTGTTGCTCACGCGGTTCCGCGTGCCCGCGTGGGCGGTGGTGATCATCGGCGCCGCGGGCGGGGTGGCCATCCGCCTGCTCACGTCCTAGGGCGATTCTCGGTATCGGCATCCGTGACACCGCGTCTCGTCGGTGCCAGGATGGGCGCACGCCGCCCGGTTTCGAAGGAGAAGCCCGTGTTCCAGAGCCCGTACCCGCCCGTCGACATCCCCGACGAGAGCATCTACGACGACCTGTTCGGTTCGCTCGTCGAGGCCGATCTCGATCGGGTCGCCCTGATCGACCCGGCGACGGGAGCCGAGACCACGTACCGCTCGCTCCGCGCCCAGGTCGACGCCTTCGCGGGAGCGCTGGCCGCCCGCGGTGTCGACACCGAGACCGTGGTGGCCCTGCTCTGCCCCAACGTTCCGGCGTTCGCGACGGTGTTCCACGGCATCCTGCGGCTGGGCGCGATCGTCACGACGATCAACTCCCTCTACACGGCGCACGAGATCGAGAACCAGATCCAGGATGCCGCGGCCACCTGGCTCGTGACGGTGTCGCCGCTGCTCGGGCCCGCGGCCGAGGCCGCGCGGGCGGCGGGCATCCCCGACGACCGGGTGATCGTGCTCGACGGAGCCGAGGGGCACCCCGACCTGCGGAGCATGCTCGCGGAGGGGCGCACCCCGCCCGACGTCGCCTTCGACCCCTCGACGCACGTGGCGGTGCTGCCGTACTCGTCGGGCACGACGGGGAACCCGAAGGGCGTCATGCTGACGCACCGCAACCTCGTCGCGAACGTCCACCAGTGTCGGGTCGTCATCGAGCTGCAGCGAGACGACCGCGTGCTCGCGGTCCTGCCGTTCTTCCACATCTACGGCATGACGGTGCTGCTCAATCTTGCGCTGCGTCAGCGGGCGAGCCTCGTGACGATGCCGCGGTTCGACCTCGTCGAGTTCCTCCGGAACATCCAGGAGTATCGCTGCACGTTCCTCTTCATCGCCCCGCCGATCGCGGTCGCCCTCGCCAAGCACCCGGTGGTCGATGACTTCGACACCTCGTCCGTCCGCACCGTCTTCTCGGGGGCTGCCCCTCTCGACGGCGAGACGGCCGAGGCCGCCGCCCGCCGCATGAGCGCCCGCATCCTGCAGGGATACGGCATGAGCGAGCTCAGCCCGGTGTCGCACGCCGTCCCCGAGGACCGCGTCGACATGCCCGCGAGCTCGGTGGGGGTGCTCATCCCGAACACCGACGCGAAGCTGATCGACCCCGAAACGGGTGCCGAGATCGAGGCGCACGGCGACGACGGTCTCACCGCGCCGGGCGAGATCTGGGTCCGCGGCCCGAACGTCATGCTCGGCTACCTGAACCGCCCCGACGCGACGGCGGAGACCCTGGATGCCGACGGTTTCCTCCACACCGGCGACATCGGCGTGCACCACGTCAGCGGGTACTTCTCGATCGTCGATCGGCTGAAGGAGCTGATCAAGTACAAGGGCTATCAGATCGCCCCGGCCGAGCTCGAGGCTCTGCTGCTGTCGCATCCGAGGATCATGGATGCCGCCGTCATCGGCGTGGACGACGACGACAAGCAGGAGATCCCCAAGGCGTTCGTCGTCGCCGCGCCGGACTCGGGGCTGACGGCCGACGAGGTGATGGCGTTCGTGGCCGCCGAGGTCGCCCCGCACAAGAAGGTGCGCCGCGTCGAGTTCATCGAGGCGATCCCGAAGTCGGCATCGGGCAAGATCCTGCGGAAGGATCTCCGGGCGCGCGAGCGCGCCTAACGGCCCGAGAACACCGAAGGGCGAGACGTCTCCGCGACGACCTCGCCCTTCGGTGTGTGCGCTGCGCTTACGGCGCGATCAGCGCACCGGTCTGCGCGGCGGATTCTTCGGCGCGCTTCTCTTCGTCGTCGCGGCCGCGACGCTCGTCCGCGGCCTCCTGCAGCGCCGACTTCGAGCGCAGCGGCGGCGTGCGGAAGAACAGCGACAGGACGAAGGCGAGCAGCACGACCGACATCGCCACCCAGTAGACCGTCACGGCCGAGGAGTTGAACCCGACCAGGAACGGCTTGGTGAGACGCGCGTCCGCCCCGACGAGGAACGACGTGTCATCGAGGGTGGAGTCGCCGATCGAGGTGTTCTCGTCGCCCGCCGAGAACTGGTCCTCAAGGGTCGTGGCGACGGTGTCGACGAAGGCGGCGCGCTGCCCGGCATCCGAGAAGTCGAGCGACACCGTCCCGTCGGCGGCCACCCGCGCGACGGGCACCTGCTCCTGGATCTTCGTCGTCGCGGCGGCGATGGCTTGCGACACGGCGGCCTGGGTCGCCTGCGCCTGTGCTGCCGCCGGGATCTGCCCCGCGGCGACCTGCTGCGCGACCGCCTGGGTCGCGGCATCCGTCGCCTGCTGCACGCCCTGCTGGACCTGCTGCGTGACGGCATCCGAGGTCTTCGTGACGATCGGGGTGTAGATCGCGTTCATGATCTGCGCGTTGGCCGGGGCCGACGAGACCGTGGGATCGAACGCCGCGTCGAGCGCGTCAGTGAGGGTCGTGCGGTCGCTGAACGAGCCGATGATGTTCGACGGCATGAGCGTGAACAGCAGCGACAGCAGCACGGCCGTGCCGAGCGTGCCGCCGATCTGGCGGAAGAACGTCGACCCGCTGGTCGCCACGCCCATGTCGCGCAGGCCCACGGAGTTCTGGCTCGCGATCGTCAGCGTCTGCATCAGCTGGCCGAGGCCCAGGCCGATGACGAGCATCGACAGCGCGACCTGCCAGTACGGGGTGTCGTACTTGAGGAACGTCAGCAGGAAGAAGCCGACCGACATCAGCAGCGTGCCGAGGATCGGGAACATGCGATAACGGCCGGTGCGGGCGATGAGCTGGCCGCTCACGATCGACGCGATCATGAGGCCGAGGATCATCGGCAGCATCTCGAAACCGCTCTGCGTCGGCGTCGAGCCCAGCACGAGCTGCAGGTACAGCGGCAGGGTCAGCATCGCGCCGAACATGCCGAAGCCGACGAGCACGCCGATGACCGTGGCCATCGAGAAGGTCGACGAGCGGAAGAGCTTCAGCGGGATGAGCGCGTCGTCCTTCATGTAGGTCTCGGCGATGACGAAGGCCAGGATGCCGAGGGCCCCGACGATGTAGCAGGCGAGGGCGATCGGCGAGCCCCAGCCCCACTCGCGACCCTGCTCGGCGACGAGGAGGAGGGGGACGAGAGCGACGATGACCGTCGTGGCGCCCCACCAGTCGATGCGCACGGAGTGGCGCGGCTGCTTCGGGATGTGGAGGAAGCGCCACACGATCGCGAGAGCGACGATGCCGATCGGCACGTTGATGAGGAACACCCAGCGCCAGCCGGTGATGAACAGGATCTCGCTCGCGCCCGCGAACACACCGCCGACGAGGGGGCCGATGACGCTCGAGATGCCGAAGACGGCGAGGAAGTACCCCTGGTACTTCGCGCGCTCGCGCGGAGCGAGGATGTCGCCCATGATCGCGAGCGGCATCGACATGAGGCCACCGGCGCCGAGACCCTGGATCGCGCGGAACGCGGCGAGCTCGACCATCGAGGTCGAGAAGCTCGCGAGCACCGACCCGATGATGAAGATGAGGATCGCGATGAGGAAGAGCGGGCGCCGGCCGAAGATGTCGGAGAGCTTGCCGTAGATCGGCGTCGAGATGGTCGACACGATCAGGTAGGCCGTGGTGACCCACGCCTGCAGGCTCAGGCCCTGGAGGTCGTCGCCGATCGTGCGGATCGAGGTTCCGACGACCGTCTGGTCGAGGGCGGAGAGGAACATGCCGGCCATGAGGCCGAAGATCACGAACATGATCATGCGGTGGGTCATGACCGTGTCGGTCGCCGCGGTATGCGCACGCCGGGTGCGAGTGATGTCTGACATCGGGGCCTCTTCGAGAGAAGGCCTGGCGGACGGCTCGGGGAGGCTCGGTCGGGCGCCAGGTGTTTGCTAAAAGTCAACAAAGTGTAGCGCGTCTCGACGCGTGGGGAAGCCCACCCGACGTCGACTGACAGCTGGGGTCGGCTGTCACTCCTCGTCGAGCAGTGCGTCGGCTCTCGCCTCGTCGAAGTCGATTTCGACGCCGAGCCAGGCGTTGATGCGCTGCGCCGCGATCGACGTCGCCCGCCAGGAGCCGGTCGTCACGCCGAGCGGAATCTCGGTCTGTTCCGGATTCTTCGGCCAGAGCCACACCACAAAGGCCTGGTCATTGCTCCCGCGCCCGGAGAAGTACCCGTCTCGCAGCCGCATGACACCGGGGAGGGGCTCGGCGGCAGAGATGGCCGAGCGATCGAAGGTGAGTCGGCGCGACCACGACTCGACGACCAGAGCGTCCTCCGTGAGGGTCATCCCGAAGCGGGAGGAGCGAAAGATGGCCGACCAGACGATCGGGCTCAGGATCACGGCGGCCGCAAGGGCGCCGATCGGCAGTCGTACGGGAGTGTCGCCGCCGAAGGTGACGGCGACGCCATGGGTTGCCGCCGACCACACGACCAGCGCCGAGCTGACCGTGGCCATGGCGGCGATGGCGACCGCGGTCAATCGCACGCGGCGTCGTTGGAATGAACCGACCTCGGGGATCGGTCCGAGCGTCACCGCGGCGGGATGTGTCACCGGCTCATCATCGCGGATGGCGTCGTTCCCCGGGGACTCTGACCCGCCAACTGTGCTGACAGGCACGCTCTCTCGGTGCAGAGAGCGGGTGGAAGGCCGGCGACGCTCGCTCAGCCTGAATCGAACCCGGCCGCAACATTGCGCCAGATGAGCGCCTATCGCGGCCTGACGGGACACGGATGCCAGGCTTTCGGCATCCGGAAACAGAAGAACCCCCGTGCGTAGAAGCCACACGAGGGTCCCAGTGGCTCCGACGGGCGTCGATCCCGTGACCTCACGATTTTCAGTCGTGCGCTCTACCAACTGAGCTACAGAGCCTCGCGACACCATGGATGCCGCGACCGAAACGAAAGGCCCTCCGAAAAGGGCCCGTCGCTCAGAGCGACCCTGACGGGACTTGAACCCGCGACCTCCGCCGTGACAGGGCGGCACGCTAACCAACTGCGCTACAGGGCCATGCGTATTTAGTTGTTCATTCGGAAAGTGACCCCAACGGGATTCGAACCCGTGCTACCGCCGTGAAAGGGCGGCGTCCTAGGCCGCTAAACGATGGGGCCGGATGAGGGAGAAACCTCGCGGTTTCGCTCTCGCTTGCCGACGACCGAGCCTACTTCATGATTCGCGAGATTGCCAATCGAGGGCGTGGCGTCCGCGTCAGGGGGCTCGACGGGGCCGACAATGAGGCGCAACGGCGGGAACTCGCTCTGTTGCTCCTGTGACTCGTGTTGCTACTGTGTTCCGAGTTGCGAACCGGTGAGAGAAGGTATTCCCGTGACGCTCGAGCGCCCCGAAGATCAAGACGACTGCGGTTGCGCGCCCTCTGCGAATGAGAGGCGCCGCCTGTGGCCGTCACTCGACCGACGGAGCGCGCTGAAGCTCGGTGCCCTCGGGGCCGTCGCGGTCGGGGCCTTCGGCGCGACCGTGCCGTCGTTCGGATCGCCCGCCTACGCCGCCGACTACCCCTCGTGGGACGACGTCGAAGCAGCCCGCGCGAACGAGGCCGCAAAGGCCGCGGAGATCACGCGGATCCAGGGCCTCATCCAGCAGCTGCAGTCCGAGGTCGCGCGCACGCAGGCCGAGGTCGTCGCCCGTTCCGACGAGTACTACACGGCGCAGCAGGCGTACTTCGACGCCGACTACCGGGCTCAGCAGATCCAGTCGCAGGCCGACGCCGAAGCGCAGAAGGCCACGGATGCCGCGACGAAGGCCGGCAAGGTCGCCGCGCAGCTCTACCGCGCCGGCGGCGACGACACCTCGCTCGACCTGTTCTTCTCCGGTTCGGCCGCGACGGCGGACGATCTGCTCGCCAAGCTCGGCACGATGGATAAGCTCGTCGACCGCAACCGCGCGGTCTACGCCGCAGCGGTGACGGCTCGCGACAACGCGAAGAACCTCAGCAACCAGGCGAACGACGCACGCGCCGAGCGCGATCGTCTGCAGAAGATCGCCGAAGAGAAGATGGTCGCCGCCCAGCAGGCCGCCGCGGCCGCGCAGGACGCTCTCGCCGCGCAGCAGGCCAACCAGGCGACCCTCGAAGCCCAGCTGGCGGCTCTCCAGGACACGACCGCGAAGACCGTCGCCGACTACCAGGCGGGTGTCGAGGCGGAGCGCAAGGCCCGCGAAGAGCGCGAGCGCAAGGCCCGCGAAGAGGCCGAAGCACGCGACCGAGCCGAGCGCGAGCGTCGCGAGCAGGAAGCGCGCGACAACGCCAACAACAACAGCGGCGGCGGTGGCGACAGCGGCGGTGGCGGCGACAGCGGCGGCGGGGGTAACAGCGGCGGTGGTGGTGGCCCCGGCGGCTGGTCACGTCCGTCGTGGGCCGGCACGACCTCGGGCTACGGCCCGCGCTCGAGCCAGTGCAACGGCAGCTACTGCGCGAGCTCGTGGCACCTCGGCCTCGACTTCGGCGCCGGATGCTGGTCGCCGATCTACGCCGCCTTCGACGGCCGCGTGACGTACGCCGGGTACAACGGCGGTTACGGCAACTACATCCGCATCGAGCACCCCGACGGTTCCGGTACGGGCTACGCCCACATCGTCGACGGCGGTATCTACGTCTCGTACGGCCAGTGGGTCTCGTCGGGTCAGCAGATCGCGGCCGCGGGCCAGACCGGCAACTCGTTCGGTTGCCACCTCCACTTCGAGGTCTACCCGCCGTGGGGCGGCACGACCGACCCGGCGCCTTGGCTGCGCTGGCGCGGAATCGACGTCTGACACTCTTCGTCGGATACGAAAGAACCCCCGGTCCTGCGACCGGGGGTTCTTTCGTATCCGTGACGGATCAGAGCGTGTTGGGAGCCTCGCCCGAACCCTGCGTCTTGGTCTGCGCGTCGTGCTCGTCGAAACGCGTGAACGCCTCGCTCACCAGGCGCTCGGCCTCGGCGGCATCCGCCCACTCGTCGACCTTCACCCACTTGTTGGGCTCCAGGTCCTTGTAGTGCTCGAAGAAGTGCGTGATCTCCTTCTTCGTCCACTCGTCGATGTCGGCGACATCCTGGATGTGGTCCCAGCGCGGGTCCTTCGCAAGCACGGCCACGACCTTGTCGTCGCCGCCGGCCTCGTCGCTCATCTTCAGCACGCCGACGGGGCGCACCTTCGCGAGGATGCCGGGGTGCAGCTCGCGGTCGAGCAGCACGAGCACGTCGAGCGGGTCGCCGTCTTCGCCGAGCGTGTTCTCGAAGAAACCGTAGTTGGCCGGGTAGCCGAACACCGTGTAGAGGATGCGGTCGAGGTAGACGCGGCCGGTGCCGTGGTCGACTTCGTACTTCACGCGGCTGCCGCGGGGAATCTCGATGACGGCGTCGTAAGCGCCCATACTCGTGCTCCTTAGATCTGTGGATTTCCGCGCCCAGCCTAGTCGGGAGCCGCCCCGGGCCGGAGTCGGGGCGCCGCTAGCGTGGAGGCATGGATCACCGCCCCGGACTCGACCCCTCCGTCGCCGAGGTGCGCCGCGCCGTGCGCGCCGCCCTCGCCCGGATCGACGGGTCCGTCGTCGTCGCGCTCTCGGGCGGACCGGACTCACTGGCTCTCGCGGCCGCGACCGCCTTCGAGGCGCCGCGCGCCGGCATCCGGGCCCAGGCGGTCGTCATCGACCACGGATTGCAGGACGGATCGGATGCCGTCGCGGCGGCCGCCGCGCAGAAGGCGCGCGCTCTCGGGCTCGAGGCCCGAGTCGTCGCGGTCGAGGTCGGGTCGGCCGACGGTCCCGAGGCGGACGCGCGGACCGCGCGCTACGCCGGTCTCTCGCGCGCGGCGGCGGAGGCGGGCGCGCGCGCGGTGCTCCTCGGCCACACCCTCGACGACCAGGCCGAGTCGGTGCTCCTCGGCCTCGCGCGCGGAGCCGGGGCCACGAGCCTGGCGGGCATGGCACCCGAGCGACAGGATGCCACCGGCCCCACGTGGCTGCGCCCGCTCCTCGCCGTGCGGCGGGCGGCGACCGTGGCGGCCTGCGCCGCCGAGGGGCTCGACCCGTGGACCGATCCGCACAACACCGATCCCGCGTACACGCGGGTGCGGGTGCGCGAGCGCGTGCTACCGGTGCTCGAGGCCGAACTCGGTCCCGGCGTCGCCGAGGCCCTCGCCCGCACCGCGGAGCAGCTGCGCGAGGACGCGGCGGCCTTCCAGGACATGATCGACGAGACGATCGAAGACATCGTCGAGCACGCCGAGGCGGGGATCTCGGTCTCGGTGGCGGCGTTGGCGGCGAACCCCGCGGCGCTGCGCAACCGAATCGTGCGGTACGTGGTCGAGAGCGAGTTCGGGGTGTCGCTCACGCGCACCCAGACCCTCGAGGTCGCGCGCCTCGCCACCGACTGGCGGGGGCAGGGCCCGATCGATCTGCCGGGATGCGTCGCGCGCCGCGTCGGCGGGCGGATCGAGGTCGTCGCGCGGGCGGCATCCTGAATCGACCGACGTAGACTTTCCGAATGCGCGCGGCCGACATCTCCGACGACATCAGCGAAGTCCTCCTCACCGAGGAGCAGATCCACGAGAAGCTCGCCGAACTGGCGCGGCAGGTCGTCGCGGACTATTCCGGCAAAGACGTCGTGCTCGTAGGCGTGCTCAAGGGGGCCGTCATGGTCATGGCCGACTTCGCGCGGCACCTGCCCATGCACATCACGATGGACTGGATGGCGGTGTCGTCGTACGGCGCGAGCACGCGCTCGAGCGGTGTCGTGCAGATCCGCAAAGACCTCGACACCGACATCACCGGCAAGCACGTGCTGATCGTCGAGGACATCATCGACTCCGGCCTCACCCTGAGCTGGCTGCTCGAGAACTTCGCCTCGCGCGGGGCGGAGTCGGTCGAGGTGCTCGCCCTCCTTCGCAAGCCGGATGCCATGAAGGTCGAGGTCGACTGCCGGTACGTGGGCTTCGACATCCCCAACGACTTCGTCATCGGATACGGGCTCGACTACGCCGAGAAGTACCGCAACCTGCGCGACGTGGCGGTGCTCGCGCCGCACGTGTACTCCTGACGGCCGGATACGCCCACGACGAACGCACAGACTCGGCATAGCCGCTGAGCGTTACCCTGATCCCACCGCTTTTATCTGGAGCGGATCACGAAAGGGCTGGGCTCGCCCACCATGGATTTCAAGAAGATCACGCGCAACCCGATCATCTACGTTCTGCTGGTCGGCCTGCTTCTGGTCATCGGTTTCTCGCTCATCTCGAACCTGAGCGGCGCTCGACAGATCTCCACCAAAGAGGGTCTCGACCTGCTCAAGGGCGGGACGGTCACTCAGGTGGTGACCAACGACCCCGACCAGCGCGTCGACCTCACGCTGTCGCAGCCGTTCGAGGGTGCGAACGACGTGCAGTTCTACTACAGCCAGGCCCGCGCGAACGAGGTGGCGAGCGCGATCGACAGCGCCGCACCGGCCGACGGCTTCAACGACATCGTCCCCAAGCCGAGCTGGTTCGACAGCATCCTCGGCCTGATGATCCCCCTCGTGCTGCTCGGCCTGCTCTTCTGGTGGCTGCTCTCCAGCGCCCAGGGCGGCGGCAGCAAGGTCATGCAGTTCGGGAAGTCGCGCGCGAAGCTCGTGACGAAGGAGACGCCGACCGTCACGTTCCAGGACGTCGCGGGTTCCGACGAGGCGATCGAAGAGCTCGACGAGATCAAGGAATTCCTCAAGGACCCGAAGAAGTTCGAGGAGGTCGGTGCCCGCATCCCGAAGGGCGTGCTGCTGTACGGCCCTCCCGGAACCGGTAAGACCCTCCTGGCCCGCGCCGTCGCCGGCGAGGCCGGCGTGCCGTTCTACTCGATCTCGGGTTCCGACTTCGTCGAGATGTTCGTCGGTGTCGGCGCGAGCCGCGTGCGCGACCTGTTCAACCAGGCCAAAGAGAGCTCGCCGGCCATCATCTTCATCGACGAGATCGACGCCGTCGGTCGCCACCGCGGCGCCGGCATGGGCGGCGGCCACGACGAGCGCGAGCAGACGCTGAACCAGATGCTCGTCGAGATGGACGGCTTCGACCCCAAGGTCAACGTGATCGTGATCGCGGCGACCAATCGCCCCGACATCCTCGACCCGGCCCTGCTGCGTCCGGGCCGTTTCGACCGCCAGATCGGCGTCGACGCCCCCGATCTCAAGGGACGCCAGCGCATCCTCGAGGTGCACGGACGCGGCAAGCCCCTGTCCGACTCGGTCGACCTCGAGGTCGTCGCCCGCAAGACGCCCGGCTTCACCGGCGCCGATCTCGCGAACGTCCTCAACGAGGCGGCTCTTCTGACTGCCCGCTCGAACGCGCAGCTCATCGACAACCGCGCCCTCGACGAGGCGATCGACCGCGTCATCGCGGGTCCGCAGCGCCGCACCCGCGTGATGAAGGACAAAGAGAAGCTCATCACGGCCTACCACGAGGGCGGACACGCGCTCGCGGCCGCGGCGATGAACCACACCGACCCCGTCACGAAGGTCACGATCCTGCCGCGCGGCAAGGCGCTCGGGTACACGATGGTGCTGCCGCTCGACGACAAGTACTCGGTGACCCGCAACGAGCTGCAGGACCAGCTGACCTACGCCATGGGTGGTCGTGTCGCGGAAGAGATCGTGTTCCACGACCCCACCACCGGTGCCTCGAACGACATCGAGAAGGCGACCAGCATCGCCCGCAAGATGGTCACCGAATACGGCATGACCAACGAGGTCGGCCCGGTCAAGCTCGGCTCCTCGTCGGGTGAGGTCTTCATGGGCCGCGACATGGGTCACGGGCGCGACTTCTCGGAGCGCATCGCCGAGCGCGTCGACGCCCAGGTGCGCGCGCTGATCGAGCAGGCGCACAACGAGGCCTACCAGGTGATCAACGACAACCGCGACGTGCTCGACCGCCTCGCTCTCGAACTGCTCGAGAAAGAGACGCTCGACCACCTCGAGCTCGCCGAGATCTTCAAGGACGTCAAGCGCCTCCCGCCGCGTCCCCAGTGGCTGTCGTCCGGCGACCGCCCGGTCTCGACCCTGCCCCCCGTCGACGTCCCCCGTCGCCCCGCCCCCGCCGGGGTCGCCGCCTCGGTGGAGTCGGAGTCGCAGACCGCGACGCAGGCGCAGCGCCGCCCGAGCGGACAGACGCGACCGGCCACGGCCTAAGGCGCCGTGGCCGTCGACCGGGAGCGCGTCGCCGCGCTCGTACGCGAGCTGCTCGAGGCGATCGGAGAAGACCCCGACCGCCCCGGGCTCCGGCAGACGCCGACCCGCGTCGCCGAGTCGTGGAGCGAGTTCTTCGGCGGAGTGGATCAGGATGCCGGTGCCCCCCTCGCGCACACCATCTCGGTGACCCGCGGGCCGGCGCCGGACACCCTCCCGTCCGGTGCCGTGATGCTGCGGGACATCTCGTTCCGCTCGATGTGCGAGCACCACCTCCTGCCGTTCCGCGGGCGCGCGCACGTCGCCTACCTGCCGGGTGAAGAAGTCGTGGGGCTGGGGGCTCTGCCCCGGGTCATCGACATCCTGTCGTCGCGTCCGCAGGTGCAGGAACGCCTCGGCGAGCAGGTGGCCGACACCGTGGCATCCGCCCTCGATGCGCGAGGAGTGCTCGTCGTGCTGGATGCCGTCCACGAGTGCGTGACGATGCGCGGCGGGCGGCAGCTGGATGCCTCGACCGTCACGATCGCCGCGCGCGGCGTGTACACGGACCCCGTCGCCCGCGCCGAGCTCGTCGCCCTGATCGGAGCGCGCGCGTGACCCTCATCATGGCGATCGTGAACGTCACCCCCGACTCGTTCAGCGACGGCGGCCGTTATCTCGATCCCGACGCGGCGATCGCGCACGCGCGTTCCCTGCGCGCGCAGGGGGCGGACCTCCTCGACATCGGCGGCGAGTCGACGCGGCCCGGCGCAGAGCGGGTCGCCCCGCGCGTCGAGCAGCAGCGCGTGCTGCCGGTCGTCGAGGCACTGGCATCCGAGGGTGCCGTCGTGAGCATCGACACGATGAACGCGTCGACCGCTCGGGCCGCGGTCGCTGCCGGCGCGCGGATCGTGAACGACGTGTCGGGCGGCCTCGCCGACCCCGACATGCTCGACGCCGTCGCCGAGACCGAAGCCGAGATCGCGCTCGGTCACTGGCGTGGCCCCTCCGCCGACATGTACGCCCGGGCCGACTACGTCGACGTCGGCCGCGAGGTCGCCGACGAGCTGGCCGAACGCGTGGCGGCGGCCCGCGCCGCGGGAATCGCGCCGGGTCGGATCGTCGTCGACCCGGGCATCGGCTTCGGCAAACGTGGCATCCAGAACTGGGACGTGCTGCGCGCGATCCCCACGATCGCCGCGCTCGGGTCGCGCGTGCTGATCGGGACGAGCCGCAAGCGGTTCCTCGCCGAGGTCCTCGGCGACGACGCCGACCTCGCCCGCCGCGACCTCGCCACGGCTGTCACGAGCGCGCTCGCCGCGCGCTCCGGCGCGTGGGCCGTGCGCGTGCACGATGTTCCGACCACTCGCGACGCGCTCGCCGTCGCCCGCGCCTGGGAGGCCTGATGGATGCCGTCGACGAGATCACCCTCACGGGGGTGCGCGCCTTCGGTTATCACGGGGTGTACGCCGACGAGAAACGCGACGGGCAGGAGTTCGTCGTCGACGTGCGTCTGCGCCTGCCGCTGCATATCGCGGCGGTGACCGATGACGTGCGCGACACCGTGCACTACGGGGAGCTCGCGGAACGCATCGTCGAGATCGTCGAGGGCGAGCCCGCCGACCTGCTCGAGACGCTCGCGCAGCGCATCGCCGACGACGTCCTCGTCGACCCACGCGTGGAGGAGGTGACGGTCACGGTGCACAAGCCGGCCGCCCCCATCACCGTGCCGTTCGGTGATGTCGCCGTGACGATCCGGCGTGGTCGGACATGAGCGTGCGCTTGGCGCACGGCATCGGCGACGCCCCGAGAGACGCCCCCGTGGACGCGGTCGTGGCCCTCGGTGCGAATCTCGGTGACCGCGCCGAGACCCTGCACGCGGCCATCGCGGCGCTGCGCGCCCTGCCGCTCACGACCGCTGTGCGCGTGTCGGCATCGCTCGAGACGGTGGCGGTCACGCTGCACGGCGAGGACGAGGACGCGCCCCGGTACCTCAACGCGGTCGCCCTCGTGACCACCCGGCTCGCGCCCCGCCCTCTGCTCCGCGAACTCCATCGCATCGAGGCCGAGCACGGACGCGTCCGGCGCGAGCGCTGGGGAGACCGGACCCTCGACCTCGATCTCATCGCCTACTCCGACGAACGCATCGACGACGACGACCTCACTGTGCCGCACCCGCGTGCCCACGAGCGCGAGTTCGTTCTCGCGCCGTGGGTGGACGTGGATCCGGATGCCGATCTCCCGGGGCGCGGTCGCGTTCAGGACCTGCTCGACGGCCTGCGGGGAGGGGAGCGATGAAGCGCACGGGCGCGGGAATCCTCGTCATCGCGGCCGTGATCGGCGCGGTGTGCGGGTTCATCCTCGACACCGCTCTCGCCGCGATGGGGCGTCCCACGTTCTCCCCGGCCGCGAGCCTGCCCACGATCCTCATCCTGCTGGGGGCGGTGATCGTCGCCCTCGCGGTGCCGATCGCCCGCGCGACCCGGGGTCGCGTCACACGACGGATCGACCCCTTCCGCGCGCTGCGCGTCGCCATGCTGGCGAAGGCCTCGTCTCTCGTGGGTGCTGCGGCGACGGGCTTCGGCGGGGGGCTGTTGTCCTTCCTTCTCACCCGCCCGGTGACTCCGTCGGTAGGCTCGATGGGATCGATCATCGCGACGGTCGTGTGCGGAGTCGTCCTCGTCGTCGCGGGTCTCGTGGCCGAGCAGCTCTGCACCATCCGGAAGGACGACGATGACGAACAGCCCGGACTTCCCGGAGCGGACGCCGCTCCCCGCTGAGGGGGAAGGGGCTGAGCGGGAAGCGGTCGCGCGCCCCGAGGGGGTCGGGGCCGGACCGGCTGCCGTCGCTCGCGATGCGGACGGGGTGAGCGCGTCTCGCGTTCTCGACGAGGGGACGTTTTCGCGCATCCTCGAGCCCCGCGGTGCTGGGCGTCTGCCGCTCGGTGACGGCACGTGGCATCAGTTGGCTCGCGCGTACGTGCGGGTGCAGCTCATCTCGCAGGGCGCGTTCCTGGTGGTCGTCCTCGCTGCCGCGTTCGCCCTGCAGTTCTTCCTGCACGTGCCCTGGCCGTGGATCCCCGCGGGGATTCTGTCGGTCATCACGGTCGTCGGCCTCATCATCACCCCGCGGCAGGCGCGATCGTTCGGCTATCAACTACGCCGCGACGACCTCGTCTTCCGCCGGGGCATCCTCTGGCAGCGCGTCGTGGCGGTGCCGTACGGCCGGATGCAGCTCGTCGACATCACTCACGGACCCCTCGACCGGGGCTTCGGCATCGCGCAGCTCAAGCTCGTCACTGCGGCGGCGTCGACCGGCGTCACGATTCCCGGGCTCACCCAGTCCGCCGCGGAGCAGTTGCGTGACACTCTCATCGCCGTCGCCGAGACCCGTCGGACCGGCCTGTGACGGATCCCGCGCCGCCACCGGCTCCTCGCGCAGGTCGGATCGCGACCCGGTCGCCGATGAGCGACGGGGAATGGCATCGCCTGCACCCGCTGACCCCGCTCCTGCGCGGAGGGCTCTTCCTGCTCGTGATGATCGGCGTCCTCGTCGCCAATCTGCGGGAGCGTCTGTTCGAGATCTTCCTTCCGATGTTCACCGACCTTCCGCCCGGGGTGATGCCGCCGGACCCCGTGGACTTCCTCTTCGCGAACAACCTCCTCCTCATCGCCGCGGGCGTCGCGGTGGTGGTGCTGCTGATCCTCCTGGGTGCCTTCCGCCTGTCATGGCGATTCCACACGTTGCGCATCGGCGATGACGTGGAGGTGCGCTCGGGCGTCCTCTTCCGTACCCACCGACGCGCACCCCTCGACCGGGTACAGGGGGTGAACCTCACCCGCCCGATGGTCGCGCGGCTCCTCGGGCTGGCCAAGCTCGAAGTCGTGGGTGCCGGTCTGGATGCCAACGTCAAGCTCGAGTACCTGTCGGCGAAGGACGCCGACGCCCTGCGCAGCGACATCCTGCGGCTCGCCTCGGGGCGTCGCCTCGCGGAGGCCGGGTCGGATGTCGGGCCGGATGCCGTCGCCGGGGCATCGTTTGCGCGTGCGACGGCTGCGGCCGTGGGTTCCGGCATCCATGGACTCGTCGAGGGGGAGGACTTCTCTGATGCCGAGCCCGAGAGCATCGTGCGGATCCCCCTCGGGCGGCTCGTGGCCTCTCGGGTGCTGAGCGGGTCGATGTTCTGGCTGCTCGGCCTCGTCGCGGCGATCGTCGTCGCGGCCTCGATCTCGACGGTGTGGCTGCTGTTCACGGTCGTCCCCACCTTCCTCGCCTACGGGGCGTACTACGTGCGGTCCATTGCGCGTGGGCTGCGGTACTCGATCGCACCCACCGCGGACGGCGTGCGGGTGACATTCGGGCTTTTCACGACGATCAGCGAGGTCGTGCCGCCCGGACGCGTGCACGCGATCGAGGTGCGCCAACCGCTGCTGTGGCGGCCCTTCGGATGGTGGTCGGTCTCGATCAACCGCCTGTCGGGTCGTTCCTCCACCGATTCGTCGACGGACCAGCTCGCCGCCGTCCTGCCGGTGGGCACGAGGGACGACGTCGAGCGTGTGCTGCGGATCCTCGCGCCCACCCTCCCGGTCGACGGCTGGTCTCGTGTCATCCAGGACGGCATGCTGGGTCCCGCCGAGGACGACCCCTACATCACGACCCCGCGCCGTGCCCGCCTCCTCCGTCCGCTGTCGTGGCGACGGAACGGCGCGCTGTTGACATCCGACGCGTTGTTCCTCCGGCGCGGGTGGATCTGGCGATCGCTGTCGGTGTTCCCGCTGGCCCGACTCCAGTCGATCGGACTGCACCAGGGGCCGCTGGCGCGGGCGACACGCACCGCGCGGTTGGCGGCGCACGTGATCGCCGGGACGGTGCAGACCTCGGTCGGCGTGGTGGACCGGGACGCGGCAATGACGTTGATGGAGGACACCGCCCGCGCGACCGTGGCCGCCGCGGCGGAGGACAGGACTCACAGGTGGGCAGGATGAGCGATATGCGCGATGGGCGACTGGGTGTCGGGATCATCGGAGCGGGACGCGTCGGTCCGGTGATCGGCGCGGCCCTGGCCGGGGCGGGGCACGCCCTCACGGGGATCACGTCGGGTTCCGATGACGACCGCGTCGAGGCGATCCTGCCGGGATTGCCCCTGCTGGCACCGGAGGAGGTCGCGCGACGCAGCGAGCTCGTCGTGTTGGCAGTGCCCCACGACCAGCTCGAGGGTCTCGTCGCGGGCCTCGCCGACCTCGGTGCGTGGCAACCCGGGCAGCTCGTGCTGCACACCGACCCGGCGTACGGCACCGGAGTCCTCGGGCCGGCGGTGAAATGCGGGGCCATCCCGCTCGCGATCCATCCCGCGATCACCTTCACGGGGGCTTCATCGCACGACCTGCACCAGCTCGCCCAGGCGTACGCGGCCGTGACGGCTCCGGCCCCCGTGCTGCCGATCGCGCAGGCCCTCGCCGTCGAGCTCGGATGTGAGCCCGTCGTCGTCGCCGAAGCGGATCGCCCGACGTACGCCGAGGCGATCGCAACGGCGACCGAGTTCTCGCGTTCGATCGTGCAGCAGTCCGCGGCGCTGCTGTCGAGCGTCGGGGTGGAGAACACCGGCGGATATCTCTCGGCCCTGGTGCGCTCGAGCGTCGACCAGGCGCTCGCCGAGGGCACTCGACCCGGCGCGGATGGGCTGGGCCCGGACGCTACGATCGACGGATGATCCGCACCCTCGACGATCTGCGCGCCCGCCTGTCGGATGTGCGCAGCGCCGACCCCTCGGGACGTGCCGCGCGCGTCGCTCTCGTCTCGACGCTCGGCGCTCTGCACGAGGGGCATGTCGACCTGATCCGAGAGGCTCGTCGGCACGCGGACGTGGTGGTCGTGTCGACCTTCGTCAACCCGCTGCGGTTCCGAACCGCCGAGGAGACGGCCGCCTATCCGCGCTCGCCGGAGGCGGATGCCGATCTGCTCGCCGACCTGGGCGTCGATCTCGTCTTCGCGCCGACGGCGGCCGAGTTCCTGCCCGCGGGAACGGCCACCACGCGCGTCGCCGCCGGCGACCTCGGGTTCCGGTACGAGGGGCGATCCCGACCGTTCTATTTCGACGGGGTGCTCACGGTCGAGGCGAAGCTCTTCCACCTCGTGCGCCCGGACGTGGCGGTCTACGGGGAGCGTGATCTGCAGCGGGTGTTCCTTGTCCGACGGATGATCCGCGACCTCGACTTCTCGATCGAGACGGTCGTCGTCCCCACCGTCCGTGCCGAGGACGGCCTGCCGATCTCGAGCCGTGTCGCCCTCCTCGACGCTGCCGATCGTCGCGCGGCGGCCAAGCTTCCTCGCGCGCTCGAAGCGGCAGCGTCCAACGCCGACCTGGGCGTGGACGCGTGCATCGCGGCGGCGCAGTCGTCGCTGATGGGCGAGCAGCGCATCGCCCTGGAGTACCTCACCGTCGTCGACCCGGCGACGTTCCTCCCTGTCGAGGAGGGGCACCGTGGCCGGGCGCTGGCGTTGATCGCCGCCACCGTGGGCGGTCACCGCTTCATCGACAACGCCGAGATCTCGCTGCGCTGAACGACGCTCGCCGAGGTCGCTCGGCCACGGGGGTCCCGCGCCCGGCGAATACACTGGGGGAGACCCCGAGGAGCTTTCACGATGACCGACGCGCCCGCGAACGACGCTGCCGAACCCACCGAAGACGACGTCTTCGAGCAGAAGGCCGTCCGCCTCGGTAAGCGCGAACGGCTGCTCGCCGAGCGCACCGACGCCGCGGGCGGGCCGTACCCGGTGGTCGTTCCCGTGACGGACACGATTCCGGCACTGCGCGAGCGCTACGGTGACCTCGAGGCGGGGGCGGAGACCGGCGTCACCGCCGGAGTGGCGGGCCGCGTGGTGTTCAGCCGCAACACCGGCAAGCTCTGTTTCGCCTCCCTGCAGGCCGGGGACGGCAGTCGCATCCAGGCGATGGTGTCGCTCGCCGCGGTCGGCGAGGAATCGCTGCAGGCATGGAAGGAACTGGTCGACCTCGGCGACCACGTCTTCGTTTCGGGAGAGGTCATCTCGAGCCGTCGGGGCGAGCTGTCGATCATGGTCGCCGAGTGGCGGATCGCCGCGAAGGCCGTCCTGCCGCTGCCGAACCTGCACAGCGAGCTCAGCGAAGAGAGCCGCGTGCGCAGTCGCTTCCTCGATCTCATCGTGCGCGACCGTGCGCGAGAGACCGTTCTCGCCCGCGCCAAGGTCAACGCCAGCCTGCGCCGCACGTTCACCGAGCGTGATTTCGTCGAGGTCGAGACCCCGATGCTGCAGATTCAGCACGGTGGGGCGAGCGCGCGTCCCTTCGTCACGCACTCGAACGCGTTCGACGCCGAGCTGTACCTGCGCATCGCGCCGGAACTCTTCCTCAAGCGCGCCGTGGTGGGCGGCATCGACCGCGTGTACGAGATCAACCGCAACTTCCGCAACGAGGGTGCCGACTCCACGCACAGCCCCGAGTTCGCGATGCTCGAGGCCTACCAGGCCTACACCGACTACAACGGGATCGCCGACCTCACGCAGACGCTCATCCAGAACGCCGCGATCGCGGTCGCCGGTTCGACGACGGTGACGTGGACTGACGGCACCGAGTACGACCTCGGCGGCGAGTGGGACCGGATCTCGATGTACGACTCGCTGTCGGAGGCGTCCGGCCGCTCGATCACTCCGCAGACCCCGCTCGATGAACTCCGCGCTTTCGGCGCCGAGGCCGGTGTCGAGGCCCCCGCGCACGAGACGCACGGCAAGTGGGTCGAAGAGCTCTGGGAGCACTTCGTGAAGAGCGGTCTGACCCGCCCGACGTTCGTCATGGACTTCCCCGTCGACACCAGCCCCCTCGTCCGCGAGCACCGGTCGATCCCCGGTGTCGTCGAGAAGTGGGATCTGTACGTTCGCGGCTTCGAGCTGGCGACCGGATACTCCGAGCTCGTCGACCCCGTCATCCAGCGCGAGCGCTTCGTCGAGCAGGCGACGCTCGCCGCGCGCGGCGACGTCGAGGCGATGTCGATCGACGAGGAGTTCCTGCGCGCTCTCGAGCACGGAATGCCCCCGACGGGCGGCATGGGAATGGGGATCGACCGCCTCCTCATGGCCATCACCGGGCTCGGCATCCGCGAGACGATTCTCTTCCCGCTCGTCAAGTGACGCGCACCCGCGCTCAACGCGGGACACGCTCGAACAGCCATTCCGGGAGCCGGCCGCTGTCGGCGAGCGTCAGCACGATCGCTCCGAGCCCGTGTTCGGGATCGATCTCGAGCGCCGACTGCGCGTAGAAAGCGGCGTGCGTTCCGCGCCCGGTGGCCCAGGCGAGCCAGGCGCAGGCCGCGAGCGGCCCCGGACGCCGCGAGTGCGGCGTCGTCGCCGCAACCTGACGGCACCGCTCGAGCGCGAGGAGGAGTCGATCGAGATCGGGCTGCGCGCCCTCGCCCCACATCGGGCGCGCGAGGTCTTCCGGATAGCCCACTCCGTCGGGAAAGCGCGTCTGTGCCTGGAAGACGGCATCGCCGGCGGTGATGTCGCCGGCCCACTGCACGAGGGCGACGTCGCGCAGCATCGGTCGTTCGAGAGCGAAGGCCAGGCTCGCGAGGCGGTGGCGGCCGTCCGGGGCCGAGAGGGGGTCGAGAACGCTCTCGAACAGCGCGGGCGGATCGCTCAGTTCGTCGAGGATCGCCTCTGCGGCTCGGCGGCGCGACACGCTCAGACGGTCCCGTCGACGCGGGATGTCGAGCAGGCGGTCGACGTCGTCGAGCGCGTGACCAAGGCGCTCCTTCTCGGCGAGGTCGACGGTGGGCAGGCTTGCGCCGGCGGCCTGGTCGTGGTCGGGCGACGCCTCGGGAAGCTCGGGCCCCGCGGCGCTGATCTCGTCGAGCCCGTGCTCACCGGCGATCGCGGGGTCGAGGTAGCTGCTCCACCCGTTCGCGCCCACGACCAGCGCGTCGACGATGCGCAGTCCGCAGATGTGCGCACGCTCCCGAACGGCGTCGAGCAGAGCGCCGTGCGGCAGCGGATCCGAGCCGACCACGGCGTCATCGGTGTAGACGACCACCGTCACGGCATCCGCGAGGGGAACCTTGCACGCCATCCCGATGACCGTGGATGCGACGCGGGGGAGGTCGGGGCTGTCGTCGGCGGGGAGGTCGACGCGCAGGGCGGCGAGCGATCGGGATTTCGCGAAGGGGATGAGCACGAGGCTGCGCCGTGGGGTGCAGTGGAGCAGGCGCGGGACCATGGCGAGCAGGGACAGGGGTGACGAGACGCGGATGACCGTGGACATGACGACGAGCGTCGTGGATCCGTGGATCGCGAGAAGGCGTCCGGCGGCGAAATGGGGACGGATTCCGCACATGGTCGAATGTGCAGAAGGAGTGCCGGGCCGGGGGCGGCGGGGCCACGGGTATCCTTGAGGGATGGGCGATTCCTGGCTGCCGGTGTTGTGGGCGATTCTGCCGACCATCGTCGTGTCGGTCACGTTCTTCCTGATCCTGCGCGGGGCCATCCGCATGGATCGCACGGAGCGGAAGGCGTACGCGCGCATCGAAGCGCAGGAGCGCGCGAAACGCGGTCTCCCTCCCGTCGCCGGCGACGGCGCGGCCCGGTAGCAGCGCCGCAGGCCGACGTCGGTCCCGTCGCGTGTCGGGGGTAGTCACTACGCTGAGGGGACAACCCGCCCAGGAGGACACGTGATCGACGCCACGTTCGAAGCGAGCTGGCTCGTCATCGCCTTCTTCGTCATCGACCTCGTGGTGCGTGTCGCCGCGATCATCGTCGTCCCGCGCAACCGTCGGCCCACCGCGGCGATGGCCTGGCTCCTCGCGATCTACTTCATCCCGTTCGTGGGCGTGTTGCTCTTCCTGCTCATCGGCAACCCGCGCTTGCCCCGCAAGCGCCGGCGCAAGCAGGCGGCGATCAACGAGTACATCCACGACACCAGCGCGTCGCTCGAGTTCGGAACGTTGCGCCCGAACGCCCCCGACTGGTTCCGCGCGCTGGTGCGGTTGAATCGCAACCTCGGTGCCATGCCCATCGCGGGCGACAACGCCGCGACCCTGATCTCCGACTACCAGCAGAGCCTCGACGCGATGGCCGACGCCATCCGCCGGGCGCGACGCTACGTGCACGTCGAGTTCTACATCCTGCAGTCCGACGAGTCGACCGACAACTTCTTCCGCGCCCTCGAAGAGGCTGCGGAGCGCGGCGTGGTCGTCCGTGTGCTGCTGGATCACTGGGCCAACCGCGGCAAACCCTTTTACAAGAAGACCCTCCGACGACTCGATGCCATGGGGGCGCACTGGCACCTCATGCTGCCGGTGCAGCCGCTCCGCGGGCGCTGGCAGCGACCCGATCTGCGCAACCACCGGAAGCTCCTCGTCATCGACGGCGACGTCGCCTACATGGGATCGCAGAACGTCACCGACTCGTCATACAACCTCCGCAAGAACATCCGGCGCGGCCTGCACTGGGTCGACCTCATGGTGCGCGTGGAGGGGCCGGTCGTCGCCAGCATCAACGCCGTGTTCCTCTCGGACTGGTACAGCGAGACCGACGAGACTCTGCGCGACGAGATCGACCTGTTCAGCGTCACCACCGGCCCCGGCGAGCTCGATTGCCAGATCGTGCCGTCCGGCCCGGGCTTCGATTTCCAGAACAATCTCAAGCTCTTCCTCGGACTGCTCTTCGCCGCACGCGAGCGCATCATCATCGTCAGTCCGTACTTCGTTCCCGACGAGGCCCTTCTCCTCGCGATCACCACCGCGTGCCAGCGCGGTGTGCACGTCGAGTTGTTCGTCTCGGAAGAGGGAGACCAGGCGATGGTCTACCACGCGCAGCGCAGTTACTACGAGGCGCTCCTGCGCGCGGGCGTCGTCATCTGGATGTATCGCAAACCGTTCATCCTGCACAGCAAGAGCGTGACGATCGACGACGAGGTCGCGGTCATCGGCTCGAGCAACATGGACATGCGCTCATTCGGTCTGAACCTCGAGGTCTCGATGCTCGTTCGCGGGCAGGAGTTCGTCCGTGACATGCGCGGGGTCGAAGACGTCTATCGCGGTCTCAGCCGCGAGCTGACGCTCGAAGAGTGGCGTCTGCAGCCGTTGCGGTCGACGATCCTCGACAACCTGGCTCGCCTCACCTCGGCGCTGCAGTAGACCGGGCCGCGGCTTTCGCCGCTGGCATCCAGGATTCTCGGCCACGATGGAGCGACGACAAATCGCCCCCGGAGGTCTCATGTCTCGTCGTCTTTCGCTCCTCGGGCTCTTCGGAGCCGGTCTGATCGTCGTGGGTGCCGCGACCGGATGCGCCACCGGCGCCGCGTCCGTGCCGTCATCCTCGGGTTCATCCACCTCGACTCCGGATGCCACGGCCCCGGCCGAGTCGTCCGAGATCGGAGCCGCATGGCTCAACGGGGGTCGCTCGCTCGCCCTCGTCACGTGGGGGAGCTCGTCGTGCGTCCCCCGGAGCACCGAGGCACCCACGATCGCCGACGGGGTGCTCACGGTGTCGCTCACCGAGTCGGATGGCACCGCCTGCACCCGCGACATGGTTCCGCGGCCGACCCTGGTCTCCCTGCCGGGAGGGGTGGATCCCACGAAGGATCTCGAGATCGCGGTGTCCGGTGCCGCGACCGGAGAAACGACGCTCGCGGGACTCGCGGCACCCGTCCAGGCTGAGGACTTCACGCCGAACGCCGGGTGGGTCGACGACTCGCTCGTGGCGATCATGACGTACGGGAGCTCCAGCTGCCCGCCGTCCGTCGAGACCGTGACGGCCCAGGGCGACGCGATCGCGGTCGGCTTCGCGACGCCGCCGGCCGACCTCGTCTGCACGCTCGACATCGCTCCGCAACTCAGCCTGGCCGACGTCACCGGCATCGGCGGGCCGGAGACCTCGAGCCTGGTCCTGTCGGGTGGGGGCGTGACGGCCGACGGCCCCGTACCGATCATCGGGAAGCGCTGACACCGTCGCGTTCGGCCCCCGCGAGGAATCGCGGGGGCCGATGTCATTCGCCCCGGCTTCCCCCGCGAGGGGGGGGACAACCGGACGGCTCAGCGCTCGATCACGAGCAGGTCGCCGACCTCGCAGTCCAGCGCGCGGCAGATGGCCGAGAGGGTCGAGTAGCGGATCGCCCGCGCGCGATCGTTCTTGAGCACCGAGAGATTCACGACCGAGACCCCGACGATCTCGCTCAGACGGGTGAGGGTCATGCCCCGCGCCTCGAGGAGTTCGTCGAGCCGGCAGTGGACGCCGGTCGGTTCGTCGTCGGCTGCGGGGGTCATACGAGGCCCTCCGTGTCGCGCTGCAGGCGGGTGCCGTAGGTGAAGACGACAGACAGGGCGAGCACGCCCAATCCGACCAGCATCCAGGCCGGGTCGAACGAGAAGCCGATCACGAAGACCCCGCCCGCCGCCGGGTTGAGCTCGTCCGCGGCCATCATGCGGCCGAGGCCACCGAGGCCCGCGGAGAGGATGCCGCCGATCAGCAGCGCGGCGCCGGCGACCTGCGTGGCCGTGATGAGTGCGCGGTGGAACGGTCGGCGCCACATCAGCAGGAGGAAGAAGAGGACGACGGCGCTGACCGTCAGCAGGGTCGTCAGCGCGCTGAACGCCGCGCCGAGGACGAGAAGGGTGCGTGTCTGTCCGCTCAACCCCTCGGCGACGACGCGCGCTGAGTCATAAGTCGCGGAGATGATCGTCGCGCCGTCCGCGCCCGGGGTTCGGGGCACCGCGGCGTCGGTCAGGAGGCTGATCGCGCCGCTGCCTCCGGCGATGTCGATCGCTGCGCGGATCGCGGGAAGGGCGAGCGCGAAGCCCATCACGAGCCCCGCAGTGACGAACAGGATGACGGTGCCGCGTTCCATGCGGGCCGACACCCAGGACGGGCTGGCCATCACACGAGTCCTTCCGTGTCGCGCTGCAGGCGGTCGCCCACGGCGAAGACCGTCCCGGCGAGGCCGGCGACGAACGCGATCCCGAAGAGGGACGGCACGTCGATGAGCTGGATCGCGCCGCGATCGAAGGTGCGCTCCGAGAGCCACGCGATCGCGCCGTTCGCGACCATGTTCTGGAAGAACGGGACGCCGGCGACCCCTACGAGCGTCACGACCCCGGCCGCTGAGACGAGGCCCGTGTTGCGGCGGCTGAAGATGCGACCGCGCAGGATGCTCGACGTGAGAAGGAGCAGCAGGGTCACCACGGTGACCACGACCGCGGCGAAGAGGCCTTCCGCGATGAACAGCGCGGCGAGGGAGGCGGGTGGCAGAGCGGGGGCGGTGATGACGGCGCCGGTGAGCTCCACCGGGACCGGAGTGCCGTTCGGGCCGATCGGGGCTTGCGCGACCGTGTCGAGGAACGGGGCGGCGACCCGCACGCTCTGATTCGAGGCCGCGGCCGCGATGTTCACGATGCTGCGGACGACGGCCCAGATCGCGATGCCGATGCCGGCCACGACGAAGAACCAGAACGAGACGGTGTCGCCGCGAGAGAGGACCCGGGAGGTCGGACGGGGGGAGGCCATGACAACTCCTTATCGATGATCGTTGTTATCGGTTATCGATAAGTTAATGACTATCGATACGTTCCGCAAGCCCTGCCCCGCTTCCGGTATGCCCACGGCGAACACGGGGCTCTGGCATCCGGCCGCTGGTTACTCTCGATGTACGGCGCGCGGAGGCGTGCCTGTCAGCCCATTTCTGGAGGGACTGAGATGTTCGAGAGATTCACCGACCGTGCCCGTCGTGTGGTCGTCCTCGCCCAAGAAGAGGCGAAGATGCTCAACCACAACTACATCGGCACCGAGCACATCCTGCTCGGTCTGATCCACGAGGGCGAGGGTGTCGCCGCGAAGGCGCTCGAGTCGCTCGGCATCTCGCTCGACGCCGTCCGCGAGCAGGTGCAGGACATCATCGGCCAGGGTCAGCAGCAGCCGACCGGCCACATCCCCTTCACGCCGCGCGCGAAGAAGGTGCTCGAGCTGTCGCTGCGCGAAGCGCTGCAGCTCGGCCACAACTACATCGGCACCGAGCACATCCTCCTCGGCCTCATCCGCGAGGGCGAGGGCGTCGCGGCCCAGGTGCTCGTCAAGCTCGGCGCCGACCTGAACAAGGTCCGCCAGCAGGTCATCCAGCTGCTCTCGGGCTACCAGGGCAAGGAGCCCGCGGGTGTCGCCACCGGCGCCGGCGAGCAGCAGTCCTCGGGTGCGCAGGGCGGCTCGGCCGTGCTCGACCAGTTCGGTCGCAACCTCACGCAGGCGGCGCGCGACAACAAGCTCGACCCCGTCATCGGTCGCGAGAAAGAGATCGAGCGGGTCATGCAGATCCTCTCGCGTCGCTCCAAGAACAACCCCGTCCTCATCGGTGAGCCCGGTGTCGGAAAGACGGCCGTCGTCGAGGGCCTGGCCCAGGCGATCGTCAAGGGCGACGTTCCCGAGACGCTCAAGGACAAGCAGGTCTACTCGCTCGACCTCGGTTCGCTCATCGCCGGTTCCCGTTACCGCGGTGACTTCGAAGAGCGCCTGAAGAAGGTCACCAAGGAGATCCGCACGCGCGGCGACATCATCGTCTTCATCGACGAGATCCACACCCTCGTGGGTGCGGGTGCTGCCGAGGGCGCGATCGACGCGGCATCCATCCTCAAGCCCCTCCTCGCCCGCGGTGAGCTCCAGACCATCGGTGCCACCACGCTCGACGAGTACCGCAAGCACTTCGAGAAGGACGCCGCTCTCGAGCGCCGCTTCCAGCCGATCCAGGTCGCCGAGCCGAGCCTGCCCCACGCGATCAACATCCTGAAGGGGCTGCGCGACCGCTACGAGGCGCACCACAAGGTGCAGATCACCGACGGCGCGATCGTCGCCGCGGCGAACCTCGCCGACCGCTACATCAGCGACCGGTTCCTGCCCGACAAGGCCATCGACCTGATCGACGAGGCGGGCGCCCGCCTGCGTCTGTCGATCCTGTCGTCGCCGCCTGAGCTGCGCGAGTTCGACGAGAAGATCGCGAAGGTCCGGGAGCAGAAGGAGCAGGCCTCCGAGGAGCAGGACTTCGAGAAGGCCGCGTCGCTCCGCGACGAGGAGAAGTCGCTCCTGGCCGAGCGTCTGCGTCTCGAGAAGCAGTGGCGCTCGGGCGACGTCGCCTCCCACGCGGTGGTCGACGAGGGCCTGATCGCTGAGGTACTCGCCCAGGCGACCGGCATCCCGGTGTTCAAGCTCACCGAGGAGGAGTCCAGCCGCCTCATGTTCATGGAGAAGGCCCTGCACCAGCGGGTCATCGGCCAGGAAGAGGCGATCGCGGCCCTGTCTCGCACGATCCGGCGCCAGCGTGCGGGTCTGAAGGACCCGAAGCGACCGAGCGGTTCGTTCATCTTCGCCGGCCCCACCGGCGTCGGAAAGACCGAGCTCGCCAAGGCTCTCGCCGAGTTCCTCTTCGACGACGAGGGCGCGCTGATCTCGCTCGACATGTCGGAGTTCGGCGAGAAGCACACCGTCTCGCGTCTGTTCGGTGCCCCTCCCGGGTTCGTCGGCTTCGAAGAGGGCGGCCAGCTCACCGAGAAGGTGCGCCGCAAGCCGTTCTCGGTCGTGCTCTTCGACGAGATCGAGAAGGCCCACCCCGACATCTTCAACTCGCTCCTGCAGATCCTCGAAGAGGGTCGCCTGACCGACGGTCAGGGCCGCGTCATCGACTTCAAGAACACCGTGATCATCATGACGACCAACCTCGGTTCGTCGGCGATCGCCGGTGGTCCGGTCGGTTTCCAGGTCGAAGGCAGCGCGCAGACGTCCTACGAGCGGATGAAGGGCAAGGTCGACGAAGAGCTCAAGCGCCACTTCAAGCCCGAGTTCCTCAACCGTGTCGACGACGTCATCGTCTTCCCGCAGCTGAACAAGGAAGAGCTCCGTCAGATCGTCGGTCTGTTCGTGAAGCGTCTCGCCGACCGCCTGCTCGACCGTGACATGACCGTCGAGCTGTCGGACGACGCGAAGGACAAGCTCATCGAGATCGGCTTCGACCCGACCCTCGGTGCTCGTCCCCTCCGCCGCGCCATGCAGCGCGAGGTCGAGGACCGTCTCAGCGAGAAGATCCTGCACGGCGAGCTCGAGTCGGGCGACCACGTGAAGGTCGGCGTTGAGAACGGCCAGTTCACCTTCGACACCGCCCCTCGTGGCGAGAAGGTCGCGATCGGGGTCGGAACGGCCGGCGAGATCGCCGCCACCCCCGACACGCTCGCGGGCAACTGACGCGTAACAGACAGGGACCCGGATGCCATGGCATCCGGGTCCCTTCTGCGTTGCGGCGTACGCTGGATGGATGACCTCATCCGCGCCGTTCGTCGTCCGCCCCGCCGGAACCGCCGACGTCCGCCGCATCCACGAACTCCTCGAGCCGTTCGTGCAGAAGCGCATCCTGCTCGGCAAAGACCTCGTGGTGCTCTACGGCTCGGTGCAGCAGTTTGTCGTGGCCGAGGCCGACGGGCAGGTCATCGGGTGCGGTGCTTTGCACGTGATGTGGGAAGACCTGGGTGAGATCCGCACCCTCATCGTTCACGACGACTGGCTGCACCACGGCGTCGGCCGGGCGATCGTCGAAGAACTGGAGCAGCGCGCGCGCGAGCTCGGCGTGAGTCGGCTGTTCTGCCTCACGTTCGAGGTCGACTTCTTCACGCGCCGCGGGTTCTCGCCGATCGGGGAGCAGGTCGTCGATCCCGACGTGTACTCGCAGCTCGTGCGCAGTCCCGACGAGGGCGTCGCCGAGTTCCTCGACCTCGCACACGTGAAGCCCAACACCCTGGGCAACACCCGCATGCTCAAGCACCTCTGAGCGTGCCGTGGGCTGAGCGCACAGCGAGGCCGAATACGCTGGAACGATGACCGATGCCCCCCGCAGGCGGCGGCAGTCCCCGGCGGTCTACCGTCGTCGCCGTCTCGCCGCCGCGCTCCTCGCGTTGATCGTGATCGGCCTCGTCGTGTGGCTCGTCGCGGCCCCGCCCTGGCGCTCCGCTCCCGCCTCCGACAGCGCTCCCGCCCCCGTCGCCTCCACTCCCGCCGCCTCGCCGACGCCCGCGGCCGATCCGACCACCCCGGCGGCGACCCCCGACCCGACCCCCACCGCGAATGCATCGGACGGACCCGCGGAGTGCACGCCCGCCGACATCAAGGTCGAGGCGCTCTCCGACAAGAGCGAGTACGGCCAGGGCGAGAACCCTCAGCTCTCGATCCGGCTGACGAACACGGGAGCCAACCCGTGCGTCATGAACGTGGGCACGAGCGCCCAGTCGTTCACAGTGACCAGTGGCTCCGACGTGTGGTGGCGCTCGACCGACTGTCAGTCCGAGCCCAGCGACATGGAGGTCACCCTCGCCGCGGGACAGACGGTCACCAGCTCCTCGCCCCTCACCTGGGACCGCACCCGCTCCTCCGTCGGCTCGTGCGAGAGCGAGCGTCCGTTCGCGCCCGGAGGTGGAGCGACGTACCACCTGAGCGTGTCGATCGGCGGCATCCCCTCCGCGGGCACGGCGTCGTTCGTCCTGCAGTGACCGGCTGAACAGCGACGAGGGAGGGGCGGATGCCATGGCATCCGCCCCTCCCTGGTTTGCTATCAGGGACGCTTCTCGCCGAAGACCTCACCCTCCATGGCGTCGTAGCCCTCCTTCTGCGGGTCGCCGTGCAGGCCGCCGGAGAGGGCGTACTCCTCCTCGGGGGAAAGCACGAGGCGGTGTCGGCCGTAGATCGCGAAGGCGATGAAGATCACGGCGTAGACCACGATGATCGCGACGATCGCGAGCAGGTACGCGGGGTTCAGCAGGAGGCCGAAGAACACGACCGCGGCGATGATCGCCGCCGAGTAGGCACCGAACAGGCCCCACGGGCTCTTGTAGGGGCGCACCGCGTTCGGGAACTTCTTGCGGAGCACGATGAACGAGACCATCTGCAGGAAGTACGCGAGCACCGCTCCCCAGACCGCGATGTTCAGCACGATCGCGCCGGCGGGGCTGGCGTCGCCGCCCGCCGCCTGCACGATCACGAGGGCGAGGAAGCCCAGGACGGCACCGAACACCAGCGCGACCCAGGGCGTCTTGCGGGCACCCGTGAGCGAGAGCCAGCGCGGGTAGTACCCGGCGCGCGAGAGCGAGTACATGTTGCGGCCGTAGGCGAACATGATGCCCATCAGCGAGGCGAGCAGGCCGATCAGCGCGAGGAGCGACAGCAGGGCCGCCGCCTGATCGCCGACCATCGCGCGGAAGCCGTCGAGCAGGGGCTCGAGGGAGCCGCCGGTCTCTTCGGCGCCGAGGACGCCGGTGTTGAGGAATAGCACGATGAGGCCCGTGACGATGAGCGTGCCGCGAGCCCAGAGGCCGGCGCGGGGGATGTCGCGGGCGGGGTTGTGCGACTCCTCCGCGGCGAGGGGGAGCTCCTCGATGCCGAGGAAGAACCACATCGCGAACGGGAGGGCGAGCAGGATCGATCCGACCCCGAAGGGGAGGAACTCGGTGTTGCCGTCGGTCGGGGCGATGTTCCACAGGGAGCCCCAGTCGAAGGCGCCGCTCGCGAGCGACATCACGCCGAAGACGACGATGATGCCGATCGAGATGATCGAGACGACGATGGCGAAGCCGAACGAGATGTTGGCCCCCGCGGCGTTCAGGGCGATGAAGAGCGCGTAGAGGATGATCCACCACACGAACGCCGGCAGGCTCACCCCGGTCAGGAGTTCGAGGGCGGAGTCGGCGTACTGACCCGAGAAGTAGACGACGACAGCGGTGGTCGCGACGTACTCGATCGTCTCGGCGAGGCCCGTCGCGAGGCCTCCCCACGGCCCCATCGCCGAGCGTGCGAACGAGTAGGCGCCGCCCGTGTGCGGCATCGCGGCCGCCATCTCGCCGATCGAGAAGGTCAGGCCGTAGTACATGATCACGAGGATCACGAAGGCGATGAGCATGCCGCCGAAGCCGGCGAAGCCGATGCCGAAGTTCCAGCCCGAGAAGTCTCCAGAGATGACGGCGGCGACGGCGAGGCCCCACAGGCCCCACACCCCGGCCGAACGTTTGAGGGTGCGTTTCTCGAAGTACGAGGAATCCGTCGCCGTATAGGTGGCTCCGGCGACCTTTTTGCGGGAACTGCTCGAGGTGGACATGTGACCTCCAGAAGGATGCGGGCAGGCGGCGGGCTCGCCTTGCGGGAAATCATGGCCTTCTATTGGTCGACCTGTCTACCTTTGGCGTGTAAGTTCCTCGTTACGTCCTCCGCACGCGAGGGCGACGAGCACGCGAGAGGGAAACCATGGCGGGCAATCTCACCACCGCAGAATTGGATGCCGCGATCGACAGCGGCGAGATCGACACGGTCATCGTCGCGTTCCCCGACGCGCAGGGTCGCCTCGTCGGCAAGCGGGTCGCCGCGCGGTTCTGGCGCGACGAGGTGCTTCCGCACGGAGCGGAGGCCTGCAACTACCTGCTCTCGGTCGACGTCGACCTCAACACCGTCGACGGATACGCGATGTCGAGCTGGGACAAGGGCTACGGCGACATGCTGCTGGTCCCGGATCTCGAGACGCTCCGCCGTGTCCCCTGGCAGCCCGGGACCGCCCTGGTCATGGCCGACCTCGCCTGGGAGGACCGCGAGCACGTCGCGCAGTCGCCGCGTGGCATCCTGAACGCCCAGCGCGCGCGGCTGGCCGAGCGGGGACTGACCGCCTACGCGGGCACCGAGCTCGAGTTCATCGTCTTCGACGACTCGTTCCGCGAGGCGTGGGCGAAGGGCTACACGGGGCTCCGGGCCTCGACCGACTACAACGTCGACTACAACCTGCTCGCCACCACGCGGCTCGAGCCCCTCCTCCGCGACATCCGCGTCGGGATGGACGGCGCGGGCATGTACTGCGAGGGCGTGAAGGGCGAGTGCAACTTCGGCCAGCAGGAGATCGCCTTCCGCTACGCCGAAGCCCTCGAGACCGCCGACAACCACACGATCTACAAGAACGGCGCGAAAGAGATCGCCGACCGGCACGGCAAGTCGCTGACGTTCATGGCGAAGTTCAACGAGCGCGAGGGCAACAGCTGTCACATCCACCTGTCCGTCCGCGGTGATGACGGTGCCGCCGTCATGGCGGGCGAGGGGGAGCACGGCTTCAGCCCCCTCATGGAGCACTGGATCGCCGGCATCCTGGCCACCCTCCGCGAGTTCACGCTGCTGTACGCCCCCACGATCAACTCGTACAAGCGCTTCGCCCTCGGCTCGTTCGCGCCGACCGGCATCGCGTGGGGCGTCGACAACCGTACGTGCGCTCTGCGCGTCGTCGGACACGGATCGTCGCTCCGGGTCGAGAACCGCGTGCCGGGCGGGGACGTCAACCCGTACCTCGCGGTCTCGGCGATCATCGCCGGGGGACTGTACGGCATCGAGAACGAGCTCCCGCTCCCCGCGCCGCTGACGGGGAACGCCTACACCTCCGGTGTCGACACGCTGCCGACGACCCTTCGCGAGGCCGCGCGGCTCTTCTCGGAGTCCACGATCGCCCGCGCGGCCTTCGGCGACGAGGTCGTCGAGCACTACCTGAACCAGGCGCGCATCGAGGTCGAAGCCTTCGATGCCGCCGTGACCGACTGGGAGCGCGTCCGTGGTTTCGAACGTCTCTGATCCCGACCGGACCCCCGTCGTCGGGCTCACGACCTATCTGGAGCGCGCGAAGCAGGGCGTGTGGGACGTGCGCGCGGCGTTCCTGCCGCAGCAGTACTTCGACTCCGTGACCGCGTCGGGTGCATCCGCCGTGCTGCTGCCGCCGCAGCCCCGACCCGAACAGGCCGCGGCGGCCGTCCTCGACGGTCTCGACGGCCTCCTCCTCACGGGTGGCCTCGACGTGCAGCCCGAGCTCTACGGCGCCGAGCGGCACCCGCTGACCGACCCCGCGCGCGCCGACCGCGACGCGTGGGAGCTCGCGCTCCTGGCCGGGGCGCGGGAGCGTGGCATCCCGGTCTTCGGCATCTGCCGGGGGCTGCAGCTCATCAACGTCGCCCTTGGCGGCACCCTGCACCAGCATCTGCCCGAAGCCCTCGGCACCGAGCGCTACCGGATCGGCGGGGGAGTGTTCGCCGAGAACACCGTCGAGGTGGATGCCGGAACCCGGCTCGCCGGCCTCGTCGGGGCAGGGGAGCTCACGGTTCACAGCTACCACCACCAGGGCGTTGACCGCGTCGGCGAGGGGCTCCACGTGACCGCGCGGACCGACGACGGGCTCGTGCAGGCCGTCGAGCTGCCCGGCGACGACTATCTCGTCGCCGTGCAGTGGCATCCGGAGGAGAACGCCGAGGACCGGCGGCTGTTCCTCGGGCTCGTCGCTGCCGCCGCGCGTTACCGGGCGTCGCGCGTCGAGGGCGCGTCCTCGGCCGGGGAGACCTCCGGCGCCGGAGCCCCGGCCCCGTCCTCCGAGCACCAGGGAGCCCTCGCATGAGCACCTTCACCGTCATCGACCCCTCGACCGGGTCGCCGATCACCACGCTGGAGCGGGCCGAGATCGATCAGGTGGATGCCGCCGTCGCCGACGCCGTGCGCGCGCAGCGCGCGTGGGCCGCGCTCGCCCCCGTCGCGCGCGCCGACGCGCTGCGGTCGTTCGCTCGGGTCGTCGAGGCCCACGTCGACGAGCTCGCGGCGCTCGAGGTGCGCAACTCCGGCCACCCGATCGGTTCGGCGCGGTGGGAGGCGCAGCACGTCGCGCAGGTGCTCAACTACTACGCGGGCGCTCCGGAACGCCTGATCGGATCGCAGATCCCGGTCGCCGGAGGTCTTGACGTGACGTACCACGAGCCGTACGGCGTGGTCGGGATCATCGTGCCGTGGAACTTCCCCATGACCATCGCGGCGTGGGGCTTCGCCCCGGCGCTCGCCGCGGGCAACGCGGTGGTGCTGAAGCCCGCCGAGCTCACGCCGCTGACCGCCATCCGCCTCGGTGAGCTGGCTCTCGAGGCGGGGCTGCCGGAGGGACTTTTCCAGGTGGTCGTCGGCTCGGGCTCGGTCGTCGGCCAGCGGTTCGTGTCGCACCCCGACGTGCACAAGGTCGTCTTCACCGGGTCGACGGAGGTCGGTACCGAGGTCGCCGCCGGGTGCGCGCGGATGCTCAAGCCCGTGACCCTCGAACTCGGGGGGAAGAGCGCGAACATCGTGTTCGCGGATGCCGACCTCGAGAAGGCCGCGGCGGGGGTTCCCGGATCGGTGTTCGACAACGCCGGCCAGGACTGCTGCGCCCGCAGCCGGCTGCTGGTGCAGCGGAGCGTGTACGACCGGTTCCTCGAGATGCTCGAGCCCGCGGTGGCCGCGTGGAAGGTCGGCGACCCGCACGATGAGGACACGCAGATGGGGCCGCTGATCTCGGCATCCCACCGATCCACCGTCCAGGGCTTCCTCGACGGCGTCGACGTGGCGTTCCGCGGGTCGGCGCCCGAGGGCGACGGCTTCTGGTTCGCCCCCGCGGTCGTGCTCGCGCAGCCCGGCGACCGCATCGCGCGCGACGAGGTCTTCGGTCCCGTACTCGCGGTCATGCCCTTCGACGACGAGGCGGATGCCATCCGCCTGGCGAACGACACCGCGTACGGTCTCGCGGGCTCGATCTGGACCGAGAGCCTGGGCCGTGGCATCCGGGTCTCGCGCGGTGTGCGCAGCGGCGTGCTGTCGGTCAACTCGCACTCGTCGGTGCGGTACGCGACGCCCTTCGGCGGCATGAAGGCCTCGGGCCTCGGTCGCGAGCTCGGACCGGACGCCGCCGAGCACTTCACCGAGACCAAGAACGTCTTCTACGCCACCGAGTGACCTGCCCCCTCACCCCCTTGTCCCACTTATGACGGTCCTCGTCCCACTTATGGCCGGTCTGGAGGCTCCACACCAGCCGTAAGTGGGACGAGGTCCGGCGCGAAAGGAACCACCGCACCATGACCATCGATCTCACCCAGCGTCTGCGCGATCGCGTCGCCATCGTCACCGGCGGTGCCAGCGGCATCGGCCTCGCCACCGCCCGTCGGTTCGCCGCCGAGGGCGCGCGCGTCGTGATCGCCGACCTCGACGAGGCCACCGGTACCGCCGCGGCCGAGGAGGTCGGCGGGGTGTTCCGGCAGGTGAACGTCGCCGACGAGGCATCCGTCGACGCCCTGTTCGACGGCGTCGCGGCCGACCTCGGCAGCGTCGACATCGCGTTCAACAACGCCGGTATCTCTCCCGCCGACGACGACTCGATCGAGACCACCGAGCTTCCCGCCTGGGATCGCGTGCAAGACGTCAACCTCAAGAGCGTGTACCTCTGCTCGCGCGCGGCGCTTCGTCACATGGTGCCGGCCGGCAAGGGCTCGATCATCAACACGGCCTCGTTCGTCGCACTGCTGGGATCGGCGACCTCGCAGATCTCGTACACCGCGTCGAAGGGCGGCGTCCTCGCGATGACCCGTGAGCTCGGCGTGCAGTTCGCGCGGCAGGGGATCCGCGTGAACGCGCTCTGCCCCGGGCCAGTGAACACCCCGCTCCTCCAGGAGCTGTTCGCCAAAGACCCCGAGCGTGCGCAGCGCCGCCTCGTGCACGTGCCGATGGGCCGGTTCGCGGAGCCCGAGGAGATGGCCGCGGCCGTGGCGTTCCTGGCATCCGACGATGCGTCGTTCATCACCGCGACGGCCTTCGTCGTCGACGGCGGTATCACCAACGCGTACGTCACGCCGCTCTGAGTCGTCGACCGTGACAGGCTGAGACGGTGACCGACGCCCCGCTCGACGACCTGCGCCGGGCCGTCTACCGGCCCGTGCGCAG
This sequence comes from Microbacterium sp. S1037, assembly GCF_048381605.1. NCBI lineage: Bacteria > Bacillati > Actinomycetota > Actinomycetes > Micrococcales > Microbacteriaceae > Microbacterium > Microbacterium sp. S1037. The sequence continues at coordinate 1,256,150 of NZ_JBLWIG010000001.1, forward strand.
CGGGAACGCGCTCGAGGACACGACCGCGCGCATCGTGCAGACGGTGCGCCTGGGCCTCGTCGCGCCGGGGGAGTCGCTGCCAGCGGAGCGCGAGCTCGCCGCGCTCTACGGCGTCAGTCGCGACACCGTGCGGGAGGCCCTCCGCGAGTTGTCCGACGCGGGGTGGCTCGAGACCCGCCGAGGCCGCTACGGCGGCACGTTCGTCGTCGATCCGGTACCGCGGCCGTCGGGACCGGCGGTCGTGTCGGAGGCCGAGCTGGATGACGTGATCGCGCTACGGGGTGTGCTCGAGCCCGGTGCGGCATGGGCCGCCGCGGCACGCTCGCTGTCGGCGGAGGAGCGCGACGTGCTCTGGGCGCGGCACGAAGCGGCGGCGCGCGCCGAGGGGGCGGACTACCGCCGACTCGACACGCTCCTGCACCTGACGATCGCCGAGGTCGCCGGCATCCCGTCTCTGGTTCCCCTCGTCGCGGACAATCGCGCGAAGATCAACGCCTGGCTCGACACGTTCCCGCTCCTCCCGCGCAACATCGACCACTCCACGTCGCAGCATGCCTCGATCGTGTCGGCGATCCTCGCCGGGAGACCGGATGCCGCCCACGCGGCGATGCGCGACCACCTGGCTGGCTCGGAAGCACTGCTGCGAGGGTTCTTGGCGTAGCGACCGCGGGGTGCCGGGGCCGGGGCCGGGGTGCTGCGCGGTCGGGCTCGGGGCCGCGAGCGCGGTCGGGGCCGAGGTCGGGGGCGGGTGCGGGGCGCCGGGGTGCTGGGGCGGGCGCGGGGCGCCGGGGTGCGGGGGCGGGCGCGGGGCGAGGGGAGGAGTTGGGACGGAGGGAGGATGCACGCGGCGTTCGAGTCCTCCGGTCGCCGCATCTCCTCCGTTGGGCACGGGAGGCCGCGGCGTCGGGTGCCTTGTGTGGACTCCGGGGGCTGATGCGCGCCGGCGGGGTAAGGGGCCAGCGGGGCGAGGGGAGGAGTTGGGACGGAGGGAGGATGCGCGTGGCGTTTGGGTCCTCCGGTCGCCGCATCTCCTCCGTTGGGCACGGGAGCGGGCCGTGGATAGGCTCGGAGGATGGCCGCGGGCAAGAAACGCAAGGGGAAGAAGGTCGATGTGGAGTTCAAGAACACCGCGCTGACCGACGCGCTTCAGACGCAGGACATGGCCGCGATCGCCTTCGCCCTGCGGCACGGCCCGACCGTCGTCCCGCTGATGAGGGCCGGCGACGCCGACAACCCGCTCGACATGGGCGAAGTGTGGACCTACCGCGACCCGAACACCGGCCAGGTCGCGCTGCTGCTGTTCAGCGACGCGGCACACAAGCCCGCGACCCTGCCGCCGCACGTCGCCCTGCAGTCGCCGCAGTGGCTGCGGACCTTTCTCGGCATGCACGAGGAGGAGCTCACGACGGTGTTCATCGACATCGCGGGTCCGCACCCCATCCAGGCCAGCCCCGCCGATCTGATCGCGGCGCTCGACGCTTGAGCGTCGCTCGGGGTTTCTCCCGGTCGAGTGTCCAAAACACCCGGAGCCCGCGGAAAATCTCCCGGGTGTTGTGGACACTCAACCGCGCGGCCGGGCCGCGAGCGGAGTTCGGCGCCGCGGGCGAGTGAGGCGTGCGCGAACGGCCGCGTGTGCCGGGCTCCGGAGGTGCGGGGGAGAGCGTGCGCCGCACGGAGGACGTTGCGCAGCAGGGGCCGCGAGGCTCCGGAGCGCGGGCGTGGGTGCACTGGGCCGCGGGGGCTCCGGGGTGCGGGACGCGGGTGCACTGGGCCGCGGGGGCTCCGGGGTGCGGGACACAGGCGCACTAGGCCGTGGGGCCTCCGGGGTGCGGGACGCGCGCGCGATAGCTCGCGGGTGAAATACGCGAGTCGCGCGGGTGATACGAGAGTGACAGACTCGGGGCATGGAGTACGTGATCACCGCGGCCGTGTGCGCCGCTGGACTCGTCATCCCCGTGGTGCTCGGCATGACGTCGCCGCACCGTCGCCGCCGGTCCGCTCCTCCCGGTCGCTGACCCGCGCTCTACCGAGGCGCCTCGAGGCCGGGGCGGCGGTCGACCGTATCGAGTGTGCGGGGTCAGAAGCCGGGTTCGCTGTCGTCGCGGGGCATGCCGCGAACCTGCAGCTCGTTGAGAGCCTGCGCCAGCTTGCGCGATGAGGCATCGAGCACGGTGTGATAACCGAGGCGATTCGCCTCGGACGCCCGCTGCGCGGCCTGGGTGACGTTGCGGATCTCGCCCGTCAGCGTCAGCTCACCGATCGCCGCGAGGCGCTTCGACACTTTGCGGTTCTTCACGGCGTTCGCCACGGCGATCGCGATCGCGAGGTCGGCCGCGGGCTCCACGAGTCGGACGCCGCCCACCGTGGAGACGTAGACGTCGCGGTCGGACAGCGTGAGGCCCATCCGGCTCTCGAGCACCGCCAGCACCATGGCGACGCGGGACGAATCGACGCCGTTCACGATGCGCCGCGGATTCGGGGCGGTCTGCCGCACAGCGAGGGCCTGGATCTCGACGGGCAGCGCGCGCCGGCCTTCCATCGCGATCGTCACGCACGTGCCCGGTTCGGGCTCGCCGTGTCCGAGGAAGAGCGCGCTCGGATCGGCGACCTCGGCGATGCCGGTGCCGGTCATATCGAAGCAGCCGACCTCGTCGGTCGGTCCGAAGCGGTTCTTGAGCGCTCGCACGAAGCGCAGCGACGTCTGGCGGTCGCCCTCGAAGTGGCAGACGACGTCGACGAGGTGTTCGAGGATGCGCGGGCCGGCGATCGATCCGTCTTTGGTCACGTGGCCGACCAGGATGATCGGCAGTCCGCGCTCCTTCGCAACACGGATGAGGGCGGATGCCACCTCGCGCACCTGCGCGGGCTGGCCCGCCGCCCCGTCGCTGTGGGCCGAGGAGATGGTCTGCACCGAGTCGACGATCAGCAGGCCGGGCTCGACCTGGTCAACGTGGCCGAGGATCGTGGCCAGGTCGGTCTCGGATGCCAGGAACAGCTCGTCGTGCAGGGCGCCCGTGCGCTCGGCGCGCAGGCGCACCTGCGCGGCCGACTCTTCGCCGCTCGCGTAGAGCACGCGTCGACCGGCATGCGCGCTCTTCGCCGCGACCTCGAGCAGCAGCGTCGACTTGCCGACGCCGGGCTCGCCGCTGAGCAGGATCGCCGCCCCCGGGACGATGCCCCCGCCCAGCACGCGGTCGAACTCGCCCACTCCGCTCGTGCGACGCGGGGCGTCTTGCGTGTCGATCTCGGTGATGCGACGCGCCGCGCGCGCGGCACCCGGTGCCACCGGGACGATCGCGCGCACGATGCCCGTCTGCTCGGCGGCCTCGACGACCGTGCCCCACGACTGGCACTCGCCGCAGCGGCCGACCCACTTCAGCGTCGTCCATCCGCACTCGGTGCACCGGTACGGAGCAGGGGCGGTAGCGGGACGTCGGGATGCCATGTGCCCAGGCTACGCGGGGCCTCCGACATCACTGACGGCGAGGCCGTGGCATCCGGAATCCACGGGAGTCAGGGCAGGGGGACGCCGTACTTCTCCGCGGTCTCGTCGAACAGCGCCGCGAGGCGGGGCCAGCGGTCCTCGTCTCCGAACCGTTCGCGCGCGGCCGCGAACTGGGCGGCCGCCTCTGAAGAGCGGCCGGTCGCGCAGTACCAGGCGAAGAGGTCGTCATCGAGGACGTACCCGTTGTCGAGAAGAGTGCGCGCGAGGGAGGGCGCGTCGGTGATCCCGTCGAGGTACGCCACCACATATTCGATCGCCGCCGGGAGCGCGGTACCGAGGGCATCGGCATCCCGTTCCACGTCGACGCGGTCGGTCGGCCAGTCGCTGACCTCCTCGAACCGGGTCTCGAACTGCGCGTTCGCGCGGGTCAGATCGTCGGGGACCGCGCGCCCGATCGCGCGATCGAACTCCGCGACGTACGCCCGTGCGTTGACGTAGAACCGGACGCTGCCGGCGCTGTTGCCGTGGCTCCGCTGAACGTCGATCTCGTGCACGATGCCGTCGCCGACACGGGTCCAGACGTACCTCTTCTTGCGGAATCCGTGTCGCTTGAGCACCCCGCCGATCGCGGCGACGGCCTCGGCGAAACGATCCTCGAGCTCGCTCATACGCCGATGCTACCGATGCGGATCAGCCGCGCAGCGAGTCGGCGACGGTCGTCAGCGCGTCGGCGGAGCGGCGTAGAAGCGCCAGCTCCGGGTCGGAGAACGGGGTGCCTGCCAGGGGAACGGCACCCTTCGCGCTCACGATGGAGGGGACCGACAGGGCCATGCCGCTGATGCCGTGGAAGTCCTCGAGAACGGTGCTGACGGGCAGGATCGCGTGCTCGTCGCGCAGAATCGCCTCGACGATTCGGGCGCTCGACAGGCCGATCGCGTAGTTCGTGGCGCCCTTGCCCTGGATGACCTTGTAGGCGGCGTCGCGGACGTCGACGGCGATGGCATCCAGCTCGTCCTTCGTGAAGCGTCCGCCGTCGGGGAGGTCGTACTCGGTGATCGGGATCGATCCGATCGTCGCGGTGGACCAGAGCGGGAACTCGGTGTCGCCGTGCTCGCCGACGATCCAGGCGTGAACGCTCGAGGTGGCGACTCCCGCGCGCTGCGCGAGCTTCCAGCGCAGGCGCGAGGTGTCGAGCACGGTGCCGGAGGCGAAGATGCGACGGGTCGGGAGTCCGGTCGCCTCCTGCGCGAGGACGGTCAGGACGTCGCACGGGTTGGTGACGATGACGTAGACCGCGTTCGGGGCGACCTCGAGCAGCTTCGGCATCATGTCGCGGATGATGCGCGCGTTCGTCGCGGCGAGCTCGGTGCGCGTCTGGCCGGGGTTCTGCTTCGCGCCGGCGGTGATGACGACGACGTGCGAGCCCTCGGCCACCGAGACGTCGCTGCCGCCCACGATGTCGCTCGAGCCGGTGAACTGCGTGCCGTGCGCGAGGTCGAGAACCTCTGCCTCGACCTTCGCCTCGGCGATGTCGTACAGCGCCACGTGCCGTGCCGACCCCCGGATGAGAGCGGCGTATGCGACGCTCGCCCCCACGCTTCCCGCGCCCACGACCGTCAGCTTGGAGTTCTCGATCACGCTCATGACTCGATCCTGGCAGCGGGGTGGGACCGGTGCCAGGGCGGTCGTTCGACGGTGGATGAACGGATGCCGTGGGGTCGGGGTACCGGTCGGTTCCGGCCCAGTGGGGTGGCGCGGCGGGTGGGGTGAGCCGGGCGGGGGCCGGCGCGGCGGCCGGTGCGGGCCGTGGGCGGGCCGAAACTCCTGAGTTTCTGTATGGACCGACTGCGGAGAGGTCTCGGGGTGCCCGCGGGGGCCATTTCTCAGGAGTTTCGCCCGCGTCGGGGTCGGAGTGATGCCCGGATTCGCGGCATCCGGTCATCTGTCGTAAGCTGGTCGGCGGTGACGTGTCCGAGCGGCCGAAGGTGCAACTCTCGAAAAGTTGTGTAGGGTAACCCCCTACCGTGGGTTCAAATCCCACCGTCACCGCCATTTTCACCAGGTCAGCCCCGCTTTCGAGCGGGGCTGACCTGCGTTACGGAGCGGTCGGTCCGGCAGGAGTGGCGTCATCGGCGGTCGCTTGGGACCGTTCGAGCGAGCGTCGGTACTGACGCCGGAACGACCCTCGGATGCCGAGAACCCCTTGTCTGCGAGGGGCTCCGCCGAGCCATCTCGTGCGGGGGAGGGCGATGTCTCCCCAGGCGGCCGCCTTCCTCACGGCGACGGCGACCCACCAGACCAGCAGGATGCTCATGAGCACCGGCGCCGCGCCCGTGAGAACGGGGACGTTGACGACGTCGTCACCCAGGAGAGCGGTCGGCTGGAAAGCGGCCCGTGTCCGGCCCGTGCCATCGGTCCACCCGTTGAGGTAGACGTGCCTCTGGACGATCGTTCCATCGTCGCTGATCCACGACCCGAAGGGACGGCAACCTCCCCGCGGCCGCTGTTCGCACCCCTGCTGGGTGAAGGTACCCCACACCCGTGGTTGCCCGAGATCGATCAGGCTGGCGATCAAGATCGCCGTGATGGCAACCGTGAGGGCGCCGGCCACGACGTAGAAGGCGATCTGACCGAAACGCAGCCATCGAGCGCCCCCACGCTGCCAGCGCTCCAAGAAGCGGTCGTATGCCGCGTGCGGGTGCGGCGCGGGTGTCGGCACGAACGCGACTCTAGCGGTCGCCCACCCGTGGACGCGCACCGCTCTTCGGGCTGCTCTCGTTCTTCACGAGTCGGGAGCAGAACTCGCGTCGCGCCTGCCGCAGGCGTCGCGTTGCTACGGTGAAGGATCGGCCGAGGAGGCGCCCATGGCGAAAGAACGAGCGGCTGTCGGGCCGTGCACATCGTGGCCGGAGGACAGTGCCTTCATCCGGGAGGTCCTGGACCGCATCGGTGACAAGTGGACCGTTCTCGTGCTCACCACGCTCGGGGATCGGACGCTCCGCTACTCGGATCTGATGGCCAGCATCCCCGGAGTCTCGCAGCGGATGCTCACGGTGACACTGAAAGCACTCGAGCGGGACGGTCTCGTCGCGCGGCAGGCGTATGCGGAGATCCCTCCGAGGGTGGAGTATCGCGCGACCGACCTGGGGAGGTCGCTCCAGCGCGCCGTCCTACAGCTCTCCCAGTGGGCCGTCGAGAACCACTCCGCGGTCGCGGCGAACAGGGCGCTTCACGAGCGCGTCGGCGTCGGAAGAGCCGGGGTGAAGGGCGCCCCCGAGGCGCTCGCCGAGTGATCTGACCGCTTCCGGGTCGCGCGACCCCGGCGCTGAGCGACGAACTTCCCCCTTCGTCAGGCACTCGAAAGTGCCTTTTGTACGCGTTCGACAACAGTTCGATGATGTTGTTACGCACTACAAGTGAGGTGGAAATGATGGCCGACAGCATCCTGTCCGAAACATCGCGACACGTCGTGATCGAGGTCTGGACGGACCTGGGCTGCCCCTGGTGCTACGTGGGCAAGCATCGGCTCCAGGAGGCCATCGCGGATCGCCCGGACAGCGACCGATTCGTGCTGCGTCTGCGTTCGTTCGAGCTGAACCCGGGCGCGCCGAAGACGCCCGAGACGATCGAGAGTGCGTTCATCCGATCGCACGGCGGAGACGCGCAGGTCGTCGTTCAGGCCGAGCGGCGGATACAAGCCCTCGCGCAGAGCGAGGGTCTCGCGTTCTCGGTCGATCGGCTCAACGCGAACACGTTCGACTTCCACCGTGTCTTCCAGTACGCGCAGGAACAGGGCGTCGGGGTCGAGTTCTTCTCGCTGGTGCAGGACCGCTTCTTCGCGGGGGAGCTCAACCCGTTCGCGCCTGACGCTCTCGCCGCGGCCGGTGCCGAGGTCGGCCTCTCCGAGGGTCGAGTCCGCGAGGTCCTGGCGGGGGATGAGTACGCGGCGGACGTCCGCGCGGACATCGAAGAGGGTCAGCGCCTCGGCGTTCGGGGGGTTCCCTTCGCCGTGTTCGATCGCCGCCTCGCCGCCTCGGGTGCCCAGTCCGTCGACGGATACGCTCGCGCACTCGCGCAGACCGTCACCGACGCTTCGGCGGGTGCGGCATGAGCGGCGGATCCGATCGACCGCTCACGCTGCAGCCGGTCGGCGATGACAGGGCCGCGTTCTGCGACCCGGAATCCGGCGACGTGTGCGTCATTCCGGAAACGACCTCGATCTAAGAAGGAACGCGACATGAATTCCAGATACCTCGGGGCGACGGGCATCTCCGTCTCCGACACCGCGCTGGGCACGATGAACTTCGGCGGTTTCGGCAACACCGATCGGGCCGAAGTCGCGCGGATGATCCATACCGCGATCGACGCGGGGATCTCGCTCATCGATACCGCCGACCGTTACGGCGACGGAGAATCCGAGCGAATCGTCGGCGAGGCCATCCGCGGTCGTCGCGACGAGGTGGTGCTGGCGACGAAGTTCGGGCTGCCGGACACCCCGGACCCCAATCGTCGAGGCGCCTCCCCACGATGGATCCGTCGCGCCGTCGAGGCGAGCCTGCAACGGCTCGGCACTGATCACATCGATCTCTACCAGCTGCACCGCTACGACTGGAACACCGGTCTCGACGAAACCCTCGGAGCTCTCTCCGATCTGAAGAGCGCCGGGCTCATCCGTGCTTTCGGGCACTCGATGTTCCCCGCCGAGAAGATCGTCGAGGCCCAGTGGATCGCCGACCGTCGCGGCCACGCGCGCTTCGTGACGGAACAAGCGCGCTACTCCCTGCTCAACAGACGAGTCGAGACGTCCGTCCTTCCCACGGCGCGGCGTTACGACATGGGTGTTCTGACGTTCAGCCCGCTGGCGAACGGGTGGCTGAGTGGCCGTGATCTGTCCGAGAACAGCCGTGCGCGCCTCAGCCCCGGCATGTTCGACCGTGCCGATCCCGCCAACGCCCGCCGGTGGCGCATCGTCGAACAGCTGAAGGACGTCGCATCCCAGGCCGGCATGACTCTGCCGCACCTGGCGACGGCCTTCGTGCGCGTTCATCCCGCCGTCACCGCCGTGATCGTCGGACCACGGACGCCGGCGCAGCTCGATGACCTCATCGTCGCAGCCCAGACCACCCTCACCGCTGATGTCCTCGACGCCGTCGACGCGATCGTGACACCCGGGTCGGAGACCCTCCCTGCTGACTACCTCACCGACCCGCCCTCGCTGAGCGACCCGACACAGCGTCGCCGCTGACCCCCTCCTACGAAGAAGAGATATGCCCACCATCGCCATCATCGGAGCCGGTCCCGGACTCGGCCTCGCCCTCGCTCGCACGTTCGGCTCGAAGGGCTTCAGCGTGGCCCTCATCGCACGCAACCGAGAGAAGCTCGATGCCCTCGTCGACACTCTCGCGGGAGGGGGCATCACGGCTGCCGCGTTCCCCGCCGACGTTCTGGATCGACCATCCCTCACGGCCGCCCTCGAGGCGGTGGCGGAACGATTCGGGGGCATCGACGTCCTCGAGTACTCACCCGCGGATGCCGCCTCCGGACCGCTCGCCCCCGTCGACGTCCGCAATGCCGCCCCCGAAAATGTCCAGCCCCAGATCGAGTACTACCTCTACGGCGCCATGACGGCAACGGCAGCGGTTCTGCCGGCGATGGTGGCTTCCGGCGCGGGGACCATCATCGTCACCACGGGCGCAGGCTCCATCTATCCCGTGCCCATGTTCGGAAACATCACCCCCGGCGGTGCTGCTCTGCGCAACTGGGCGCTCAACCTGGGCCACGCGCTCTCTGCGGACGGGAGTGGCGTGCACGTCGCCCATGTCGCCATCGGCGTCTGGATCACGGACCAGGCGCCCGAGGGCGTGGCCAGTATGACCGCGGACGAGATCGCGCCCCTGTATTGGGAGCTCGCCACGGACCGGGCGGTACATGAACTCGTCGTCCGGAAGTAATCCACGAACCATAGAAGGCACACCTCGTGATCACCCTCCTCGTGCTGGGCGGCAGCGGCCGCACCGGAAAGCACGTTCTCACCCAAGCGGTCGAACGCGGTCACCGCGTCCGCGCCCTCGTGCGCAATCCTGACTCGGTCTCGGCACCTGCGGGCGTCGAGCTCGTGGCGGGGACGCCCTCCCGCATCGACGACATCCGCCGTGCGGCAGACGGTGTCGATGCGGTGGTGAGCGCCCTGAACAACTCCCGTGCGAGCGACAACCCCTGGGCGAAACCCGTCAGCCCGCCCATGTTCATGACCGACGCGACACGCGACACCCTCACGGTGATGAACGAGAACGGCATCCGCCGTCTCTCCGTCGCCTCCACCCTGGGAGCGGGTGACTCCTGGCGCACCCTCAACCCCCTGTTCAAAGGACTCATCAAGACATCGGGGATCCGTCACGGCTACACGGATCACCACGGCGTCGACGAGGTGGTGCGCGCCTCGGATGCGGAGTGGGTGATGGCTCGCTCCGTCGCCCTCACCGACGCGCCGCCGCGTGGGCCGCTCCGGGCTGCTCTCGCCGGCGCGGAGAAGCCAGGGCTCAGCATCAGTCGCGTCGAGGTGGCGCGGTTCCTGCTCGACGCTCTCCAGGACGACACCTGGCTCCGGCAGGCGCCGCTGATCTGGAATCAGCGCGGGCCTCGGGATGCCTCGACTCGAACCCCTCTGTCTGGAAGGAACTGACGCATGGTGATCGCCTATTGGATCGTTGCCGGTCTGCTCGCCCTCGCCTATCTTGCCGCCGGCGCGCAAAAGGCTTTCCGCGCCCCTGCCGCGCTCGTGGCCTCGGGCATCGGATGGGCCGGCGACGTGCCGCTGTTGGCCGTCCGAGCGATCGGGATCGTCGAGATCCTCGGCGCGATCGGTCTCATCCTGCCGCCCCTCGTGGGCGTCGCACCGATCCTGGCTCCCCTGGCGGCCGTCGGGCTCGTCCTCGTCCAGGTGGGTGCGGTGGTCTTCCATCTTCGCCGCGGGGAGAGCAAGGTTCTGCCGATGAATCTCGTCCTCCTGCTGATGGCCGTCGTCGCCGGCGCCCTCGGCTTCATCCTCTGGACGTGATGGGCGATCGCGCTCGCCCGGCGACACGGCGAGGGCGGGTCCCCGGGACGCGGATGGAGAACTCCTGGCGCGTCGTCATCACCGGTGAGAAGCTGACCCCGCGCGCCACGACGTCCGCGCGAACACGAGAGAACGGAGTCCTTCATGTCGACCACGGACAACACGCAGCTCGTCGTCTCGTTCTACGAGCAGGCGTTCAATGCCGGTCAACCCGAAGAAGCCGCCGCGCGAGCCCTCGGCGAGACGTATACCCAGCACAACCCCGGTGCGCAGGACGGGCCCGCCGCCTTCATCGGATACACGCACTGGCTGCGCGGACAGTTCCCCGATCTTCACCTCGACATAAAGCGTGTGATCGCGGACGACGACATGGTCGTCACCCACAGCAACCTCCACCTCGCCCCCGGCGATCGGGGTATGGCCGTCGCGGACTTCTGGCGTCTCGAGGACGGCAAGATCGTCGAGCACTGGGATGTCGTTCAAGAGGTGCCCGAGGAATCGGCGAACGACAACACGATGTTCTGATCACCCGCACGGTGGCCGGCTGACCTGCGCACGGTCGACGACGCGTTCAGCTGTTTGAACGCCCCCCCTCCGGAGATGGTGGGGGAGGCGGGGCGATCGACGTCGTGAAGCGTGAGGGGTGCGCGGTGGCGGTGCAACGCGCTTGTCGTCACGCGCGGGCGCGTCCATCCGGCCCGCCGATCACCCGCATCACGACGGCCGATGAGGAAAACCATCCGGTCCGGATAACGTAGAAGTGAAACGATTCACATCGCGGTGACTCTCCTCCTCACGGTGCCGGCGCGCGTAGCAGCCGTCGAACTCTTCGCCCGGCCCCGCGGAGGCCTGGACGCCGCGGGACTCCATCCAGCGAAGGATCAGCGCATGAGGAAGACGCCGCCCGTTGTCACGCGACCGAATGCGCGGGTCTCCCGTCGAGTGCTCGTCGCCCGTGCGGTGCTGGTGGGATCGCGCGCATGATCGCGCTCACGAACCTCCGTGTCGAGCAGATGGAACGGCCGATCGGCCTGTGGACTCGGCATCCGCGATTCTCCTGGTGGATCGATGCGGGGGAGGAGACGGGGCTCATCCAGACGGCCTACGAGCTGGAGATCAAACACGCGGGGGACGCCGCATGGCGGACGGGTCGCATCGAATCACGCGACTCGGTGCTGGTCGCCGTCGAGGGGTTCTCGGCGCGCTCCGCCACGGCGTACCGCTGGCGCGTCAGATGCTGGATGAACGCCGCGACCGAACCCACCGCCTGGGCCGAATCGAGCTTCGAGACCAGCCTGCTCGACGCGGAAGACTGGCGGGCGCGTTGGATCGAACCGCGTCAGCTGCCGGTGCGCCCCGACGGTGCGGCGACTTTCGCGGAGCTGTTCAGCCTCCGCATCGACACTCCTCCCGAGGAGCGCCTCCTTCCCACCCCCTATCTCCGCCAACGGTTCCGTGTGGAGGAGCAACCGGTCCGCGCGCGGCTGTACGCGACGGCTCACGGCATCTACCACGCGGAGATCAACGGCGCGCCGGTGTCGGATGAGATCTTCGCGCCGGGCGTCGAGAGCTACGACATCCACCTGTCGTTCCAGACCTTCGACGTCACCGACCGTCTCGCGGTGGGCGAGAACGTCTTGGGCGTCGTGCTGTCCGACGGATGGTACGCCGGGCGGGTCGGCATCCTGGGATCCAGTCGCGGTTACGGGGAGACGTTGCAGGCTCTCTGGCAGCTCGAGGTCGAGTACCCCGGTGACCGCCGCGAGACCGTCACCTCGGACGGGACGGTGGTCTCGTCCACCGACGGACCCGTCCGCTACGCCGACCTCGCGGTGGGAGAGCTCCACGACGCCCGTGTCGCGTGGGACGACTGGAGCACGCCCGACTTCGATGACACCGCGTGGGAACCCGTGGCGGTCGTACACGCGGAACAGTCGCTCCTCCCGTTCGTCGGTGAGCCGGTCCGACGCGTCGTGGAGGTGCCCGCGGAGCGGATCGTGCGGACCCCCGCCGGGGAACGCGTCGTCGACTTCGGGCAGGTGATCGCCGGACGCGTGCGGTTCCGGGTGCGGGGAGAACGCGGGAGCATCGTCCGCCTGGAGCACTCGGAGGTGCTCGACCAGCACGGCGACTTCTTCGCCAACATCGTCGGACCGAACAAGGACCAGACCGACGTCTACATCCTTCGCGGCGATCCCGAGGGCGAGACGTGGGAGCCGGCGTTCACCTTCCACGGATTCCGGTACGTCCGGATACAGGGATTCCCGGGTGACGCGAACCCGGAGGACTTCACAGCCGTCGTGACGGCATCCGATCTTCCGGTGATCGGACACCTCGAGACATCCGACGCGCGTCTGAACCGCCTGCACGAGAACGTGCGGTGGAGCCAGCGCGCGAACTTCCTGTCGATCCCGACGGATTGCCCCCAGCGCGAACGATACGGCTGGACGGGCGATCTGCAGGTCTTCGCCGAGACGGCCGCGACCAACATGTCGGTCGGCCCGTTCCTGACGCGGTGGCTGCGGATCGTCCGTGACGACCAGCTGCCCGACGGGCAGATCATGAACATCTCGCCGAGCCCGCCGCAGCTGGATCATCTCCTGGACGGACCGCCGCCGAGCTACGACGACGCGATCATGCTGCTGGCGTCGTCGGCGGGATGGGGGGACGTCATCGCGCTCGCCCCTCTCGTGCTGTTCGAGCACTTCGGCGATCGCCGGGTGCTGGCCGAGAACTACCCCGCGATGGTCGCCTGGACGCAGTACCAGATCGAGAGCGCGCGCTCCGGTGTTCCGCCGCGCCTGCGCGAGGCGTCCCTCACCCCCTCCGAGCGGGAGCGGCAGCGCGCGCTCTGGAACAATCAGCCCAACTTCGGCGACTGGCTCGCCCCCAGCACCCTCCGTGGCCCGGACGCGAGCCAGATGAACGCTCCGCGGCGCACGGGCGAGGTCATCGGTTCGCTCTACCACGGGCACCTCCTGGATGCGATGGCGCGCATCGCCGACATCCTCGAACGTCCGGACGATCGGGATCGCTACGCCGCCCGCGCCCGCGCCGCCCGCACGGCGTTCGCCGAGGAGTACATCGACGCCGACGGTGTCATCCCGGGCGGGCTCCAGGGGCCGTACGTGGTCGCGCTCGCGTTCGACTTCGTGCCCGAGCGGAAGAAGGCCGCCGTCGTGGCCCGGCTCATCGAGCTCATTCACGAGGCCGAGGACCACCTCGACACGGGGTTCCTGTCCGTGGCCTTCCTGCTGGACGCCCTGTGGGAGAACGGGCATCGCGACCTGGCGTACACCCTCCTCCTGCAGGACACCGCGCCGTCGTGGCTGTACCAGGTCGATCGCGGAGCGACGACCATGTGGGAGGGCTGGGAGGCGATCACACCGGACGGGACCGTGACCGACCTCTCGTTCAACCACTACGCGTTCGGCTGCGTCGACGACTGGTTGTACCGCCGACTGGGTGGTCTGCAGCTCGAATCGCCCGGATACCGGGAGTCCCGCGTCGCTCCCGACGTCGAGGGACCGCTCACCGGCGCCGCGGCCCACATCGACACGCCCTACGGGCGGCTGGCGTCGCGGTGGTCCCGGCGTGCCGACGGGCGCGTCGAGATGGAGGTCGTCGTCCCGGCGAACACGACGACGACGATCGAACTCCCGGACGGTGCGCGCAACATCGATGTCCACGGAGCGGCCGCCGGCCCGGCGAGCGGCGGGCGCATCCGGAGCGGTTCCGGCGTCGTGACGGTCGCCTACGACCTGACGACGGCGACCCGCGACCCCGGGAAAGAGGCCGGGTCCGCTCTCACCGCGCCTCGATGAACGCCCGCACCGCGGCCGCGGCACCGGGAGCAGCACGATACGTGTGCTCGGCCGCGGGGAAGAAGCCCTCGCGCACCTCGCGCGCGTACGTCTCGACACCCTCCACCATCGCGTCGCCGAGAGCGGCGTAGCGCTTGACGAAGACGGGGGCGCGGCCCTCGGTGATGCCGAGCAGGTCGTGCTGGACGAGCACCTGTCCGTCGGCGTCTCCCGCGCCGATGCCGATGACGGGGATGCGCAGTGCCCGGCGGATCTCGGCGACGACATCGGCGGGAACGGCCTCGATCACGATCGCGAACGCTCCGGCATCCTGCGCAGCGAGGGCGTCACGGGCCACCCGGATCGCCTCGTCGTCGGTACGCCCCTGGGCTCGGAGGCCGCCGAGTGCGGTCGCGGTCTGCGGGGTCAGGCCGACGTGGCCGACGACCGGGATGCCGGCCTCGACGATCGCCCGCAGGCGTGACAGGCGCGAAGGGTTCGCGCCCTCGATCTTGACCGCGTCGGCGCCGGCCTCGTGGACGAAGCGGACCGCCGTCGCGACCGCCTGCTCGTCGCTGAGCTCGGTCGTCCCGAACGGCAGATCGCACACCACGAGCGGGGTCTGCACCGCTCGGCGCACGGCTTTCGAGAGCGTCAGCATCTCGTCGAGGGTCACCGAGGTGGTGTCGGGGTGTCCGAGCACCACCTGTGCCCCGGAGTCACCGACGAGCACGATGTCGACTCCCGCGCGCTCGGCCACGCGGCCCGACGGGAAGTCGTACGCCGTCACCATGACGACCGGCGTGCCGGCTTCGGCGAGCTCGCGGAGGCGGCGGAGCGTGACCCGGGGGCGCGTCACGACACACTCCCGGTCACCGTGATGAGATCGTCCACGCCGAGGACCACGTTGTCGATGAGTCTCACCTCTCCCACCCGGACGGCGAGCGCGAGCAGCGTCGGGGTCTCGGCGGTCGCGATCGGCTCGAGACTGTCCGCGTCGACCGCCTCGACGTACTCGGGTTCGAGTCCCGCCCCGCGCAGTTCGTCGCGCACGACGGTCGTGAGGCGGTGAGGATCGCGGATGCCGGAGGCGAAGGCATCCTGTGCCGCTCGAAGCGCGCGCGGGATGACGGCCGCGACATCGCGCTCTTCGGCCGAGAGCCGGGTGTTGCGGCTGGAACGCGCGAGACCGTCGTCGTCGCGCGAGGTCGGGCGCGCCACGATCTCGACGGGGATGCCGAGATCGCTCACCATGCGGCGCACGACGACGACCTGCTGCGCGTCCTTCGCGCCGAAGTACGCGCGGTCGGGCTGCACCGCGAGGAGGAGCTTGGCGACGACCGTGGCGACTCCGTCGAAGTGCGAGCGGCCGCGGACGGCGCCCTCCAGCGTTCCCGTGATCGCCCCGGCGACCGAGACGCTCGTCGCGAAGCCCGCGGGGTACATCTCGGCGGGCGAGGGGGCGAACACGAGGTCCGTGCCGGCTTCAGCGGCCAGCGCGACGTCGGCTTCTTCGGTGCGCGGGTAGGCGGCGAGGTCGGCGGCTTCGCCGAACTGCGTCGGATTCACGAAGATCGACAGGACCACGGTGGCGTTCTCGGACCGCGCGGTGCGAAGGAGCGAGAGGTGACCCTCGTGCAGGGCGCCCATCGTCGGGACGAACCCGATCGTCTCGCCGCGGAGGGGGGAGAGGGCCGCGCGCAGGTCTGCGATGGTGCGCACGATGCGGATGCTCATGAGGTCGTCTCGATTCCGGTTCGTTGCGTGGCGGCGAGGTCGCGGGTGGCGTCGACGAGCGCGTCGAAGAGGGCCAGACGGTCCGGCAGGCGCTCGCTGATCGCTCGGCGCTGCCGCGCGATCGTGGCCGCATCGCCGCGGGAGACCGGTCCGGTGAGCGCGGCCGCGGCTCCGCGATCCGCCCAGTTGTCGACCGCGGCGCGAACGAGGGGGACGAGGGCTTCCCGCTCGACTCCCGCGGTCGCCGCGAGCTGCTCCGCCATCCCCTCGAGAGTGACCAGGAAGTTCGCCGCGATCGAGGCGGCCGCGTGGTACGCCGCGCGGTCCGCGTCGTGGACCTCGACGCCCGTCATGCCCAGGACCTCCGCGAGGGCGGAAGCGATCGCGGAGGCCCCCGGCGAGGTCGCCGAGAGGGCGGCCGTGACGCCCGCGAACGATGTCCCCGCGCCGGTGACCGTCATCAGGGGATGGATGCTGAACGCCTCGTGCGGGTGCAGGACCGACAGGTCGAGCGAGCCGGAGAGGTGGCCGACGACCCGGCCGGGCGCGATCGCGCGCGCGGCCGACGCGATCTCGGCATCCGGAACGGCGAGGAGGACGATCCCCGCGTCCGCGCCGGACTCGCCCCGCCCCGCGGGGCCCGCGACGGGGACCCCCGCCTCCTCGAGGGAGGGGACGAGCGCACGACCCATCCGGCCGTCGCCGACGACGAGGAGGGGCCCGGAGAGCGTGAGGGCGGAGGGGAGGGGCTGCGGTGTCATGTGCGTGGGGTGACAGCCGCGGAGGCGGCTTCGCCGTTGTCAACCGTACTCGCTTACCAGGATGGCCGGTGAGGCGGAGAGGTCGGCTGCCGCTCGGCCGCTGCCACGCAGCGGGTGAATCAGTGATGCAGACAGCGCCTGGTCCATCTACCCTGTTTGTATGCAAACGTTGAGCTCGGATCGGGCGTACACGACGCCGATCTACACCCTCTCCGAGGCCGCCCACATCATCCGAGCACCCGCCTCGTCGTTCGGGCGCTGGGCGCATGGGCATGCATTCCGCCAGCGGAACGGCCGGGATGAGGGGTGGAGTGATCCCATCCTCACCGGAGTACGAAGCGGCCGAGGGTACACGGTGTCGTTCAACGCGCTCGCAGAGGGGTACATCGTCGAGTCGTTTCGCCGCGCAGGGCTGCCGATGGCGCGCATCCGTCCCGCGGTCGAGATCCTTCGGACGGAGCTAGGGCTCGAGAACGCTCTTCTCAGCGAGAAGTTGAAGACCGACGGCGCGGAGATCTTGATTGAGAACGGAGATCGCGACCTCGTCGTGGTCCGTAACCATCAGGGCGTTTTCCGTGATGTGGTCGACCAGTATCTGCGCACGATCACTTATCGCGATGGTTTCATCCAGTTCCTCCGTCTTCCGACATACGAACGCGCCGATGTCATCGTCGACCCGTTACGAAACTCGGGCCAACCGACGATCGCGCGTCTCGGGGTTCGAGTGGACGACGTCCTCAGCCGACTACGCGCCGGCGACCCCATGACGGACGTCGCCGACGACTTCGGTCTGGATGAGGGTGAACTGACCTCGTTGTTGGTGCAGGCAGCCTGATCGTGCGACGGGCGCGGTTTCTCCTCGATCGTTCCGTGGGAGGTCGTGCGCTGGTTTCGCGCCTGCGAGAGGCGGGGTGGGATGCGCGCACGCTCGCCGAGGAGTACGGAGACGCGGTGGCGCAAGCGATGCGTGACGAAGAATGGATCGCGGCGGGTACACGCTCCGGATACATCCTGCTCGCCAAGGACCACCGTGTCGCCGTACGCCCCCTCGAAGCGCAGGCGATCTACATGAACGATGCCCGCGTCATAGCCTTCGTCCACGGCGACATCACCGCGCAAGAGATGGGCGACCTGTGCCTGCAGCACGAGGCCGCGGTTCACCGCCTGGCGGATGTTCAGGCGCCCTTCGTCTTCTCCCTGGGGCGCGGTGGCCTGCGGCGGAGGAAGCTTTATGCGCCGTGAAGATATCTCGCACCTGCGATGACATGCCGCTCCAGGGGATGCTGAGCAGATCTGTCGGACGCGGGCGGCCCCGTCAGCGCGCCGTCGACAGGCCGGCGACCAGCAGTGCCGGCTCGACGTGCCGGCCGGGTGCGTACTCGGTGCCGCCGATCACGTCGGCGAGATAGTTGGCCGCGCGATCGCCGAGGGCGCTCAGACGAAGATCGATCGTGGTGAGACTGTTGTCGTCCTGGCCGGTGAGGCCGGCGAGATTGTCCATGCCGGTGATCGCGACGTCGGTGGGGACGCGGATGCCGGCCTCGGCGAGGACCCCGGCGACGGCCGTGGCCATCGTGTCGTTGCCGCAGCACACGGCGTCGAACTCCCGACCCGAGGCGACGAGACGCTGGGCGGCCTCGCGGCCCCAGGCCTGCGACCAGTCGCCGCGGTGGACGAGTTCCGGATCCAGCGCGAGACCGGCGTCGGAGAGGGCGTCGGTTAGCCCGGTGAAGCGGTCGCGCGCGGAGCGGTCCTCGTCGGAGGCCGTGACGTGGGCGATGCGGCGGCACCCGATGGAGACGAGGTGTTCGCCGGCGAGGCGGCCCGCGCCGTAACCGTCGTGGAGGAAGGACGCGTCCTCGGCGTCGTCGGAATGGCCGTACGCGTAGACCACCGGCACGGTGAACCCGGCGCTGACGGAGTGGATGTCGGAGCTGGATCCGTCGCCGATGACGAGGAGGCCATCGATGTTGCGAGCGCGGAGCTTGCGCGCGGTCGCGGCGAACAGGGCGCGGTCGAGGTGGGCGTCCGACACGAGCACCGAGAGGTCGCGAGCGCCGAGGGCTGTGGTCGCCCCGGTGAGCACCGGCATCGTGAAAGCGCCGGGCGCGTTGACCGTGAGCACCCCGACAGTGGCGCTGCGTCCCTGGGCGAGGAACTGGCCCAGGGCGTTCGGCTGGTAGTCGAGGCGCTTGGCGACGGACAGGATGCGTTCGCGTGTGGCATCCGAGACCTTGCCCTGCCCGCGCAGCACTTTCGACGCCGTGGGGACGGAAACTCCAGCCAGCGCCGCCACGTCGCGGAGAGAGATCGCGTCTTTGGCCATTGCGGATCGAGTTTAGGGGGTCGGGGCGTCGATGCCACGGACCCGCAGGACCACGCGCGAGCGCACCGTTTCGCCGGGTGCGATCTCGATCGAGCCGAGTGCGTCTCGAGGGTGGGCGTAGGGGTCGGACGAAGGCTCGAGGCCGACGGCATCCACCGCTCCCCACCACGGGAAACCGGTCGATCCGCGCCGTTCGCGCCAGACGAAGAGGCGGGGGAACAGGTGCGGGTCCCAGGTGAGATCCAGTCGTAGCTCCCCGGTGATCCGGAGGGAACCCGCGGCACCGGAGACGTCGTCGAAACCGCCGGAGGGCGCCGCGGCCACGGGGATCTCGCGTTCGCCGGTGCCTACCGTGCTCGCGCCGTCGAACAGGTCGCCGGCGAACGCCGGGTGCTCGGCCCAGCCGATGCGTACGGGGGTCGCGGACGCGTTGCGCACGGTGGTGTCGAGGCGGAGCTCGTCGTCGATCAGCGCTGCCGTCCGGTCGATCTCGAGGGGAACCGTGCGCAGGGTCACGCGCGCGCGGCACGACGACCGATCGCCGGCGAGCGTCCAGGTGCGCCAGGCGGCCTCACCGTGGAACGGCTGCGGCGGCTCGACCTCCGCGGGCGGGTCGCCGGCGCGGGGGAGCAGGACGTGCCAGCCGCCCGGGTAGCGCCGGTGCCACTCTCCGCTGGAGTCGGGCAGAGCGAGGGCATCGCGCGGCTCGTCGGCCCAGGGGGTGGTGGCGAGGATCTGACGCCCCGTCGGCAGGTGCGTGAGCGAGGCGATGCGCGCACCCTCGGGGTCGATCTCGGCGCGCAGGATGCCGCCGGCGATGACGACGCGACCCCCGCTCATGCCGCGACCTCGTCGAGCCGTTCGCGCGTCGGGAAGCCCGTGTGGTCGCCGGGACCCGCGACCACACGCGCGGCACACCACGCCCCCCGGCGAAGGGCGCCGTCGATCGGCCGTCCCTCGAGGACCGCCGTGATCCACCCGGCGGCGAAGGCGTCGCCCGCGCCGACGGGGTGATGGGGCGGCGGGATCTCGACGGCCTCGGTGCGGTGCACGCCGGTGTCATCGGCCGCCAATGCGCCGCGGCGTCCGAGCTTCACGACCACGGTGCGCGGACCGCGCTCGAGCAGCGCCTCGAGAGCGCTCTCGGGGTCGTCGAGGCCCGTGAGCACGCGTGCCTCCTCCTCGTTGCACAGCAGCGTGTCGACGTGTTCGATGACGTCGTCGACGGCGTCGCGAAGCCCGGCATCGTCGATCAGCTGGGGGCGGTGATTGGTGTCGAGCGAGACCGGGATGCCACGGTCCGCGGCCCCGCGGAGAGCTCGTTCGAAGAGCTCGCGCGGTCCCTCGCCCAGGGAGGGCGTGATGCAGGACGCGTGCAGCCAGTCGACGTCGTCGAGCCGGACGCCGTCGAGATCGGCGGCGGTGAGTCCGGACGCGGCCGAACCGACCCGGTAGTGCTCGCTGCGCACGTCGTCGTCGCTCAGTCGCTCCTTCACGATCAGGCCGGTCTTCCCGCCCGGCACCTCGCGGATCGCTGCGGGGGAGATGCCCTCGGATGCCAGGGTCTCGCGCACGAGCCGGGCGAAGGCATCGTCGCCGAGGCGTGACATCCACGTCGCCCGGTGGCCCAGGCGCGCCACTCCGACGGCGGTGTTCAGCTCGGCCCCGGCCACCGCGATGTCGGAGGGGGCGCCGTCGTCGACGAAAAACGTCGCGAGGGCCTCCCCGAAGGTGAAGACGTGACCCATCAGCCCGCGTCCGGGGAGTCCGCGTCCGGGGAGTCCGCGCGCGGGGAGTCCGCGTCCGGCGCGAGACCCCGTACGACGTACAGGGCGTCCCCGGGGAACTCGGGCTGCTCCAGCCGCACGCCGTCGGCCGTTGAGGTCCAGCGAGCGGCGTCCGGTCGACGCGCCGCGAGGTCGTACACGCGGACATCGAGGTCGGGCGTCGCGCGACCGCGCAGCGTCAGCGCGAAGGCCGAGGGGGCATACACGGCGACCACGCCCTCGGGCGTTCGGCCCGCGATCGCCCCCGAGGGTTCGGCGCGGAGCAGGTCGGCATCCCCGTCCAGGCCCCATAGCCTTTCGTCCTCGACCACGCGGCGCAGGAACGACACGTCGTCGGCGCCGGGGAAAGCCGCGGCGACCGAGAAGGGGAAGGGGTGGCCGTGCACGTCGCCCGCGGCGAAGTCCTCACCCCGACGGTGCCACGACCACACGCCGTGCGCGCCGTAGCCGAGTCCCGCTGCGGCTCCCGCGACGACGCCGGTCCAGCTCGCGCGCCGCACGTCGGCCGCCGAGTGCCGCTCCCGCCCGGCGAAGCGACCTAGCCCCTCGTAGCAGGGCTCGAGGTTGATGATCGGGCGGTCGACGTCCATCGCGCGGTAGTACCGGGTCAGCTCGGCGGGGAGGGTGTCCCATGCCTCGTTGTGTCCCGACTGCAGCCCGTGGAAGTCGATCAGGTCGCCGTCGGCGATCGCGGCGGGCATGCGCGCGGTCGGGGTGTCGTGCCAGGTGACGAGCTGCTCGGGTGCGAGCTCTCGCACCTGTGCGGCGACGGCGCTGTAGCGCGCGAGGGCGGTGTCGTCGTTGAGGTCGTCGTCGCCCGAGACGATCCAGATGGGATCGAAGCGCGCGAAGCGGGCGACCGCCTCGGCGACATACGAGCTCGTCTGCTCGGCATCCATCACGTGGTCCGGGGTGAGACCCGCGCCCCACGTCCCGGGCACGAAGTTGTTCCACAGCAGCACGAGCATCGGGGTGAAGCCGTGCGCGCGGGCGGCGGTCAGCACGCGCTCGGCATCGTCCCAATACGCGGGGTCGCCGGCGGCGAAGTCGATGCGGCCGTCGCGGATCGCGTACGGCGAGCGGGTGCCGGTCGAGCGGTCGTGCTCGATGGGCAGGATGCTGAACAGCAGGGCATTGAACCCCTGGCGACGCCGACGCTCGAGGTGATCGAGCCACTCGTCGGGGCTCGCGCCCCCGAACGCGGCCCACACGGTGTCGGCGAGCAGGAACGTCGGCTGTCCGTCGCGCAGCAGCCAGCGCCGCGACGGCGCGAGGGTCCAGGACATGCGGGTTCTCTCCTCGAGAGGGACGGGGACGGTCACGGGGCGATCAGCGCTCCGTCGGGCGCGCGCACTTTCGCGGCCCACGCGTCGTGGCCGGAGAGCCCCGCGGGGAAGCGGGCGGCGGCTTCCTCGTCGACCTCGATGCCCCACCCGGGAGCATCGTTCGGGGTCAGCCAGCCGTCGACGATGTCGATCATCCCGGGGAACACCTCGTGCGTCTGCTCGTTGTAGACGTGCCCTTCCTGGATGCCGAACGCCGGCGAGGTGACGTCGAGCGCCACCGCGGCCGCCACCGCGAACGGGGAGGCGTCGCCGGGGGAGTGCCACGCGGTGCGCACGCCCTCGATGTCGGCCAGCACGGCGAGGCGCCGCGCGGCGCTCACCCCGCCGACGTCGGAGAGATGCGCGCGCAGGTAGTCGACCTGGTGCTCCCGGACCAGCCGCGCGGCATCGGTGAACGAGGTGGCCAGCTCGCCGACGGCGATCGGGACGGGGGAGGCCCGGCGGACTTCGCCGAGGCGGTGCCAGTGCTCGGGGGCGAGGACGTCCTCGACGAAGAAGGGTCGGTAGGGCTCGAGGCTCCGGGTCAGGGTGACGGCCTGACTCGGGCTCAGGCGGGAGTGCACGTCGTGCAGGAGCTCGACGCCGTCGCCGAGCTCCTCCCGGACGTGCGCGAAGAGTCGGGGCGTGGCGACCAGGTAGTCCTCGACCCGCCACCCCGCGGCGTGCTTGGCCCACGCGAACTCCCCGGGAAGCGGGGGCGCGCCGTAGTGCCCGGTGCCTCGCTGTCCGACCTGAATCCGCACGTGACGCTGCCCGGCGGCGATCAGCTCGCGCGCGTGCGCGGTCGTCGCTTCGACGTCGGCACCCTCGGCGTGCAGGTACGTGTCGGCGGCGGCACGGACCCGTCCGCCGAACATCTCGTACACCGGCATCCCGGCCCTCTTGCCCGCGATGTCCCAGAGGGCCATGTCGAGGCCGGAGAGCGCGTTGTTGCCGACCGGCCCCTCGCGCCAGTACCCGGTGAAGCGCACGAGCCGCGTGAGGTCGTCGATGTCGCCCGGGTAGCGGCCGATCACGAGCGGACGCACGTGCTCGAGAAAGGCCACGACGGCCTTCCACCGCTGGGTGAACGTCGCGCAGCCGTAGCCGTAGAGTCCCGGCTGGTCGGTGTCGACGCGCACCACCACGAGCGGGATCCCCTCGGGGGCGGTCACGATCGCGCGAATGTCAGTGATACGGACGTTCTCGCGCGGCAGCCAGGGCTGCGGGAAGGCGGTGTCGGTCTCGGCGAGGGTCATCGTTCGCTCCTCATCAGGGACGCTCTTTCGGTGGCGGTGCCGTCGTGGATGGATTCGCTCGGCTCGAAGCCGAGCAGGTCGCGGGCCGCGCTCGTGTCGACGAGCGCGTCGCGACCGGCGACCGGACGCGAGAGCACGGTGCCCGGGGCGTAGCGCGCCACGAGCTCCGCCGAGTCGACGGGCAGCAGGGTGTCGGCGGCGCTGAGGGGGATGACGGGCGCGCCGACGACCTCGGCGTCGAGGGCCCGCTGCACCGCCCGCGTGGCGTCGTGCATCGTCAGGTAGGCCCATCCCTCGCGGGCCAGCCGCGCCGGGTCGTCCTGCACGTCGCGAGCCGCATCGCGAAGGACGTCGGGCCATTTCACCAGGGGGAAGCGCAGGGCGACGACATCGAGACCGTAGCGACGGTGCGCGTACGCGGCGGTGCGCTCGTCGACGAGCTTCGAGAGCGAGTACGCGTCGGCGATGTCGGGCGGAGTGTGCACGTCCAGCGGGAACGCCGGGGGGAACGCCCCGTGGGGGTTGTTCGGGTATCCGATCGCGTTGATACTGCTGGCGATGATGGCCCGGCGCACGCCCCTCTCTCCGGCGCGGGTGAGCACGGTGAAGGTGGCGGCGGTGTTGACGCGGAACACGTCGATGGGGGTGCCGAGGCTGGGGTGCGGGATCGCGGCGAAGTGGGCGACGGCGTCGACGTCGTCCATCGCTCGGTCCACGACCTCGGGCGAGGTCGCGTCTCCCTCGATGAGGCGGTCGGCCGGGTGGGGCGACGCGAACGACAGCGACAGGGCGGTGACGGCGTGCCCGGCGGCGACGAGACTCTCGCTGACCGCGCGGCCGATCTCTCCGTCGGCACCCGTGACGAGGATGCGGCTCATCCCTTCACCCCTCCCGCCATGCTGGCTCCCCGCAGGAACTGGCGCTGGAAGATGAGGAACAGCGCCACCGGGATGATGAGCGACAGGAACAACGCGGCCATCTGCACGCTGAGCTCGGTCTGATCGGCGAGGCGCGGGAGAGCGACGGACACCGGCTGGTTGTCGGGCGTGGGCAGCACGAGCAGCGGCCAGAGGTAGTCCTTCCACGAGGCGACCACCGTGAGGAGCCCGACGACGCCGAGGATCGGTCGCGCCAGCGGCAGGACGATGCTCCACAGGATGCGGAGGGGCCCCGCCCCGTCGATACGGGCGGCCTCGTACAGGTCGGCCGGGATCGCCTCGAGGAAGCGCGCGATGATCAGCACGTTGAAGGCCGTGGCGCCCGCCGGCAGCCAGACCGCCCACCACGTGTCGATGAGCGAGAAGCCGAGGATCGGCAGTTCCCGGACCGTGAGGTATAGCGGCACGAGCGAGACGATCCCGGGGATGAAGAGGGTGGCGAGGATCGCGCCCGAGAGCACCTTGCCCCACCGGGGTCGCAGCACGGTGATGACGAAAGCGGCGGTCGTCGACACGAGCAGCGTCGTCACGACCGAGCCGGCCGCGAGGATCGCGGTGTTCGTGAGATAGTGGCCGATGCGGCCGCGCTCCCACGCGATGCCGAGGTTCTCCCACTGCACGACGCCGCTGGAGAAGAACGAGAACGGGCCGCGGATGAGATCCTGCGTCGGCGAGATCGCCGCGAGGGCGAGCCAGAGGATCGGACCGAGCCCCGCGACGATCAGCGCCGCGAGCACGAGGACGTGTCCGATCGTGAGGCTGATCCGTACCGAGGGGCGGGAGCGGTCGGCATCCGAGATGTTGGTGCGGGTGAGGGGCTCGGGGGCGTCGGCGGGGCGACGGCGGCCGAGGGAGAGCAGGCTCATGAGCGGCTCCAGCTGCGCGTGAGGCGGAAGTAGGCCAGCGAGAACAGGCCGAGGACGAGCGCGAGGAGCACGCTGAGGGCGGTGGCCGCGCCGTAGTCGACGCGGGTGAAGGCGTAGTCGTAGATCGTCATGAGCAGCGTCTTCGTCGCGCCCTGCGGACCGCCGCCGGTGAAGAGGAACGGCTCGGTGAAGACCTGCATCGTGCCGATGATCTGCAGCAGCAGCATCGTGCCGATGATCCCGCGCATCTGCGGAAGGGCGACGTGCCAGACGCGGCGCCAGATCCCCGCGCCGTCGAGCTCCGCGGCCTCGTACAGCTCGCCCGGAATGCTCGTGAGGGCGGCGATGTAGATGATGACCGCGGTGCCGGCTCCGGCCCAGGTGGTCTCGAGGACGATCGAGGGCATGGCGCTCGCCGGGGAGTTGAGCCACGGCAGGGGTCCGATGCCGACCCACCCGAGGACCGTGTTGAACAGGCCGTCCGCGTCGGGGGCGTAGAAGAACTTCCAGAGCAGGATCGCCACGACCGGCGGCACCATGACGGGCAGGTAGGCGAGGGCGCTGAAGTACCACGCGCGAGAGCGCATCTCGGAGATGAAGACCGCGAGGGCGAGGGGGATCGGGAAGCCGAAGACGATCGCGAGCACCGTGTAGAGCACGGTGTTGCCGGCGGCCTGGGGGAGACCGGGGTCGCTGAGGACGTACGCGAAGTTGTCCCACCCGACGAAGTCGCTCTGGCCGGTGAGCACCACGCGCTGCACGCTCATCACGAGCGAGCTGAGGATGGGACCCCACGAGAAGTAGGCGTAGACGAGGATCGCCGGGGCGGCGATGAGCAGCGCGGTCAGGCCGGGGCGCCAGGGGCGTCGCCGGCGGGCGGTTCGCGCGGGGGTGGCGGCGGCTCGCGCGGCGGTGCGCGGACGCTCGTCGAGATCGGTCATGGACGTCTCCGGGGAGGGAGGGGCGGGCCGACGGGCGGCCCGCCCCGGGTGGTCGATCAGCGGCCGAGGCGCGACTGCACGTCGGTCTGGGCGGTGCTGAGCAGGGAGGAAATGTCGGCGTTCTGGTCGGTCAGGACCGTCTGGACGACCGTGTCGAGGGCGCCGTACACCTCTTGCGCGTTGTTGACCGGCTCCGCGACGACGGGGATGGATGCCGAGGCGTCGAGGTACGGGGTGAAGTTCGCGCTGGGCACGTTGATGTACTGCTTGATCCAGTCGAAGTACGCGGAGTACTGGTCGCTGTTGACGACGGGCAGTCCCGGCAGACCCGTGACCGAACCGGCCTCGTTCGACGCCTTCGCGTCGTCGACGGCCGTGCTCTCGTCGAGGAAGCGCTGTAGGTAGAAGAACTTCACCCACTTGACGGCCGCGGCCTGCTGCTCGGCACTCGCCTTGGGGTCGACGATCTGCACCGTGCCGCCACCGAGGGTGCCTTCGGCGCCCTTGAGCTGCGGCATCCCCCCGATCCCGAAGTTCTCGGCGGGCAGCTTCAGGTTCTGGACGATGTTGTAGTACGAGTCGCTCGCGCCGATGATCATGCCGATCTTGCCGGCGGCGAAGTCCTGGCCCTGGGTCGGGATGTCGTACAGCGTGTTCTCGGGCATGGTGCCGTCCTTCCACCGCATGTCGCTGATCAACTGCAGCGCCTGAGTGGAGGGCTTGTCGTCGAAGGTGGCCTCCGACCCGTCCTCGTTCTCGACGGTGCCGCCGAACGAGTAGGTCATGCCGGTGAACTGCCACCCGCCGGTGTTCGCGGTGGTGAGGACGGAGAAGCCCGCGGCGCCCGTCGCGTCGTGGATCTTCTTCGCCGCGGCGCGCACCTCGTCCCACGTGGTGGGCGGGGAGTCGGGATCGAGGCCGGCCTTGGTGAACAGCTCGCGGTTGTAGACGAGGCCGAACGAGTAGGCGTTGGTGGGGATCGCGTAGGCGCGCCCCTCGCCGTTCTCGGCGAGCTTCAGCACCGTGGGGTTGAGGCTGTCGAGGAGGCCCTCGTTCTTCAGGGCGTCGGTGAGGTCGGCGGCCTGTCCGCGCTTGATGAGACCCGCGGGCTCGGTGAGCGGCACGCTCATGACCGTGGGCAGGCTGCCTCCGGCGGCGAGTGCCTGGAAGGTCGAGGCGTCGTAGCCGGTCTCGACCGGCTCGAGCGTGATGTCGGGGTTGGCCTGCTCGAAGGCTTCGACGCGCTTGTCGAAGTACGCGCGGTCTTCGGGGCGGTCGGCGCTGGGCCGGTCGCCGATCTGAATCGAGACTTTGCCGTCGGTGGTCCCCGTGGAGGGGGAACTGCAGCCCGCGAGGGCTGCGGCCGACAGGCCGCCGAGTGCGATCACGGCGACGACGGAACGGACACGTTTCGTCATTGAAACTCCTTGGCGAAGAGCGGAAGCAAGAGGGAAATCGCTTGCCCTGAGATGTCTAGCACCTCTCGGGCCGAGCGTCAAAGACAGATTCCGAAGCCCCGTCTTTCTGTGTTTCGGCGGTTGACAGAACGTCGACCGTCTCTCAAACTACTCGGGGCAAACGCTTGCCTGATTCCGAATCCGCTCGACGAGGAGAAATTCGTGTCCCTCCCCCTCAGATCCCGGTCCCGGCGCGTCCGCGTGACGGCCGCCGTGCCGGTCGTCCTGTTGGCCGCCGCCCTCGCCGCCCCCGTGTCTCCGGCCGCCGCGGCCACCCCCACCGTCTCCCTCACTCCGGTGGTCACAGGAAATCTCTTCTCCGAGGGCGACGCGCCCCGGATCGGCTACGACACGTATGCGTCCGAGCTGTCGTGGCGCGTGTCCGACCCGACCGGCGCCGTCGTGGCCGAAGGCGATGAGGTCGCCGACGGCACCCTCGACCTCCCCACCACCGCGCTCGGCTGGTACCGGCTCGTCGTCTCGGTCGACGGGGGCGCCGCGAGTGCCGAGACGAGCTTCGCCGTCCTGCCGGATCGGGATGCCGCGGACTCCGCGACCGGACGGTTCGGCGCCGCGACCCACTACGGCCAGTCCTGGAGCACCGACTCTCTCCCCACTCTCGCGACGGGGGGATTCGCGCAGCTCCGCGACGAGGTCTACTGGAGCGAGGTCGAGACTCAGAAGGGCGTGTACGACTGGGCGCGTCCCCGCGCGGAGTTCCTCGACGCGGCACGCGACGCGGGCGTGCGGCCCCTGCTCCTCGCGGGTTACGGCAATCCCCTGTACGACGGGGGAGACGGCCCCGTCAGCGACGAGGCCGTCTCTGCCTACGCCGCGTACGCCGCCGCGATGGCCACGGAGTTCG
The DNA here is from genome assembly GCF_048381605.1 of Microbacterium sp. S1037. Classification (NCBI taxonomy): domain Bacteria; kingdom Bacillati; phylum Actinomycetota; class Actinomycetes; order Micrococcales; family Microbacteriaceae; genus Microbacterium; species Microbacterium sp. S1037. Next base: position 1,284,717 of record NZ_JBLWIG010000001.1, read on the forward strand.
GCGACCAGGCGTCGGGCATCGAGCTGTGGAACGAATGGGACCTGGGTTTGGGCGGCAACACCCACACCTCGCCCGAGGATTACGTGAACCTGCTCGCGGCGGCATCCCCGGCTGTCAAAAACGCCGCTCCCGGGCTGCCGGTCATCGGTCCCGCCGTGGCGAACCTGAACACCGACTGGCTCGAGCAGACCTTCCGCCTCGGGGCTCTGCAGTACGTCGACGGCGTGGTGCTGCACCCGTACAGCTACCCCGTCTCGGCCGACGCGCTCGACGACACGCTCACCCGCGTGGACGCCCTCGTGCGCGAGTACAACGGCGGCGTGAGCAAGCCCCTGTGGATCACCGAGCACGGCTGGCCCACCGGGACCAACGCGCGTGCGGTCTCGGAGCGCGAGCAGGCGGCGAACATCGCGCGTTCCGCCGTCATCTCCGCCGCGCACGACGCGGCGCGGTACTACGTCTACGACCTCGTGTCGGACGGAACCGACCCCGCAGAGACAGAGCAGAACTTCGGTCTCCTCCGCGCGGCCGACGACGCGCGCGGGGCCTACACGCCGAAGCCGGCCTTCGTCGCTTACTCGACGGCCGCCGCCCAGCTGGCCGGGGCGACCCCCGCCGGCCGCGACGACACCGTCGACGGGGTGCGGCAGTTCCTCTTCGACACCCCGGACGGCCCCCTGCGCGTGCTCTGGTCGGACGCGCCGCAGACCGTTCGCCTGAGCGGGGACACCGCCCTCGCGGTGACCGACGCGTACGGTCGCACCGACACCCTCGATGCATCGGGCGGCGACGTCTTCGTGAGCGTCGATGCCGACCCGCTCTTCGTGCGCGGACCCGTGACGGGGACCGCCTCGACCGAGACCGCGCTGCGGCTCGACGCGGGAGTCGTGGGGGTCGATGTCGCCGGGCAGTGGAGCGTCGCCGGTCGCTCCGACGGTGCGTCGACCTCGTGGCGACTGACCCTTCCCGACGGGCGCTCGTTCACCCAGGCCACCGCCGGGTCCGAGACGGCCACGACCGCCGTCACCGCTCCGGCTCCCCGCGAGACGGGGACGTACGAGACGGTGGCGCACGTGTACGAGGGCGACCGCGCTGCCGGCGTCCTGCGGGCGTCCACCGACATCGCGGAGCCCGTCACGCTCTCGGGCACCCAGGCCATCTCGGCGGACGGCGTCGACGTGCTGCGCCTGCGCCTCGCGAACGCCTCTCCGCGCGACCTGCCGCTGGAGGGGCTGTCGTACACTCTCGCCGGTACCTCGGCGCAGGCGGACGTCCCGACCACGCTTCCCGCTTCGGATGCCGTGACCGTCGACATCCCTCTTCCCGACCTCACCGAGCGCCAGACGTTCTCGGCCGAGGCGGTGGTCGACGGGACGACGGTGCGGGCGGAGGGGGCCGTCGCGCCACTGGTCATCGATGACGCCTTCGGCGCCGCGAAGCGGAGCATCACCGTGGACGGCGCGCTCGACGACCTCGGCGACCTCACTCCCGCGACCTTCGAGGCGGAGGGGACGACGACGCCGCCCACGTCCGACGACCAGTCGGCGCGGGCCTGGATCACCTGGGACGACGACGCCCTCTCGGTCTCGGTCGACGTCGTGGACGACGTGCACGATCAACCCGCGACGGGCGCGAACATCTGGCAGGGCGACTCCGTGCAGTTCACCGTGGCCGGTGGAGCGCCGGGCGCCGCGACCGCCTGGCACGAGTTCGGCATGGCCCTCACCTCGGAGGGCCCGCAGCTCTACCGCTGGCTGTCCGTCGGGGAGGGTGCCGGGACCGTGCCGGGCGCGCAGGTCGCGGTCTCGCGCGATGAGGACACCCACCACACCGTGTACGAGGTCTCCGTGCCGTGGAGCGCGCTCGCGGGCGTCGACAGGGACGCGTCCCTGCTCTCGAGCGCGATCATCGTGAACGAGGCGGACGGAGACGGTCGAGACGGCTACCTCGCCTGGGGTGGCGGGATCGCCGCCGAGAAGGACTCCGCCCAGTTCCATCCCGTCCGGCTGCTCGCCGCACCGGATCCCGAGCCGGGCGAGGGTGGAGGCACCCCGGGAGACGGCGGCACCGCGCCCGTCGAACCGACTCCCGCTCCCGCCGTCGGAAGCACAGCGGCTCCGGACACCTCGGGCGCTCTCGCCCGCACGGGCACGCCGTCGGTCGCCGGCCTGCTCCTTCCGGCCGTCGCCGCGCTCGCCCTCGGGGCGGGTGCCGTGCTCCTGCGTCGCCGAACGGCCCGGCGCTGATCACGACCCGGTGCCGCTCGCGCGGCGGCACCGGGTCTCGAAAGGACCCCATGACCGACCCCTCCCACGTCGCGGGGCTGCGCGTCGGGCGCCGCCGCGACGTCAGCGTCGCGAGCGAGCCACGGCCCCCGGTCTCGTGGATCGTCGATGCCCCCGCGGGGTGGACGGCGACCCGCGCGGAGATGCGTCTCGACGCCGCCGAACCGCTCGCGGTGCCGCCGAGCGGGGTGCTCGTCCCGTGGCCCTTCGACGACCTCTCCGCGGGGGAGCGTCGCGACCTGTCCGTCCGCGTCGCCGGTGCGGACGGCGAATGGATGCCGTGGAGTCGGCCGATCACGGTCGAGGCGGTCTTCTTCCCCGGCGTGTGGACCGCTCCGCTGCTCGGCATCCGGGATCCGGACACCGAGGCCGCGCCGTTCGCCCTCCGACGCGAGATCGAGGTCGGTGCGACCGTGGTGTCGGCCCGACTCTGGGTGACGGCGCGCGGGATCTTCGACGCCGCGTTCGACGGCGTCCCGGTCGACGACACGGTGCTGGCGCCCGGGTGGACGTCGTATCGACACCGCCTCCCGCTCGTGTCGGTCGACGTCTCGCCGCTCCTGCGGCCGGGGTCCACGCAGGTGCTGTCGCTGCGGGTCGCCGGCGGGTGGTTCACCGAGCGGTACGGCTTCGGGGCCACAGCCTCCCGCTTCTACGGCGAGCAGGCCGCGGCGGGTGCCGTGCTCCGCCTGACGCACCTCGACGGACGCGTCGAGGAGATCGGTCCCGACGAACGGTGGCGGGTGAACCACCGCACCGAGATCGTGTCGAGCGGACTGTACGCGGGCGAGCGCGTCGACTACCGCCGCGAGCAGCGCGGGTGGCGGATGCCGGGATTCGACGACGCGTCGTGGGAAAGCCCGGCCCCGACGCCCCCGCTGAGCACGCCGACGGTGATCGATGTCGAGCCGGTGCGGCGCGTGCGCACGATCCGGCGGATGCGCGAGCTGCCGGCATCCCGTCCCGGGGTCGTCCTGCTCGATGTGGGTGAGAACGTCGTCGGGCGCGTGCGCCTCGTCGCCGACGGCCCGGCCGGAACCGTCGTGACCGTCCGCCACGCCGAGCTGCTCGAGGACGGCGCGCTCTGCGTCCGGCCGCTGCGCGCCGCCGCGGCCATCGACGAGTTCGTCCTCGACGGCACGGGGGAGCGCGCGTGCGAGGCGGCCTTCACGTTCCACGGCTTCCGGTACGTCGAGATCGACGGCGGACAGGTCGACCCGGAGCGGGTGGAGGTCGAGGTGCTGCGGAGCGATCTGCGCCGGACCGGTTGGTTCTCGTGTTCCGACGAGCGGCTGAACCACCTGCACGCGAACATCGTGCGCAGCTTCGAGGGCAACGCGCTGGCCCTGCCCACGGACTGCCCGCAGCGCGACGAGCGGCTCGGGTGGACGGGCGATGCGCAGGTGTTCGCCCCGACCGCCGCGACGCTGTTCGATACGGACGCGTTCTTCTCCTCGTGGCTGCGTGACGTGCGTGCGGAGCAGGCGGACCGCGACGGACGGGTTCCGACCGTCGTGCCCGACCCCCTCGGTGCCCTCGGCGATGTGATGGCCGCCGGCTGGGGCGACGCGGTCACCGTCATCCCCGACGTCCTCGCTCGAGGCTACGGAGACGTCGCGATCGCGGTCGAGATGCTGCCCGCGATGCGGGCGTGGGTCGATGCCGTCGCCGCGGCTGCCGGTCCCGGGCGTCTTTGGGAGACGGGCTTCCAATACGGAGACTGGCTCGATCCGACCGTCACACGTCCCGACAAGGCGAAAGCCGATCCGGGGCTCGTGGCGACGGCGTACTTCTTCCGCTCGGCAGACCTCGTCGCGCGCGCGAGCGAGCCCGGCGAGGCGGAGCGGTATGCGCAGCTGGCGCGCGAGATCGGCGAGGCCTTCCGCGCCGCGTACGTGACGCCCGCGGGGCGTCTGGCCTCCGATGCGCCGAGCGCGTACGCGCTCGCTCTCGCGTTCGGTCTCGTGCCCGAGGCTCAGCGTCAGGCCGCGGCCGACCGCCTCGCCTTCCTCCTCCGCGCCGGCGGGTACCGCATGGCGACGGGGTTCCTCGGCACCCCCGTCGTGCTCGACGCTCTTCTCGACAACGGCCACGAGGCCGCTGCCGAGAACCTGCTCCTCCAGACGATGTGCCCGTCGTGGCTCTACCCCCTCTCGATGGGCGCGACCACGATGTGGGAGAGATGGGATGCCATCCGCCCCGACGGCTCCCTGCACCCCTCGGGCATGACCTCGCTCAACCACTACGCGCTCGGCTCCGTGGGTGATGTGCTGTATCGCCGCGTGGCGGGGCTGTCGATCGAGGGATCCACCGTGCACGTCCGCCCGTGGTTCGTCGAGGCCCTGACCTGGGCGGAGGCGGAGCACGAGACGAGCCTGGGACGAGCCCGCCTGCGGTGGCAGCGCTCGGGCGAGGCGATCGCGGTGGAGGCCACCGTTCCGCACGGGGCGAGCGCGCGCATCGACCTGGGCGATCGCGCGCCGTTCGAGGTGGCATCCGGGGTCCACCGCTGGATGGTCGACGCGCCGCTCGCGCGTCCCCGCCGCTCCGTGGACGTCGACAGTGATCTCGCGGTCATCGCCGACACCCCGGGCGCGTGCGCCGCCGTGTCACGCGCGATCGGTGCGCACTCGACCGAGATGCAGGTCGAGTTCGACGCGTATGTGCGGTGGGTGCCGGGTCGCCGGCTGCGCGAGGAGCTCGCCGCGGTGTCGGCTCCGCCGGCGGTGGTCGCCGATGTCAACCGGGCGCTGAGGTCGGCGGGCCGACGACCCCTCGGTTAGGGTCGGGCTGTCGCGGGCATCCCGCGACCGAAGGGGGATCCGATGACTGCACAGTCTGCCTGGTACGCCGAGGGCGAGGGACTTCGCTGGTGGGACGGTTCCCGCTGGACGGGAATGCGCGTCGCGGACGGCCGACCGGTGATCGACTGGATCACGGCGGACCGCCCGGCTCCTCTGTTCGTCGCGAGCGCACTGTTCTTCGTCGCCGGGGCGATCCACCTGTTCCTCGTCGGGTTCAGCCCCTTCTACCTGGTGACGGCTGTGCTCTTCCTCGCGCTGTCCTTCTTCTGGCTCTTCGGTGCGCTGCACGTGCGACGGGTGCTGCGCATCCCCGCCCCCACCACCGCACCCGTCGTGATCGACGCCGTCCGACCGCTGCCCGGCGAGCAGGAGGGGGCGGGAGCCGGGTGGTTCCCGGTCTCCTCGACCGTGAGTCGGTGGTGGACCGGAACGCGGTGGTCGCAGTACACCTGGACGCGTTCCGGCATCCGCCCCACCTTCCACGGGGCGCGGTCGTTCCGCATCCTGCTGTGGGTCGAGGGCGTGATCACGGCGCTCGGCGCGCTCCTCGGCATCGCGGGGATCGTCGTCGCGGTGTCTTCGAGCGATGCCGACGTCATGACCGTCGCCGTCGGAACGATCGTCGTCGGGGCCGTTCTCTTCCTCCTGGGTGGCGTCCTGCTCGCGCTCTCGCCGCTCTCGCGGCGACCGCTCGTCGTCCCGTCGACCCCGCCCGCTCCGCTTGATCCCGCGGCCGGCGGCGCCCCCGCGCGGTGACCAGGGGCACAAGGTCCCGGGCTCAGGCCCGGTCTTCGTCGCCCAGCAGGCTCTCCACCAGCTCGAAGCCGAGCACCGTCATCGAGGGGTAGGCGGCGAACTCGTCCGGCGCGAGCATTCGGACGAAGGTGTCGCCCTCGTGCAGTTCGTCGCCGAGCGCGGCCCGCGTCGCGCATAAACGCGATCGGCGCGCAGAAACGCGCTGTGCACGCGTTTCTGCGCGCGAACAGCGTTTATGCGTCGCCGTGCGGCACCGACCCCCCCCGCGCAGCCGACCGCGCCCCGCGCAGCCGACCGCGCCCCGCGCAGCCGACCGCGCCCCGTGCGGCACCGACCGCCCCCGTCCCTCACCGCGATCCGGCCGCCGTGCGCCCCGAGTGCGCCCGCAGCCCCGGATGCAATCCCTGGCTCCGCGGCATCCGGTCCTGTCAGCATTCCGGGATGGATGTCACACCGATCGACACCGCGGCGCCCCCGGTCGTCGCCGCGGATGCTCGCCGCACCGTCGCCCTCGTCGTCGGCGCGCTGGCCACGGTCGCGTTCGTCGCCCTGCGCCTCGCCGTCGCGCTGAACGGACACACGGCCCTCGCCGTCGACGTGTGGTGGGATGCCGCGATGGCGGGGGTCGCGACCCCGGTGGGCGTGATCCTCGCGTGGATCCCCGCGATCGTGGGCGGCACGATCGGCATGATCGTGATCGGGGTGGCGACGACGATCGTCTTCGCGGTGCGCCGCCGTCCGTGGGACGCGCTGACGGTCGCGTCATCCATCGCCCTCGTCGTCGCGATCGGCTCGCCGATGGCCGCCATCATCGCTCGGCAGCGGCCCGCCGACTCCCTCGCCGAGACGATGGCGACATCCTTCCCCTCGGGCCACACGGCGGTCGCGACGACCATCGCCGTCGTGCTCGGTCTGATCCTGCGACGCCGATGGGTGTGGATCGCCGGGGTCGTCTGGGTGGTGCTGATGATGTGGAGTCGTACCTACCTGCACGCGCACTGGCTCTCGGACGTCGTCGCCGGTGCTCTCGAAGGGATCGCGGTCTCGACGTTCGTGTGGGCGCTCATCCAAGTGGTTCGCGAGCGTCGCGCGCAACGCCTCACCGCGACGAGCGCGTGAGGGCTACGGTTCCCGGATGACCACTCCCTCGGCCGCCGCGAACAGGGCGCAGGACTCGACCGCTTTCGAGATCGCCGCGCGCGTCGGGTACGTCGTGCTCGGCCTGCTCCACCTGCTGATCGGGGTGATCGCGATCTCGATCGCAACCGGGTCCGGCGGCGACAGCGCCGACCAGAGCGGGGCGTTGGAGAAGGTCGCTCAGGCTCCCGCGGGGGTGGTGCTGCTCTGGGTCGTCGTCGTCGTCGGCCTGGCCGCGCTCGCGGTGTGGCAGATCGCCGAGGCGATCGTCGAGCAGGACCCGGATGCCAAGAAGCGCTGGGCGCATCGCGCGAAGTTCGTCGGTACCGCCGTCGCCTACGCCGCGATCGCGTTCACCGCTCTCACCGTCGCGCTCGGCGGACACTCGAGCTCGTCGCAGTCGTCGCAGACGATGTCCGCGCAGCTGCTGTCGAACCCCGCCGGGGTCGTGCTGCTCGTCGTGGTCGGCCTCGGCGTCGCCGCGGTCGGCGTGGCCTTCGTCGTGCGCGGGTTCACGAAGGCGTTCGAGAAGCACATGTCGATCCCCGGCGGGGCGGCGGGGCGCGGCATCCGCACCTTCGGCATGGTGGGGTACATCGCCAAGGGGGTGGCCGTCGGCGTGGCGGGCGTGCTGTTCGTGGTCGCCGCGCTGAAGCACGACCCGTCGACCGCCGGCGGACTCGATGCCGCCTTGCGTTCGCTCGCGGGTCTGCCGTTCGGACAGGTCGTTCTGTGGCTCGTCGGTGCGGGCCTCGTCGTCTACGGCCTCTTCTGCTTCGCCCGCGCGCGGTACGCGCACATGTGACCGCGCCCGGCCTCACTCCCGCGGCCGGGCTCCGGCGATGAGAAGCGAGAGGCCGAGCTCGAACGCGCGCGTCGCGACCGGGTCGGCCGGGTCCTGGTCGACGAGGGTGGCGTAGGCCGCGGCGAAGCGGGGAACGCTCTCCTCCTGGCCCGTCGGATCGAACATCACGGTCGGGCCCGACATGTCGAGCACGCTGCCGAGGATGAACGACTCGAAGGCCGTGAGCAACGGCAGGATGTCGTCGCTCTTCCAGCCGACGCGCTCGGCAGCGACGGCGAAGTCCTCGTACTGCGACATCAGCAGCGGTGCCGACGAGCGGTGCGACATGAGCAGCGGGATCGTCCGGGGGTGGCGGCGGAAGGCGTCCCGGTAGGAACGCGCCCATCGACGCAGACCCTCCTCCCACTCGTCGTCGCGGAGCGAGGACGAGTCGATGCGCTGCGAGACCAGCGCGCGGACGTCTTCGATGAGCGCTGCGAGGTTCGGCACGTGGTTGTAGAGCGAGGTCGGGTGCACCTTCAGGCGGTCGGCGACGCGCCGGATGCTCGCCCCGTCGCTACCGTCGCGATCGACGAGAGCGAGAGCGGCGCGGGCGATCGCCTCGCGCGAGAGCTTGGGGTGCGGCGGCCGGGGCACGTCGGGGCCTTTCGGTCGGGCCTTTCGGTCGGGTTCGACCACGTTACGCGATGCCCGCGTTTCGGGCGTGTATCGGGTTCGTGACGAGTCGAGGAAACGGCGGACCCATCGTGAGAAAAAGTCGTAGCGTTCCTAAAACCTACGCTGTATGTTTCTCGCAGCGTGGTCTCGAGGAGGTTTCCATGGCGGTCGTGGTGTTCACGAACGGTGCGATCCGTGTCGACGGATCGACGACCGACGTCGACCGGCTCGTCGTGGTCGACGGGGTCGTGGTATCCGAGGGCTCGCCGGTTCCCGCCGATGCCGAGGTGGTCGACCTCGAGGGTGGGCTCCTGCTCCCCGCGTTCGGCGACGGACACGCCCACCCCCTGCTCGCCGGACGCGAGCGGCGCGGGCCGGAACTGCGCGATGCGACCTCCGTCGCCGAGATCGTCCAGCGGGTCCGCGCGTGGGCCGCCGACAGCGACGACACCTGGCTCATCGGCGGCAGCTACGACGCCACGATCGTGGAGGGCGGGATGTTCGACGCCCTCTGGCTCGACGAGGCGGAGTCCGAGCGACCCGTCGTCCTGCACGCCTGGGACTATCACACGGTCTGGGCGAACACTGCGGCCCTGCGGGCGGCGGGACTGGATGCCGAGACCCCCGAGCCCGCGCTCGGACGCATCGTCCGCCGACCCGACGGCTCCCCGCTCGGCACGCTCGTCGAGCGACCGGCGATCGACCTCGTCCTGGACCGCGCGCCGCGGCCGTCGGTGGAGGCCGACGTCGAGGCGCTCGCCTGGGCCACCGAGCGTCTCGCGGCGCACGGCATCGCCTGGGTGCAAGAGGCGTGGACCGAGCTCGACGACCTCCCCGCGTGGGTTTCGGCAGCGGAAAGCGCTCGACTCGCGGTCGACGTCGACCTCGCGCTGCGCGCCGACCCCGTCCGCTGGCCCGCGCAGCTGGACGACCTGCGCCGCGCCGCCGACGGTATCGCCGGGGTCCCGGGCCTCACCGCGCGCACCGTGAAGTTCTTCGTCGACGGCATCCTCGAGAACCACACTGCGCACCTTCTCGACTGCTACCACGATGCCCGCACCCGCGGTCTGCCGAACTGGCATCCGGATCAGCTCGGCGAGGCCGTCGCCGCGTGCGACGCCGCCGGGTTCGATGTGCACCTGCACGCGATCGGCGACGCCGCGGTGCGCGCGGCGATCGGCGCCGCCGAGGGCATTCGAGAGAGCCTTCGCCGCGGGCGTCGCCTCACGATCGCCCACGCGCAGATCGTCGACCCGGCCGACCTGCCGCGACTCGCGGAGCTCGAGGTCACCTTCTGCTTCCAGCCCCAGTGGGCCGTTCCCGACGCCGTGATGACCGAGCTCACGCTGCCGCGCCTCGGCCCCCTGCGGGAGAGGCAATACCGCATGCGTGCCGCGCGCACCGCCGGCGCGCACCTCAGCTTCGGCAGCGACTGGCCCGTCACCTCGCCGGACGTGCTCCTGGGGATCCGCACCGCGGTGACCCGTCAGGACGAAGCCGGGCAGCCCGCCGGCGGCTGGCAGCCCGAGGAACGACTCACCCTCGACGAAGCCCTCGACGCCGCCACGAGCGGAGTCGCGTGGCAGGCCGGCGACGACGCTCACCGCGGCGCTCTTCGCCCCGGCATGGTCGCCGACCTCGTCTGGCTCGATCGCGACATCCGCCGCGAGCCGGTCGCCCGCATCGCCGACGCCCGTATCCGCGGGACGTGGCGGCGCGGCATCCGCACCTTCACGGCGTCGGCGCTCGCCGGCGCCACTCCGCCTCGCTCTTTCTGACCCCGAACAGGAAAACCGTGACCTCCTCCGCAACCTCGCTCCGGCGAGTCATGGGAGTTCCCTCCCTCGTCATCTTCGGCCTCGCCTACATGGTGCCGCTGACCGTCTTCACCACGTACGGCCTCGTCGCCGTCACGACCGGAGGCCACGTGCCGACGGCCTACCTCGTGACGCTCGTCGCCATGCTCTTCACCGCGTTCAGCTATGCCGCCCTCGTGAAGGCGTTCCCCCGTGCGGGCAGCGCGTACACCTACGCCCGCCGCGCGTTCGGCGGTCACGTCGGCTTCCTCACCGGGTGGTCGCTCATGATCGACTACCTGCTGCTCCCGCTCATCAACTACGTGCTGATGGGCATCTATCTGAACGCGCAGCTGCCCGGCATCCCGCCGTGGGTGTTCGCTCTGGCGGGCGTCCTCCTCATCACCGGGCTGAACATCGTGGGCATCACGGTGGTGCGCAACGCCAATCTCGTGCTGGTGGGACTGCAGCTCGTGTTCGCGGCTGTGTTCGTCGTGTGCGCGGTGCTCCACGTCCTGCAGAATCCCGGCGTCTCGTTGCTGCAGCCTCTCTACGATGCCGGCCTCACCTTCCCCGGCCTCCTCGCGGGTGCCGCCATGCTCGCCCTGTCGTTCCTCGGGTTCGACGCCATCTCGACCCTCTCCGAGGAGGCGCGCGACCCCCAGCGCACGGTCCCGCGGGCGATCATCCTGACGACGATCATCGGCGGGCTCATCTTCACCGTGATCGCGTACGTGTCGACCCTCGTCATCCCGAACGTCGCCGACATCGAGAACCCGGATGCCGCGGCGAACCAGATCATGGAGGTCGCCGCGGGGCGCTGGCTCGAGCTCTTCTTCCTCATCGCGTACATCGCGGGCTGCATCGCCGCGGCACTCGCGTCGCAGGCCAGCGTGGCGCGCATCCTGTTCGCGATGGGGCGCGACGGTGTGCTGCCGAGCTTCTTCGCGCGGCTGAGCAAGCGCTACCGGACGCCGATCGGGGCGGCGATCTTCGTCGGTGTCGTCTCGCTCGCCGCGCTGTTCGCCGACCTGAACACGGTGGCATCCCTCATCAGCTTCGGTGCCTTGGCCGCGTTCTCGCTCGTCAACCTGTCGGTGATCAAGCACTTCCTCATCGACGAAGGCCGTCGCGGCGGGGCCGCCGTCTTCCGCTACGGGGTCCTGCCCGCCCTCGGCTTCGCGCTCACCGCGTGGCTGTGGTTCAGCCTGTCGCCGCTCGCGCTCACGGTCGGTCTCGTCTGGATCGGCGTCGGTGTCGTCTGGCTCGCGGTGCTGACCCGCGGGTTCCGCCGTCGGCCGCCCGAGGTCGAGTTCGACGAAGAGGCCGAGGCGCCCGAACGCATCCCGGCGTGATCGGTGGCGGCGCGGCATCGGGGGATTCCGGATGCCGCGCCGCCGGCGTGCGCGGCCGTGTCTCGCGCGAGGTGTGCGTCAACGCCCGGCGGCGTAGTGCGAGCGCACCTCGTCGATGGAGAGGGCGCGCGTGTAGATCGCCGCGAACTGGATCTCGCCCGTGAAGAAGGACGGGCCGGACCAGTCGATCGAGCCGTTCGAGGTTCCGTTGGCCCACGCGGTGAGGTTGCCGCAACCGATCTTCCAGTACCCCGAGAAGTTCTCGCCCGTGGTGATCGAGGTGTTCGTGGCGACGAGGCTCCCGTCGACGTACAGGGCCATGCCCGCGCTCGAGAGCGACGCCACCACCGCGTGCCACGCCCCGTCGGCGTACGAACGCCCGGCCGGGGTCGAGATCGTCCGCACACTCCCGGGGTACACGCCGAACACGATGCGACCGGTCTGGTCGAGGTAGACGTGTCGGTCGTAGTGACCGTCGGCGGCGGACTGGTTCGCGTCGCCGAAGCCGATGATCTTCCCCCGTCCGGTCGACGGAGCGCGGAACCAGGCCTCGATCGTGAAGGTGTTCGGGTTCGTCACGGATCCCGGCACGTAGAGGCACTGCGACGTGCCGTTGAAGCTCACTGAGGTGGACGGAGAATCGCGGAGGCATCCGACACTCGCCGACGAGGTCGGGGCGATCGCGTACGTCGCGCGTCGTGGCACGGAGCCGGAGAGATCGTTCTCGGTCTTGGCCGGGGTGTTGGTGGGGGTGAGGGCGTAGGCGCCCTTGGTCGCGGAGGTGCCGACGGCGAGCGCCGCGTCGCGACAGGTGAAGAACGCGTTCGTCCCCGCCGTGTCCTTCGAGTTGGTCACGCGCGCGGTGAGGTTCGCCCCCGTCGCGGAGAACGTCGTGAGCGCGGCGACGGCGAGCACCGTGAGGATCACGAGCGGGACGACGATGCGACCGCCGCGGCGGTCGGGCCGGGCGCGACGACCGTCGGGCAGCGCGACCGGATCGTCGTCGCGGATGAGCAGCGCTGCCCCGAGCGGGAGCAGGCACAGGGCGATGACGAGGATCCGAAGGGGCAGGTCGAGATCGGGTTGCGGGGTGAGCACGTAGGCACCGCTGGGAAGACGGTCGGTCGTGGAGACGACCGCGTCCTGGCCGCTGAGCAGCCGCGTGCCGCCCGCCAGGATCGGGAACAGCCCCGTGTTGACCACGTGCAGGAGCGCGCTGGTGGCGTCGTCGCCCGGACGGAAGTCGAGCATCTGAACGTTGAACCACGGCCGGAGCCACAGGGCGACGATCGTGACGGTCAGTGACCACCCGGTCAGGCGGACGCTCCAGATCCACCCCGGCTGCCGCAGGTTGAGCCACACGAGTGCTTCGGCGAGCGCGAGGCCCAACAGCAGCCAGGGGGCGACCTGGAGCAGGAAGCCGACGCCGGGGAGGATCGCCACGGCTCGCCCGATCACCCGGTCTGCCGTGACCGGGCTGCCGTCGGGCGCGCCGTTGAGGTCTCCCTGCGTGGTGAACGATCCGTCCGCAGCAGCGACGATGCGGTGCGTCACGGTGCGGTCGCCGGTCGAGAAGGTGACGACGTCGCCGATCGCATAGGTCGGCTCGGCGCGGCTGACGATGAGCGAGCCCACGGGCGCGGTCTGGCCCATGCTCGGGGTCTGGACGGCGAACAAGCGGATGCCTGCCGCGGCGAACGCCGCGGCGACCGCGACCGAGAGCAGCACGAGTGCGACGGCGACGATGATCGCCGGGCGCACGCTGCCTCGGACGGCGGCCGCCGCGGGGTGGGAAATCACAGACGCGCGATCAGCTGCTGAAGTCCCAGGTGAGCGGCTGCGACACCTGCAGACCGGCATAGGTGTTCCCTGCCGTCGACGGGAGCGTCACCGCGAACGTGAAGGGCACGGTGGTTCCGGCAGGCACCGAGGTCGTGCCCAGGGCGGTGAGCACGTTCACGGCCGAGGCGAAGCCCTGAAGCGTGCCGGAGTAGAGCGTTGTCGATCCGGAGGTCACGACGAGCGTCATGGTGGAACAGAGGTTGGTCGCGGTGCCGTTGGGCGTTCCGTTGTTCGACTGCGCACAGGTTCCCGGCGTGAGGGTGAATCCCGTGGCGGCGGCGCTGCCGGTGTTCTTGATCTTGATGTCGGTCGACACGGTCTGGCCGGGCACCATCGTCACGCTGCCGCCGTACTTGTTGATGGTCGCGCAGGTCGCGGTGTTCGACGACACGGATCCGCCGTCCGTGCTGTTGCAGAGGACCGAGCCGTCGGCGTTGCTCTCCTGCATGATGACGGTGCCGGTGCCGGCCGTGTCGACGGTGTTCTTGATCTGCGCCGTGAAGGCGGAGATGGTGGGGGAGAGGCCGAGGGCGAGGATGAGAGACCCCAATCCTCCGGCGAGGAGCACGGGAAGGGCGAGACGACGACGGCGTGGCGGCGTGGGATTCTGGGTGGACACGACGGCTCCTGTTCGGGTTCGGAGAGTGCGAGAGGTCCCATCTCTATCGCCTGTCGGTGCCCTGGCGGCGGGACGGGTGACCGTCTCTCCACGGGTGGGACGGTCACCCGAGAGGCGGCGAGCGCCGCCCGTCTCGGAGGCGCCGCCCCGAGGCCCGGCGTGATTCACCCGCGATGTCGTCCGCGGCGTGATGATCAGTAGTCCGCGCGCGGTCCGGTGATCCGATCGTCGGCGACCTCGCTCGGAGGTCACGGTGTGACGACCGTGACCCCCGCTTCCTCGAGGGCCGTCGCGAGCTCGGGGGAGGGCGGCGCGTCGGTGATGAGGTAGTCGGCCTTCTCGAGGGGAGCGACCTGGGCGAAGAGGCGCCGGTCGAGCTTCGTGGAGTCGGCGAGGATCGCCGTGCGGTCGGCGCGCTGGATCATCTCGCTCATCATCGTCGCGTCGCCGAGGTTGCTGGTCGAGAAGCCCGAGGCATCCACCGCTCCCACGGCGATCAGGGCGTAGTCGCAACGGATGTCGACCTCGGGGGTGTGCGAGTTCATCGCCAGTGTCACCGGCCCCGTCGTCGCCTGCGTGATCGTTCGCACCGCGCCGCCGAAGATGTAGAGGTCGCGGAAGACGCTCGGCGAGATCTCCGCCGGGATCCGCAGATTGTTCGTCGCGATCGTGAGGTTGCGGTGATTGCGCAGCGCGCGCGCGACAGCGAGGGTCGTGGTCCCCGCGTTCAGCATCAGGACCGAGCCGTCCTCGACGAGGTCGGCGGCGAGGGCCGCGATCCGCTCCTTCTCGGCGATCTGCATCTGCAGGCGGACGTCGAGCCCGCGGTCACGGCCGGGGACCGACATCGCGCTCACGGCTCCGCCGTGCGTGCGCACGACGATGCCCTCGCGATCGAGTTGATCGAGGTCGCGGCGCACGGTGTCGATGGACACCCCGAAGTGCGAGGCGAGGTCGACGACGGTGACCTGCCCCGATTCGGCGACGTAGGCCGCCAGTTCGGCTTTGCGTCCTGCCGGGAGTCGCCGCTTCGTCGAGGCTGTCTGTCCGTCCATGCGCTCATCTCTAGCACAGCGGGGGCGGCGAATCCGCATCCTTTGTCGAAAAGCGGCACGAAACGGCAGAAAATTCGCGCTTCCTGCTGCTTTCTCCGCCCGCTCGTGCGCTAATGGTCACGAATATGCATCGGCTTCTTGACGGTCGCTGCACGGGAGCGCATACTCGTGCTTAAAGCAGCAAGAACGCGCAGAACAGCGCGTAATACGGCACATCTCAATGAGGAGAAACGATGGACAACAGCGGGCGCCGACGTCGGAACGTCATCAAGCTCGTCGGTGTCGCAGCAGCGGCCACGACCCTCCTGGCGATGGCGGGATGCTCGTCATCGACCAGCGGAGGCACCTCGGCCGACGGAAACGTCACGATCGAGTTCGCGCAGTGGTGGGAGCCCGAACTCGGCGACGGTCAGTTCCGCGGGCTGATGGACCAGTTCGAGAAGGAGAACCCCGGCATCAAGGTCGACCTGGTCAGCGGTCCCTACGCCTCGACCAAGGAGCAGCTGTTCGCGGGGGCGGCATCCGGCACGATGCCCGACGTCGTGGGCCTCGACGGGGCGTGGGTCAGCGACTTCGCGAAGCAGGGTGTCATCGCCGACCTGTCGAAGCTGATGAGCGACTCGGGCTACGACGAGAGTCAGCTCGCCAGCCAGATCAAGGTCGACGGCAGCACCTACATGATCCCGGTGGTCAACTTCGTCTACCCCATGTTCACGAACGATGCGCTGCTCTCGCAGGCGGGCGTCAGTGCGCCGCCCTCGACGCGCACCGAGTTCGCGGACGCGGCGAAGAAGATCAAGGCTCTGGGCACCGACACCTCGGGCTGGGTCCTGCCCCTCTCGCTCGAGGCGCCCAACGGCGTGCAGAACGACGTCATGTCATGGGTGTGGGCCTCGGGCGGCTCAATGCTGAAGGACGGTCAGCCCGACCTCACCAACAAGGACGTCACCTCAGCCGCCGACTACATCCAGCAGCTCTGGAACGACGGCGTCATCGCTCCCGGATCGTTCACGATGAAGGAGCAGGACAAGGTCGAGGAGTTCACCAACGGCCGCGTGGGAATGATGATCGACTCGCTTGCGCACATCAACCTCATCCGCCAGTCGAATCCCGACCTGACCTTCTCGATCTCGGCGATCCCCGCCGAGGATGGATTCACCGGTGAGCGCGGCATCCCCTACGCCTCGTGGGGCATCGGCGTCGCCGAGAACTCCGAGCACAAGGACGCCGCATTCAAGCTCGTGCAGTTCCTGATGGGCAAGGACGTCAACAGCGAGCTGTCGACGATGGCGAAGGCATTCCCCGGCAACACCGAAAGCGTGCCGACCTTCGTCCAGGATGACGAACTGTTCAAGAAGGCCTTCGACATCTACAAGGCCGGCTACCCCGCGAACGAGTTCACGGGCCTTCCCGTCGCCGAGGAGCTCATGCGCCAGTTCGGCACGCAGTTCCAATCCGCGCTGGATGGTCAGCAGTCGATGAGCGACGCGCTGAAGAAGACGCAGGACGAATGGACGTCGGAGTTCTGATCCGACCCCGACCCGGGATGCCGCACCGCCCTCACCCGCGGTGCGGCACCCCGCTCAGCGAAAGCCGCACATCATGACCATGCGCACCCTCACTCCCCCCGACACAGAGGTGATCGTCACCGGGCGACCCGCCTCACGCCGTACCCGCCAGCTCCGCAAGGCCGGCGAGGCGTACGCCTTCCTGTCGCCGACGCTCGTCCTCCTGTTCGTCCTGATGATCGTCCCGATCGTCATGGTGATCGGATACTCCTTCCAGGACAACGTCATCCTCAACAAGAGCCCCGAGGTCGTCGGTCTCGACAACTACGTCGCGATCCTCACCGACTCCGGCTTCTGGAAGGCGACGGGCAACACTCTCTTCTTCACCCTCACGAGCGTCGCCGCGCACCTCGTCCTCGGCCTGTCGTTCGCCCTCCTGCTGAACAGCCGCCTCGTCGGCGCCGTGCCGCGGGCGATCTTCCGCGGACTCTACGTGCTGCCGTGGCTGTTCACCGTCGCCGTCATCGCGGTCCTCTGGCGCATGCTTCTCGCCCCCAACGGCATCGTCAACTTCCTGCTCAACACCGACATCGAGTGGCTCGCCTCGCCGCAGCTCGCGCTCGGAACGGTCACCTTCATCAACATCTGGGCCGGCTACCCCTTCTTCATGGTGAGCCTGCTCGCCGGGCTCCAAGGCATCCCGAGCGATCTCTACGAGGCGGCGACCGTCGATGGCGCGAACCCTGTCCAGCGCTTCTGGAACGTCACCGTTCCGCAGCTGCGCCCGATCATCGTCAGCCTGGTGCTGCTCGACCTCATCTGGACGTCGCAGCAGTTCGCCCTCATCTGGCTGACCACCGGCGGCGGTCCCATCGACGTCACCGAGATGCTCAGCACCTTCACCTACAAACTCGCGTTCGCGAAGTACGACTTCTCGATGGCCTCCACCTCGGCGGTGCTGGTCCTGGCGATGTCGATGATCATCGCGGTGCTCTACGTCCGCCATCAGAAGGCGAGGGACTGACATGGCCCTGACCACCCCCGCGCGCCGGCGCGCCGGCACCAACGTCGCGCGTCGTCGTCTCGCCAAGACCGGCGTCCTCCTCGGCCTCGTGATCGGCGCGGTCTTCGCCGCCGGTCCGGTGCTGTGGATGCTGTCGAGCTCGTTCAAGTCGAACACGCAGATCTTCGAGCTGCCGCCACGGTTGATCACCGACACGTTCTCGTTCGATGCCTACATCTCGATCTTCACCAACCCCGAGACGGTGCGGTTCTTCATCAACAGCTACGTCGTCGCCGGAGCCGTGACGATCCTGACGCTGCTCGTCGCCATCCAGGCCGCGTACGCGTTCAGCCGCTTCGAGTTCCGGGGCAAGCGCATCGTCAACGTCATCATCGTGAGCGTCCAGGCCGTCCCGCCGATCACTCTGCTGATCCCGTACTTCGGTCTGATGGTCGGCCTCGGGCTCTACAACACCTACCCGGGCCTCATCTTCACCTACATGGTGTTCACGCTGCCCTACGCGATCATCATGATGACCGGGTACTTCAACACCCTCCCGAAAGAGCTGGACGAGGCCGTCCGCGTCGACGGGGCCGGTTCCTTCACCGCTCTGTGGCGCGTGCTCGTGCCGATCTCCATCCCCGGGATCGTGTCCGTCGGCATCTACACGTTCATGATCGCGTGGAACGAGTTCCTCTTCGCCCTGACCCTCACGCGCACGATCGACATGCGCACGGTGCCGATCGGCATCCAGCTGCTCATGGGCCAGCACTCCTACGAGTGGAACCAGATCATGGCGATGAGCATCCTCGGCTCGATCCCCGTGCTGCTGCTCTTCCTCTTCTTCCAGCGCTTCTTCATCAGCGGCCTGACGGCCGGCTCGGTGAAGAGCTGACTCACGCCTACCCACCCCGAACAAGGAGAATTCCGTGCTCTACACCGGCAAGTCCATCCTCGACGTGGCCAACGCCCACAGCTTCGCCATCCCGGCCTTCAACATCTCCGACTGGGCGATGTTCACCGGGATCATGGACATCAGCGAGGAGAAGAACGCTCCGGTCATCATCGCGATCCACCCCGACGAGGTCTCGCACATCACCACCGACCTCATCCCCGCGATGCACGCCCGCGCCCACCGCTCGAGCGTTCCCGTCGCGATCCACTGGGACCACGGCGGGTCGTTCGAGCAGATGATCACGGCCATCCACTCCGGCTTCACCTCGGTGATGATCGACGCGTCACTCGAGCCGTTCGAGCAGAACGTCGCGATCACGCGCAAGGTCGTCGAGGCGGCGCACGCGGCCGGCATCCAGGTCGAGGGCGAGCTCGGCACGATCGGCGCGAACGACAGCTACGGCGAGTCGGGCGCGGCGGAGATCATCTACACCAACGTCGACGACGCCGTGCGCTTCGTCGAGCAGACGGGTGTCGACAGCCTCGCGATCGCCATCGGCACCTCGCACGGTCTCTACCCGTCCGACAAGAACCCCGAGCTGCGTCACGATCTGCTCGAGCAGATCAAGGCCGCCGTCGGCATCCCGCTCGTCCTCCACGGAGGATCGAGCAATCCCGACGCCGAACTCGCGCGCGCCGTGTCGCTGGGCATCAACAAGATCAACATCTCCAGCGACATCAAGGTCGCGTACCACGACCGCATGCGCGAGGTGCTCGGCACCGACCGGCGTCTGCGCGAGCCCAACGCCATCCAGCCCGAGTGCATCGCGGCCATGAAGGTCACCGCGGCTGAGAAGATCGACCTGTTCGGCGCAGCCGGCAAGGCCGACCTCTACTGATCGGGCGGTGATCGGCGTCATGGCAGAAGACCTCGTCCTCGGACTCGGCGGCACCGTCGACTACGAGATCCGGTGGGATGCCGACGTGCTCTCGGCCCTCGCGCAAGAGCACCGCATCCGGCTCGACGAGCTGACCACCACGACGCCGATCATCGATGAGCGGGCCCTCGTCGTGACGGTGCTCGCCTTCCTCGCGACGGGCGGGGGAGGCGAGCGCTTCGTCCTCTCGTCGGAGATCGTCGAACGCTTCGCCGCGCACTTCGACAAGACGATCACCCTCGGCGGCACCGGCGTGCGGGCGGGGATCGCGCTCGACCGCATCGGCGTCCCCACCGTGCAACATCTCGTCAGCATCGATGACAACGTCCGGCGGCTGCTCCCCGCCTCGATGCGGGTGGTCTCGTCGGCGACGCACGACACGCTCGATCCGCACCTCATCGTGCAGTATCCCCGGGGCGCGACGGTGCGGCTCGTCGACGCGGTGGTGAGCGCCCCGGCATCCAATCGCCTGATCTTCGCCAACGACGCGCCCAATCGCGAGATGGCGATCGCCGACGACCTGGGCGATGCCCTCGCGAACGCAGCGGCCTTCCTCGTCTCGGGTTTCAACACCATGCAGGATGCCGCGCTGCTCGAGCGCCGGCTCGACGACCTGACCGCGGCGATGCGGCGTCTCCCCGCCGACGCGCTGGTCTACTACGAGGACGCCGGGTTCTATCAGCGCGAGCTCTCCCACCTCGTGCGGAACCGGCTGCTGGAGCGCATCGACGTCTACGGCATGAACGAGGACGAGCTGCAGGAATATCTCGGCCGCCGCGTCGATCTCCTGTCACCGGAGGATGTGATCACGGCTCTCGCCGAGGTCCATGCGCTGATCCCGGCCCGCGCGCTCGTGGTGCACACGACGTACTGGGCGATCGCCGTGGGGACCGGTGCCGATCGTCATCGAGCGGGCCTCGAGAGCGCCGTACGCACCGCCGCAACGCGTTATCGGCTGGGCGACGCCTGCACGGCCGCCGACCTCGACGACACCGCACGGCTTCCGCGTCATCCGGGCGGTGCCGCCGTCGTGTCGGCCGCCGAGGAGCGACGGGGAGTCACGGGCGTGCCCGCGTTCGTGGTCGACACCGCCGCTCCGACGACGATCGGCCTGGGTGACACGTTCGTCGGTGGCTTCCTGGCGGCGGTTCCGGCGGCGACCCGCGTCGCGACCGCGGCGGCCCTCGAGCGCGCGCTCGATTCCGCGGCGCTCGCGTCGCGGCGGTGACGCGCGCGCCACGTTCCGCGGTGCGTGCGGCGGGCATGACGTCTCCTTCGAGGAGCGCGTGCGTGACCGAGAGAGGCCGTGGGACGAGCGGAGGAGCGTGCGCCTTGCGGCATCCTCCGCTCGTCCCTCGCCCTCCGTTCCTCACGCGGTGCCGCAGCGCGAAGTAAGCGCGTCGCCGTGTCAGCGCGTCGCCGTGTCGGCGTCCGGATCCGAGAGTGGTCCGCATGCGGCGATCACACGCCGAAGGCTCACCGCCGCCTCCCAGGCGTCGAGCGGCTCGTCGCGCGCGGTGAGCTCGCGCAGGCGGTCGATGTACGCGGTGAGCGCGTGCTCGGCCTCGCGCAGCTGCCCCGCGGTCGCCTCGGGATCCGGGGGAGTGGTCACCAGGTGCGACGCCGCCTCGATCGCGCGCGCGAGGCTTCGGCGCGCGTCGTCGGGGATGCGGGTGTCGACATCGGGCCCCTCGGTCAGACGAGAGAGGGATGCCGACAGCTCGCGCGTCGCGTCGGCCGTTCCGGTGAGGGCGTCCAGGCGTCGGCGGTTGAGATCCCTGGGTGCACGCAGTCGACGCCCGCGCGGGTTGTATCGCCGGCTCTCGTCGGCGAGCTCGACCTCTTCTCGGACGTCAGCGAGCGTTTCCGTGAGTCCGGCCGTCGCGGTGTCGGCGGCATCCTGGTCGAAGGCGTGCCCCGCCAGCGCGTCCGCGATCCCACGGAGGGCCTCGCCCAGGTCGTCACGGAGCCGGGCGAGGCGGTCGTCGGCCCGCTTCTCCCGCAGGGGCGGGACGACGAGGAGGTTCACCATCACCCCGACCAGCACGCCGAACGCCATCGTCATCAGATACGACGACGAGTACCCGTCGGGATCGGCGCCGCCGAGCAGCAGGACGAAGAGGGCGGCGATCGCCACCCAGTCGCGCCCGACGCCGAGCGCGCGCACCCCGGCCAGCAGTACGCCGAGCAAGATGACGATCGCGACCGCGGCGATCCGGGGAAGGCCCGCGCCCACCACCGCGAGGCTCGCGAGGCCCAGGCCGATGCCGAGCGCCAGTCCGACCACGGCCTGCACACCGCTCGACGCCGAGCGCGCGACGGTGGGGTACATGCTGACGAGGACGCCGAGCGGGGCGTAGTACGAGTACTCGCTCTGCGCGAAGGGAACGAACGGCGCGAGATACCAGGCGAGCGCGGCCGCCGCGGCGGTCTTGGCCGCGAGCACGAGGCGGTCAGCGGTCATCGCGTCGCGCCACCACTGTCTCGGGTCGAACGAGCTGTACATCGAGGGGCGGATGGACACCCCTCCATGCTCCGGGCCGTGCGCCGGACGGTCTCGGGGGTTGCCGTCTCGCCGGACGAGCGGTACCTCAGCGCCGCGCCCGGTACGCCTCCCACAGCACGCGCGCGTGCCGAGCCTTGGCGCGCTCGACGCCTGTCTCGTCTCGGCGTGCGGCGCTGATCCATTCCGCCAGGCGACTCGCCGCGGCTCCCAGCACCATACGGACATCGGCGTGCTGCGCCGGCGGCACAGCGGCCTCGGCCGCCGGCATCCGACCCTTCCGGGCGAGCTCGTCGCGCACGTGCTCCATCGTGAGTCGGGCCACGCCCACCGCATGGCTGTTGACGACGCAGTGGGCGGCTCCCTCGATCTCCCATCGGCGAGCGGAACGCGCGCGCTCCACCAGCCGGGAATGCAGCCGGCGCGGCGAGGGGCGGTCGAACTCGCCGCGGATGAGCAGGAGGTGGGATCGCGCGTCGACGATGCGGTCGGAGATCCGGTACCGCAGCATGTACGGCAGCGTCTCGAAGAAGTAGAGGAACCCGCACAGCAGGTACGCCGACACCGCCAGCAGCGCGATGTGCAGCGACTCGCGCACGGTCGACTGCGCGAACCGTACGGCCTGTACGCCGGCCCGCGCTTCGCCCTCGTCGACGACGGGGCTCACGAGCACCGCGTGCGAGAGCTCGCGGCGCGTGAGCACCTCGGTGACCACCTGCGTCCCCATCGAATGCCCGATGAGCACCGGATTACGCAGGCCGTAGTGGTCGAGCACCCCCTCGACCTGATCGGCGAAGAAGGCGGCGGTCGGCTGATCTCCGGATGCCGGGACCCCGGCGAAACCGGGGAGGTCGAGCGCGTAGACCTCTCCCTCGGCCGCCAGCAACGGCGCGAGGAACTCGAAGTAGGTCGAGGCGACCCCGATGCCTGCGACGAGC
This sequence comes from Microbacterium sp. S1037, assembly GCF_048381605.1. NCBI lineage: Bacteria > Bacillati > Actinomycetota > Actinomycetes > Micrococcales > Microbacteriaceae > Microbacterium > Microbacterium sp. S1037. The sequence continues at coordinate 1,307,612 of NZ_JBLWIG010000001.1, forward strand.
ACGAAGTCGCGCCCCGTTCCCGCGCCTGTCGATACGCGCGTCACGCGTGTCCGCGCGCGTCCGCGGCGGAACGTCTCGACGTCGACGTCGGCGGGAGGCGGCTCGCTGGTCATCGCTCCAGGATGCCGCACCCGGCGGGGCGCGCTGTCAATCCCGGAGTCGGTGTCGGGCGTCCCGCCTAACCTCGGGCGCATGAGCGATACCTCCCGTGAAGAAGAGACCCTGGGCGCCGTCCGTGAGAGCGGCGACAACCCCGCCGAGAAGGACCCCTCGGACTGGGTCACCGGCGATGAGCCGATGACCGCGCCGCAGCGCAGCTACCTCGACACGCTCGCGCGCGAGGCCGGGGAAGAGATCCCCGCCGACCTGACGAAGGCGGAGGCGTCCGAGCAGATCGACCGCCTGCAGACGGCGACGGGCCGCGACTCGGCCTGAGGGCGCTGCGTCCCGTTCGTGCTGTCCGTCAGTGCGAGCGGGACGCGCTGTCTGCCTCGGCGATGCTGTCGACGTGGTGCTTCTCGACGCGTGCGATGTCGTCGAGGAAATCGGCCACCACACGCCGCTCGGCGGCGTCCAGCTTCGACGCGGCCTCGGCGACCGACGCTCGCCGGACCGAGAGGACTCGTCGTGCCGAGGACTCGGGATCGATGGTTGCGCGGACGACGATCGAACGCCGGTCGCCGGGGTACGGCTCTCGTGCGACCCACCCCGCCTCGGCCAGACGATCGATGAGAGTGGTGGTCGCCGCCGACGAGATGCCGAGCATGTCGGCCAGAAGGCGCGGGGTGACGGGGTCGTCGTCTTCGCTGCGCTCGAGCAGGAAACGCAGGACTTTCGCGTCGTTCGGACCGATGCCGAGTGACTGCAGCGCCGCGCGCTCCGAGATGGCGCTCGAGTCGGTGAGGTCGCCGAGGGCCCTCACCACGTCGTCTGCTGTGGCCGTGCGTCGCATGTCACCTCCCGCGAAACCTTGCTGAGCTACTGTCTCGATGTCCTATCAACTTGGCAGCCGATGTATTTTCCATGGTACTCGTCCGCCTCGCGGAACGGCAGGGGCCTGGACGGTGTGGCCTGACATAGGATGCCGAAGTGGAAAACGGCTCGCAGTCGTCGCGCTATTGGTATGGCGCGACCGAGGAGGACCGTCGGCGTCGGGCCGTCGAGGTCTTGCAGGCCTTCCGTGTCTATCGCGCCGCCGAGGTGGCGATGCGCCGTCGCACACGCGAGGCGATGTCGATGGGCGAGAACGATCTCCTCGTGCTCCGGTACCTCCTTCGCGCAGCGGGCCAGGATCGCCACGTGACGCCGGCCGAGCTGACACGGTATCTGGGGGTCTCGACGGCATCGACCACGGCGATCATCGACCGCCTCGAGAGATCCGGCCACGTCACGCGCGTGCCGCACCCGACCGACCGGCGGAGCGTCCGGGTCGTCGCCACCGCTGCCAGCGACCACGAGGTGCGCGCAACGCTCGGTTCGATGCACAGCCGCATGATGGGGGCCGTGGCCGAGATGACGCCGGAGGAGTGCGACGTCGTGATCGCGTGTCTGGGTCGGCTGCAGGACGCGGTCGATCAGGTCGATCCCGCTCCCGCCTCGCACGAGGCATCGCCCGAGGACGCCCAGACCACCGTTTAGGTCGCGAGAATCAAGCCTTCGGGTTCTCGGGCCCGGGCTCGGGGACGATGAGCAGGCCACCCGAAGAGTTGGCCGAGTTCGCGAGCTCCTCCACCCACGCGCGGCTCAGCAACGCCGGCTCCGGCTCGTCGAAGACGAAGCGAAGGGGAATGGACGGATGCAACCACACGGTGCTGCGCCCGACCTCCTGGCCGGGACCGTGCGTCCACGAGAGGGTGAAGCTCTCCCCCCGGCGGAGCTTCGTGGCGATGACGACCTTGATATGCGCCAGCGCGCGGTCTTCCATTTCGATCGGCGTCGCGACGTCGCCGTAGTAGAGCGTTCCCACCCCATGCACGTTAGCGAGATCGGCTCGCGCCCTCCGCGGGGTTGATTTCCCCTCGACCGACGTGGCACGCGTCGTCGGGATGACTTGTGCGTTCCTCGGATAGGCTCGACCCCATGGGCAGATTCATCTACGACACCGTCGCCAACGCCGTCGACATCGATGACCGCACGCTGGCTCACCTGCGCATCGTCGTGATGAACAAGCTGCGCCGCTCCGAGTCGTTCATGTTCGACGTCGAGGTGGGAGACGGCAGCGGTCGCCGCAGCTTCTGGATGCACCCCTCCGTGCCGATCCAGTTCCACTTCTACGGCAGCCGTCCGCCGCGCATCAACCGCGTGTGGGTCGAAGACCTGATGCTCGCGGCATCCGGACCCAACGGCCTGGCGATCACGCCCGAGCCGTCCGAGGACAGCGTCTCTGAAGAGGGCTGACCTCAGCGGGTCGAGCTGTCGCTCTTCGTGTCGCGCGAGGGGGCGATGTCTTCGGCGACCAGCATGATTCCGCCCGACGAGTTCGCCGACTCCGAGAGACGCTCGATCCACTCCCGGCTCAGCTTCGTCGGTTCGGCGTCGTCGAAGACGAACCGCAGCGGGATCGCCGGGTGGAGCCACAGGGTGCTCCGGCCGCGCGGCTCCTCGTCGGGGTGGCGCCACGACAGGGTGAAGCTCTCACCGCGGCGGAGCTTCGTCGAGATGACGACCTTGAGGTGCGCCAGCGCGCGATCCTCGATGTGAACGGTCGTCGAGCTTCCGTAAATGATCGTCCCCATGGCTCCACACTAACCGCGCGGCCTCACCGCGAATACGCCGTGCGTCCGAGAGTGTCAAGCCGCCCGGTCGGAGCGTGGGGTGCTGCCACCGTAGAAGGACTCCACGGAAGGACAGCGCCGTGAAAGACCGATACCCCCCGTCTCCGATGGAACCCGGCGATGGCCCCGCCGACTCCGCCGACCTCCCCGACGTCTTCGACGGGCTGGTGGGAATCGACGTGGTGGATGGCGAGCTGGTGCCGCGGAAGGACGAGCCTCCGCGCGCGTGACGCTCACAGGACGCTCGTATCTCCGCTCGATACGGTCGGTCGCATGGCCGATTCGCTGGACGATCAGCAGATCACCGTCTCGAGTGCGGCTCTCCGCGCCATGCGTGACGAGTTCCAGAGATTCCTCATGGAATACCGTTTCGGGCTCGCCGAGGTCGACACGAAGATCGCGATCCTGCGCGAAGAGTTCCAGGAGATGCACGACTACAACCCGATCGAGCACGTCTCGAGCCGCGTGAAGACGCCGGACAGCCTCGTCGACAAGGTGCGTCGTAAGGGGATCGACACCGACTTCGACTCGATTCGCGCCGCGATCACCGACATCGCCGGCATCCGGGTCACATGCAGTTTCATCGACGACGCCTATCGACTGTCCGACCTGCTCACCCAGCAGGACGACATCACCGTCCGAGACGTCAAGGACTACATCGCCCGCCCCAAGGCCAACGGGTACAAGAGCCTCCACGTCATCGTCGAGGTGCCCGTCTTCCTCTCGACGGGCAGGGTCCAGGTGCCGGTCGAGGTGCAGTTCCGGACGATCGCCATGGACTTCTGGGCGAGCCTGGAGCACAAGATCTACTACAAGTACGACCGCCTCGTTCCAGCCGATCTGCTCGATCAGTTGAAGGATGCCGCCGACACCGCCGCCGAGCTCGACACCCGCATGGAGCGCCTCCACCGTGAGATCCGCGGGCCCCGGCCCGGGGTGGTCTCGATCTGACCCGACGGTCAGAATGGAGCAATGACCGGCGCAGCGCGGAGCGACGACGACGCGCTCGTCGACGAAGCGGCGGCCGACCTGCTCGCCCTGCCGCCCGCGCGGTTCACCGCCGCGCGCGCGGAGCGGGCAGCCGCCGCGGCGGGACCGGTGGGCCGTCGGATCGCGAAGCTGCGCAAGCCGACGGTGGCCGCGTGGGCGGTCAACCTGCTCGTCCGCGACGGTCGCCTCGGCGAAGCGGTCGAGCTCTCGCGGGCCCTGCAGGAGGCGCAGGACGACCTGGATGCCGCCGAGCTCGCGCGTCTCGGGAAGCAACGGCGCCAGCTGGTCGCCGCCCTGGCGCGGCGCGCCGGCGAGCTCGCCGCCGAAGCGGGGACGCCGCTCAGCGCGGCGATGGCGGAATCGGTGGAGAAGACGGTGAACGCCGCGGTGGTGGATCCTGAGGTCGCCGCGGCCGTGCTCACGGGGCGGCTGGTCTCGCCGATCGATCTGGCGACTCTCGACGCCGGCGGCCTCGACGACGCCGTCGCGGGGTCCGTGCCGCAGGGGGTGGCCGCGTCTCCGCCACGCGACGATCTCGCCGCGCGGCGGGCCCGCAAGGCTGCGGAGCGCGCGGTACGCGAGGCCGAACGCGCGCACGCCGACGCTGCGCGAGAGAGCGCGGCCGCTGACCGCCGCCTCGCGACGGCTCGGGAACGCGCCGATCGCGCGCGCGAGCGCGTCGAGGGGCTGCGAGCCGATTTAGCGCGCGCCGAGGCTGACGCCGCCGATGCGGATGCCGTCGTCGGACAGCGCGAGAGCGAGCAGAAGGAAGCCGCCGCGGCGGCGCGCGTCGCGCAGCGCGCGGTGGAACGGGCCGAGGCCGCCCGTGCGGAAGGGACGGATGCGTGATCGCGACACTCCTCGACGAGGTGCGGGCACGTCTGGCGGACGCACCGCGCGAACGGCTCGGCGAGCTCCAGGAGGGGCGCCGGGTTCTCGGCATCCCTCGTCCGCCGCGCATCGTGCCGCGGGGGACCGCGTGGCACCTCGGCGTACTGCTGCTCACCGACGACGCCGTGCTCGCCACCGGCGACATCGTGCGTTCGCGCGCCGAGGTGCGCCGGGGATTCGCGGCCGAGTCGCAGCGCCGACGAGCGGAACTCGCGGCCGCGGCCGCGCGCGGAGGAGTCCCCGAGGGGGAGACGGTCCACATCGAATGGCATCCGATCGACCTCACCGCCCTCGGTGAACGTTCGACGCCGCTCGCGGTACGCGGGGGAGAGGCGCTCGTGCGCTGGAGCGCAGCGGGCGGCTTCCTGCCGCTCGAGCGGTACCTCGACGAGCGCGTCGAGCTGCTGCGGCATCCGCCCGAGCGCGCATAGTCGGGGCCGGGGCGGGTGTCAACAGCCATGACGCGCCCCGTCGGCGAAACAACGCTGGTCTATCGTGAGCGACGTGCAGCAGGTATGGCCAGGATCCAGTTATCCCCTCGGGGCCACTTACGACGGTAATGGGACGAACTTCGCCCTGTTCAGCGAAGGAGCAGAGAAGGTCGAGCTCTGCCTCTTCGACGAGGACGGAACGGAGACGTGCTTCGAGCTGATCGACGTCGACGCGTTCGTCTGGCACGCGTACCTCCCGAACATCCAACCGGGGCAGCGTTACGGGTACCGCGTCCACGGGGAGTACGACCCCGCGAACGGCAAGCGGTTCAATGCCAGCAAGCTCCTGCTCGACCCCTACGCGAAGGCGGTCGAAGGGCAGGTCGACTGGGGCCAGCCCGTCTTCAGCTACGAGTTCGGCGATCCCGACTCGTTCAACGACGAGGACTCCGCCGCGCACATGATGAAGGGCGTGGTCATCAACCCGTTCTTCGACTGGTCGGGCGATCGCCAGCCCAAGACCCCCTACTCCGAGACGTTCATCTACGAGGCCCACGTGAAGGGTCTGACCCAGCTGCACCCCGACGTTCCGGAAGAGCTGCGCGGCACCTACGCGGGCATCGCGCACCCGGCGGTGATCGACCACCTGCGCAAGCTCGGCGTCACCGCGATCGAACTGATGCCGGTGCATCAGTTCGTCAACGACTCGACCCTCGAAGAGAAGGGGCTGTCGAACTACTGGGGCTACAACACCATCGCGTTCCTCGCGCCCCAGAACACCTATTCCTCGACCGGCGATCACGGTCAGCAGGTGCAGGAGTTCAAGGCCATGGTCAAGGCGCTGCACGCGGCCGGCATCGAGGTCATCCTCGACGTGGTCTACAACCACACGGCCGAGGGCAACCACATGGGCCCGACCCTGTCGATGCGCGGCATCGACAACGAGGCCTACTACCGCCTCGAAGACGACGACAAGCGGTACTACACCGACTACACCGGCACCGGCAACAGCATGAACGTGGGCAACCCCCACACGCTGCAGCTCATCATGGACTCGCTGCGGTATTGGGTGCTCGAGATGCACGTCGACGGCTTCCGCTTCGACCTCGCCTCGACCCTCGCGCGCGAGTTCTACGAGGTGGACAAGCTCGCGACCTTCTTCGAGCTCGTGCAGCAGGATCCGGTGGTCTCGCAGGTCAAGCTCATCGCCGAGCCGTGGGACGTCGGTCCCGGCGGCTACCAGGTCGGAAACTTCCCGCCCCAGTGGACCGAGTGGAACGGCAAATACCGCGACACCGTCCGCGACTTCTGGCGTGGCGAGCCGCAGGCGCTCGCCGAGTTCGCATCGCGCCTCACGGGGTCCGCCGACCTGTACGAGCACTCGGGGCGCTTCCCCGTGGCATCCATCAACTTCGTCACCGCGCACGACGGCTTCACCCTCCGCGACCTCGTGTCGTACAACGAGAAGCACAACGAGGCGAACGGCGAAGACAACAACGACGGCGAATCGCACAACCGCTCGAGCAACATGGGCATCGAGGGTCCCACCGACGACCCCGAGGTGCTCAAGCGTCGCGCGCAGCAGCAGCGCAACTTCATCGCCACCCTCCTGCTCAGCCAGGGCGTGCCGATGCTGCTGCACGGCGACGAGCTCGGTCGCACGCAGGGCGGTAACAACAACGGCTACGCGCAGGACAACGAGATCACGTGGGTGGATTGGTCGAACGTCGACCACCCGCTCATCGAGTTCACCGCGGCCCTCGCGCGGCTGCGCAAGCAGCACCCCACCTTCCGCCGCAGCCGCTTCTTCGACGGCCGTCCCGTGAAGATGGAGGAGGGGGCGCCGATCCCCGACGTGGTGTGGCTGCGTCCCGACGGCTCGCTCATGCAGCCGGAGGACTGGGACAACGGCTTCGGTCGCGCTGTCGGAGTGTTCCTCAACGGCCAGGGCATCCGCGAGCGCGATCGTCGCGGCGAGTCGATCAGCGACGACCACTTCCTCGTGCTGTTCAACGCCGGTGACGAGCCCGTCGACTTCGTCCTGCCGGACTTCGAGTACGCCCCCGAGTGGGACGCCTACGTCGACACCGCGGGGGAGCGCGCGAACACCGAGCCGCTGAGCCCGGGCGAGACGCTGCCGATCGAGCCCAAGTCGCTCATCGTGCTGCGGGAGCACCACCTCCCCGAGCCCGAGGTCGACCACTCCGTGGCCGCCTCGCTGACCGCCCAGATCCAGGTGGTCGGCCCCGATGACCTGCCGGGCCAGGCGCCCAAACCGGAGTTGTGACCGAGATGCGGCATCCGCTTTCGACCTACCGCCTGCAGATCCGCGAATCGTTCACCCTCGACGACGCTGCCGAGGTCACGGGATATCTCCGTGACCTCGGGGTCTCGTGGGCGTACCTGTCGCCGCTGCTCGAGGCCACTCCGGGGTCCGACCACGGGTACGACGTCGTCGACGTCACGCGGGTCGACCCCGCACGCGGCGGTGCCGAGGGCCTCGCGCGCTTCGCGGAAGCCGCGCGCGGGGAGGGCCTCGGCATCCTGATCGACATCGTCCCGAACCACATGGGCGTCTCGGAGCCGCGGACGAACGCCTGGTGGTGGGACGTGCTGCGCCAGGGCCGCGCCTCGGCGTACGCGGACTCCTTCGACATCGACTGGGAGTTCGGGGGCGGCAAGGTGCGCGTACCCGTGCTCGGTGACGACCTCGACGCGGTGATCGGCGAGATCTCGTACGACCCGACGCCGGCCGACGACGCTCCCGACGGCGTGATCCGGTACTACGACCACGCTTTCCCGGTCGCGCCGGGGACGGGGACGGATGCCGCGGCCTCGGGGGCTCGCGACGCCATCGTCGCTCTGCTCGACGCGCAGAACTTCGAGCTGCGCTTCTGGCAGGACGAAGCGGAGGACCTCAACTACCGTCGGTTCTTCGCCGTGACGACCCTGGCGGGTGTCCGTGTCGAGCTGCCCGAGGTGTTCCAGGCGACGCACGCCGAGATCCTGCGGTGGGTGCGCGAGGGCCTCGCCGACGGCCTGCGCGTGGACCACCCCGACGGCCTCGTCGACCCGGGCGGCTACCTCGACCGGCTCGCGGTCGCGCTCGAGGAAGCGGGCGAGGGTGAGGTCGGGTACGTCCTCGGCGAGAAGATCCTCGAGCACGGCGAGGCGCTGCCCTCGTGGTGGAAGACCGCGGGGACCACCGGCTACGACGCGCTCGCCGAGATCGACCGCGTCCTCACCGACCCCGCGGGGGAGGCGGCGCTCGACGCGCTCGACGCGCGCCTGCGCGCCGACAGCGACCTCGCGCCACTCACCGGGTGGCACGACCTCATCCACGACACCAAGCGCAGGATCGCCGACTCGATCCAGGTGTCGGAGATCCGGCGCCTGGTGCGGGGGCTTCCCGCCGAGCTTCGTGAGGAGTTCGGGGCCGACGTGCTGCAGGACGCGCTCGCGGAGATCCTCGCGTGCTTCCCCGTCTACCGCTCCTACCTTCCCGCCGGTCGCGCCCACCTCGACGCCGCCGCGGGCGAAGCCGAGGTGCGCCGACCCGAGCTGGGCGACGTGATCGAGAAGCTCGTCCCCGTGATCGCCGACACCAGCCGCGAGGTCGCGTGGCGCTTCCAGCAGACGACCGGTCCGGTCATGGCCAAGGGCGTCGAGGACACGGCGTTCTACCGTTACACGCGCCTGGGCTCGCTCACCGAGGTGGGCGGCGACCCGGGGGAGTTCTCGCTCGATGTCGCGGGCTTCCACACCGCGCAGGCGCTCCGCCACGCGTCGTGGCCGACCGCGATGACGACCCTGTCGACGCACGACACCAAGCGCGGCGAGGACACGCGCGCCCGCATCGCGGTGCTCGCCGAGATCCCGGAGCGCTGGGCCGAGGTGCTGGGCGAGTTCCGTGGAATCGCCTCGACCGGGCACGGCCCGTTCGACAATCTGCTGTGGCAGGCGATCGTGGGCGCGTGGCCGGCATCCGCCTCCACTGCCGAGGGGCTGAAGGTCTATCGCGAGCGTCTGCACGCCTACGCCGAGAAGGCCGCGCGCGAGGCGAGCGAGGTCACCGGCTGGTGGGAGCAGGACGACGCCTTCGAGGAGCGCATGCACGCGGTCGTCGACGCGGCGACCGGCCCCGCCGCCGAGCGGGTGCGCGCGTTCGTCGACGAGATCTCGCCCGCGGGCTGGTCGAACGGTCTCTCGGCGAAGCTTCTGCAGATCATGGGCCCGGGCGTCCCCGACGTCTACCAGGGCTCGGAGCTGTGGGAGCAGTCGCTGGTCGACCCCGACAACCGTCGCGCGGTGGACTTCGCCGAGCGACGTCGCATGCTCGCCGCGCTCGATGCGCCCGGCGCGGCCTTCCCCGCGGTGGATGACACGGGCGCAGCCAAGCTGCTCGTGACCTCACGGGCGCTGCGGTTGCGTCGCGAGCACCCGCTCGAGATCTACCGTCCGCTGGAGGCCGCGGGCGCGGCATCCGATCATGTCGTCGCCTTCGACCGCGGTGGCGTGTTCGCCGTCGCGACGCGGTTGCCCCACGGCCTGGCGGCGGCGGGGGGATGGCGCGACACGGTCGTGCTGCTTCCGGACGTGCCCCTCATCGACGTGCTGACCGGTCGCTCGTTCACGGGCGGGCCCACCGCGCTGGCCGATCTCCTGGCGTACTACCCCGTCGCCCTGCTGATCTTCTGACCGTCGCGGGGGCCTTGCTGTGGCCGCCCGCATCACCGAACCCCTCGCGAACGAAGGAACATCCATGAGCATCGACGTCTGGGCACCCAAAGCAGACCGGGTGCGGCTGCGCCGACTCGACGACAGCGGTGACACCGTCGTCGGAGACGTCGAGATGGAGTCCGCCGCCGACGGGTGGTGGACAGCACCGGTCGACCTCGCGGACGGCGAGCGGTACGGCTTCGTCCTCGGCGACGGCGACGACCTGCGCCCCGATCCGCGCTCACGGCGTCAGCCGGGCGGCGTGCACGAGGCTTCGGCCTGGTTCGACCCGAGCGTGTACACCTGGAACGACGCGAGCTGGACAGGCAAGCAGCTCGCGGGCGGCCTCATCTACGAGCTGCACCTCGGCACCTTCACCCCCGAGGGGACCCTGGATGCCGCGATCGGGCGCCTCGACCACCTCGTTGACCTCGGCGTCACCCACGTCGAGCTGCTGCCGGTCAACGGCTTCAACGGCACCTGGAACTGGGGCTATGACGGGGTGCTCTGGTACACCGTGCACGAGGCCTACGGCGGGCCCGAGGCGTACCAGCGCTTCGTCGACGCGGCGCACGCGGCCGGCCTCGCGGTCATCCAGGACGTCGTCTATAACCACCTCGGCCCCTCGGGCAACTACCTGCCCGAGTTCGGCGAATACCTCCGCGAGGGCAGCCGCAACACGTGGGGCGACTCGGTCAACCTCGACGAGGACGCGGTGCGCGCCTACATCGTCGAGAACGCGCTGATGTGGATGAGCGACTACCACGTCGACGGTCTGCGCCTGGATGCGGTGCACGCGCTGCTCGATCACCGCGAGCCGCACGTGCTGCAGGAGATCGCCGAGCGCACCGACGCCCTGTCGGCGCACCGCGGCATCCCGCTCACGACCATCGCCGAGAGCGACATGAACGACCCGAAGCTGATCCTCCCGCGCGAGGCTGGCGGCTACGGACTGACCGCGCAGTGGTCGGACGACTGGCACCACACCGCCCACGTGGCCCTGACGGGCGAGACGATCGGGTACTACGAGGACTTCGCCGATCCCGACGCGTTCCGCAAGGTGAGTGAGGGCGGTTTCTACCACGACGGAACCTACTCGTCGTTCCGCGAGGAGAAGCACGGCAAGCCCATCCCGGATGCCGTGCCCAACTGGCGGCTCGTGACCTTCGCCCAGGATCACGACCAGATCGGCAACCGTGCCGCGGGCGACCGTCTGTCGCAGTCGCTGGACTACGACCGCCTCGCCGCGGCCGCCGTGCTGACGCTCACCGCCCCGGGGACGCCGATGCTGTTCATGGGCGAGGAGTGGGGCGCGTCGACGCCCTGGCAGTTCTTCACCTCGCACCCCGAGCCCGAGCTCGGCAAGGCCACCGCCGAGGGCCGCATCGCCGAGTTCGCGAAGATGGGGTGGGACGAATCCACGGTCCCCGACCCGCAGGACCCCTCGACGTTCGAGAACTCGAAGCTCGACTGGGACGAGGTCGGCGAGGGTGATCACGCGCAGCTGCTCGGCCTGTACCGCGAGCTGGCGAAGCTCCGCCGGGAGCGCCCGGAACTCACCGACCCCTCCCGCGTGGGCCTGTCGGCCGCGGCGCGCGAGGCGACGGGCGGTCGGGTGTACGAGCTTCGTCGCGGAGACCTCGTGGTCGTCGTCAACCTCTCGGACGCCGAGGCCTCGGCATCCGTCTCCTCCGGCGCCCGCGTGCTTCTGGCCACGGCGGAGGGCGTGCTGCTCGAGGGTGCGGAGCTCACCGTCCCGGCGGGAGCGAGCGCGATCGCGGCTCCGGCCGTCTGATCTGACGCGGTGGCCCCGTTCCTCCGGGAACGGGGCCACCGCTCTGCTGGTTCTGTGCTGTTCGCCGTGATGCGCCCCGCTCGACCTCGAGGTCGGGCGGGGCGTTGTATCGTCCCAGCTCTCTTCTGCCTCGTCCCACTTTTGGCGGAGAGTGTTCCACTTATGGCTGGTTAGAGAGGCTGGAACCAGCCATAAGTGGGACGAGGTTCGGGAGACGTCAGTCGACCGACGGGCGGAGCAGGCGCAGGATGCGGATGACCGCGGGCGGCAGGAGCACGAAGGCGGCCACGATGATCGCCATCACCCCGATCCCGGTGCTCCGCGGCTCGCCGCCGAAGCGTTCGACCGCGAGCCAGCTCAGTCCCCATGCCAGCGCGAGGGCCGGGGTGAGGCGCCACGAGCTCTGCCACGCGATCGCCAGGCCGATGAGGCCCACCACGATCAGGACCCCGATGCCGATGGCATCCGCCGCCTTCTCCCACGACGCGGGGGCGATGGTCGTGAGCCAGGCGGCCGTGTTGGCGACCGTGGCCAGGGTGACCCAGCCGAGGTGAAGGCCCGTGACGCCGTCGATGAGGATCGAGTCGACCACGCCGCCGCGCGGTTCGCGCGTGCGGACGGCGACGCGGAAGGTCCAGCCGAGGGCTGCGAGGAGCAGCACGATGACGACGACCGTGAGGAAGAGGGTGCCGAAACGCGCGGCGACGAGCCAGAGACCGTTGAGGGTCATGGTCAGCGCGATGAGCCAGCCGAGCGCGCGCTGGCGCGGGTTCGTGCGCTGGCGCGGGAGGGCCTGCCAGATCGCGTAGGCGATGAGGCCGAGGTAGATCACCGACCAGATCGAGAACGCCGGCCCCGCGGGGGCGAGGTACGACCCGTTCGTGCTGAGCGCTCCGTCCTGCTGGTCCTCGACCGCGGTGTTGCCGAAGGCGCCGGCACCGATCACCGCCGCGATGATCATGAACGACAGGGCGGAGAGGACGACGATCTGACGGGCGAGGTCGTTCCCCCGCCATGGAGCTTCTACGTTCATGGGCAAAAGCCTAGATAAGCTAGCGAGATTCGCGGTTCGGGCTTGACATCGCGGCATCCGGCCCGCGTCGTCGTGCGGAGTTGGGGGTGGACACGCCGTGCGAGGGGCGGGTGTCTGGGCGTGTCGGGCATGGACTCCGCCTGACGGCGCGGCGGGGTGGCAGGACCGTCGTGCGGAGTTGGGGGCGGACACGCCGTGGAGCGGGCCGGCGGGGCGGCGTGTCGGGCATGGACTCCGCCTGACGGCTCGCGTGACGGGGCACGCCGCGACGGCCCGCGGAAGGGTCAGGCCGCGACGGCCCGCGCGGCGAACGACCGCAGCAGCAGCGTGGGCTGCTCGACCGAGACCGTGCGCACGTGCGCCGACACCTGGTCGAAGGCCTCCGCGTCGAAGTACCCCGCGTCGCGGTAGACCTCCATCCGGGCGACGAACGCCTCGGCGGTCGGTTCGGGGTGGAACTGCGTCGCCCACAGGCCGGCCCCGGCGCGGTACGCCTGCACCGGACAGGCCGCGTTCTCGGCGAGGAGCGTCGCCCCCGGAGGCACGCTCGCCGTTCCTTCTTTGTGCGCGGTCAGCGCCTGGAAACGAGGGGCGAGGATGCCGAACAGCTCGTCGTCGCGACCCGCGTCGGTCAGCGCGATCTCGGCGGGCCCCGTGCCCTCGGGGGTGTTCAGGGTGACCTCGCCGCCGAGCATGCGCGTCACGACGCCGATACCGAAGCACGTGAACATCGCGCTCGTGCGCCCCTCGATCGCGGTGGCCGCCAGGCGCTCGAGGTCGCGCTCGAGACGGCGCTGCTCGTCGGTCTTGTCGGGATCGGTGACGTTGAAGGGACTCCCGCCCACGACCACGGCGGCGAAGCGCTCGAGATCCCGGGGGAAGGGCTCACGGACGAGGTCGTGGTGCACGAGATCGTCGTCGTTCACCCCGAGCCCGTCGCGGAACGACGCCCACTCGGCCACGGCCGCATCGCGCTGCGGGCGGGCGCAGACGTAGAGCAGGCGAGCGGTCACCCAGGGATTCTATTCGCGCGCACGGGCGTCCCGCCCCGGGCTGGACTCACGGCGAAACAGCGGGTCACGTCCGGGAACTGCGCCCGGCTGCCGCGCTCGCCCGCGCCGCGATCCGGCTCACGCGCGAACGCCTCAACGCGATGAGGAGGGCTCCCGCGAGGAGCGCCGCGGCGCCCCCGACGGCGAGGCCCGGGCTCGACGGCATCCCCGACTCGGCCAGGCGTGCGGGCGCTGCGCCCGATGCCGAGGGGGTCGGGATGGGGGTGGGGGAGGTCTCCGCCAGGGAGAAGCTGGGCGTCGCCGCGATCGGGACGGGCCAGCGGGCGTCCTCGAGGTACGTCGCCAGGAAGGGCGCCGGTTGCCCCTCGGTCGGCACGTCGTCGGCCGTCCCTTGCAGCGGGAGCGTGACCTCGCCGCTCTCGATCGTCACGGTCTGCTCGCTCGGCGAGGGCCGCCAGGCGAGGGAATCGGTCGTTCCGACCGTGACCAGCAGTGCGTGTCCGGGCGCGAGCGTCCATTCGACGTTGCGCAGGTGCAGGCGGGTCGTCCCCGACGCGTCCAGCGGGGCCGCTTCTTCGACGATGAGCGTCGGCACACCGTCGGGCTCGACGTCCCACAGTCGCGCGTGCACGATGCCCGCCCCCTGGGTGCGCAGGTTCAGGGACGCCCTGCCGCTGAGCCGTGTCGGCTCGTCGACGGGGTCGGAGAGCGTCTGCGAGGCCCCGATGGTCTGCGCGTCGCGCGGTGCGGTGCCGAAGAACGACCCGTCGCCCTCGTCGCCGGCGGGGAGGGCATCGGCGCCGCGGCCGGTGTCGACGTAGGAGCCGGGCGCGAGAGGAGCGGTGACCTCGCGCGTGACGCCGGGCCACGATGACTGGAGGCGCCAGTGCGCCTCGTTGTCCTGCAGCGCCCAGACGGGATCGGGGGCCGGCGCTCCCCTCAGATGAGCGTCGAAGAACGCCCGCACCTCGTCGACCCATCCGGCGCGGCCCATCTTCAGACGCCCCGCGTCGTCGACGTCGTTGCCGGAGTAGTGGTCCCAGGGCCCCGCCCACGCGCTCACCGGGCCGTCGACGGCGTCCAGGAACTCCGCCATGCCCTCGGGACGCGTGTTCCTCTCGGTCCAGCCCTGCGTGAGGAACAGGGGGACGGTCGAGCCCTCGGCGTGCTGCGCGGTGTTGCGGGCGCTCCAGAAGGGCGAGGAGGGATCGGATGCCAGGGTGTCGGCCAGGATGCCGGCGGCGCACTCGGGGTGGGTCTGATCGTACGCGGCGTTGGTCCGGTAGCGCTCGGTGTCGGGCGGGATCACGACGCCGTCCACGGTCCCCGGGTGATCGATCCCGGGGAGGGCCGCGATGCCGTTGTACGCGTCGATCGTCGTGCGGTTGTTCTCGGCGGGGATGCCGTTCTCGTAGAGGTAGTCGTAGAGGTTCCACGACGGCTCCTGCGCGACGACCGCCGCGAGACCCGCGGGCCGGTCGGCGAGACCCATGAGGCCCGTGACGGCGTCGTACGACTTCCCGTACATTCCGACGCGACCCGTCGACCACGGGGCGGATGCCGCCCACTCCACGAACGCGCGCACGTCGGCCTGCTCGCCCGGACCGCTGAAGTCGTAGCATCCGGAGCTTCCCCCGAAACCGCGCAGGTCCCCGAACACGACGGTGTAGCCGGCGGCGAACAGGCCGCCGTCGTCGATGAAGGCGCGGTGGCGCATCGAGGGACCGGTGAACGACTTGCCCTCGTCGGCCTGCTGTCCCGCGTGCGAGAGGTAGGGGCCGCTGATGAGGATCACCGGAGTGCGGGCATCCGCCGGCAGACCCGCCGGGCGAAGGACGTCGGCGTGCAGCTCGACCGGGTCGCCGTTGCGATTCGCGACGGAGGACGGCAGGTAGTGCTCGGTCCACACGGCGCCCTCGGGAACCGAGGGGTTCTGCGCGTGCGTGACGCCCCGCGAGACGTCGGGGTCGGCGTCGATGCCCGCGTCAGGGGTGGGGGCGGCGTCGTCCGCGGGGGTGGCCTCCGCGGAGGGGGCGGCGGGCGCCGACGCGGCGCCGCTCGCGTCGGATGCGACGGCGGGCGTCGCGCCGATGAGGGTCAGGACGACGGCCAGCGCCAGGGCGTTCGTCGTTGTGCGTCCGTGCATTCCGTCTCCCCTTCGCGGTGCGCGTCGATCGCACCTTACCGCGAGAGGCGCGCCCCTCTCCTGCTGTGCGGTTGCCCCGCGCGGGGGTCAGCGCGAAGAGCGCGCGGTGCGTCCCCGGACGATGCCGACGAAGGCCTCGACGTCGGCGGTCGTCCGCTCGCGGAGCCACGCGAGCGCGACGGTCGACACCGGTCCGTCACGCAGCACCCGGTACTCGACGTCGCGGCGCTGGTGGGCGCGCGCGAGCGACATCGGCACGACCACGACGCCGACGCCCGCGGCGACGGTCGCGATGGCTTCGCCGGTGTCGGACGGTGGCGCGAACGTCGGGGGGATGGCATCCGGAATCCGCGCGGCGAGCACGTCATCGGCGGGGACGATCACGACTTCGCCGGCGAGATCCGCGGTGTCGAGCTCGTCGCCGGCCGTCAGGTGAGAGTCGACCGACATCACGACGACGGGCTGTTCCTCGTAGAGCGGGATGAGGTGGAGGTCATCGGATGCCGTGACGGGGAGCCGCACGAGAGCGGCGTCGACCTCGTCGAGGTGCGACCGTTGCCCGGCGACGTCGATCTCCCGGAGCTCGAGGGTGACGTGCGGCATGCGCTCACGCCACAGGCCGATCCACTTGCCCGGGGTCGCACCCGGGACCGCGCCGAGCACGAAGGTGCGCGGGGGTTCCGGAGGAGCGGGGGCGGGGCGCGGTGCGTTCCCTCTCGCGGGGCGCTTCGGCGTGGAGGGCCGTGCCGCTCCGCCCTTGCGGGCACCGCCGGTGGGACCACGTCCCCGGGACCCGCTGCCGCTCGCCATGGTTCCAGGCTATCCGCGCGAGTAACGTGGAACGCATGATCGGCATCCTGGCGCTCGTGTTCGCCGGCCTCGCGGCCCTGCTGCACGTCTACATCTTCGTGCTCGAGAGTGTCCGCTGGTCGCAGCCGAAGACGTGGAAGGTCTTCGGGATCGCCGACCAGAAGACGGCGGATGCCACGAAGCCGATGGCCTACAACCAGGGCTTCTACAACCTCTTCCTCGCGATCGGCGCCATCATCGGCATCCTGTTCTGGATCGTCAACGGCGTGGGCGACGTGGCCGGACGCACGCTGCTGATCTTCTCGCTCGGCTCCATGCTGGGTGCGGCGCTCGTGCTCGTGACTTCGGGCAGCAAGTACCTGCGCCCCGCGACGATTCAGGGCACCCTGCCGCTCATCGGTCTCGTGCTCGCGATCTTCGCCTGACGGGCCCGCTGCCTCGAAAGACGAAAACCCGCACGCTCCGAGGAGTCGTGCGGGTCGTGAAGCCGCGGGACGGCTGTCGCGTCGGCCGGATCACGCGGCCAGGCGGAGTCCCCGCTGGTCGGTCGCGACCGCTTCGCCGTCGTTGATGATCTCGTCGTCGCCGATGAGAGAGCCCGTCGCGACGCGAGCGTTGTGGCCCACCTGCGTGCGAACGCCGATGTGAGCGCCCGCGCCGATGACCGCGCCGGCGCAGATGTGCGCGTGCGGCTCGATGCGAGCCTCGGGTCCGATGACGGCGTCGGATTCGATCCACGCCCCTCGGCCGACACGAACACCCGCGGCGATCTGCACGCCGGGTTCGACGTAGGCGCCGTTCTCGACCAGCGCCGACGGGTGGACCTTCGCGCCGTGCGCGACGAGTCCGCGACCGTTGACGTGCTTGCGGTAGCGCAGCGTCTCGCCGTGGTCGTTTTCGATGTCGATGTAGTTCTTACCCACGATCCCCTCCGGTCGACTCTCGGATTCAGCCGACATGTATGACAACGGGTGGGGAATGCCCTTCATTCCCTCGAATGGTTCTTCGTCGCCCGTGCCGCCATCGGTTTGCTCGACGTCGAGAGAAGTGCGGCGAGGACTCTCGACGATGTTTCGTCCTCCTGTTCTCGCACGCCGGCGGCGGTGAGCCTGCCGGGTTGACAGGAGCGAACCGGAGGGGCGCTGATCCGCGGACCGGTCGGAGAATCACCCGGGCTGACAGGTGGGGCACCAGTAGACGTTGCGCTCGCTCGTCTCCGAGGCGCCCAGGGACGTCGCGCGGATCGGTGTGCCGCAGCGACGACAGGGCGCGCCTTCGCGGCCGTAGACCCAGAACCGACGGCCCGGGCGGGTGTCGCCCGTGAAGGTGCGCTCGGGTCGCGGGAGGTTCGCGCGGATCATGCGCTCGCCGAGTGCGATCGTCGCCTGGGCGTCGATCTCGGTGGCCGGGGTGGTCGGCGCGATACCCCGCACGAAGAGCAGTTCGTTCGCGTAGACGTTGCCGAAGCCGGCGACGTTGCGCTGGTCGAGCAGCGCGACGTGCGCTTCTCGCGGATCGGCCGCGACGCGGCGGACCGCCTCGGCCTCGTCCCAGTCGTCGGCGAGGAGGTCGGGACCGAGATGGCCGATGACGGTGTGCTCGTCGGCGGTGCGCAACACCTCGACCATCGCGAGGTCGAAACCGACGGCATCCGCCCCCGTCACCCCGACGATCGCGCGGGCCTTGAATGCGGGGCGGCGCCACCGCTCGCCCGGCCGGTAGACGTCCCACCGGCCCTCCATCTTCAGGTGCGAGTGCAGCGTGTACCCGCCGATGCGGTGCAGGAGATGCTTGCCGCGCGCGGCGACCCCGTGCACCGTTTCGCCGCGGAGATCGGCGGTGGCGCTCCCGGGGACGCGGATGTCGAAGCGCGTGACGACCTTGCCGGTCAGAGCGGCCGAGAGCTTCGCCGCCGCACGGTAGACGGTGTCGCCCTCAGGCACGGGCGGCCTCCAGCCGGGATCGAGGGGCGGCGGGGTCGAGGGCGGGCGCCGTGGCGGCGGGGTGCTTACGCACGCACGGCCTCCGTGTGGAGTAGAGGGTGGTGGGCACGGTGGCGGGGTGCTTACGCACGGGCGGCCTCGCGGAGGGTGTCGCCCGCGGTGAGCTTGCGCAGCGTGAGACCCTTCGGGGACTCGACGAACCCGGCGGAGCGCAGCGCGCGGCCGACCGCCGTGCCGTAGACGAACTCGCCGTTGACCTGCTCGACGGTCAGCGTCTCGAGCCGACGACGCTTCGCCGTCTCGGCGAGGTCGGTGGCGGCCGCGGCCAGCCGCGTTTCGTCGTCGGTGAAGGCCAGGGCGGTGCGGCCCCCGCGCTCCAGGTACAGGGTCAGTTCTCCGTCGACGAGCACGACAACTCCGCCCGCTTTGCGACCGGGGCGATGGGTGACGCCCTCGAGGGCCGGCCAGCCGAGAGCGGCGCCGTACGGGTTCGCGGGGTCGGTCGCCGCGAGCGTCACCGTGCGCAGGGGAGGAGGGTCGGCGACGGCGGCGAACTCGCGGAGCCGGTCGACCGTCGCGGAGGCGGCGAACTGGGCCGCCCCGAGCTTCTCGATGACGTATCCGCGACGGCAGTGCCCCGCCTCCTCGAACCCGGCCAGGATCCGGTAGACCTGGGCGAATCCGCCCGGGACTCCCTCGGACTGCACGGCCCCCCGGGTCACGACGCCGTAGCGGTCGAGGAGCAGGCTCGCCGTCGCCGTCGCGCGGGCGGCGGCATCGGCTTCCCGCTCGGGGAGAAGCGACCAACGCCCGCCGAGCGACGGCGGTCGCGGAGCCGACGTCGCCCGCGGCATCGCGGCCCCTCGATACATGCGGGCGCGCGGCGCGCGACGGGCGACGCGGTGTGATTGTCCACCGCCGCTGAGGAGCGTCCGCACGGGGGCGAACGTGTCGTTCGTGACGCGCCCCGCCCAGGTGAGCGCCCAGAGGGCATCGTTGACGGACTGCTCGTTCTCGGCCCCGGCGAGCTGTTTGAGCTGCGCGGCGAAGTACGCCCCGCCGCCTTCGAGTGCGCCGAGGATGCGGGCCTCGAGCGAGTCGGGAGCCGGGTCGTCGGGATCGTCGGGATCTTGCAGGGTGAACGGCGCCGCCTCGGCCGGGTGGAGCGCGATCCATCCGTCGCGGCCCGGAAGGGTGCCGTGCCCCGACCACACCACCTCGCCCGTGGCGGTGAGCTCGTCGAGCAGCGCGGGGGAGTAGTCGCGGACGCGCGAGGGCAGCACGAGCGACTCCCACGCGCTCGCCGGGATCGGCACTCCGGCGAGCTGCTCGATGACCGCGAGCACCCCGTCGATGCCCTCGAGGGGCCGCCCCAGGTGCTGCCACACGGGAAGGAACCGCGCGTAGGCCGCGGGCGGGACGGGCTCGACGCTGCCGCGGATCGCGGCGAGCGAGCGCATGCGCAGACGACGGAGGACCTCGACGTCGCACCACTCGGTCTCGTCGCCGCGGCTGCCCCCCGATGCCTCGGGCAGGAAGAACCCGCTCGCCAGCCGTCCCTGTGACTCGAGCCGTTGCAGCGTCAACCGGGCGACCGCGATGCCGACGCCCAGTCGCTCCGCGACCGCGTCGGTGGTGAACGGCGCGTGCGTGCGGGCGTAGCGGGCGACCAGATCGCCGAGCGGATCGGCGAGCGGTTCGAGGAACGCGTTCGGGATGCCGACCGGCAGCGCCGCGCCGAGGGCATCGCGGAGTCTCCCGGCGTCTTCGATCCCGGCGACGCGCGAGACGCCGCCGATCGTGACGCGGATCGCGCGGCGATCGTCGACGAGGGTGGCGAGATGCCGCTCGGCCTCGGCGAGGGCATCGGTCTCGGCGTCGAGGCGCGCCGCGACCTCGGTCGCGTCGAGCGGACCGAGGATGCGCAGGAGGTCGGCCACGCCCTCGACCCCGCGCGCGCGGCGGTCGGGGTCGAGGCGCTGCGCTTCGCGCTCGAACTGCGCGATGACCTCGGGGTCGAGGAGTTCGCGCATCTCGACCTTGCCGAGCAGTTCGCTCAGCAGCGCCGGGTCGACCGAGAGCGCCGCTGCGCGTCGCTCGGCGAGAGGCGAGTCACCCTCGTACATGAAGGCGCCGACGTACCCGAAGAGCAGGTCGCGGGCGTACGGCGAGGGCTGCGAGGTGGTGATCTCGACGAGCCGGATGCGCCGCTCGCCGATCTGCCTGGTCACCCGCAGGAGCGCGGGGAGGTCGTAGACGTCTTGCAGCACCTCGCGCAGCGTCTCGAGGATGATCGGGAACGCCGGATGCGGCTTCGCGACCTCGAGCAGCTGGGCGGACCGTTGCCGCTGCTGCCACAGCGGCGAACGGCGGTTCGGGTTGAGGCGCGGAAGCAGGAGCGCCCGCGCCGCGCACTCGCGGAAGCGCGAGGCGAACAGCGCCGATCCGCCGACTTCGTCGGTGACGATCTGCTCGAGTTCATCGGGTTCGAAGACGAAGAGGTCGGCTCCGGGCGGTTCGGCGGCAGCATCGGGAACCCGGGCGATGATCCCGTCATCGCTCGCGACGGCGGCCCCCTCGACACCGAGCCGCTCGCGGATGCGCGCGTTCACCGCGAGGGCCCAGGGGGAATGCACCTGCATGCCGTAGGGGGAGTGCAGGATGATGCGCCAGTCGCCGACCTCGTCGCGGCTGCGCTCGACGGTCAGCGTCCGGTCGGTGGGGAGGCTGCCGGTGGCCTCGCGCTGCTCGGCGAGATACGACAGCAGGTTCGTGATCGCGTTGTCGTCGAGTCCCGATTCGCGCAGGCGCTCCTCGGCCTTGGCCTGGTCGGCGCCCGCCAGGTCGCGCGAGAACTTTCCCAGCGCTTCACCCAGCTCGGCGGGGCGGCCGATGCCGTCGCCGTGCCAGAACGGCAGCTTGCCGGGCTGCCCGAACGCCGGCAGCACGTTGACACGGTCGTGCGTGATCTCGACGATGCGCCAGCTGGTGGTGCCGAGCGTGAAGACGTCGTTGACGCGGGACTCGTAGACCATCTCTTCGTCGAGCTCGCCGACGCGGGCGTTCTGCGATTCACCCGCCACGAACACGCCGAAGAGCCCGCGATCGGGGATCGTTCCTCCGCTGGTCACCGCGATGCGTTGGGCTCCCGGTCGCCCGGTGAGGGTCCCCGCGTCGCGGTCCCAGACCAGGCGGGGGCGCAGCTCGGCGAACTCGTCGGACGGGTAGCGCCCCGCGAGCAGGTCGAGCGTGGCCTCATAGGCCGAGCGGGGGAGTGAGCGGAAGGGCGCGCTGCGCTTGACGGTATCGAACCACTCCTCGACGTCGATCGAGCCCAGGGCGGCGGCCGCGACGGTCTGCTGGGCGAGGATGTCGAGCGGATTCTGCGGCACAGCGATCGCCTCGATCCGGCCGGCGAGCATGCGCTCGGTGACCACCGCCGTGTGGAGCACGTCGCTGCGATGCTTCGGGAAGAGAGCGGCGCGGCTGACCTCGCCGACCTGGTGCCCGGCGCGTCCCACACGCTGGAGACCGGATGCCGCGCTCGGGGGCGCCTCGACCTGGATGACGAGGTCGACCGCGCCCATGTCGATCCCGAGCTCGAGGCTGCTCGTCGCCACCACGCAGCGCAGCGCGCCCGACTTCAGTTCGTCCTCGACCTGGGCGCGCTGCTCCTTGGAGACCGAGCCGTGGTGGGCTTTCGCGAGGATCGCGGAGACGCCCGCGGACGACCCCGCCT
The DNA here is from genome assembly GCF_048381605.1 of Microbacterium sp. S1037. Classification (NCBI taxonomy): domain Bacteria; kingdom Bacillati; phylum Actinomycetota; class Actinomycetes; order Micrococcales; family Microbacteriaceae; genus Microbacterium; species Microbacterium sp. S1037. Next base: position 1,329,896 of record NZ_JBLWIG010000001.1, read on the forward strand.
GCGCCATCATGGCCGCCGGCACGGTCGGCTCGGGCACGTCGATGCCGACGCGTTCGGCGTAGATCTCGTTGAGGCGCCCGGTGAGCCGCTCGGCCAGGCGCCGGGAGTTCGCGAACACGATCGTCGAGCGGCGTTCGAGGATGCGGTCGACGATCGCCTCCTCGACGTGCGGCCACACCGAGCCGGCCATCTCGGTGCTCTCGGGGCGCTCGGAGAACCACTCGCCGTCGGTCGCCTCGTCGGGGTCGGGCGAACCCGGGGGCGGGGGAGGGTTGAGCATGTCTTCGATCGGCACGACGACCGACAGGTCGAACGCCTTCGTCGCCTTCGGCGCCACGATGTCGACGGGCTGAGCGCCGCCGAGGAACCGAGCGACCTCGTCGATCGGTCGCACCGTGGCCGAGAGGCCGATGCGCTGCGCGGGCTTCTCGAGGAGCGCATCCAGCCGCTCGAGGCTCACCGCCAGGTGGGCGCCGCGCTTGGTGGCCGCCACGGCGTGCACCTCGTCGATGATGACGGTGTGCACGCCGCGGAGCGTCTCGGCGGCCTGGCTCGTCAGCATGAGGTACAGCGACTCGGGCGTCGTGATGAGGATGTCGGGCGGGTCGGTGACGAGCTTTCGACGGTCGCTCGAACTCGTGTCGCCGGAGCGCACGCCCACGGTCACGCCGGGGACCTGGATGCCGAGGCGCCGGGCCGACTGCCCGATCCCGACGAGCGGCGACCGGAGGTTCCGCTCGACGTCGACGCCGAGGGCCTTGAGCGGTGAGATGTAGAGGACGCGCGTGTTGGTCGCCGGGGTCTTCGGGGCGGCCTTCTTGCCGCGGCGCGGGGGCTCGGCATCCGGAGTCTCAGGCGCCTTCTCGCGGAAGATCCGATCGATCGCGAAGAGGAAGGCCGAGAGGGTCTTGCCGGAGCCGGTGGGCGCGACGACGAGCGCGTTGCGCCCGGACGACACCGATTCCCACGCGCCTTTCTGGGCATTGGTCGGGGCCGAGAACGCACCGCGGAACCAGTCCTGCGTCGCAGGACCAAATCTGTCGAGGACGTCAGCCATGCCGACATCCTCTCTCGGACCTCCGACATCGGGTCGGGGTTGACGTTCGCCCGCCGCGGACGGCGGTTCCTCCGCCCGGCGGAAGCGTCTCCGTCCCCGGGCGGAGGCGGTCTCCACCGGCGCTGTCTAGCGTGGGGACATGAACAGCGCATCGTCGTCCCCGCGGGCCGCCGTCGCGGTCGTGTCCGTCTCCGTCCTGCTCGGCCTCGCCATCGGTGCCGCCCTGTGGCTCGGCTCGCAGAACCTCCTCATGGGCGCCACGATCGGTGGCATCCTGGCCCTGCTCTTCGGTGGTTTCGCGGTCTTCGCGGTACGCGCGGCGGCGTCCTCGCCCGGCGGCTCCGGCACCGACGCGGGTGCCGTGGTCATCGGCGGCGGGGGCTGCGGCGACGGCGGCGGTGGAGGCGGCGATGGCGCCTGTTGAGGTCACGGCGCGCGCTCGACGAGCCTCCCGTCCTCCAGCTCCAGAAGGAGATCCAGCCCGAGGCGCGCGAGGAACGCGTCGTCGTGGCTGACCACGAGCACCGCCCCGCGGTACGCCTGCAGCGCTGAGACCACCTGGTCGATCGTGTCGAGGTCGAGGTTGTTCGTCGGCTCGTCGAGAACGAGGAGCTGCGGCGGCGGATCGGCCAGCAGCAGCCGGGCGAGGGCGACGCGGAAGCGCTCGCCGCCGGACAGCGATCCGAGGGGGCGCGTGACCGCGTCTCCACGGACGAGGAAGCGGGCGAGTCGATCGCGCACCGCCGCGACGGGAACGTCCGGCGCCGCCGCGCAGACCGTGTCGAGGACGGATGCCGCGTCGTCGAGACCGTCGAGACGCTGGGGGAGGTAGCCGACGTGCTCCACGCTCGCTCGAGCGTGGACCGCAGCCTCCGTGCCGTGCACGATGCTCTGCAGCAGCGTCGTCTTCCCGGTACCGTTCCGCCCCACCAGGGCGACCCGCTCGCGTCCGGTGACGATCCACTCGCGCTCGCCGTCGCCCAGGGTCAGGACGCGCCGACCGGGCGCGTTGCCCGGATCGGGCAGATCGATGCGCACCACGTCGTCATCGCGGACGCGCGCCGACGCCTCGTTCAAGGCCGCGCGCGCGGCATCCTCCTTGCCCTTCATCTCCGAGCTCAATCGGCCCGCGCTCACCTGCGCCGCGTTGGCGCGTCCTCCCGCGATGATTTTCGGAACCCGCTTCTCGACCTGCGCCTTGTGCGCGACGCGGGCGCGGGTGGCGAGCTTGTCGTACGACTCGATGCGTTGCCGTCGCTCGCGGCGGAGGCTCTGCGCGGCGTCGCGCTCGGCGCGGACAGCGGCTTCCTGCTCCGCGTCGCGGTGCGCTCTCCAGACGCTGTACGGACCGCCGACGACGCTGAGGGTGTGGCCGTACAGCTCGGCGGTGGCATCCATCAGCTCCAGCAGGCTCACGTCGTGACTCACCACGACGAGGGTGCCGGGCCACGCCTGCACGAGTTCGCTCACCCGCGCGCGGGCCTCGCGGTCGAGGTCGTTCGTCGGCTCGTCGAGCAGCGTGATGTCCGCCGCTCGGGCGCGCAGCCCGACGAGCGCGGCCAGCATCGTCTCACCGCCGGAAAGCTCGCCGACGGTGCGATCCAGCGCGTCGGACGCCACACCGGCCTCTGCGAGCAGGGCGTGAGCGCGTGTCTCGACGTCCCAGTCGTCGCCGACGGCGTCGAAGTGGTGCGGAGCGACGTCGCCCGACTCGATCGCGCGGAGGGCGGTCAGCGCCTTCTCGACCCCGAGGAGCGAGGAGACCGGTCGGCGCGGATCGGCTGCCAGACGCTGGGGGAGCATCGCGACCTCACCGGATGCCGAGACCGAGCCGGACGTCGGGGTGATGTGCCCCGCGGCGAGACGGAGGAGCGTGGACTTGCCGGCGCCGTTGCGGCCGACGAGACCCGTGCGCCCGCGGCCGAGCGCGCCCGAGACGCCGTCGAGGGCGACGGTTCCGTCGGGCCACTCGAGGCGGACGTGGTCGAAGACGAGGGAGGGGGACGGTGAAGACATGACGGAACTCCGGGAACGCGGGATGCGCGGACGCCGGACCCGTCCGCATCAGCGGAGGGATGCCGAGAAACGGCGGGTCGACGGGTCAGCGCGCGGACAGGGGCGCGGAAGCGTCGACGTTCTTCACCGGAGGAGACCTCGTTCTCGGGGACAGGGCTGTCCACGATAGCCGACCCGGGAGTCATGCGGAACCCCACCGCTGTCGGTCGCCGTGGTTAGTCTGTCGGCGTGGTTGCTTCCTCCCCCCTGGACCGCCGGAAAGCCGAAGAAAGGCGGCGTCGACTCCTCTTCGCGTGGGCGGTGACGTTCCCCGCCTGGGTGATCGTGTTCGTCGTCGTCGGTGTCTTCCTCGGCGATGCCGTGGGCGGTCTCCGCACCGGGGCGCTCTTCGGCGCGGTGATGGGCGGGCTGGGCTCGATCCCGCGCGGACGGGGCGGAGGCTCGGTCTCGTCGTCGAACTATGTCGACAGCGGCTTCGCGTCGGACGCCTCGTGCGGCGACAACGGCGGCGGAGGGGACGGTTCGCACTGCTGAGTCAGTCCGCGGCCGCGCGGTCGGCGAGGCGCGCGTCGAGGAACGCGCGGACGTCGTCGAGCTCGTCCTGCGAGATCGAGTGCGTGAGCCCCGGGTAGACCCGGCCGCTCAGCTCGCTGTGTCCGGGAAGCCACTGCGCCGTCGCGTCGATCAGGTGCGCGGGGATGACGTCGTCGGCCGCGCCCCGCCCCCAGAACACCGGGGGCCGTCGCTCGGCGAGGACCGCGTCGCCCGGCAGCTCACCGCCGGCCGCATAGCCGGCCAGCACGACCGCGAACGACACCGCGTCGGGGTCGGCGCGCAGCGTCTGGAGCGCGACGGCGCCGCCCTGTGAGAAGCCGAGGAGTCCCACGGGGGCGTCGCCGACGGCATCCTGAATCCACGCCAGCACGGATCGCGCCGCGCGGGTGACGGCGTCGGGGTCGCGTCCGTCGAGGCCCTCGATCGGATACCACGAGGCTCCCGGCATCGGCCACGGCGGCGCGAGCGGAGCGCGGACGCTCGCGACCACGAACTCGGACGGAAGATACGGCACGAGACCGAAGAGATCGTGCTCGTCGGAGCCGTAGCCGTGCAGCAGGAGCAGGACCGGCCGATCCCCGCGCTCGGCCGGGGGCACCGACCACCGCACGAGGGAGGAGTCGAGAGAGAGGGGCGCGCTCATGCGGCCATTGTGGCAAAGGCCTCCGACATCGGGCGCGGGCAGCGGGCCGTGACATCGAGCCTCGACGGCGAACCCCGCCGGCGGGGAAGCGGGTCCCGGCGGGGGTGGTTCCGGGAGGGGACGCCGCTCCGACGCCGGATTTCCTCCCCTCCGGGCTGCGGAACCCGCCTCGCCCTCCGCGGACACGCGGCATCGGGAGCGGTCGATTGATATACAGGGAGCATGGCTGTCCGCACACCCGACCCCGAGCCCGGCGACAACGGCGGGGAGCGCGAGCCGCTGTCCGGCCCCTTCTCGGGCGCCCCCAGCGGTCCGAACACCAACCCGGGCTGGCTCAGCGAGGTCGAGCTGGCCGAGGCGCGGCGACGACTCCCGATGCTCTACGTCGAGGCGCTCCCGGTGCGCACCGACGGGATGGGCATGGTGACGCAGGTCGGGATCCTGCTGCGCGCGACGCCGCTCGGAGAGATGACGCGCACCCTCGTCTCGGGGCGCGTGCGCTACGGCGAGACGGTGCGCGACGCGCTGTTCCGGCACGTCGAGAACGACCTCGGACCGATGGCCTTCCCGCTCCTCCCGCCGCAGCCGGCGCCGTTCACGGTGGCCGAGTACTTCCCGCTTCCGGGTGTCAGCGCGTTCCACGACGACCGGCAGCACGCCGTCGCGCTCGCGTTCGTCGTGCCCGTCACCGGCACGTGCGAACCGCGCCAGGACGCGCTCGAGGTCACGTGGCTGTCGCCCGAGGAGGCGGCATCCGACGCTCTCGCCGCCGAGATGGAGGGCGGTCGCGGCACCCTCGTGCGTCAGGCGCTCGCCTCGGTGGGCGCGCTGCGCTGACCTTTGCCGGTGTCGGAGGCCCTGTCTAGGGTCGGAGGATGCCGATCACCGAACCTGCTCCGCTGCTCCTGCCCACGGACGCCGCCGGGTGGACGAGCTTCGTCACCGACCGTCCCGCCACCCGTCGCGCGCGTATCGACGCGATCGACGCCCGTCTCGCGACGGCGGACGATCTGCCCACCGCCGAGCGGCTGGAGCTCTGGAACGACGCCGACATCGCCTTCGCCGAAGCGTTGTCCGAGGCGCACCTGCTGAGCGAGTCGCATCCGGATGCCGAGATCCGTCGCCTCGCCGAAGAACAGGTCCAGCAGTTCGAGGCCCTTCAGGCTCGGCGTCTGCTGGACCGGGGGCTGTGGAGGGCGTTCGCCGAGGCCGATGAGACCGGCCTCGGCGACGACGAGCTGCGGCTCCTCACGCACATCCGTCGCGACTTCCGGCGGGGTGGTGTCGATCTCGACGATGCAGCGCGCGAGCGCGTCCGCGAGCTGAGCGACCGCGACACCGAGTTGTCGTTGACGTTCTCGCGCCACATCCGTGAGGGCAGACGCGAGATCCGGGTGCCGGCGACCGCCCTCGACGGCTTGCCCGCTGACTTCGTCGCCGATCATCCGGTCGACGACGAGGGGAAGGTGACGTTGACGACCGAGTACACCGACCTCATGCCGGTGCGGGAATACGCCCGCGATCGCTCCACGCGCCATGCGCTGGTCGCCGCCTACAACGACCTGGCCTGGCCCGAGAACGAGCCCGTGCTCGCCGAGTTGCTGGCTGTGCGAGCGGAACGCGCCGCGCTGCTCGGATACGGCGACTGGGCCGATTACGAGACCGAGACGCGCATGATCGGATCGAGCGCCGCCGTCGACGCGTTCCTGACGCGCGTGGCCGATGCGGCGGCGCCCGCGGCAGCGGTCGAGTACGACCGCATCCTCGAGCGGCTGCGCCGTGACGACCCGTCCGCTGAGGCCGTCACGATCGCTGACTTCTGGTACCTGTTGAGCGCCCTGAAGCGCGAGGAGTACGACGTCGACGCGCAGGTCGTGCGGTCCTACTTCCGGTTCGATCGCACGCTGGACGGCGTGCTCGAGACGACCGCGCGTTTGCTCGATGTCTCGTACGTGCCCGTCGACGCCCCGTCGTGGCATGACGACGTGCGCACCTACGACGTCGTGCGCGGCGACGAGCGGCTCGGCCGCATCCACCTCGATCTCCACCCGCGCGATGGAAAGTACAACCACGCCGCGTGCTTCCCGCTCGCGCCCGGGATATCCGGCCGATCCCTCCCCGAGGGCGTCCTGCTCTGCAATTTCTCACGCGGCCTGCTCGAGCACGACGAGGTCGTCACCTTCTTCCACGAGTTCGGTCACCTCGTGCACGAGATCATCGGGGGCCACCAGCGGTGGGCACGGTTCACCGGCGTCGCGACCGAGTGGGACTTCGTCGAGGCGCCGAGCCAGCTGCTCGAGGAGTGGGCCTGGGATGCCGGGGTGCTGGCATCCTTCGCCCTGAACGATGCCGGAGAACCGATCCCCGCCGATCTCGTCGCCCGCATGTGGACGGCCGACGCGTTCGGCCGTGCGCTCGAGGTGACACGCCAGCTCGGGCACGCGACGACGTCGTACCGCCTGCACGTCGAGCGCCCGTCCGATCTGCGGAGCGCCGTCGACGGCTACTACCGGGCGGCCAGCCCCGTGACGCCCCTCGACGGGTCGCACTCTTATGCCGGTTTCGGCCACCTGACCGGATACGGCGCGTGCTACTACACCTACCAGTGGAGCCTCGTGATCGCGCGCGATCTGCTCTCGGCCTTCGGCGACGACCTGTTCGACGCCGAGACCGCCGAGCGGTACCGCCGCGAGATCCTCGAGCCGGGCGGCTCGCGCGACGCGCGCGACCTCGTCACCGCTTTCCTCGGGCGAGAGAGCACCTTCGACGCCTACCGCGACTGGCTCGCGGGTTCCTGAGGCGGTGAGGGCCGTGGCATCGGGGTTCGGATGCCACGGCCACTGGCTCGGGTGCGCGGCCTCCGCGCCCGGATCGGGCGGTCGGCTCGGGCTCGGTTCGGTCCCGGGCGGGTCGCGTCAGGCCGACGTCTCGCGGGCGATCGCCGCGATGAAGGCGTCGATGTCGCTCTCGGTGGTGTCGAACGAGCACATCCAGCGCACCTCGCGGCGCAACTCGTCCCAATCGTAGAAACGGAAGCTCTCGCGCAGACGATCGGCGACACCCGCGGGAAGCGTCGCGAACACGCCGTTCGCCTGGGTCGGCTGGGTGAATTCGACGCCCCGGATCGACCCGTCGGCGAGACCCGCCTCGACACCGGCGCGCAGGCGCTGCGCCATGGCGTTCGAGTGGCGCGCGTTGTGCAGCCACAGGTCGTTCTCGAGCAGGGCGACGAGCTGCGCCGAGACGAAGCGCATCTTGCTCGAGAGCTGCATGTCGAGCTTTCGCAGGTAGGTGAGCCCGGTGGATGCCGCAGGGTCGAGCACGACGATCGCCTCGCCGATCATGGCGCCGTTCTTCGTCCCGCCGAAGCTCAGCACGTCCACACCCGCGTCGCGCGTGAAGGTCCGCAGCGGCACGTCGAGGGCGGCCGCGGCATTGGAGATGCGAGCGCCGTCCATGTGCAGGCGCATGCCGTGCCCGTGGGCGTGGTCGGCCAGGGCGCGGATCTCGTCGACCGTGTACAGCGTGCCGAGCTCGGTCGACTGCGTGATCGAGACGACGAGCGGCTGCGCGCGGTGCTCGTCGCCCCATCCCCAGGCCTCGCGATCGACGAGATCAGGGGTGAGTTTCCCGTCGTCGGTGGGGACGGTCAGCAGCTTGATGCCGCCGACGCGCTCGGGGGCGCCGCCCTCGTCCACGTTGATGTGGGCGGTGGAGGCCGAGATCACGGCGCCCCAGCGCGGCAGCATCGACTGCAGCCCGACGACGTTCGCTCCCGTGCCGTTGAAGACCGGATAGGCCTCGACCCCCTCGCCGAGGAGCCCGACGAAGAGCTCCTGCAGGCGAGCGGTGTAGACGTCTTCGCCGTAGGCGACCTGGTGGCCCTCGTTGGCCGCGGCGATCGCGGCGAGGACGTCGGGGTGGATGCCGGAGTAGTTGTCGGAGGCGAAACCGCGCACCGACACGTCGTGGAGGGAAGTCACGGTCCCAGCCTAACTTCGGCCTCTTATCCCCAGCCGGGCAGATCGACGAACCATCCCCCGATCGGTGCCGAGGTGCAGCCGTGTGTCGGAGGGCCCGACGAGAATGAGGGGATGCACCTGGACCCCGAAGCGCTCAGCATCGCGGGCGAGATCTTCTCGCCCGCGGCGATGACGCGCGCAGACCGGCTCCTCGTCTACGGCTCCGTCGAGGTCGGCGATGTGAAGACGATCGGCGACGTCCGAGTGGTGACCGCGCAGTCCTTCGGCGCGGCGGGGTACGAGCACCTCGAGCTGCGGGTTCCCGGCGATGTCGCGCGGCTGTCGGGGTGGTGCTCGTGCGGGCGAGGGCCCGAATGCGAGCACTCCTGCGCGGCGGCGCTCCTGCTGTTCGACCGGTTGATCGCGGCCGGGCGACCGCCGCGGCCGGAGTGGCAGCGCTCCCTCGACGAGCTCTTCCTCTCCGCCCCGCCCGCCGACGAAGAGCCCCCGTTCGAGCTCTGTCTGTTCCTGTCGATCCGCCGCGGGGGCGGGCACGGGCGCAGCACTGCTCTCACCCTGACGGCGCGTCCCGGCGTGCGCGGTACGCGAGGCACGTGGATCAAGGGGCGCGCCGGGTGGTCGGCTCTCGCGGCGCTGCCGGCCGATCCTGCGGCGCGCGCCGCCATCGACAGCCTGGGCCGCCTCGGCCGGTCCGGACCGGGTGCGTTCCTCTCCGACGAATGGATGCCGCTCGCCGCCGTCCCACCGCACTCGCTGTGGATGCAGCTCGACGCCGTTCTCGCAGCCGGCGTCCCGATCGTCTCCGGTTCCGGCATGCACCACCCGGTCGACATCCCCGCCGAGCCCGTCCGCGCCGCTGTCGCGCTCGAGCGACGCGGGTCGAGCCTGCAGATGCGCGGCATCGTGGAGGGCGTCGCCGATGAGGTCGCCTCTCTGTCGTCCTGGGTCGTGGGCGACCCGGCCGTCGCCGTCGCCTTCGTCGCCGATCGCGACGGCGCCGACGAAAGGATCACGCTCGCGCGCCTGTCGACCCCGGCGCCCGCACCCGTGCGCGGACTCCTCGCCCGCCCGAACGCGCTCACCATCGATGCGGCGAGCGCCGACACCTTCCTGGCCGACTACCTGCCGCGCCTCCAGCTCGATGCGCCCGTCGTGTCGCCACGTGGCACCGTCGAGGTGCCCGCCGCTCCTCTGCCGGTACTCGAACTCCTCGTCGATCATCAGGGTGAGGGTGCATCGATCGCGGCGCGGTGGGATCGCTCGTCCACGCGCGGCCGCCACCACCCCGAGCACGAGAGCGCCGTGTGGGCGACCGCCTCCGCCGTCGCCTCCGATGCGCGGATCATCCTCCCGGAGCCGTACCCGTCGGGAAAGACGCCTCCGAGGCCGCTCGTTCCGGCGGCGGCGGCGATCCTCTCCGTCGAGGTGCTGCCGCGCCTTCGCGAGATCGATCATGTGCGCGTGCTCGTCACCGGCTCGGCACGGGACTACCGCGCCGCACCCGAGGCTCCGGTCGTCGAGCTGACCACCTCCACCGACGACGGCAGTGACTGGTTCGATCTTCACGCGCGGGTGAGCGTCGGCGACGTCGAGGTCGACTTCACCGACCTGTACACGGCATTGGCGCTGGGCGACGGGGTGCTCTTCCTCGGCGACGGAGAGTACGTCCGCCTCGACACCCCCGAGTTCGCGCGCTTGCGAGCGGTCATCGACGAGGCCCGGACGCTCGCCGACCGGCCGGAGTCGCAGCTGAAGCTCAACAGGTACAACGTCGGCCTGTGGGACGACCTGTCGGAGCTGGGCATGATCGCCGCGCGAGAGGCCGAGTGGTGGCTGCGGGTGAGGGGGCTCACCGACGAGGCAGCGCTCGAGAGCGTCGATCCGCCGGCGGGCCTTCGTGCGACGCTGCGTGACTACCAGCGTGCCGGTCTCGACTGGCTGCACTTCCTGCGCACACAGGGACTCGGCGGCGTCCTGGCCGACGACATGGGTCTCGGCAAGACGGTGCAGACGATCGCCATGATGGAGGCGGCACGCGCCGCGGATCCGACCATGGCGCCGTTCCTCATCGTCGCTCCGACGAGCGTCGTCGGAAACTGGGCTCGCGAGTGCGCGACGTTCGCGCCGGGCCTCGACGTGCGCGTCGTCACGGCGACGCAGACGCGACGGGCGACGAGCATCCAAGAGACGGCCGCCGGGGCGCACGTCGTCGTCACGAGCTATGCGCTGTTCCGACTCGAGCAGGAGCAGTACGCCGAGGTCGACTGGTCCGGGCTGGTGCTCGACGAGGCGCAGCAGATCAAGAACCCCGCCTCTCGCGGCTATCGCGCCGCCCGGGCGCTGTCGGTGCCCTTCACGTTGGTCATCACGGGCACCCCGATGGAGAACAACCTCCTCGAGCTGTGGGCCCTCATGTCGCTCGTCGCTCCGGGACTCCTCGGGACGCGCGAATCCTTCACGACCCTCTATCGAACGCCGATCGAGAAGCACTCCGACGCCGCGCGCCTCGACCTCCTGCGTCGCCGGATCCGGCCATTCCTGCTGCGGCGCACGAAGGATCTCGTCGCGTCGGAGCTTCCCCCGAAGCAAGAGACCATCATCGAGGTCTCCCTCCACCCGACGCACCGCAAGCTCTATGACCGGCGCTTCCACCGGGAGCGGCAGCGTCTGCTCGGGCTGCTCGACGACGCCGAGGGAAACAGCTTCGCGATCTTCCGATCGCTGACGATGCTCCGGCAGCTGGCGCTCGATCCCGCCCTGGTCGACGAGGGAGAGGCCCCGTCCGCGAAGCTCGACGCCCTGGAGGAGTTGTTGGTCGAGGCCGCCGCCGAAGGGCACCGCGTCCTGGTACTGAGCCAGTTCACGCGTTTCCTCCGCGCCGCCCGGGAGCGCTGCACCGAGGCGGGACTCGCCTCGGGATATCTCGACGGCACGACCACGAACCGGCAGGTCGAGATCGATCGGTTCCGTGAGGGTGACGACCCCGCCTTCTTCGTGTCGTTGAAGGCGGGTGGCGTCGGGCTCAATCTGGTCGAGGCCGACTACGTGGTGCTGCTCGACCCGTGGTGGAACCCCGCCGTCGAAGACCAGGCGATCGACCGCGCGCACCGGATCGGGCAGACGCGCCCGGTGATCGTGTACCGCCTCGTCGCGGCGGAGACCGTCGAAGAGAAGGTGGTCGCGTTGCGCGAGGCCAAGGCCGAGCTGTTCTCGCGCGTCCTCGACGGCGGCAGTGACGAGGGTGGATCCTTCGCGGGGGGACCGCACCTCACCGCCGACGACATCCGGAGCCTGCTGGACTGACGTCCTGCGACGCCCAGTGGCCCCGGGGATGGTCCGTTCGACGGCCCCGGCATGGCGGCCGCCGGACTCTCGCAACGACGGGCGTCTGGCCGATGTCGGAGGTCGGGTCTACCGTGTGGCTATGTCCGCCGAACCGTCTTCCGCCGCCGTCGTCGCGGGCGCTCCCACGGGTGGAAACCGCACGTTCCTCGCGGTTCTCGTCAACACCGCCGCGGCCAACGTCACCACGAGCTTCCTGTGGTTCGCCCTCACCTTCTGGGTCTACCTCGAGACGCGTTCTGTCCTGGCCACCGGCATCGTCGGCGGCGCGTACATGCTTCTCCTCGCCGTGTTCGCGATGGTCTTCGGCTCGATCGTCGACCGACACCGCAAGCACCGCGTCATGGTGTTCTCCGGGCTCGTCACCCTGACGGCGTTCCTCGTCGCCGGCGCGCTGTGGCTGGCTTTCCCCGAGTCAGCCCTGCTCGATCTCGGCGGACCGTGGTTCTGGGTGTTCTCCGCGGTCATCCTCGCGGGCGCTGTCGTCGAGAACATGCGGAACATCGCCCTGTCCACCACCGTCACCCTTCTCGTGCCGGTCGAACGTCACGCCAACGCGAACGGTCTCGTCGGGACGGTCCAAGGCCTGGCGTTCGTGGTCACGAGCGTCTTCAGCGGCCTCTCCGTCGGGTTCCTCGGCATGGGCGGAACGCTGGCCATCGCGATCGGGCTCACGCTCGCCGCACTCGTACACCTGCTCACCATCCGCATCGCCGAAGAAAAGCCGGCTGCAGGGGCCGAACCGGGGCCGATCGTCGATCTGCGCGGAGCGTGGCGCGCCGTCCGGGCGGCCCCCGGGCTCATCGCGCTCATCATCTTCTCGACCTTCAACAACCTCATCGGTGGCGTCTACATGGCGCTGATGGACCCGTACGGGCTCGACCTCTACCGATGGGAGATCGACGGACGGGTCTACAACGCCGAAGTCTGGGGCGTCGTCCTCGCGATCACCGCGACGGGCTTCATCGTCGGAGGCGGCCTCGTCGCGAAGTTCGGTCTCGGTCGAAATCCCATCCGCACGATGCTGTGGGTCGTCATCGGGATGGGCGTGCTCGGGGCGATCTTCACCCTGCGGGAATGGGGGTGGCTCTTCGCGGTGGGGATCTGGATCTACATGGCACTTATCCCGGTCGTCGAGTCCGCCGAGCAGACCGTCATCCAGAAAGTCGTGCCCTTCGCCACTCAGGGGCGGGTGTTCGGATTCGCCGCGGCCGCTGAGTCGGCCGCAGCGCCGGTGACATCGTTCCTGATCGCGCCGATCGCGGCCTTCGCGATCATCCCCTACATGGACGGCGACACGGGGAAGGCAGCCTGGGGTTGGCTGCTCGGCGAGGGGCACTCGCGTGGCATCGCGCTCGTCTTCGTCTTCGCGGGTCTGTTCATGGTGATCGCGGCTTCCCTTGCTTTCCTCACCCGCTCGTACCGCACGCTCTCTCGTCAGTACCGCACGGCCGAGGTGAACGCCGAGGTCGTCGAGACGGGCGTTTCGGATGCCGAGGGTGCCACGTCGTCCGTGCCCCCGCGGCCGGGCCCAGACGGCGATGTCGCGCCGAGCGGTCCTCCACCCAAGGTCCAGCGAACGGTCGAAACCACCGTTGGTCACACCGCCCGTGCTGACGGACACGGGGACGCGAGGATAGCCCCCGCCGCGCCGGATCGTGGGCGGGACTGAGGGGGCACCACACACGTCGGCGCGAAGACGAGACCTGCGCTCTCGACGACGCGTATCGGTTCGGGACGGACGGACGTGCCCGCCCGGCGGGATCAGTCAGCCCCCTCGATTCCGATCACCACGTCGTTGAGCACGGCGGCCTCGTCGTCCCACAGAGCGAGGAACGCGGCGGCCAAAGCATCCTCGAGGCCGGCGAGGCTCTTGACCCGGAAGATGACGGCCGCCGCCGTGGGCTCCCGCGCCGCGTCGCGCGCGTCTTTCGCGTAGCCCTGACCGACCGCGCGAACCCAGGTCTCCGAAGCGGCCTTCACCGTCGCATAGTTGGCACCGCCCGCGAGGGGGCGCGCGACCGAGGTCGAAGAGACGATCGCCAAGCGGCCGGCATCCGAGGTTCTGAGGTCGTCGTCGAAGGCTCGGGTCACGTGCCGCAGAGCCGTGAGCGAGCGCAGGAGGAACGCGAAGTCGTCGTCGGTCTGGCCCGCCAGGCCACGGCCCCCGCGCCAACCGCCGACCAGGTGCAGAAGGCCGTCGACCCGGCCGTGTGCCGCATGCACGTGATCACGCAGCGCGTCGACCGCGTCGGAATCGGTGAGGTCGCAGCGTCGAACCGCGACGCCCGGGACCTCGGCCGCGACCGACGCCAGGTGGTCGTCGTCGCTGCCGACGACCACCACGCGAGCCCCGGCGTCGAGCAGCACCCGGGCGGCGGAGCGTCCCGCAGCGCTCGTGCCGCCCGCCAGGAGCACCAGTCGGTCCCGCACGCCTTCGTCCATGGCCACCACGTCGGTCATCATCGCCCCCCTCATCCAGTGTGTCCCGCCCCGCGCGCCACGTCGAGGCCGTTCGCGCCCACCCTCGTCGAGTGTCCAAGAAACGCCGTGTGGCCGTGGGCGGTCACGGCGTGTTCTGGACACTCGCCGGGGGAAGCCCGCCGCGGGGGCAGAGCGGCGCCTCAGTCCGTGCCGCGGATGCCCTCGGTCGAGGCGATCACGGGGCGCATCTTCTTCTCGAGTGCCTCGAAGAACATCGACAGCGGGAACTCGTCGTCGAGCACGGCGTCGGTGTAGCCCTTCGGCAGACCCGCGAGCACGTCATCGGGCAGACCGCGAGCCCACACCGAGGCGGGGTGCGGGGTGACGACCGAGCGCACCAGGTCGTAGGCGGCGAGCCAGTGCGCGGTCTTCGGGCGGTCGATCGAGCGCCAGTACAGCTCGTCGATCGCGTCGGCGAGGGCGATCACCGCGGCGGGGACCTCGTCCCAGTCGAAGGCGAGCGACGTGTCCGTCCAGTGCAGCACGCGGCGCTGGTGCAGCCACGCGAACAGCAGCTGACCGCCGAGGCCGTCGTAGTTGCGCACACGCGACCCCGTAATCGCGAAGCGGAAGATGCGGTCGAAGATCACCGCGTACTGCACGAGCCCGGCGTGTTCGAGCATGGCCTGCTCCGCGGCATCCAGCTCCGGTCCCTGAGCCTGTCGAAGTGACAGGCGGGCCTGCAACGCGACGCATTCGCGGAACGCGGTGAGGTCGCACCGCAGCTCCTCGAGCGAGTACAGGAAGAACGGCATGCGCTGCTTGATCATGAACGGGTCGAAGGGCAGATCGCCGCGCATGTGGGTGCGGTCGTGGATGAGATCCCACATGACGAACGTCTGCTCGGTGAGCGACTGGTCGTCGAGCATGCGGGCGGCGGCCGCGGGGAGCTCGAGCTTCGTGATCTCGGCGGCGGCGCGGGTCACGCGGCGGTAGCGGGCGGCCTCGCGGTCCTGGAAGATCGCGCCCCACGTGAACGTCGGGATCTCGCGCATCGCGACCGTCTCGGGGAACAACACGGCCGAATTGGTGTCGTACCCCGGGGTGAAGTCGAGCAGGCGCAGCGAGACGAACAGCCGGTTGGTGTACTCCGTCTCGAGCTGGGCGATGAAGTCGGGCCAGATGGCCTCGACGAGGATCGCCTCGACGTGCCGATCACGCGAACCGTTCTGGGTGTACATCGGGAAGATGACGAGATGACGGATGCCGTCGACCCGGTGCTCCTGGGGCTGGAACGCCACGAGCGAGTCGAGGAAGTCGGGCACGCCGAGTCCGGCGTCGCGCCAGCGCTGGAAGTCCGCGATCGAGGCGTAGAGGTAGGCGGCGTCGTGCGGGAAGAGGGGCGCGAGAGTCTCGATGGCCTCGACGATGTCGTCGAGGAGCGGGGCGGCGGCTGCCGCATCGGCGATCGACCCGTCGCTCGCCTGCAGACCCTGCAGTGCGACGGTCGCGCTCTTCAGCTGCGCCCACGCCGGAGTGAGCTCGACCTCGGCGACGGTGCGGCCGTCGAGCAACTCGTGCGAGGCGCGGGAAGGCGTCGCGATGGTCATGGCATCCTCCGTTCAGCGGGAAATATTCCTGTCAGAATGTCATGCTAACGGAAAACTTACACGTGGCGCCAGGATGATGTCGCGGCACCCTGATACTGTCGACGCCATGACCGAGGCTTCTGCCCGCCCCGCGCGCCTCGATGACGCCGTCGATGCGGCGATCGTCCGCGAGATCTCCCTCGACGCGCGCGCGACGCTGTCGCACCTGTCCGAACGGGTCGGTCTGTCCGTCTCCGCCGTTCAGTCGCGATTGCGTCGGCTGGAAGCGCGCGGAATCGTGCGAGGTTACCGGCCCGTCCTCGATGCCGAGGCTCTCGGTCGCCCTCTCGCGGCTTTCGTCGAGATCACGCCACTCGACCCCGCGCAGCCCGACAACGCGCCAGAGCTGCTGGCGCACCTCACCGCGATCGAGGCGTGCCACTCCATCGCGGGAGACGCGGCGTACATGTTGTTCGTCCGTGTGCCGACGCCGCGTGATCTCGAGGAGCTGATCCGCGACATCCGCGCGGCGGCGCACGTGAACACGCGCACGACGATCGTCCTCCAGACCTTCTTCGAGGCGCGGCCGATCGAACCGGCCGATTTCCCGGCCTGACTTCTCCTCCCCAGACGCCTCATCCCGGCGAGCGTCCACGAATACATCGCGGGACGGATGCCGCGTCCCCCGCGGGTCTGTAGCGTTGCCGCGATGCTCTCCCTCCGCCCGCTGCGCCGATACCAACTGGTGACCGACCTCGTCCTCGCCGGGATCTTCGGGCTGCTCGCGCTCGCCGTCGAACTCGCATCGACCGAGCCCTCTGCTCTCGAGAACATCGGGGCGTGCGTCATGGTGGTGGCGTTCACGGGGGCCGTCGCTCTGCGGCGTTTGAGCCCCGGACTCGCCCTCTCCCTGGCCTGGGCGGGTGCCCTCCTGCAGATGGGCCTGGGGCGAGAACCTTCGCCGACCGACATGGCCATCTTCGCGGTGCTCTATACGACCGCGGCCTACGGTTCACGTCGGGTCTTCTGGACCGGCTTCGCCTCGGCCGTCGGCGGCGCCGTCCTGGTCACGCTGTACCTGGTCGTCCGCAGGCTGACGTCGCCCGTCCAGCCGAACGACGTGTTCGCGATCTTCGCCATTCTTCTGGCGGCGGCGTTCGCGCTCCTGCTCGCGTGGGTGACGGGAGCTCTGGTGCGAACGGCGATGCGAGCGGCGGAGAACAGTCGCGCGCAGCGCCTCGCCGAAGCCGAGACCATCGCGGAGCAGCAGCGCGTGCGCATCGCGCGCGATATGCACGATGTCGTCGCGCACTCGCTGGCCGTCGTGATCGCGCAAGCGGACGGGGCGCGATATGCCGCAGCCGCCGACCCGGACGCCGCTACGGCGGCTCTCGCCACGATCTCGACGACCGCTCGAGCCGCTTTGACAGACGTGCGCCAACTGCTCACGCAACTGCGCCATACGCAGGCCGAGGGGCCGCAGCCTCGCCTGACCGATCTCGATGCCCTGTACGCGCACGTCCGAGCCGCGGGTGTCGAACTCTCGGTCGACGTCGATCCGGCGCCCCCCGGGGAACCGCCGGCGGCGATCCAGCTCGCGGTTTACCGCATCCTGCAGGAAGCTCTGACGAACGCGCTTCGCCACGGCGTCGATCGCCACGTCGACGTCCACCTCGGGTGGTTGCCCGACCGCGTCGAGCTGACGGTCCGTAACGCCCGGGTGGACGGTCCGTCGCAGCCGTCGGGCGGACACGGTCTCATCGGGATGCGCGAACGCGCGCAGCTCGTCGGGGGCCGCCTGACCGCCGAGCCGCAGGGGCGCTTCTTCGTCGTCCGCGCGACGCTGCCCGTCGGGGCGCCGCAGTGAGCCCCGCACCCGCACAACAGCCGAGAGGAACCGACCGAGTGAGCACCACCCCCGTACGCATCGTTCTCGTCGACGATCAGGCACTCTTCCGCGCCGGGATCCGGATGGTGATCGACTCGCAGCCCGACCTCGAGGTCGTCGGCGAAGCGTCCGATGGTCGAGAGGGCGTCGAGATGGTCCGCGCGATGCGACCCGATCTCGTGCTCATGGACGTGCGCATGCCGGTCATGGACGGGCTCACCGCGACGGCTGAGATCCTCCGCGAGCCCGGCGCACCCCGCGTGGTCGTGCTCACGACCTTCGACCTCGACGAGGCCGCCGCCCGCGCGATCCAGGGCGGCGCCAGCGGATTCCTGCTCAAAGACTCCGAGCCCGAGTTCCTCCTGTCCGCCATCCGGACGGTCCACGCCGGCTCAGCCGTCATCGCGGCGGAGGCGACCCGCGAACTCTTCGCCCACATCGCCGAGAACGGCACCGCCGAGCCCGTGCCGCAGAGCTACAACGACCTGACCGAGCGTGAACGCGAGATCTTCGTGCTCGCGGCGGCCGGCCTCAGCAACAGCGAGATCGCGGCGCAGGAGTTCCTCTCGGAGGCGACGGTCAAGACGCACATCAGCCGCATCCTCTCCAAGCTGGCGCTACGCGACCGCGTCCAGCTGGTCGTCTTCGCCTATCGGCACGGCCTGGTCTGAGCGGCAGCGCGTCCGGGGGGCGTGCCCGCGTCAGGTGCCCGCGGCACGCCTCCGCGTTTCGCGCCCGCGTCAGGCGTCGTCGTCGTTCGACTCGGGGTCGTAGGCCCAGGTCGGGGCGAGAGCCCGGATGCGGCCCTCGCGCCACTGCCACATCGCCCACAGCCCCGGCCAGAGCACGGGGGCGGCGGACCCGCCGATCGTGAGGCGCTCGCGCCACAGTGTCCGCCCGGGCTGACCGGGAGCCGCCGACACCGCCATCTGGTGGTCCCAGACGTCGAGGGCCGCGAGAGGACCGGTCAGCGGCACACCCCAGTCGCGGAACACCCGCACTCGACCATTCCCGTCGGTCGTCTCGCGATCGGCGACGGAGATCAACTGACGTCCGAGGGGGAGGGCGCCGGCCAGGCTCATCTGCACCGGGACGTCGTCGCCCGATGAGAACGAGGTCGGCATCTCACCGAGCGCTTCGACGTCGAGGAGCGGTCCGTACAGCTCCGCGACGGCGCGCGGGGAGTGGAGCGCTCGCCACGCGGCATCCGGATCGCAATCGATCACGAACTTCAACAGAATGCGCATGCTGCGAATTCTGCCGCACCGTCGGTGAGCGGCACCCCGGTTGACGCGGCGGGCGCGCGCACCCGGCTTAGGCTCGAGGGATGCCGAACGACCCCACCCCGCACGCCCAAGCGAACTACCAGGTGCGTCTCGACTGGGGTCGGCCGGGCCTCGACCGCCTCGCCCCGGCCGACGTCGTGATTCTCGTGCAGACCCTCGGACTCTCGGCCGATGCGCTCACCGCCATCGAAGCGGGGGCGACCTTGCCCGTCGAGGGGCTTCCGACCGCCGCTCTGGTGCGTGCTGCGGCCGGCGACGCGGCGGAGGTTCTCGTCGGCGGCATCCGGAATGCGCGTGCCGTGGCCGACCGCGTCCTCGAGATTCAGACGGCGCGGGCAGCGCGCACGAGCATCGCCCTCATCGCGGTCGGGTACCCCGACGGTCCGGATGCCGAGACCCTTCGTTTCGCGGTCGACGACCTCCTGGGGGCAGGGGCCGTCATCGCGGCACTCGGTGACCTCGGCATCGACCACGCCTCGCCCGACGCGGCCCTCGCGGGCGAGGGGTATCGCGCTCTCCGCGGAGCGGCCCGCCACCTCCTGTCGGCGAGCGGCACGGGTCGGTCGCTCACCGACGCCGGGCGTGCGGACGTGGTGCAGGCCGCGGCCGCGCGGGATGCGGCATCCGTCGTCCCAACGCTCATCGACGACGCGTTCCGCGCGGACTGACCCGCCCGGGCCCCGGCCCCGGCGGCCGCGCGGATCCGGAGATGGTGCGTGGATTCGGATGAGATGCCGGGGATGGTCCGGATCTGTGTGCGTGGTCCGATTCTGCGAGCGGTGGTCCCGCAGACCCGGCCCAAGACTCGCGCCGCCGCGCCGCGCCGCGCGTATGCCGGCGCCGCGCGTACGCCAGCGCCGCGTGCGTGCCGGCGCCGCGCGCGTGCCGCCGCGTGGATTCGGAGATGGTGCGCGGATTCGGACCGAACGCGGGCTTTCGTCCGAATCCACGCCGCTTTTCCGAATCTGCGGGGCCGGAAAGGCCCGCGCGCAGGAACTGCCCGCGCGCAGGAACTGCCCGCGCGCCGGAAAGGCCCGCGCGCGGGAACCGCCCGCGCGCCGGAAACGCCCGCGTCAGCGCGGCGTCGCGGCCGCGAGGCGCGTCGCGCGGCTGATGTCGCGCCGGACCCACGACAGCGCGAAGCGCGGGTCGAAGTGCGGGGCGCATTTCGCGCACGACGTCGGCCGCGTCGCGCGGCGGTGCCGGTAGGCGACGTGTCCCGCGGGGCACGTGCCGACCCACGGGGCGAGTTCGTTGGCCGTCTCGCCGGCGTGGGTCGTTCCGCCGACGTAGCCGAGCTCTCGGGCGGTGCGCTTCCACACCGGGCCGTGCCCGGCTGCGCCGCCTGCGATGGCGTGCGCGACCTCGTGCAGCAGCGTCTGGTGATTGGTGTCGTCGTCGTAGCGTGCGGCGAGGTAGCGCGACACGCTGATCCGCTTGCGGGTGTAGTCGCAGAGCCCCGCGCGGCGTTTGGCGTTGTCGAAGCCGAACGTCCATGACGCGTCGAGGTGCAGGGCGATGAGCGCCTCTGCCCAGGTGCGCACGCGCTGCAGTTCGGACATGACCGGAAGACTAAGCGGGGGCTACGACATTCAGCTCGCGACGACCTCGCGCGAACGACGGCGGTCGGCGGCATCGATCGCGAGCAGCGTCGACTCGAGCTGGGCGTCGGTGGCTCCGGCGTTCTGACGGAGGAACAGCGCACGCTTGAAGTCGCGACGGGCGCTGTCGTAGTCGCCCTCGTCGTAGTGCACCTTGCCGCGGTGCTGCAGGGCGAACGCGGCGATGCTCGCCCAGTTCTGCCCCTCGGCTTCTTCGGCGCACATCGTCAGCTCCTGCTCGGCGGCGGCGTAGGCGCCGCGGCACTGCATGATCGTCGCGTGCAGGATGCGGGCGCGCAGAAGGTCGCGGCGAGTGCCCGCCATGCGGGCGACGCGCACCGACTGCTCCGAGATCGCGAGGGCCTCGTCGAAGCGGTCGAGCACCTTGAGCAGCCACACGCGCTCGAGCAGGGCGGGGAGGCTGCGCTGCGAGCCGATCTCGTCGAGACGCTCCGCGCACTCACGAGAGTCAGTGATCTCGCGCAATGTGTCGGGGTCATACCCGCGGATATAGCTCACCGTCGCTCCTCCCGAATGGCCGATGGTCTCCAGTCTGCGTCGCGAAGGCCGATGTGCCCAGCCGCCACGCGGTCAGCGTTCGAAGAGGGATGCCGAGGGCTTGGGAGACGGCGTGGCGTCGGCATCCGTCGCCGGACGCGCACCGCGCACGAACTCCTCGATCTCGGCTCCCTGCGACACCTTCGCGGGGTGCGGTCCGGCGGCCATGAGTCTCGGCAGCCACTCGACCGGAAGACGAGCCGCGGAGGCGGCGATCACGAGGTTGCCGAACCGGCGGCCCTTCAGCACCTGCACCTCGGCGAGGAGGATCACTTCGGGCAGCACCTCGCGCACCGTCGCGACCTGACGTCGCGCGAACGCGAGGCCGGGCCCGTCGGAGACGTTGACGAGGAGCACGCCGTCGGGGGCGAGCAGGGCGGCGGCTTCGCGATAGAACTCCACCGTCGTCAGGTGCGCGGGCGTCTGCGCCCCCGAGTACACGTCGCTGACGAGGAGATCCACGGCGCCGGTGAGGCCGGCGGGAAGCCGCGAGAGGCCCGCGCGCGCGTCACCGATCCGCACGCGCACGGCGGCTCCGCGGGGGAGGGGGAGGTTCTCGCGGACGAGGTCCCACAGTCGGGGCTCGAGCTCGATGACCTGTTGCCGCGAGCCCGGCCGAGTGGCTTCGACGTAACGGGGAAGAGTGAGGGCACCCGCACCCAGGTGCACAGCGGTCAGCGGTTGTCCCGGCATCCGGAGTCGATCGATGACCGCGCCCATGCGGGCGATGTACTCGAAGTGCAGGTGCGTGGGGTCGTCGAGGTCGACGTGCGACTGCGGGGTGCCGTCGACCACGAGCTCGAAGCCCGAGACGAAGCCCGAGGGGGAGACGCGCGCGATCGAGCCGTCCGACAGTCGTGTCGTGGGGGCGTCGTCGGGTTCGATGCGCATTCGAGCCATTCCTCCACGTTAGGCCCTCGGCCCCGGAGCGCGCGGGGTGCGCCGAGCCCTCAGAAGCGCTCCAGCGAGACGGATGCCACGGAGGAGGGCGTCACGATGCTCACCGTCTCGTCGGGCAGGGGCGTCCATCCGTGGAGGGGGATGCCGGTGGTCGCGACCGCGTCGGGGGTGTGGCGCACATGGACGAGCGGTTGTCATCCGAGCGGTGTTCAGGCGGGAGGGTGAGGCCGGTGGCCGTCCGGAGCGTGGAGGGGAGCCGCGAACGCGCCAATCGTGACGCGAAAGCGGGGCCGACCACACCGGATGGTGGATCGGCCCCGCGGGTCGTTCGCGCGCTCAGGCCGGAACCCCCACCCCCTCCTTCTCGGACGCCTCCCGCTCCGCCGCCAGATCGGCCAGCACGGCCAGCTCCCGGTCGAGCTCGGACTCGCGGCGCGGAACCGCGAACGCGAGGGCGACGAAGGTGCCGATTCCGATGAGTGCCGCGACGAGCGTGGCCCAGCCGTCGAAGTCCGCCCCGATCAGCTCGTTCGGGATGTACAGGATGTCGTTCGGCACGCCGTACAGCGTCGGGGTGAGGGCGAGGAAGACCATGCGCACGACGAACCCGACGGCCATCGCGCCGAGCGCGGC
Organism: Microbacterium sp. S1037; assembly: GCF_048381605.1. Lineage (NCBI taxonomy): Bacteria > Bacillati > Actinomycetota > Actinomycetes > Micrococcales > Microbacteriaceae > Microbacterium > Microbacterium sp. S1037. Next base: position 1,352,371 of record NZ_JBLWIG010000001.1, read on the forward strand.
GACCGCACCCGGGCGCTTCCAGAAGACCCCGATGACGAAGGGCGCCGCGAGGCACGCGAGCATCAGGTCGAAGGCGAGCGTGAGCAGGATGCCGGTCTGGCTGACGCGGATCGCGAGCACGGCGCCGGCGATGACGAAGGGGATCATCGCCACGCGCGTCCAGCGGAGCAGCGGGTCGGGACCGGTGCCCGTGTGGCGACGGACGGTGAAGATGTTGCGGACCGCGATGGCCGACGTCGCGAGCATCGCGCCCGAGGCGGTCGAGAACGACGCCGCGACGATGCCCGAGAGAACGAGGATCGCGATGATCGGCGGCGCGTAGTCGCTCAGCAGCGTGTACAGCACGGGACCGTTCTCGACCGAGATGCCGAGGGTCGACGAGACACTCAGCGCGACGATCGCGAAGATCGTGCCGATCGCGGCGGTGAGGCCCGCGGCCACGAAGCACGAGCGCTGCGCGACCGAGGGGCTCTTGGCGCCGAACACGCGCTGCATGAAGTCGATCGCGACGATGTCGCCGATCGCGAGCGAGATGAGGGTGGCCCAGTTGATCGGCGCGCCGGCGGCGGGGTCGCTGAGCTGCTCGAGGTCGAACGGGCCCATCCCCTCGGGGATGACGATGCCGTACGAGTACGCGACCCACGCGAGCAGCACGATGGCCGCCACGACGGTGATCGTCGTCTGGATCGCCGCCGTGTAGGCATCCGAGAACAGCCCGCCGGCGACCGTGTAGGCGAGCACGAGGGCGACCGCGAGCACCACGCCCCACGCGTACGGGATGTTCGCGAAGCGTTCGAGCAGGAAGCCGCACGCGACGAGGTTCCCCGCGAGCAGGAACGTGAACGACACGATCATGAGGACGGATGCCAGCACCTCGACGGGCCGTCCGTAGCGCAGGCGGAAGAAGTCGCCCAGCGTGAAGAGCTTCATGGCGTTCATGCGCTTGGCGAGGAACAGCCCCGTCAGCAGGAGGCAGAGGGCGAGGCCGATCGCGAGCGAGGCCCCCGACCAGAAGCCGAACTGCGAGGTGAGGTCGGTGTTGCCGACCGTGGCGTTGGCGTCGACGGCCGCGGCGGTGAGGCTCACGGCGACGAGGGGGACGCCGAGGCGGCGCCCGGCGACGAGGTAGTTCGCGCTGTCTCCGTCGACCTTCCGCGCGACGACGATGCCGACGACGAGGATGAGGACGACGCTGAGGGCGACTCCGAAGATGATCATGGCGGGCTCCCGGCGATGAGGGGCGGTTCGGGTTTCTGTTGCTTGACAGAAACGATCCGCTCACCGGGGTCGCGCGTGGTTTCGGCCGTGTTAAAGGCGCGTGAAATCGCCCGCGGCGTCGGGGCGCGGCATCCGGGGCACGGCATACGGGGCGCCGGCCCGTGGCATCCGGGGCTGGAGTTCCGGGTGGAGCCGCGCCCGGGGTCGCGGCTCCCGATCACGCATAAACGCTCTCCGCGCACGGAAACGCGGGGACAGCGCGTTTATCGTCGCGAATCGCGTTTATGCGTGCTGGCGCGGCCGCGGCGGCTCCGGGATCGGGGCCCCGCCCGGCGTGCTCGCGCGGCCGCGGCGGCTCCGGGATCGGGCCCCGCCCGGCGGTCGCGGCTCAGCCCAGCGCCGCCAGCACGCCCGGACCCGCCGTGGCCGCGCGCTCGCGCGTCGCGGTGTCGAGGTCGAGCACGCGCAAGGCGGCGGCGGCGATGGTCGTGGCATCCAGGGTCGCCGTCTGTCCACCCTTGCGCTGCAGGATCACGCTCTCGACCAGCGCGAGCACGAGGGAGGCGCCCGCGGCGGCGGCGCCGGGCGCGACGCCGCACGCGGCCACGAGCGTGCGGTAGGTCGTCTCGAGTTCGCTGCGGCGGTCGCGGAACGGCTCGAACGCCGCGTCCGACACCTCGGGCAGCAGGTACAGCGCCCCGGTGTTGTGCGGCGCATCGGCCAAGAGCGTGACGTCTGCGACGCACAGCGCCCACAGGCGTGCGGCCGGCTCCTCGTCGCGCGCGAGCAGTTCGGCCGCGACGTCGAGCGAGGGCTGCACGGTGTCGAGCAGCAGCGCGAGCAGGATGTCCTGCTTGCGCGCGAAGTGGTGGTACAGCGTCGCCTGACGGATGCCGGCGGCTTCGGCGATCGCGTGCGTGCTGGCCGAGGCGTACCCGCGTGTGCCGAAGAGGGCGGCGGCCGCGGCCAGGACGTCCGCGCGGGTGCCGAGGCCGGTGGGGGAGGAGCCGGATGCCCGGGGTCGTCCGGTTCTTGTCGCGGCCATGCCCCCACCGTACCCGGGCGGCCCGTAACGCCACCGAAACGCACGCCTGCTCTAATACCTGTCAACCGACAGAAAGAGGTCGCACATGGAAGGTCGCGTCGACGCCCTCGGCAACGTGGGGCGAGCCCGGGAGGACGCCCGCGCCCGTGCCGCACAGTCGGAATGGATGCCACATCTCCCGCCCTCCTCGGCGCCTTTCGCGCCGGACGGGGTCGCCGCGGAAGACCTCCGCTGGGCCGAGACGGTCGCCCCGGGTGGGTACGCCCACCTCCGCGTTGCGCGGGGAACGCGCCTGCGCTTCACGGACCCCACGGGCGACGCGTGCGCCGCGGTGCTCCTCTTCAACACGGCCAACCCCGGCGAGCGCCTCAACGTCGCCGACACGCAGAAGATCCCCTGGCAGGCCTACCTCGGCGAGGGTCACCCGCTGCTCTCGGGCGACGGCCGCGTGCTCGCGACGATCGCCGCCGACACGTCCGGCCACCACGACGCGTTCTGCGGCACCTCCACGGACGCCTGGAACGAGCAGCGCTACGGCGACGCCGCGCCCGAGGGCCCGTCGCCGTCCGGCCACGGTCTCCTCCGTCTCGCCGCGAGCAAGCACGGCCTGACCGCGCGCGACCTGCCGCCAGCGGTGTCGTTCTTCCAGGGGGTGCGCGCGAATCCCGAGGGCGATCTCGAATGGCTGGGCTCCGCCGGGCCGGGTGCCTCGGTCGACCTCGTCGCCGAGCTGCCGCTGATCGTGCTGGTCGCGAACGTCCCCCACTCGCTCGACCCGCGCGACGACTACGTCGTCGGCCCGCTCCAGATCACCGCGTGGGCGTCTCAGCCGACCGCCGAGGGGGATGCCGTGTTCTCCCTCACCCCGGAGCGCGAACGCGCCTACCGCAACAGCATCACGTACGCCGCCCTGGCCGGGCTCTGAGCAGGAGTCGTCATGATCACCACCGTTCCCGAACGTCCCGTCCACGCCGAGGGCGTCCCCCTCGAGTGGTCCGAACCGCTCGTCCCCGGAGAGGTCGTGCTCGACGAGCGCGTCGCGCCCCGCGGGCCCTGGTCGGGCATCGTCCGCGCCGGCGACGTCCTCACGATCGTCGACGTGGGCGGCAACCAGTCCGCCGACTTCCTCGTCTACAACGCCGCCGACACCGACGAGCGCTACAGCGCCGCCGACACGATCGCGTGGCAGCGCAACGTCTACGTCCGCACCGGCACGGTGCTGCGCAGCAACCTCGGCCTTCCGCTCATGACCGTGGTCGGCAACGAGGTCGACCGGCAGGACACGATCGGCGGCGCGTGCTCGAAGGAGTCGAACACCCTCCGCTACGGCCACCACACGCTGTATCAGCACGGGTGCCGGGAGAACTTCCTCGCCGAGGCCGCGCGCTACGGGCTCGGCGCCCGCGACCTCGTGTCGAACCTCAACTGGTTCATGAACGTCCCGGTCGAGGAGGACGGATCGCTCGGCATCGTCGACGGCATGTCCGCACCCGGCAAGCGCGTGGCCCTCCGCGCCGAGCGCGACGTGCTCGTGATCGTGTCGAACTGCCCGCAGATGAACAACCCGTGCAACGACTTCAGCTGCACGCCCCTGCGGATGGTGGTGACGCGCCCGTGACCTCCTTCGACACCCTCCTCGTCGCCAACCGCGGCGAGATCGCCCGCCGCATCCTGCGCTCCGCGCGCGAGCGGGGCCTCCGCACCGTCGCGGTGTTCTCCGACGCCGACCGCGCCGCGCCCCACGTCCGCGAGGCCGACGAGGCCGTGCGCCTCGGCCCCGCCCCCGCCGCCGAGTCGTACCTCCGCATCGACGCGATCCTCGACGCCGCCCGCGCCACCGGTGCGGGGGCGATCCACCCCGGGTACGGGTTCCTCGCCGAGAACGCCGACGCGGCGCGCGCCGTCGAGGCGGCGGGGCTCGCGTGGGTCGGTCCGACGCCCGAGCAGCTCGAGGCCTTCGGTCTGAAGCACCGCGCGCGGGCGCTCGCCGAGGCCGCGGGCGTGCCGCTCCTCCCCGGCACCGGCGTGCTCGAGTCCCTCGACGAGGCCGAGGCCGCGGCATCCGTCATCGGATACCCCGTGATGCTCAAGGCCACCGGCGGCGGTGGCGGGATCGGCATGCGCGTGTGCGCGGATGCCACCGAGCTCCGCGCCGCGTACGACGCGGTCGTCCGCCAGGCGGCGGCGAGCTTCGGGACGCCCGGGGTGTTCCTCGAGAAGTTCGTGCGCCCCGCCCGCCACGTCGAGGTGCAGCTCTTCGGCGACGGTGCCGGACGCGTCGCCGTCCTCGGCGACCGCGACTGCTCGCTCCAGCGCCGTAACCAGAAGGTCGTCGAGGAGGCGCCGGCGCCCGGACTCCCGCAAGAAGTCCGCGCGGAACTCCACCGCACCGCGGCGGCGCTGGCATCCGGCATCCGCTACCGGTCCGCCGGGACGGCCGAGTTCGTCTACGACCCGATCGCCGAGCGCGCGTACTTCCTCGAGGTCAACGCGCGCCTGCAGGTCGAGCACCCCGTCACCGAGGCGGTGTTCGGCGTCGACCTCGTCGGCCTGATGCTCGATCTCGCCGGCGGCGGCCCCGAGGCCGTCCCTGACATGCTGTTCGCCGAAGCCCGCGAACCCCGCGGGCACGCCGTCGAGGCCCGCATCTACGCCGAGGACCCCGACCGCGGCAACACCCCCTCCACCGGACTCGTCACCGCCGTGCGGTTGCCCGAGGGCGATGGCATCCGGGTCGACGCGTGGGTCGAGGCCGGCAGCGAGGTCTCGCCGTTCTACGACCCGCTGCTGGGCAAGGTCATCGCGCACGGCGCCGATCGCGACCAGGCGCTCGACCGGCTCTCGGCCGCGCTCGCCGACACGCGCATCGACGGCATCGTCACCGGCGCGGGCATGATCCGCGAGGTCGTGAACGACCCGCGCGTCCGCGCCGTCGCGCACGACACCGGCACCCTCGACGACGCGCGCGACCCCGACCCCCGCATCGACGTCGTGGATGCCGGAATGCTCACGACCGTGCAGGACCTCCCCGGACGCGTGGGGTACTGGCGAATCGGCGTCCCGCCGTCCGGCCCGATGGATGCCGTGTCCTTCCGCGAGGCCAACCTCGCCGCCGGCAACCCCGAGGGTGCGCCGGGACTCGAGATCACCCTCACCGGTCCGACCCTGCGCTTCAGCGTCGCGTCGGTCGTCGCGGTCACGGGCGCCCCGGTCGCGGTCGAGGTCGACGGCGTCGCCGCCGCGCAGTGGGAGCCGATCGAGGTTCCCGCGGGCGGCGTCCTGCGCATCGGCACCGCCGAGGGCCCGGGCATGCGCGTGTTCCTCGCCGTGCGCGGCGGGATCGACGTGCCGGCGTACCTCGGCAGCGCCTCGACCTTCACGCTCGGCGGCTTCGGCGGGCACGGAGGCCGCGCGCTCGTGACCGGCGACGTGCTGCGTCCGGGAGTGGCCGCGATCGCCACCCCCGTCCCCACTCCTGTCGAGCGTCGCCCGCACCTCGCGTCGGAGTGGACGATCGCCGTGACCGAGGGCCCGCACGGCGCGCCGGAGTTCTTCACCCGCGCCGACATCGACGCCCTGTACTCCGCGGAGTACCGCGTGCAGGTGAACTCCGCCCGCACCGGCGTGCGGCTCACCGGTCCCAAGCCGACGTGGGCGCGCACCGACGGCGGCGAGGCGGGGCTGCACCCCTCCAACATCCACGACACGCCCTACGCGGTGGGCGCGCTCGACTTCACCGGTGACACCCCCGTGCTCCTCGGCCCCGACGGACCGAGCCTCGGCGGGTTCGTGTGCCCGGTGGTCGTGGCATCCGGTGATCTGTGGAAGCTGGGTCAGCTGCGGCCGGGCGACATCGTACGCTTCGCGCCGGTTCGGGAAGCGGATGCCGCGGCCCTCGACCCCGCTGTCGCCGCGCCCGCGCTCGTCGGTGTCGGCGACGGCGACGACGGCGTGATCGCCGTGCGCGAGGCCGAGGTCGAGGGGGAGCGCGTGCTCCGCCCCCGGACGACGTATCGCCGCGACGGCGACGACAACGTCCTCGTCGAGTTCGGCGACCAGGTGCTCGACCTCGGCCTGCGCATGCGCGTCCACGCGCTGCAGGAGCGTCTGGCACAAGAGGCACCGAAGGGGCTCGTCGACGTCACCCCCGGCATCCGGTCCCTTCAGGTGCACACGGATGCCTCGGTTCTCCGCGCCTCGCAGCTCGTGGGGCTCCTGCGCGAGCTCGATGACGACCTGCCCTCGACCTCGGAGCTCGTCGTGCCCTCGCGCGAGGTGCGCCTGCCGCTGTCGTGGGACGACCCCGCGACCCGGCTGGCGATCGAGCGGTACATGGCGGGTGTCCGCGACGACGCCCCGTGGACGCCGTCGAACATCGAGTTCATCCGCCGCATCAACGGGCTCGACAGCGTGGACGACGTCTACCGCACGGTGTTCGACGCGCAGTACCTCGTGATGGGGCTGGGAGATGTGTACCTCGGCGCGCCCGTCGCGACGCCGCTCGACCCTCGCCACCGCCTCGTCACGACGAAGTACAACCCCGCGCGCACGTGGACGGCCGAGAACTCCGTCGGCATCGGCGGCGCGTACATGTGCATCTACGGCATGGAGGGCCCGGGCGGGTACCAGTTCGTCGGCCGCACCGTCCAGATCTGGAACCGCTTCCGCCGCGGCGGGCTGTTCACCGAGAACCCGTGGGCGCTGCGCTTCTTCGACCGCATCCGCTGGTACCCCGTCTCTCCCGAGGAGCTGCTCGACCTCCGGGCCGACGTGGATGCCGGACGCGGGAGCTTCGAGACCGTCGAGGGTGAGTTCGCCCTGGCGGAGTACGAGCGCTTCCTCGCCGACGAGGCGCCGGGGATCGCGGCGTTCCGCGAGCGCCAACGGCGCGCCTTCGACGAGGAGCGCGACCGGTGGCGGGCCAGCGGCGAGTTCGATCGCGTGCACGACGCCGCCCCGGCCGCAGCCGCCGTCGGTCGAGAACTCCCGCCCGGCACGGTCGGCATCACGGCCCCGTTCGCCGCGTCGGTCTGGCGCGTGGACGCCACCCCCGGAACCCCCGTCGAGAAGGAACAGAGGATGATCGTGCTCGAGGCCATGAAGATGGAGACGGCGCTCGGCGCCCCCGCCGCGGGGACCATCGCCGAAGTGTTCGTCCGCCCCGGCGAGACCGTCGCCGCGGGCCAGCTGCTCGCCGCCGTCGAGGTGTCCGCGTGAGCGCCGTCGACCGGGTCCGCGCCGCGTACGCCCGGCTCCGCGAGGTCGATCGCCCCGAGGTGTGGATCACCCTCCGGGAGGAAGAGGATGCCGTCGCCGAGGCCGCCGAGGTCGATCTCGGGGTCGCAGCGGGCGAGCGTCTGCCTCTGGCTGGTCTGGTCGCCGCGGTCAAGGACAACATCGACGTCGAGGGGATGCCGACCACCGCCGGCAGCCGCGCCTACGCGTACACGCCGGAGCGGGACGCCCCCTCCGTGGCGCGCCTGCGTGCCGCGGGGGCCGTGGTGATCGGCAAGACCAACCTCGACCAGTTCGCGACGGGGCTCGTGGGCACGCGCAGTCCCTTCGGCGCCGTGCGCAACGCCTGGGATCCGACCCACATCTCGGGGGGCTCCAGCTCGGGCTCGGCCGTGGCCACGGCCCTCGGCATCGTCGATCTCGCCCTCGGAACCGACACGGCGGGGTCCGGCCGCGTGCCCGCCGCGCTGAACGGCATCGTCGGCGTCAAGCCCACGGTGGGTCTCGTCCCCGCGACCGGTGTCGTTCCCGCCTGCCGCACGCTCGACTGCGTGACGGTGTTCGCGCGCGATCTCTTCACCGCTCGCACAGCGGTCGAGCTCATGTCCGGTCCCGACGGGGTGGACCCCCTCGCTCGCCCTGACCGACCGGCACACCCGCTCGACGCCCGTCCCCGCGTGGCCGTCCCGACGCCCGAGCACCTCGAGGGCCTCGCCGACGGGTGGGCGGAGGCTTTCGGCGCTGTCGTGGCCTCGCTCGCCGCCTCGGGCGTCGAGATCGTCGAGGTCGACATCGCTCCCCTCCTCGAGGCGGCCTCGCTGTTGTACGGAGGCGCGTTCGTCGCCGAGCGCACGGCGGCCGTGGGCGATTTCATCGCGGCGCACCCCGAGCTCGTCGGTACCGACCTCGATCCCACGGTCGCGGCGATCGTCCTCGGCGGTGCCGAGGCGCGGGCTGCGGACTACTTCCGCGACCGTGAACGTCTCGACCGCCTGGGGGCGGAGGGTCTGCACCGACTCGACGGGACCGTGGCGCTGCTCACGCCGACGACCACGTGGCATCCGACCCTCGACGAGGTCGCGGCCGATCCGGTCGGAGCCAACAGTCGTATGGGCCGGTACACGAACTTCGCGAATCTGCTGGACCGCAGCGCCCTCGCCGTCCCCGCCGGGGTCGTTGGCGGCCGCGCGTTCGGCGTCATGCTGACGGGCGCGCCGTTCGCCGACCGCACGCTCGCGCAGCTCGCCGAGCGCATCCAGGCGCCGGCCGTCGAGCTTCTGGTCGTCGGGGCGCACCTGCGCGGTCAGCCGCTGAACCACCAGCTCGTCGCCGCGGGTGGAACGTTCGTCGCCGAGGTCGAGACGGCCGCGCAGTACCGGCTCTACGCCCTCGACACGGTCCCGCCCAAGCCCGGCCTCGCCCGCGTGACCGACGGCGGCGCCGCGATCGCGGGGGAGGTGTGGCGGCTCCCGGCCGCGGGGTTCGGCCGCTTCGTCGCGGACCTGCCCGCGCCCATGGGGATCGGTTCCGCCGTCCTCGCGGACGGGTCGAGCGTCGCCGGATTCCTGTGCGAGGCCGTCGCGCTGGAAGGTGCGACGGACATTACGACGTACGGCGGGTGGCGCGCATTCCGGGCGGCGACGGCGTGAGCTCGACGGTCGTCGATCACGCCGATCTGCCGCCCCTGCGCCTGAGCGGGCGGCCGCGACGCCTGGTCCCCATGGTCGTGGCGTACGAGCCGATCCCCGAGGCCGTCTCCCTGGAGGGCGGCAGCACCTTCCGGTTCCTCATGGAGCCGGTGACGGCGGTGGCGGTCGTGTTCGACGAGGGGTGGGTGATCGTCGACGGCGGGTTCGACCCGGCGCGCATCCGCGACCGCGCCACGCGCACGGCATCCTTCGACTACGAGAACTACACGCCGATCGTCCCGCCCGGCGATCCGCTGGTCGATCAGATCGCCGAGGCCGGGCTCGAGCTCGCCGACCTCGCGGCGGCGCTGCTCACGCACTCGCACTTCGACCACACCGGTGCCGCCCGCCTGCTCACGCCCGACCAGCCGCTGCTGCTGCAGCGCCGGGAGTGGCAGCACGTTCGCGAGACGACCGATGCGCGCGGGAACTTCCTCTTCCGCGCCGACCTCGACCGCGACGGCCTCACGCTCGGCCTGCTCGACGGCGACACGCCGCTGGCCGCGGGTCTCACCGCGATCGATACGTCCGGCCACACCCCGGGGCACCAGTCGTTCGTCGTCGAACTGCCCGAGCGCACGGTCGTCCTGGCCGGAGACGCCGCGGACCTGCTCGACAACATCGAGCGCGAGGTCCGCTGCGGTTCGACGGTGGGCGCCGACGGTCCTGCCGCCGCCGACCGCGCGATCTCGCGCCTGGCATCCCTCCATCGCGCCCCGTCGTCCGAGGTCTGGCCCGCCCACGACCCCGGCTTCCCCGTCTGGACGGGCGTGATCGCCTCCCGCTGAGGCCCGCGCGAATGGCGGTGCCGGGGGAGGATGCGAAACGCCCCCTGGGATGCCGGAGGGGAGGGCGATCTGGTGTGACACGCGGACGGAGACGTGGCATCCTGCCCGCCGACCCGAAACACGATCGATACACACGGGCAATGGGCAGCGGCCGGGGAGACCTGTACGGTCGGGGGAACAGCAAGCGGAGCGCGGCACGACGAAGTGACAGCGCCGTCGGGCTCCTCCTTTCCTCCCCCCGGAAGGTCACAACAAAAAATGCAAGGAAATCTCCGTACCCGCGTGCTCGCGGGAGGTGCGATCATCGCCGTCGGCGCTCTCGCCCTCTCGGGTTGCACGAGCCAACGTGACGACAACGGCGGTGGTAACGCCGGCGGCGACGTCGACTCCACTTTCGTCTTCGGCGCGTCGGGCGATCCGTCGAGCCTCGACCCCGCCTTCGCGAGCGACGGTGAGTCGTTCCGCATCTCGCGACAGATCTTCGAGGGACTCGTCGGTGTCGAGCCCGGCACGGCCGACCCCGCGCCCATGCTCGCCGAGAGCTGGACGCAGTCCGACGACGGCCTGTCGTACACGTTCCAGCTCAAAGAGGGCGTGAAGTTCCACGACGACACCGACTTCAATGCCGACGCGGTCTGCTTCAACTTCGACCGGCAGAACAACTTCACCGGCATCGCACAGTCCGAGAGCCTGTCCTACTACTGGGGCAAGATCATGCGCGGTTACTCCGACACGGGCACCTCGATCTACGGCGGCTGCGAAGCGGCCAGCCCCACCGAGGTGACGATCACGCTGACCGAGCCGTTCGCCGGCTTCATCCCGGCGCTCTCGCTCCCCGCCTTCGCGATCCAGAGCCCCACCGCCCTCCAGGAGTACAAGGCCGACGAGGTCGGCGGCACGTCCGAGGCCCCCACGCTGAGCGAGTACGCGCAGGCGCATCCGACCGGTACCGGCCCCTTCAAATTCGACTCGTGGGAGCCCGGCGCGGAAGCGACCGTCACCGCGTTCGACGGCTACTGGGGCGAGCAGGGCCAGGTGCAGCAGGTCATCTTCCGCGTCATCGGCGACACGACCGCTCGTCGTCAGGCCCTCGAGTCCGGCTCGATCGACGGCTACGACCTCGTCGCCCCGGCCGACCTCGGTGCGCTCGAGAGCGCGGGCTACATGCTCACCAACCGCGACCCGTTCAACATCCTCTACCTCGGGATGAACCAGGCCGACCCCGCGCTCGCCGACATCCGCGTGCGTCAGGCGATCGCCCACGCCATCGACAAGCAGCAGCTGGTGACCCAGGTGCTGCCCGAGGGCACGACCGTGGCATCCCAGTTCATGCCCGACAGCGTCATCGGCTTCAACTCCGGCGTCACGACGTACGACTTCGACCAGGATGCCGCCAAGGCACTCCTCGCCGAGGCCGGCTTCACCGAGGCCAACCCGTTGACCCTGACCTTCAACTACCCGGTCAACATCTCGCGTCCGTACATGCCGAACCCCGAGCAGATCTTCACCAACCTGCAGTCGCAGCTGCAGGCGGTGGGCATCGTGCTCAACCCGGTGTCGAACGAGTGGGGCGAGTACCTCGACCTCATCCAGGGCGGCAGCGAGCACGGCATCCACCTGCTCGGCTGGACCGGCGACTACAACGACCCCGACAACTTCGTGGGCACGTTCTTCGGCGGCACCTCCAACGAGTGGGGCTTCGACAACGCCGAGCTCTTCTCGGCGCTCACCTCGGCCCGCGGCATCGCGACCGAGGCCGAGCAGGATCCCGCCTACCAGGCGGTGAACGAGCAGATCGCGACGTTCCTGCCCGGTGTTCCGCTCGCGAACCCGGTGCCGACGCTCGCCTTCGCGAAGCGCGTGAAGTCGTACCCGGCCAGCCCCGTGCAGGACGAGGTCTACAACGAGATCGAACTCACCGAGTGATCCGGATGCCGTGGGCTCCCCACCCTCATGGGTGGCGGGGCCCACGGCTCACGGGTGCCGCTGCCCCCGCGCCGTCTCGGACGGCCGGGCCGGCGGCATCCGCGTCCCCCCGCTCCCGACACCCTGTGAGAATCCGTGCTCCGCACCATCGGCAGACGCCTGCTCCTGCTCATCCCGACCCTGTTCGGCCTCTCGATCCTGCTCTTCGCCTGGGTCCGCGCGCTCCCCGGCGGCCCGGCCGTCGCCCTTCTCGGTGAGCGCGCGACCCCCGAGGCCGTCGAGCGCATCAACGAGCTCTACGGCTTCAACGAGCCCCTGTACGTGCAGTACTTCACCTGGCTCGGTCGCCTGCTCACGGGCGACTTCGGCTCCTCGATCCAGACGGGGAGGCCGGTGCTCGAGGAGTTCGTCCGCCGGTTCCCCGCGACCCTCGAGCTCTCGATCGCCGCGCTCATCGTGGCGGTGGGCATCGGCATCCCGCTCGGATACTGGGCCGCCCGTCGCCACGGCAAGATCTGGGACCACACCGCGGTCGTGCTCAGCCTCATCGGCATCACGATCCCGGTGTTCTTCCTGGCGTTCATCCTCAAGTACGTCTTCGCCGTGCAGCTGGGGTGGCTCCCGTCGGACGGCCGTCAGAACCCGCGCATCGACGCGACGCACTACACGAACCTGTACGTGTTCGACGGCCTCATCACGGGCGAGTTCGACGCGTCGTGGGATGCTATCCTCCACCTGATCCTGCCCGCGATCGCGCTCGGCACCATCCCGCTCGCGATCATCGTGCGCATCACGCGCGCGTCGGTGCTCGAGGTGCAGAATGCCGACTACGTCCGCACGGGCCGCGCCAAGGGCATCGGCACCGGGACGCTGCGCAACCGCTTCATCCTGCGCAACGCGATGCTCCCCGTCATCACGACGGTCGGTCTGCAGGCGGGGCTCCTCATCTCGGGAGCGGTGCTCACCGAGACGGTCTTCGCCTTCCCCGGCATCGGACAGTTCCTCGCGCGGGCGATCTTCACGCGCGACTTCCCCGTGCTGCAGGGCTTCATCATCTTCATCGCGATCGCGTACGCGCTCATCAACCTGCTGGTCGACCTGTCGTACAGCGTCATCGACCCGAGAGTGAGAGTCCAGTGAGCTCTTCGATCCTCCCTCCCGCCCCCAGCGGCGGCCCCGTCGACGACAACGCGGTGGTGGATGCGCAGCTGCTCGCCGCCCAAGCGCGCGGCGGGTTCTGGCACGACGTCTTCCAGCGGATCCGCCGCAGCCCGGTCGCCTGGATCGGCGCGATCATCGTGCTGGCGTTCCTCCTCGTCGCCGCCCTCGCACCTCTCCTCGCCCCGTACCCGGCCGAGTCGCTGCCCGGTCAGCGCTTCATCACGCCGACCGACATCCCCGGCCCGGGTGAGATGGCCGAGTTCCCCCTCGGCCTGGATCGCTTCGGCGGCGACGTGCTGTCCAAGCTCATCTGGGGCGCCCAGGCGTCTCTGCAGATCGGCGTGATCTCCACGGCCCTCGGCCTCCTCGGCGGAATGGCCCTCGGTCTTCTCGCGGGGATGTTCGGCGGCTGGGTCGACGCGCTCGTGATGCGCTTTGTCGACATCCTCCTGTCGGTGCCGAACCTGCTGCTCGCCGTCTCGATCGCCGCGATCCTCGGCCAGAGCCAGCTCGCGATCATGATCGCCATCGGCGCCTCGCAGGTGCCCGTGTTCGCCCGGCTCCTGAGGGCGTCGATGCTGCAGCAACGTGGCGCCGACTACGTGCTCTCGGCGCAGACGCTCGGCCTCAGCCGCCGGACCATCACGATGACGCACGTGCTCCCCAACAGCGTCGGCCCGGTCATCGTGCAGGGCACCCTGACGCTCGCGACCGCCGTGATCGACGCCGCCGCGCTGTCGTTCCTGGGCCTCGGCGGCGGGCTCCCGCAGACCGCGGAGTGGGGCCGCATGCTCACCTACGCGCAGGCGGAGCTCGCGATCGCGCCGTGGCTGGCGTTCCTCCCCGGTATCTGCATCGCCGTGACGGCCCTGGGCTTCACGCTCCTCGGCGAGTCCCTGCGTGAGGCGATGGACCCGCGCACCCGCGCGCGGTAGCGCGTCGCCCGGCGGTTCCGGCCCCGGCTCGCTCGCGCGGGTCGGGGCCGCGGCCCCGGCGCCCCGGCATCCATGTCCCACTTATTGCGGGTTGACGCCTGCGGGCCCAGCCATTTGTGGGACATGCACCGCCATAAGTGGGACATGCACTCCCTCCGGCCAAGATGCACACCACCCCCAGCAGCGCGCTACCCCCAGCTGCGCGCTTCCGGCGTGCATGCTTGCGCCGGCTCGACGGCATCCGTGTCCCACTTATGGCCGGTTGGCGCCCGCCGAGCCAGCCTTCTTTGGGACATGCACCGCCATAAGTGGGACAAGGTTCGTGAGCAGAGCCGCCTCCCCCGGAACGCCGACCTCAGCCGGCCAGCCCCAGCTCATTCCCCGGGATCGACGACAGCAGCCGCCGCGTGTACGGATCGCGCGGGTTCGTGAAGACCTCTTCACTGGATGCCGCCTCCACGAGGCGCCCGTCCTTCATGACGCACACGTAGTCGCTGATGAGCCGCACCACCGCGAGGTCGTGCGAGATGAAGAGGTAGCTCAGGCCGTACTCGCGCTGCAGGTCGCCGAGCAGCTCGAGGATCTGGGCCTGCACGAGCACGTCGAGCGCCGACACCGGCTCGTCGCACACGATCAGCTCGGGCGACAGCGCGAGGGCGCGAGCGATCGCGACGCGCTGCCGCTGCCCGCCCGACAGCTCCGAGGGATAGCGGCGGAGCATGGATGCCGGCAGAGCCACATCATCCATCAACTGACGCACGCGCTTCGAACGGTCGGCCTTCGACCCGCGCTTGTAGAAGGAGAGGGGTTCCTCCACGATCCGCTCGATCGTGAACATGGGGTTCAGGCTCGAGTACGGGTCCTGGAAGATCGGCTGGACCTTCTGGCGGAACTGCCGCAGGGCGTCGCCTTTCAACGTCGACACATCCTGACCGTCGAAGCGGATCGAGCCGCTCGTGGGCTCGACGACCTTCAGCAGCATGCGGGCGGTGGTCGTCTTGCCCGATCCCGATTCGCCGACGATCGCGACGGTCTGGCCGCGCGGAATCGACAGCGAGACGTCGTCGACCGCGCGGAAGTCTTCACCGCGGCCGCGGACGGGGTACACCTTCGTCAGGTTCTCGATCTCGACGATGTTCTCGCGTGCCGGTGCCACCGCCCGGTCGCCGCGGAAGTCCTCGGGCCGCAGCCGCACCGCCGCGACCGACGGGGCCGCCGCCACGAGCGAGGTCGTATAGGGGTGCTGGGGGTTCTCCAGGATCTGCTTCGCCGGTCCCTGCTCGACCACGCGACCGCGGTGCATCACGACGACGCGCGACGCGCGTTCGGCTGCGAGCCCCAGGTCGTGCGTGATCAGCAGCACGGCCGCCCCGAGCTCGTCCGTCTGCTTGTCGATCTGGTCGAGGATCGTCTGCTGCACGGTCACGTCGAGGGCGCTGGTCGGCTCGTCGGCGATGAGCAGGCGCGGTCGGCACGCGAGCCCGATCGCGATGAGCGCGCGTTGGCGCATCCCGCCCGAGAACTCGTGCGGATACTGCGTCGCCCGTTTCTCGGCGTCCGGGAGGCCGGCGGCCTCGAGCGCTTCGACGACTCTGCCCTTCACGCTCGAACGGTCGGCCAGCCCGTGCGCGAGCAGTGTCTCCGCCACCTGCGTCCCGATCTTCGCGACGGGGTTGAGGTTCGACATCGGGTCCTGCGGCACGAGGCCGATCTGCCGACCGCGTACCTGGCGCATGCGGGCTTCGCCGAAGGTCGTGAGGTCTTCGCCGTCGAGCAGGATCTGCCCGCGCGCGACGCGGCCACCGGATGCCAACAGGCCGATGATCGCCATGGCGGTCGTCGATTTGCCGGAGCCGGACTCGCCGACGATCGCGATGGTCTCACCCGCGTGGATGTCGAGATTCACCCCATCGACGGCCCGCACGGGACCGTCCATGGTGGCGAAGTCGACCGCGAGATCACGGACCGAGAGCAGGGGCTGGGGGGATGCCGGAGCGGGGGGACCGGCGACATCGGAGGTCATTGGTCCATCCTCGCCCGCCCCGCCGCTTCTGCCCACCCCCGGGCGCACATCGTCACGCGGCCGTAACGCGCCCGGCCGCATCGCGCGCCGCCCCCGAGCCCCGACGCGGACCCGCGGCGCTACCGTGGCACCATGCGCGTGGACCTCAACGCCGATCTCGGCGAGACCGTCGACGGGATGCCGACCGCCGACGACGAAGCGATGTTCGCCGTCATCTCGAGTGCCAACGTCGCCTGCGGCGGCCACGCCGGCGATGCGGTCTCGATGCGCGCGGCGGTCGATCGCGCCGCGCGTTTCGGTGTGGCCGTCGGCGCGCATCCGTCCTACGACGACCGCGAGCATTTCGGCCGCGTGCCCCGCGACCCCGATCCGGCCGACCTCCGCGCGAGCGTCGCCGCGCAGCTCGACGCGCTCGTCTCCGCCGGAGCCGACCTGCGCTACGTCAAGCCCCACGGTGCGCTGTACCACGCGGTGTCGGCCGACCCCGCTCAGGCCGCGGCGGTCGTCGCCGCCGTCGCCGACCACGCCGCGCGTCTCGGCCGACCCCTGCCCGTGCTGGGCCTGCCCGGTGCGGTCGTCGAGGCGGCGGCATCCGCGGGTCTGCCGTTCGTGCACGAGGCGTTCCTCGACCGCGGCTACACGGCCGCCGGGGGCCTGGTCCCCCGCGGTGCACCCGGGGCGCTGATCGACGATCCCGCCCGCGTCGCCGAGCGGGCGCTGCGCCTCGTGCGCGACGGCGAGGTCGAGACGGTCGACGGCGATCGCCTCACCGTCGTGGCCGCCTCGCTCTGTCTGCACGGCGACACCCCCTCGGCCGTCGCGATGGCCCGCGCCGTCCGTGCCGCGCTGGACGCCGCGGGCGTCGAGGTGCGCGCCCCGTGGTGACGCTGCGGCCGATGGGGGAGCGCGCCGTCCTGGCCGAGGTCGACGACCTTCACGACGTGCTCGCGCTCCACGCCGCGCTCGCCGCCGATCCACCGCCCGGCGTCGACGATCTGGTCCCCGCGGCCCGCACCGTCCTGGTCGCCTTCGACCCCCGGCGCATCTCGCACGATGCCGTCTGCGCCTGGATCCACGCCGCTTCTCGGACGACTCCGGATGCCACCCCCTCCGGCCCCCTCGTCGAGGTTCCGCTGCGCTACGACGGTGCCGATCTCACCTCCACCGCCGCCTCGCTCGGCATCCGGGTCGACGAGCTCATCACCCGACACTCCGCCGCCCCGTGGACGGTGGCGTTCACCGGCTTCGCCCCTGGCTTCGCCTACCTCGTGAGCGACGACTGGCCCTTCGACGTGCCGCGGCTCACCCAGCCCCGCACCCGTGTGCCGGCGGGCGCGGTGGGTCTGGCCGGCGGCTTCAGTGGGGCGTACCCGCGCGAGACGCCGGGCGGCTGGCGCCTCATCGGGACGACCGACGCCGTGCTCTTCGATCCGGATGCCGCCGACCCGGTGCTGCTTCCCCCGCGCGCCCGCGTGTGCTTCGTGCCCGAGCGCTCGCGTGTCGCCGCCGCGCCTCCGGCTCCTCCCGCCGCGCCTGATCCGGTGACGAGCGGAGGAGCGGGGACGAGCGGAGGAGCCGGTGCCGGGGTTTCATCCTCCGTTCGTCCCCCGTCCTCCCTCCATCCCGCGTCGGCCGCTCCCGGCCTCCGCGTGCTCGACCCCGGCGGCTTCACCACGGTCCAGGACCTCGGACGTCCGCACCTCGCCGCCCTCGGGGTCGCGCGATCGGGGGCTCTCGATCGCGCAGCGCTCCACATCGCGAACCGCCTGGTCGGCAACGACGAGGCCGACGCGGGCCTGGAGATCGCGCTCGGCGGCTTCCGTGCGCGGGCCGAGTCCGACGTCTGGGTGTGCGTGACCGGCGCCCTCACCGACCTGCACGTCGACGGACGGGCGCGCGACCTCTACGCACCCGTCCGGGTCCCCGCGGGTGCCGAGCTCTCGATCGCGCCCGCCCGTGTCGGCCTGCGCTCGTACCTCGCGCTGCGCGGCGGGATCCTCGCGCCCCTCGCCCTCGGCTCGCGCGCGAGCGATGTGCTCGCCGGTCTCGGACCCGCCCCCGTGCGCGCCGGGGATGTCCTGGATGCCGGGGCCCCGGCATCCGCGATCCGCGTTCTCGATTCCTTCCCCTGGTCCGTGCCGCCGGGGCTGATCGAGGTGGGAATCGCCGCGGGACCCCGCGCGGACTGGTTCGCCCCGGGGGCGCAAGAAACGCTCGTCGATACGGAGTGGGAGGTATCGACGCACGCGGATCGGGTCGGCATCCGCCTCAACGGACCCGAGCTCGAGCGCCTCCGTCCCGGTGAACTGCCGAGCGAGGGCATGCGCCCGGGGGCGATCCAGGTTCCACCGCACGGGCGCCCGGTCGTGCTTCTCGCCGACGGTCCGGTCACCGGGGGATACCCCGTGATCGCCGTGGTGACGGATGCCACGCTCGACGCGCTCGCGCAGGCGAGGCCCGGCGATCGCGTGCGGTTCCGGCGCGTCTGACGCGGTCGCGGAGGGGAATGCCCGACGGGCGCACGCGGTTATACCGCAGGTCCGCAAACGCGTCAAGAATTCGACTGGACACGGCGAGTCCTCCCGCGTATGCTTGGACTTTGCGCTCCTCGATTCCCCCTGCCCTCATATGGTGGTCGGCTGAGCCTGTCCGTCCCCGCTTCACCGCGGTGTGTGGCGAGCAGGTTATCGGGGCAGGAACGCACTCCACCTGACGACAAGGAATCACGAGCCCCTCGCCCGGGCTTCTGGAGGTTATTCCCTTGGCTGCTGCGAGCAACGCATCCACCACCACCCCGAAGAGCGGACGCGGCGCATCTCGCCTCTCGTTCGCGAAGATCTCCGACAAGCTGACCGTTCCCGATCTGCTCGCGCTGCAGACCGAGTCGTTCGATTGGCTCGTCGGTAACGACGCATGGAAGGCCCGCGTCGCCGAGGCGCAGGCCGAAGGCCGCACCGACGTGCCCGAGATCAGCGGTCTGGAGGAGATCTTCGAAGAGATCTCGCCGATCGAAGACCTCAGCGAGACGATGCAGCTCTCGTTCACCAACCCCTACCTCGAGCCCGAGAAGTACTCGATCGAAGAGTGCAAGGAGCGCGGCAAGACCTACGCCGCCCCGCTGTACGTCGAGGCCGAGTTCATGAACCACCAGACCGGTGAGATCAAGACGCAGACGGTCTTCATGGGCGACTTCCCGCTCCAGACCGACAAGGGCACGTTCATCATCAACGGCACCGAGCGTGTCGTGGTGTCGCAGCTCGTGCGCTCGCCCGGTGTCTACTTCGACAAGACCCCCGACAAGACGTCCGACAAGGACATCGTGTCGGCGCGCGTCATCCCCTCGCGCGGTGCCTGGCTCGAGTTCGAGATCGACAAGCGCGACCAGGTCGGCGTCCGCATCGACCGTAAGCGCAAGCAGTCGGTCACCGTCTTCCTCAAGGCCCTCGGTCTGACCAGCGAAGACATCCTCGCCGAGTTCTCCGGCTTCGACTCCATCGAAGAGACGCTGTCCAAGGACACGATCCTCACGAAGGAAGACGCCCTCCGCGACATCTACCGCAAGCTCCGTCCGGGCGAGCAGGTGGCCGCCGAGGCTGCGCGCGCGCTCCTCGACAACTTCTACTTCAACGCCAAGCGCTACGACCTGGCCAAGGTGGGTCGCTACAAGATCAACCAGAAGCTCGGCCTCGACAAGCCGCTCAGCGACTCGGTGCTGACCGTCGACGACATCGTCGCGACGATCAAGTACCTCGTCCGCCTGCACCGCGGCGACGTGTCGTTCGACGGCGTGCGCGGCGGCAAGCCCGCCGAGATCCGTCTCGACACCGACGACATCGACAACTTCGGCAACCGTCGTATCCGCGCCGTCGGCGAGCTCATCCAGAACCAGGTCCGCACCGGTCTGTCGCGCATGGAGCGCGTCGTCCGCGAGCGCATGACCACGCAGGACATCGAGGCGATCACGCCGCAGACCCTGATCAACGTGCGCCCCGTCGTCGCCGCGATCAAGGAGTTCTTCGGAACCTCGCAGCTGTCGCAGTTCATGGACCAGAACAACCCGCTCGCGGGTCTGACCCACAAGCGTCGCCTGTCGGCGCTGGGTCCCGGCGGTCTGTCGCGTGAGCGCGCCGGCGTCGAGGTCCGTGACGTCCACCCCTCGCACTACGGCCGCATGTGCCCGATCGAGACGCCTGAAGGCCCGAACATCGGCCTGATCGGTTCGCTCGCCTCGTTCGCCCGCATCAACGCGTTCGGCTTCATCGAGACGCCGTACCGCCGCGTCGTCGACGGTCGCGTGACCGACACGATCGACTACCTCACGGCCAGCGAAGAGAGCGACCACATCGTCGCCCAGGCCGGTGTCGCCCTCAAGGCCGACGGCCACTTCGTGGAGGACCGCATCCTGGCCCGTCGTGGTCAGGGTGGCGAGGTCGACCTCTTCCCGGTGGAGGAGATCGGCTACATGGACGTCTCGCCGCGCCAGATGGTGTCGGTGGCGACCTCGCTCATCCCCTTCCTCGAGCACGACGACGCCAACCGCGCCCTCATGGGTGCGAACATGCAGCGCCAGGCCGTGCCGCTCGTGCGCAGCGAGTCGCCCGTGGTCGGTACCGGTATGGAGGGCTTCGCCGCGATCGACGCCGGTGACGTCGTGACCGCCGAGAAGTCCGGTGTGGTCCTCGAGGTCTCGGCCGACGTCGTGACCGTGCAGCTCGACGAGGGCGGCACGCAGGACTACTTCCTCCGCAAGTTCGACCGCTCCAACCAGGGCACGTCGTACAACCAGCGTGTGGTCGTCTCCGCCGGCGAGCGTGTCGAGGCCGGCGAGGTAATCGCCGACGGCCCCGCCACCGAGAACGGCGAGCTCGCCCTCGGTAAGAACCTCCTCGTGGCGTTCATGACGTGGGAGGGGCACAACTTCGAAGACGCGATCATCCTGAGCCAGGACCTGGTGAAGGACGACACGCTCTCCTCGATCCACATCGAGGAGTACGAGGTCGACGCCCGCGACACGAAGCTCGGCAAGGAAGAGATCACGCGTGATCTCCCCAACGTCAGCCCCGACCTGCTGAAGGACCTCGACGAGCGCGGCATCGTCCGCATCGGTGCCGAGGTGCGCCCCGGCGACATCCTCGTCGGCAAGGTCACGCCCAAGGGTGAGACCGAGCTCAGCGCCGAAGAGCGTCTGCTCCGCGCGATCTTCAACGAGAAGAGCCGCGAAGTCCGTGACACCTCGCTGAAGGTGCCCCACGGTGAGCAGGGCACGATCATCGCCGTCAAGGAGTTCAACGCCGAAGACGGAGACGACGAGCTCGGCTCGGGTGTCAACCGCCGCGTCGTGGTCTACATCGCCCAGAAGCGCAAGATCACCGAGGGCGACAAGCTCGCCGGCCGCCACGGCAACAAGGGTGTCATCGCCAAGATCCTTCCGATCGAGGACATGCCCTTCCTCGCCGACGGCACCCCCGTCGACGTCGTGCTGAACCCGCTCGGTATCCCCGGTCGAATGAACTTCGGTCAGGTCCTGGAGCTCCACCTCGGCTGGATCGCCCAGCAGGGGTGGAAGGTCGAGGGCACGCCCGAGTGGGCGGCGCACCTGCCCGAGCAGGCTCGCGAGGCCGCTCCCGGCACCAAGGTCGCGACCCCGGTGTTCGACGGCGCCTTCGAGGAGGAGATCGCGGGTCTGCTCGACTCCACGATCCCCAACCGCGACGGCCAGCGTCTGATCGACTCGAGCGGGAAGACCATCCTGTTCGACGGTCGCTACGGCGAGCCCTTCCCGGCGCCCATCTCGGTCGGCTACATGTACATCCTGAAGCTGCACCACCTGGTCGACGACAAGATCCACGCGCGTTCGACGGGCCCGTACTCGATGATCACCCAGCAGCCGCTCGGTGGTAAGGCGCAGTTCGGTGGCCAGCGCTTCGGTGAGATGGAAGTGTGGGCCCTCGAGGCCTACGGTGCCGCGTACGCGCTGCAGGAGCTCCTCACGATCAAGTCCGACGACATCCTCGGCCGCGTCAAGGTCTACGAGGCGATCGTCAAGGGCGAGAACATCCAGGAGCCCGGCATCCCCGAGTCGTTCAAGGTCCTCATGAAGGAAATGCAGTCGCTCTGCCTGAACGTCGAGGTCCTCTCGGCCGACGGCACCGCGGTCAACCTCCGTGACACGGATGACGACGCCTTCCGCGCAGCGGAAGAGCTCGGCATCAACATCTCCAGCCGCTTCGAGTCCTCGTCGATCGACGAGATCTGAGCTCCCAGCTCAGCGACCCAGCTCAGATTTCAGAGAATTCCGACACAGGAGAACCAGTGCTCGAATCAACCACTTTCGATCAGATCCGTATCGGTCTGGCCACCGCCGACGACATCCGTCGTTGGTCCTTCGGTGAGGTCAAGAAGCCCGAGACGATCAACTACCGCACGCTGAAGCCCGAGAAGGACGGCCTCTTCGGCGAGCAGATCTTCGGACCCTCCCGCGACTGGGAGTGCGCCTGCGGCAAGTACAAGCGCGTGCGCTTCAAGGGCATCGTCTGCGAGCGCTGCGGCGTCGAGGTCACCAAGTCCTCGGTCCGTCGCGAGCGCATGGGCCACATCGAGCTCGCCGCGCCCGTCACGCACATCTGGTACTTCAAGGGTGTTCCCTCGCGCCTCGGCTACCTGCTCGACATGGCGCCGAAGGACCTCGAGAAGGTCATCTACTTCGCCGCCTACATGGTGATCTCGGTCGACGAGGATGCTCGTCACCGCGACCTCGCCACACAGGAGAACAACATCCGCCTCGAGCTGAAGACGCTCGGCGACCGCCGCGATGCCCGCATCGCCGCTCGCCTGGCCAAGCTCGAGGAGGAGCTCGCCGCCCTCGAGGCGGAGGGCGCCAAGGCGGACCAGAAGAAGAAGGTCAAGGACGCCGCCGAGAAGGACATGACGGCCGCCCGCAAGAACGCGGACGAGCAGATCGCCAAGCTCGAGCGCGTGTGGGAGGACTTCCGCACGCTCGAGGTCGGCGCCCTCAAGCCCGAGGACGACGTCTTCCACGAGCTGCAGGACCGCTTCGGTCAGTACTTCGAGGCCCACATGGGTGCGGAGTCGATCAAGCGTCGCCTCGAGACCTTCGACCTGCAGGCCGAGGCCGACAGCCTCCACCTGCAGATCTCCGAGGGCAAGGGCCAGCGCAAGATCCGCGCGATCAAGCGCCTGAAGGTCGTCAACTCGTTCCTGCAGACCGGCATGTCGCCGGCCTCTATGGTGCTCGACGTCGTTCCGGTGATCCCGCCGGAGCTGCGCCCGATGGTCCAGCTCGACGGTGGCCGCTTCGCCACCTCCGACCTGAACGACCTCTACCGTCGCGTGATCAACCGCAACAACCGCCTCCGTCGCCTGATCGACCTCGGTGCCCCCGAGATCATCGTCAACAACGAGAAGCGCATGCTGCAGGAGGCCGTCGACGCACTGTTCGACAACGGCCGCCGTGGTCGCCCCGTCACCGGTACCGGTAACCGCGCCCTCAAGTCCCTGAGCGACATGCTCAAGGGAAAGCAGGGTCGTTTCCGCCAGAACCTGCTCGGAAAGCGCGTCGACTACTCGGGTCGTTCGGTCATCATCGTCGGACCCCAGCTGAAGCTGCACCAGTGCGGTCTGCCCAAGCAGATGGCGCTCGAGCTGTTCAAGCCGTTCGTGATCAAGCGCCTGATCGACCTCGGTCACTCGCAGAACATCAAGGCCGCCAAGCGCGCCGTCGAGCGCTACCGTCCCGAGGTCTGGGACGTGCTCGAAGAGATCATCCGCGAGCGTCCCGTGCTGCTGAACCGTGCACCCACCCTGCACCGTCTCGGCATCCAGGCGTTCGAGCCCCAGCTCGTCGAGGGCAAGGCGATCCAGCTGCACCCGCTCGTCTGCGCGGCGTTCAACGCCGACTTCGACGGTGACCAGATGGCCGTTCACCTGCCGCTGTCGGTCGAGGCCCAGGCCGAGGCCCGCGTGCTGATGCTCGCCTCGAACAACATCCTGAAGCCGTCGGACGGCCGCCCGGTGACCCTGCCCTCGCAGGACATGATCATCGGCCTGCACCACCTGACCACCCTCAAGGAGGGGGCGATCGGTGAGGGTCGTGCGTTCGGTTCCGTGGGCGAGGCGATCCTGGCCAAGGACGAGGGCACCCTCGACCTGCAGGCCAAGGCGCGCATCCGCATCCCCGGCCTGACGTTCCTCGAGGGCCAGGCGCCCGAGGGCTACGACAAGCACGGTCTCGTCGACGCCTCGCTCGGCCAGGCGATCTTCAACGCCACGCTCCCCAAGGGCTACCCGTTCGTTCGCGAGCAGGCCGACAAGGGCAAGCTGTCGCAGATCGTGAACAAGCTCGCCGAGGAGTACCCCAAGGTCGAGGTCGCGGCATCGCTCGACCGGATCAAGGACGCCGGCTTCTACTGGGCCACCCGTTCGGGTGTCACGGTGGCGCTGAGCGACATCCTCACCCCGCCGAACAAGGCCGAGATCGTGGGCGGCTACGAGAAGCAGGCCGCGAAGGTCCAGGCGCAGTACGAGAAGGGTCTCACCACCGACGCCGAGCGTCGTCAGGAGCTCATCAAGATCTGGACCGAGGCCACCGACGAGGTCCAGAAGGCGATGCGGGACAACTTCCCGGCCGACAACACCATCAACCGCATGGTCTCGTCGGGCGCCCGTGGTAACTGGCTGCAGATCCGCAACATCGCGGGTATGCGAGGCCTGGTGAACAACCCCAAGGGTGAGATCATCCCGCGTCCGATCATTTCCTCGTACCGCGAGGGTCTGTCGGTCGCCGAGTACTTCATCGCGACGCACGGTGCCCGTAAGGGTCTGGCCGACACGGCCCTCCGTACGGCCGACTCGGGGTACCTGACGCGTCGTCTCGTCGACGTCTCGCAGGACGTCATCATCCGCGAAGAGGACTGCGGCACGTCGAAGGGCCTCGAGCTCCCGATCGCCGCGGCCGACTCGACCGGTGCGCTGGTCAAGGACGCGAACGTCGAGAACTCGGTGTTCGCCCGCACGCTGGCGACGGCTGTCGTCGACGCGCAGGGAACCGTCCTGGCCGAGGCCGGCGACGACGTGGGCGACGTCCTCATCGACAAGCTCGTCGCGGGCGGCATCGAGTCCATCAAGGTCCGCTCCGTGCTGACCTGCGACTCCGCCGTCGGTGTCTGCGCGAAGTGCTACGGCCGTTCGCTCGCCACCGGCAAGATCGTCGACATCGGCGAGGCCGTCGGCATCATCGCGGCCCAGTCGATCGGTGAGCCCGGTACCCAGCTGACGATGCGTACCTTCCACACCGGTGGTTCCGCGTCGGCCGACGACATCACGCAGGGTCTTCCCCGTGTGCAGGAGCTCTTCGAGGCTCGTACCCCCAAGGGTGCCTCGCCGATCGCCGAGGCCGACGGCCGCATCACGATCGACGAGACCGAGAAGGCCAAGAAGGTCATCCTCACGCCCGACAACGGCGACGAGCCCGTGGTCTACCCCGTCCTGAAGCGTGCGACGCTCCTGGTCGAGGATGGTCAGCACGTCACCGTCGGTGAGCCCCTCCAGGTCGGAACGCTCGACCCCAAGGAGGTCATGCGCGTGCAGGGTGCCCGCGAGGTGCAGAAGTACCTCGTGAACGGCGTCCAGGGCGTGTACCGCTCGCAGGGTGTGCCGATCCACGACAAGCACATCGAGGTCATCGTGCGCCAGATGCTGCGCAAGGTCACCGTCGTCGACCACGGCGACACCGACCTGCTCCCGGGTGAGCTCGTCGACTTCAAGCGGTACCAGAACATCAACCGCGAGACGGTCGGCGAGGGCAAGCGCCCCGCGTCGGGTCGTCCCGAGCTGATGGGTATCACGAAGGCGTCGCTCGCGACGGAGTCGTGGCTGTCTGCCGCGTCGTTCCAGGAGACCACCCGCGTCCTGACGCAGGCGGCCATGGAGGGCAAGAGCGACCCGCTCGTCGGCCTGAAGGAGAACGTCATCATCGGAAAGCTCATCCCCGCGGGGACGGGCCTGTCGAAGTACCGCAACGTCACCGTCGAGGCGACGGAAGAGGCCAAGAGCGAGCGGTACCCCAACCGCATCTTCGCCTCGGACGGTGCGTACTCCGACGCCGATCTGAGCTACGTCGACTTCGACAGCTTCACGACGGACGACTTCACGCCCGGTAGCTACAACTAAGGGATCCGTCCCGCACGAAGGCCCTCGGCTCACGCCGGGGGCCTTCGTCGTGTCCGCGGCGTTTCGACCGCGCGACGTGTGGTGCCCCGCGGCGTGTCGGAGGCCGGGTGCGTCGGGGGAGTGCGCCTACCGTGGACGGGGAGGAACGGATGGCGCGAGTCGGTGGCCGGAACGTGTGGATCGCGTGGCCGGTGGGAATCATCTGCACCGTGGTGGTCGCCGTCCTGGTCGTACTCGCGGTCCCCGGGATCCCGGCATCCGTGATCTTCGTCGGCGACACGCTCCGCGCGGCCGGGTCCGCTCCCACGGCCACGCCGGAGCCGGCGCCGACGCCGGCGTCGACCTGTCGCGAGCTCTACTCGGCGGACCTCTGGTCGTCGCTGGTGTGGTCGCGCAACAACCTCCTGACGCAGCGCCGGACCCCGGCGGCGTCGACCCCTGAGGCCGTCGCGGCGTCGGGGGCGACCGTGGTCGTGACCTGCCACTGGCGGGGGACGGCGGGGCGGTCGATGGAGACCACGGTGTCGACCGTCACCCCCGAGGGGGCGTCGGCGGTTCAGGCGACGCTGTCGTCGCAGGGATTCGGATGCCAGGTCTCCGGCGACACGGTCCACTGCGAGCGCGCGGCGGGCGGCGTCGTCGAGGTGCACGACATCCGCGGCGATCGGTGGGTGTCGTCGACCCTCACGAACTGGATGCCGGACGGCTACGCCGAGACGGTGGCATCCCGAGCCTTCGCCGAGTGAGCGATCAGCCGAAGATCGACGCGATGATGCTCGCGGTGTAACCCGTCGGCGCGAGGTTGGAGTACTGCGTGTCGATCAGGACGTCGTCGCGCCAGAACAGTGTGCGACCGTCGTTGACCGGGTAGGTGTCGTTGATCCACGTCTTCTCGCACCGCGTGCCGTCATCGGGCGTGTAGCAGCTGAAGCCCTGCGTGGCGACGAGGTCGTTGAGCATGTCGAGGGCGGGGCCGCGGTCGACGCGGGTGATACGCGTCTCGAGGCCCGTCGTGTCGGCACCGGGATCGCGCCAGATGCAGATCAACGAGCCGTCGGGCTGCGGACCGGAAGCGCCGACCGACGGGTCGTTCAGCGGGACGGATGCCAACTGGGACAGCACGTCGGCCGAGAGCATCGCGCGGCAGTCGGTGGGGATGGCCGCCGGGGCGACCGTCGGGGTGATCGTGGGGATCGGCGTGGCGGTCGGGGAGGAGGGAGACCCAGCGGCCGGTGTCGTCGGTGCGGCAGAGCCGCCGTCGTCTGGCGCGCACGCGCTCAGCGCGAGCGCCGCCGCGACCGCGAACACGGCTGCGCCGGTCGGACGAAACGCGCGACGGGCCATGAAGTCACCCTAGATGCCGCCACCGACACGGTCGAGACCGACACACGACGGCACGCCTGCGCCGTACGGCGACGAGCGCGGGTTAGCCTGACGCCGCAGATACTTGCGCGCGTGAGGAGACCCCGATGAGCGACCCCCAGTCGTACGGTGACCCCGTCGACGAGCCCAAAGACGAGGCGCACGACGTGGTCGGGCGCGCGCACGAGGGCCTGGCCGACGCCGAGGCCGCCCAGCGCGATGCCGTGGACCCCGCCGAGGCCCAGGCCGCCTGGGACGAGCGCGAGCGCGATCAGCACGTCGCGTCGGCGCCCGCGGCCACCGAGACGACCACGGCGACCGTTCACGACGCGTCGCCCGTCGCTCCCACGGCCACCACCGACCTCGATGACGAAGACGCCCGCTGGGCCGCCTACGCGGCGTCGGCGGAGCCCAAGGCGGCACCCGGCGCGGCGGCGACCGAGGCGTCGACGACCGACGCGTCCACGCAGCGCTACGACGCCTACGGCGACACCGCCGGGGCCGCGGCTGCCGGGGGAGCCGTCGCCGCGGGTGCCGCGGCGGCCGGAGCGTCCTCGACTCCGGTGACGTCGACCACCGCTTACGACACGCGATCGACCGACGCTCCCACGACGGCCTCCCCGACGGCGTACGCGAACGCCGCGCAGCCGATCTTCGTGCAGGCCCCCGAAGCCCCGCGTCCGCGCGGCAACCGCGGTGCCGCCGGCGCGATCGGTCTGCTCGCCGCGCTCTGCTTCGCCGTCCTCTATCTCGCGGCGACCCTCGGTCTGCGTCTGCTGACGGGCGACCTCCAGGTGTCCGGGCTCGCGAACGCCGCCCTCGGCGCCCTCGCCACGTGGGGTCTCTGGGTGCCGACCGTGGCGTTCTACCTGGGCTTCTGGTTCCTCGGGGCCCTCATCAACCGCGGCCGGTGGGGCCACTGGGTGGTCTGGGGCCTCGTCGTGGGCGTGATCGCCTGGGGCGGGCATCTCCTCGGTGCCCTCTTCGCCGCGCCGTTCTGGATGCTCACCGCCCGAGAGGGCGTCGACCTCCTCGGCGACAACGTCCTCGCTCCGCTCGCGATCGTCGCGTTCGTCCTCGGGCGCGAGCTGACGATCTGGTTCGGCGCGTGGGTCGCGCGTCGCGGCCGGCGCGTGACCGAGCTGAACGACGAGGCGCAGCGCGAGTACGAGCGCACCCTCGAAGCGGGCCCGCAGGTGTCCGTCGTCTGAGGCGGGATGCCATGACCGACGCGCCGCGACCGGCGGGGGTGACCCCGCCGGTCGCTGTCGTTTTCGCGACCGTGACGTTCGTCGCTCTCGGGATCGGTGGACTCGGGGTCGCCAGCCTCGTTCTCGATCGCGACGTCATCCCTGTGACGGGTCTCGGCCCGATCCCCGGGGTCATCGGCCTCGTGGTCGCCACAGCGCTGTTCGCCGGCATCCTGCTCTGGGGGCTCCGAGCGGAGCCGCCCGGGTATCTCACCGCGGTCCCGTGCGCTCTCGGCGCCTACGTGGGGGAGCTCGCGGGGATCGCCGCGGGAGGCCTGTTCAGCGGAGCGGACCCCGCGAGGGCGGTCGCCGCGGCCGGGACCGTCGCCCTCGGCTGGCCCGGGGGCGTGCTCGCCGCCGCTGCGCTGCTGGCGGCCGTGTTCGGGGTGTTCCTCGTGCGCGTCCGGACCGAGCGCCCGCGGTGGACCTGGGAGGACGAGGACGACGACACTCCCTGATCGCAACCGGGGATGCGGGTGTGACGCGCGGGAGACCCGATCATCCCCGCTGCCCGGGCGTGTCGGTCTAGCGTAGGAGTGTGGAGCGGTCGCTCGAGACCCAGGTAGGCCAGGCGGTGGACGCCTGGCTGAAATGGCTGCCCCGGTGGGAGCCCGCGAACCACCGCGGCCGTATCGCGCCGTGCCGTCGGTGCTTCGGATCCCCGGTCCTCTCCGCGGCGGGTCTCGGTTCCGACGTCCCCCACGGCGTCCAGCACGGTCTGTCCACCCGCGTGAAGACGATCGTCGATCACGCCGTTGCCGAGTACACCGCACGCAACCTCCCGATGCTGCAGGCCGAATTGGACCAGCAGGCCGAACGCAACCGCCGTCGCTCGTACCGTCCGGCGGAAGGGCTCGAACCCGAATTCGAGGGGTTGCCGCTCGACCCCGAGCCCGAGCCCGGAGCGCCGTTCCTCTTCACCCTCACCGGCCTGGCCGCCGAAGAAGACGCGGTGATCCCCGCCCTCCCTCCGCTGTCGGATGCCGCGAAGGCGGCGCTGCGGCAGGAGGTCGGTCTCGCCGACGACTACGCGAACATGATCGGCCGCGAGGTGTGCACGATCCTGCTGCACCACCGCCTGCGCATCCAGGGGGCGATCGCCGAATACGTGGAGCCGCAGGTGGCGGCGATGCTCGACGAACTGACACGTTCCCTCGACGCGCCGTTCGATCCGCGCGACCCCGGCGACGCGGCATCCTGAGCTTGTCCACAGCCCCCGGGATCCCGGAGGCGCCTTTGTTAGCATTGCCGGGTTGCCCGCCCGGCCAGACGCGGGCGCGTCGTCCGGGAGGGGGCACCATGCCGCAGCGCCTCCCCTCGTCGCCGCCGATCCTGCCCGGGCTCGCGTACATCCGTCCGCTCGGCTCCGGGGGCTTCGCCGACGTCTTCCTTTACGGGCAGGACATGCCGCGTCGCGAGGTGGCGGTCAAGGTCCTCCCGAGCGACGTGCGCGATCCCGATCTCCGCCGCATGTTCAACGCCGAGGCCGACGTGCTCGCACACCTCTCGGCGCACCCCTCGATCGTCACCGTGTACCAGGCCGGGATCTCCGCCGACGGCCGGCCCTACATCGTCATGGAGTACTGCCCGGGATCGCTCGCCCAGCGCTACCGGGTCGAGCGGATCCCCGTGCCCGAGGTCCTCGCCATCGGCGTGCGCATGGCCGGAGCCCTCGAGTCGGCTCATCACGCGGGTCTGGTGCATCGCGACGTGAAGCCGAGCAACATCCTCGTCACGACCTTCGGGGCGCCCGTCCTCGCCGACTTCGGGATCTCGTCGTCGCTGGTGCGCCAGGACGCCGACGAGATGCTCGCGATGTCGGTTCCGTGGAGCGCCCCCGAGGTGATCGCCGAACAGACCGCCGGCACCGTCTCGAGCGAGGTGTGGAGTCTCGGGGCGACCGTCTACTCGCTCCTGGCCGGGCACAGTCCCTTCGAGCGTCGTGAGCGCGGGCAGAACTCGCGCGAGCAGCTGCGTCGCCGCATCGCGCGCGCGTCGTACACCGAGATCTCCCGCTCCGACGTGCCGCCGACCCTGCAGGCCGCGCTCGCCCGCGCGATGTCACGGAACCCGCAGGACCGACATCCGAGCGCGCGCGCTCTCGGCGAAGACCTGCAGCGCGTGCAGACCGAGCTCGGCCTCGCCGCGACCCCTCTCGAGGTGCCCAGCGCCGCCTGGTCGCCGTCGGCCGGGGTGGTCGACTTCTCCGACACGGCGCTGCGTGGGCCCGCGCGCTCGCACATCGAACGCGAGGGCGCGCGCAAACTCCGCGACCGCTCCGGGGTGACGGGCCTCGCCCGCGACGAAGACACCGACATCTCGGCTCCCGGGCCGGCGTCGCACGGCGTCCTGCCCTGGGCGCTCGCCGGAGCGACGGTCATCGCCGCGGGCGCCGTGGTCGTCGCCGCGCTGTACGCCACGGGGGTGCTGTGATGCGGCGACGCACGGTCGTCGGTCTCGCCTCCACGCTCGCGGCTGCGGCTCTCGTGATCACGGCCAGCGTCGTCTGGCCCGGCCTCGACGCGCAAGAGACCCCCGAGGTCGACACCTCGGTCTGGGCTCTGCAGACCGGCGAGGGCCAGCGCTACGCCCGGGTCAACACCTCGGTGGGCGAGCTCGACACCGTGCGGTCGGCAGGCAATCCCAGCGAGGTCGCGCAGAGCGCGGACGGCGCGTACCTGTTCACCGACAGCTACAGCAAGCTCTCGCGCATCGACGAGGCCCAGCCGGTCGACCTGCAGGAGGAGCAGCTCTCGTCCGCCCCCGACACCCCCGCGGGCACGACCTCGGTGGTCACGGCGGGCGATTTCGTCGTGTACCGCACCGACACCGGCACGCTGTTCACCGGCCGGCTGAGCGAGGCCGGGCAGGCGGCATCCGAATTCGATCCGTTCGGCTCGGCCGGCGGCGACTCCCCGTCGTACACCGCGGATGCCATCGCCCTCGACGACCGCGGAATGCTCTTCGCGTACTCCTCGGCGGACGGTTCCGTCATCCGCTACGACATCGCCGCCGACGAGGTGCGCGCGCGCGATGCGCTCGCCGCCGAGGTGTCCACCCCGCTCCTCTCGGCGGCCGGAGACACCTGGGTTCTCGTCGACGGCGACGCGGGGCGCGTGTGGGTGCGCGGGGCCGACCCGGTCGATGTCGCCGTGGTCGACCAGGCCGTCGTCAGCTCTCCCGATTCCGCGGGCAGCGCGGTCTACCTCGCCGACGAGCAGTCGCTGTGGGCGATTCCCGTCGACGGTTCCGGACCGAACCGCGAGGTGGGCGGCGGGGGCACCGTTCTCGGGCAGCCCGCCAAGCCGATCTCGCACGGGGGCGTCGCGTACGCGGCGTGGCTGCTCCCCGGCGAGGCCGGCGGAACGCTCTGGCGTTCCGACGCGGGCGAGACGCCGCTCGATTACGCGGGGGGAACGCTTCCCGATCAGCGTCGTCCGGTGTTCGTCGCGACCGACCACGCCGTGATCCTGAACGAGACGCGCAGCGGCTGGGTGTGGACCGTCCCGAACGGGACGCTCGTCGCGTCGAGTCAGAACTGGAGCCTCGACGACAGGACGGAGCAAGCCGCGGTCCAGAGCGATGAGCAGCTCAGCGTCGTTCTCGACCCCAAGCCCCCGATCGCGGAGCCGGATGCGTTCGGTGTGCGGGCGGGCCGCCTCGTCACCCTCCCGGTCCTGTTGAACGACCACGACCCTAACGAAGACGTGTTGAGCATCGTCGGCGAGAGCGTCACAGGTCTCGATCCCGGCTTCGGCGAGCTCAGTCTCACCGACGACAATCAGCGCCTCGCGGTGCGCGTGCGTCCCGAGGCGACCGGCACGGCGACGTTCTCGTACGCGGTGACCGACGGCACGACGCCCGACGGGCTGACGTCCGCCCCCACCACCGTCACGCTGACCGTCTCGCCCGAAGCGGCGAACGCCGCCCCCGTGTGGTGCGGTGTCGAGAAGTGTCTTCAGCCCTGGCCCACCCCGGAGGTCGCGCGCGGCGGCACGATCACGGTCCCCGTCCTCCCCGGGTGGGTCGATCCCGACGGTGACCCGCTGCTGCTGCTGTCGGTCGACAACCCGGGCGGAGTCGGCAGTGTCACCTCGACCCCGGCGGGCGAGGTCGTCTACCAGCACGCCGACGACGGCTCCGGCGGCGAGCAGACGATCCAGCTCGACGTCACCGTCGCCGACACCCGGGGAGCCGTGGCGACGAAGCCGCTGCTGATCCGTGTCGCCCCCGACCCCGGCCTCGCCGTGCAGTCCTTCGCCGTCGTCGACACGGTGGGGTCGAGCCTCACGGTCGATGTCGGTCCGCACGTGACCGGGACCGCGGGAGCCGTCTCGCTCAGCTCGGTCCGGATCCTCGACGACGCCGCGGCCACCGCGGGTGTCATCGGCGGCAGCACGACCTTCGACTTCACCGCGTCGCAACCGGGCGTGTACCGGGTCGATTTCACGGTCTCCGACGGGGGACGGGATGCCACCGGCACCGCCCGCATCACCCTGCTGGCCGCGGACGCCCCCGCGCAGCTGTCGACCGCTCCCGTCGTGGCGTTCGTGCGCCCGCAGGAGGACGCCACCCTCGACGTGTTCTCGGCGGTGTCGAACCCGACGGGGCGAGTCCTCCTCCTCAGCGACGTCGTCGCCGCGGCCGAGGACGGTGCCTCGCTCAGCGTCGACACGGTCGGCCAGAACGATCTCCGCGTCTCGGGGAGCACCGCCACGGGCGAGGCCGGTCTCCTCGGCACCGTCACCTACAGCGTGAGCGACGGCACCGACGACGAGGGGGCCCGCGTCAGCGGGGAGGCGACCGTGTACCTGCTCCCGCCGGCGCCCGAGATCGCCCCCATCGCGGTCGATGACACCGTGACCGTCCGGGCCGGTGCCCAGGTCGATATCCCCGTGCTCGACAACGACGTGTCGCCGGCCGGTGGACGACCCACCCTCGACCCGGCGAGCGTGAGCGCGCAACCCGCGAGTGACGCGCTCGCCTTCGCCTCGGGCGGGGTGCTCCGCTACCTCGCGCCGACCACTCCCGGCTCGTACGAGGTGACGTACCGGGTATACACCACCGGCGCTCCCTCGCTGTGGGACGAGGCGACGGTGCACATCACGGTCCTCGGTAACGACGCGAATCGGGCGCCGGTGCCGGACACCCTGCAGGGTCGGGTGCTGAGCGGCGGGACGACGACCATCCCGTTCTCCGGCTTCGGGGTCGACCCCGACGGCGACGCCGTGATGCTCGACCGGATCGTCAGCCAGCCCGATCGCGGGACCGCGTCGATCTCTCCCGACGGCCTCTCCATCGTCTACGCGTCCGTCCCCGGGGATCGCGGCCAGGTGTCGTTCCGCTACCGCGTCTCCGACACTGCCGGCGCCACGGGCGAGGGCACCGTGCGCATCGGCGTCCTGGACGCCGAGGCGAACCCGAGCCCCATCACCTTCACCGACTACGTCCAGGTGCAGGCGGGCGCAGACAGCCGGCTCCGCGTGAGCCCGCTCGCGAACGACATCGATCCCACGCAGGGTCGTCTGACGCTCACCGGTGTGCGTCCCGACCTCCCCGAGAAACTCGTCGACGGCGAGGACAACCCCGAGTACGCGCGCCTGGCCGAGCGGGTCGAGTCGGTCACCGACACCGGGGTGGTGATCCGCGCGGGAGACGCCCCCGCGACGATGTCGTTCCTCTACGACGTGGCATCCGATTCCGGGAACACCGGGCGAGGACTCATCGTCGTCAAGGTGGTGCGCGAGAGCGTGCCCGACTATCCGGTCGTGGCCGATACGGCGCTCACCCTCGAGGACCGCGAAGACTTCACGACGGGGGTCGACGTTCTCGCCGGTCGCGCCACGTGGTCGGGCGGCGACGTGAGCGACCTGAGGGTCTCGCTGTGGGGGAATCCGTCCGACGTCCGCGTCGACGGGCGTCGCATCTCGGGGGATCTGCCGGCGACGCGCCGCATCATCCCCTTCGCGGTCACGGGCACGGTCGGCGGCTCCGAGGTCACGACCTACGCGTTCCTCCGCGTCCCCGGCGACGACGACGTGACGCTCGCCCTGCGTCCCAACTCGGCGCAGCGCGTCGACGAGCTGTCGTCGGTCGACTTCGACATGGCATCCCTCGTCGCCCTTCCTCGGCGCGCCACCCTCGAGGTCGGCAGCGAGGCCACCACGACCGGCGCGCGCGCGGAGGCGCGCTGCACGGTGTCGGGCTCCCGGGTGACCTACGAAGCCGGGACAGGGTCACCGTGGGCCGATGCCTGCATCGTTCCGGTGCGCATCGCGGGGACGCAGGAGTGGACGCTCCTCTCCGTCCCGATCGGCATCGTGGCGCGCGACCCGCAGCCCGAGCTCCGCCCCGGCTCGCTCACGGTCGGGCCGGGCGAGACCGCGACCTTCGACCTGCGCAACATGACCTCGTGGCAGCTGGGCCGCGAGGACTGGAACAGCATCCGCTACGCGCTCGAGTACTCGGGGTCGGCGTTCTCGTCCGTCACGCTCGACGGCTCGACCGTCACCGTGACCGGTGCCGACCGTGCCGTTCCGGGAACCGAGAACGCGGCGATCATCACGGTGACGAGTCACAACGCGGTGGCTCCCGCCCGTCTCCTCCTGCGCGTGGGTGCAGCTCCGTCGACCCTCCCGCAGGGTGGCACGACCTCCCGCCAGTGCTCGCAGGCCGACGGTTCCTCGTGCACGATCGAGGTGGTCGGCGCCGACGGAGAGGTCAACCCGCTCCCACGCACACCGCTCGAGGTCGTCGGCGTCCGGTCGACGGGAACCTGCACGGGCGTGAGCTTCGCGGTGGCTTCGGCGACGAGCATCGCGGCATCCTGGACCGGCGACGCCCCCGGCGCGACCTGTGCGGCCAGCGTGACCCTGCGCGACGCCCAGGGGCGCAGCACCGCGGGTCCCCGCGACGCGCGCGTCGTGCTCGACCTCCAGGGCTACCCGCGCACCCCGGCGAGCGTCCGCCAGTCCGCGTACGCCGACGGCTCGCTCACGCTCCGCGTCGACGCGGGTGAGGCGCGGCGCGCATACCCAGCGCTGACCGGCTTCGTGGTGCGATACCGCGGCGACATCGTCGCCCGCTGCGCGCCGGACGGCGGCTGCCCCGCCATCGCCGCGCCGAACGGCGACCAGCGCGAGTACGTCGTCACCGCCGTCAACGACGTGGGGGAGTCCCGCGGATCGGTGCGCACGACCGCGTGGGCGTACGACCCGCCGCCGCGGCCCGACAGCGTGGACTGGACCCCGACCGTCACGGACGACGGGGCCGGCAACGTCGTCGACCTCCTCGTGCGAGGAGTGGATGCCGCCGAGACGGGGTCTCTCCAGATCCGGAGCAGCACGGGCGAGACGCAGACCGTCTCGGTCGGGCGCAACCAGCAGGACGTGCCGATCAAGGGCTTCCGCGTCGGCAGCAACGCGTCGACGGAAGTCCGCGTCACGCCGCTGTCGCGCTTCGACGTCCCCGCCGGCCTCGGCGGCTCGGTCGAGGGTGGCGTCCTGACCTTCCGCGCCCACGGCGTGGGCAAGCCGACCGGGCTCGCGTTGACCCTCACCTCGCGCACGGCGTCCGACGGGTCGGCGACGATCGTGGCCCAGGCGACCGCCGATCCGAACGGCACTGATTCCGAGCTGCGCTTCGGCGTCGTCGAGGGGACGACCTGCCGGACGGGCGATGACGGCGCACGGCGTGAGTTTCCCGGCAAGAAGGACGGCGAGGAGTACACCTTCACCGCCTGCGTCGACTCGGTCTACCAGGGCAAGACGTACGGCTCGGCCGCCCCCGTGACCGACACGAAGCGGGTCGATCAGGATCGCGCGGCGCCGCAGGGGTACACGTTCCGCGTCGACGCGGAGCCGATTCTCGATCGTGATGGCGGTCGCGCCATCGCGCGCTGGCGGATCGACGAAACGATCCAGGCCGGTAGCAAGCCTCCGCGCAACAACGTGCCCGTGTACACGAATTTCGAGAACAACAGGTCGACGGTCTTCGACAGCGACCCGGGTATCGGCGTCTACTTCGAGCACGAGTTGTGGGGCACGAAGTCCGAGACGGGTCGCGTCGCTCCCGCCGACGGCAGCGCGCCCTATCAGGTGCAGGCTTCCGCCTCCGTGCGTTCGTGCGTCGCCGGCGACAAGCTCGACATCTCACGCAGCTCCAGCAACGACAAGGCGTCGTTGGATGTCGACACCTCTCAGGCGGTGTTCCGCGACGCGAAGGGCGCGGTCGTGCCCCGCGCCGACGGCAGCGATCGTGTCCCCGTGGGCGCGGAGCGCGTCGAGAATGTCGTCGTCACCGTCGACTGGTCCGCCCAGGGGTGGGGACTCGACGCGGCGACGCTCACCGTGTCGGGCTCGTGCTCGCCCGGAACGCCCACGAAGCCCTGACCCGACGAAGCCCTGACCCGACGAAGCCCTGACCCGCCAAGCCCTGACCCGCGAAGCCTCGACCCCCGCGTAGCCCCGCCCCCGGCATCCATCCCCCAGAGAGAGACCCACCGACATGACGATCACCCAGGAGCAGGCGACCTGGTTCGCGCAGACGTTCTCGCAGATCGCCGACAACGTCGAGCGCGCCGTGCTCGGTAAGAGGCACGTGGTCGAGCTCGTGCTGACCGCGATGCTGAGCGACGGGCATGTCCTCCTCGAGGACGTGCCGGGTACCGGGAAGACCTCGCTCGCGCGCGCGGTCGCCCAGTCCGCGCAGGGGACGAACACCCGCATCCAGTTCACACCCGACCTGCTGCCGGGCGACATCACCGGCATCACGGTGTACGACCAGAAGACGGGGCGATTCGAGTTCCACGCCGGGCCCGTCTTCGCCAACATCGTGCTCGCCGACGAGATCAACCGGGCGAGCCCGAAGACGCAGTCGGCCCTGCTCGAGGTCATGGAAGAGGGGCGCGTCACCATCGACGGAGTGTCGCGCGAGGTCGGCGTGCCCTTCCTCGTCCTCGCGACGCAGAACCCGGTCGAGCAGGCCGGCACGTATCGCCTCCCCGAGGCGCAGCTCGACCGCTTCCTCCTGCGGACCTCGCTCGGTTACCCCGATCACGCCGCCACCGTGCGCATCCTCGACGGAGCCGCGGTCTCGACGGCAGACCTCCGCCCGATCGTCACCCCGCAGGCTCTCGTCGGAATGGCCGACCTCGCGGCCACCGTGTACGTGGACGCCCTCGTCCTCGACTACATCGCCCGGCTCGTGGATGCCACGCGCTCCGCCGACGAGGTGCGCCTCGGCGTCAGCATCCGCGGGGCGTTGGCCCTCACCCGGGCCACCCGTACCCGCGCCGCCGCGCAGGGACGCACGTACGCGACCCCCGACGATGTGAAGGCGCTCGCTGTGGCGGTGCTCTCGCACCGGCTCATCCTGCACCCCGAGGCTGAGTTCGACGGGGTGACCGCGGAGGCGGTCATCGGGCAGGTGCTCCTCGACGTCGCACCGCCCACGCAGCGCGAGAGCGAGCGCGCGCGATGACCTCCCTTCCGAGGGGAATCCGCCCATGCCGGAGGTGAACCTCACCGAGTCGCGGTTGACGCGCACGTCCGCCGGCACGGCCGTCACCGGCTCGCGCACCTCGATCACGTCCACCTCGACGCGGCGCGAGCGGCGGATCGTGCGCGCCGTCGTGCGCGTCGCCGAGGCGTGGCGCGTCACGACGGATGCCGCCGTCACGGCGACGCGATGGGCGGGGCGCACCGTGCGCCCGGCGGGCGCCGTCGTGACGCTCGCCGCGACGGGGGGACTGCTGCTCGGCGTCGTCTTCGGCTGGGTCGAGTGGATGGTCGCCGGCAGCGCCGCATTCCTTCTGCTGCTCATGAGCGTGCCGTTCCTCTTCGGCGCCCGCGCGTACGCCGTCGATCTGACCCTCGCGCGTGAGCGCGTCGTGGCCGGTCACGGTGTGACGGGCGAGATCGTCGTGCGCAACGAGAGCTCGCGTGTCGCACTCCCCGGGCGCCTCGACATCCCCGTCGGGCAGGGCCTCGTGGAGTTCGGGGTCCCGCTCCTTCGTCCGGGGCAGAGCGTCACCGAGGCGCTCGAGATCCCGCCGCTGCCGCGCGGCATCGTCCGCGTCGGTCCGGTCACGACCGTCCGCAGCGATCCCGTCGGGCTCCTGCGCCGGGAGCACGACTTCGACGACGCGCACGAGTTGTTCGTCCACCCCCGCACGGTCACCCTTCCCTCCACGAGCGCCGGTCTCGTGCGCGACCTCGAGGGCAACGCGACCCGTCGCCTCGTCGACGCCGACATGTCGTTCCACGCCATCCGCGAGTACGCGCCGGGCGACTCGCAGCGGCAGGTCCACTGGAAGTCCACGGCCAAGACCGGCCGACTGATGGTCCGTCAGTACGAGGAATCGCGCCGCTCCCGCATGGCCGTCGTTCTCGGAGCCGCCTCGCAGGAGTACCTCGACGCCGACGAGTACGAGCTCGCCGTGGCCGCCGCGGCGTCGCTCGGGCTCCGCGCCGTCCGCGACGCCCGCGACATCGACATCGTCACGGGCTCCGAGATCCCGCGCGTCGTCAAGGGCCGTCTGCGCGCGATCCGTCACGTGCCGACGGTCACTCCGCGACAGATGCTCGACGGATTCAGCGCCCTCGAGCGCTATGACAACACCATGCCGGTCTCCGACGTCTGCCGCCTGGCCTCCGAATCGAACGAGCGTCTTTCGATCGCATTCGTCGTCGTCGGCTCCCGCGTTCCCGTCGCGCACCTGCGTCAGGCCGCGCTGGCCTTCCCCGCCGACACCGCAGTCGCGGCCGTCGTGTGCGACGAGCGTGCGCACCCGCGCATGCAGAGCATCGCCGGCCTGACCGTCCTGACCATCGGCACCCTCGACGATCTCTCCGGGCTCCTCGTGCGGGGAGCGACCTCGTGACCGCCGCCCGGCATCCGGGGCGCGTCGTCGCCGCCGCGCTCTACACGCTCGTGACGGTCGCGCTCGCCGCCGTCGCCGCCTGGCCGGTCTACGCCTCGTGGTCCTTCCTCGTGCTCGTGGTCGTGTCCGCGTTCGCGGCGGCGCTGATCGTCGCGCTCGTGACCTGGCGCCGAGGCGGTGGGTGGATCACGGCGGCCGCGACGGTCGTCGCGTTCCTCGTGCTGTGCGTGCCGCTCGCCGTCCCGTCGCGGCTCGGGGCGCCACTCGAGATCCTGCGGGGGATCGGCGAGGCATCCGCGGGCGTCCTCGTGGCCTGGAAGGACCTGGTCACCGTCGACCTCCCGGTGGGCGACTACCGCAACCTGCTCGTGCCCGCCCTCGTGGTCTTCCTCGTCGGCACGGTGATCACGCTCTCCCTCGCCGTGCGGACTGATCGGCGATCGACGGGCGCCGTCGTGAGCGGGTTGCTCATGACCGGGTTCGGTCTGTTCTTCGGCCGGACGTCCCCGAGCTCCCCCCTCGTGTGGGGGCCGCTGTCGCTGCCCACACCGATCGAGACCGCGGTGGGGCTGGCGGCGCTGCTCTCCGCGGTGCTCTGGCTCGCGTGGCGGGCCCACGACGAGCGGGTCCGGTCACTCCGTCGCGCCACCGCTTTGGCGACGGTCGCGCCGAGCACGCGGCGATCGCGCACGGATCGGCGTCGCGCCCTCACCGGGGCGGGCATGATCCTCGTCGCCGCTCTCGCGACCGTCGCCGTGGTCCCGTGGGCGGCTGCCGACGCCGACCGGCACGTGCTGCGGTCGGCCACGGGCCCGGAGCGGCAGATCGCGGAGGCGGTGAGTCCGCTGTCGTCGTACCGGGCGATGTTCTCGGACGCCCGCGTCGACGACGTGCTGTTCCAGGTGAGCGGCGACGGCGCCCTGCCCGACCGCATCCGCGTCGCGACCCTCGACTCCTACGACGGCGAGATCTTCCGCTCCTCGGGCACGGGCGAGGGGCGTTTCGTCCGCGTCCCGTCGCGCCTGCCGTCGGGGGAGGGGCGTCCGATCGACGCCGAGATCGAGATCGGCGACCTCGGCGGAATCTGGATGCCGACGGCGGGAAGCCTCGTCCAAGCCACCTTCGCCGGCGACCGGGCGAACCAGCTGGCCGACCGGTTCTACTACAGTTCCGCCGCAGAGGCGGGCGTGCAGATCGCCGACGGCGGGCTCGAGCCGGGCGACCGCTACCGGGTGACGGGGACCGAGACGGCCGCGGTCGACATCGCGAGCCTCACCCCTCCCGGTGCTCCCGGCGGTGTCTCGGGCGGCGAGAACCTACGCCGGTGGGTCGACGAGCACGCGACCGGCGACGGCGGGACGGCTCTCGCTTCCCTCGTGCAGCTGCTGCGGGAGCGCGGGTACCTCAGCCACGGACTGGCACCGGCCGCCGGCTCCGCACCCCCGAAGTGGGCGGCCGATCTCTCGGGCTATCAGGTGCAGCCGAGCGCGTCCGGCCATTCCCTGGCCCGCATCGAGACGATGTTCCAGCGCCTGCTCGATCGGGAGGACGACCCTCGTGCCAAGGCATCCGGAAACTATGTCGCCGCCGTCGGCGACGACGAGCAGTTCGCTGTCGCCGTCGCCCTGATCGCCCACGAGCTGGGTTTCCCCGCGCGCGTCGTGGTCGGCGCGCGCCTGGCGTCCGCCGATCCCGCGCTCCCGACGTGCGACGCCGGAACATGTCGCGCCGAAGACCTCAGCGCGTGGACCGAGGTGCAGGGCACCGACGGACAGTGGGCGGCGATCGACGTCACCCCGCAGCGGGAGCAATCGCCGAGCCTCGAGGTCACCGAGCAGCGCGACCCCGAGAACGTGACCGAGGTGCGCCCCGACACGGTCGACGATGTCGTTCCGCCGGCTCCGTTGCAGGAGGACAACACCCTCAACGATGAGAACCGTGCGGACGACGGTCTCGATCTCGCCTGGCTGTGGCCGATCCTGCGGGTCACCGGGCTTTCGCTTCTCGTCGTCCTGGTGCTGTTCGGCCCGTTCCTCGCGGTGGTGATCGCGAAGGTGATCCGTCGTCGCGGCCGCCGTCGCGATCCCGACCCGCGAGCGGCGATCGCCGGCGGGTGGGACGAGTACGTCGATGCCGGTGTGGACGCGGGTCGCGAACTCCCGCCGGCATCCACCCGCCGAGAGCTCATCTCGGCGTGGGGCACGGCCGGGGGCGAACGTCTCGCGGACGAGGCCGACCGCGCGGTCTTCTCGTCCCGGACCGTCACGGCCGACGAGGCCACGGCGTTCTGGAGGATCGTCGATGCCGAACGCCGCGCGCTCACGCGTCAGCGCGGCGGATGGCGGCGGCTGCTCGCGGCCGTATCGTTGAGATCGTTCCTGCGGTTCCTCGCCCCGCGCCCCACGCGCCGACGGCCGCCGCACCGCGACGAGAGGGGGAAGCGCCCCGCCCCACGGCGGCGCGACACGACATGAACGATTCCACCGGCGCCATCCTCGGGCTGTCCACCGCCGTCCTGTTCGTCATCGTCTACGTCTGGTACGCCCTGGCGCTGTCGGCGATGTTCGCCAAGACCGGCGAGCCGTCGTGGAAGGCCTGGGTCCCGGTGGTGAACCTCGCCACGATCCTGAAGCTCGGCGGCTTCTCGCCCTGGCTCGTCCTCCTGAACCTCGTGCCGCTGTTCGGCGGGATCGCGTTCGTGATCGTCTTCATCGTCGCGGTGCACCGCATCAGCGTCGGATTCGACCGCGGGGCCGGGACGACCGTGCTCGGCGTTCTCGTGCAGGTCGTGTGGGCGAGTGTTCTCGGGTTCGGCTCCGCGCGCTGGTACGGGCACGAGGCGATCCGCTCGTCCGCGATCGACGAGAACTCCGCCCCGTCGCGACGCGGCCAGGACTTCGCCGGTCCCTACGTGCCCCTCGTCGGAGGCTGGACGCCCGAGCCGCCCGCCGCGGCAACCGACGACGATTCACCCCGCTCCGAGCCCGTCGTGCTCCCCTTCGCCGCGCCCTCCGGCTCCCTGTCGGACGCCGTGCCCTCGGCCGTGGATTGGGCGCCGTCCCGTCACGACGACGACGTCCCGCTGTCGGAGCGCCCCGCCTCGTCCCGCGCGCAGGACCGTGCTCCGGATGCCGCGCCCCCGACGTCCGTGTTCGACGTCCTCGATGCCCTTCGCGCCGACGCGAACGAGCCCGCTCCGCGTCGTAGCACCGCCGATGCGGCGCCCGCCCCGTCCGACCCCGACGACAACGGCTTCCAGCCCACGGTCCCCCTGACCCCGGGTCTGCCCTTCCGCGGGCGGGGCGCCGCCGCGGCGCCCCACGCGCCGGCGGAGCCCGAGGTCGAGCCCGCGCCGCGCGCCGCGCAGACGTTCCCGCAGCCGGAGCCGTGGGCCCCGCCGCGCCGGGCAGAGGTCGTCGATACCCCGGTGTCGGATTCTCCCCTCACGCGTCCCGCCCCCGAGGCGTCGCCGGAGTCCGAGGCGCCCGCCTCCGACGCCGAGGCGACCCCGGACGAGTTCCCCGAGCTGTCCGAGGCGGTTTCGGCGGTCTCCGGTGCTCCGGATGCCGGCGCCCCCCGCTCCGCGCGCACCTCGGTCGCCGCGCTGTACACGCAGCCGGAGTTCGCCGCCGACCCGGACGGCGACGACGACCTCGACGCCCTGGATCGCACGGTCGTGGCTCGTCGACGCCGCATCCCGTGGGCGCTCGTCCCGCCCAGCGGAGACCCGATCGACCTCACGTCGTCCGTGGTCATCGTGGGTCGCCGTCCCGCCGCCGACACCGCATTCCCCGACGCGCAGCTCGTGGCGATCACCGATGAGACACGCACGGTGTCCAAGACCCACGCGCGACTCCAACTCCGCGGTGAAACGTGGTTCGTCACCGACCTGGACTCGACGAACGGAGTCCTGTTCGCCACCCTCATGGGCACCGAGATCGAGGCGCCTCCGGGGGAGGAGATCGAAGCCGGTGAGCGGTTCTTCCTGGGTGACGCGGAGGTGCGACTTTCCCGGAGGGACGCGTGAGCGGTCCCTACGACAAGCCGGACGACCCGGACGAGGTGACGCTCTGGGCGGGCCGACTCCGGTCCTGGCCGACGTCGCCCGTCGACTCCGAGGAGGATGGCACCTCCGAGGAGGATGACGCCGACGAGACGGTCGTCGCCCGTCGCCGCCGTTCCGGGGGCGCCGACGACGACACCCTGATCGCCCGGCGCCGCGGAGACGACGACACCGTTCGCGCGGATCACGCCCGGCGGCGCGAGGGAACGCCCCCCGTCGCGGAGGTGATCGACGACACCGCGCCGGGTTCCCGCGCGGTCGTCGAGGAGACGGTCCGCTCCGAACGCGGCTCGTCCGCGGATGACGACACCGCCCCGCGCCCTCGCGCCTCCGTCGCCGAGACCGTGCGCTCGCCCCGGCCCGTGCAGGGCGATGACGACACCGCGCCCGGCGCCCGCGGATCACGCGAGGCCATCCCGTCGCGAGCCGCTCCCTCGCGCCCGCTCGCCGCCGCGGTCGACGAAGCACAGACCGCCCCGCGACCCGCGCGGGTCCCCGACCCCGACGCTGCCGAGACGTACCGGCCTCGCATCGAGGACGCCGTTCGCGTGCCGCGCAGCGCGCCCGCACCGAGGGGCGGCCCCGAGCGCGATCCCGCGCTCGTGCGCGCCCGATCCTCGCGTCGCGGCGCCCTCGCCCCGCTCCTCATCGGCGGAGCGACCGTCGCCGTGATCGCGGGAGCCCTGGCCGTTTTCATCGCGCTCGTCCGCTGAGCGCGGCGATCTCGCGGACGGTCGCGCACCGTGCGCTGCGAGATCGCCTCACGTTTGCCCGCACCCCCGAACACCACGTATCATTGATCGGGTGTGCGTTCACGCGCGCCGTGCGTCATGCCTTCGGGCAGGGGGTGCGGATCAACGCTCGCACCATCTCAGGGATCGATCTGCGAACAGGTCGCCCCCACGGCATATCCACCACAAACCGCGTCCGATCATTCTGACGTGCGGTGGATCACACGTGAGCCCGACACGTCACGAATCGCAAGATGCGCGAAGTGTCGGGGGAGACACGACCGCTGTCACCGTGCAGCACCCCGGACGGTCCGAGAGGAACCGTCCGGCCAAACAAGGAGAGAACGTGCCAACCATTCAGCAGTTGGTTCGCAAGGGCCGCTCGCCGAAGGTCTCGAAGACCAAGGCTCCCGCGCTGAAGTCGAACCCCCAGCAGGCCGGC
The DNA here is from genome assembly GCF_048381605.1 of Microbacterium sp. S1037. NCBI lineage: Bacteria > Bacillati > Actinomycetota > Actinomycetes > Micrococcales > Microbacteriaceae > Microbacterium > Microbacterium sp. S1037. The sequence continues at coordinate 1,397,308 of NZ_JBLWIG010000001.1, forward strand.
GTGTGCACCCGCGTGTACACCACGACCCCCAAGAAGCCGAACTCGGCCATGCGCAAGGTCGCCCGCGTGAAGCTGCGCAACGGCACCGAGGTCACCGCCTACATCCCCGGCGAGGGC